>NZ_LFIO01001517.1 GCF_001187535.1 Rhizobium ecuadorense
GGGCGGAGACGGCGCGCGAGCGGCCGACAACGGCCTTGGCATCCGGCTTGACCGAGCCCTCGAGAACGAGACCGAAATCCTTGAAATGATTGGCGTGATCGAGCACCTCGGCCGAGCGCAGCAGCGCCTTTGTGGGTATGCAGCCCCAGTTCAGGCAGATGCCGCCCATATGCTCACGCTCGACGATCGCCGTCTTAAGGCCGAGCTGGCTGGCGCGGATGGCGGCGACATAGCCGCCCGGGCCCGAGCCGATGATGATGACGTCGTAGGATTCAGCCATGTGTGTCCTGCCCTTTGTTACGCTGCGCTGCGGGTCATGAGCACCCACGCGTGGCTCTTGCTGTTTTCGAAGAGCGGCACGGCATCGGCGCGCGCAGCCTCCAGGAATCCGTTTCTTCCATAAAGCGACAGAGCCGCCTCGTTATCACTTGCGGTAATGAGACTGACGGGGCGGCGATCGGCCCTGTCGATCTGATCCTCCAGCAGTCTGCGTCCGATGCCGATGCCGCGCAGGTGGCGATAGACGCCGAGACTGCCGATGAACCAGCTTCCCACAACCGTTTTCTGCAAGGAGAGCATCGGCGCGGTCGCCGGGATCGTCGCCTCGATATTACCTATGCCGTCTTCCAGCGCATGGCCGATCGCCACACCTGCAACCTCGCCATAAGCCTCGGCGATGACGGCATCCCGCCAGCCGCCAACGGCCTCCTCCTCGCCCATCTTCAGCCGCCCCCGCTCCAAGGGCGTGTCACTCACCCCATGCGCGACATCGGCGAACCAGAGCCAGGAGGCAAAACCGTGCGAGGCAATATCCGCCAGGATCGCCAGCTCCGAGGCATCCCGCCGTGAGGCCTGCCGCAGGGCGATGAAGGCGGTCATACTCCTCAAATCCCCAGCATCATCCGCACGATCGATTCCAGCCCGCGCCCGAGCGAGCGCGTATTCTCCGCATCGAGGTGAATGCCGTCGATCGGTGTGGTCCTGGCGACGGAATTGCCGTCGAAGAAACCGCAGCCGAGTTCGTCGGCAAGATCACGATAAAGCGTTGCAAGCTTTGCCGATTCCTCGATGCCGCCCGGAAAGGATGCGGCGAAGGGCACATTGCCGGTCGCGCAGATCGCCGGCGGCGCTACGATCAGGATCTCCGGCCCGTCGAATTCGAAGGGCCAGGCATGGTTGCGGATCAGCCGCACGAGGCGGCTGATGCCCTGGCAGGCGGCAAAGGCCGAACCGGCCACGACCGGCTTCATGTCGTTGGTGCCGAGCAGGAGGATGACGAGATCGAGCGGCGCATGCGTCTGCAGGATCGTCGGCAGGATGCGCGCACCGTTGCGGTCGCAATCGGCGAGATGGTCGTCGAAAGCGGTCGTGCGGCCGTTGAGGCCTTCGGCGATGACACGCGCTTCGCTGCCGAGCGCGGCCTGAAGCACGCTCGGCCAGCGATTCTTGTACTCATGACGACCGATCGTCTCGGCGTCATAACCCCAGGTCAGCGAGTCGCCATAGCAAAGAACGGTCTTGGTCATTTCCGCCTCCGCTTGGCTATCAGACGAGCATGCCCATCGGGTTTTCGATGTAGCCCTTGAAGGCCTGGAGCAGCTCCGCGCCGAGCGCACCGTCGACGCAACGATGGTCGGTCGAGAGCGTGACGCTCATGACCGTGGCGATGGCCATCTCGCCGTTCTTGACGACGACCCGCTGCTCGCCGGCGCCGACCGCGAGGATCGTCGCATGCGGCGGATTGACGACAGCTGCGAAGTTCTTGACGCCCATCATGCCCATGTTCGAGACCGAGCTGGTGCCGCCCTGATATTCCTCGGGCTTCAGCTTGCGGTCCTTGGCCCGCTTGCCGAGATCGCGCATCTCGTTGGAGATGACAGACAGCGTCTTCTGCTCGGCCTTGCGGATGATCGGCGTGATGAGACCGCCGGGGATCGAGACGGCGACGCCGACATCGGCGTGCTTGTGCTTGACCATGTTGCTGTCGGTCCACGACACGTTGGCGTCTGGAACGTCGCGCAGCGCCAGCGCCATGGCCTTGATGACCATGTCGTTGACCGAGAGCTTGTAGGCCGGAGCGTTGTCCTTGCGGGGCGCCGCATCGTTCAGCTGGGCGCGCAGCGCCATCAGAGCATCGAGCTCGCAATCGACGCTGACGTAGAAATGCGGGATCGTCTGCTTGGACTCAACCAGGCGCCGGGCGATCGTCTTGCGCATGCCGTCATGCGGCACGAGCTCGTAGGAGCCCGGCTCGAATAGCTTGAGCACGGCCTCCTCGGAAGCGCCCTTCGGCGCTGCGGCGGCCGGAGCGGCAGCTGCAGCAGCCTGCGGCGCAGCAGCGGCCGGTGCTGGAGCAGCCTTGGCGCCACCGCCGGCAACGGCGGCTTCGACATCGCTCTTGACGACGCGGCCATGCGGGCCGGAGCCTGCGACCGCCGAAAGGTCGATGCCGGCTTCCCTCGCGAGCCTGCGGGCAAGCGGCGACGAGAAGGTGCGGTTGCCGCTTGATGAAACCGCCGCGGGTGCATTGGCAGGCGCCGGTGCGGCAGCCGGAGCGGACGGGGTCGGAGCCGGTGCAGCCTCGGCCTTCTCAGCCGGGGCGGCGTCAGCCTTCGCCGGAGCGGCGGAGCCCGCGCCGCTTGCGGCGGCGGCGACATCCTCGCCATCGGCGGCGAGAACGGCGATCAGCGCGTTGACCTTGACGCCTTCGGTGCCGGCGGCAACGACGAGCTTGGCAACCGTGCCTTCATCGACGGCTTCGACTTCCATCGTCGCCTTGTCGGTCTCGATCTCGGCGATCACATCGCCAGACTTGACCGTATCGCCTTCCTTGACCAGCCATTTGGAAAGATTGCCTTCTTCCATGGTCGGAGAGAGGGCGGGCATCGTGATATTGATCGGCATCGAGATACCCTCCCCTTATTTGTAGCAAACAGCCTTCACCGCATCGACGACTTCGCCGACGTTCGGAAGCGCCAGCTTTTCGAGATTGGCGGCGTAAGGCATCGGCACGTCCTTGCCCGCAATCGTCAGGATCGGCGCATCGAGATAGTCGAAGGCCTGCTGCATGACGCGGGTGGCGATTTCGGTGCCGACTGAGGACTGCGGATAACCTTCCTCGACGGTGACCAGGCGGCCGGTCTTCTTGACCGATGCGATGACCGTCGGAAGATCCATCGGGCGGATGGTGCGAAGATCGATAAGCTCGACGTCGATGCCGATCTTCTCGAGTTCGGCAACCGCCTTCGTCGCATAGGTCATGCCGATGCCGAAGGAGACGACGGTCACGTCCTTGCCCGAACGATGGATGCGGGCCTTGCCGATCGGCAGGACGAAATTATCGAGCTTCGGCACATCGAAATGCTGACCGTAGAGAATTTCGTTCTCCAGGAAGATCACCGGGTTCGGATCGCGGATGGCAGCCTTCAGCAGGCCCTTGGCGTCGGACGCCGTGTAGGGCATGACGACCTTCAGGCCGGGGATCGCGCTATACCAGGCGGCGTAATCCTGGCTGTGCTGGGCACCGACGCGGGCGGCCGCACCGTTCGGGCCGCGGAAGACGATCGGAGCGCCCATCTGGCCGCCGGACATGTAGAGCGTCTTGGCGGCCGAGTTGATGATGTGGTCGATCGCCTGCATGGCGAAGTTGAAGGTCATGAATTCGACGATCGGGCGAAGGCCGGCCATGGCGGCGCCGACGCCGACGCCGGCGAAGCCGTGCTCGGTGATCGGCGTATCGATGACGCGGCGGGGGCCGAATTCCTGCAGCAGGCCCTGGGTGACCTTATACGCGCCCTGATATTCGGCGACTTCCTCGCCCATGACGAAGACGTCGTCGCTGGCGCGCATTTCTTCGGCCATGGCGTCGCGGAGCGCTTCGCGCACGGTCATCGACACCATTTCGGTGCCGGCGGGGATTTCGGGGTCGTTCGGAACGGCAGCCTTGGGCTCTGCGGGAACGGGAGTAGCAACCGAACCGCTGTTGGTCGGCTTTTCTTCCTGAGCAGCGACCGGAGCCGGCTGAGCAGTAGCAGGAGCGGCGGAAATCGCGTCGGCCGATTCGCCATCCTGCAGCAGCACGGCAATCTTGGTGTTGACCTTGACGCCTTCGGTGCCGGCATCGACGAGCAGCTTGCCGATGACGCCTTCGTCGACGGCTTCAACTTCCATCGTCGCCTTGTCGGTTTCGATTTCGGCAATCACGTCGCCTGAGGTGACCTTGTCACCTTCCTGCTTCAGCCATTTGGACAGCGTGCCTTCTTCCATGGTCGGAGAGAGGGCGGGCATGAGGATATCGATAGGCATGGGTTCCCTCCCCCGATTAGAGCAGAATGTCGGTGTAGAGCTCGGATGCATCCGGCTCCGGATCGGCCTGGGCGAAATCGGCGCTGTCGGCGACAATGTCGCGGACATCCTTGTCGATCGCCTTCAGATCGTCTTCGGAGGCCCAGCCCTTTTCGATGAGGCGCGCCTTCACCTGCTCGATCGGGTCCTGCTCGGAGCGCATCTTCTGCACTTCTTCCTTCGAGCGGTATTTCGCCGGATCGGACATGGAGTGGCCGCGATAACGATAGGTCAGCATTTCGAGAATGATCGGGCCCTTGCCGGAGCGGCAATGCTCGAGCGCCTCGTCAGCGGCCGCCTTGACGGCGCGAACGTCCATGCCGTCGACCTGGATGCCGGGAATGCCGAAGCCGGATCCGCGCAGCGAGTAGTTCGACTGTGCGGTGGCGCGGGCGGTCGAAGTGCCCATGGCGTAACGGTTGTTCTCGACGATATAGACGATCGGCAGCTTCCAGAGAGCCGCCATGTTGAAGCTCTCGTAGACTTGGCCCTGGTTGGCAGCACCATCGCCGAAATAGGCGATCGAGACGTTGCCGTTGCCGCGGTAATGGTTGGCAAAGGCCAGACCGGTACCGAGAGAAACCTGGGCGCCGACGATGCCGTGACCGCCGTAGAAATGCTTCTCTTTCGAGAACATGTGCATCGAGCCGCCCTTCCCGTGGGAATAGCCGCTGCGGCACCCGGTCAGTTCCGCCATGACGCCGCGCGCTTCCATGCCGGTTGCCAGCATGTGGCCGTGATCGCGATAGGCGGTGATGACCTGGTCACCTTCCTTCTGCGCCATTTGCATACCGACGACGACAGCTTCCTGACCGATGTAGAGGTGGCAGAAGCCGCCGATGAAGCCCATACCGTAGAGCTGACCGGCCTTCTCCTCGAAGCGGCGGATCAGCAGCATCTCGCGATAGGCCTTGAGCTCCTCGTCGCGATCAAAGTCGGCGACAGGGCCTCCGTTCGATGCTTTCGCTGCAGGTTTTGCTGATGTTTTCCGGCTGGAAACCGTCGCGGTCTTTCGCGGCGCCATTCAACCCTCCCTATGGTTTGTCGGTTCTCGGTGCCGCGTACCATAGGGAAGAAACATGACCACAGCAATGCCATAATTGCATGGCTCGTATTCGGCACTAAACTATTGGAAATACATCGAAAATTCCAATTAACCGAATTCCGGTTAATTGGAATAATGATTGAATATGACGATCTCGTCCGCGCGCGACATATTGAGTTGATAGCGCGCTTTTTCGTCCAGCATATCTTTGTCGAGCGAGCCATCACTCAGCAGCGCGACTTGATTTTCCAGATGTTCGCGCTTCGCCTTCAAGATCGCAAGCTCTTTTTCACGCGCGACACGCTGGTGCTCGAACGTCTCCGTTGCGCGCAGGCCGTAATCGCCGTGAATGCAATGATAGCCGAAATAGGAGAGGAAGGCGACCGTCATGGCCGGAATGACGAAGCGGCCGAATTTTCTCTTCTTATGATGCTTTGTCCACATACACGCATGCTCTTGAACGCATTACCAATTCGTTCAGCATAACGCCCAGAGATTAACCGTTCGTTGACCGTAAAAACGGGCAACAAAAAACCCGCGCCGAGAGGGCGCGGGTCAAATTGTCGAAAGCAGATTCGATCAGCCGCGGATGATCGAGCGGCCGGCATACTGGGCCTGGGGGCCGAGGCCTTCCTCGATGCGGATCAGCTGGTTGTACTTGGCGAGGCGGTCGGAACGCGACAGCGAGCCGGTCTTGATCTGGCCGCAGTTGGTGGCGACCGCGAGGTCGGCGATGGTCGAATCTTCGGTTTCGCCGGAGCGGTGCGACATGACGGCTGTGTAGGCTGCCTTGTGCGCCGTGTTGACGGCGTCGAGCGTTTCCGTCAGCGAACCGATCTGGTTGACCTTGACGAGGATCGAGTTGGCGACGCCCATGCGGATGCCGTCGCGCAGGCGGGCGGAGTTGGTGACGAAGAGATCGTCGCCGACGAGCTGGGTCTTCTTGCCGGTCAGGTCGGTCAGCGTCTTCCAGCCGTCCCAGTCGTCTTCGGCCATGCCGTCCTCGATCGAGATGATCGGGTACTTGGCGGCGAGTTCGGCCAGGTATTCGGCCATGGCGCCCGATTCGAGCGTGCGGCCTTCACCTTCGAGAACGTATTTGCCGTCCTTGAAGAACTCGGTCGAGGCGCAATCGAGGCCGAGGTAGATGTCCTCACCCGGCTTGTAGCCGGCTTTCTCGACCGACTTCATGATGAAGTCGAGGGCTTCCGAAGCGCTCTTCAGGCCCGGTGCGAAACCGCCTTCGTCACCGACATTAGTGTTGTGGCCCTGCGCTGCCAGTTCCTTGCGCAGCGTATGGAAGACTTCCGAACCCATACGCACGGCTTCGGCGATCGTATCGGCGCCGACCGGCAGAATCATGAATTCCTGGAAATCGATCGGATTGTCGGCATGGGCGCCGCCGTTGATGATGTTCATCATCGGCACCGGCAAGAGGCTCGCGGAAGCGCCGCCGACATAACGGTAGAGCGGCAGGCCGGAGGCCTGGGCGGCAGCCTTGGCGACGGCCAGCGACACGCCGAGGATGGCGTTGGCGCCGAGGCGCGACTTGTTCGGCGTGCCGTCCAGCTCGATCATGATGTTGTCGATCTGGATCTGGTTTTCGGCATCGATGCCGCCGATCGCGTCGAAGATCTCGGTATTGGCCGCATCGACCGCCTTTTGCACGCCCTTGCCGAGGTAGCGCTTGCCGCCGTCGCGCAGCTCGACTGCCTCATGCGCGCCGGTCGAGGCACCCGAGGGAACGGCCGCGCGGCCCATGCTGCCGTCTTCGAGATAGACATCGACTTCGACGGTGGGGTTGCCACGGCTATCGAGAATCTCGCGGGCGATGATATCGGTGATTGCAGTCATGGGTTCTTCCTGCTCGGTGGGTGATCAATCGTTCGAAGCCTGTCATAATCGAAGGCGTGCAAATTACAATGGCGCATTGCGGCACCCTCGACCTGCATGTCCGATCGTCGCTATAGCACGAACATGTCAGGCTTTTGACTGTCAGCCCTTGGCGACGGCGTCGAAGGCCAGCAGCTTTTCCAGAAGCCGCGGCATGTCCTTGAGATAGACCATGTTCGGGCCGTCGGACGGTGCGTTGTCGGGGTCCTGGTGGGTTTCGACGAAAACGCCGGCAATACCGGTCGCCACCGCTGCGCGCGCCAACGTTTCCACGAATTCCCGCTGACCGCCGGAAGAATCGCCCTGCCCGCCCGGCTGGGCCACGGAATGGGTGGCATCGAAGACGACGGGGGCGCCCATCGACGCCATGATCGGCAGCGAGCGCATGTCGGAAACCAGAGTGTTGTAACCGAAGGAGGCGCCGCGTTCGCAGAGCAGCACGTTCGGGTTGCCGCTGGCGTTGAGCTTCTTCAGCACATTCTTCATGTCCCAAGGGGCAAGAAACTGGCCCTTCTTGACATTGACCGCGCGGCCGGTCTCGGCGGCGGCGATCAGAAGGTCGGTCTGGCGGCAGAGGAAGGCCGGGATCTGCAGGACATCGACCACCTTTGCCACTTCGGCGCATTGCTCCGCGGTGTGAACGTCGGTCAGGACGGGAAAGCCGAACTCCTTCTTGAGATCGGCAAAGACCTGCATGCCCTTTTCAAGGCCGATGCCGCGCTCGGCCGAAAGCGAGGTCCGGTTCGCCTTATCGAAGGAACTCTTGTAGACGAGGCCGATGCCGAGCTTTGCACAGAGCTCCTTCAGCGTGCCGGCAACCATGAAGGCATGGTCGCGGCTCTCCATCTGGCAAGGGCCGGCAATCAGCGACAGGCGGCCGGTATTGGAAAAGGTGACCTGGCCTGCGCCCTCGCCGATCCTGACTTCCGAATTCGTATCAGTGCTCATCATCTTTCCTCGAAGGCGAAAAGCGTGCCCTGCCCGGGTGCCGGCTTCACCAGAATGCGATTGTTCTTGCGCGTGTATGTCACTCCGTTAGCAGCCAAATGCGCTTCTGTCACGGCAAGATCGGCAACAGCGAAGAGGATAGCCCGGCCGCGCAGGCCGCGATCGGCGGAGGAGACGGCAACCTCGAAATAGGCCTCCAGCCCTTCCGGCGTCATCAGGGTGATTTTCGCATTCGGCGCCGCGATATTGACGCCGAAACCGGTTTTCTCGACGGCCGATTGCGCCATGGCAAGGCTGACGAAGCCGGCAAAGGCGGCGGCATCAGGCGCGCAGAGCGCGATCTCGGCGATGCCGGTGACGCCATTGGCATGCGTCTCCAGCGCGCCGCGGTCGGCCGGCAATGGATTGATGCGCTGGCAGGTGAAGAGAAGGAAATCGGGTGCCCGCAGATCACCCGCAAAGGCCAGTTTGAAGCTGCCGACGCTCTTAGAGCCGTCCGGCATTTTCATCGCCCGGCTGAACTCCAGCATGTCGCCGGCGTTCAATCCGCCTGCAATGAAGCTTTGATGGTCGAGGCCGGCATCTTCAGTGCCGAAAACCACCGCCGAAAGCCCTTCCTCGCCGCAACGGAAGCGGAAGGCCCGGTTGCGGGCGGTGAAGACATTGCCTTGCCGCGCTGATGCCTCGGTCTCCTCGACGCTCGCGATACCGAGCGGCTCCAGATAGGTCTTGTCGGCAAAGAAGACGCAGGCATTCTCCGTTCCGAAGGGATGGCGGGCATCGGCGGCAACGGTGAAGCCGAGCTTGCCGAGCCTTTCGCGCGCCAGATCGATATTGACGACGGGCAGCACGACATGATCCAGCGGGTGCGGCTTGGCGGAATGCGTGTTCATGATATCCCCTCCTGCAATCGCGAAGAGATGTGCGACGGCGCCATCCTCAATGCAAGACATGTGTGCCAATCCGGCGAATGAAAATAAAAATCTCAACGAGTTGGCGCCAAGTTTTACGGAAATTTAGCTACTTGCGGAACACATATGGAACATATAGTGTCTGTTCTGGATTTGTTTCAATCAGGGGTCACACGTCGATGCTCACGCGCAAACAACAGGAGCTTCTCCTTTTCATTCACGAGCGCATGAAAGAATCCGGCATTCCGCCCTCTTTCGACGAGATGAAGGATGCCCTGGATCTGGCCTCGAAATCCGGCATTCACCGGCTGATCACAGCACTCGAGGAACGCGGTTTCATTCGCCGCCTACCGAACCGCGCCCGGGCGCTCGAGGTCATCAAGCTTCCCGAGGCCTACAGCCCCAGCATCCAGCCCCGGCGCGGCTTTTCGCCGAGCGTCATCGAGGGCAGCCTCGGCAAGCCCCAGCCTGTCGCCGCCCCCGCGCCTGTCAAACCCGTCGCCGACAACGGCAACTCGGTCTCGGTGCCAGTCATGGGCCGAATCGCTGCCGGTGTTCCGATCTCGGCGATCCAGAACAACACGCACGACATCGTCGTTCCCTCAGACATGCTCGGCTCCGGTGAACATTACGCGCTGGAGGTGAAAGGCGATTCGATGATCGACGCCGGCATTTTCGACGGCGACACGGTGATCATCCGCAACGGCAGCACCGCAAGTCCCGGCGACATCGTCGTCGCCCTGGTCGACGACGAGGAAGCGACGCTGAAGCGCTTCCGGCGCAAGGGCGCCTCGATCGCGCTTGAAGCGGCCAACCCGGCTTACGAGACCCGGATCTTCGGACCGGACCGCGTCAAGGTGCAGGGCAAGCTCGTCGGCCTCATTCGCCGCTATCACTGACGCTGGACGGGCCGGTTTCGGCAAAACTGTTGCTGCGCCAGTCATAGGCACGTTGGCGCATCCACGGCCGCGACAGGCTCTCGAATGCGGTTGCGGCTTCCAGGCCGGCAGCCGCGAAGCGCAATTCGACGGAACCGGTCCTGCGCAATGTCTCACCGGTGAAGAGCGTCGCGCCTGAGCGGCAGCTGTTGAAACGCAGGCGGACAGCCGTCACGACAATATCGGCCGCATCGCAGGCCGGACCGAGATAGGCGGCATTGTCGATGACCGTTACCACGCGGCCATTGCCAAGCCTTGATGTGCACCAGGCCTTCTTGACGCAGGAAAAGCGGTTTGCTTCGCCGCCCGCGGCCGCCGCCCGCATCGCCGTCCTCGCTTCGTTCTGTTGATCGCCGGAAAGCCTGACGCGGCGGTCTTCTCCCTCCGGCGGGATAGCGGGGCCGTCCAGCATCTTCGGCGGGTGATGGGTCGGCAGGACCAGCGCTCTCTGCCACTGGTCGAAGATGAAATCCGGCGGGTTTTCACGGTTGGAAGCCATTGCCGCCCCTGCAACGAGCGCGACCAGGCTGCCATCCTCCGAAATCACCAGATCCGGCGGCCGGGGGACCGGCAGAACCAGCAGGATGAGCGTCGAGACGGCGAGGATCAATGTACCGACATGGCGCAGCCGGGTGCGCAGCAGCGTCAGCAGCAGGAAGCCTGCCACGGCCACGGCGAAATACCAAGCGGGCAAACGGCCGACGCCGATATCGCCGCCCCAGCCGGACACCGTCTTGGCGACAGCGATCACCAGGTCGAGGCCGAAGCCGACCACCTCCCAGAGTGGAGCGTCCAGACCGAACGGCATCAGCAACATCGCCAGCAGCCCGGCCGGCATGACGATGAAGGAGATGATCGGCATCGTCGCGAGGTTTGCCGGCAGGCCGTAAGCGGTCAGCCGATGAAAATGCTCGATCGAAAACAGCGCCGTGGAAAAACCGCCGATCAGCGAGGTCAGTAGGACACCGCCGAAGAAACCGGCGACGGCCACGACCGGCCGGAAGATCGGCAGCTTGAGCAAGGCGTTTTCGCGGATGCGCCGGTCCTTCCACAGCTGATAGCCCGATACCAGTGCCAATGTGGCGGCAAAGGACATCTGGAAGCTCGGCCCCAAGACTTCGGAGGGTGAAATGACGATGATGACCAGCGCCGAAAGAACGACATTGCGCAGGCTGATCGACGGCCGATCGAAGAAGACGGCAATCAGCATGATGGCCATCATGATGAAGGCGCGTTCGGCCGAGACACCGAAGCCGGAGATCAGGAAGTAGGCGGTGACGGCAATGAGCGCGCCTGATGCGGCGATCTTCTTCGTCGGATAGGCCTGAGCGACAACAGGAAAGAGGCTGAGCAGCATGCGGAAGCCGACGAAGAAAATGCCGGCCGACAGCGCCATGTTGAGACCCGAGATCGCGACGATATGGGCTAGGCCCGACTGGCGCAGCGCCTCCGTCGTCGCATTCGAAATGGCGCGCCGCTCGTCGGTCACCAGCGCGGCGGCGAAGGCGCCGGTGTCGCCGGGCAGGATCGACCGTATGCGGTCGCCGATGCTGCTGCGCAGCCGGTAAAGCCATTCGAGCAGCGCTTCCGACGTCGATCTTGCCGCTTGCGGACCCGCCTCCAAATCCTTCTCCGGAGCGCCATAGAAGAAGCCGTTGGCGCCGATGCCGTCGAAATAGGCGCCGAAGGAGAAGTCGTTGAGTTCGGGAAGTGCGGGGCCTGAGGGCGGCGTCAGCCGTGCCCTGCCGGTGACAATGTCGCCGATCTCGAAAGGCGTGTCGGCGCCGCGGACAATCGCGGTTATGCGCCCCGGCGACCGCTTCAACTCCGGCGCTTCAGTGCCGGTGACGGCAAGAATGTAGCGCCAGCGCCCACGGCCGTCGCCTTCGCGCCGTTCAACACGGCCGGTCACCGTCGTCGTCACCGAGGAATCGAGGATAACGGTCGAAGCCCGCCAGTTCTCGAACTGTGCGCAGAGCATGCCGCAGACCACAAGTGCCAGCGCCAGCAGCGTTGCCCGCAATGCCCTCCGGCTGCGGCCGGTCATCAGAACAGCGATCGTCAGCACCGACAGCGAGAGCAGCGATGCAAAAAGCGGAAAATCGGATGCCGCGAGAAACCAGAAGGCTGCGCCGGCGCCAAGGAAGACCGGTGAAAGCAGCAGCAGGCGGCCGTGATCTGCCTCCTCACCCAGCATGTGCTTGCAGGCCCGCAGCGAATGCCGGGCAGCAGCCGGCAGCCGGTGGCGCCAGGGTGTCGCCGACTGCGTCCTTGCCGGTCGCGCCACCACGGCAGGCGGAGAAAAACCGGAGGAGCCGGCTGAGCCGGCGCCAGCTTCCGGCCGCAATTCGACTGTCGTCAGTTCCTGCATACGCCGCCCAAGGTCACCCGCGAAGGCGGTCAGAATGCAACCTCCAATCAAATCCGGCAAGAATAATCGATTGAAATATGAGGGAAAATCGCGAGCGCCAAAAGGCCAGTCGAATCATTGGTTTCCGATATGCGCGCTGCTCATCGCTGCAGTGCCTAAAAGGTGATACCGCAATGCACAAAATGCCGTCACGGTAACTTGGCATTAGCTTCGCGATCATATAGCTATCGGTGAGGACGCTTAACCCCTATGGCGCTTTTATGGCGCCACCGCCATTTCGGAGGATCAGCATGACGGATCAAAGCGCTACAATAAAAATCGGTGACAAATCTGTCGACCTAGCCGTCAAGAGCGGCACGATCGGCCCGAGCGTCATCGATATCGGTGCTCTCTACAAGAACACCGCTTCCTTCACCTACGATCCGGGTTTCACCTCGACCGCATCCTGTGAATCTAAGATCACCTACATCGACGGCGACGAAGGGGTGCTGCTGCACCGCGGCTATCCGATCGAGCAGCTGGCCGAGCATGGCGACTTCCTCGAAGTCTGCTATCTGCTTCTCTACGGCGAACTGCCGACCACCGCGCAGAAGAAGGATTTCGATTACCGCGTCACGCACCACACCATGGTGCACGAGCAGATGAGCCGCTTCTTCACCGGCTTCCGCCGCGATGCGCATCCGATGGCCGTCATGTGCGGCTGCGTCGGCGCGCTGTCGGCTTTCTATCACGACTCCACTGATATCACCGATCCGCACCAGCGCATGGTCGCCAGCCTGCGCATGATCGCCAAGATGCCGACGCTTGCCGCCATGGCCTACAAGTATCATATCGGCCAGCCCTTCGTTTACCCGAAGAACGATCTCGACTACGCATCGAACTTCCTGCGCATGTGCTTTGCCGTGCCTTGCGAGGAATATGTGGTCAATCCGGTGCTTGCCCGCGCCATGGACCGCATCTTCATCCTGCATGCCGATCACGAGCAGAACGCCTCGACCTCGACCGTCCGTCTTGCCGGTTCGTCGGGTGCCAACCCGTTCGCCTGCATCGCGGCCGGCATCGCCTGCCTCTGGGGCCCTGCCCATGGCGGCGCCAACGAAGCAGCGCTCAACATGCTGAATGAAATCGGCTCGGTCGACCACATTCCAGAATATATTGCCCGCGCCAAGGACAAGAACGATCCGTTCCGCCTGATGGGCTTCGGTCACCGCGTCTACAAGAACTATGATCCGCGCGCCAAGATCATGCAGAAGACGACGCATGAGGTGCTCGGCGAGCTCGGCATCAAGGACGATCCGTTGCTCGAAGTGGCGATGGAGCTGGAGCGTATCGCGCTCACTGATGAATATTTCATCGAAAAGAAGCTCTATCCCAACATCGACTTCTATTCCGGCATCACGCTGAAGGCGCTGGGCTTCCCCACGACCATGTTCACCGTGCTCTTCGCGCTGGCCCGCACCGTCGGCTGGATCGCGCAGTGGAACGAGATGATCGAGGATCCGGAACAGCGCATCGGCCGCCCGCGCCAGCTCTATGTCGGCGAACCGAAGCGCGACTACATCCCGGTTTCGAAGCGCTGACCGCTTCGGCCAATCGGCTCAAAAGAAAACCCGGTCAGAACTGACCGGGTTTTTTCTTTTTCAGCACGTCGAGAAGGATTTCGGCGGCATGTTCGCCCGGTGGTTTTTCGGTCTGCATGCGCTGCCAGATGAGATCATAGCCTTCCTTCATCGCCTTGAGCTGGTAGGTGTCGGCCGACAGCCTCTCCATCCAGCGAGCGAGACTGGCGCCGCGAACGATATCGTTCAGATATTCCGGCACGACCGCGTAATCGGCAATCAGGTTTGGCAGCGCGCCGGTCCAGGTCTTGATGGCCGACGTCAGCAGCCGCATGATCCAGTCGACCTTGTAGGCGGAGACGACGGGAACATCGGCCAACGCCAGTTCGAGAATGACGGTTCCGGATGCCGCCATAGCGGCGTCGGCTTCCGCGAAGGCCTGCCATTTTGCTTCAGCGCCGACAACGATCTCCGGCTTGACCGCCCAGTTCGCCGTCAATTGGCGGACCAACGCTTGCCTGTGCGTCACCGTCGGCAGAATAAATCGCATCGGTCCGTTGCGGGCGACAAGTTCGCTGGCCGCCACCTCGAAATGCGGCAGGAGATTCTGGATTTCGGAGGAGCGTGAGCCGGGCAGAAGCAGGATCGTGCAATTGCCGGGCTGCCTGCCGGCGCGAAGGCGCCGGGTCTCCAGCAGCGATGGGTCGGCCGTCAGGCGATGGCCGACATAGGTGGTTGCCGGCCCGCCGAGGCGCTGCATCGTCGCCGGCTCGAACGGCAGGACGGCGAGCACATGATCGACATAGGCAAGCATGCGCGTGGCGCGATATTCCTTCCAGGCCCAGACGCTCGGACAGACATAATTGACGACGGGCAGATCGGGCAGCGCCGTGCGGACGCGTTTTGCGACGCGATGGGTGAAATCCGGGCTGTCGATAATGAGGAGAATGTCGGGCCTTGCAGCGATGATGGCGGCGGTCGTGCGACGGATCAGCGTATAGAGCTTCGGCAGCCGGCTCAGCACCTGGGTGATGCCCATGATCGACAGCTCGGAGAAATCGAACAGGGATTGCAAGCCCTCCGCCTGCAGTCCTTCGCCACCGACGCCGACAAGTTCCACCGGTCCCGAATGAATCCGCTTCAGGGCGGCGATGAGATCGGCGCCGAGCAGATCACCCGACACCTCGCCGGCAATGACGGCAATCTTCAGCGGCGCCCCGTTCATGCGAGCCCCCATGCCGGCAGCCCGCGATCGATGCCGCAGACAAATAGCCCCGCCTCATCGGCGGCCTGGATGACGGCGGCGCGATCGAGCACCAGCGAGCGGCCTGCCTCCACCGCGATGCCGCCGAGACCGGCTTTTTTTGCGTTCAGAACAGTGGAAATGCCGATCGCCGGCAGGTCGGCGCGGATATCCTGTTGCGGCTTGCAGAGTTTGACAAGCGCGCCGCGGCGCCGCGGCGAGATGCGCCCGGCGGCTCTGAGACCTGCGACACGGTCCAGCATCTCATCCGTGCCCTCGACACCCTCGAGCGCCACGACACGCCCGCCGATGCTGACAGCGCCCTGCCCGACATCGAGCCGGCCGAGCATGTCCGCGGCTTCGGCGGCGCGGCGGATATCGCGCCGGTCTTCGTCACCCGGCGTTGCTGCACCAAGCGGACCGACGGAGGCAAGCAGATCGGGGGCGATTTCATGGGCGCCGACAACGCGGCGGCCGTTTCCCTCGATCAGCCGGATGACCATCTGCAGAACGGTGTCGTCGCCACCGGAGAGCAGCGTGCGGATGGCGGCCGGGACCTTCATCAATATGCGCAGCGTCGGGCGCACCTCGCGCCATTCCGGCCGGCGGGCCACGCTGCCCGACATCACGACACGGCCGACGCCATAACGGTTGAATAGCCCATCGAGAGCGGCGAAATCGCCGATGCCGATGACGGCGTGGTCATAGCCTTCCCAGCGCCGGTCGCTCTCGTCCTTCAGGGCGACGATGACGGGATTTTCACCCGCCGCACGCGCAGCTTCGGCGACATAGGAAGGCAGGAGACCACCGCCGGCAATGATCGCCAGCCGGCCCGCAGCGGTGTCGCCCGATAAAGTCACGGATCAGCCCTTCTGCCCCCGGGTCGGCGAGGACAGAGCGCGGTCGCTTTCGGCCGCGATGAAATCGAGGATCTGGACCACCGGCTCGCAATCGGCATATTCGTCGCGGATGGCGGCGGCGTTTTCGCGGACGGAACCCGTTCCTTCGAAGATCGACTTATAGGCGCGGCGCACCCGGTGGATGACGGCGCGGTCAACGCCGGCGCGCGTCATGCCGACGACATTGAGGCCGCTCAGCAGCCCGGGATTGCCGTTCAGCATGCCGTAGGGAATGACGTCGTAACTCACCGCCGAAAGCCCGCCGACGAAGGCCTGACGGCCGACGCGGGTGAACTGGTGAACGGCCGAGCCACCGCCCAGGATGACGCGATCCTCGATGACAACATGCCCGGCCAGCATGACGTTGTTCGACATGATCACGTGATTGCCGACCTTGCAGTCATGCGCGACGTGGGAATTGGCCAGGAAAAGGTTGTTGTCGCCAACGATCGTCCGGCCGCCGAAATCGGCCGTGCCGGTGTTCATTGTCACGCCTTCGCGCATCGTGCAGTTGGCGCCGACCGAAAGCGTCGTCTCCTCGCCGCCGTGATGCACGCTCTGCGGATCGCCGCCGATGACGGCCATCGGAAAGATGCGTGTGCCCTTGCCGATCACGGTGCGGCCGGTGACGACCGCATGCGACAGGAGCTCGACATTTTCATGCAGGACGACGTGCGGCCCGACATGGCAGAAGGGACCGATCTTGACGCCCTCACCGATCACAGCCCCGTCTTCGACGACAGCCATCGGATGAATGCGGGCGCTTTCGGCGATAGTGCTCATGCCTGTTCCTTACGAACGATCATTGCGCCGATATCGGCTTCGGCGACAAGCGCGCCGTCAACCTTGGCGTCGCAATGGAATTTCCAGATATTGCCGCGCTGCTTGTGCTTGCTGACATGGAATTCGACGCGATCGCCGGGAACGACAGGCTTGCGGAAGCGTGCGTTCTCGATGGTCATGAAGTAGACGAGGTTGCCGGGCTGGCCTTCCTTCTTGGCACAAATCGCACCCGCGGTCTGCGCCATGCCCTCAATCAGGAGAACGCCCGGCATGATCGGAGCATCCGGAAAATGGCCGGTGAAATGCGGTTCGTTCACCGTGACATTCTTGATCCCGATCGCGCTGTTGTCACCGTCGATCTCGATGATCTTGTCGACCATGAGGAAGGGGTAACGATGCGGCAGCAGCTTCATGATCTCGATGATGTCAGCCGAAGAAAGCGTTGTCGTGGCTTCCTCAGTCATTTTCCTTGCCTCCAGGGTTCCGGCCGCGCAACTTGGACTTCGACACTTGTTGTGCGGCCTCTCTCAGATAGTCTTTTAGCGGACGAGCAGGTACACCGCCATATTGTCCGCCGGCGGCAAGATCGGTCATGATACCGCTTTTAGCAGCGATCTGCACGCCGTCACCGATCGTCACATGTCCCTTGATGCCGACCTGGCCGCCGATCTGCACGCCGTTGCCGATCTTCGTGCTGCCGGCGATGCCGACCTGCGCGACAATGGCGCAATGGCGGCCCATCTGGACGTTGTGGCCGATCTGCACCTGGTTGTCGATCTTGGTGCCCTCGCCGATCACCGTATCGTCCATGGCGCCGCGGTCGATCGTGGTATTGGCGCCAATCTCGACGTTGTCCTGGATGATCACCCGGCCGATCTGAACGATCTTGATCATGCCGCGCGGACCGGGCGCATAGCCGAAACCATCCTGACCGACGCGGACGCCGTTGTGGATGATGACGCCGTTGCCGATCAGCGCGCAGAGAATGCTGGCACCGGCTGCGATCGAACAATCGCGGCCGATCTTGACATTCGGACCGATGACACTGTGGGCGCCAATGCGCGTGCCTTCGCCGATTTCGGCATGCGCGCCGATAACCGCCAGCGGCTCGACGATCACGCCCTTTTCAAGCTTGGCGGTCGGATCTATCACCGCGCTCGGCGCGATCTCGCCTTCACCCGGCGAAATGACGACGGGACGCAATGCGGCAGGATAAAACAGGCCGCCCGCCATCGCGAAGGCCGCATGCGGATTGGACGACAGGATGACCGGGATATGCGAGGGTACGAGATCGACGAGCGCCTTGTCGCAGATCACCGCCGAGGCTTCGCATGTCGCCAGTTCATCGCGGCTGCGGCGCGACAGGATATAACAGACATCACCCGCCCGAGCCCTGTGAATCGGGGCAACTGACCTGACGATAACATCTGAGTGGTCGGAATTGGCAAGTTCCGCCCCAAGAAACTCTGCCAGCTCAGCAAGCTTCAGACCTTCATGGGGCAGAAAAAAGACGTTTTGCTCCATCGGCAATGCTCCAGAACGGAATTGAGTCTTACAGTTCCGGACTGCCGATATCAGAATTGGTTGTTGATGCCAAACTTGAAGTTCTGCGTCTTGTCGAAGTCTTCCTTGAGAACCGGGATCGCGTAATCCAGGCGCAATGAACCGAAGGGAGACTGCCAGACGACACCCACACCGACGGAAGCGCGCAGCGAGGCGTCTTCGCCCTCAATGCCGTCGCCCCTCAGGTCAACGTCGTTACCGAACAGCGTGCCTGCATCGGCAAAAACCGCGCCGCGCAGGTTGAAGTCACGCGGGAAGCCCGGCATCGGGAAGGTTGCTTCGGCCGATGCCGTGAAATAGGTCGTGCCACCCAGCGGATCGTCGTTGGTGCCGGCAACGCGCGGGCCGATGCCCTTGTTTTCAAAGCCGCGAATGTCGCCGTTGGTCAGCGTAAACTGGTCGAAGACGTTCAGATGCTCACCGAAACCGACGACATAACCAGCCGAGGCCGAAACCGAGCCGATGATATCGGCATCGTCAGCGAGCAGACGGTAGTAACGGGCCTTGCCGTAGATCTTGTAGAACTGCGAGTCGCCGCCGAGACCGGCGATTTCCTGCGTCGCCGTCGCGTAGATGCCTTCGCGCGGCAGGACGGTGTCATCGAGCGTGTTGTAGGTCAGCGTCTGCGAGATGGAAGACCGCGTCCACGGGCTGTCCTCTACGAGATGCTGATACGGCGCCGACAGATCGGAAAGATCGTTATTGTCAGCGTCATACTTCATCTGCTTGTAGTTATAGCGGAAGGTCGTCGCCAGATCCTCGGTGATCGGCGCGGTGACGCGCAGGACGACGCTGGTTTCCTCGTAATCGTAATTGTCGTTGCTCGACGTCTCGCTGTGGTTGACGTCGAAGCCCGCCGCCAGGCGGTAACCAAGGAAGTAGGGCTCGGTGAAGCTGACGCCGTAGGCGCGCGAGCCTTCCTGACCGCCGCCGGCCGAGATGCGGATATACTGACCGCGGCCGAGGAAGTTCTTTTCCTCGATGGAGGCTTCAAGCAGCAGGCCGTCGCCGCCGGCGGCGTAACCTGCGCCGACACCGAACGAACCTGTCGACTGATCCTGCACGTCGACGACCACCACGACACGATCCGGCGAACTGCCCGGCTGGGTGGAGATGTTGACGGACGAGAAGTAACCGAGCGCTTCGAGGCGGCGCTTGGCCTTGGTGATCATCTGCTGGTTGAAAGCGTCGCCTTCGCTCATATCGAATTCGCGGCGAATGACGTAATCGCGTGTGCGGCTGTTGCCACGGATCTCGATGCGCTCGACATAGGCGCGCTCGCCCTGGTCGACCAGATATTCGACGCCGATCGTATTGTTGTTGAGGTCGCGGTTGCCGCGCGGCGTAACGCGCGCAAAGGGATAACCGGCAGACGCGACCTGATCGGAGATAGCCTCGATCGACTTCTGCACTTCCTTGGCGTTGTAGACATGACCTTCGTGAGTGCGCACCAGCGGCTGCAACTGCTCGGAACCGACGCCCTCGACGGTCGACTGTACGGTCACCGGGCCGAAGTCGTAACGCTGACCTTCCTCGATATTGAAGGTAAGCGTGTATTTGTTGGTCGCGTCGTCGAAGGTCGCATCGGAAGAGACGATGCGCATGTCGGCGTAGCCGCGATTGTAATAAAACTGGCGCAGCGCTTCCTCGTCGGCATGGAGCTTGTCGTCGTTATAGACGTCCTTGCGGGTCAGGAACGACAGGAAGTTCGAACGCTTGGTCGCGATGACGGCAGCCAGGCGGCCGGCGCTGTAGGCATTGTTGCCGACGAAATTGATCGAGTCGATTTTGGTGCGGTCGCCTTCGTTGATCACAAAAGCGAGGTTGACGCGGCCTTCGCCGAGCGGCACGACCTGCGTCGTCACTTCGACTTCGCTGCGGCCGGTCGCGGCATAGGCTTCCTTGATCGCCTGAATGTCGGCCTGGATCTGGGTGTCGCTATAGGGGCCTGCGGCATGCGTCTGGACGATGGTGGCGAGCTTGTCGTCCTTGATCTTGCGATTGCCGTTGAAGACGACCTGATTGACGAGCTGGGCTTCCTGGACATTGACGACAAGCGTGCTTCCGGAGACCGAAATCTTGACGTCGGAGAAGTAACCTGTCCCGTAGAGCTGCTTGACCGAGTCATCGATATCGGTGTTCGAAAAACTCTTTCCGGGAGCGATGGTGAGGTTCGACCGGACAGCTTCCGCGCCGACGCGGCTGGCGCCGCGCACATCGATGCGCTGGATGACCGCGGCCTCGGCGGCCGTAGCAGAAACGAACGTCAAAGCACCTGCGCCCGAAGCAACAACACTAGCAGACAGCGCAACCGCCGATACTGCGTTCAAAAACTTTGAACCAGCCTTCATTTCACCTATTACCTTTTTTTCCCTCGTCCCCGGCTCCGGGAGAACCCGATTCCGGTCACGTGTGTCGTTTTACCCGCTTTTGACATACAAGCAAGGGAGGGCGTTAATTTCTGTTTACTTCATTTCGAAGCGTGACCCATTCGCCACTACAGCCTTGAAACATCGTAAATAAATAGTAATTCCCCTGCCTTGCGCGTTTACCCTTAGCTCAGGCTAATGTCGTTCCAGGTCGTGAAAACCATCAATGTAAGTATCATGGCCAAGCCGATGCGAAATGCGATTTCCTGAGCCTTGGCGCCCAGCGGTTTCCCTCTCAGCGCTTCCACCGCATAGAACATCAGGTGGCCGCCATCAAGTACCGGAACCGGCATCAGGTTAAGCAATCCTATCGAAACCGAAAGCATGGCGGCAAGCTGCAACACTGCCCCTACACCAAGCTTCGCCATCTGGCCCGAAGCCTGTGCCACGCGGATAGGCCCACCCAGTTGATCGGCCCGCATCGTTCCGGCGAAGATATTGCCGATATATTTGAAGGTGCCGGTGACGATATCCCGGGTTTCGATCACACTTTCCCGCAGCGCCTGGAGCGGCGTATAGGTCTGCAGGCGGAAATTGCCGACTTCCTTGCTGGTGACGATGCCGATCTGGCCGACCTCGATCTTGTTGCCGAACTGGTCGGTCATGTCGACGCGTTGCGGAACCATCGGCAAGTCGAGCTTCTGGCCGGCCCGCTCGATGGTGACGACGATCTGCTGGCTCGGGCGCATGCCGACATAACGGCGCACGTCGTCGAAGGTCTCGACCTTGCCGCCGTCGATGGCGACCAGGAGATCGCCGGGAAGGACGCCGGCAGCCGCCGCCACACCATCCGGCTTGACCTCGGAAACGACGGGATCGGCAACCGAACGGCCATAGACCGAGAACAGGATGGTGAAGATAGCGATCGCCAGCAGGAAATTGGCGATCGGGCCGGCCGCGACTGTCGCGGCGCGTTTCCACAGCTTTGCGCCGGCAAAGGAACGCGCCCTGTCTTCTTCGGACATGGCGGCGAGCTTGTCGCTGTCGGGCTTGCTGGAGGCGTCTTCGTCGCCAAAGAAGCGGACGTAGCCGCCAAGCGGGATCACCGAGATTTTCCAGCGCGTTCCATGGCGGTCGGTGAAGCCGAATATCTCCGGACCGAAACCGACCGAGAAGGCAAGGATGCGGATGCCGCTCCAGCGCCCGACGAGGTAGTGGCCCATCTCATGCACGAAGACGAGCAGCGAGAGCACGAGGATGAAGGTGACGATATTCCCCATCAGGAATGCGTATATATCGGCCATCACTTCTATCAGTTCCTTCCGTCAGGCTGCCGCGTCATCAAAGGCCGAACAAAGCCGCGCCGAGCGACGTCATCGCAGTCCCCTTTATCAGGGAAAAAGTTCCAGCAAGCAAGAACGCCGAAAAACAGGCGAAAATCAGTCCGTCGACACGGTCCATGACACCGCCATGACCTGGAATGAGACGGCTTGAATCCTTGACGCCGAATTTCCGCTTGATGAACGATTCAAACAGATCTCCCGACTGGCTGCAAACCGACAGAACGAGTGCTGCAACGGCGGCAATGAGTTCAGCGCCCGGAAGGAGAAAGTGGACGAGAACGACGCCGGCTGCGACCGCCGAAACGGCGCCGCCGATTGCGCCCGACCACGTCTTTCCCGGCGAGATCGAAGGGGCAAGCTTCGGCCCGCCAAGCGCCCTGCCGACGAAGTAAGCAAGGATGTCGGTTGCCCAGACGACGGCAAAGACGAAGAGCATGGCGTAAAGGCCGGGCTGGTCATCGCTTCTGATGGCGGCGAGCGCCAGGCCGGTGGCACCGGCATAAAACAGACCCACCGGCAACCAGCGGCTGGTGCCGTGCAGGATGATCAGCGCTATGCCGACGGCGGTGACGCCGGCCAGCATGCCGGCGGCGAATTCGAAATTGCCGACAAGCACGAGGAAGGCAACCGCCGCCTGGCCGATCCAGCCGACCGCATTGGCGACCCAATCACGCGCGATGCCTGTTATTGTCGACCATTCGTAATAGATCAGCAGGCCGATCACGGCCGCCAGGACGCGGAAGACAAACCCGCCATACCAGGTGGCGGCAAGAACGATCGCCGCAAGAATCAGTCCTGAAACGATGCGGAGCTTCAATTCCTGCTGCATCAGGTGCCGACCGCGGCTGCCTGCGACGACAGGCCGCCGAAGCGACGGTCGCGGGAGGCGAACTTCTTGAGCGCCGAGCGGAAGATCTCAGGGCTGAAATCCGGCCAATATTCCGGAACGAAGATGAATTCCGAATAGGCGGCCTGCCAGAGAAGAAAATTGGAAAGCCGCTCCTCGCCGCTGGTGCGGATGATGAGATCCGGATCGGGAATCCCGGCCGTATCGAGACGGGCATTGATCAGCGAGGGCGTGATATCCTGCGCCCGCAGACGGCCGGCCTCGACGTCCCTCGCCAGGCTGACCACAGCCCGGGAGATCTCGTCGCGCGAGCCGTAGTTGAAGGCGATGACCAGCGTCAGCGCCGTGTTGTCCTTGGTGGTTTCCTCCGCCTCAAGCAGCAGGCCGAGAATGTCGCTGCGCAGGCTATGGCGATCACCGATCACCTTGATCCGCACGTTCTGGCGATGAAGCTCGGCGAGGTCACGCCGGATGAACGCCTTGAGCAGACCGAGCAGATCGGAGACCTCGGCCTCCGGCCGGCGCCAGTTCTCCGAGGAGAAGGCAAAGAGGGTCAGATATTTTATGCCGGCCGCGCCGGCGGCGCGCACTGTCTCGCGGACCGCCTCGACCCCCTTGCGATGGCCCATCGTGCGCGGCAGGCCGCGCTGCTTGGCCCAACGGCCATTGCCGTCCATGATAATGGCAACATGCTCTGGCACAGTCACAAATACAGATTCCGACATTTCCCGTCCGGTCTTTCCAGGCAAAGGCACAGATCCACTAGACCTGCATGATTTCCTTTTCCTTCTCGCCAAGCAAGCGGTCGATTTCGGAAATCGTCTCGTCCGTCATCTTCTGTACGCGTTCCGACTGCGCCCTGCCCTCGTCCTGGCCGATTACGCTATCCTTTTCGGCCTTCTTGAGGCCGTCCATGCCGTCGCGGCGAACATGGCGAATCGCGACCTTGCTCTTTTCGGCATAATCATGAGCCACCTTGACGAGCGACTTGCGGCGCTCCTCGTTCAATTCCGGCAGCGGAATACGCAGGCTCTGGCCGTCGACGATCGGGTTGAGGCCGAGATTGGATTCGCGGATACCGCGCTCGACGGCGCTGACCATCGACTTATCCCAGACGGAAACCGACAGCATGCGCGCCTCGGGCACGGTGATGTTGGCGACCTGGTTCAGCGGCATGCGCGAACCGTAAGCCTCGATCGTGACCGGATCGAGGATGTTGGCCGAAGCACGGCCGGTGCGCAGCGATGCGATGTCGCTCTTGAATGCGGAAACCGCGCCGTCCATGCGGCGCTTCAGTTCCTTGATGTCGATACCTTCACTCATGTCGGTGCTCCCGTATAAAGCGCGTCACGATGGCTGCGCCAGATAAAGCGCCGCAGCCTATATCAGTTGTCGGAGACGATGGTCTTAAGGCCACCGCCCGTCAGGATTTCAGTAAAACCGCCTTTCTCGTGAATCGAGAAGACGATGATCGGAATGGAATTCTCCCTGGCGAGCGCCACGGCGGCAACGTCCATCACCGCAAGCCCCCTGTCCAGCACTTCCTGATGCGTCAGGCGGTCGAGGCGGGTCGCATCGGGGTATTTCTTCGGGTCGGCGGTGTAGATGCCGTCCACCTGCGTGCCCTTGAATATCGCTTCGGCGCCCATTTCGGCGGCGCGGAGTGCCGCGGCCGAATCGGTGGTGAAGAAAGGGTTGCCGGTGCCGCCGGCAAAGATCACCACACGCCCCATCGACAAGTGATAGAGGGTCGCGCGCTGCGAAAAGCTCTCGCAGATCTCAGGCATGGAGATGGCCGAAAGCACCACCGTATCGATGTTCAGCTTGCGCAGCGAGGTCGCCAGCGCCAGCGCATTGATGATGGTGCCGAGCATCCCCATGTGGTCACCGGTAACCCGGTCGCCGCCCTTGGACGCCACCGCGACACCGCGGAAGATATTGCCGCCACCCACGACGACGCCGACTTCCACGCCCATATGCCTTGCCGCGGCGATATCGGATGCAATGCGGTCCGCCACCGCAACATCGATCCCGAAACCCTGGCTACCCATGAGCGCTTCGCCGGAAGCCTTGAGTAGAACGCGTTTATAGACAGGCTCTAAAGACATCTTGGCTCCTCGTAAATTGCCGTGAATGCCCGATACACGAAGGGCACCGCGTTGTCACGCGATGCCCTTCGTGTTTTCAGAATTATGGCTGGAAGATCAACCCTTGACGGCAGCCGCGACTTCGGCTGCGAAATCGGTCTCTTCCTTCTCGACGCCTTCGCCGAGCAGAAGGCGAGCCATGCCGGCGACTTCGATCGGGGCGCCGACGGCCTTTTCAGCTTCCTTGACGGCGGCTGCGACGGTCAGATCCGGATTGATGACGAAAGCCTGCGAGAGAAGAGCGACTTCCTCGAAGAACTTGCGCATGCGGCCGTCGACCATCTTCTCGATGATGTTGTCAGGCTTGCCGGAAGCGCGCGACTGCTCGATGAAGACGTTGCGCTCGCGCTCGGCGACGGCGGCATCGACTTCCTCAGGGCGGATCGCCAGCGGTGCAGTCGCGGCGATATGCATGGCGACCTGGCGGCCGATCGCGTTCAGGGCTTCCTTATCGCCCGTCGACTTCAGCGCGACGAGAACGCCGAGCTTGCCGAGGCCGTCGGAAACAGCATTGTGGATATAGGTGGCGACGACGCCGTCCTCGACGGAGAGCGCGACCGAGCGGCGCAGGTTCATGTTCTCGCCGATCGTTGCGATCGCGTCCTTGATCGTGTCGGAAACGGACTTGCCGGATGCCGGGTAGGTCGCAGCCGCAACGGCGTCGACGGTGCCGTTTGTGGAGACGGCGACCTTGGCGATGCCGCGGACGAGATCCTGGAAGGCATCGTTACGGGCGACGAAGTCGGTTTCGGAATTGACTTCGACGACAACGGCCTTGGTGCCCTGGCTCGAAACGCCGATGAGGCCTTCGGCGGCAGTGCGGCCCGACTTCTTGTCAGCCTTGGCGATGCCCTTGGCGCGCAGCCAGTCGATCGCTGCTTCCATGTCGCCGCCGGTCTCAGCAAGAGCCTTCTTGCAGTCCATCATGCCTGCGCCGGTCTTTTCGCGCAGTTCCTTCACCATTGCAGCCGTAATCTCGCTCATTAGCTTCCTCTTGTCGGTTCATACGGTGGGCCGCAAAGCGCGGCGCGGCACCGGATTGAGGCACGAAATGTACCTGTATGTATGACAGCGTGATGAAGACGCGCCATAACGAAACTTATCTGGCAAAGAGCCTGGTGCCCTCGCCCTGAAACAGGCAAGGCCGCCGAACTTCGATGAGTCGCGAGCGGCCTTTCCAGTCATGCAAGCTTTGGCGGAGGTTCGCTCCGCCTGCTTTCATCAGCCTTCGGCTGCTTCCTCGAGAGCCGGCTCGACCGGAAGCTCGGAGGACGCGCCGAGATCGCGGCCGGAAGAGCCCTGCTGACGAGCGATGCCGTCGATGGCAGCGCGGGAGATCAACTCGCAGTACAGAGCGATGGCGCGCGATGCGTCGTCGTTGCCCGGGATCGGATAGTCGATCAGGTCCGGATCGCAGTTCGAATCGATGATGGCGACGACCGGGATGCCGAGGCGCTTGGCTTCGTCGATCGCGATCTTTTCCTTGTTGGTGTCGATGATGAACATCAGATCCGGCGTGCCGCCCATATCGCGGATACCGCCGAGAGCCTTGTCAAGCTTTTCGCGCTCGCGCTCGAGGTTCAGGCGTTCCTTCTTGGTGAAGCCCTGGGCTTCGCCGTTGAGAATCTCATCGAGCTTGCGCAGGCGCTGGATCGAGTTGGAGATCGTCTTCCAGTTCGTCATCATGCCGCCGAGCCAGCGCGAGTTGACGTAGTACTGGGCCGAACGCTTGGCGCTGTCGGCGATGATCTCGGACGCCTGGCGCTTGGTGCCGACGAAGAGAACGCGGCCGCCGCGAGCAACGGTGTCGCTGACGACCTGCAAGGCGCGCGACAGCATCGGAACGGTCTGAGCCAGGTCGATGATGTGGATGTTGTTACGATCGCCGAAGATATACGGCTTCATCTTCGGGTTCCAGCGGTGCGTCTGGTGGCCGAAGTGGACGCCTGCTTCGAGAAGCTGGCGCATAGAAAAATCGGGCAATGCCATGCCTGTGTATCCTTTTCCGGTTGAACCTCCGCAAGGCGAACAGCATCCTCTTCGAAGATGCCACCGGGCGGAACGATCCGGATTTCTCCCGGACAATCCCATGCCTTACGTGTGGAATGCGGTGCCCATACATTCGATTTGGCGCAAAAGCAAGGCTTACGCTGAAAAATCCGGGAATTCGCCTGGCAGCCCATGATATGGGATAACGAAGAGCTGAATGGTTGGCTGGCGAATGCCGCGCCCAGTCATCGAAGCGCGGGTCGCAGCTTTCCTACTTGCAGGCCTCGGCCTTGCGGTCGAGCAACTCGAGCTTGGCGAGCTTTCCGGTCAGAACGAAATCGCCGTAATCCATCGTCAGGTCGCGGGTGATGCCGTTCTCATAGAGCTTGAAGGACATGCGGTAGACCGGCAAGGCATCTGATTTTGCATTCTCGTTGAAATAGGCGATCGTCACCGGCCAGAAGGCCGTCTTGGAGAAAGCGCCGGCATTGCCGGCATCGGCCTCCTCGGCAACCGGCGTCTCCTGCTTGCCGACGATCGTCGTCGTCACCAGCGACTTGTCGCCGTCGTCGGAGCCGTCGAAGACGCGGGCCTCGAAGAAGCGCTTGCCGTCCTTGGCGTGCTGGATCACGTCGAGCATATGCTCGGTCGGGAACCGGCTTTCGGCAAGCTGCAGTTCACGGCTCGACGGCTGCTTGAGCGCGACCTTGACGCCATCCGGCTGATCCTGAGCCGCACCGTTGACCTCCTTGTCGAGCTGTTCGTCGGTGAAGGATTTGGTGTCGAAGGTGAACTTGCCGTCCTTGAGATTCTCGAAAGTCTTCGTCTGCTGGTCGCTGACGCGCACACTGTCGCCGGTGTCGATCTGCGTCACGAAGCGGAAGTTGGTGGTGAAGCCCTGGCAATAGCTGCCGTCGAACTCATAGACCATGCGGCCGTACATGCCGGAGATGCCGGAGCGGTCCGAAGCATCCTTCAGTTCCAGATCGTAGACCGCGCGATGTGCGACGAGGCCGGTCGCGATCGCAGCGCTTACCGCGGGCGCAGCCGCCCATGCATTGGCGGAAACGCTAACGAGAAGCAGAGCGACAAGACCTGATCGGAACATTCATTAACTCCTGTTGGACTCGGTCGCGATGTTATAAGAACGCTTTCGGCCAAATCGAGGCTCGAACCTGTCATATTAAAGATTCTAGTCTTGATGCATAATTTTTGAAGCATTGACAACAAAAGCGGAGACGAAAATGTCCGATGAAATTGCAAAGCGCCTGACTGAGATGGGGATAACCCTGCCCGAAGCCGCAGCCCCTGCTGCAAATTACGTTCCCTACGTCATTAGCGGCAATCTTCTCTACATCTCCGGCCAGCTGCCGCTCGAAGGCGGCAAGATCGCCGTCTCCGGCCATCTCGGCAAGACCGTCGACGTTGCCGCCGGCCAGCGCGGCGCCGAACTCTGCGCCATCAACATTCTTGCGCAGGCGAAGGCGGCACTTGGCGGCGATCTCGGCCGTATCCGGCGCGTCATCAAGCTGAACGGATTCGTCGCCTCGGCGCCCGACTTCGTCGAGCAGCATCTCGTCATCAACGGCGCTTCGAACCTGATTGCCGGCGTGCTCGGCGAGGCCGGCAAACATGCGCGTGCCGCTGTCGGCATCGCTGCCCTGCCGCTGAACGCCGCCGTCGAGATCGATGCTATCATGGAAATCGCAGAATGACCAATGCGGCCTGGATCCGGGACGTGCCGGTCGCCCATCGCGGCTATCACGATCTCAATAAACTCGTCTGGGAAAATACGCTTTCGGCCTTCTCGCGCGCCGTCGAAGCGGGCTTTGCGATCGAATGCGATCTGCATTACGCCTCCGACGGCGTGCCGGTCGTCTTTCACGACGAAGACCTGCAGCGGCTCTGCAATCTCACCGGCGACGTCCGCGAGCGCACCTCGCGCGAGCTCGGGCTGATCGCCGTCGGCGGCACTGGAGACAAGGTGCCGACGCTCCGCCAGCTCCTCGATCTCGTGCAGGGCAAGGTGCCGCTGGTGCTGGAGCTCAAGGGCCGAGAGGCCGATGACGAGGGTTTCGCCGAAGCCGTGCTCGAGGTGCTTGAGGGCTATGAGGGCAAGGTGGCGCTGATGAGCTTCGACCACTGGCTGCTGCGCGATCTGAAGGCGCTTGGCGCACCCTACCCGCTCGGGCTGACCGCCAACGGCAACACGCCGGAGGAATTCGCGACGCATGCCAAGGCGATGGAGATCGGTCTCGATTTCATCTCCTATTATTATGACGACCTGCCGAACGCCTTCATCTCAGGCGAACGCGAAAAGAGAATCCCCGTCATCACCTGGACGGTGCGCGACGAAGAGGCGCGCCGGCGGACCTTCGCCAACGCGGACCAGATGACCTTCGAAGGCTTCGACCCGCGTGTGGCGGTTTGACGCTCGCTTTTTGGCCAAGATCATGCGCAGATTGAGGAAAAGCCGAAACCGCCCGCCCACAGGCTTCGCATTTGCCCCATGACCGATGACCTCACCATTCGCGTCGAACGCTCCTTCACAGCGATTTCCCCGGAAAGCTGGTCCAGGCTTTCCGGGGCATCGAAGAACGGCACGACGCTTGCCTACAACCCATTCGTTTCACACGCCTTTTTATCGTCGCTGGAGGAATCCGGTTCTGCCGATGCCGAGACCGGCTGGCTCGGCCACCACCTGCTGCTCGAAACCGATCGCGGCGAACTGATCGGCGCCCTGCCCGGCTATCTCAAAAACCACAGCCGGGGCGAATATGTCTTCGATCATGGCTGGGCCGACGCCTTCGAGCGGGCCGGCGGGCGTTATTACCCCAAACTTCAGTGTTCCATTCCGTTCACGCCGGCGACAGGCCCGCGCCTTCTCGTTGCCGAGGGGCTACAGCGGCTGCCTGTCCAAAGCGCGATTGCCGAAAGCCTGAAGGAGGTCGTGCGCCGGCTCGGCGTCTCCTCGGCCCATATCACCTTTGTGCCGGATGAGGAGATCGGCGTCTTCGAGATGGACGGCTATCTTCACCGCACCGACCAGCAGTTCCATTTCATCAATGACGGCTATGCCAATCACGAGGAATTTCTCGAAACGCTTGCCTCGCGCAAACGCAAGGCGTTGCGCAAGGAGCGCCGTGCCGCCCTCGAAAACGGCATCAGCATCGACTGGCTGACCGGCCGCGACCTGACGGAGCGCATCTGGGATCAGTTCTTCAACTTCTACATGGATACCGGTGGCCGCAAATGGGGTCGGCCCTACCTCACCCGCCAATTCTATTCGCTGATCGGCGAGCGCATGGCCGACGACATCCTGCTGGTCATGGCCAAGCGCGACGGGCGCTATGTCGCCGGCGCGATCAACTTCATCGGCGGCGATACGCTCTATGGCCGTCACTGGGGCTGCATCGAGGATCATCCCTTCCTGCATTTCGAGGTCTGCTATCACCAGGCGATCGACTTCGCCCTTTCGAAAGGGTTGAAGCGGGTCGAGGCCGGCGCCCAGGGCGAACACAAGCTGGCGCGCGGCTACCTGCCGGTGACGACGCATTCGGCCCATTATGTCGCCCATGCCGGCCTTCGCCGCGCAATCGGCGACTATCTCGCCCGCGAGCGCGCCGATGTCGAACAGATGAGCGAGCTGCTCGCCGAGCACAGCCCGTTCCGCAAGGGCGAGCGTCAGCAGGAGGATTGACGCCGCCCCGCCGGCCGCGTTACCCGATCAACGACTGCAGAAAGAGGAGATTTCGCGATGACCAACCCGGCCGCTTATGACGACAACAATATCTTCGCCAAGATCCTGCGCGGCGAAATTCCCTCGCACCGTATCTATGAAGACCAGCATACCGTCGCCTTCATGGATGTGATGCCGCAGGCGCCAGGCCATGTGCTGGTCGTTCCGAAGGCAGCATCGCGCAATATCTTCGATGCCGATCCCGTCACCCTCACCCATGCCATTACAGTCGTCCAGAAGGTCGCCAATGCGCTCAAGGACGTCTTCGACGCCGACGGCGTGTTCATCGCCCAGTTCAACGAACCGGCTGCCGGGCAAACGGTCTTTCATCTGCATTTCCACGTCATCCCGCGCCATGAGGGCGCCGCACTCAAGCCGCACTCCGGCAAGATGGAGGATGGCGCCGTGCTTGCGGCCCATGCCGAAAAGATCAGGGCGGCCCTGGCCTGACATCGATCCCGAAGCGAGGCAGAGGCTACCGAAAGAGCAGAAACCGAAAAAGGCCGCGGATGACGCGGCCTTTTTCAATTCCATGACGAAAGCTCACTTCTTGCGCGGGACCTTCGGAACCGTGGTGCCCTTTTTCGGGGCGTCACGGACCTCGGGCTCGGCCTGCGGGACCGTCTTGGCGCGGGTCTTGGGCGCCGCCTTGGTCTTCAGCTCGCCATCGCTTTCGCCGTCGGCATCGGGATGGACGACTTCGGCTTCCGGCTTCGGCTTGATCGGCGCCGTATCCGGGATGGCTTCCAGCACGATGCCAGGCTTGCCGTCTTCCTTCGGACCGACCGTGACGTTGACGACGCCGCCCTTCTTCAGCTTGCCGAAGAGGATTTCGTTGGCAAGCGGCTTCTTGATCGTATCCTGGATCACGCGGGCAAGCGGGCGGGCGCCCATCTTCTCGTCGTAACCCTTTTCCGAAAGCCAGGCGATCGCATCCTCATGCAGGTCGAAGGTGACGTTCCTTTCGGAAAGCTGGGCCTCCAGCTGCATGATGAACTTCTGCACGACCTTGTGGATGACGGCCGTCGGCAGTGCCGCGAAGGGAATGATCGCGTCGAGGCGGTTGCGGAATTCCGGCGTGAACAGGCGGGTCAGCGCCTCCTCGTCCTCGCCGGTGCGCTTGGACGAGCCGAAGCCAATCGCCGCCTTGGCCATTTCGGACGCGCCCGCATTCGTCGTCATGATCAGGATGACGTTGCGGAAGTCGATCTTCTTGCCGTTGTGGTCGGTCAGCGTGCCGTGGTCCATGACCTGCAGCAGGATATTGTAGATGTCGGGATGCGCCTTCTCGATTTCGTCGAGCAGGACCACACAATGCGGGTGCTGGTCGACGCCATCGGTCAAGAGACCGCCCTGGTCGAAGCCGACATAGCCGGGAGGTGCACCGAGCAGGCGCGACACCGTATGCCGCTCCATGTATTCCGACATGTCGAAGCGCAGCAGCTCGACGCCGAGTGACGATGCCAGTTGCTTTGCCACCTCGGTCTTACCGACGCCGGTCGGACCGGAGAAGACATAGGCGCCAATCGGCTTGTTCGGCTCGCGAAGGCCGGCGCGCGCGAGCTTGATCGAGGTCGACAGGGCTTCGATGGCAATATCCTGGCCGTAGACGACCGAACGCAGTTCCTGCTCGAGATTGGCAAGCACCGCTTCGTCATCCTTGGAGACGGTCTTCGGCGGAATGCGCGCCATCGTGGCAACCGTCGCCTCGATCTCCTTTTCGGTGATCAGCTTGCGGCGCTTCGACGGCGGCAGCAGCATCTGGGCAGCACCCGTCTCGTCGATCACATCGATTGCCTTGTCCGGCAGCTTGCGGTCGGAGATGTAACGGGCCGACAGTTCGACGGCCGACTTGATGGCGTCGTTGGAATAACGCAGGTGATGATATTCTTCGAAATAGGGCTTCAGGCCCTTCATGATCTCGATCGCATCGTCGATCGACGGCTCGCTGACGTCGATCTTCTGGAACCTGCGGACCAGCGCCCGGTCCTTTTCGAAGAACTGGCGATATTCCTTGTAGGTGGTCGAGCCGATGCAGCGGATCGCGCCCGACGACAGGGCCGGCTTCAAGAGGTTCGATGCATCCATCGCGCCGCCCGAGGTGGCGCCGGCGCCGATCACCGTGTGTATCTCGTCGATGAACAGCACCGCGCCCGGATATTCTTCCAGTTCCTTGACGACCTGCTTCAGGCGCTCCTCGAAATCGCCGCGGTAACGCGTGCCGGCGAGCAACGTGCCCATGTCGAGCGAGAAGATCGTCGCATCGGCCAGCGCTTCGGGAACCTTGCCTTCGACGATGCGCTTGGCAAGGCCTTCGGCGATCGCCGTCTTGCCGACGCCGGGATCACCGACATAGAGCGGATTGTTCTTCGAGCGGCGGCACAGGATCTGGATGGTGCGGCTCACCTCGGCGTGACGGCCGATCAGCGGGTCGATCTTGCCGCCCTTGGCCTTCTCGTTGAGATTGACGCAATAGGCCTTGAGCGCATCCTGCTGCTTCTTGGGGCCGCCCTCTTCCTCGCCGCCGCGCGCCGTCGGCTTGCTGCTTTCGGCTTCCTCCTCGGCGCCGCGCGGGGGGCGCGCTTCCGAAGCGCCCGGGCGCTTGCCGATGCCGTGGGAGATATAGTTGACGGCGTCGTAGCGGGTCATCTCCTGCTCCTGCAGGAAATAAGCGGCATGGCTTTCGCGCTCGGCGAAGATCGCGACGAGCACGTTGGCGCCGGTCACCTCTTCGCGGCCGGACGATTGCACATGGATGACGGCACGCTGGATCACACGCTGGAAGCCGGAGGTCGGCTTCGAATCCTCGTCATATCCGGTAATCAAATTGGAGAGTTCGTTATCGACATATTCGACGAGCGTCTTGCGCAGCGCGTCGAGATCGACGTTGCAGGCGCCCATAACCGCGGCCGCATCGGCATCGTCGATCAGGGCGAGCAGCAGATGCTCGAGCGTCGCATATTCATGATGCCGCTCGTTGGCAAAGGTCAGTGCCTGATGGAGCGCCTTCTCTAAACTAGGCGAAAATGTTGGCACGTTCAGATCCTCACTTCTTTTCCATGACGCATTGTAGCGGATGCTGGTGCTGCCGGGCGAAGTCCATCACCTGGCTGACCTTCGTTTCCGCCACCTCGTATGTGAATATTCCGCATTCGCCGACGCCGTGGTTATGGACATGGAGCATGATGCGGGTGGCACTTTCACGATCCTTTTGAAAAAAACGCTCCAGAATATGGATGACGAATTCCATGGGCGTGTAGTCGTCATTCAAAAGCAGCACGCGGTAGAGATTGGGCTTCTTGGTCTTCGGCTTGGTGCGTGTGATGACCGAGGTTCGATTTCCGTTCTCCCCGTTCCTATCGCTGTCGTTCTGCATCCGGATCGGCTTTGCGATCATTGTCATTCATTCCTCAAGCAATCCGGCGGAGCATGGGAGGGTGCTTTTCCCGCCGAATATCTGAAACACTAACTTAGTTCATAATAGGCCGATTTTAAGCCCCCTGTCAGTCACTGCAATCAAGAAATGGCCGGCATGCACGGGAAAGACCAAAAAAGTCCCCGGCGATCCCATTGGAGGTGTTGCAGCGAAAGTAGAAACAAAAAGACCGGCCACAGATGCGTAGCCGGTCCTTAAATTTCAATATGTAGCGCAGGTTGCGCCGTCGCAATCAATTCATGCAGCGGCTGGTGTGGAAGGCTGGGCCTGCCTGGGGGTCTTGGCAACGGCAGCGGCGATCGGCGCTTCATAGGGCTTGTAGGCGGATTTGGCGAGATCGGCATACATCTCGCCGAGCTTCGTCGTCTCGGAGACGAAGCCTTCGAAATAGGACTTGACGTAATTGGTCTGAAGTTCGAAAGCGGCCTCGAAGCTCTTGACGCCGGCCAGGGTTTCGAAATGCGTCACCGCGTCCTGAAAGGATTTCTTCGAATAGTCAGCGGCTTCGGCGGCGATCGCCTGAAAGCCCTTGGTCGTATCGGAATAGGTTCTCAGCGCCGTGTCGACGGCTTCCTTGCTCTTCCTGTTTGCATCGTCAAAGTTGAACATGACCGTCCTCCGTTGGGCTGTGGGATGGCGGCAGGGTAGCTGCAACGCACAAATAGTCAAGTAGTCTTGTGCGATGCAAAACATCCATGGGTTGTGCTGCGATTATAAAACAAAGGATGCGCGCCGGGGCACGTACGTCTTTAACTGATTTTGCTAATATATATCAGATCAGCGCAACCGGAGGCTTTAAATAAATTTTCGGGCCGAGCCCAGAAAACAAAAAAAACCGAACGGATCGCGCCGTTCGGTCCTTTGAAAGCGTTCGAGCGCGATCAGAGATCGACGTCGAGGATTGCCATCGAAAAGTTGTAGGAGCGGTCGCCGTCCTCGTCATCGATATAGACGACGCCCAGAAATTCTTCGCCGAGATAGACTTCCGCAGAATCATTCTTGCGCGGACGCGCCTTGACGACGATCTGCGGGTTGAGCATGCGTTTGAAATAGGCGTCGAGCTTCTTGATTTCTTCAGGCTTCACTCTGTCATCTCCGTAAACGGTCTTGATTGGCCGCTTCTTGCACAGGAAAAGCAGCGGTGTAAAGGCAAGGTTGCCACTTGGCAATTTCCGTCCCCACTTGGTGCCTGCCGACTTTTCCCAATCCTTTTCCGGCAGCCGATCAGATATCGGCGCCGATCACCTGGTCCATGTTGCGCGACGGCTCGGAACACCCGGCCTCACCGACGACCTTGGCCGGCACGCCGGCAACGGTCTTCTTCGGCGGCACCGCCTTCAAGACGACGGAGCCGGCAGCGATGCGTGAGCAGTAGCCGATCTCGATATTGCCGAGGATCTTCGCGCCGGCGCCGATCATGACGCCGCTGCCGATCTTCGGATGGCGGTCGGCCCCCTCTTTGCCGGTTCCGCCGAGCGTCACGTTATGCAGGATCGAGACATTGTCGCCGATCACAGCCGTCTCGCCGACGACGAGGCCGGTGGCGTGATCGAGGAAGATGCCCTTGCCGATACGGGCGGCCGGATTGATATCGGTCTGGAAGACGCTGGAGGAGCGGCTTTGCAGATAGAGCGCGAAATCTCGCCGGCCGCGGTTCAGCAGCCAATGGGCGAGACGATGCGTCTGCAGCGCATGGAAGCCCTTGAAATAGAGCACGGCTTCCATGAACCGCAGGCAGGCGGGATCGCGGTCGTAGATGGCTTGGATATCGACGCGCAGAATGGAGCTCCATTCCGGCCAATCGGAGAGCATTTCCTCGAAGGTCTGGCGAAGCAGGTTCGCCTGCATGTCGGGGTGATCGAGACGTTCGCAGATGCGATGGATGACGCATTCCTCGAGCGAATGGTAGTTGATCACCGTCGAGTAGAGGAAGGCGGCGAGAACCGGATCCCGTTCGGCGGCGAGCCGGGCTTCCTCGCGCAGGCTGTCCCAGATGGGATCCATCACCTTCAGCGGATGGCCTGTCTCAAAAGCACGAATGTCAGTCTTGGCGACCATCGCCGCTCTCCTCGTTGCCAATGGGAATGCCGTTTTCGGAATGCCAATATATAGTGGAAAACGCCAATAACATAAATGGGTGCCGTCGCCATGGTTTTTTAGCATGGGGTTTCGGCATCACGATGATGTCACCACCGATGTCACCCACTGGCGACTTTCGCGTAGAAGGCCAGCACCGCCTGCTTGAAAACCCTGTCGCCGACGGCGAGCATATGATCGCGGCCCGGAATATCGAGCGCCTCGGCATCGGGCATCAGCGCCGCCAGTTCCTGCGGCGAGCCGGCGATATCATCCTTGGTGCCGACGCCGATCAGCGCCGGCATGTCGAGCTTTCCCATATCCGAACGAGCGACGAGATCGCGCGAGCCGCGGATGCACTCGGCAAGGGCGACGCGGTCGCTCTTGGTCTGCTCGGCGAAGGCCCGGAACATCCGGCCACGCTCATGAGCGACGTCCTCAAGTGAAGGAGCAAGCAGGGCATCGGCGATCGGATCCCAGTCGCCGACGCCGTCTGTCATGCCGATACCGAGGCCGCCGAGCACCAGCGAACGGACGCGATGCGGATTGGCAAGGGCGGCAAAGACGGAAATGCGCGCACCCATCGAATAGCCCATGACATTGGCTTCCGGAATGCCGAGATGGTCCAGAAGAGCGATCGCATCGCCGGCCATCACCCATGGACGATAGGCCTCAGTGTCGTGCGGCTTGTCGCTTGCGCCGTGGCCGCGATTGTCGATGGCGATCACCCGGTAGCCGGCATCCCCCAGCGTCTTCAGCCAGCCCGGATGCACCCAGTTGACGTTTGCTGTCGAGGCAAAACCGTGGATCAACAGGACGGGCACGCCGGCCGGATCGCCCTCATCGAAGAAGGCGAGCTGCAATCCGTCATGGGTGAAGCTTGAAAATGCAGGCGTGTTCAGGTTCATCGGGTCTTCCTTTTGGCGCGACCATAGTCGAGCGGCCTGTCAGCGTGAAGCCAAAACTGCGGCTAAAAACAGTACCCACCGCGGCGCTTTGGCTCTACACATTTGCGGCAAAGGCTTATAAGGTCCGCGCAGATTTCAAGCATTCGGAGAGCGACATGGCCGGCCACAATATTCCCCACTTCCAGAACGATGGCGGTCACCGGGTTATCGAAGTCGGCGTCAAGGAATTCATGTGCACCGGCGCTTCGGCCCCTTTCGATCATCCGCACATCTTCATCGACATGGGCGACGACAACGAGAAGGTCTGTTCCTACTGCTCGACGCTCTATCGCTTCAATTCGGCGCTGAAGCCCAGCCAGACCAACCCGGCCGGCTGCGTTTTCCACGTGAAGGCGGCTTAACCCGCCGAGATCCGGATCGGACTGATAATGCCGGTCGCACATGCCGCCATCATCGGCGCCGGGATATCGGGGCTGACCGCTGCGCTTTCGCTTTCGCGCCGGGGCATCAGTTCCGACATCTTCGAGCAGGCGGGCGAACTCACCGACATCGGCGCCGGCTTGCAGGTTTCGCCCAACGCCTCCCGCATCCTTGCCGAACTCGGCATCCTTGAAGGACTGTCAAAGGTCTGGCTCGAACCGGAGACGATCCGGCTGATCTCGGGCAGTTCGCTGCGCCAGCTGGCGGCGGTACCGGCAGGCACATTCGCGCGGCAGCGCTGGGGCGCTCCCTATGGCGTCCTGCATCGCACGACGTTGCAGAAAGCGCTTCTGGCGGCGGTCGCGGCCGATCCGCTCTGCCGGCTTCGCCTTGGTATCAGGATGGAATCGGCGCTGCCGGATTTCGAGCGAGCGCCCGATGTCGTCATCGGCGCCGACGGCGTCTGGTCGAAGCTCCGGCAATTGGTTCCGGGCGGCCCCTCGCCCCGCTTTTCCGGCAATATCGCCTACCGCTTCACCATTGCCGCGGACGAAGCGCCTGGTTTCCTCGATCGCACAAGCGTTTGTGCTTTCCTCGGCGGGGCGGCGCATCTCGTCTGCTATCCTTTGAGGGAGACCGGCAGCTTCAACATGGTGGCGATCACCGCCGGCAATATCGCGCCGCAGGCCTGGCAAAGCGAACCGACGGCCGAGCAGCGCGCAGAGCTCAGGAAACGCTTTTCCGGCTGGAACGCGGCGATCGTCTCACTCTTCGAAGGACACCGGAAGCTGACATTCTGGCCGCTGTTCGAAACCACATCAGGCGCGTGGCAGGACGGCCGCAAGACGGTTCTGATCGGCGACGCCGCGCATGCGATGATGCCGTTTGCCGCCCAGGGCGCGGCGATGGCGATCGAAGACGCCTACGAACTTGCCGCCTTTCTTTCCAATCGTCCGGTGGCGGACGCCCTGGCACTGTTCGAAAGACATCGTGCGCCGCGCATTGCGAAACTTCGCCAGCGCGGCGCCTTCAACCGGTTCGCCTATCATGCAAAAGGGCCGATCCGGATCGGCCGTGATCTGGTGCTCGGCCTCAAGCCGCCGCAAAGCCTGGCGGCGGATCTCGACTGGGTTTACGGCTATCAGTCCGTGCGCCTGCCATAGAGCGCAGGGTCAGACGGCGCTTGCGGCCGCAAAACCCCGTTCGATATCGGCCTTGAGGTCAACCACATCCTCAATGCCGATCTGCAGGCGGATGACCGCACCATCGGTCGGGGCTTTGGCGACCTTGCGATCGGCGAGATAGGCGTGCAAGGCGAGGCTTTCAAAGCCGCCCCAGGAATAGCCGAGACCGAAAATCCTCAACGCGTCGAGGAAAGCATGCGCCTTTGCTCTGGACTTCTCGGGACCATCGGCGGCAAGCACGAAGGAAAAGATGCCGCTGGCGCCCTTGAAATCGCGCTTCCACAGATGGTGAGAGGGGAAACTCGGCAGGGCCGGATGCAGCACACGGGCGACATCCTCCCTGCCCTCCAGCCATTCCGCGATATCAAGCGCGCTTTCATAATGCCGCTCGAGGCGCAGGCCCATGGTGCGCAAGCCGCGCAGGATCTGATAGGCGTCATCGGGCGCGCCGCAGATGCCGAGCACGCCGTTCGCCTCCTTCAGCCGCTCCCAATGCTCGGCATTGGCCGACACCGTTCCGAGCAGGATATCCGAATGGCCGGACGGATATTTCGTCGAGGCATGGATGGAGATGTCGACGCCGTGATCGAGCGGCTTAAAATAGAGCGGCGTCGCCCAGGTATTGTCCATCATGACGACGGCGCCATGGCGGTGCGCCACTGCTGAGATCGCCGGGATATCCTGCATTTCGAAAGTATTGGAGCCGGGAGCCTCGGTGTGGACGAGCTTGGTATTGGGCCGGAACAGCGCCTCGATGCCGGCGCCGATCGATGGGTCATAATATTCGACCTCGACACCAAGACGCTTCAACATCGTGTCGCAGAAATGGCGCGTCGGGCCATAAACCGAATCGACGACGAGCGCATGATCGCCGGCAGCGACGAAACCCAGGAAGGGAATGGTGACGGCCGCAAGGCCGGAAGGCACCAGGATCGTGCCGGCCGAGCCTTCAAGTGCGTCGATCGCCTCGCAGAGCGCATCCGTCGTCGGCGTACCGCGCGTTCCGTAGGTGTATTTCTGCGCCCGCGTCTCCATCGTCCGCGCATTCGGAAACAACACCGTCGAGGCGTGCACGACCGGCGGATTGATAAAGCCGTGATAGTCGAAAGGATCATTGCCGATATGGGTCAGGCGGGTGTTGATGCCGGCATTCTTCAGCAAGCTGTCTTTGTCTTTCATGTCGGAAATAGCCTTTGGCAAAGGGGCACGAAAACCAGACTTTTGGACGCCCTGCCGTTTCCGGTCAACCCCTCGAAGAGCGGTTGCCGGCAACGCTGGAGAATGATGGAATTTCCGAATTTCGCGTTATTTTTCCGCAATCGGACGCCTATTTCCTAGCCAACCGCCCTCGAATGCGGCGCAATCTGCCAAAATTCTGAATTTTGCCGCAATTATTGATGGCGACACTTGACCATGGTGACATTTGCGACTGTGATAGGGCACTCGCGCCGGGAGGGTGTCGAGACAATGGGGGCGGCAGGTTTTTCCGCCGGAACTCCCCACAAGAAAATATAAGACAACGGAAAAGGTTGGGAAAAAATGAAGAACAAGCTTCTGTCCGCCGCTCTCGGCGCAGCAGTTTTCGCTCTTGGCACCTCGGCTGCCTCGGCCACGACACTCACGGACGTCAAGGCCAAGGGTTTCGTTCAGTGCGGCGTCAATACCGGACTTACCGGCTTTGCCGCACCTGACGCTTCCGGCAATTGGGCTGGCTTCGACGTCGACTTCTGCAAGGCCGTCGCTTCTGCCGTCTTCGGCGACCCCACCAAGGTCAAGTACACGCCGACAAACGCGAAGGAGCGCTTTACTGCTCTGCAGTCCGGCGAAATCGACGTTCTCTCGCGCAACACGACCTGGACGATCAATCGTGACACAGCGCTTGGCTTCAACTTCCGTCCTGTCACCTATTACGACGGTCAGGGCTTCATGGTACGAAAGAGCCTGAACGTGAAGTCGGCTCTCGAACTCTCCGGCGCCGCAATCTGCGTACAGTCGGGCACCACCACCGAACTGAACCTCGCCGATTACTTCAAGACGAACAATCTGCAGTACAATCCGGTCGTCTTCGAAAATCTTCCTGAGGTCAACGCGGCCTACGACGCCGGTCGTTGCGACGTTTACACGACCGACCAGTCCGGTCTCTATTCACTGCGTCTGACGCTCAAGAATCCCGACGAACACGTCATCCTTCCCGAGATCATCTCGAAGGAACCGCTTGGCCCGGCCGTCCGTCAGGGCGACGATCAGTGGTTCGACATCGTCTCCTGGACAGCTTATGCGCTCATCAATGCCGAAGAGTTCGGCATCACCCAGGCCAATGTCGACGAGATGAAGAACTCGCCGAACCCGGACATCAAGCGCTTCCTCGGCAGCGAGGCCGACACCAAGATCGGCACCGATCTCGGCCTGACCAATGATTGGGCCTACAACGTCGTCAAGGGCGTCGGCAATTATGGCGAAGTCTTCGAACGCAACATCGGTCAGGGTAGCCCGCTCAAGATCGCACGCGGCTTGAATGCTCTCTGGAACAAGGGCGGCATCCAGTACGCACCGCCGGTTCGCTAATCGAGCACTGGCATGAAATGCCGGGAAGGCGGCCAGCCGCCTTCCCACTTCCAAAAAGTTAAAAAGAAAGCCCGAAAACGGGCACAAGGGGATTGGCGCGGCATGACGCATGGGGCTGTGGATAGGACACCTTTGCATGACACCGGCTGGACTTTCCGGTCGGCAATGTACGACCCGAAATACCGGAGCATATTTTTCCAGGTTTTGACAATTATTGCCCTCGTGGCGTTTGTGTGGTGGGTGGCCCACAACACGGCGGTGAACCTTGCCCGCAGCAATACGGCATCGGGTTTCGGCTTTCTTCGCGGTCGCGCCGGTTTCGAAATCGGCCAGTCGTTGATCGGCTATTCAAGCGACTCGACTTATGCACGCGCACTTTTCGTCGGTATTCTGAATACTTTGCTGGTGGCGGTGACGGGTATCGTCACGGCGACCATCATCGGTTTCATTATCGGCATCGGCCGGCTGTCGCGGAACTGGCTGATTGCCAAGCTCTGCACGGTCTACGTCGAAATTTTCCGCAACATTCCGCCGCTGCTCGTCATCTTCTTTTGGTATCTCGGCGTTCTCTCCGTCCTGCCGCAGCCGCGCGAATCGGTAGGGCTGCCGTTCAGCATGTACCTCAACAACAGAGGACTAGCCTTCCCGAAGCCGATCTTCGAGACAGGCATGATCGCGGTCGGCATTGCCCTGGTGATTGCGATTGTCGCCACCATCATCATGGCGCGCTGGGCCCATAAACGGCAGGCTGCAACCGGACGGCCATTCCATACGGTATGGGCGTCGATCGCGCTGATTGTCGGCCTACCGATGCTGGTCTTCGTTGCCTCGGGCTTTCCGCTCACCTTCGACGTTCCCGTCGCCGGAAAGTTCAATCTGACGGGCGGCTCGGTTGTCGGCCCAGAATTCATATCGCTGTTTCTCGCCCTGTCCTTCTATACCGCCTCCTTCATCGCCGAGATCGTTCGCGGCGGCATTCGCGGGGTTCCAAAGGGACAATCCGAGGCAGCCGGCGCGCTGGGGCTGCATCCGTCGAGCGTGACGAGACTTGTCGTGGTGCCGCAGGCGTTGCGCATCATCATCCCGCCGCTGACGAGCCAATACCTGAACCTGACCAAGAATTCCTCCCTCGCCATCGCGATCGGTTTCTCGGATCTCGTTGCCGTCGGCGGCACAATCCTCAATCAGAGCGGTCAAGCGATCGAAATCGTGTGCATCTGGGGTATCGTCTATCTCAGCCTGAGCATTCTCACGTCGCTGTTCATGAATTGGTTCAATGCCAAGATGGCACTGGTGGAGAGATAAGATGTCGGTCGCCGATAAACCCTTCGTCAGAACGTCAATCCTTGCGGCCGAACCGCCCCCGCCCGGGGAAAGGGGAGCCGTTGCCTGGATACGCCGCAATCTCCTCGCCACCCCGAAAGACGTGATCCTGACCATCCTGGCTCTTGCGCTGATCGCATGGGCCGTACCGCATCTCGTCAACTGGCTGTTCATCCAGGCCGTATGGTCCGGGCCAGACCGCACATTCTGCGCGACGACGATCCAGGGCGGCATCCAGCCCGAGGGCTGGAGTGGCGCATGCTGGGCCTTCGTCAGTGCCAAGTACGATCAGTTTATCTTCGGCCGCTATCCGCTCGACGAGCGCTGGAGGCCGGCGATCGTCGGGATCCTGTTCATTGTGCTGCTGGTTCCGATGCTGATCCCTTCGGCGCCGCGCAAGGGCCTGAACGCCATTCTTCTGTTCGCCGTCCTGCCGATCATCGCCTTCTGGCTTCTTCACGGCGGCTTCGGCCTCGAAGTGGTGGAGACACCGCTCTGGGGCGGGTTGATGGTGACGCTCGTCCTGTCCTTTGTCGGTATTGCCGTTTCCTTGCCTTGCGGCATTCTGCTTGCACTGGGACGCCGCTCGAAGATGCCGGTCATCCGCATGCTCTGCGTTACCTTCATCGAGGTCATTCGAGGCGTTCCGCTGATCACCGTTCTGTTCATGGCAAGCGTGATGCTGCCGCTCTTCCTTCCCACAGGCTGGAACGTGGACAAACTCCTGCGCGCGCTGATCGGCGTTTCAATTTTCACGTCGGCCTATATGGCGGAAGTGATCCGCGGTGGCCTTCAGGCGATCCCGAAGGGACAGTTCGAGGGTGCCGATTCGCTCGGTCTCGGCTATTGGCAGAAGACCCGGCTGATCATCATGCCGCAGGCCATCAAGCTGGTGATCCCGAGCATCGTCAACACCTTCATCGGAACGTTCAAGGACACATCGCTGGTCACGATTATCGGCATGTTCGATCTGCTCGGTATCGTCAAGCTGAACTTCTCCGATGCCAACTGGGCAAGCGCCGTCACACCGATCACAGGTCTGATCTTCGCCGGGTTCATCTTCTGGCTGTTCTGCTTCGGCATGTCGCGCTATTCAGGCTTCATGGAACGCCATCTCGACACCGGCCACAAACGATAAGAATGAGGGAAAACAATCATGGCTGAAGCTCCAGCTAAAAAGCTCACCGTTTCCGCAACGGAAGTGGCAATCGAAATCATCAACATGAACAAGTGGTACGGCGATTTCCACGTGCTGCGCGACATCAATCTTAAGGTCATGCGCGGCGAGCGCATCGTCATTGCGGGGCCGTCTGGTTCCGGCAAGTCGACGATGATCCGCTGCATCAACCGCCTCGAAGAGCACCAGAAGGGCAACATCATCGTCGACGGCACCGAGCTCACCAACGATCTGAAGAAGATCGACGAGGTGCGCCGCGAGGTCGGCATGGTGTTCCAGCACTTCAACCTCTTCCCGCATCTGACGATCCTCGAAAACTGCACGCTGGCGCCGATCTGGGTGCGCAAGATGCCGAAGAAGCAGGCGGAAGAAATCGCCATGCACTTTCTGAAGCGCGTCAAGATCCCGGAGCAGGCCAACAAATATCCGGGGCAGCTTTCCGGCGGCCAGCAGCAGCGCGTGGCGATCGCCCGCTCGCTGTGCATGAACCCGAAGATCATGCTGTTTGACGAGCCGACCTCGGCGCTCGATCCCGAGATGATCAAGGAAGTGCTCGACACCATGGTGGGTCTTGCCGAGGAAGGCATGACCATGCTCTGCGTCACCCATGAAATGGGCTTTGCCCGCCAGGTCGCCAACCGCGTCATCTTCATGGACCAGGGCCAGATCGTCGAGCAGAATTCGCCGGCCGAGTTCTTCGACAATCCGCAGCACGAACGCACCAAGCTGTTCCTCAGCCAGATCCTGCATTAGGCTTGGGAGCTGAAGCTATTTAAAAGACCCGCCGCGCCTTCCGGCTCGGCGGGTCTTTTACGTTCAGCGCGAGGCTGACGCCTGCAGCAGGCTGCAGAGGCCGGCCAGACCGGAATCGGAGCCGCCTGAGGCCGAACCATCCGGGGAGGAGATATCAGCGCAACGGACAAGCATCTTGCGCTGCTCATTGACCGGCCTCGACCGGAAGTCGTCCAGGATGCGGGCCTGCGACGCGCTGAGGTTATTCTCAGCCGTGGATTCGCTGCTGCCGCCTGCCCTGCCGATGGCGAGATCGGCATCGACGCCGCTGCCGCGTCTGACCGAGACCGTGGCGTCGGTATCAAGCCCATCGGAGCCGCCGGTGCGTGCATTGGCATTGAGATCGGCATTGACGCTGCGCCCGCTGCCGAGCCTGGCACCGGCATTCGCGTCGAGACCATTGCCGCCACCGACCCCGGCATTGAGATCGGCATCGATGCCCTGCCCGCCGCCGGCATTGGCGGTCGCGTCGGCATTGACGCCGCTCGAACCGCCGACGGACGCATCGGCGCTGGCGCCGCTGCCGCCGCCAAATGATGCCCCGACGTCGGCGCTGGCGGCATTGCCTGCATTCACCGATATGCCGACGTCGATAGCGTGTGCATCGCTTGCCGGCGTGGCAAGCAGGGCGCAGGTGGATGCAAGCACCGCCAGCGATAGCCTATTATGGTTATGGGTCATGTTTTCCTCCGTTTCCATTCGCCGAGCGATCGGCAATCGAAAATCGAGGAACGCGCGTGCCTTCGATCGTCTGGACGCCTGCAACCTGCAGGACGCCCATGGCAAGGCAACGTGAAGGGATGACGAATGTTTCACGAGATGGCACGGCAAGTCGCCTCGACGGCGGGCAATGATCTTTCACGGTTATTGAAATACGAACTGCCAACCGCACTGTGCCGAAAGCGAACATGTCTTGCCTTGACTGGAGCGCCTGCCGAGTATTTCCCTCCCGGCCGCACCAGGAATCTTCTGTGCCGGCAAGCTGGACTCCTCACCATTGATTGAGACGACGAAAAAGAACTCGCTTCCGTCTGGATATATCAGCCAGGAAGCCCATGTTTCAGCATGTTCTTATCTAATGGAGCCGGAGGTTCAAGAATGGGCATTTTCGACAAGATCAAACATGCAATCTTCGGAGAAGCGAAAGCAGCCGAACCCGTTGCATCAGGCGCGCCGAAGACGCAGCCCGCCCAGGCTCCCGTCTCGCCGTCGGCAGCGCCCAGTCCCAGCCCTGCGGCCTCTCCCGCTCAGAGCAAGCCGGCCGCGGCCCCGTCCGCAGCCAACGTCGATATCGTCCCGATCCTCGACGCGGCCGTGAAAAAGAGCGGCCAGAAACTCGATTGGCGCCACTCGATCGTGGATTTGATGAAGGCCGTCGGGATGGATGCGAGCATGGCCGAGCGCAAGGAACTTGCCGCTGAACTCGGCTATACCGGCGACAGCGGTGATTCCGCCAAAATGAATATGTGGCTGCACAAGGCGCTGATGAAACGGCTTTCGGAAAATGGCGGCAAAGTACCGGCAGACCTCTTGGATTGATCGATGAGCGAGATCTGCCGGCGCTTCGCGATAGAGGCTCATCTGTCGCGGAAGCGTCGGCAATCCAGGGCACACGCCGATCGGATCCGAGGCCATCAGCCCCCTTGCCCGCAGGCATTGAAACCAATAACCTTCCGTTCGATTACTTCGTTAATCGATCACGGGAGAATGAAATCCAATGAGATTGATGGCAGTCGTTGGCGTTGCACTTAGCTTGGGCTGTATTTCGGCCGCGGAATCTCCTTCAAATTATCGATCCTACAGCGGCATCCGGGTCGATACCGATCCGGTCCTCCTGGCTCGATACGACAAGGCGCTCCGGTGGTGCGTGCCGGAGGCAGGCTCCTTGCGACGCGGCTCGCCGGATGCGCACAGCCTGCATTACAACGCGGCGCTTAGGAGCTGCCTCTACAGACGCGGCTTCGTCGATCGAGGCGTCTACGCCTACCCGATCCCCGAGGTCCACTTCGAGCATTTCCTGGATCGCTGAAAAAGAGCTGAAGCTCGCCACAGCGGGGGCGGATGTCATGGTGACCATTCCAAAATCCGGCTGTAGCGGCTGCGATTCATCCAGAATTTGAAGCAAGAGCGTTTCCACTCTCCGGCGAGATCCTTAGAATTTCGCGCGTGGTCTTTCGCGCGTCACACGAATCGAAATAGATATCAGAGGTTGATCATTGGGTAGCTAAGGGAACAAGATAATAATGCGCGCTCGTATTGTAACAGTAATGATTGCCATGGGACTACTGACCGCCTGCGTGCCAACGCGTCAGGATTATGATACGTACGTGACTTTGCTGCAGGGCAGCTCAAGAGCAAGAAATGAAGTAATTAAAGATTGTGCAACGGGATTTGATGCAAATGGCCGCCGCGGCGCGGGTCTCGTGACAAACGTTTCGGACAAGGACGCTCCGAGGGTTGCATGCGAGCGATTTGTTGCAGCGCTGGTTTCTGGCCGCATTACCTATGACGATGTCGTCAACGTCAGACAACGCCGCTTTACTCCGAAGATCATCAAGATTTTCCAAGGCCGTTAAAACAGGATCGCTCGTCGGCTTGCGGTCTCGTACTTGCAAGTCGTCGGCGACCCGTTCGGCACGCGGTTGTCATTCATCCCTTGGGTTCGCTTCGCTACCGTTGTAGGTCGTAGCAACCACAGTCCCGGCAAAGCCGATGCTCTCGAAGACGGCTGCCATTGCATTCTTGTCGGATAGTATGGTCGTTGCAATCGACCAGTAGGCGGATCTGGTTCACCCCCGCTCGAGTGAGCGGTAGGCGCGGTTCTTTGCGGCATGCCTGCAGCAGCGTTCCGAGTTCCTGGATCGCTGGATCGCTGGATCGGGCTTAGAAAACGAGAGCATTGCCCTGTCGCCGATCGGTTTGATCGGGGCTCATTTGTGAAGTTCGAGGTGCAGGTGATTCGACGATCTTGCCCCCTTATCATCTCGATCAGTGCCAATTTTTAGGGCGAATCTGCCCAAAAATTGCTGAATTCAGAAAAAAATGTCGATTCCGCCTTTGGCAATAGCAATCCAGTCACGCCACCAGGTTTTCCTAATGTTTTCAATAGATGCATTTCGCTATAGTTGCAGAAAGAATAATTCGCGAAATGCGAGACATTAATACTGCCCCAATTTAGGCGACTCGAAATTCTACAAATATTTCAAAACGTAACATCGAAGTGATTGGGATATTGTGGCAGCAATATGGCTATTATTCTCAAGTACTTACCGTCGCGTTGCTGTTGCGCCCTCCGGAATGTCGCCCTATAACCCCCCGCCGTAAGACATGATTAACCTAAAATATTAACGGGCAGGGGTTGAGGAACAAGACCATGACAACATACTACGTAGCGACAACTGGCAGCGACAGCGGAAACGGCAGTGCCTCCTCTCCTTTCCGCACGATCAGCGACGCGATGGCATCGAACCTTAAGCCCGGCGACGAGGTCGTGGTGAAGGCGGGGACCTACAACGAGAGCATTAACATCGACAAGGGCGGCTCGGCGGCGGGCGACATCACGCTGCGCTCGGAAGTGCCCGGCGCAGCACTGATCCGGCCGCCCGCGGGCTCGTGGAACGCGATCAGCGTCAACGCCAACCACGTGGTCATCGACGGCTTTGACATCGGCGGCGCCACAGGCGACGGCATCGAAGCGAACAGTGTCCACCACATCCAGATCCTCAACAACACGGTCCACGGCAGCGGGGAGTCGGGCATTCAGTTCAACCAATCGGACTTCATCCGCATCGAAGGGAACGAGACCTATAATAACGCGTCGTCGGGCTGGTTCTCGGGCATCTCGATCTACCAGAACCGGAACATCACCGGCGATACCTCGACAGACGGTTACCGAACGATCGTGCGCAACAACGTCTCGCACGACAACGTCACGAAGTCGGGTGCGCACACCGATGGCAACGGCATCATCATCGACGATTTCCAGAGCACGCAAACGAGCGGTTATCCGAACTACACGTATAAGACCCTGGTCGATAACAACCTCGTGTACGGGAACGGCGGCAAGGGCGTCCAGGTGACCTGGAGCGACTCCGTCACGGTGTCGAACAATACCGCATACCACAACAATCAGGACCCGCAGAACACCGGCACCTGGCGCGGCGAGCTCAGCAACTCGGCGTCGAGCAACAACACCTGGGTCAACAACATCGCTGTAGCGGACCCATCGCTGAACAAGAACAATACTGCGATCGATAACACGTCGACCGACAGCTACTCCAACAAAAACGTCGTCTGGGCCAATAACGTTACCTACAACGGCACGGCCGGCCAGGCCTCGGTCAAGACCGACGGCGGCAACGCGATGCCGAGCGCGGCGGACGGTAACAAGCTCGGTGTTGACCCGAAATTCGCGGGGGCAGCGAGCGACAACTTCCACCTCGGCTCCGGCTCGTCGGCGATCGACGGCGGAACCAGCAAGTACGGCGTCGGCTCCATCGATCTGGACGGCCACGCCCGCGTCGTTGGAACTGTCGATATAGGCGCCTACGAATCGGGCTCCAGCTCAACGCCAACCACGCCGACACAGCCGACAACACCAACCACGCCGACGCAACCGACAACACCAACCACGCCCACGCAACCGACAACGCCAACCGCGCCGACGAAGGAAATCGTCGGCACCAGCGGCAACGACATCCTGCCACACACCGGTCAGCCCAATGGCGGCAACGAAACCTTCAAGGGTCTCGGCGGCAGTGACGTGTTGAAGGGCGGGGCCGGCGCAGACGTGCTCGACGGCGGTGATGGCAACGACACGGCCAGCTATGCGGGCTCCGGCGCGGTCAACGTCAACTTGGCGACTAAGGCCGCATCGGGCGGCCAGGCCACCGGTGACAAGATCGTCGGCATCGAAAACCTGACTGGCTCCAGCTACAACGACGTGCTAACCGGCGGCAATAACGGCAGCAACGTTCTCCATGGCGGGGCTGGCGCGGACAAGCTGGACGGCGGCGCCGGCGCGGACAGGCTCGACGGCGGTAGTGACAGCGACACGGCCACCTATGGGGTCTCCTCCGGGGCGGTCAACGTCAACCTGGCAACTGGGGTCGCATCGGGCGGGTATGCCACCGGTGACAAGTTCATCAGCATCGAAAACTTGATTGGCTCCAGCTACAACGACGTGCTGACCGGCAATAGCGGCAGCAATATTCTCCAAGGCGGGGCCGGAAAGGACATCATGACCGGTGGCGCCAGCTCGGATACGTTTGCCTTCAAGTCACCGGCAGAAATGGGGTCTGGCTCGAACCGCGACGTCATCACCGACTTCCAGAAAGGCGTCGATAAGATGGACTTCTCGGCGATAGATGCGAATGGCTCTGCGCAGGGTGATGGAGCATTCCATTTCCTGGCGCAGGAGAACGCCTCTTTCGACCACAAGGCTGGCGCGCTCACCTGGCACTATGAAGACAAGGCTGGATCAGCGAGCGATGCTACCGTTATCCAGGGCGACCTGAACGGCGACGGCGTTCAGGACTTCCAGGTTCAGCTGAAGGGCCTGGTCCACCTGGGGGCAGGCGATTTTCTCCTGTAATCATACCTGTTGCGGCGATCGTCCGATCGCCGCAACAACCGTGCTGACAAAATCCGAGCGCCGGTCAGGCGCTCGGATTCTGTGCATTTGTAGAACGGAAGAGTGCTGGTGACCGAGGTGGACCTCGCTCTTCGTGTTGCGAGATCAGTTCGGACAACAATTCCGCACCGGTCTAATGCATGTCGCCCGGAAGTGTGCAGCGCTTCCGGGATAACGACATGCGCAAGAACAAAGAGCTAAAGCGCGTCGCATCAATCAAGTTTGATGCGGCGCGCTTTAGCGATCTGTCCTCGATTTCGAGAAGCAGTTGGCCGGACGCACGCCCGACAATGCGAGCCATGATGCGGCTGTCAAAGATGCAAGATATCGGGATATTGAATGGTCGGAGTGGAGAGATTCGAACTCCCGACCCTCTGGTCCCAAACCAGATGCGCTACCAGACTGCGCTACACTCCGTGCCGTGGGCGGGGAGATACACGGTTCACTTCGCCGTCGCAACCCATAATCCAGCTCCGGCCGAAGAATCCCGCCTGATATGTCGATGCATATAGAAAAATCGGGATGGCGCGCCTCTGCGCTGCCTGATGCAACTGGGCGTCAGGAGAGGGCTGCCTCAGCCGCGTTCGAGCAGGCCGATATATTGGGCGTAGCTAATGGCAACGTAGAAGAAAGCCGTGATGCCGGCCCCGATCACAATGGCATTGAACTCCGCCGAACGTCTCATCATGCGTGCAAATCCACTGAAATTGACTGAGCCGTAAATAGTCCCGAGGGCTGGCCGCGGCAATCAGGTTGTGATCACAACATGAGACGATCGGTAATATTGCGCAACCGGCCTGTCTGCCGCGGTCTTGTTTCCGCAGCCTCATACGCCGCGTTTTTTCTTGAAAAGGGGGGGAATCGCGGATAAGCAAAATTCATCTCTTCGCGCTATCTCTGGCGATGAAGAAAGAGCCCCGGCAATGGGGTGAGACCATCACAGGCGGGCGCTGCCCGCAAAGTCGGAGACGCGCAGTCATGTCTGCCAAGATCTATCGTCCAGCCAAGACCGCCATGCAGTCCGGCAAGGCCAAGACCCATCTCTGGGTGCTTGAATTCGATCAGGAGTCGCCGCGCAAGATCGATCCGATGATGGGTTATACCTCCTCCGGCGATACGCGCCAGCAGGTGAAGCTCACCTTCGAAACGCAGGAACTGGCCGAAGCCTATGCCCAGCGCAACGGCATCGAATACAGGGTCATTGCGCCCAAGGATCCGGTCCGCCAAGTTGTCGCCTATCCGGATAATTTCCGCTATACCCGCACACAGCCCTGGACGCATTGAGATTTCTCGTCCAGAACTGCCGCATCGGTCGCGCTCCCTGAACGCGGCCGCCGGACGGCCCCTTAGCTCAGCTGGATAGAGCACCTGCCTTCTAAGCAGGTTGTCGCAGGTTCGATTCCTGCAGGGGTCGCCACACATTCAATGACTTGAAACCGCCCTGTGACCAGCCCGAAGGGGCCTGCTCTCTAAGTTCGTCGACGATCAGCAGCTTGCGGCCCGTCACTTCGCCTTCTTCGTCGTCGTAGCGCTGACGATCCTGTCGCCCGGCTTGATTCCCAATTTGCTGACGATGCCGGCATTGAGTTCGACGACGTATTTCACCTTGCCCATCGAATCGATGATATCGCGCGAATAAGGCACCGCCTTTTCCTTGATGTGGCGGATGATGCCGGTGTCGTCGGCAAACAGCATGTCGAGCGGCAGGATGGTGTTTTCCATCCACATGGTGACGCGCCGCGGTTCGTCGAAATCGAAGATCATGCCGGCGTCATCGGCCATCGCCTTGCGAAACATCAGCCCGTAGGCGCGCTGATCGGGGGTCGAGGCGATCTCGACAGTGAAATGCAGCACCTTGCCCGCGGCCGTCTGGATGAGCAGCGGCTCCTTGTCGAAGCGGATCGGCTCCTGGCCGAAAGCCGGCAGGGCGGCCATGAAAAAAAGCGCCAGGATGGCGCTTTTGATCGCATGAAGAAGAACCAGCTCACGCATATCAATGCGACCGGCTGGCCGGGCTCGGAATGTCGGGATGGATTTCCGCTGCCATCAGGCCCTTCTCGCCGTCGCCGAAGCGGACGAGCACCACCTGGCCGGGGCGCAGTTCCGTCAGGCCGAAACGGCGGAGCGTTTCCATGTGTACGAAGATGTCTTCCGTGCCCTCGCCGCGCGTCAGGAAGCCGAAGCCCTTGGTGCGGTTGAACCACTTGACGAGCGCACGCTCGAGGCCGCTCGTCGCGGTGACCTGCACATGTGTGCGCACAGGCGGGAGCTGCGAGGGATGAACCGCAGTCGACTGATCCATCGAAAGAATCTTGAAAGCCTGGTAGCCACGTTCGCGGCGCTGAATGAGGGCGACGATGCGCGTTCCCTCGAGGATCGTCTGGTAACCGTCGCGGCGCAGGCAGGTCACGTGCAGGAGAACATCCTGCATGCCGTTGTCGGGCACGATGAAGCCGAAACCCTTGGCAACGTCGAACCACTTGACGACGCCAGTGATTTCAACAAGATCGACCGCCTCTGCCGATAGCTCGTCAAGGTCGGAGTATTCGTTCGATGAAATCCTGTCAGCCATTTGTCGCCAGCCCCTCGAATACGCGTCACACTGTTACGGTTAACTGATTCTTGAAATCAAGATTAACATCTTGGTAACGGATAAGCGCAAGTCCTAGTTTTCGGTTATTCCCAACTGCACATTTTATATCGATGACTTGCCCGAGGCTGACCTCAGCTCGCCGAAAAAGCCAGACCCAATAAAGGAGTAGATAGAATGCGTTATCTCCATACAATGGTTCGGGTCAAAGACCTGGACGCTTCACTCGCCTTTTACACCACGCTGTTCGGGCTGGAGGAGATTCGCCGCCACGAAAACGAGAAGGGCCGCTTCACCCTGGTTTTCCTGGCCGCTCGCGACGATCTCGACCGTGCGCGCAGCGAAAAGGCTCCCTGCCTCGAACTTACCTATAACTGGGACACGGAAGATTATAGCGGAGGACGCAATTTCGGCCACCTCGCCTATGAGGTCGACGATATTTACGCGACCTGCCAGAATCTGATGGACAACGGCATCACCATCAACCGGCCGCCGCGCGACGGCAACATGGCCTTCGTGCGCTCGCCCGACGGCATCTCGATCGAAATTCTGCAGAAAGGCAGCCCGCTTGCCGCCGCCGAACCCTGGGCCTCGATGGGCAATACCGGCGCCTGGTAAGGCTTTTCGCCGCAAGGCTTTTGCGAGGCTTGCGGCTTTTGCGATTTCGGGTTCGGCTGGCGCCTTGACACTTGCGGCGATCCGACCCCGCAGGCAATCTCCTGACGACTCGAAGCGGAGATGGCGGTTTTCGGCCATTTCCGCATCAATTGGAGACTTTGCTTGCGTAACATTGAGATGCGGATGTCGCTTACGGGCGCTTTGCTGATCGCCACTTCGGTGCTGGCGCTGTCTGGCTGCGCGTCGAACAAGAAGGCGCTCGATTCCGCCGCAGCGGTTCCGGCACCGCAGGCAGCTGCACCTGCGCTTGCCGCGGCAGCGCCCGCAAGCCCTACCCCACGTTCGGTCTACACCGATCCCCGGCTCGTCAATGTCTCCGGCGCTCAAGCCGCGCCGCAGGCCGTTGCAGCGGATCCGAATGCCCCCGTCCCGCCGGCCGATCCGGCTGCAGCGGCGCCGGCCAATATCGGCGGGCTCGTGCTGCAGTCGACCCGGATCAACGCGCAGGCGATGAGTATCTTTTCCGACCATCAGCCGGCACCGCAGAACAACAGTACGTCGACTGTCATTCAGCCTCAGGCCTATGCGCCGGTTGGGGGTGCAGCACCTGCGAGAAGCAGCGTCTACAGCCAGCAACCCGTATCAGGACAGCCGGCGGAGCCGGTACTGCCGCAGCAATCTTCGCAGAATGGCAGCACGCAGATTGCGCCCGTTCAAACGGCGTCGCTGGCGACGGACAGCGGTGCGGCCCCGACGATGAACGCGCTCTACAGCGCGCCGAAGCAGAACCTGCTCGGCAGCCTCTCCGGCCTTTTGCAAAAAGCGTCCCTGCCCGGCATGACGCGTATCGCGCCGAACGGGCTTCATGTACAGAACGACAAGGTCGAGGTCGGCTGCTTCAAGCCCGAGCTGTTGAACGTGATCAAGACGGTCGAAAACCATTTCGGCCGGCCCGTTATCGTCACGTCAGGCTATCGCGACGAAGAGCATAACCGCCTCGTCGGCGGCGCTGACGAATCGATGCACAAAAGCTGCGAGGCGGCCGACATCCAGATCGACGGTGTAACAAAATGGGATATCGCCGCCTATATCCGCTCGCTGCCGAACCGCGGCGGTGTCGGCACCTATTGCCACACGGATTCGGTTCATCTCGATACCGGCAAAAGCCGCGACTGGAATTGGGGCTGCGGCGGCAAACGCGCGCCGATGGCGACCGCAAGAGCGATCTGATCTCGCGAAAGCAGATCGCCATTACGCAACGGCAGCTCCGGCCCACACACTTTCGCCAAATCCTGCAAACTATTGATTCGTCAATCGTAATCTTGGGTTTCGCGACCGCAAAAATATCTGTCATTTTTTTGAAAAAAACCGAAATTGCCGCTTGCGGGATTCCAAACGCCTGACTATAAGGGCGCCACCACGAAGGAAGCGCCCTTCGTCTATCGGTTAGGACACCAGATTTTCATTCTGGGAAGAGGGGTTCGACTCCCCTAGGGCGTGCCACTTTCTCTCCATTTAGAAGCCATCGCATCTGCTTGCAGAAGTCTGCGCGCGCGCCTATTTTAACGGGGCCGGCCTGCGCCCTTCGTCTATCGGTTAGGACGACAGATTCTCATTCTGTAAAGAGGGGTTCGACTCCCCTAGGGCGTACCAATTTTACCCAAATCAACGACCGGCACGGCACCGGATCAATAGTCTGTCCGACAGACGCAACAGTACACGCCCGCCCCGTCGTTTACGCACCTGCACAGCCCGCAATGCGGATCACCAACTGCAACAGACTTGGCAATGGTCTCCTGCACGATGTTCTGAAGGCACGTATCTCTGCGGCCGCGACAATTGGCTTATCGGCCCCGGCGCCACGTTTTCCACAGCAACAAAAAAATCGGCGAAAACGATGATTTTTTCGCGCCTTGGCGCTTGCAGCTTTTGAAGGTGCTGACTATAAGGGCGCCACCACGAAGGAAGCGCCCTTCGTCTATCGGTTAGGACACCAGATTTTCATTCTGGGAAGAGGGGTTCGACTCCCCTAGGGCGTGCCACTTCTTCCTCCAAATTCTTCATCATCAGTCTTTTTGCGCGGCGTCTTATTTTGCCGGCGCAGCATCGCAGACGCGAAGCTGGATGCGGCGCGCGCCCTGGTAATGCTCGGCACTGAACGAACCCGCGACATGCAAGCTCGCGCCGCGTGAATTGATGAGGAGATTGCCGAGGGCCGTATCGGCGGCACGGAAGGCGATGCCGTCGAGCCGCGATCCGTCCATTGCCTCCATCGTCACCTTCACATGTTTTTCGCCGACCAGGCGTGCGTCGCGCACACGATGCGCCGGCACGGCAAAGAGCGGCTGGGCGTGGCCGGAGCCATAGGGACCGGCGGCCTCCAGGCGGTCGATGAGTTCGAGCGTGGCGCCGCTGGCGCCGATCGCGCCGTCGATCTTCAGCGTCTCATTGGCGACGAGGCTCGCCACCGTTCTCGCCGACTTCTCGGTGAAGAAGGTCCTCAGTCTGCCGAGATCGGCGCGCTCGACCGTCAGCCCCGCAGCCATGGCGTGACCGCCGCCCTTGACCAGCAGCCCTTCGTCGACCGCGGCGCGCACCATCCTGCCCATGTCGAAGCCGTTGATCGAGCGGCCCGAGCCGGTGCCGCGGCCGGAGGGATCGAAGGCGATCGCGAAGGCCGGCCGTTTGAACTTCTCCTTCAGCCGCGCCGCGATCAGCCCGACAATGCCGGGATGCCATTTTTCATGGGCAGTGACGATGACGGAGGCGCCCTCGCCGTCGCCATATTCGGCGAGCGCCTCGGCTTCCGCCTCCTGCAGCATGGCAGCCTCCATCGCCTGGCGCTCGCGGTTGAGCTCATCCAGGCGCTGGGCGATCATTTCGGCCTCCCCGGCGTCATCAAGCGTCAGCAGGCGGCTTCCGAGGGCAGCATCGCCGATCCGCCCGCCGGCATTGATGCGCGGGCCGATCAGGAAGCCGAAATGATAGGGTGTCACCGGGCCGGCGAGCCCTGCCTTGCGAAAAAGGGCTGCAAGACCGGCATTGCTCTGGTGGCGGGCGGCGACCAGCCCCTTGACCACATAGGCGCGGTTGAGGCCCTTCAGCGGCACGACATCGCAGACTGTCGCCAGTGCGACGATATCCAGCCATTGCAACAGGTCGAGTGCCAGGATGCCCTTGTTGCCGGTCGCCCGCAGCAGCCTGAGTGTGGCGACGAGCACCATGAAGACCACACCGGCGGCGCAAAGATGCCCCTGCCCCGAGAGATCGTCCTCGCGGTTCGGGTTGACCAGCGCATGGCAGCGCGGCAGCTCATGTGTCACCTGGTGGTGATCGATGACGACGACATCGATATTGCGGGAGGCGGCGGCGGCCAGCGCCTCGTGGCTGGTGGAGCCGCAGTCGACGGTGACGATCAGCCGGGCGCCATTGTCGATCAGCTGGTTGATCGCCGCCGGATTGGGACCGTAACCTTCGAAGACGCGGTCGGGAATATAGATGTTCGCCTTGACGCCGAAATGGCTGAGGAAGCGGAACATCAGCGCCGAGGAGGCCGCACCGTCGACATCGTAGTCGCCGAAGATCGCGACGTTCTCGCCGCGCTCGATGGCGCTCACCAGGCGGGTCGCGGCCTTTTCGCAATCGGTCAGCGTATGAGGATCGGGCATCAGGCCGCGGATCGTCGGATCGAGGAATTCGATCGCCTCGTCCACCGCCACACCGCGCCCGGCCAGCACGCGGGCGATCAGATCCGGCAATCCGTGGATCTGCGACATGGCCAGCGCCCGGTTCTGCCCGGCCTGGTCGAGCCGCGCCACCCAGCGATTATCGAGCGCGGATTTCTCCACGCCGAGAAACGCGCGCTGTACCGGATCGACGAGATCTGCCATGCCATACTCCGCTGATTTCATCTGCTCTTTCTACTGGAGCAGCGGAGATAACATAGCGTTGGATTTGCAGACACGGATTTTTACCAGAATACCGCCCAGATGATCATGGCGACGCCGGCAAGCTGCACCAGCAGGAACGAAAACAGCGTCAGCAGAATGGCCCAGTTGCGGCCTTCCCTGTGTTCATCGCCGTCATCCTCATCAGTGCTCTCCTGATGAATGTCACGGTAGGCCGGCTTGAGAATTTCCCCAAGCATATCGGGGCGGTCCGGCGGCGCGTCGCTCGGGCGGCCATACCCCTTGCCGGCGTGGCTGTCCTTGCTCATGAAATTCTCCACGCAGACGACTCACCATCTATGGTTTTATTTATATCAATATTTCGGTATTTGTTAATATAGACTTCCGTAAGGGGAGCCCGGACGACCAACAAAAAAACCGCCCTGTCTTCTTGAACCGGCAGTTCAAGAAGACAGGGCGGCTCACATTGCCCGGAAGGGAAAGGCTTAAGCTTCTTCCTTCGGCCGCTCGATGCGAATCACCTGCGGTTCGCCGAAGAGATACCCTTCCGACTTGATCGACGCGACGGCCTTGCGCACCGACTCTTCCATCGTCGCGTGGGTGACCAGAATGATCGTCTGGTGGTGCGACGGCGCCAGATGCTGCTTGGAGCGCTGGACGATCGATTCCAGCGAGATGTTGTTTTCGGCCATGCGGGTTGCAACGCTGGCAAAGACGCCGGTGCGGTCGAGCACCGTCAGGCGGATGAAATAACCGCCCTCGTGGCTCTGCATCTGCGCCTTGCGGTAGGGTTCCAGCGCCTTTGCGGGATGGCCGAGTACCGGCACGCGCTGGGCGCCCGGCTGGCTTTTGGCGATATCGGCGATATCACCGAGCACCGACGAGGCCGTGGCATTGCCGCCGGCGCCAGGGCCAACCATCAGCAGTTCGCCGAGCACATCGGATTCGATCGCCACCGCATTGGTGACGCCGTCGACCTGGGCAATGACCGAATCCACAGGCACCATTGTGGGATGCACGCGCTGCTCGATGCCGGTTTCGGTGCGCTGGGCAACGCCTAGGAGCTTGATGCGATAACCGAGCTCGGCGGCGGCGTGGATATCCTCGATCGAGATGTTGGTGATGCCTTCGAGATAGATATCGTCGGCGGCGATGCGATTGCCGAAGGCGAGTGTCGTCAGGATGGAAAGCTTATGGGCCGTGTCGTTGCCCTCGATATCGAAGGCGGGATCGGCCTCGGCATAACCCAGCCGCTGCGCTTCCTTCAGGCACTCGGCGAAAGACAGCCCCTCCTTCTCCATCTTGGTCAGGATGTAATTGCAGGTGCCGTTCATGATGCCGTAGATGCGCGAGACGGAATTGCCGGTCAGCGATTCGCGCAGCGCCTTGATGACGGGGATGCCGCCGGCGACCGCCGCCTCGAAATTCAACAGCGTACCCTTCTCCTCGGCGATCGTCGCAAGCTCGACGCCGTGATAGGCAAGCAGCGCCTTGTTGGCGGTCACCACATGGAGACCACGCTGGAGTGCCGCGCGTACGGAGGTGTTGGCAGCCCCTTCGGCGCCGCCCATCAGTTCGACGAAGACGTCGATATCGCCCTTTTCGGCAAGATCTTCCGGCCGGTCGAACCAGGTGACAGTGGAAAGATCGACGCCGCGGTCCCTTGTCTTGTCACGCGCGGAGACCGCGGTGATGGTGATCGGACGCCCGCAGGTGACGGCAAGCTCGTTGCTCTTCTGCTGAATGATGCGGACTAGCGAGGCGCCAACGGTGCCCAAGCCCGCAATGCCGATTTTGAGGGCATCTGCCATGGATCGATCCTGAATGTCTGTGTGGCGGCAGCCGCGGGACGCGGCTGCCTTAAGATTTGGGTTAACGGTGCGCGTTCAGCGAAATGACGTTGTGCATCGTTTCGTCTGCCGTCGACATGAACTTCTTGATGTTGCGCGCAGCCTGACGGATGCGGTGTTCATTCTCGACGAGCGCCAGACGGACATAGTCGTCGCCCTGTTCGCCGAAGCCGATGCCCGGGGCGACGGCGACGTCGGCCTTCTCGACCAAGAGCTTGGAAAACTCAAGCGAACCGAGATGACGGAACTTTTCAGGGATCTTCGCCCAGGCGAACATCGTCGCAGCCGGCGGCGGCACATCGAAGCCGGCCTTGCCGAAGCTTTCGACCATGACGTCGCGGCGGCGTTTATAGACGTTGCGAACCTCAGCAATGTCGGAGCCGTCGCCGTTCAGCGCATGCGTCGCCGCCACCTGGATCGGCGTGAAGGCGCCGTAATCGAGATAGGACTTGACGCGGGTGAGCGCCGCGATCAGCCGCTCGTTGCCGACGG
>NZ_LFIO01001203.1 GCF_001187535.1 Rhizobium ecuadorense
GTAAGCTCACGATCATATTTGGCAGTCTTGTCGAACTCCAGTTTGGATGAGAACGCATTGTAGAGCGAGTGGTGACTCCCCGGCCAGACAAGCAGGCCGCCTCCTGATGGGCCGACGCTGCTTAGATAACAAAGTGCAACAAGATGAGCCGGGTGTGCCTCAACGTGTGGGGTCGTGAATTGTCGCAGCCGCATACGTTCAGGGGCGGGGATATTGGGATAAAGTCCTCGAACTCTTATCTGCCTCAAAGGGCGACCGATGAGTCCCAAGGCAATTTGCTCTAAAGGCGATCCGGCCCCGAAACTCTTGTGAATGACCTGATCTTCGACAAGTTCGCCCTTCTGGAACTTAACGAGGCCGCGCCGATAGTTGAGATCAGCAAGGTGACAGCTGTCTTGGACG
>NZ_LFIO01000844.1 GCF_001187535.1 Rhizobium ecuadorense
GCTCGCCTCGAAGGAAAGCATGTAGGATTCGACCACAAACAGCGGCGGCGGCAGAATATCGGCAATCAGATCCTTGCCGTAGACGACCTGCTCGTAAACCGGCCCGTTGACCTTGAGCCGTTCGAGCGCCGATTGCTGCAATCCGATCGACATGAAAAGACCGACTGAAACGGCGACGCCGAACGCCACCAAACTGCGAGCAATGGTGAATGCCAAGACTGTCTCCAAATAACTTTGGCTTCTCTACTTCGAGAGACCTGATCTACGTATGGCATTATTTCGCAAGAACACTGAAATATGGTTAATTCTTTGGACATCGGGAGCTTAGCAAGCTCTTGAAGGTCCAGGGCAACCGTCCAAAATTGGGTTGATGATTTGCGAAATCCATGGTATCAAGCCATC
>NZ_LFIO01000720.1 GCF_001187535.1 Rhizobium ecuadorense
TCCGGGGGCGCCGCATCGTGACGCTGTCGGCCCAATCCATCCTCGACTTCCCGGTGCCGCAGGCGACGCATGTGGTCACCGCAAGGGATGCCATCCTTTACGCCCTGTCGGTTGGCTATGGCACCAATGCGCTCGCCGAAAAGGCGCTGAGCTATGTCTATGAACGCGATCTCGTGACCGCGCCGACCCTTGCCAATATCGTAGCGCATCCAGGCCCATGGATGCAGCAGACGGGTATCGATTGGGCGCGTCTCGTGCATTCCGAACATCGCCTGACGATCCACCGGCCGGTTCCTCTCGATGTGCCGCTGATCTCTCGCTCACGCGTCCTCTCGGTAGTCGATCGCGGCATTGAAAAGGGAATGTTCGTCAGCTTCGAGCGCCTGATCGCAACTGTGGAC
>NZ_LFIO01000559.1 GCF_001187535.1 Rhizobium ecuadorense
TGGCGTCGGTCGGCAATGCCGCCGATGTCACTCCGCTCACGCCGGAAGCAAAAACCGTCGAGAGCCAGAGCGGCTGGGAATTCACCTTCGCGCCATATTTCTGGGCTGCCGGCATATCCGGCGATATTGGGCAGTTTGGACTTCCGGAAGTTCATATCGACGCGGATTTCGGCGATATCCTCAATAACCTCGACTTCGCTTTCATGGCGGCAGGCGAAGCAAGATACGATCGCTTCAGCATCGTCGGTGACGTGATCTACACCAAGCTCGGTGCCGACGCCGACACGCCTGCCGGCATCCTTGCCGACAGCGTCGATGTGACATCGAAGACCTTCGCGGGATTTCTTGGCGCCGGTTACGCCATACTCGAAGACCAAAATGGCCATCTCGATGTGGTCGGC
>NZ_LFIO01000994.1 GCF_001187535.1 Rhizobium ecuadorense
GCGATGAGCGCGTCCTTCGTCGGCATGTGTCAGGCCATCCTGTTCAATTCCGCGCAGGTTTCGGGCGGAATGACTTTCATCTTCAACTCGATCATCTCGGTTGTCGTCGGAGGTGTGCTGCTGACCGGAGGGTTCGGGTCGGTGATCGGGATCTTCTTCGGCACGATCACCTTCGCCGTCGTCAACCAAGGCATCTATTTCACGACCTTCGACCGCAATTGGTCGAGCCTGATCATCGGCGTGATGCTGCTGGTGGCCGTCCTCATGAACAATACGTTCCGCCAGATGGCGCTGACCTATTCACCCAAGAAGAAGAAGTGAGAGCTGAGACATGGCTGGCCCAATTCTTGAACTTGAAAACGTCAACAAGTCCTTCGGCCCGATCGATGTGCTCTACGAC
>NZ_LFIO01000632.1 GCF_001187535.1 Rhizobium ecuadorense
ATTATTTCCCCTATGACTGGCCGGGTCCTGAAAATGCCGCCCAGCCTTTCAAGGCGACGGTGACTGTGATGCCGACCCCGTGGAACCACGACACGGAATTGATGCATGTGGCGATCAAGGGCTATGACATCGCGCCGGCGACCACGCCGCATGCCAATCTGGTCTTCCTGATCGACGTGTCGGGTTCGATGGACGAGCCGGACAAGCTGCCGCTGCTGAAGAGCGCCTTCCGGCTCCTCGTCAACAGGCTGAAGGCCGACGATACCGTCTCGATCGTCACCTATGCCGGCAATGCCGGCACCGTGCTGTCCCCGACACGCGTGGCGGAGAAATCGAAGATCCTGTCGGCGATCGACAAGCTGGAGCCCGGCGGCTCGACCGGCGGCGCCGAAGGCATCGA
>NZ_LFIO01001725.1 GCF_001187535.1 Rhizobium ecuadorense
GCTCCTGGACGCTGAGGAGAACGGTTTCGTTCAGCCGACCCGGTTGTCGGAGGCCGGCCTCGCCGGACCTGCGGGATTAGGTCATTTCCGGAGGAAGGTGGTGGCGTAGTCGTTGCAGCGCTGCAGCGCGCGGGCCATGCTGGCGATCCGCTCCTCGTGATATTGGTCGAACTCCCCGACCTGCTCTCCGCCGACGAAGACCCGGCCAAATCCGTGAGCTGGGAATTCCAGCCTGACGTCCCTGCCGGAGTCGTCATGGAACACGAGGCTCTCGATCGAACCCAGCTCCGTGACCTCGCGCTCGACGTCCAATCCTTCGACGGATCGTTCGGCAGCGAAGAACGCGTCGGCAAGCTCATAGCTCTCAACCTCCATCGGCCTTTCCTCCATGGTGATGAAC
>NZ_LFIO01001712.1 GCF_001187535.1 Rhizobium ecuadorense
CATCCGCTCCGGCCCGAAGCGGTCGGATGGCGTTCCTCTAGACTTCGGCATTTCCGCGATCTACATTTGAGCTTCTGTGAGCCTGAATTATATCAGCTCTCAGCCCATTCGCATCGCCCACCCTCACCATTTGCGGTTCGGGCCTGCGCTTCACCCCCCCATTCAACGTAATTTCACCGTGCAAGCGGGAGGAGTTTCAATGGCCAATGCCCAATGCGCCTGCGGCGCTCTGAGACTGATGCTCAGCGAGCCGCCACAATTGACTGCGCTGTGCCACTGTTTGGCTTGCCAGCGCAGAACGGGTGCGCCGTTCAGCGCAAATGCTTTCTACTCGATGGGCTGTGTCGAAATATCCGGAACGTCTACAGAATTCATTCGCACTGCCGAGAGCGGTCGCAA
>NZ_LFIO01001133.1 GCF_001187535.1 Rhizobium ecuadorense
CACGCGTAGGCGCTCGTCGCTGCGACGAATACGGACATCAGGGCGCAGACTGCCGGAAGCAAAAATTTCATCCCACCCCCCAAGCGCAACTAAGATGCAAAGGCGGTTTCATATTCAGGATAGGCCATGCCCAATATGACAATATTTATTTCCTGAACGGTTTCATTGAAATCCTCAATCGCGACGCCCTCGCATCGAAGCACCCCGAACTCTGCCGAACATGCAGTGAGCTGGGCCTTGCCTTCTAAGTCATTATATTCGCCATCAATTACGAACGCGTGGAGTCGTGGATCATAATCTCGAGTGGGAACAAAACGTCCCCCTGCAACGCCCATCGACGGATCGATGGGACCAAGGTCGGCGTGCCCAATGACTTTCTCGTCGTTTAGAATATCGAC
>NZ_LFIO01001167.1 GCF_001187535.1 Rhizobium ecuadorense
GCTCCTGGGCTGGCAGTTCACGATCGCGCAGACCGCGCGCACGGCCGCTGAGGGGCGAATGTTCCCCGCCGTATTCTCACGTGTGAACGAGATGGGCGCACCGGTAAAGGGGATGATCATTCTCGGCGTCGTGCAGACATGTCTTGCGCTGATGACCATTTCTCCGACGCTCAGCGAGCAGTTTTCCGCTCTGGTCAATCTCGCGGTGGTAACCAATGTGCTGCCCTATATCATCGCACTCTCGGCCCTGTTCGTCATCATGAAGGCGGCGGGCGTGCCGCAGGCGAAGTACAGGCTGAACGCCGCCGTCTGCATCATCGGTATGCTCTACAGCGTGTTCGCTATCTACGCTTCCGGCAAGGATGCGGTGATGGGTGGAATGCTGGTAACAGGTATCA
>NZ_LFIO01001835.1 GCF_001187535.1 Rhizobium ecuadorense
TTCCCTCCATGCCAAGGAAGATATTGCACCATCAAATGCCGGGACTAAACACCTAGGTCGCCCATTTTGAACGCATCCGGATATTTTGTTTTGATCAAGTTCGCGAATTGGCTCTCGATTGTCTCGTCGTCCGCCATACCCGGATGACGTCGATATTTCGTGACACATAATCCGTCGGGATTGATGAGGACCTTCAGAGATTGGTCGTCTGAGGCTCCCTCCGTGTATGTATACTTACCGGAGATAAGACTCGAACCCTTCTTGGTTTCGAACGTCTTCACCCCGTATCGCGCCGCGGCGGCGTAGGCCTGCGTATATGGCGCGCTGTAAGCAAAGCAAATATCCCGGAATGCAGCAACCGCTGGCTCAATTGCCACTGGACCGGCTGGCTTGGGGGCGGCCTGCTGTTTGGCACCTTCATCCGTTGTGGTGCAGCCGGTAAGCATCATGCCCAAGAGTGCTGCGATCAACGCGCTTCTTCCACTTATGCCCATAGAGGCTCATCCCACGCGTGTCTTTTCTCCTGTCGCAATCGCATAGCGTTGGATTTTGAACAAGGGCTTGCGTAAGGGACTCACACAGGATTTTGAGTTTCCCACCGCGCCAGAGGATGACGACGGCGGGATGAGTTTAGCTCTTGGCCACGAAGAGACCAATCTTGAACATACTATCAGGTAAAATGGATACTGAAGACAACCTGTCCTAGTGCCAACTGCCGCCGCCATCGCCGCCGCCGCCGCCGCCATCGCCGCCGCCACCGCCCATGCCGCCGCCGCCAGAACTGGAATTTCCACCGGAACCGTTGTCAGAGCGGGCAAAAGCCGATTCATTGCTCCTTGCCGCTACCTTTTTGACGGTGGGTGTTCGTTTTACTGTCGGCTGTTTATTGGCTGCCGGCTCTTCGCTGGTGAAAAGTGTCTTGGCGCCTGGGTCGAAGATGCAACTTTGCAGGATTGCGCCTGAGCCAACGATGAATGTCGAGCACAATAGGACCCGGATGATTTGATTGCTATTCATATAAGGCGCCCCCATACCGCCGTGTCAGAAGAGATCGTACCTCGGATTTCGCTTTATCCATGTCGCCTTGGCGAGCTGGATGAGTCTGTCGTTGAGTGATTTGGCTTTCGGAAGAGCCTTTTGTTCCTGAGCGGTCAGCTCTGCGGAGAAAATTCCTTCCGCTTTCTTCTTTGCAACGTCAGGCAGCGTCTTGAGTTCTGCCAACGCCTGGTTTTTCGGATCACCGCTACCAGGCCTGTTTACCGCCATCGCCAACGCAAAATAGCGTGCAGCGATCACTAGACTGTCTGGGTCGGTGCCGTCATCTCTGGCCAGTTTGGCACGGTCGAGAGCACCCCAATAGTCGCCGCGTTCTGCTCCTATCTCCAGCCATTTTACGGCTTCCGCTTTGTCTGCGGTAACGCCGACACCGTCGCGGTACATGCGCCCGAGGTTTGTCGGAGCGTAGGGCTGACCACCTTCTGCTGCCCGCGTAAATAGATCGAGCGCTTTTGGAAGATCCTGCGACGCGCCTTTACCAAAACGGTAGACCAGCGCCAGATTGTTCTGCGAATAGATGTCGTTGCGCTCGACACCGGCTTCGTAAAAGCGAATGCCGCGCTCCGGATCGGCCGGAACTTTGACGCCGTTCAAGAAGATATAGCCGAGAGCGTTCATGGCGTAGGTATGACCGAGATCGGCAGCCTGCAGCATCATGCGCAATCCTTGCTGCTGGTCAGCTTTGACGCCCCGTCCGTAATACAGATCGTTCCCGAAGCTGTGCAGTGCGTAAGGGTCGCCTTTCTTGGCTGCTGCTTGAACGATTTCTGCAGCTTTATCGACATTGCGAGGCACGGACGCACCAATTTCGTACATGGTCGAAAGATGATGGATCGCCCGGACATGCCCGGCATCCATCGCCTTCTTGATCGTCGCGAAAGCGGCCTTGGTGTCGCGGTTGGCAAGCTGGGCGCGGCCGAGCTGGTAGACGAAGCGCGCCACCTCGGGATAGGCCTTTATCGCCTCGGTGCAGGCCGGCAGCGCCTCGTCGGGGTCGATCTCGTTCGGCAGTTTGCCCGAGGTGACGCCCTGCAGGTCGAGGGGGGCTGCGGCTGCGCTGTCGCAGGCGTCGAGCACCGGCTTGAAGGTGACGGTCGCCGGCGGCAGGTTGTCGTTGGCGGCTTGCAGCGTCAGGGCGAAAGGCTGGTTTTCCGTGCCGATCTGCGGCTCGTAGGAAAGGCCCGGAATATCGGCTGCCTCAAGCACATGGCCGAGGCCGATCACCCGGTCTCCGGCGCGCAGCGTGCCCTTGTCGGGCAGCGCCGCGACCTTGAAGGTCATCTCCGCCGCCGATGCCGGAACGACCGGCAGGCTGGCCGCGACCGGGCCGACGCCGATCGTGGTGCTCACGTCGCGCGGCAGCGTTTTCAGATAGGCATCGGCATCGGCAAGCCGCACCTGCTTTTGCTGTTCGAGCTGGGCGAGCTTGGCGCCGGCATCCGCCGCCACGGTGATCGCGACGACGCCCTGCGTCGCCTGACCATAAGGATCGCTGACGCTATAGCCGATCAGGCCGACAGTTCCGGCGGCGACACCCGAGGAATCATAAGTCAGCGCCGTCAGCGCCGCGGCCGGCATCTTGGCGCCCTGCTCGACCGGTTTGCCGTCGAAGCTGAGCTTGCCGGTCTGCGGCAGCTGGTTGAGGGTGACGAGCAGCGTCGAGCCGGTCTCGTCATGCGGCGGGGCGATCGGCAGCTTGGTGGCGGCAGCCCCTTCCGGCACGCTCACCTGCTGCATCGCTTCGACGCTCGGCGGCGGCGGCGCCGGGATGAAATAGAAGCTGTCCATCAACGAGGAGTTTTCCCAGGGAACCTGCTTGCCGCCGGTCATGGCGATCACATCGCGACGGACATCGGTCAGCACCTGGCGGATTTCCTTGTTCGGTTCGCTGGCGCGTTTGATGAAGGATTCGGAATAGGGGCTGAGCGCCCCGGCGCCATCGAGCGCCACCTGGCCCGGTTCGGTGGAGAAGGCGATCAGGCTGCCGAGATCGCTGTCGATGCGGGCAAGGCCGCGGGTGGCGCCGACCGGTTCGAGCTTTTCCGCCATCCAGAATTTCTGGGCATTGAAGGGATTGTTGCGGCAGGCATCGAGGAAGATCAGCTGCACCCGCGAATTCTGCTTGAGATGGTTGAGGATGAGGTCGAGCGGCATGGTCTGCGTCTCGACGTCATAGGGCGTCTCCAGCGTTGCATCGACCGGCACGATGAAATTCTGCCCGCCCACCTGGATGCCGTGGCCAGAATAATAGATCAGGCCGGCCTCGGCATTGCTGGTCGAACGCAGGAAGCGGCGCACCGTATCCTCGAGCCCGATGCGGTCGACATTGACGCCGATCGTCACGTCGAAACCGGCCGAGCGCAGCGTGTTGGCGACCTCTTCGACATCATTGGCGGGATTGGGAAGCGAGGGCAGCGTCTTATAGACCGAGTTGCCGATGACGAGCGCGACGCGGCGGCCGTTTTCACCTTCCGTGATGGCGGCATATGCGGTGGCCGCCGACAGCAGTATTGCTGCGATGGTCAGCAGATAGGCGCACAGTCTCCTGATGTGGTGAAACTTGGGCATGGCTCGATCGCAAACATTCTATTGTTTAAGTTCAATAAAATTTGCTGGCCTGCTGGTGCTGGGCCCCCTCCGCATTCACCCTTTGAAAATATTCCTCACCGCTAAAAAAAGCAAGCTTCGCCCGCCTCCAAGTGAATTGGAGCAGTCCCGTCAGATTGGAAGCCCGTCGGCTGCGGGAAAGACTGTCGGCATCAGGAAATTATCCTGCGGCCGGCAGCGGATACGTCAGCGCGGGCGAAGTTTTCTTAGCCTGGAAACGTATAGTTGCTGATCGAGGCCGGTTTCATCTCGATCGAGAAGCCCGGCAGGCTGGGCGGCATGTAGGCGGCGTTCTCGATCCGGCAGGGGTCGAGGAAATGCTCGTGCAGGTGGTCGACATATTCGATGACGCGGCCTTCCTTGGTGCCCGATACTGCGACGTAATCGATCATCGACAGATGCTGCACATATTCGCAGAGGCCGACGCCGCCGGCATGCGGCCAGACCGGCAGGCCGAACTTGGCGGCGATCAGCAGCACGGAGAGAACCTCGTTCAGCCCGCCCATGCGGCAGGAATCGATCTGGACGATGTCGATCGCGCCTTCGGCGATGAACTGCTTGAACATGATGCGGTTCTGGCACATCTCGCCGGTCGCGACCTTCACCGGCGCAATCGCCTGGCGGATCTTGCGGTGGCCGGCGACGTCGTCGGGGCTTGTGGGTTCCTCGATGAAGAAGGGCTTGGCCGGGGCAAGCGCCTTGACCCAGTCGATCGCCTGGCCGACATCCCAGACCTGGTTGGCGTCGATCATCAGATAACGGTCGGGACCGATCACCTCGCGGGCGATCCTCAGACGGCGGATATCGTCTTCCAGGTCGCGGCCGACCTTCATCTTGATATGGTTGAAGCCGGCGTCGATCGCCTCCTTGCAGAGGCGGCGCAGTTTCTCGTCCTCATAACCCAGCCAGCCGGCCGAGGTGGTGTAGCAGGCATACCCCTCTCTTTCGAGGATGGCGATGCGTTCGGCCTTGCCGGCTTCGGCGCGCTTCAGGATCTCGACCGCCTCCTCACGCGTCAGCACGTCGGTGAGATAGCGGTAATCGACGATATCGGCGATCTCTTCCGGCGACATATCGGCGACGAGGCGCCAGACCGGCTTTCCCGCCTGTTTGGCAAGCAGATCCCAGACGGCGTTGACGACCGCGCCGGTCGCCAGATGGATGGCGCCCTTCTCCGGGCCGATCCAGCGCAACTGGCTGTCGCTCGTCAGATGCCGCCAGAATTTGCCGGGATGGGCGAGCACTTCGGCAAGATCGGTGCCGACGACGAGATGGCGCATCGCCTCGATCGCCATGCAGCAGATGTCGTTGCCGCGGCCGATGGTGAAGGTCAGGCCGTGGCCGGCAAGGCCGGGCGCATCGGTATCGAGAATGACGTAGGCGGCCGAATAGTCCGGATCGGGGTTCATCGCATCCGATCCATCCAGGCTCTGCGAGGTGGGAAAGCGGAGATCGAAGACACGAAGGTCGGTGATGCGGGTCATGGTTGTTCTCCCAAATTGCAATAGCCGGATGGCCGGCAGGGGCTGCCGGCCGGCTTCCTTGGCCGAAATCAGATCGTCCAGCCGCCGTCGATGGCGATCGCCTGGCCCGACGTATAGGTGGCGCCGGCCAGATAGACGGCGAGATCGGCGATCTCTTCAGGTGAGCCGAGCCGGCCCATCGGCTGGCGGGCGATGAAGGCGGCGCGGGCCGCGTCATAATCGCCCTGGGCGCGCATGCGGTCCTGCAGCGACGGGCTTTCCACCGTGCCCGGGCAGATGGCGTTGCAGCGGATGCCCTCGGCGACATAATCGGCGGCAACGGATTTGGTCAGCCCGATGACCGCCGCCTTGGTGACGCCATAGGCGAAGCGGTTCGGGACGCCCTTGATGCTGGAGGCGACCGAGGCCATGTTGATGATCGACCCGTCCTTGCGCTCCCGCATGCCGGGCAGCACGGCGCGGATGGTGCGGATCATCGCCTTGACGTTGAGGTCGAGGGCAAATTCGAAATCGGAATCCTTCATCTCCAGGATCGAGCCGGCGTGAACGAAGCCGGCACAGTTGAACAGCACGTCGACAGCGCCGATGTCGGCGACGAGAGCCTTGACCGCATCTTCTTCGAGCACGTTCAGCTGATGAGTGGACACCCCGGTTTCTGCTGCAAGCGTCGCCAGTGCGCCGGTATTGATGTCGGTCGCGTGGACCTTGGCGCCGACCGCGGCAAAGGCTATCGCCGTCGCCCGGCCGATGCCCTGGCCGGCGGCGGTGATGAGAACGGTCTTGCCGGAAAGTCTGTTTGTCATGTCACGGGCCTCTTCTGGAATTGTCTGTGCCGAACGATCGAATGCAGTTTCATGTCTTGGCGAAGGCTCGGGCATTCACCCTTTTCTATTTTGCGCGCTGTGGCTGCCCTCCGGCAAGATGGCGCTGGCAAGCCTGCCGTGTTTTCCGCGTGCGATTTCTCACCCAATGTCAAGCTGCGTCTTCAGTGATGATTTGTCTGTTTATAGACAAACAGACGATTAGCCAAGGGTCAAGCGCAAACTTTTCCTTTTCCGGCTGCGGTTCTGCGTATATGCAGGATGATATTCACAGGAGGAAGGAATGGAGACCGACGAGTCAGACCGCTACCGCGCTCCTGCGCTCGACAAGGGCCTCGATATCTTGGAATTGCTCGCCAGCGTCGACAGCGGCCTCACTCAGGCCGATATCGCCAAGCGGCTCGACCGCAGCCCCAATGAATTCTACCGCATGCTCGACCGCCTGGTGCGTCGCGGCTACGTCACCCGGCTGGACGGCGACCGCTATTCGCTGACGCTGAAGCTCTTCGGTCTGGCGCAACTGCACACCCCGGTGCGCCGGCTAGCCTCCTACGCCACGCCGCTGATGCGCGATCTCGCCCAGCGCTCGCGCCAGGCCAATCACCTCGCCGTCTTCGATCGCGGCGCGGCTGTCGTCATCGCCCAGCAGGAGGCGCCGGACTATTGGGGCTTCTCGATCCGCATCGGCGCCCATATCAGCCTGTTCGACACCGGTTCTGGGCATGTGCTGCTCGCGTTCCGCAGCCCGGAGGAGCGGGAGATGATGATCTCCGAACATGTGCGCAGCCGCGCGGAGATAGAACTCGGCCCCGATTTCTACGATCGTCTCGACCAGATCCGCGAGCGCGGCTACGAGATGATGGCGAGCGCCCAGACCTCCGGCGTCTATAATCTCTCCGCACCGGTCCTCGGGCCGGACGGGCGCTGCATCGCCGCCCTCACCTGCCCCTTCATCGCGCTCGTCAATGCGCCGGCAGCACCCGATATCAGCCAGGCGATCATGCTGGTGCAAAAGACCGCCAACCAGCTTTCGCTGCTGGCCGGCGCCGACGTCGTAAGCCCTGCCTGAACGGGCGGCAATTTCTATTTGAACAATCCATTCACCGGGGATAGCTTGCGGCACAGCCTGGCTTGGAGGAGAAAAGCGTGCTCATCGACACCCATCTGCACATTATCGATCGCTCGGCACTGCCCTATCCCTGGCTTTCCCAGGTGCCCGATCTCGATCGTGATTTTCTCTATGAGACCTATGCGGCCGAGGCGCGGCGCTGCGGCATCACCACGGCCCTGCACATGGAGGTCGATGTCGATCCCGCCGCCATGCAGGGCGAGACCGACCACATTGCCGGCATCGCGGGGAAGACAGGCAGCCTGATTGCCGGCGCCATCGTCTCCTGCCGGCCGGAGGAAGAAGACTTTGCCGCCTATCTCGAACGGCAGAAGGCCGATCGCTTCGTCAAGGGATTCCGCCGCGTGCTGCATGTCGTGCCCGACGACGTGTCGGAAGGCGCCTTGTTCCGCGAAAACATCCGCCGCATCGGCGGCAGCGGCCTGACCTTCGACCTTTGCACATTGCCGCACCAGGCCGGCCGCGTCACGGCCCTCATCGATCTCGCGCCGGATGTGCAGTTCGTACTCGACCATTGCGGCGTGCCCGATATCCGCTCCGGTGCCTTCGAGCCGTGGAAGGCCGGCATATCGGAGATCGCCCGGCGGCCGAACGTCGTCTGCAAGGTTTCCGGCGTCGTTGCCTATGCCGATGCCAGGACATGGACGGCGCAGACGCTGCAGCCCTATATCGAACACGTGATTGCAAATTTCGGCTGGGATCGCGTCGTCTGGGGCAGCGACTGGCCGGTCTGCACGCTCGGCGGCGGCCTGTCCACCTGGGTCGCCGCGACCCATGCCGTGCTCTCCGGCAGCAGCGAGGCGGAGCGGTCCAAGCTGCTTTTCGCCAATGCACAGCGTCTTTGGGCGCTTTGAGGTCACGAAATCACATGATGTGCTGTGCCTAATAAAAGTGCTACTTTGGCATGTCTTTTGCTTCTGTAAGGATGAAGCGACGCGGTGTTTCGGTTTGGGACGACTTACCACCAGGCAATTGCTAGCTTTAGCCATCTCAGGTAAAAGTTGTCAGACACGGATTTGGCGAATACTTCTAATCCGGTGTCCTCAGGAGGGAAAAAATGAAAGAAGAACCGCATTCCGTCGATGTTCACGTCGGAAAGACCATCCGTATCCAGCGTTTGTTGAGGAAAGTTTCTCAGACGGAACTGGGCGATCGGGTTGGTGTAACGTTCCAGCAGATCCAGAAATACGAAAAGGGTTCGAACCGCGTTTCCGCCAGCATGCTGGTTGAAATCGCCGGCGCGCTGAAGGTCGACGTCAGGACGTTTTTCGACGATCTGTCGACCCCCGATACGGCCAACGACAACCCGGCTCCCAGCGAGGAATTCATCATCTCGCGCGAAGGCGTGCTGCTCAATGCGGCGTTCTTTTCGATCAAGAACGAAGCTCTTCGCAAGAAGATCCTGAAGCTCGTCCAGGCGATCGCGCATACCGAACAGCTGGAAGGCGACGCGGCAGAATAACACTCCTGATCTTCACGCGGCCCGGGCAAGCCGCATGATGATCGATCGGTGATCGGGGGTGGCGATCGTGGTCGATAGTATCGACCGGGGACCGATCGCGACCACTGGCTATCGATCGGGATCGATCAGGGATCGAGTGAGATCAATCAGGGATCGATCGGGATCAATGGCGATCGATCAGGATCAGATTCTCGCTGGCATCCTTCATTGCGATCTTGGCTTTGCTGCCGAGCAGTTTTTCGAGATTGACGTCTAGCTCCCTGTCGGGATCTATGCCGTCCCAATCGATGGCGACCTGCAGCAGCGCCATGTTCGTCAGGTGCATCAGATTACGCAGCTGAAGCTTTTCAGCCTCCTCCTTGGCTGCCGACAGCAGCCGGAAGATCCTTGCGTATTCGCTGCCTGTACCTTCGTTGCGTTGTTCAAACATCGGTCCCGCCCCTTTGGCCGTGAAACCCTACGATTCCATCACCACTGCATCTTTCCGCCGTGACCGTTATTCAAGCGTTACAGCAACCGCATTGCGCGTGACTTCGGCGTGCAGCAGCTCCCAATGCGAGGTTGCGGCAAAGCGCCAGTCACGGTTGACGGGCAGGAATTCGTCCCGGCGCAGCCAATCCAGCACCAGCCGGGCGTCGCTGCGCTTGCGCTCGACGCGATGCTGGCGGACAGCGGCGAGGATCTGGTCGCGGCGCGGCTTGCGGAAATGGCACTCGTCGACGACCTTGGCATAGGTGCGCTCGGAAAAATGCAGGAAACGGCCGGCAAGCAGCAGTTTCTTGCGCTCGCCTGACGAGATCTCGCCACCGGCAAAAAGCGCATCAACGGTCGGCTCGAAATCGACCCAGGGCACCGAAAGCGGCAGCCAGCCGAGCGCCTGCGGCGCATGCACCAGCGCGACGGCTTCGTCGTCGAGCAGCCGCCCGGCCTCGTAATCTTCGAAGATCGAGCCAAGCCCGACCATGCCGAAGGGCGCGCATTCGGCCGCCCGCAACGCGCCCATGCTGGCGCCGCCGGCAACGGCGACATCATGCTCGAGCGCGAACAGAATTTCCTTGTGCCAGACCGAGGGCAGGTCGCCGAAATAACCGTCGACGAGGCCGATGGCGGTGGCGCCGTCGTGAACGGCCTTCAGGATGTCGCCGCAGGCGGCCGGCGGCCGGAAATCGATGCGGGGGGACATGGCTCTCGCCGCCGCGAGATCGCTGCCAAGGCTCGGGCCGACGAACAGCACCTTCATGACTGGGCTCCTCTCATCGTGTTGACCGCCCGCATGCCGAGCTGGATGTACTGGCCCGAGATATCGACCTCCAGACCCGGCACGATCACCCTGACGACGGAGACGGGCAGGACCCGATGCGCAAACGGCACGACGACGATCTGCTCGATGCCGGTTGCCGCCAGCCGGCCGGCAATCTGGCCGATGGTGTCCTGGATCGTCGCCGCGCGGGGATGGCGGGCCTGGAACGGGCACATCCGGCCGTCGCCCTCGCAGAGCTCGACCACCTGCTGCATCGCCTCGCTCCGGTCGAGCCGCTGATAGACGCGCGGCGAGAAATCGTCGCGGCTGCCGGCAATCGCGGTCAGCCGGCTCTGCGCCGCTTCGGTGATGGCGCGCAGCGCGGCGCGCACGGGGTCGGGATGGCAGCCGCAGCCGCCGCAGACATGGGCCCAGCGCGCATCGACGCGGTCGGAAAGATTGCCGGGCATGATGACGGCGAGAAAGGCAGGCACGCCGATATCGGTGGTCATGTCGAGCAGCAGCAGCCGCATGCCGGCGCGGGTGATCCGATCGGTCATGATATCGATGACCGCATCGCCGAAGCAGGCGGGGTCGATGCGGCTTTCCTTCAGCCGCTGTGGCGATTTCAGCTGGGTCAGGGCCCAGGCGTCGCGTTCCACCAGCTCGCAAAGCCCATGCAGGACCGCTTCGGACGGCGTGTTGCCGGAGGCGAGCCCGTCACTCGACTGCTCGAAGCCCGGCGGCCGCTCGCCGCGGTGGTCGAGGCCGACGAGCCACCAGGGCACGAAGACGCTGCTGCCGGAAAGAATGTCGAGCCCGGAGCACCAGGGAATGAGGCCTGTGCCGATCTCGTCGGGTGCGCAGCGTGCGACATTGTCGAGATCGATCATGGCGGCATGTTCGGCCCGGATGCCCTCGACCGTCGCCAGCGTCAGGTCGGCGGGTGGGATTTCGGCGATCCGCGTCTCGATCGCTTCCATGGCGGCCGAGGTCATGGCGGCGTCATTGTCGATGCCCTTGCCCTGAAAGACCGAGAGCGTATGGCTGTTCGGCCGCGTGGCGAAAGCGACAGGGATGTTCAGGACGTCGAGCGCGGTCAACAGGCCGACGCGGGTAATGCCGAATTCGCGCAGATGCGGCCTGATGGCTGCAAGGGTCTGCGCCGGCGTGACGGCGCGGTCATGATACTCGCTGACGCCGGCCGATGATCGTTCGAGGTCATCGGCGAGCGTTTCGAGAGCATTTCCGTTTTTCTTCGGATCACGAAAATGCTCTGTTTCTTTGTTTTCACACAATCCCGGACGCAAAACCACTTCACACTTTTGCTGGAATTGCTCTAGATCGGCGAAAGCGGACATACCAATCTCGCCCTTAACGGAACCTCAGCGCGTGCGTCAGGCTTTCGAGCGCATTGGCGGAAACGTTGAGTTCGTCCTGTTTCATCGCTGCTCTGGCGGCTGCAGAGAAGCGCAGGGACTGGGTCTGAACTGCAGTGCTTTCAGCATTCGTCTTCATGTTCCATCTCCGATTGGTTGGGCAGCGCGCTGCCGTTAACCATCAGAGGGAAACATTGCCTGCGTCATTTAAGCGTTACAGGCTTCGTTAAAAGGCGGTCTATCAGGGAAGACCGGCCAGTTGCAGGCCCATTATCAGCGGTTCGGTAAAGGCGGGATCGCGATCGGGGACGAAATGACGGATGTCCTCGCTGCGGAAATCGGGGAAATTTTCCAGAACCGTTCTGGCATAGCTGTGGGCCTTGCCGGTATTGCCCGACATGGCATGCGAGGCGGCGAGCAGGCGGGCGGTCGCCTGTTTCGTCTTCACCGGTTCCAGCGCGTCGATCGCCTTTTCATACTCTTCGCGCATGAAGTGGATGCCGCCGAGGTTCCAGTAATAATAGTCCGGCGGCAGCGGATTGAGCTTGAAGGCTGCACGGCTGAGCTCCAGCGCCCGGTCGAAATCGCCGTCGTGAGAAAGTGCGTCGGAGAAATCGGCGAGAATATCGGCATCGTTGGGATTGAGATCCTGGGCCTGCTGGAAATATTCGAGGCTTTCGTCGAAGCGGCGCCGATAAAGCGCGACAAAACCGAGCTCGCGATAGGCCCGGCCGCTGTTCGGGTCAGACTGCTGTGCCTGCCGGGCGGCGCCGTTCGCCTCGTCGAGCAGGTCGGTGTCGCGCATCCCGCGGATCAGCCATTCCATGCCGAGTGCCCGCGACACACCGGCATGGGCGGCGGAGAAATGCTCATAACGATTGAGCGAGGATTTGAACCATTTGCGCGCCTGGCGCAGATGCTGCAGGTCGGTCTGGGCGATCAGCCGCTTGCCTTCCAGGTAAAGGCGATAGGCGGAGGCCGGCGCCTCGCCGATCGGCATCGCCAGTTCGTGGCGCTCGATCGTGTCGGCGAGCGAGGAGACGATCCGCCGCGTCAGATGCGCGAAGGATTCGCTGATCTTCTGCATCACCAGCGGCAGTTCCAGCGCCCAGATCACTTCGGACGTCGTCGTCCGCGTCAGCCGGCAGGTGGCAAAGACGTCCTCGTCGCGGCCCTGGATGGTGACATAAACCGCATAGTCGAAGCTGAGGTCGAGCGGGCCGGACACGGCACGTGCCGGATCGATCGAGCGGCTGAGGATTTCGAGGCTCGTATGCGCCGCGATCACCTTGAAGCCGCGCTGCTGGCTGAGGCCGATGGTGACGTCTTCGAGAAGCGCTCTGCCGACACGCTCCATCAGCGGATCGGTGAAGATGCTTTCCGGCGGCAGGATGATGATGCGCGGCTGGCCGAGCAGATCGCCAAACACTCCAGGCACAGGCGGGCGCTCCGGCGCGGCTGCCTGTGCCGCCGGAATCAGGCCGAGTTCGCGTGCGAGTGCTGTGGTGCTTTCCTCCGGCTCGGTGTCGAACTCGTCTTTCAGCTGGCTCTTGCATTTCAGATAGGCCTGGCGGGCCGCAGCCGGATCGTTCATCCTGACATGGGTGCGCATCAGGGCGCGATAGGCCGTCTCACTGGCAGGATCGAGTTCCAGCAGGCGCCTGGCAAGCGCGACCTGCTCATCATCGGACCTGTCTTCCGATGTTTCGATCAGCCGCGTCAGATGGGTCGAGCGCCATTCGTCGATCCGCTGGCGTTCAAAGGTCAGCCAGTCCTCGGCACCCTGCGTCGGCGATTTGGCGCCTTCCAGCAGTTCGCCGTTCAGCATATCGCTGTCTTCGGGGGCGAGCGGCCCTTTCTGTTTCAGGATATGAACGTCGACCTCCCAGCCATCCGCAAGCCCGATATGGGTTCGGGTCGCGGCGAGCAGCGGCGGAAGGTCGGCGGGAATGCTCTGCTCGATGCGCGACAGCAGCTGGCGCAGGCTGCCTGCCCGTTTTTCCGGCAGTTCCGACTGCCAGAGCTGTCGCCTGACGGTTTCGCGGTCGAGTTCGAGATTGGCTTCGGCGGCGAGCATGGCGAGGAGAAAATAAGACTTCTCCGGCAAAGGGAGTTCCCTCCCCGTTGCCAGCAGCCTCGGTCTTCCGAGCAGGCACAGCCTGTTCTTCGACATCAGTCCGGATCTCCGTTGCATCCCGGTTCTCACCCCTGAAAGCCATGGCGCGCAAACGTAGCGGTCGCGGAAACATGTTAGAGCTATAAGAGCGCCGCGCATAGCGGTTTTTGCTATAAAGAGAAGAAGTTTCAGCGAATATTTGCATTTTCGCGTGCCGCTCGCCGAGAAGATGCTTCGCCAACACTTGCCGATTAAGGTGCTGTGGACCTTCTCCGGCGAGGAGTTGTTTGAGCCGCGGCTGGCCTTCATAGCCAGCAGAGTAGAACAGGATGATTTTAGGCCGGATCGGAGTAAAATCTGAATCCTGTTCTAAATTAAATAGTTAGAGCATCTGCGCAACCCGTTTCAGGCTTGTTTCCGCCGCGGTCGCCTCGACGAAATCGAGCCCGATGTCCAGTACCGGGGCGCTATGCGTCAGCCAGCCGACGGAAATGAGGTCGACGCCGGAGGCGGCGATTGCGGCGGCCGTTGCCGGCGTGACCCGGCCGGAGGCCTCGGTGATCGCCCGGCCGGCGACGATGGCGACGGCCTGGCGCAGCTGATCCGGCGTCATATTGTCGAGCAGAACGGCGTCGACGCCGGTCTCCATCGCTTCGCGCAGCTGGTCGAGCGTGTCCACTTCGACCTCGATCTTCACCATGTGACCGATGCCGGCGCGTGCCCGGCGGATCGCCTCGGTGACGCCGCCTGCAATGGCGACGTGATTGTCCTTGATCAGCACCGCGTCATGCAGCGCGAACCGGTGGTTCATGCCGCCGCCGGCCCGCACCGCATATTTCTCCAGCGCTCTCAGCCCCGGCGTCGTCTTGCGGGTGCAGGCGACGGAGGCTTTGGTGCCGCGGATCGCGGCGGCAATCTCTGCCGTGACCGTCGCAATGCCGGAGAGATGGCCGAGGAAATTCAGCGCAGTGCGCTCAGCCGTCAGCAGGCCGCGTGATGGACCTTCGATGGTGGCGATCACGTCGCCGGGCTTGACCGCGTCACCGTCCTGGAGATTGCGGCGCATGGTGATACCAGGATCGACGAGGGCGAAGGCGAGTTCGGCCGCATCGAGACCGGCGATGACGCCCGACTGGCGGGCGGCCATGACGACCGTCGAGCGATGGTCGTGGGGGATGACCGAGGCCGAGGTGATATCGCCGGCAAGACCGAGATCTTCGAGCAGGGCTGCCCGGACCAAGGGTTCGACGATCAGGCGCGGAAGCGGGACGAGATTCATCTCAGGCACTCCTGGCAAGGGCATAGGGCACGCGGGCGATCTCCAGCGCTTCGGAAAGGCGCATGCGGCAGCGCTCGGCAGCGCCGAGCTTCAGCGGAAAATCGGTGCGCGCATGGGCGCCGCGCGATTCCATCCGCAGGCTGGCAAAGACGGCGATCAGCAGCGCGACGATAGCGGGATCGGCGGCAGGGCCGTCGCCTTCGGCCAGCGGCAGCAAGGCGGCGATCGCGCCCTCAACGGCGCCGGCATTGCGCAGCACGCCGAGATGGCGCGAGACGATCGGCCGGACGAGCGATGCATCGGCAGGCGGCGGCAGTCTATCGGCAAGGATGGTGCCGACAGCGCGCGCCGGCACGGCCGAGATGTCGCGCGCCGCCCGCATGCCCATCACCGCCGCCTCCAGCAGCGAATTGCTGGCAAGCCGGTTGGCGCCATGCAGGCCGGTCGAAGCCGCTTCGCCGGCGACCCAGAGACCGGCAACCGAGCTGCGGCCGTTCGCATCGGTGGCGACGCCGCCCATGTGATAGTGAACGGCCGGGCGCACCGGAATGAGGTCGTTCGCCGGATCGATGCCGGCCTCGCCGCAAAGGGCTGCGATGACGGGAAAGCGTGCGGCAAAGCGGCTGCCGAGTGCCGCGCGGGCATCGAGGAAGACGCGGCCGCCGCGGGCGATTTCGGCGCTGATGGCGCGTGCCACCACATCGCGCGGCGCAAGTTCGGCGCCCGGGATGCGGGCCATGAAGCGTTCGCCGCGTTCGTTGACCAGCAAGGCCCCCTCGCCGCGCACTGCTTCGCTGACCAGCGCCAAGGGCCGGCGGCGGGAATCGAGCGCAGTCGGATGGAACTGGACGAATTCCATGTCAGTGAGATCGGCACCGGCTCTTGCCGCGAGCGCGATGCCCTGGCCGAAATTGCCCGTCGGATTGGTGGTCGCGTCGAAAAGGCCGCCGATGCCGCCGGTGGCGAGCACCAGTTCTGATGTCGGCAGGATGGCGGCGCCATTCACGGTCGCGCAGAGCAGGCCGGCGACATGCTCGCCCTCCATCAAGATCCGCCGCGCCTCAAAGCCTTCGAGCACGGTGACGGACGGTGTCTGCTTCACCGCCCGCACCAGGGCGGCGACGATCGCCGCTCCCGAACCATCGCCTTCGGCATGGACGATGCGGCGGCGGCTATGGGCGGCCTCCAGCCCGAGCGAAAGTTCGCCCGCGGCATTGCGGTCGAAACGCACGCCGGCTTGCTCCAGCGCTGCGATCGCCGCCGGTGCTTCGGCAATGATGCCGGCGGCAACCGAGGGATCGCAGAGGCCGTCACCGGCGGCGAGCGTGTCGGCAAGGTGCAGTTCGGCGCTGTCGTCGGCGCCCATGCCGGCGGCGATGCCGCCCTGCGCCCAGGCGCTCGACGTCTCCGTGCCAAGGGCGGCGCGGGTGACGATGACGGAAGGTTTCGGCGCCAGCGTCAGTGCGGTCATCAGCCCGGCAAGGCCGCTGCCGACGATCACCGTGCGGCCGGCGAGATTGTGGAGAGCCTCGGTCATATCGCCAGCATCCTTTCGACGGCGCGGCGCGCGGCCACGGCAATCGCCGGATCGACCGTCACTTCATGGCGGTTTTCCTCAAGCGCTCCGCGAATATTGGCCAGCGTGATCCGCTTCATATGCGGGCAGAGATTGCAGGGGCGAATGAACTCGACGTCAGGATGGTGCACGGCGACATTGTCGCTCATCGAACACTCGGTGAGCAGCACGACGCGCGCCGGCTTCCGGCTGCCGACATAATCCGACATCACCGCGGTCGAGCCGGCGAAATCGGCTTCGGCCACCACCTCGGGCGGGCATTCGGGATGGGCGAGCACCGTTACGCCGGGATGGTTTTCGCGCAGCTGGCGCACGTCGTCGGCGGTAAAGAGTTCGTGCACCTCGCAATGTCCGTGCCAGGCGATGATCTCGACATCGGTCTCGCGGGCGACGTTGCGCGCCAGGTATTCGTCCGGGATCATCAGCACTTTGGGAACGCCGAGCGATTCCACCACCTGCTTGGCATTGCCAGAGGTGCAGCAGATGTCGGAGGCGGCCTTCACCGCGGCCGAGGTGTTGACATAGGTGATGATGGGCACGCCGGGATGGGCTTGGCGCAAGAGCGCGATATCTTCAGGCGTGATCGAATCCGCCAGCGAACAGCCGGCACCGAGATCCGGGATCAGCACGGTTTTCTCAGGATTGAGCAGCTTGGCGGTCTCGGCCATGAAATGCACGCCGGCCAGCACGATCACGTCGGCATCGACTTCGATCGCCTTGCGGGCGAGCGCCAGGCTGTCGCCGACGATATCGGCGACGCCATGAAAGATCTCGGGCGTCTGGTAGTTATGCGCGAGGATGACGGCGTTGCGGCGGCGCTTGAGCTCAAGGATGGCGTCGACATCGTTTTCGAAGGTCATCCATTCGGCTTTGGGAATGACGCGGCTGACGCGCTCATAGAGCGAGGATGCGGAAACAGGGTGATTCATGACCGGCTCCTAATTATGCTCCATTTGAGCATATCATGGGCAAATAGATATTCTCACCATGAGCATATGTCAATTGCGGGAGAGCGGTAATTTCGTTCCGGCGAGCGCGCGTTCTTCGAGCACGGTATGGCGGAAGCGGAAGAGCTTGGCCGGCCGGCCGCCGGTTTCGCTTTCCGTGCCGCCGGTTTCCTCGACCAGTTCCTGCTGTTCGATCAGGCGGCGGAAATTCTGCTTGTGCAGCGTCAGTCCCGCCAAGGCCTCGATGGCGCGCTGCAGCTGCAAGAGCGTAAAACTCTCCGGCATCAGCTCGAAGACGACGGGGCGGTATTTGATCTTGGCGCGCAGCCTGGCGATGCCTGTCGCCAGAATCCGGCGGTGATCGGCAAACATCGCCCGGCCGAGATTGCTTTCACCAGCACATCCGGCTTCGGCGACCAGCCCGGCTTCATAGAGCAGTTCGTAGCGCTGCAGGGCGAGATCCTCGTTCCAGCCGCCGCCGTCGAGGCCGAAGGTGAAATCCGCCCGGCGATGGCGGTGGTCGCGCCTGAAAGGATCGTCATCGGCCCAGTCCCGCAGGCGTGTCATGATCTCGTCGAGCACGACTGGCCGGCCGTGGCGATGGTCTTCCCAGGGAAAATATTCGTACCAGCCGTGCCAGCCCGGTCGGCCGGCGCCCGACTGTTCGTTGACGAGGCCGAGATAGCTGATCGAGATCGTCCGCCCGCCCGGAATGTCGTTGTTCCGGTCGCGGTCGGCGAAAGTATAGAGCTGTTCGAGATAGCCGACAGGGTGCTCGGTCTGCTCCTGCACCCATTCGCGCAGGCCCGATTGCAGGGTGCGATGGCCCATTTCGAAAGGGCCTGACGGCAGCGCATTGCCGGAGCGGATGGTCATCACACGCGGCTCGTCCCCCGTCACCGCGACGAGCACCGCAATCAATTCCGCATGCGCAAAGCCGATCGTCACAGGGGACCGAATACTCCGTTCCGAATGGGCCATTCCTGACACAGGCAGGAGCGGAAGCCAATGGCGTGCTCCCCCTTCTCCCCAGCGGGGGTCCGAAGGACGGGTCGAGACCCGTGGCTCGACCCCGGTCGATGCCGGCAGGCCGATGAGGGGGTGAGCGAAGCGAATGCGCTGAGCGTAAGCGAAGGCAAAGAATAGGTGGGACTACTTCACCGATTCCCCGTCTCGCTGGCCAGCCGATCCAGGAAAGCCGTCAATTCCGCCTCGTCGATGCCGACGCAATGGCGCTTCTGCGGATAGGCGCCGGTGCGGACATCCTCGGCGAATTCGGTGAAGGCGGCGATGCGTTCGCGCTGCAGCCGGTCGTGTTCGGCGGCGAAGTTGCGGTAGACCTTGGCATGGCGCGGATAATGGTCGCGATTGGCGCCGAGCACGTCGTCGGCGAAGAGATATTGGGCGTCGCAGCCGCTGCCGGCGCCCATGGAGATCATCAGCATCGAGGTATTGCTGCTGATGGCGGCGGCGACATCGCCCGGCACGACTTCGATTTCGGCGGCAAAGGCGCCGGCTTCTTCCAGCGCCTTGGTCTGCCGCCAGATCTCTGCGGCGCTCGCCGCCGTCTTGCCGACGGCGCGGAAGCCGCCGGTCCAGGTTGCCTTCGACGGGATCAGGCCGAGATGGCCGCAGACCGGGATGCCTTCGTCGCGCATGCGCCGGATCGTCTGCAGGCTGGCGGCGCAATAGACCGCATCGCCGCCGGCCTTCAGCGCCGCGAAGGCCGCGCGCAGATAATCTTCGGCCGAGACAAGATCGCCATATTCCAGACCCGGAATGGCAAAGGGCGTCGGGGCGATCTCGCGAAAGACCGGGCCGAGCAGCGAGGGCGGCACCGAGACGATGTCGATCCCCGCCTTTTCGGCCGCTTCCGCCTCCTCCAGCGAGGTGACGCGCAGCATGGTGAGCTGGCGCTTGCCTTTTTCCGCCAGCAGGTCGGCGACGGTTGCGCGCTTGTGTTTCTTCATCGTCAATTCCTTTGAATATATCGGGGCTCAGGCGGCCAGCAGGGATTTCAGTTTGATGTCGCTGGCGGCGAGCGCCGCCGGGTCCGGATGAGCGCGGGCTGCGATCAGCATTTCGGCGAGGCGGATATCTCGCGCCACCGCGTTGCCCGGCCCGATGCCGCTGGCGGCGATCAATCGTCCGTCGGCATCGAGATGGAACAGAATGAAGGCGCCGGGTCCGAGGTCGCGGCGCCGATGCGTGACGGCGCCTTCGGCAAGGCCTGCTATCTGCAGCGTCAGATCGTATTGATCCGACCAGAACCACGGCACCGAGGAAACGGCTTCGTCGCGGCCGAGCAAGTTGGCCGCGGCCAATGTGCCCTGCTCCTGGGCGTTGCGCCAGGATTCCAGCCGCACCCGGCGGCCGCCATAGACCGGCAACGGAAAGGAGCAGCAATCGCCGGCGGCAAAAACATCCGCAGCCGAAGTCCGCAGATGGGTATCGACGGCAATGCCGTTTTCGACTGCAAGCCCCGCCCTTTCGGCGATCTCGACATTCGGCCGCGCGCCGATGCCGACAAGGACGAGATCGGCGTCGATCACCTCGCCGGCCGACAATCGGATCACGGCCTTTCCGCCTTCCTCGCTCAGCGCCGCGATCGAGACGCTGCAGCGGATATCGACGCCCTCGGCGCGGTGGCGCTCGGTCAGCAGGTGAGCGATTTCCTCAGGCACACCGCGCTTCAGCACCCGTTCCAGCCCCTCGATGACGGTGACCTCGGCGCCGAGAAGGCGGGCGGTCGCCGCCAGTTCCAGGCCGATGAAGCCGCCGCCGATGATGGCGATATGCTTCCCCGGCCGCATGGTCTCGCGCAGTGCCGTCGCATCATGATGCGTCCTCAGCGAGCGAATAAAGGTGGTGCCGTCCGGGACGCCGGGGAACGAACGCGCGGCGGCACCCGTCGCCAGCAGAAGCCTGTCATAGGAAAGCGTCGTCCCGTCGGAAAGCGTGACGGTTCTCGATGCCGCGTCGAACTCCTTCGCCTCCAGGCCGGTCAGCAGCCGGATGCGGCTTTCGGCGTATTTTTCCGCCGCAGCGATGAATTTCGGATCGCTTGCATCGGAACCCGCCTTCGAAAGCGGCGGCCGTTCATAGGGATGAAGGGGTTCGGCGCCGACAAGCGTTATTTCGCCGTCAAAACCCTTTTCCCGCAGGGCGAAAGCGGCGCGCGCACCGCATTCGCCGGCACCCAAGATAACGAAATGGGCCACATCAGCCTCCGTCAGACCGAGATGAAGACGCTGCCGCCTTCGACCTTCACAGGATAGGTCTTGAGATTGACGCAGACCGGCGCGCCCTTGGCTTCGCCCGTCTTGTAGTTGAAACGGCCGTTATGCTTCGGGCATTCGATGATCTCCTCCATGACGAGCCCGTCGGCGAGATGGATATGTTCATGCGTGCAGAGCCCGTCGGTCGCGAAGAATTCGTCGTCGGGGCTGCGGTAGACAGCAAAGGTGCGCCCCCCATGATCGAAGCGGATGACATCCTCTTCGTCGATCTCGTCCTTGCCGCAGACTTCGATCCAGTTTCCGCTCATCTCATCCTCCCTCGATTGTGATTATTGCCTTGATCGTGATTATTGCGCAGCCGGAGCCAGCTCATTGTGGAACTCTTCGCGATAGGGCCGCGCGGTGGCCGGCAGTTCGCGCTTCAGGAAATAATCCTCGTTGCGCAGCTGGCGCAGGAAGGCCGGGATCATCTCGCGATAGCCGGAGAGGATCGACGGGTTTGCCGCCGGCAGGTCGTGCTTGATCATCGCGTGCAGTCTGGGCAGCGCGTGGTAGGGCACCATCGGGAACATGTGATGTTCGACGTGGTAGTTCATGTTCCAATAAATGAAGCGGCTGATCGGGTTCATATAGACCGTGCGGCTGTTTAGCCTGTGGTCGATGACGTTGTCGGCCAGGCCGCCATGCTGCAAAAGCCCGGTCAGCACATGGTGCCAGGCGCCGTAGAGGCGCGGCAGGCCGATCAGCATCAGTGGCAGGATCGAACCCATGGCGAGTGCTGCGGCGATCGTGGCGACATAGATCGCCAGCCAGATGCGGGCGATGCGGATCGCCTTCGGCTGCTCCATCTCCGGAATGAAAGTCTTTTCCGCCGCGCCGATGACGCCGGCGGCATTGCGCAGCATGTCGACGATCGCATGCCAGACATCGAGGATGCCGAAGAAATTGAGGACCAACCGGACGAGGTCGGGCGGGCGCATGACGGCGATCTCGGGATCGCGGCCGACGATGACGGTATCGGTATGATGGCGCGTGTGGCTCCAACGCCAGGTCACCGGATTGCGCATGATCATGAAGCAGGCGATCTGGTAGACGGCATCGTTCATCCAGCGCGTCTTGAAGGCGGTGCCGTGGCCGCATTCGTGCCAGCGGCTGTCGGAGGCCGAGCCATAGAGCACGCCATAGGCGAGGAAGAAGGGCAGTGCGATCCACGAGCCCCAGAAATAGATGCCGAGCCCGGCAAGGACCACCATGCTGCCGAGCCAGATGACGGTGTCACGGATACCAGGCGCATCCGAGCGCTGCATCAGCGCCTTCATCTCCTTGCGTGGAATATCCGTGTGGTACCACTGTGCTGCCGCCAGTCCCGTCTCGACGGCGGTGCGGCCGCTTTCGCCGAGCAGGTCGTAGTCCCGTTTCTTTGCCTGGATCGTCATCATCCGCCTCCCGTTATGCCGTTGCCGAGAGAATAGGTTGACTTCGGAAGAGGCTCAATGCAGGCTTGATGTAATCTATCAAAAGCTATCATGGATGGCTCGCATTCATGATCGAATCCATCAGGAACGCCGATGCGCCGTCCGACCATATCTGATCTCGCCCGCGCCTCCGGCGTCAGCGTCGCCACCGTCGATCGCGTCTTGAACGGCCGCCACCGCGTTCGCGAGGAAACGGCGCGGCGGGTCTATGATGCGGCCCAGTCGATCGGCTATCACGCCGTCGGGCTGATTCGGCAACGTGTCTTCGAGGATTTGCCGCAATATAAGCTGGCCTTCTTGCTGCAAAAGCCGATGCAGCCCTTCTATCAGGCTTTTGCTCGCGAGATCGAAGTGGCGGCGCGCGCCGTGACCACCGCCCGTCTCCAGATCCAGATCGACTATCCCTCCGCTTCGACACCGGCGGCGATCGTCGAGAAACTCAAGGCCCTCGGCGCCCGCAATCAGGCCATCGCTCTCGTCGCTCCAGACTATCCTGCGGTAACGGCGGCAATTGAGGAACTGAGGGAAAGAGACATTCCCGTCTTTTCGCTGCTTTCCGACTTCGCCTCGGGGGTGCGCAATGCCTATATTGGCGTTAACAACCGCAAGGTCGGCCGCACTGCCGCCTGGGTGATTGCCAAGACTGCCCGTGTGCCGGGCAAGGTCGCCTGTTTCGTCGGCAGCCACCGTTTTCACGGACATGAGCTGCGCGAGATCGGTTTTCGTTCCTATTTTCGTGAAAACGCGCCGGAATTCGACGTCATCGATACATTGATTAACCTGGATACTCCGGAGATCACTCATGAGGCAACACTGACACTGTTAGGGAAACATCCCGATCTCGTCGGCCTTTATGTCTGCGGCGGCGGCATGGAGGGCGCGATCTCGGCTGTTCGTGAGGAAAGCCTCGGCGGCAAGATCGTCCTTGTCGTCAACGAACTGACGCCCGACAGCAAAGCGGGGCTTGCCGACGATATCGTCGCCATGGCGATCGGCACGCCCCTGCCCGCCCTGTGCAAGGAGCTGATGGCACTGATGACGAGCGCAATCGAAAACAGCGAAACCGCCGTTCCCGGCCAGTTCTTCCTGCCCTTCGATATCCACATCTCGGAGAACCTCTGAGAAATGATGGGATTCTATCATTTCGGCTGAAATTCTTTCAGCAATGAAAGCGGGCGGCGGCGATGGCCGATGGATTGCCGCAGGAATTCCGATAGAGATTCGCAGGCCCATTCACGAGGAACTGCTCCGCTTATGCCGCGGAGACGAGGAGGAACTATCCGTCATGACTTCGATCCGCTTTGCGCTCAACCATATGGCCGCACCTTCGCTCGCCATCGATGATTTCTTCGCGCTGACAAAGTCGCTCGGCATCGACGCGGTCGAGATCCGCAACGATCTTTCCGGCAATGCCATTCTCGACGGCACCAAACCGGAAGCGATCAAGGACGCGGCCAGCCGCCACGGCCTGACGATCATCTCGATCAACGCCCTGCAGCGTTTCAACGAGTGGAATGTCGCAAGGGCCGCTGAAGCGCAGGAACTGATCGATTACGCCAGCGCCTGCGGCGCCAAGGCGCTCGTCCTTGTTCCGAAGAACGACGGCACCGGCTGCGCCGACGGCGAACGCCAGGCCAATCTGCGCCAGTCGCTGACGGCGCTGAAGCCGATGCTTGAGAAAGCCGGCATCACAGGCCTCGTCGAGCCGCTCGGTTTCGAGATCTGCTCGCTGCGCTCGAAGACCGAGGCGGCCGAGGCGATCAGGGAACTCGGCGCGCAATCGACCTTCAAGCTCGTCCACGACACCTTCCACCATCACCTTGCCGGGGAAGCCGCGACCTTCCCGGAGCTTGCCGGCCTGGTGCACATTTCCGGCGTCAGCAACCCCTCTGTTTCCGTTGCCGATATGCGCGATTCCCATCGTGTGCTCGTCGACGGCGACGACCGGCTCGACAATGCCGGGCAGATCAAGGCGCTGCTGCAGGCGGGCTATAAGGGGCCCTGTTCCTTCGAGCCCTTTGCGGCGGAAGTGCATGCCGTGAAGGACCCGGCCGGCGCGCTTCGCGCCAGCATGGATTATCTCACCGCACGGGTTTGAGACAAAGTCTCCTCCGTCATGCTCGGCCTTGTGCCGAGCATCTGACCACTGCTGTTGGTTGACAGGAAAACATTTCTTTTCAGATACTTAATTGGACCGGCGCAGATCCTCGGCACAAGGCCGAGGATGACGCCGCGGGTTTTGCAGCGCTTGTCAACAAACCGAGGGCGAGCAGGCTCGCCTGTTATTGAGCTCCGAGAGGTCGCGCCACCAGCGCGGCCAGTTTTTGAAATTATTCCCGACCTCTGAACCGACGCTGATAGGCGGGGTCGTAGAGTGAGCTCTCCCGGAAATCCTCTGCTGCCAGCGACGGGCCGACGAAGATGATCGCCGTGCGTTCGATCGGCTCGGCCACAACCTTCGCCTCGATATCGGAAAGCGTGCCGCGCAGGATGCGTTCGTCCGGCCAGGAGGCCTTGACGACGATCGCCACCGGGCAGTCGGCGCCATAAAGCGGCGTCAATTCCTCTACCACCTGCTTCAGCGCGTGGATTGCCAGATGGATCGAAAGCGTCGCGCCCGTCGCGCCGAATTTCGCCAGGGTCTCGTCGTTCGGCATCGGTGACGCCCGGCCGGAAACGCGGGTGAGCACCAGGCTTTGGGCCACTGACGGGATCGTCAACTCACGCCCGAGCGCCGAGGCGGCCGCCGCAAAGGCCGGCACACCCGGCGTCATCGAATAGGCGATACCGTGTTTCTCGAGCCGGCGCACCTGCTCGGCGACGGCACTCCAGACCGAGAGATCGCCGGAATGCAGCCGAGCGACATCCTGGCCGGCCGCTGCGGCGCTCAGATATTCCGCCTCGATCTCGTCGAGCGACATCGGCGCGGTATCGACGATACGCGCATCCGGCGGGCAATATTGCAGCAGTTCGGGCGAGACGATCGAGCCGGCATAGAGGCAGACCGGGCATCTAGCGATGAGATCGCGGCCGCGCACCGTGATCAGATCTGCAGCCCCTGGTCCCGCGCCGATGAAATGCACCGTCATTCCGTCATCCTTTCGTCCAGCGCCACTGCGTCACCGGCATGGCCGGCCGCCAGCCACTCATGCCGCCGATGGGCAAGGCGCGTGATATTTCGATCCGTGTGAGAAAGCCGCCGCGTTTTGTGTGTTCTGCGAGCAGCACGGCTTCCATCTCCAGCGTCACGGCATTGGCGACGAGCCGCCCTCCCCGCTTCAGCGCGGCGATAGCGGCATCGATGACGCCGGGCTCGCTGCCGCCGCCGCCGAGGAAGATCGCGTCCGGTTCCGGCAGGCTTGCCAGCGCGCCGGGTGCTGCGCCTTCGACGATGGCGAGATGCGGCACGCCGAAGGCGGATGCGTTGCGGGCGACGCGCGCGGCCCGCTCCGGTGATTGTTCGATGGCGATTGCCTTCAGCGACGGATCGGCCAGCATCCATTCGATGCCGATCGATCCCGAACCCGCGCCGATATCCCAGAGCAGCTCACCGTGATGCGGCGCGAGCGCGGACAGCGTCATCGCCCGGACCTCGCGTTTGGTGATCTGTCCGTCATGCTCGAACAACGCGTCTTCGAGCCCGGCGACGAAAGGCAGAATACGCGCCCCCTCCCCTGCCGTGATTTCCAGCGCGCAGACGTTCAGGGAATCGATGTCCGTGAGATTAAAATCCGCGGCCAGGGCATGTCTCCGCCGTTCCCGTGCGCCGCCTAGCGCCTCGAGCACGGTAAGTTGTGACTGACCGAAGCCGGTTGCGGCAAGCAGGGTGGCCAGATCGCCTGGGCCCTTCTCGTCCGAGGTCAGCGCGATGATGCGTCGCCCGTGGTGCAGATGCGGCCGGATCAGGTCGATCGGCCTGCCATGCAGCGAAATCGTCGCGACGTCCTGCAACGGCCAGCCAAGGCGCGAGGCGGCAAGGCTGAAGGCCGAGGGCGCGGGGATGGTGCGCATTTCTTCTGCCGCCACATGGCGGGAAAGCGTTGCGCCGACGCCGTAAAGAAACGGATCGCCGGAGGCGAGCACGACGACGGGCGTGCCGCGCCTTTGCAGGATGGCATCGACCGAGCGCTCGAACGGGCTCTGCCAGGAAAACCTCTCGCCCGATATCAGCGATGCGGCAAGCGCATGGTGTCGTATCCCGCCGAAGACGGCGGGCGCGGTGGCGATCAGCTCCCTCGCCTCTTCGCCAAGCCCTTCTGGACCATCTTCGCCGATGCCGATAATAGTCAGCCAGCGCGGGCCTGAAGCAGGAGAGAGATCAGACATGGGCAGACCTCGCATTCTGATCCTCGGCGGCACCAGCGAAGCGCGCCTGCTCGCCGAGGCGCTCGCGGCGCGGGGAAATGGCGATGTTCTTCTGTCGCTGGCCGGCCGCACTGAAAAACCGGCCGCGCAGCCGGTTCCGGTTCGCAGCGGCGGTTTCGGTGGCGCTGCGGCGCTGGCCGATTTTCTGAAGGCCGGCGGATATGATCTGCTGATCGATGCCACGCATCCCTTCGCCGAGCGCATTTCCGCCAATGCCGCCTTTGCCGCCGAGACCACCGGCATCGCCGCGATCGCTTTGCGCCGTTCCGAATGGCAGCGCTTGCCGGGCGATCGCTGGCGGGGGGTGCGGAGCATTCCGGCCGCCATCGCGGCGCTCGGCCCCTCCCCTCGCCGGGTCTTGCTGGCGACGGGCCGGCAGGGCGCCCATCATGCGGAGGCGGCGCCGCAGCATTTCTATCTCATCCGCAGCGTCGATCCCGTCGAGCCGCCGCTGGCGCTTGTCGATGTCGACTATGTGATTGATCGCGGCCCCTTCCCGCTGGAGGGCGAATGCGCCTTGCTGAAGCAGCACCGGATCAACGCCATTATTGCCAAGAACAGCGGTGGCGCCGCCACCTATGCGAAGATCGAGGCGGCCCGCCTGCTCGGCATCGAGGTGATGATGGTGGCGCGCGCGCCGGCCTCCACGGTCAAGACGGTCGACACTGTCGAGGCGGCGCTGGCGGCGATCGATCACCTCTTCCCCCCTGCCATGAAACGCGGGGTATAGACGAGGTCCGGCCGGCCGGGCCGCGCGACAATCCGCGTTTCGGCTGAGCCGATGATGACGCAGGTCGCCATATCGGCGATCGACGCGTCCGCCTGCGACAGCGGCTGCACGACGATACGCTCGTCCGGCCGCCCGGCCGCCCGCCCGAAAATAACCGGTGTCGTTGCCGGCAGATGATCGCGCAACAGCTTGAAGGCCTCGCCGAGCTGCCAGGGCCGCGCCCGGCTGATCGGATTGTAGAGGGCGATGACGAAACCGGCCTTGGCTGCGAGTTCGAGGCGGTTTTCTATTATATTCCAAGGCTTTAGATTGTCGGAGAGCGAAATGGCGCAGAAATCGTGGCCAAGCGGCGCCCCGGCTCTCGCCGCCACCGCCAGCATCGCGGTGATGCCGGGCAGGATGGTAAGGTCGACGGCGCGCCAGGCTGCCGGCCCGTTCTCGATCGCCTCACAGACGGCGGCGGCCATGGCGAAGACACCGGGGTCGCCGCCGGAGACGACGCAGACTTTCGCGCCATCCGCCGCCATGGAAAGGGCCGCCCCTGCCCTGTCGAGTTCCTCGCGATTGTCGGAGGCATGCCGCAGCTGATCGTTGCGGAGCTGCAGCCGGTCGAGATAGGGGCCGTAACCGAAGAAATCCGTTGCCGCGTCGACGGCAGCCAGCGCTTCCGGCGTCATCTGCTCGGGATTGCCGGGACCGGTGCCGATCACGAAAAGCCGGCCGCTCATCGGCTGCCCTCCCAGCCGGGCACAAGGACCAGCGAAAAATACGGCGCATCGCCTTCAGTCTTGTCGGCGAGCTTTTCCATCGCCGCATTCGCCATGGTGCCGCGCTCGACATAGACGGCTTCCGCAAGCCGGCCCGCCGCCGCCAAGGCCCGGCGGATCTTCGGCAGATTGCGGCCGACCTTCATGATGACGGCGGCTTGTGTATCGGCAAGGCGGCGAGTCAGCTCGGCCTCGGCCATCGTACCGGGCAGTACGGAAAGCACATCGTCGCCCTGGACGATCGGCATGCCGGCGAGGGACCAGCAGCCGGACATGGCGCTGATGCCGGGGATCACTTCCGTCGGATAGCGCTGGGAAAGCCTGACATGCAGGTGCATATAGGAGCCGTAGAACAGCGGATCGCCTTCGCTGAGCACGGCGACGCTCAGGCCGGCCTCGAGATGGCCGGCGACGGTTTCGGCAGACCGGTCGTAGAACTGGGTGATCAGGCTCTGATAGCGCTCGTCGTTCTTATCGATCTCGGTGGTGACGGGATAATAGAGCGGCAGCAGCGTCACGCCGGATTTCAGCAGCGGCTCGACGATCGCCTTGCCGTTGCCGCCCCTGCCCTGCTTGGCGAAATAGGCGATGACGTCAGCGCCTTCGATGGCGCGAACGGCTTTGAGGGTCAAAAGCTCCGGATCGCCGGGACCGGTGCCGACGCCGATGAGACGGCCTGTCGTCGTCGTCATAGGCCCGGCCTCGCCAGCGCGTTGATCGCCGCCGCCGTCATGGCGCTGCCGCCGAGCCGGCCGCGCACGATGGCGAAGGGGACGCCGTAAGAATTCTCCACCAGCGCATCCTTCGATTCCGCCGCGCCGACAAATCCCACCGGCATGCCGAGGATCGCTGCGGGTTTCGGGGCGCCGTCGCGCAGGAGTTCGAGCAGGTGGAAGAGTGCCGTCGGCGCATTGCCGATCGCGACAATGCTGCCGCCGAGCCGGTCGAGCCAGAGATGCATGGCGGCGGCCGAGCGCGTATTGCCGATCTCGCGCGCCAGTTCCGGCGTGGCGGGATCGCGCAGCGTGCAGATCACCTCGTTCAGCGCCGGCAGCCGCGCCCGGGTCACGCCCTGGGAGACCATTTCCGCATCGCAGAAGATCGGCGCCCCGGCCTTCAGCGCGTCGCGCGCAGCCGTGACGACATCGGCGGAGAACAGGAAATGCTCCGCCGCTTCGACCAGCCCGCAAGCATGGATCATGCGCACGGCGATGTCGGCCTGATCTTCGGTGAAGCGCGAAAGATCGGCCTCAGTGCGGATGATCGCAAAGGAACGCTCGTAGATCGCGTCGCCGCTGCGGATATAATCGTAGTCTGGCATTCTTAATCCTGTCGCAGCGCCTTCGAAACGCCGGTTGTGCCCAGCCGTGTAAGGCAGGCGGCAGCCGATTCGCCAGCGCCTCTGTTGTCTTCGATGGACCGGGCGAGCCTCTCTATAGCGAAATCGATCCGACCGCCAGCGATCCGTTCGTCCGGCCGATCCGCGGCAAGCCCGCTGAGGATGAGGTCGTAACCTTCAGCCGTGCCCGTCAGCGTCAGCGCCGGCCGGGCATGCGCGCAGCCCTTGGCGCAGCCGGAGAGATGCAGCGTCAGCGAACCGTCGAAGAGGGCAGGTGCCGCGGCCAGGATGCGGCGCGCCAGAGCGCGTGTTTCGTAGAAGGCGGAACCGCAGGCGCCGGCGCCGGCGCAGGCGGCGATATGCTCGGCATTCTCGCCGGCTTGGGCGCTGAAGCCACATTGGGCCGCCGCGGTCTGCACGGCCGGCGCCGCCTCTGCGGCAAGCCCGAGCAGGAAGAAACCGCGGCCGGGCGCCAGTCGGATCTCGGCTGCGCCATGGGCCGCAGCGAGATCGAGCAGGGCAATCAGATCGGCTGCGCGCATCTGCCCGAATTCCGGCCGGACGCCGAGCACGGTTTTGCCGTCCGCCAGTCTGTGCAGGCCGGCAAGCGGCCTCTTGACCACGCCGGACGGAAGGGGTCGAGGTTCGCTGATGGCGGGAAAGCGTGCCCGCAGAAGCGCCGGGTCGATATCCCGTGCCCGGCTGCCCTGCCCGAGCTTTGCCAGCAGGCTCAGAACCTCGCCCACGGCAGAGACCGCCGCTTCCGCAGGGCCAACCACAATCGGCGTTGCAGTTTCGCTATCGCCGTTGATGGCGACAAGCCACTGCGTCTGGGATGACGCGACGAGACGGATATCGGCTGTAAGTGCCGACAAGCCGAAGGCTCCGCGGCCGTCGACGACGATCGACAGTTTCGGCGCAAGCCGCGGCGAAGCGAGGAGATCCTGAAGCTTGCCGCGCAAAGACAGCTCCATTGCGGTGGGATCGCTCACCTCTTCCGGGTCGATGCCGTGCAGCGGCGATATCTCGATCGCCGGTCCGTCCGGCACGGTAATGCCGGCGGCATCGATATCGGAGGCGAGCTGTGCGACGGTCTCGGCCTGCAGCCCGCGGATTTGCAGATTGCCGCGTGCGGTGATCTCGAGAATGCCGTTTCCGTGTGCCGCGGCTGCGCGAGCCAGTGTTGTGAATTGCGGCAGCGTCAACGCGCCGCCGGCCGGTCGCAGCCGCACCAGCAGGCCGTCGCCGGTCGCCATCGGCGCGGCGAGGGCGGGGCAGGCGCCGCGCGAGCGCGTCTTCGCCGCCGCGCGGCGCTGCAACTCCGTCTCGCCTCTCCTGTCGATCGCCTTGACGCTGTCGATGCCCATTCTCAATCCTCTGTCCGTTTCTTACATGATCGCGGCGGACGCGGCAAAACATGGGAAACGGTTGGTCCCGCTATTCCTCGAAATCCCGCCCCTTGCGCAGAAGATAGATGTCCATGATCCAGCCGTGCCGCTGCCTGGCCTCGCTCCTGAGTGTCAGAATGTCGGCCGCGATATCGCCGAGCCGCCCGGATCTGACGATCTCATCCTCCGTGCCGAGATAGGCGCCCCAGAAGATCTCGGCATCGGGATCGTCGATCTTGGCAAAGGCCTGTTCACCGTCGAGCATGACGACCGTGGTGGGCGCCTGCAGCCCGTCGCGCGCCAGCCTGCGCCCGGTGGTGATCTCGATCGGTTTGCCGACGAGGTTGACCGGGATTTTGTGACTGGCGGCCAGGGCCTGGATGCTGGTGATGCCGGGAACGACGCTGTAGTCGAAATCCACGCCGCCGTCCTGCCGCACACGTTCGATGATGCGGATCGTGCTGTCGTAGAGGCTGGGATCGCCCCAGACGAGAAAGGCACCGCGGCCGTCATCGGCGAGGCCGTCGATCAGCTCTTTATAGATGAGGGCGATCTCGCCATGCCAGGCGTCGACGCTTTGCGTGTAGCTTCTGTCCGCCGTCCGCCTTTGCGGCACCGCGAATTCTGAGATCCGGATCCCCGGCCGGGTGACATATCGCTCGCAGATTTCGCGACGGATCTCCGCGAGCTCTTCCTTGCCAGTCCCTTTGACCGGCAGGAAGATCACCTCGGCTGAATTCATCGCGTTTATTGCCTGTATGGTGACATGCTCCGGGTTGCCCGTGCCGATGCCGATGATATGGATGTGCTTCAAGCCGATACTCCCTTGAGTCCCGGCGGTCTTGCCGAAAAAGCCGGTTCGCCGCAAGGGCGATGGCGAAGAGTTGGCCGCGGCCAACCGGGCCGGAATGGGCTCCCGGCCCCTATTGTTGCCGCAAATCCCGAATCGTGTCACTTTCAATACGCTTTTTGACGCTATGTTGACAGAAAAGCGCATCGAAAAGGATTGGGTGTTTTGGACAACATTAGCGTATCGACGACAGATGTGCGGATCGAGCGGCATGCGAACCAGCTTTCGCGGCAATTGAAGCTTCTCCGCGACAAGCTGTTTCCGCCGCTCGCGCAGAAGACGCTGCGGACATTTTCTTCAGGCGAGGCCGCCCAGATGATCGGCGTGTCCGACGGCTATCTTCGCCAGCTTTCCCTGGATGGCAAGGGGCCGCAGCCGGAGCTTTCCCAGAATGGCCGGCGCTCCTATACGCTCGGCCAGATCAATGAATTGCGCCAATATATGGCGAAGCTGAAGCCGAAGGATGCGCTCAGCTATCTTCCCTGGCGGCGTCCCGGGGAGAAGCTGCAGACGGTTGCCGTCACCAATTTCAAGGGCGGCTCGGCCAAGACGACGACGACGCTTTATCTGGCGCAGTATCTGGCGTTGGCCGGTTACCGGGTGCTTGCCATCGATCTCGATCCGCAGGCCTCGCTCTCCTCCATGCTTGGTGTCCAGCCCGAATTCGATCTTTCCGATGGCGATACGCTCTATGGCGCCATTCGCTACGATGCCGGCCGCAAGCCGTTGAAGGACATCGTCCGCAAGACCTATTTCGACGGGCTCGATCTGGTGCCGGGCAATCTTGAACTGATGGAATTCGAGCATGAAACGCCGCGGGCGCTCAATGACCGGCAGAAGCCGGCCGAGCTGTTCTTCCGCCGCGTCGGCGTGGCAATCGCCGAGGTCGAGGCCAATTACGACGTCGTGGTGATCGACTGCCCACCGCAGCTCGGTTATCTCACTCTTGGTGCGGTCTGCGCGGCAACGTCGCTGCTCATCACCATCCATCCGCAGATGGTCGATGTCGCCTCCATGTCGCAATTCCTGCTGATGACCTCGGATCTGCTGTCTGTGGTCCGCAAGGCCGGCGGCGACCTGCAGCACGACTTCATCAAATATGTCGTCACCCGTCACGAACCTTTCGACGCGCCGCAGTCGCAGATCGTTGCGCTGCTGCGCAGCCTGTTCGGCGACGACGTCTTGACGGCAACCATTCTCAAATCGACGGCGATCGCCGATGCCGGCCTGACCAAGCAGACGCTGTTCGAAATCGAAAAGGGGCAGGTGCGTCGCTCGACCTACGATCGGGCGCTGGAATCGGTCAATGCCGCCAATAGCGAGGTTCTCGCCGGCATTCACAAAGCCTGGGGCCGGCCATGAGCAGACGCGATCGCCTGAAAGGTCTTTTCGACGATACGGCGCAGGAGTTGGCCGCGGCCAACTACGAAGAACCGTCTTCGCGCGGCGCGGCAGGGCCGGTCCGGACGATGGCACTGACGCTCGGGCGCATGGAGGAAGAGAGCAGGGCGATGCAGGAGGCCTTGCTCTCAGGCGAACGCATCGTCGAGCTCGATCCCGATCTGATCGATTCCTCCTTCGTCCGCGACCGCCTCGCCGACCAGCCACTCGATATCGACGACGAGCTGGTGCAGTCGATCGCCGAAAACGGCCAGGAAGTGCCGGTTCTCGTTCGTCGCCATCCCGACGATGAGAGCCGCTACCAGATCGCCTACGGCCATCGCCGCCTGCAGGCCGTCAAGCTGCTCGGGCGCAAGGTGCAGGCGATCGTCCGCCAACTTGACGATACCGATGTTGTCATCGCTCAGGGCATCGAAAATTCGGCGCGCCGCAACCTTTCCTACATCGAGCGCGCTGTCTTTGCCCTCAATCTCGAGATCAAGGGCTTTGAGCGTCCGATCATTATGAAGGCGCTGTCGACCGATAAGACCGAGCTGTCGAAGCTGCTCTCCGTCGCCAAGGCCATCCCGGCCGAGATCGTCAGGTCGGTGGGTGCTGCCCCCGGCATCGGGCGCCGCAAATGGATGGCGCTTGCCCACGACTGGAACGGGATGACGGCGGTGCGGCTTGCCAAGCTCGTCGGCTCGGAAAAGTTCATGGCGGAGGAGAGCGACCGCCGTTTTGAGCTTCTGGTTGCCGAGCTCGCCCGGAAAGAGGCGAAGCCCGAAGCCACGGAATATGACTGGAAGCCGAAGAGCGGCGGCAAGATTGCCGGCCGAATCAAGAGCGCCGGCAATTCCTTCACGATCGCGTTGAAGACCGGCGATGCGCCGGATTTCGGCGCTTACATTTCACGCCGTCTCGATGAGCTATACGAAGCTTATCGGGCCGGAAGGTTGCAAGCAGGAGAGTAGGCCGCAAAAGAAAAAAGCCTCCGAACGTTGCCGTCGCGGAAGCCTTTCTCATATCTGGACAATCTGAGAATCGCACTTCCTCGAATCACTGTCAAGCATCTTCGGCATCCTTTTGGGTGGTAGGTTTCTTTTGCCTTGAAAAAAGGTGAGGGACATGGAGCCTCAATATGTATCGACGCCCTTTGGGCGGCGATCGATGACGCGTGGCATGCTGGCAAGCCAGGAAAGTGCCAGCAAGGTCGAACCGGACGCATCGGTCGATAAGTGGAAGATCTTTCGCGCGCTCTGCGAAGCAAAGGACATGGTCGGCGTATCCGATCGTGCGCTCGCCGTTCTCAACGCGCTGTTGACCTTCTATCCGAAGAACGAGATTGCCGAGGCCAACGGCTTCGTCGTCTTTCCCTCGAACGAGCAGTTGTCGCTGCGCACGCACGGGATGGCCGGAACGACGCTGCGGCGGAACCTGGCGATGCTGGTGGAGGCCGGGCTGATCATCCGGCGCGATAGCCCGAACGGCAAACGTTTTGCCCGCCGCAACGGCGAGGGCGGGCTCGGAGAGGCCTTCGGCTTCAGCCTGGCGCCACTGCTGGCGCGTGCAGGCGAGATCGAGGCACAGGCGGCTCAGGTGCTCGCCGGCAAGCTCGAATGGAAGCGCCTGCGGGAGCGGCTGACCCTCTGCCGGCGCGACATCAGCAAACTCATCGAGATCGCCCTGGAAGAGAAAATCGCGGGTGAATGGATCGAGATGCAGACGCATTTCAATCTGCTGTCGGCAAGCCTGCCGCGCCGCCCGTCGGCCGCCGAGATGGAACATCTGCTGAGCGATCTCGAAGCTTTCCGCGAGTTGATCGTCAAGACGCTGGAATTGAAGACGAAAACAGAAAAATCAGACGCCAATGACAGCCAAAACGGTCGGCACATACATAATTCAAACCCACACCCTACATCTGAACTTGAACCAAGCTTCGAACCGAAGCAGGGCGTAAAGCCGGAGGAAGAACCGCGGCCGTGGCGGGAGCCGCCAAAATCCTTCCCCCTTGCCATGGTGCTGCAGGCCTGCCCGGAGGTCGTCGCTTATGGGCCGGGCGGCGGGATCGGCAGCTGGCGGGATCTGATGGCCGCGGCCGTCATCGTCCGTTCGATGCTGGGCGTCAGTCCGAGCGCCTATCAGCTGGCCTGCGATGTCATGGGGCCGGAAAACGCCGCCACGGTGATCGCCTGCATCCTGGAAAGGGGCGGACATATCAACTCAGCCGGCGGCTATCTGCGTGATCTGACACGGCGGGCCGAGCGCGGCGAGTTCTCGCTTGGGCCGATGCTGATGGCGCTGATGCGGGCCAATGGTCCGATAGCGCGGAAAACCGGGTGAACGGCCATGAAAAAGCTTCGCGCCAGCTGCGACAACTAGAAGCTAAGCGGCGGCTTGCTCAGCCGTCTCGATCGCTTCCTTCCCTGGCCTTTTGTTGAAATGCGCCGTTAACCATGTCATAGATGGCGGAAGGAAACATCTGTTTTGCTTCCATTTGTGAAAAACCGTAAAGCTTAACAATGCGCTACGAACTCGACAATGCGATGCTTCAAACTCTGCTTCCATCCTTTGCCGCAGCAGAGGATGCGCTGGCCCGGCTGGACGAACGGGTGGTGCGTTCGCCGGTCGGTGAGGGCTTTGCCGAACGCAGTCATTTCTTCGATGCCGCCGGCGCGCTCTGGGTGGCCGGCGAACTCGTGCATGTCGAGGATCTGGTTTTGCACGATGCGCATATGGACAGCCGGGCGCCCAGCCACGAGTTGACGATCGCCCATTCCGTGCTGCGGGCCCGCCGGCGCATCTGGACCGGCGAACCGGCCTGGGCGCTTGGCGCCTCGGGGCTTGCGACGCTGACGGCGACGCTCGGGGAAGGGGAGGGGACAGTGCCGGAGGCCAAGAGCCCTGCGGTTTCGCTCGAGACCGACGAAGAAAGCAGGGAAGAAGACGGGCCGCTCGCTGCCGAGATGGCGGAGATCGACGCGCTTCTTGCCCGCTCGCAAAAACTGCTCGACATCCACACCGGCAAGCTACCGGCAAGCGAGACGGCCGTCGCCCCCCCGGCGAGGCGCAATGACGATCCGCTCGGCTTGCTGGGCGATGACGAATGGGATGAGGAACAGCGGCTTGCCGAGTGGCGCGGCCTGTTGCCATTGGCCGACAGCTTGCCGCCGGTGCTCGGCGCGATCATTCTTTTCGAAGCCTGGGAAAGGATCGAGCCGTTGCGGCGTCAGCACTGGCTCGGCGGTCTTCTGGTCGCAGGGCATCTCCGCGCCCGCGGCAAGGTCGCCTCACATCTCTTTTCTTTTTATGGTGGGCTGAAGCTGGTGCGCCATGAACGTCGCCGAGCGCGCGATCGGGCAACGCGGCTGCAGGCCTTCCTGGAGGCGATGCATCTGGGGGCTGCCGCCGGTCTCAAGGAACTCGACCGGCTGTCGCTGGCCCGCACGCAGATGGAGCTGCGCTTTCGCGGCCGCCGTTCGAACAGCAGCCTGCCGGACCTTGCCGATTTCATCCTGTCACGACCGATGGTCTCGGCGGCGATGATCGCCCGCCATCTGCGCATTACCCCGCGCGGCGCGCTGAACCTCGTCAACGAGATCGGCATTCGTGAAATCACCGGCCGCGGCCGCTACCGCGCCTGGGGCATCATCTGAAAATAAAAACGGCCGGAGTGACCCGGCCGTTCTGGCTCTGTTTTTATCCATGTCGTTATCCCGGAACCGCTGCACACTTGCGGGCGACATGTATTTAAAGTGAACACCCGATCTACCATCCTGTCACGGAGTGCAGACCGGGTGCTCTTGCGCTTCCTTTGCCCCCGGAAGCGCGATCCCTATTCCCGCTCGCCCGTGAAGTTGAGCAGAAGCTGGAAGATGTTGACGAAGTTCAGGTAGAGCGACAGAGCGCCGAAGACGGCGAGCTTCTGGTTCGATTCCTGATCGTAGTTTTCCGAATACTGTTCCTTGATGTTCTGCGTGTCGTAGGCGGTGAGGCCGACGAAGACGACGATGCCGATCACCGAGACGGCGAACTGCAGCGCGGACGAACCCAGGAAGATGTTGACGATGCTGGCGATGACAACGCCGATGAGGCCCATCATCAGGAACGAGCCCATGCGCGAGAGGTCACGCTTCGTCACATAGCCGTAAAGGCTGGTGGCGCCGAACATCGTGGCGGTGATGAAGAAGGTCCGCGCAATGCTCATCCCGGTGAAGACCAGGAAGACGGAGGCGAGCGACAGGCCCATCACGGCGCAGAATGCCCAGAAGGTGATCTGGGCGGTGCTGGCCGACATCGTCTGGATGCGGAACGAGAAGAAGAAGACGAAGGCGAGCGGCGCCAGCATCACCACCCACTTCAGCGGCGAGCCGAAGATCGGCACGTAGAGGGCCGGCGTCGAGCCGACGACGAAGGCGACGAGGCCGGTGATAACAAGGCCGAGAGCCATGTAATTGTAGACGCGCAGCATATGCTGGCGCAGGCCTTCGTCGAAGACGGCCTGGGAGCCGGCCACGGCGCCGTAGCGGGAATTGATCGGGTTCATGCTGATCTCCTCGGTTTGAACTAATAGAGCGAGCGGGCGAGCCGTTCGGCCGCCTGATCGAGATTGAGACCGCTTTCGTCGGCGATCAGCGCATAGGCGACCTCGCCGATCTGCCAATAGGCGGCTTCTGCTTTCTCAAGCGCGAGATGGCTGACCGGCTTGACCTCGAAAGCGCCGGGGCGGACGGCGAACAGCGACAGCCGCTTTCCATCAGACTGCTCGATCGCCATTTCGACACTGGGGCCGAATTCGGACGGGAAGATCTGCACGTCGGCGACCTTCCAATCCCCAGGCAGTTCCGGCATCACGATCGCGGTGGCGGCGCGAATATCGTCGGCGCTGTAGGTGGCCGGCGTCTGCGGCGGCATCGATTGGCGTAGCGCCGCGGTCTGATAGGCGCGGACGGCATCCTCGACATAGGCGGGTGCCGGCACCGATGCCGATACCTCGGTTGCCGAGAAGGCGCCGAAGGAATTATGCGCCACCCAGCCGGCGGTGACCAGAATACCGACAGCGGCAATGCGCTGCATGGAATGGAAGATGCGGCCATAGGAAAGACCGCGTTCCAGCCGGCGGGCGGCATCGCGGGTCTCGGGGCGACCGAAGGCGCTTTCGCCGGCAAGCGCCAGGCGCAGCTCGCCCTTGACGCTGAGGTCGGCCATGACCTTGGCGGCAATCGCCGGATGGCCGGAAAGATAGGATTCCACCTGGATGCGGCGGGCGACATCGAGCTCGCCATCCACATAGGCGTCGAGATCGGCATCGAGGATCGGATCAGTTGCTTTCATTGCCGTCTCCCCCGATCAGTCTCAGATGCGACTTGCGCGGCGTCTTCTCCTCGAATTCGCGCAGTTGGGCGCGGGCGCGGGAGATGCGCGACATCAGCGTCCCCACCGGAATGGCGAGCGCGTTGGCGGCTTCCTGGTAGGAAAGGTCTTCGATCGCCACCAGATGCAGCGCCTCGCGCTGTTCCTCCGGCAGGTCGAAAAAGGCGTCGCGCACCTGCTGCAGGCGCACGGCATGTTCCTGGCCGGCCGGCAGCGACTGCTCGGCCCCGACAGCCGCCTCGTCATGGCGGCGCGTCAGCGACCGGTTCTGGCGCAGACGGTCGACATGAGCATTGTGCAGGATGGAGAGCAGCCAGGTGCGCAGATTGCCGCCGCTGCGGAAACTCTTTTTCTTCTCGAGCGCCCGCACCAGCGCATCATGCACCAGATCCTCCGCCTCGTCCGAATTGCGCACCAGCGAGCGAGCATAGCGCCTCAGCGCTGCAAGCTGTCCGATGACGTCGAAGGGGCGGTCTTTGCGTTCCATGATTGAGTATACGCAAGCGCGGCCGATTTTATTCCCGGCGGCGGAAAAAAATCATACGGACCGGCGACCCCATTGCCGCGGCTCAAATCCGCGATTGTTTATGACAATTACATGACAGATCATGACGCCGCTGATTTGAGGGGAAAATTAAGAATGAAAGAAAAGAAGCGGGTCTACGAAGCTCTCGTAGACGGCGCCATGGAAGGGCTGACGGATCAGGCGCTCTATGATTTCGTCAAGGCGCGTTGTCCAAACGCCACCAGCAAGAAGATCGTCCGGGCCTCGCTTCTCGCTCTCATTGATCCTCATCTCAGGGACCGCAATATTCTCGACGTGATCTACGCCCTTGCGATCAAGCATCGGCTGGATGACGGCGAAGATGGGCTGGCTGCATCCGCGCGGGCGGCCAACCAGAACATGCCGCAGCTTTCCTGAAGCGCGACGCCTGCGTCTTCCGAGATAATCAGCCGCCGTCCGAAAGCCCTTCGAGGATCGGACAGTCCGGCCTGTCATTTCCGTGGCAGGCATGCACGAGGTGCTCCAGCGTGCGCCGCAGGTCCGAGAGCTCGCGGATCTTGCGGTCGATCTCGGCAAGCTTGGTCTCGGCGATCTCCTTGACGTCGGCGCTCGCGCGGGCTTTGTCCTCGTAGAGCGCCAGCAATTGCCGGCACTCGTCGACGGAAAAACCGAGACCGCGCGAGCGCTGCAGGAAGCGCAGCTTGTGGACATCGGTCGTGGCATAGTCGCGATAGCCATTGCCGCCCCTTTCGGGGCGGATGAGGCCGATATCCTCGTAGTAGCGAATGGTCTTCGCAGGCAGGCCGGAACGTTCCGATGCTTCGCCGATATTCATCGTCACCTCCTATAATTTTGCAAAGCGCAGTCTCAGCGCATTTGAAATCACCGAGACGGACGAGAGGCTCATCGCCGCCGCCGCGATCATCGGCGACAGCAGCAGCCCGAAGATCGGATAGAGCACGCCGGCTGCGACCGGCACGCCGAGCGCATTATAGCCGAAGGCGAAGCCGAGATTCTGGCGGATGTTGCGCATCGTCGCCTCCGCCAGCCGCCGCGCCCTGACAACGCCGGTGAGATCGCCCTTCACCAGGGTGATGCCGGCGCTTTCCATTGCAACGTCGGCGCCGGTGCCCATGGCGATGCCGACATCGGCGGCCGCGAGCGCCGGCGCATCGTTGACGCCGTCTCCGGCCATGGCGATGACGGCGCCCTTGGCGCGCAGTTCCTCGATCAGCGCGCTTTTGCCCTCCGGCAGCATATCGGCGCGGACTTCGTCGATCCCCAGGCTTTTTGCCACCGCACGCGCCGTGCGCTCGTTGTCGCCCGTCGCCATGATGATCTTCAGGCCGCTGTCATGTAGCGCCTTGATGGCCGCGGCGGTCGTCGGCTTGATCCGGTCGGCAACGGCGACGAGACCGGCAAGCGCGCCGTCGAATACGACGAACATCACCGTCTTGCCCTCACCGCGCAGGGCCTCGGTCTTCTCGGCAAGCGCCGAATGATCGATGCCGAGATCGGCAAGCATCGCCGCATTGCCGAGCGCCACCATCGTGGCGCCGGCAAGGCCCTGAACGCCCTTGCCGGTCTTGGCCTCGAAGCCGGTGACCTCGACGAAGGCGACGCCGCGCTCTTCGGCGCCGGACACGATCGCGTCGGCCAGCGGATGTTCGGAACCGCGCTCCAGGCTTGCCGCCAGCGACAGCAGCCGGTTTTCTTCGGTTCCACCGAAGGCGACGACGTCGGTGAGCTTCGGCTTGCCCTCGGTCAGCGTGCCTGTTTTGTCGACGATCAGCGTATCGACCTTGGAAAAACGCTCCAGCGCTTCGGCGTCCTTGATCAGCACGCCTTCGCCAGCCCCGCGCCCGGTTGCGATCATGATCGACATCGGCGTGGCAAGACCGAGCGCGCAGGGGCAGGCGATGATCAGAACGGCGACGGCGGCAAGCAGCGCATTGGCAAGGCTCGGTTCCGGGCCGACCGCCGCCCAGACGATAAAGGCAAGGATGGCCGCGGCGACGACCGCCGGCACGAAGAAGGCCGACACCCGGTCGACCGCGCCCTGGATCGGCGCGCGTGAGCGCTGCGCCTTGGCGACCATCTCGACGATGCGCGACAGCACCGTGTCGGCGCCGACCTTCTCGGCCGACATGACGAGGGAGCCGTTCTTGTTGATCGTGCCGCCGGTCAGTGCGTCGCCCTTCGATTTCTCCACCGGCAAGGGCTCGCCCGATATCATCGATTCGTCGACGGTCGACTGGCCCTCGAGGACAGAACCGTCCACCGGAACGCGCTCGCCGGGGCGCACACGCAGCCGGTCGCCGGCCTGGATCTCGTCCACCGGCACATCTAGCTCGCTGCCATCGGCATCGATGCGCCGCGCCGTCTTCGGCGCGAGATCGAGCAGAGCGCGGATAGCCGAGCCGGTACGTTCGCGTGCTTTCAGTTCCAGCACCTGGCCGACGAAGACGAGGGCGACGATAACGGCGGCCGCCTCGAAATAGACCGGCACACCAGCACCATGGCCGCGGAAACTCATCGGGAAGATGCCGGGCGCCAGCGTGGCGACGAGGCTGTAGACATAGGCGGTGCCGACGCCGAGACCGATCAGCGTCCACATATTCGGGCTGCGGTTGACGAGGGACGCCCAGGCGCGCCGGAAAAATGGCAGGGCCGCCCACAGCACAACAGGCGTTGCCAGCAGCAGTTCGAGATAGGTCGCCTGCGGCTCGCCGATCATTTCCCTAAGCGGCAGGCCGAGCATCGGCCCCATGCCGAGGGCGAGCAGCGGCAGAGCCAGGATGGCGCTGACCCAAAGCCGTCGGGTGAAATCGACAAGTTCGGGGTTCGGGCCTTCGTCATCAGACGGAATGCCCATCGGCTCGAGCGCCATGCCGCATTTCGGGCAGTCGCCAGGCCGGTCGCTGACGACCTCCGGATGCATCGGGCAGGTATAGAGCGTACCCTTCGGCACCGGTTTTGCCGCCGGGCGTTTGCCGTCGCGATACGCTGCGGGATCGGCTTCGAACTTTGTCTTGCAAGCGGCCGAGCAGAAGTAGAATTTCTCGCCCTCGACTTTCAGAAAATGTTTCGCCGTCGAGCGATCGACGGTCATGCCGCAGACCGGATCCTTCGCGGTCAGGTACTCCTGCGGCGCGGCGGTAAACTTCGTCCGGCAGCCTTCCGAGCAGAAATGATAGAGGCGGCCGGCATGATCGAGCGAAGGCTTGCCGGCCTCTGGATCGACAATCATGCCGCAGACCGGATCACGGGTTATGACGTCGGCAGTCTTTTCCCCGCCATGGCCGCAGCAGCTGTGATCGCCGGCATGGGCGTGGCCGTGATGATGATCGTGATCGTGTTTGATATTCATGACTGTCTCCTATGCCCCAGGGGCAGTTGGAGAGACTTATCCACCTTCCAGCAACTGGAAGGTCAAGTGCCAATTTTGACGAGGCAGATTTTTCGAAGCCTTGTTGTCTAGCCCAATCCTCAGATCGGGCTGATCAGCCCGACCGGCTGACTGCCGAGCAGGGCGGCGACAGCAATGCTGCCGCCGGGTTCGATCGTCTTTCCGGTCACCAGGTCCGCTTTCAGCCCGTGAAGAGGGGAGGGGACGGCGATCGCCGTATCCTCCCAGAATTCCGGGCCGGCAAAGAGCACGCCCGGATCGAGCCAGCCGAACATCAGCCGGGGTGCGGCGACGATAGCGAAATTATCCTTGTGCACCCGGGCAAAAGCCAGCACGTGCTCGCGCCGGCCGCCGGTCACCTTCAGCGGCAGATAGTCGCCTCTGGCAAAGAGCGCGGGTTGCCGCTGGCGCAGCTGCAGGCTGATCGCGATGATGCGCTGCTTCAATGCTGCCGCCTGAAGCTTGGCGATCGGCCCGGCGTCATCAAGCCAGGCGGCCAGCAGCGCATGATCGATCGGCCGGCGGTTATCGGGATCGACGAGGCTGAAATCGAAACCCTCGGAGCCCTGGTAGATGTCGGGAATGCCGGGCGCCGTCAGCTTGAGCAGCGTCTGCGACAGGCTGTTGAGGTAACCCGCCGCGATGAAGGGCTGCAGCACCCTTTCGAAATCCTCGAGGAAGGCATCGTTTTCGGGTGGAACCAGCGCCGCCGCATAGGCCGTCACCGCTTCTTCGTAAGCGGCATCCTGTTCGATCCAGCCGGTGTGGAGTTTAGCCTCGCGCACCGCCTTGACCGCGTAATCGGTGAAGCGCGCGCGAAGGCCTTCCGTCTGCGCCCTATCGAAATCCTCCGGCCAGACGCCGGCCAGAGCCTGGTAAAGCATCCATTCGACATTCGGCTCCGGTGCCGCACCATTCGGCAGGTCCGTCAGCCAGGACCGGTTCATCTCACGCCAGCGTGCCACCGCCTGCACGAAAACATCCGCGCCCTCGCTTAAGGCGTAGAGCCTGGCGCGCGCATCCTCGCCACGTTTGGTGTCGTGGGTGGCGCTGGCCGAAAGCCCATGCGGCTGCAGCCGCGCCCGCTCGGCCATGCGGCGATGGAATCCCTCCGGGCCGTCCGGCGTCTTGCCCGGTTCGCCACCGACTTCGTTTGCCGCAAGCAGCCTGTTGTAGCGGTAGAACAGCGTGTCCTCCGTCGCCTTCGCCATCACAGGCCCGCTCAGTTGCTGGAAGCGGATACGGAACTCATGGGCGGCATCCCCCTCGACCTTGCCTTCGAGAAGCTTCAGCACATGGTCGAGCCCACGCCGATCATCGAGCCGGGCCATGGCTTGCGATGCGGTCGCGGCAAGGACAGCTGAATCCTGCCACGCGAGCGGACCGCCATCGCCATAGGTGCGGTAGACGGGGAAGGCGATCAGCAGTTCGCTCAGCGCCGTGGCGATCTCGTCTCTGTTTATCTCGGGAAAGATGCCCGCGGCGATCGACACCAGCCGGCCGGTTTCGCCGGCGAAATTGCGCTCGACCATCAGCCGCTTGGCAAGCCGCCGGCCTTCCTCGAGATCGCCCGTCTCGCCGGCAAGGCTGCGATAGGCATCGTCCAATCTGCGCAGACCGCCGCCGTCGATGAAGAGTTCGCTCAGCGCCGCGATGAACTCATATCCCGTGGTACCCGCGACCGGCCAGCTCTCCGGCAGCACTTCGCCGGGTCCGAGGATCTTTTCCACGACGATATAGCTGTCCGGCCCAACCGCGTCCCTCAGCCGGTCGAGATAGGCCTTGGGTTCGGCTAACCCATCGACATGGTCGATGCGCAGGCCCTGCACCTTGCCATGGCGCACCAGCTCGATCGTCAGCCGGTGCATGTCTTCGAACACGGAGGGGTTTTCGACGCGGGTTCCCACAAGCCCGGTCACCTCGAAAAAACGGCGATAGCTCAGATGCCGTGCCGCCTCCTTCCAATGGGTAAGCCGCCAATGCTGCCCCTCATGCAGGCTTTTGAGGAAATCGCGATCGGCTGAGATATCCTCGAGCTTTTGCCGGAGCACGGCGCGGTCACCGCCTTCGAAGAGGATGTCGCGCATGGCGCGGGCAAAGTCCTCGCCTGAGGTGGCGGCTGCAGCCTCCGCCATTCTCGTTGCCACCGGATCGTCGAGCCGGTTTGCGATCGCGCCGTAACTGCTGGGGTTGAGCGGCAGCAGCGTCTCGAAATAGCCGAAGGCGAAGTTGCCATGCGTTTCGTCGAGGGTGATGCGCAGCTCGCCATTGGCCAGCGCCCGCTCGAAATCCTGGCCGAGCTGCGGCAGGGTCAGAGGCTCGCTCCAGTCGATGTCGAAGTGGCCGGCATAGGCGCTCTGCCGGCCGAATGCCAGCACGTTGCGCCACCAGACATTTTCCGGCGAGGCGGCCATGTGGTTCGGGACGATGTCCAAAATCAGTCCCATGCCCGCCGCAGCCAGGCTTTCCGTCAGCCGCTCGAACCCCGCCCGGCCGCCGAGCGCCGGGTCGATCTCATTGGCGTCGATGACGTCATAGCCGTGGGTCGAGCCGCTGGCGGCGGTGAAGATCGGAGAGGTGTAGAGGTGGCTGATGCCGAGCGTCTTGAGATAGGGAACGAGGCCGCAGGCGCGATCGAAGGTCATGCCATTGCGGAATTGTATCCGGTAGGTCGCGGTCGGAAGGGTCATGAGGCCGTCTGACGTTGGAGGGAGACCCTTTCCAACGGTTGTGTCGGGGTTTTGGTTCCCTTACAGCGCCGCGCGTCTTTTCAGATGCGCAAAGGACGCTGTACATTTTTGAATCTACGCATCGTGCTTTCCGAAAATCGATTCCGATTTTCGGAAAGCACGATGCGCTAGTCGATGAAAACGCCCACGCTTGCGGCGCGCCCGGCCGAGTCGATAACGGTCAGTTTCGAGTAGCCGCCGCCGTCGGGCAGCCATTGCTGGGTGCGTCGGCGGGAGAGGTCGGGCAACGGCCTGCCGTTGGCAAGCCAGCGGAACGGCGCGCGGCCGCCCTGCAGCTTCAGCATCAGCGGCGACAGGTCGCCGGCGCCGGCGCCGAGATCGATATGGGCGCCCTCGGGCGGATAGACAATCTGAGGCGCGGGTTCGCGGCCGGAGGCGACGAGCAGGCCGCTGGCATTCAGCGCAAAACGTCGCTGGCTGATCGGCAGCTCGGACTGGGCAATGCGCACGGCGCCGGCCGGCGGGCGGGGCAGCGGGGTCATTGATATGCCGGATTTGGCGAAACCTTCGAACAGGATGGGGGCGGCGGTGCCATAGCCGGTCAAACCCGGCACGGCGCTGTTATCGGGCCGTCCGACCCAGACGCCGAGCACATAGCGCCCGTCATAGCCGACCGACCAGGCGTCGCGATAGCCGTAGCTGGTGCCGGTCTTGTAGGCGATGCCGCGCTGCGGCGCGCCGGCGGGAGGAATGACGCCGGAGAGAATATCGGCGATGTTCCAGACCGCGACCGGCTCCAGCAGCGGTTCGCCGTCGAGCCTATCAGGTGTGCCGGTGATGCCGTCGCCGAGCCTTGCCGGCTGGCCGCGATTGGCAAGCGCCGTATAAAGCTGCACCAGATCCTTGAGCGTGATGCCGACGCCGCCGAGACCGATCGCCAGCCCCGGCGTTTCGTTCGGCGGCAAAGCCGGGCGCACTTCGGCGCGGCGGAAGCGCACCAGCAGCCGCGACGGCCCGACGGCGTCAAGCAGTTTGACCGCCGGCACGTTCAGCGATAGCTGCAAGGCCTCGCGCACGGTGACGTCGCCCTGATAGCTCATATCGAAATTGCGCGGCCGGTAACCGAAGAAATCGGCCGGCCGGTCCTCGATGATCGTCTCCTGGGAGACGAGACCCTGTTCGAAGGCGAGCCCGTAGATGAAGGGCTTCAGTGTCGAGCCCGGCGAGCGGTTGACGCGCGTCATATCGATCCAGCCGGAGCGGCTGGCGTCGAAATAATCGGCCGAGCCGACCTCGCCGATAATCGCGCCGGTCTGCGCATCGGCCATCACCATGGCAAGCGACAGCTTCGGCCCGAGTTTCATCGCCGCGGCCCGGGCGACCGCTTCCAGCCCCTGCTGCACCTGCTTCTTCAAGGTCGTCTGGTGCCTGAGGACATCAGGCTCCTTGCGCAGTGCGGCTTCAGCCACATGGGCGGCCAATGCCGGCAATTGCATGCGCCGCATCGGGACAGCGGCAGCCTCGGCCCGCTCCGCCTCGCCGTCGCCGATGGCCTCGGCCACCGCGGCCCGATCGAGCACGCGTTTGCGCGCCTCTTGCGCCGCGTGGAGATTGCGGTCCGGCCGGCGCCGTTCCGGCAGCTGCGGCAGAGCGACGAGCAGGGCAGCTTCAGCGACGGTCAGGCGGCGCGGCTCCTTGCCGAAATAGGCAAGGCTTGCGGCGCGCACGCCTTCCAGATTGCCGCCATAGGGCGCATGGGTGAGATAAAGGTCGAGGATCTGCTCCTTCGACAGCCGCCGCTCGATCTGCACGGCACGCGCCAGCTGCAAAAGTTTTGCCGAGAGCGAACGTCCGGCGCGCGGCTCGATCAGCCGCGCCACCTGCATCGACAGCGTCGACGCACCGGAAACGATGCGGCCGTTGCGGAGGAATTGCGTGGCGGCCCGCCCGAGCGCCCAGGCATCGACGCCGCCGTGATCGTAGAAACGCTGATCCTCATAAGCGATCAGCATGCGCAGGAATTGCGGATCGACGTCGGCAACCGTGGTCTTCAGCCGCCAGCGCCCTTCCGAAGTCGCAAAGGCGCGCAGCAATTGTCCATCGGCATCGAGCACCTCGGCGGAGACCACATCCGCTTTGTCGAGCGGCGGCGGAAAGGCCTTGTCGGCGGCATCGAGCGCGAGGAGACCTGCGCCGGCAAGAAGGATGCCGGCGGCGGACCCGATCGCAAACTTGCGCCACAGCCTCATTGTTGTGCCGCCACGACCTCCATCTTGCCGGTCGCGGTGCGGGCCGAGAGCTCCGGACGGTACATGTCCTCGACGCTTGCGGCCGGATGATCGTAGGTGCCGGGAGTGACGGCGCGCACGACATAGGCGACGTTGAATTCGCGGTTATCGTCCGCCGCGCGGTTGAAGGCGGCGACGAAGCGATCGTAGCGGAATTCGGTATGGGCGGTGGAGATCTCGCCGATCCAGTCGAAATTCGTCATCTGGGCGCTGTCGACGAGGTTCGGATTGTCGATCTCGAAACCGGCCGGCAGCAGGTCGGTGATGACGATGCGCGACGGCCAGTCGTTGCTTTCGCGCACATGGATGACGACGACGTAGCGTTCGTTCTGCTTGGCTTCGCTGACATTCGCCTCTTCGCCGTCGAGCGTGTAATAGCTGCGCTCGATGAGGAAGCCGTCGCCGCCGGCCGGCAGCGGCACGGTCGGGGCGGCAACGGTGGTGACAATGGCCGAGACCGCGTCGTTCGTCTGGTTGGTCAGCGTCAGCGGATGGTCGGCGAGCGCATCGCCGGTCATGCGGGCCATATAGGCGCCGGTGTGGGCCGCGCCGTTGACATCGACCTTCAACCCGTCATCGCCGCCCTGGATGGCGCGGGCGGCAAGCAGCATCCAGGCTTCTTCCTGGGTGCTCTTGTATTTGCTACGGCCCCATTCCTTGGCGACGGCCTTGGCGAGATCGGGGACGACGGGTGGCACCGGCCGGCTTTCGGCGGCGAGCGCCAGGATCGCCGCGCCATCGCGCAGGATCGTGCCGTAATCGGTGCGCGACAGGTTCACCCGCGACACCATCGATTGCTGCGACATCTGCAGGGCGTCGAGGAAAAGGTTCTTCGAACGCTGGGCATCGCCGTAGAGCGCCAGTGCTGCGGCGATATGCGCCTTGGCAAGCGGCGTCGGGAAGTCGTTGATCATCGTATCGGCATAATAACGCAGATCGCTGATCGCCGCCTTCTTGTTGCGGGCAAGCACATAGATGGCATAGGCGATCTGGTCGCCCTGGCCCTTGATGTCGGTGGTGTAGGAGAGCGTGTTCTGCAGGTTTTCGAGCGCCTGCACGAAGGCCCTTTCCGGGACGTCGTATTTCATTTCGCGCGCCCGCGTCAGGAAATCGGTGACGTAGGAATCCAGCCAGACGTCGCCCGAATCCGGTCCCCAGAGGCCGAAGCTGCCGGCCGAGGCCTGGTAGGAGAGCACGCGGTAGATCGCATCCTGCACGCGCTTGTGCACGTCGTCGTCGTTTGCGATGCCGGCCTGCTTCGCCACTTCGGCGAGGTAGAGCAGCGGCAGCGCCCGGCTGGTGGTCTGCTCGGCGCAACCGAAGGGATAGCGGTCGAGCGTCATCAGCAGCGCCGGAATGTCGAAGGCGGCGGAACGGGTGACGTTGACGCTGATCGAAGCGCCGGGCAGCACGCTGTCGGCCAGCAGGTTCTTGTCGACGGTGAGCTTGGCCCCGGGCTTCAGCGCCAGCACCCTGCGTTCGGTGATCGGCAGGGATGACGGGCGCACCGGCACGTCGACGCTCTGGTCGAGCGACAGGCCGGAAGCATCCGAGAGGTTGATCGAGACGCTGCCGGCGCCCGGCTGTTTGCCGATGAGCGAGAGCGTCAGCTCGGATTTCGCTCCGGCTTCGAGGCGGATCGTCTGCGCGGCGGAGGCTTGTTCGATTCCGACCGCGTCATTGCCGGTCAGCTGCAGCTTGTAATCGCCGGCCGGCGCATCGGTGTTGGCGATGTCGAGGCGCAGATTGGCCTTGTCGCCGGGGGCGAGGAATTTCGGCAGGCTGGCGGTGACGACGACCGGATCGCGGATGATGACATCCTTGACGCCGTGGCCGACACCGGTCTTCGACCATGCCACAGCCATGACGCGCGCCGTGCCGTTGAATTGCGGAATGTCGAAGGAGACGTTGGCCTTGCCTTCGGCGTCGAGCTTCACCGGCCCGGAGAAGAAGGCGACGAGCTTCTGCGTCGGCGGGCTTGACTGCAGCGCCACAGCACCGCCGTCGCCGCCGGTCCGGAGCTTGCCGGTCGCACCCAGCGAGCCGTCGATCAGCCGGCCGTAGAGGTCGCGGATTTCAAGGCCGAGCTGCCGCTGGCCGAAATACCAGTCCTCCGGGTTCGGCGGTTCGTAGCGCGTCAGGTTGAGAATGCCGACATCGACGGCGGCTACCGTGACATAGGCATCCTCATTGGCGCCGGCACCCGCCACCTGCAGGCCGATATTCAACGGTCCGCGCGGCAGCATCTTTTCCGGCGTGTCGAGCTTGACCTGCAGTGCACGCTGTTCGGGATCGACCTTCAGCCATTTGATGCCGATCGAGCGCATCGGCATGTGGCTGTCCTGCGCGTCGCCGGGGCGGAAGAGTGTCGCGGTCACATAGGCACCGGCGCCCCAGTCCGCGGTGACGGGGATTTCGACCTCGCCGCCGGTCTCGCCGATCGCGGCATTCTGCACGGCGACGAGCTTTTCGGTTCCTGATGTCACCATCAGCTCGCCGCCGTAGCGCGAGGTGACCTTCAGCTTGGCGGTGTCGCCGATCTTGTAGCTGTCCTTGTCGAGGGCGATCTCAAGGCCATCAGGTGTTTCGGTCGAGGTCGAGGTGACGAACCAGCCGGCGTCGAATTCGACGCTGGAGGTCGGGCCGTCGGCATCCGGGCTTTCCACTTCGAGGCGATAGCGGCCCCATTTCACCGGCACGGAGATCTTGCCGCCGTCCATCGTGGCGTCGACGCTGCCGTTGGCAACCTGCTCGGCGGTATAGACCGGCTCGTATTTCCACGCCGTTCCCTCGCGATACCATTGGTACTCGCGGTTGAGGCTGTAGAATTTCCAGCGCAGGCCCTTGGTCTCCTGCTTCTGTCCGTTGGCATCGACGCCGATCACCGTGAGGTTGGCGATCGAGTTCTCCGGCAGCTCGTCGGAAAATTCCGGCTTGATGCCGATCGCGGCGCGGTCGCTCTTCACCGGAAGCACCAGCGAGCGCTCGATGGCGCGGCCGCCCGCTTCCTGCATTCTCACATAGACGGTGGCATTGAGCAGCTGTGTCGTTGCCGGCAGGTCGCCGACGGTCAGATCGGTCGTAGCTTCGCCGTTCTCGTCGAGTTCCGGCAGACCGTCGATCGGCAGGCGGGAATCTTCGTTCGCTTCTTCGTCGGCGAGCCCGAACAGGAAGCCCTTATAGGCGGCGCTCTCACGCGTCGGCTTGACGACGACGTCGCCTTCAAGCGTCAGGCCGACCGCCGGAGCGCCATAGAGATACTTGCCGGAAATGGTGATATGCGCCGGCGTATCCGGGCCGATTTCCTTGGCCTCGGTCTTGATTTCCATGTCGGTGCGATCCGGCACGAAATCGTCGACCAGGAAGCTCTTGCTGGCGATCGCGCTGCCCTTGGGATCGGTATAGATGTTCATCGTCCAGGTGCCGCGCATGGCGTTTTCCTGGGTGGCGAAATCGACGGAATAACCGCCGAGATTGCTGGTCTGGCTGACGATCCGCCGGTCTTCGACGCCATCGGGACGGCTGAAGATAAAGGTGAGCGGCAGGTTCTCGATGGCGTTGCCGTCGGTGTCGCGGGCAAGCGCCTGCGCATGCACCGTTTCGCCGGCGCGGTAGATGCCGCGTTCGGTGAAGGTCAGGACGTCGATCGCGCCGGGTGCGGCACGGCCGGTGACGCCGCGGTCGGAGAGGTCGAAGCCGGCTCGTGTCATGTCGAGGAAAACGTAGTCCGAGGTGCCGTTCCTGGCGGTGATGACGGCGGGCGTCAGCGCCGCCGTGCCGCGGATCAGGCCGGCGGTGAAGGTGGCGCGGCCGTTTTCGTCTGTGGTCGCGGTGCCGAGCACTTCATTGTTCTTGGCCAGCAGCTGCAGCTCGACGCCCGCGATCAGCTTGGCCGAGGCGAGCGAACGGGTAAAGACATTGAGCCCGTCGGTGCCGGCATAGGTGGTGACGCCGATATCGGAGACCAGGAACCATTGCGTCGCCTGCGAATCCCACTCCTGCGCCGGGCCGTTCGGCGCCGTTGCCGTCATGACGTAGATGCCGGGCTTGCGCTCCGGCAGCGCCTCATCGACCGGGAAGCTGGTGACGATGTCCTTGTTGAGCTCGTTGGCGATGTCGATCGAGCCCTGCCAGACGAGCTCGCCGTTCTGATCCTGGATGTTCTGGGCGCTGTAGCCGTCGAGCTGGGTGAGGAACTGCGAATTGGTCAGGAGCGGCGCGATGGCGCGGTCGCCGATACGGTAGAGCTTGAGGTTGGCAGAGGCCAGGTTGACCGAGACGAGCGGGATGCCGCGGCGCGCCGTCGAGGGCAGCACGAAGCTGTCGCCGGTGAAGCGCACCATCTGGCTGCGGTCCTTGATATAGACGTCGATGCTGACGGGCGCTTCGAGCGCCTCGTCGACGGATGACGGCAGGCCGGTGCGGAAGGCGATCTTGTAGGTTTCGCCATGCGTCAGTCCCTCGACGCAGATCTGCTTGTCCTTGGTTTCGAGCGCCTTTGGGGCTGCGCCGTTCAGCGTCACGAAAGGCGTATAGTCGGTGGTCTTGATGAGCGCCTCGGAGAAGGTGACGCAGGCGCGCGGCGTGGCGCTGTCGGCGTCAACCGTGTGTTCGGTGATGCGGAAGCCCTGCGTTGCCTTCAGCTGCAGATAGGCCGCCTGCACATCGTCGGAGGCAACCAGCGCCAGGCTTGCCTTGTAGGCATAGAGCGCCGGGCGGTAATTGGCGTTTCGGTCCAGGGCATCGGCCAGCACGGCGAGCGCCTCGGCGCGCTTGGGCTTGGTGCGCGTCAGCTCGTAGCCGTTCAGCGCGTCGAGCACGGCTTGGCCGCTCGTACCGCTCTCGGCGGTACCGAGCGAAGCTGCGGCGCGGGCGGTTTCGAGCCAGAGATCGGCGTCGTCAGGGGTGATCGACAGCGCGCCGTGGAAGGACTTGAGCGCGTCGGCCAGATTGTTGCCGGTGAGATCCAGACGGGCATTGGCGGTCAGGCTGTCGGCGCCTTGGCCCTGCTGGTCGTCGGTCAGCTCGAGATTGTCCTTGAAGTCATGGGCCTGCTGGATCAGGTCGTTGGTCAGGAAGGTCAGGCGCGGCGCGGCGCCGAGATCCGGTTCCTTCTGGGCGGTGGTTTCGACGATCTTGCCGGCAATGGCGCCGGGGAAGGCGTTCATCGTCTTGAAATCGGATTTCAGGAAACACCATTTCACCTTGGGATTGTACGTGAAGGCCTTGCAGCTCTTGTCGCCGATGCAGGAGGTCTTGCACTGATCGAGCGAGACGTTCTGCTCGGTGCGAAGATCGAAGCCGAAGAAATCGGCGTCCTTGATCGTCTGGATGTCGCGCTTGGTCTCCGCAGCGGCTGCGGGAAAACTGACGGCGATCGTGGAAAAAAATGCGATTGTCGCGAAAGCAAAGAACGAGCGCACGGACATAGATTCCCCCCAAGGATACAGGCGATGCTGGCTCTGACCGGCGGCACTCTCGTCACTCTACGCGAGATTGTCAACTCGACTCGCGCGCTGTTTCGTCTTCGTACAGAAGCTTTCGTCCGGCTGTCACATCGGCGTGAGTGATCGCCTTGTGATTTGCGGCTTTCACAAGGATGAGCAAGGATTTGGGCCATCGCTGGAGGTAGCACCCATGTTCATGTCTTGCCGCCGCAGGAGCCTCGCCGCACTCCTGGCCGTCACTATTTTCTCAATCTCTGCGGGTGCCGCCGGCGCTGCCGAAGATGCCGTCGTCATCCCGCCGCCTGATGTCGACGAAGCGGGCGGGTCCGGCACCGAGACCGCCATTTTCGCCGGCGGCTGTTTCTGGGGTGTGCAGGGCGTCTTCCAGCATGTCAAAGGCGTCACAAGCGCCGTCTCCGGTTATGCCGGCGGTGAAGCGAAAACGGCGCAGTACGAAACCGTCGGCACCGGTGCGACAGGTCATGCCGAATCCGTCGAGGTGAAATTCGATCCCAAAGAGGTCAGCTACGGCAGGTTGCTGCAGATCTTCTTCTCGGTGGCCCATAACCCGACGCAGCTGAATTTCCAGGGCCCGGATCAGGGCACGCAGTATCGCTCGGCGCTGTTCGTCACCGATGCCGGGCAGCGCAAGATCGCCGAGCGCTATATCGGCCAGCTCGACAAGGCGCATGTCTTCGCCCAGCCGATCGTCACCAAAGTGTCCGACGCCACCGGCTTCTATCCGGCCGAGGGCTATCATCAGGACTTCCTGACGCTCAATCCAACCTATCCCTATATCGTCTATAACGACCTGCCGAAAATCGAGAATCTGAAGTCGCTATTTCCCGCCGACTATCGCAGCCAGCCGGTCCTCGTCAGGAAAGGCTCTAAGGGCTGATTACCCGTCAGGGCAGGATGTCGATGGGGGTGTGATCGGGGACGCGAGCCCAGATATCCTGCATTTCGGCGTTGGTGACGGCAATGCAGCCATCCGTCCAATCCCACAGCCGATGGGCTTGCCGGAACAGGCCCCAGCCGTTCGGAAGCCCGTGGATCATGATATTGCTGCCGGGCGGAAAGCCATTGGATTCGGCATTGCGCCGGTCTTCAGGGCCTGGATAGGAAATATGCAGGCTGAGATGCGCCATCGACTTGGGATTGCGCCAGTCGATTTCATAACGCCCTTCCGGCGTTTTTTCGTCGCCTTCCCGTTGCTTGGGACCCGCATCGGCAGCCTGCCCCAGGGAAATCCGGTAGGTCGAGATCGGAACATCCCCTTTGAGAAGGACCATGCGCCGCTCGGATTTATAAACGCGGATGAGATCGGCCTGTTGCGCGAGCGGGGCTTCCGGAGGCGGTGAGCCCGAGCCGATCCTTGCCATCAATTTGGTATAGGCGAACAAGCTGACGATCGCGATGGCCAGGACGATGAATTTGCTTCTCACCAGAATCCTCGATCTTCAAACCTACGGAATAGTCATATCGTGTCATCGCGCCCTCATCCAGAAGTGCGCGCTCAGTCCATCTTTTGCTTCGCCGACTTCTTGTTAAGAATTTATCAACGTTAACAATACTTTAATTGAGGAAAATCGCGTTCCACCGCGGAACATATCGCCAAGTTGCCCGTTACGACAAGGAGTTTCGAGCAGGGACAGCTGCCGGAGCGGATGCCTCTTTCGAGTTATGGCGTAAACAAGGGGACGTATCATGGCCACCAATGTCGTGCGGCGCTGGCAACGAGATGATCTCATGAGACAGAGAGTATTGATCGTCGAAGATGAATTCCTCATCGCCCTGGATCTCGGGGCGACGGTGGAAGGCATGGGCATGCAGGTGGCAGGCCTTGCGAGCGATCGCGAACAGGCGCTGCGGCTGGCGCCGCTTGCCGATATCGCCTTCGTCGACGTCAATCTCGCCGACGGCCCGACCGGGCCCGAGATCGGCCGGCGGCTGGCGCAGGAGCACGGCATTGCGGTGGTCTTCATGACCGGCAATCCGGAGGTCGTCGCCGATGGCGTCAAGGGCGCGGTCGGGGTGGTGCAGAAGCCGGTCATGCCCTCCGTCGTCCAGCAACTGGTGAATTACCTTGCCGCGCGCCGCGTCGGCATGTTCGCAGTTGTGCCCTCACAGATGACGGTCTTTGCTTAACATCAAGGGCTTGAGCGATACGCCGGTCAGCCGGCTATGGCTGCAAGCTGCGGCGGCCGGCCGGCACCATCGGTTCCCGGCCTGCCATAGGCCTTGAGAAAGGTGCGGACGGCGTTGCGCGCCGCCTTCTCAAGCTGTTCATCGGTTGGCGTACCTCCGAACAGCGTCATCATCTGCAGGTCGGCATTGGCGAGCGCCACGAACTGCCGGGCGGCGACGTCGAAATCGTCGATGACGAGCGCGCCGGTATGAGCGAGCCGCGCGAGAAGCGCGGAAAGGGCGGTGGTCAGTTTGCCCGGGCCCTGCTGACGCCAGCTTTCGAACAGGTGCGGATAGCGCTCACCCTCGGTCTGCACCAGCTTGCGCAGGAATTTTCCGTCGTGATTGCAGATGCAGTTCTTGTTGAGACGCACGGCAAAGGCCGTCAGCCCGTCCTCCAGATTGTCGGCATTCTCGGGGAAGCTCGACAGCACGGAGAAGAGCATGGCGTTGGCGCGGTTCATGACGTCCTCGACGACGGCGACGAAGAGCGTTTCCTTCTCACGATAGTGATTGTAGATCGTCTGGCGCGAGACGCAGGCGACGGCGGCGATCTCGTCGATGCTGGCGCCGGCAAAACCCTGGCGGCAGAAGACGTCGGCGGCGGCATCGAGGATCGACATGCGCTTGGCGCATTGCCCGCGCTGTGTATGCCCTCCCATGCGGATTGCCGGTGTCATGCGATCTTTCATGACGACGAAGATAAGGCGTCTTGACGTTTTAGACAATGGCGTCTAATTTTACATCCGTGTCCAAATTTATTGACACGCTTGCTTCCCGCTGAAGATATGAGCTCCCAACTTCGTCTTCGCGCGAACGATCATCATTCGAACCCTTAAGAGCCATGCGGCGGAGCGACGATTCGGCGCCTTCGCCCGCGCTTTCACGAAAGATCACCCTATGACGGCTTCCTTCTTTCGCATTGCCCTCATTCTCGGCCTTCTCTCGGCCATCGGGCCTTTCGCCATCGACATGTATCTGCCTGCGCTGCCATCCATCGGCCAGGATCTGCATGCCGATAACAACGTTACCCAGCTGACCCTTCTCGCCTTCTTCATCTCCTTTGCGCTCGCCCAGCTCGTCTATGGCCCGTTGTCGGATATGTGGGGCCGCAAGCTGCCGCTCTATCTCGGCATCGGTGTTTTCGCCGTCGCCTCGATCGGCTGCGCGCTCTCGACCGACATCGAGACGCTGATCGCCTTCCGTTTCGTCCAGGGCATCGGCGGTGCCGCCGGCATGGTCATCCCGCGCGCCATCGTCCGCGACATGCATACCGGCGTGCAGGCGGCGCGGCTGATGTCGCTGCTGATGCTGGTCTTCTCGATCTCGCCGATCCTGGCGCCGCTGACCGGCAGCGCCGTCATCGAGTTCTACGGCTGGCGCGGCGTGTTCTGGGCGGTGACTATTGCCGCCCTGATCGGCCTCGTCCTGCTCGCCACCCAGCTTGAGGAAACCCGGCCCGCCAAGGAACGCAGCGGCAGCGGCCTGAAGAGCGCCATGAGCGCCTACCGGCTGCTGCTTGCCGATCGCAACTTCCTGACGCTGACCTTCATCGGCGGTCTCGGCATTTCGAGCTTCCTCGTCTATCTCGCCAACTCGCCCTTCGTGCTGATCCAGCATTACGGGCTGACGCCGACACAATACAGCTTCGCCTTCTCGATCAATGCCGTTTCCTTCTTCGCGGTGTCGCAGGCGACAGGCTGGCTCGGCGAGCGTTTCGGCCTGGTGCGCGTCATGCGCATTGCCGTCAGCGCCTTCGCGCTGGCGATGGTCGTCATGGCAGTGGTGATGGCCTCCGGCTTCAACCAGCTGCCCGTCATGGCGAGCTTCCTGTTCATCGGCTACGGCTTTCTCGGCCTCGTCATCCCGACGAGCGCCGTGCTGGCCCTTGAGGATCACGGCGCCATCGCCGGCACCGCCTCGTCGCTGATGGGCACGCTGCATTTCGTCATCGCCGCCGTTGCCATGGTGATCTCGAGCCTGTTCTTCGACGGCACGGCCGTTCCGATGGCCGCCGGCATCGCGCTCTGCGCCTTCGCAGCCTTCGTGCTGACCCAGGCAACGATCGGCCGCCGCGCCGCCGTCGCCGCTGCCGAATAAGCAAGGAGCGGCCGCATCCGCCTCCGGGTGCGGCCACCAATCAGGGTTGCGTTGTCGGAGAAAATACCTCGCGCAATTGAATATTGGTGGGTAGCGCTATCTACGCCTGACGAAGCATTGTCATTCCGGAGAAGACGCATGGTCGACGAGAAGCGGCTCATCTCGAAAATCACCTGGAAGCTGATGCCGTTTCTCGGCATCCTCTACCTCATCGCCTATATCGACCGGCAGAATGTCAGTTTTGCCAAGCTGCAGATGGTCGATGCGCTCGGAATGAGCGAATATGCCTACGGCCTCGGCGCTTCGCTGTTCTTCATCGGCTATTTTCTCTTCGAGGTGCCGAGCAACCTGTTCCTCGACAGGCTCGGCGCCCGCGTCTGGTTCGCCCGCATCCTGGTCTCCTGGGGTCTCGTCACCGTGGCGCTCGCCTTCACGCAGAACGCCACGATGTTCTATATTCTGCGCTTCCTGCTCGGTGTCTGCGAAGCCGGCTTCTTTCCCGGCGTGCTCTATCTGCTGACGCTGTGGTTTCCTTCAGCCTATCGCGGCAGGATGGTCGGACTGTTCATGATCTTCAGCGCCATCGCCAATGCCGTCGGCGCACCGCTCGGCGGCGTGCTGCTCGATCTCGATGGTCTCTATGGTTTTGCCGGCTGGGAATGGGTGTTCCTGGCGACCGGCATTCCGGCCGTCCTCGCCGGCATCGTCACCTTCTTCTATCTTCCCGGCCGGCCTGAGAATGCGAGCTTCCTGAGCGGTGAGGAAAAGGACTGGCTCGAACGCCGGCTTGCTTCGGAAAATGCCGGCATGGGCGAAAATGCCGGAGATGGTTTCAAGGCGCTCATCGACCCGCGCGTCCTGCTGATGGCGCTCTGCTATATCGCCTTTCCGCTGTCGGCCTACGGGCTGAGCTACTGGCTGCCGACCATCGTCAAGGCCTTCGGCGTCAGCAACACGGTCAACGGTTTCCTCAACATCATTCCCTGGCTGCTGGTGGCGGTGGCGCTCTATGCGGTTCCCACCATGGCCGACAAGGCGCAGTCGAAGACGCCCTATATCGTCATTCCGGCCTTCATCGGCGCCGCCTGCCTGCTGCTCTCGGCGCTGATCCCGAACCACGCCGTGCAATTCGCCTTCCTGTGCCTCGCCGCGGCCGGCATCTTCGCGCCGCAGCCGGTGTTCTGGAGCCTGCCCTCGCGTTTCCTGAAAGGGGCGGGTGCCGCCGCCGGCCTTGCCGCCATCAATTCGGTCGGAAATCTCGGCGGTTTCGTCGCCCAGAACGTCGTGCCCTGGATCAAGGATGAGAGCGGCAGCACGATCGCGCCGATGTTCTTCCTGGCCGCCTGCCTTGCCGCCGGCGCCCTCTTGGTCTTCTTCGTCACGCGTCAGCTGTCGAGCCGGGAACCTCCGGCGGCGCCGAGCCGGGTCTGAGGGCTTCAGCCGGTCAGCGTGAAAGCGTCGCTTTCGCCGGGAACGAGTTCCAGCGGCCAGATCCGGTTGCGGGCGCCCTGCGGATAGTGCTCGGCATAGGCCGGCATGCTGGCGAGCAGGGTTTCGCCGAGCTGGGCGCCGAGATCGCGCAGCGACATGCGGAACGAGGTCAGCGACGGCTGCAGGAAATGCGTACGCGGTTCCTCGCGGAAACCGACGACGGCGAGATCGCGGCCGGGAACGATGCCGGCCTCTGCCAGCCGGCGATAAAGCCCGATCGCCATCAGCTCATGGATCAGGATGATCGCGGTCGGCCGCTCTTCGATCATCAGCAGTTCGTGGCCGGCCTGATAGCCCCCCTGTTCGCTCGACTTGACGCGGATGACCAGCGCCGGGTCGAAGGCAAGGCCGTGGCGTTGCAGCGCCTGACGGTAACTGTCGAGGAAGATATAGCCGAGATTGATATCGGAGGAGGGGGCGGCCACCGCGATCCGCCGGTGGCCCTTGGCGACGAGCCGGTCGACGCCGCGCGCCGCGACGCCCTCGAAATCGAGGTCCATCCAGGTATAGCTGCCGCCCGATGCGCTGCGGCCGAGTGCAACGAAGGGGATGCGGGCCGTTTCCAGGAGCTCGATGCGCCGGTCGGTGCGGCGGGTCGCCGAGATGATCAGCGCGTCGACCAGGCGGCGCGCCACCATGCGCTTCAGATATTCATGCGGATCCTCGTCGTCGGGGCAGGGCAGCATGACCAGATCGAGCTTGTGGCGGGAAAAGACGCTCTGCAGCCCGTCGGTGACGCCGAGGAAGAAGTCGTCGCTGTTTTCCACCGTCTCACGGCTGACCTCGAGCATCAGCCCGATGACATTGGTCATGCCCTGGCGAAGGCTGCGGCCGGATTGATTGGCGACGTAACCGAGCTCTTCGGCGGCCGCCAGCACGCGCCGGCGCGTTTCGTCGTTGACGTCGGGCTTGCCGTTCAGCGCACGCGACACGGTGCCGATCGAAATGTCGAGATGCTCGGCGAGCTGGCGAATTCCCTTCATCTCTGGCGATCTTCCTCCCGTGCCGCGCCTAGTGTCATGACCCTTCTTGCCACAGGACGACGCCTGCGAAAAGCCATGGGAGGGGAGGTTGCGGCTGGAAGCTTCGGCGGATGGGCGGGCGGAATTTATTGCGAAGGTACTGTCGTTATGATGACCGACCGATTCGCGCCAAAGGCTGCCCCTCACCCTAACCCTCTCCCCGTTCTGACGGGGAGAGGGGACGTGCC
>NZ_LFIO01000955.1 GCF_001187535.1 Rhizobium ecuadorense
GACTGAGGCCGATAAAGAGAATGTCGAGCATAACGCCACCGTTCGTGAGAAGGGCGGGCCGAACTCTCCTGCGCCTTGCCCATCCTGATGGCAGCTTGCGGAAGAAGAGGGGAGGCCGGCCTTACCGAGAGATGATCCCGCCATCCATGGATGGCGGGACGTCGCGGGGAGGGGTCAGCCCTTGAGCTTTGCGGCGTCGAGACCGTTGCTGGTGCAGAATAGATTGCTCTCCGTCTCGCCATAGGCCGAATAGGGCAGGGGCTTGATCGGCGCCGGGTAGGCGTTCACCACCTTGCTCTGGCCGTCCGCCTGCCATTGCCCGATGCGCGGCGTCAGCCAGCAATGCAGGTTATCGGGATCGGTGGTCACCTTGCCGCCGGGTGCTTCGTAGGTTTGGC
>NZ_LFIO01001649.1 GCF_001187535.1 Rhizobium ecuadorense
CAGTCAGTGAGGCTACTATCGTTTCCGGACGGTACAGTTGGACTCCGCATGGGGATTTCACGACAGCTACTCCGCAGGTCCCTTCCTGTGACCGTCCTAAGCGGCCCGAGGTCTGTCCCGACGTCGCTCGAGACTGGGCGCGTCTCGGCGTCGTCGATCACTTGCAGGGTCTCAATGCAAACGCTGCCGATGACGGGATTACCCTCGTACTCGGAACGGGCGAACACGTGTGGCAGCCCTTCCTGCTTGCGGAGCGCTTGGAAAAGGAGGGCGCTGAGGTTTTCTATTCATCCGTGACGCGTTCTCCCCTGTCGAAAGGCCACGCGATCGGTTCAGTACTTTCGTTCTCCGACAACTACGGCGGAACAGTTCCACATTACCTCTACAACGTCGATCC
>NZ_LFIO01001859.1 GCF_001187535.1 Rhizobium ecuadorense
GGATTGTTGGAGCGGCGTCTTCGGAAATGTGCTCGTCGGCGCGGTCACTGCTAATCTACTGGGATGACAGCGGGATCGTGCTGGCCCGGAAGAACGCACTCTTTGCGGGCCACGATGCGGGAGCCGACAACTGGGCGACCATCGCCTCGCTCATCGAGACGAGCAACTTAAATGACGTCGATCCGCTTGCGTATTTAACCAGCACCCTCACCGCCATCGCTAAAGGCCATGAGCAAAGGCGGATCGATTGCCTTCTTCCGTGGAGATACTCGACGCTCCATTGCAAAACGTAACCATCATCTTGGCGGACCCGGCGGATATGATCCTCCAACGGGTTTTCTGACACGACTTTTGACATGGTGCCACCTCAGGTTAGTGGGTTGAGGGAGCGGTTCAT
>NZ_LFIO01000967.1 GCF_001187535.1 Rhizobium ecuadorense
GCCCCTCTTGTCGAGGTTACCGGTATCGACCGTTACGCCCGCACGCACCATCGCCGGCTGGAGGCCCTTTTTCACGACGTTAGCATGTGAACGGGAATCACCATCCGGATTGGCGAACACAAAGCCCGGCTTATTCCCCTGCTTGAGTTTCAACTCTTTAAGCGTGTTGATGACAAGCGGCGGCACTGGAATGGTTCGTCTCCCAGCTTCTGACTTTGGCGGGCCGAGTTCGCGGTACTGGTCGACGCGCTGACGGATGTTGATCTCACCGCGTTGGAAATCCACATCCTGCCAGCGCAGGCCGCGCAACTCCGACGATCGCATGCCGGTAAAGACTACGGTCAGAAGTAGCGGACGCCAGTTGCCGTCTAGCGCGCTAAGAAGAGCCCTGACCTT
>NZ_LFIO01001124.1 GCF_001187535.1 Rhizobium ecuadorense
CGATCGTCGTCGATGCGACGGTCACCGACGATCGGGCGACGGTCGAGGCGGGTGCGGCCGGCAGCGGCGATCCGAATGCCTCCGGCAAGCTGACGGTCAGCGATGTCGACGACGGCGAGGCGGCGTTTGCCGCCCCGGCCTCCCTCAACGGCATCTATGGCAGCTTCACCTTCAATGCCGCCAGCGGCAGCTGGACCTATACGCTCGACAATAACCGGGCCGCGACGCAGGCGCTCAACCAGGGCGACGCCGTCAGCGACACGCTGAGCGTCAGCTCGCTCGACGGCACGGCCAGCCACAACATCGTCGTCGCCATCACCGGCGCCAACGATGCGGCTTCGATCGTCGTCGATGCGACGGTCACCGACGATCGGGCGACGGTCGAGGCGGGTGC
>NZ_LFIO01000669.1 GCF_001187535.1 Rhizobium ecuadorense
GGGCAGCGACACGCGCAACCTGCCGACGACCTCGCGCCGGCCCGATTCCAGCAGACACTCGCCCGCGCGCAATTCCTCGATCGCACGCACACAGCGCTCGTAATATTGCTGACCATCCTCGGTCAGGCTCTGCGTCCGCGTGGTCCTGTGAAACAACCGGACGCCCAGGCGCTCCTCGAGACGCGCGATGGCCTTACCGACCGCGGAGCGCGTCAACGACAATCGCTCGGCAGCTTTGGCGAAGCCGCCCGTCTCGACTGCCTCGACAAAGACTTGCACCCCATCAAACCTGTCTCGCACCGTGCGGATCCTCGCAAATAACGGTCCTGAGATTGGAGAACCTAAGGAACCAAAGAAGAGAAAAACGATTTCTAATCGTCAACTATATTCTAC
>NZ_LFIO01001144.1 GCF_001187535.1 Rhizobium ecuadorense
GTGCCAATCGCGGCAAGCCGGTGCAGCAGCCGGGTTCTGATGGCGATCGAGGCGATGCTCAATCCAGCGAAGAAGGGCGTTGCCCAGGGAAATAGCGGCACGTAGTCGTTGGACCGTTCCGGCATCACCGCAAGGCCGATCCAGGCGAGATATCGGGGATCGAAGAAGGATGAGCGCAGCAGGCCGGGCGGGCCGAAATTGTCGGTGATCCAGGCGGCAAAGAGCGCGAGCGTGGCGATGAGGGTGAGGGCCAGCGGCAGTCTCAAGAAGACGACGCCGATGAGCGTGAGCACCGCGATACAATGCAAGATGCCGAAGTAGATCCACTCGTCCGGCATCGCGATGCGCGTGGCGATCGAAATCACCGCGGCTGCCGCGGCAATCATACCGAAG
>NZ_LFIO01000261.1 GCF_001187535.1 Rhizobium ecuadorense
GTCCTGAGATCGAGTTTTTCGAGGTCGAACGCATAGGCCGTAGCGGTGCATGCGCTCGCCGTTCCAGGGCGGGCACGCGCTGATATAACCGCGCTATGGCCCATCCTTCAAGATGGCGCTTCGGCATTGGTGGCCTGTCTTCGGAAATGAGAGCCGCAATCTGGACCCTCTCGGACAAAACTGCTACAACATGACCGATTGCATAATGCAATCGGTCAATCCAAGGACATTGCCATGAGCGACATGCGCACATCCCGAGAGCAGACTGTCCGTCATCTCTATGCCGCCTATCTCGACGACCGCAAGGATATCGTCGGCGCCATGTTGACGGAGGATTTCACCTTCTCCAGTCCGCGCGACGACCACATCGACCGGGCGACCTATTTCGAGC
>NZ_LFIO01001388.1 GCF_001187535.1 Rhizobium ecuadorense
TCGCGGTGCCGACCGGTGTCGGGAACCTATGTGCCGACATGCAATCAGGCGACGGCGAAGACGATCGCCTTTTACGGAACGCAAACACCTGCGGCAAACGCTCAACCCCGCGTCCCCGACTGGAAGGATCCTTCCGACATCACCATCACTGCACCCGATGCAGACGGGAACATCACCCTTTCCACTGCTCATCTCTACAAGAACTCGCCAGTGTTCGGCTTTCTGGGAATCGGTGCCATCACGATCAGTTCCTCCCACGAAGAGAGATATATCGGATGGTGACCTCTAGGGCGATCAAGACATTCTGGCAGGATAGCAGTGGTGTCAGCCTTGTCGAAGCATTGCTGACCTTTCCGATCGTCATGCTGGTATTCGTCGCCTTCATCGAGTC
>NZ_LFIO01000105.1 GCF_001187535.1 Rhizobium ecuadorense
GATCTGCAGCGTGAACTGCGGGACTGCCTTGGCGGCTGCCTCTAGTTCATCGTTGACGTGCTGGCGATAGGGCTCCGCATTGTTGGCCTGCGAGAAGCCGATGACGAACTCGCCATCCTTGGCACAAGCCTTCACCAGCGGATCGGCAGCGTGGGCCACGCCGGCAATAGCAAGGCATGACCCGGCCAGGAGCGCCATGCGCCCGGCATGCGACAGTCGAAATGCATTCTGTGTCATTACTTTCTCCTCCACATTGATCCCGGATCCACCCTCCGGGTGATGCCGCCACACTACCTGCCCAATCCTTCGCGGCGACGAACGAGGGATTGAAGGACTGCCGCCAGAACGATAATTGCCGCGGTAGCAAGCAACTGCATCGCTGGCGTGATGT
>NZ_LFIO01000459.1 GCF_001187535.1 Rhizobium ecuadorense
CCACCGCAATAGGCAGTACTACGCCAATAGCGGGTAAAGGGAAGTTACAAAGGTGCCGGCAGGCGGATGAGGGGCAGCCACCGGCGTTTGCTTCTCAGAGGATCATCAGCGCCCTGACGAAGGCAACCGAGGCAAGCAGCGAGGCTGCCGTCCGCACATGGTTCCACCACGTCCAGTCCCTGAGATAGGTCGCCCAGAGCGCGGTCGCTTCTGCCCCGCCGCCGCTGACCTTCGCCAGCGCATCATTCATCGGCACGTTGAAGATGATGGTCGAGAGGAAAGAGGCGACGACATAGAGGGCCGCACCCGCCAGCATCAGCGCGGATGCGCCGCCGCGCCAGTTCATCAGCGCCAGCACTGATATGACGATGCAGAGGATTGCCGTCGGCACGAAGAGGGCCATGAACGGCGAGCGGACGATTGTCACGTTGATCGAATTCATTGCGGCGATGCCCTGTTCCGCCGGGATGCGGGAGAAGGCGGTCATGATGAAGGTCGAGAAGGCGAAGAAGATGCCGGCGACGAGGCCGCTGCCGATCGCTGCGGCGACGAGGGAAAGGATGAGGACGATCTGCATGTCGAAGCTCCTTCCGAAGATTTAAAACAAGAGAAACTCTCCCATTTGCAAAATGAGATAAACTCTCTTATTTTCCTTGTCAACCGTCGAAGGAGAGACGATGTCGGATCAGCCGGTCGCATCACGCAGGCGCCAGCAACATACCGGCCAGCCGCGCCGCATTCCCAGCCAGCAGCGCGGCCGCGAACGCTTCGAAAAGATCCTCGCCGTCGCCTCCGAGCTGATCGAAAGCCGCGGCAGCGACGGCTTGAAGATGAGCGAAATCGTCGAAAAGGCCGGTCTTTCCTTCGGCGCGCTCTACCAATATTTCCCCGATAAGAGTTCGATCATCCGGACATTGGCCGAGCGCTTCAACGAGGAGGGCAGGCGCTGCGTCGAGGCGGAGCTGGCTGAGGTGACTGATCCAGCGGCGCTCGCCGGCGCGCTCGCCACTATCGCCGACGAATATTATGCCTTTTTCCGGCGCGAGCCCGTCATGCGCGATATCTGGCATGCGACCCATACCGACAAGCTGCTGCAGCAGGTCGATGCCGAGGATATGGAATTCCATGCTCAGGCATTGCTCGCCGTGCTCGCCCGCCTGTGGCCGGAGCGTGACCGCGGCGAGCTTCTGGCGATCGCCCGGCTGACGATGCAACTGCTTGCCGCCGCCGTGCGCTATGCCGTTTCGCTGGATGCGGAAGCGGGCGATGCGGCGATTGCGCTCTTCAAGAAGATGCAGGGGCCTGATATCGGCCGTCTCTTGCTGTAAGGCTCGCCTTGCGTCTGGAAACGATGGGCTCTTGCTGCTATTGCCGGAGACGCAAAGCTGAAGGAGAGCCGCATGATCCAGACGACATTTCCCGACCGCGCCGTAATGGCCGAACTGGTGGCCAAGATGCTCTGGGAGATCAAGGCGGTGCATTTCAATGCGGCCCAGCCTTACAAACTCGCCTCCGGCATGGCGAGCCCTGTTTATATCGATTGCCGCAAGCTGCTTTCCTTCCCGCGCATCCGCTCGACGGTGATGGATTTCGCCGCCAGCACGCTGCTGCGTGATGCCGGCTTCGAGCAGTTCGACTGCATCGCCGGCGGCGAGACCGCCGGCATCCCCTTCGCCGCCCTGCTTGCCGATCGCCTCGGCCTGCCGATGATCTATGTCCGCAAGCAGCCGAAGGGCCATGGCCGCAATGCCCAGATCGAAGGCCATATGCCGGAAGGGTCGCGCGTGCTGGTGATCGAGGACCTGACGACGGCCGGAACCAGCATGTTCAAGTTCATCGATGCCGTCCGCGCTGCCGGCGGCATCGTCGATCACGGCATCGCGCTGTTTTTCTACGACATCTTCGGTCAGCAGCGCTTTACCGACGGCAAGGTCAGGCTGCATCACATCGCCACCTGGCGCAATATGCTTGCAGTCGCCAAGGCGCAGAAGCTCTTCGACGAGAAGACGCTCGAGGAGGTCGAGGCCTTCCTCGATGCGCCGCTCGCCTGGTCGGGACGGAACGGTGGCGTCAGTGAGCTTTCGCTCTAGCCAGTTGACAAAAGCTCGCTTAATCGGTTGATGAACCTATCAGTGCTGTTGGGAGGAATATGATGATTTTGTGCTGCGGCGAAGCCTTGATCGACATGCTGCCGAGGGACACGACCCTTGGTGAAAAGGGCTTTGCCCCCTATGCCGGCGGCGCGATCTTCAATACCGCGATCGCGCTCGGCCGCCTCGGCATCCCCACCGCCTTCTTCACCGGCATTGCCGACGACATGATGGGCGAAATCCTGCTTGCGACGCTGAAGGCCGCCAATGTCGACTACAGCCCCTGCGCCATCACACAGCGCCCCTCGACGATCGCCTTCGTCAAGCTGGTCAACGGCCAAGCGACCTATGCTTTCTACGACGAGGGCACGGCCGGCCGCATGATCACCGAGGCCGACCTGCCAACCCTCGGCGACGATTGCGAGGCGCTGCATTTCGGCGCGATCAGCCTGATTCCGAGCCCCTGCGGCGAAACCTACGAAGCGCTGCTCGACCGCGAGGCCGAAAAGCGCGTCATCTCGCTCGATCCCAACATCCGCCCCGGCTTCATCAAGGACAAGCCGGCGCACATGGCCCGCATCAAGCGCATGGCGGCCAAATCCGACATCGTCAAATTCTCCGACGAAGACCTCGACTGGTTCGGTCTTGCAGGCGATCACGACGCGCTCGCCGCCCATTGGATCGCCGAGGGCGCCAAGCTCGTCGTCATCACCAAGGGTGCGGAAGGCGCTTCCGGCTATACCAGGGATCGCAAGGTGACGGTGCCGAGCCAGCGCGTCGCGGTCGTCGACACGGTCGGCGCCGGCGATACTTTCGATGCCGGCGTGCTGGCCTCGCTGAAGAGGGATAATCTGCTGACCAAGGCGCAGGTCGCCGCGCTCGACGAACAGGCGGTGCGCAACGCCCTGACGCTCGGCGCCAAAGCCGCCGCCGTCACCGTCTCCCGCGCCGGCGCCAACCCGCCCTGGGCGCATGAGATCGGGCTTTAAGCTTCAGCCAGCGTCGGCCCCTCATCCGCCTGCCGGCACCTTCTCCCCGCGCGCGGGGCGAAGGGACATGCCGCAGCCTCTCCGTCCCTCGTCAACGTCTCGCAGGGCACGTCCCCTCGCCCCGTTTACGGGGAGAGGGTTAGGGTGAGGGGCATTTTTAGCGCTTACTTTGCCAAGCGCCGCAGCCAGCCCTTACGTCCATGGCCCGCCCGTGCGCCTTCGACGGCTCATGCGATGACGATGGATGCCGATCAATCAGGAGACTACCCTTGAGCCCCGCTCCGCTCGGAGCTCGGGGCAGCCACCAAGTCCCGCAGGAAATCTTTGCACCAGAGCGAGACGTCGTGCGAGAGCAGATGTTCCATCATCATGCTCCAGCGGTCGCGGCGCTCCTCCAGCGACATGGCGAGCCCTCGCGCAATCGCATTGGCGGTACCTTCGACGTCATAAGGATTGACCAGCAGCGCGCCCTTCAGCTCTCGTGCGGCGCCGGCAAAGCGTGACAGCACCAAGACACCCGGGCGATCCGGATCCTGGGCGGCGACATATTCCTTGGCGACGAGGTTCATGCCGTCGCGCAATGGTGTGACGAGCCCGATCGTCGCCAGCCGAAAAAGCCCGGCGAGTACGTTGCGGCTGATCGATCGGTTGACATAGCGGATCGGCACCCAGTCGACGGTTCCGATGGAACCGTTGACGCGGCCGGCCTGTTCGGCGACCATCTTCTGCATCTGCTCGTATTCGGGAACTTCCGATCGCGATTTCGGCGTGACCTGCAGAAAGGTCACCTTGTTCTGGTAGGCCGGATTGACGGTGATGAAGTGCTCGAAGGCTTCCAGCCGCTGAATGATGCCCTTCGAATAATCGAGGCGATCGACCCCGATGATCATGTCGCGGCCTTCGATGCTGCGCCGGGTCTTCTGGACCATGACGTTCTCTGCGGCTCTTTCGGCGAATTCGGCGAATCCAGCGGTTTCGATGCCGATCGGATAGGCGCCGGCCTTGAATGTGCGCCCATGCGAATCGAACAATCCGTTGCCGAGGTCGTCGCCAATGCCCTCCCTTCTGAGATAGCCGGCGAAGTTCTGGAGGTCGTAATCGGTCTGGAATCCGACGAGATCGTAATGCGAGAGCCCACGCATGATCTCTTCGTGCACCGGCATGGTGACGAGAATGTCGGCCGGCGGCCAGGGAATGTGCAGAAAGAAGCCGATCCGGTTCTTCAGCCCCATCTGGCGCAGTTCCGCCGCCAGCGGGATGAGGTGATAATCGTGAACCCAGATAATATCATCAGGCGCGATCAACGGCGCCAGCCGGTGCGCAAAGAAGCGGTTGACGCGGAAATAACCGGCCATTTCCTTCCGGCCATATTCGGCGAGATCCAGGCGGTAGTGGCAGATCGGCCAGAGAACGCGGTTTGCAAAGCCGCGATAATATTCCTCGACGTCGGTGTCGGTGAGGTCGGTCAGGGCATAGGTGATATTGCCCTTCTGCTGTAGCGACAGCGCGCCGGGTTCCCTGTCGCCGCTCGATTCTCCCGACCACCCCATCCAGATGCCGCCGCGCTCCTGCAGGGCTGCCTGCAGCGCGACGGCGAGGCCGCCGGCAGCCGCACCGCCATCTCTGTTCGGCACGGGAACACGGTTGGAAACGACGATAAGACGGCTCATGGGGTTCCTTTGCCTTGGAGCGGTTCAGCTTTTCCGCGCCGATCCGGACGAGGGCCTGCTCATAGGCCAATGGGAATAATGGAACGGAGCGTCGTCCCGGGCTTGATGGGCCATGTCTTGGGAGACAGCCGTTGCACAGAATTTGCTTGAATCTAGGGCGATCGCCGCGGATTGAAAGAATTCCTTCTACAATTTTCCATTAGAAGAACGTTTCATCCGCTTCCGCACGGGAGCGTCTGTGCGGGGCCGCGCGCCTGACGCCACCGATGTCGGTTCGACTTTTGCCGCCGTGATGATGATGTTGGCGCCCGTCGCGATGTCGGCCTGTGGATCGCCTGCGCGGGTCACAGCCCGCTGCAGGACTCCTCTCCTGGGCATAGGGCGCCGGAGGACGGGCATAGAGGTTTGCCCGGCCTCTTGATTAAGATGGGGCGGCAGCCTCGAGTACTTACTTCGCCAGCTTCGACAGCGCCGCAACCAACCCTTGCGTCGAGGAGTCATGGCCTGCCGCGCTCTCCTTGCCCTCGACGACAGGCAACAGACCCGTCGCCAGTTCCTTGCCGAGCTCGACGCCCCACTGGTCGAAGGAGTTGATGCGGAAGAGCACGCCCTCGACGAAGACGCGATGTTCGTAAAGCGCGATCAGGCGGCCGAGCGCGTAAGGCGTCAGCTTGTCGTAGACGAAGGTGATCGACGGACGGTTGCCCTGGAAGACGCGGTGCGGGGCGATGAAATCGGCCTTCTTGTCGTCCATGCCCTTGTCGGTCAGCTGCTTCTTGGCTTCTTCGAAGGTGCGGCCCTTCATCAGCGCTTCCGACTGGGCAAGAACGTTCGAGATCAGCAGCTGGTGCTGGTGGCGCAGCTCCGGTTCGAAGGCATTGGCGGCGATCATGAACTCGGCCGGGATGATGCTCGTGCCCTGATGGATCAGCTGGTAGAAGGCGTGCTGGCCGTTGGTGCCGGGCTCGCCCCAGACGACCGGCCCGGAATTGCCCTCGACCGGCGTGCCGTCGATGGTGACGCCCTTGCCGTTCGATTCCATGTCGAGCTGCTGCAGATAGGCGGGAAAACGCGACAGGCGCTGGTCATAGGGCAGGATGGCGCGGGTGGGATAACCCAGCACATTGCGGTGGTAGAAGCCGATCAGGCCGAGCAGCATCGGCAGGTTTTCTGCAATCGGCGCCTTGCGGAAGTGATTGTCGACGGCATGGGCGCCATCGAGGAACTTGCCGAAATTCTCCGGACCCACGGCGATCATCAGCGGCAGGCCGATGGCCGACCAGATCGAGTAGCGGCCGCCGACCCAATCCCAGAAGCCGAACACGCGGGCGCTGTCGATGCCGAAGGCTGAAACCTTGTCGAGCGCCGTCGAGACGGCGGCGAAGTGATGCTGCACGGCCGCTTCACCGAGCGCCTTGGCGATGAATTTACGCGCCGTCTGCGCATTGGTCATCGTCTCCACCGTCGTGAAGGTCTTTGAGGCGACGATGAACAGCGTCGTCTCCGGCTGAACCAGCTTGAGGATATCGGCGATATGGGCGCCGTCGATGTTGGAAACAAAATGCGCCCGCGGGCCGTCATGGAAGGGGGCAAGCGCCAGCGTCGCCATGACAGGGCCGAGATCCGAGCCGCCGATGCCGATATTGACGACATCGGTGATCGCCTTGCCGGTGGCGCCCTTCAGCGCGCCGGAGCGGATCTCGTCGGCGAACTTGCCCATGGCGGCGAGCACAGCGTTGACATCGGGCATCACGTCCTTGCCGTCGACCAGAACCGGCGTGTTGGAGCGGTTGCGCAGGGCGGTGTGCAGCACGGCGCGATCCTCGGTGAAATTGATCGCCTTGCCGGAGAACATCTCCTCGCGCTTCTTCTCGACGCCGCCGTCTTCGGCAAGCTTCACCAGCAGCTTGAGGATGTCGTCATTCACCGCCGTCTTGGAAAAATCCATCAGCAGATCGTCGAGCGAGACCGAGAATCGCGAAAAGCGCTCGGAATCGGCGGCGAAGGCCGCACGGAGATCGGTCGCCTTGGTGGCATCAGCAGTGCTTTTCAGCTGTTCGACGATGGCGTTCATGGGGAGGCTCCTTTGGAGGCGGAAAGGTTGCGGAAACTATTCGCTTTATCGGGGCCAAATCAAGTTCAGCCATTGCTCCAACATGAAAAAAGCCACCCGCGGCAAGCGGATGGCTTTAAATTTCATGAGCTTGTCAAATTCAGCCGCGCAGGTCCTTGCGCAGGATCTTGCCGACGGGGGATTTCGGCAGTTCGGTACGGAATTCGATGAAGCGCGGGCGCTTGTAATTGGTGAGATTGGCGATGCAATGGGCCTTCACCTCGGCTTCCGTCAGCTTCGGATCCTTCCTGACCACGAAGAGTTTGACCGCCTCGCCCGAATGCCCGTCCGGCACGCCGATCGCCGCGGCTTCGAGAATGCCGGCGTGCATGGCGGCGACTTCCTCGATCTCGTTCGGATAGACGTTGAAGCCGGAGACCAGGATCATATCCTTCTTGCGGTCGACGATCTTGGTATAGCCGCGTGCGTCCATGAAACCCATGTCGCCCGAGCGGAAATAGCCGTCGTCGGTCATCACCCGCGCCGTCTCCTCCGGCTTCTGCCAATAGCCGGCCATCACCTGCGGCCCGCGGATGCAGATCTCGCCGACATCGCCCAATGGCAGCGACTTGCCTTGCTCGTCGCGGATATCGAGGTCGGTGGAGGGCATCGGCAGGCCGATCGAGCCGGTGAATTCGGGCGAATCGAAGCGGTTGGCGGTGGCGACGGGCGAGGTCTCGGAAAGCCCGTAGCCCTCGGTCACCGCCGTGCCCGTTATTTTCAGCCAGCGTTCGGCGACCGGGCGCTGCACGGCCATGCCGCCGCCGAGCGACATGATCAGCGGGGAGAAATCGAGCTTGGCGAAATCGGCATTGTTCATCAGCGCATTGAACAGCGTGTTGAGGCCGGGAAAGATATGCACCTCGGACTTGCCGAATTCCTTGACCAGACCGGGAATGTCGCGCGGATTGGCGATCAGGATATTGCGGGCGCCGAGCGACATGCCCATCAGCGAATTCACCGTCAGCGCGAAGATATGGTAGAGCGGCAGGGCGCAGAGGAAATTCAGCACCTCCGGCTGTTTCTTGCGCTCGAAGGCTGACCGCAGCCAGAGCGACAGCTGCAGCTTGTTGGCAAGCAGATTGGCATGCGTCAGCACCGCGCCCTTGGCAACCCCTGTCGTGCCGCCGGTATATTGCAGGAAGGCGACGTCGCCGCCGGTAAGAGCGACCGGCTGCAGGCTTTTCTTCGCCCCTTCGCGCAGCACCTGGCCGAAGCTTTTGTGCTGGGGGATCGACCAGGAGGGGACGAGTTTCTTCACTTTGCGTACGGCGAAATTGACGATCAGCCCCTTCAGCCCCAGCATTTCGCCGAGCGAGGTGACGACGACATGCTTGACGTCGGTCTTGTTGAGCACCTGCTCGACCGTACGGGCGAAATTCTCAAGCACGAAGATCGCCTTGGCGCCGGAATCGCGCAGCTGATGTTCGAGCTCGCGCGGCGTATAGAGCGGATTGACGTTGACGACGACGAGGCCGGCTCTGAGGATGGCGTAGGTCGCGACCGGGTTCTGCAGGACGTTCGGCATCATCACCGCGACGCGGTCACCCTTCTCGAGGCCGGTGCTTTGCAGCCAGGCGGCGACCTTGCGGGTCTGGCTCTCCAGTTCGCGATAGCTCATCGCCTTGCCCATGCTGGAAAAGGCGGTCCGGTCGGCGTAACGGGCACAGGATTTTTCGAGCAGTTCCGCCAGCGAGGCATGTTCCAGCGGCGGAAGCTCGGCCGGAACCATCTCCGGATAGGCGGCAAGCCAGGGTTTCTCGGGCTTGGCTCCGTTCGGATGGACGGAAATGCTGTTCATCGTGTCTCTCTCCCTTGCGGCCGCCGTGCCGACGATCGGTCGGCAAATCGACCGGAAAGACCCTCCATCTTCCAGTCCGGCAGCTTATGCCATTGCTCGAATGGTTCAAGCCGAATTGAAGCTATACTAACCTTGACGTAAACGTCAACATTCGCTGGCCGTGCCATCCCGCCGGAGATGGGAACTTTGAACCCGCCATGACGTTGATCTTCCATACCCAATCCGAGAAAACCAAAAGGAGGTGCACAATGCTGAACCAGGATACCGACGCCAACCGCCGTGACCCGAACGCCAAGAGCACACATTCGCTGATCGCCAGCGACCGCGTCGAAGGCACCCGTGTCTATGGGCCCGATGGCAGACATATCGGCTCGATCGAACGCCTGATCATCGGCAAGCTCGATGGCCGCGTCGCCTATGCCGTGCTGAGCTTCGGCGGCTTCCTGGGCATCGGCCACGACCACTACCCGCTGCCCTGGGAAAAGCTGAACTACGACACCCAGCTGGACGGCTATCGCATCGATCTGACCAAGGAACAGATCGAAGGCGCCCCGAGCTATGCGGACGATGACGACACCTGGTACAACGATAATGGCCGCCGAGTGTATGACTACTACGGCGTGCCGCCCTACTGGATGTAACGTCGTCCGATAGGCGGAACTGGAAGGGCCCCGTGCGATGCGGGGCCTTTTGGTGTGTGCTGTTGTCGGTGGCGCTGCCCCTCACCCTAACCCTCTCCCCGTAAACGGGGCGAGGGGACTCGCCCTGCGCGAGGTTAGTGAGGAATGGAGAGGTCGCGGCATATCCCCCTTCTCCCCGCGCGCGGGGAGAAGGTGCCGGCAGGCGGATGAGGGGCTTTTCAGCAACCCGCAACAAGATCATTGGCCGACCGCAGCACCGTACCGACGACAATGTCTTCAGCCCGAATCATTTTGCCCGTCGTCACCGCAAATACATGGCTCTCGCCCGGCAGCAGCGTCACCAGCATGGTATCCACCACGGCATCCGGATCCAGCCGGTCCGCCATCAGGCAGAGATCCTTGAGAAAGTTCTCGGCCGTCACCGCAACCGCAAACCCGCCATCGATCGCTGTGACATCGATGCTCAGCCGCGGCGGCTGCAGGGCGAGTTCGATATCCTCGACGAAATAGTGAAAAGCCCGCCTGTCGAGCATCTCGATGACGATGACTTCCTCCTTCGGTAAGCCGGGGCTGACGATATCCTCGGGCAGCGGAAACGCCTTGGCTTCGAAGCGGTCGCAGAGCAGGCGCCAGAATTCGAATTCGGCCAGCACGGAGCCGTCGAGATTCAAACGTCTGCCGCTGATCTTCGCCCGCCAGAACAGCGTGCGTTCGTTGACCGCCACTGCCGCAAGCCCCCCATCACGCGGCTGGATTGTCAGCAGCCGTGGATCATAGGCGGCCTTCAGCGCATACCAGAGCGGCTTGCGGCGCCCGGCCGAATCCAGCGCCGCCCAGGAGGTCACCGGCCAGCAATCGTTGAATTGCCAGACCACCGCGCCCTTGCAGATATTTCGATGCGAGCGCATGTGCTCGATGCCGAAACGGATGGCGCGCGCCTGATTGAGCTGGGTGGCGAAGTGCCAGTCGTCCATCGTCTTCGGCTCCGGCAGATGACCGGCGAGGCCGCGGATCAGCTTGTCATTGCCTTGCGTCGCCTTCTGGTGATGGAAGACGCCGTTCGATTGCGGCGTCAGCGGCTGGTCGTGCACGCTTTCTTCGATCGTCGCCCAATTGGCCGGTGCCTGCCAGCCGAATTCGGAGCAGAAGCGCGGGACATAGTCGCGGTAGACCTCGTAGCCGACATCGTTCCAGACGTCCCAGATATGTTTGCAGCCATGCGCATCGGCATTCGGCGCGATCTCCATCGAGCCGGAATAGGGGCTGCCGGGATAATAAGGCCGGTCGGGATCGAGTTCGGCGCAGAGCCTCGGCAGCAGGTCGAGATAATAACCGAGCCCCCAGCTTTCATCGGCCTTGATGACCGGCCGCCAGCCCCATTCGTCGAATCCCCAGATATTCTCGTTGTTGCCGTTCCAAAGGATCAGGCTGGCATGCGGCATCAGCCGCACGACATTGTCGCGCACTTCAGCCTCGACCTCGCTTCGAAGCGGCTCCTCCTCCGGATAGGCGGCGCAGGCAAAGAGGAAATCCTGCCAGACCAGCATGCCCATGCGGTCGCAGGCCTCGTAGAATTCGTCGCACTCGAAGATGCCGCCGCCCCAGACGCGTAGCATGTGGATATTGGCGGCTTTCGCCTCGTCGATCCGTGCCGCGTAGCGCCCCGCCGTCACCCGCGAAGGGAAACAATCGTCGGGAATCCAGTTCGCGCCGGCGATGAACAGCGGCACGTCGTTGATGACGAAGGTGAAGGCCGAACCATGCGCGTCGGCCGAGGTGTCGAGCCTGAGCGAACGGAAACCAAGCGCCCGCTGATAGCTGTCGAGCAGATCGCCGCCAGCATCGTCGACGAGCTCAAGCGTCAGGGGATAGAGCGGCTGGGGGCCGAGATGATGCGGCCACCAGAGTTTTGGCGAGGGCAGGCGAAGCGCGAAGGCGGCCGTGTCTTCTGCGGCGCCGATCGCAACCGTCGTCGTCACCCCGCCGATCGTCGCGACCAGCCGGCACGGCTTCACGTCGCCATGACGCGCCACCTTCGCATGGATCTTCACCAGCCCGTCACCGCCGGCAAGCGTGGCCGACACCCGTGTTTCGGCAAGCCGCGCCCGATCCCAGCTTTCCAGCCTGAGCGGTTTCCAGAGGCCCGCCGTCACCAGCGTCGGCCCCCAGTCCCAGCCGAAATTGCAGGCCATCTTGCGCATCAGATTGCCCGGTCCCGGATAATTGTTGGGCCGGTAGCCGTAATGTTTCTTCATCTCGGCGCCATAGGCGTAAGCCGAGCGGAAGCTGACCGTGAGGTCGTTGGCCCCCACCTTCAGCAGCCCGGAAACATCGAAGCGATAGGTGCGGTGCATGTTGAAGCTGCGGCCGATCTCCTCGCCGTTGAGCGTGATGACCGCGATCGTATCGAGCCCGTCGAAGACCAGTTCCTGCACCTTGCCCTCATCCGGCACGGCCTCGAAGCGGCAGCGATAGGTCCAGTCGGTTTTGCCGATCCAGTCGGTGGTGATCTCGTTGACGTCGATATAGGGATCGGGGATCAGCCGGCTGGCGAGAAGGTCGAGGTGCACGCAGCCCGGCACCGTCGCGGGGATCGCATCCGGCAGGCCGGATCTTCCTGTATCGTTGCAGTGAAGCGTCCAGCCGGAATTGAGCTCGGTCTTTTCGATCATGAAAGGTCCTAGAGAAACCGGCCGTGGCGCTGCAGCACTTCGATCTTGTAGCCGTCGGGATCGGTGACGAAGAAGAACAGGCCGAAGAGTTTGCCATCGCGGTTGAGCTCCACCAGCTGACCCGGCTTCAGCCCCAGCTTCGACAGCCGTTCACGCTCGACGGTCACCTCCTCGACGGAGACGGCGAGATGGCCGTAGGCGTTGCCGAGATCGTAAGGTTCGGTCCGGCCCTTGTTTACCGTCAGCTCCAATTCGAAGCCGGTCTCGGCACTGCTCAGATAGATCAGCGTGAAGGTTTCGAAATCGACGCGGTCGGCGACCGAAAGGCCGAAGGCCTTGCCGTAGAATGCGACCGAGCGCGCCTCGTCGAGAACGCGGATCATCGAGTGGATCATCTTTGCCAATTCTGCCTCCCATTCTTTCGGTCACAGCAGTCTTGGTAGCGGTCCTTTCACGCCGGGCGCAAGCCGATTCTTCGGGTGATCGCCGCTTCGACAAGTCCCATGGCGTCATAGATCAGCACTGCCATCAGGCCGACGATCAGCCCGCCCTGCAGGATGAAGGCGGTATTGTCGGAGATCAGCCCGGCGATGATCACCTCGCCGAGGCCCTTGGCCGCCACCGTCGAGCCGATCGTCGCCGTGCCGATATTGATGACGGTGGCGACCTTCAGCCCTTCGAGGATCAGCGGCAGGGCGAGCGGCAGCTCGACGCGCAACAGCCGCTGCGTGGCACTCATGCCCATGCCGTCGGCGGCATCGAGCACCTGCGGCGACACCTGTTTGAGGCCGGCGACGGTGTTTTCGAAGATCGGCAGCAGGCCGTAGAGAAACAGCGCAATCAGCGTCGGCATGGCGCCGAAGCCGGTGGCGGGAACGGCGAGCGCCAGCACCGCGACCGGCGGAAAGGTCTGCCCGGCATTGGCAATCGCCCGCGACAGCGGCAGAAAGTCGGCCCCGCTCGGCCGTGTGACGAAGATGCCGCCGACAACGGCGAGCACGGCGCTGCAGACGATCGATCCGATCACCAGCTGCAGATGACCGACCGCCAGCGACGCGAGGCTGTTCTGCGTATAGACGGCGGGCGCATTGTTGCTGGTCAGCGGCGTCAGCAGGAAGGAAAGCCACTCCGTCCTGAACAGCAGGATCAGCAGCAGGGCGAGCGCCGCCAGGCGGAAGAGATTGGCGACGACGAGTTTCATGCCTTGCGGCCCAGTTCGAGCAGCCGCGTCAACGAGATCGATCCCACCGGCGCTTTTTCGCCGTCCTGCACGGTCGCCTCGCCGACCCCCTGCCAGATCATTTCGGCGAGCGCGTCGCGCAGACTGAGCGACTGCGGCAGGGCATAGGTAAGCCCGCTCTTGGCCGGTTCCATGCTCTCCTTCAGCGGCAGCAGCGACATCAGCTTCAGCGCCCGGTCGGAGGTGCCGGTCAGTTGCTGGACGAAGGGGTCGGCGGGCTCGGTGAGGATCTTTTCCGGCGTCGAGCATTGCAGCAGCCGGCCCTCGCTCATGACAGCGATCTGGTTGCCGAGGTGGAAGGCCTCGTCCATGTCATGGGTGACGAGAATGACGGTGGTGCCGAACTGCTTCTGGATCGCCAGCAGGTCGTCCTGCGCCTTGCCGCGAATAACAGGGTCGAGGGCGCCGAAGGGCTCGTCCATCAGCAGCAGTTCCGGTTCGGCCGCCAGCGCCCGGGCGACCCCGACGCGCTGCTGCTGGCCGCCGGAAAGCTGATGCGGATATTTGTCGGCGAAGGTCGCCGGATCGAGATTGAACAGCCCGAGCAGTTCCTCGACGCGCCTGGAAATACGTGTGGAATCCCAATCGAGAAGCTGCGGCACGGTGGCGATATTCTGCGCCACGGTGCGATGCGGGAAAAGACCATGCCCCTGGATGGCGTAACCGATCCGGCGGCGGAGATCGGTCACCTCGACATCCATGACATTCTGCCCGCCGACGAAGATCTCGCCCTCGCTGATCGGCACCAGCCGGTTGATCATCCGCATCAGCGTTGATTTGCCGGAGCCCGACGTGCCGACGATGACGGTGATCGAACCTTTTTCGACCTGCATCGAGACATTGTCGACGACGGTGGCAGCGCCATAGCGTTTGGTGACGTTGCTGATCTCGATCATGCTCATGCGGCGGATCCCCGGATGCTGTCGATGACCGCATCGAGGATGACGGCCGATGAGAAGGCGAAGAAGACGGTCGGCACGGCGCCGAGCAGGACGAGGTCCATGGCCGTCTGGCCGAGCCCCTGGAAGATGAAGATGCCGAAACCGCCGCCGCCGATCAAAGCGGCGATCGTCACCATGCCGATCGCCTGCACCAGCACGATGCGGATGCCGGTGAGAATGACGGGAAAGGCGAGCGGCATGTCGATGCCGACAAGGATCTGCCGGCGCGTCAGCCCCATGCCGGCCGCCGCGTCCCGCACCGAGGGATCGACGCCCTGCAGGCCGACGACGGTGTTGGCGACGATCGGCAGCAGCGAATAGAGCACCAGCGCAATCAGGGCCGGCGCCGTGCCGATGCCGCGAATGCCGATCGCTGATGCCAGCGGCACATGGGTGGCGAGATAACCGAGCGGCAGCATCAAGAGGCCGAAGAGCGCCAGGCTCGGGATCGTCTGGATCAGGCTCAAGCCCTGCAGCACGATCGCTCGTAGCCGTGGCACCCAGAAGCAGAGGACGCCGAGCGGCAGGCCAAGGATAATGGCGATGGCGAGCGAGCCGAAGGCCAGCAGCAGATGCGAAATCGCTTCCGTCTCGAATTGCGGCGCCCGCGTCGAGAACTCCTTCATGATCGACAGGCTGTCGAGCAGGCCGGAGGAGAGCGAGATGAAGAGCAGCGCCGTATAGGCGGCAAGGGCTGCGACCCGCATCCACGGCGCCAGCCGGATCTTCACCAGCGCATCCGAGATGACGAGCCCGATCACCGCAAACAGCACCCAGAAACCGCCGCCCGGCGTCATGCGCGCCACGGTGCTGCCGGGCGGCGTCGCCGCCGTCGAGGTAAGGCCGATCGCAACGACCAGCGCCGCGAGGCAGAGTGTGGCGATGACAAGCCGCGCCATTGCGTTGCGGAGAAATAGCGCGGCGAAGGCGGTCAGAATGAGAAGCACGGTCAGGGTGACGACGGAGGGCTGGGGAAGAAGCTGCGTCAGCAGCATCGGCTTGCCGGCGGCAATGCGGTTCGCCTTGACGTAGATGAAGGGCATCAGTGCCGTCGCCGCGATGCCGCCCGCCACCAGAACCACGCCGAGCCGGTCCAGCCTGCGGACCGCTGAGGTTTCTTCCATCAAATCAACCCTGTCTGACCAGTCCCGTCCGGCCAACCCTATCAGCAAAGGGAGGCTCCGCCCGCAATCGGGCGGAGCGAGCGATGATTACTTCAGGAAGCCTTTTTCCTTGAGATAGGCTTCGGCGACGGACTTTGCCGGCTCGCCGTCGACCTGGATCTTGGCGTTGAGCTTGCGCAGTTCGTCGGCGGTCAGGCTCTTGAAGATCGGCGAAAGCACTTCCTCGATCTTCGGATTGGCCTTCAGCACCTCTTCGCGGATGATCGGCGTCGGCGCATAGACCTGCTGCACGTTCTTGTCGTCTTCGAGAACGGTCAGCTCGGCCGCTTCGATCGCACCATCCGTGCCGTAGACCATGGCGGTGTTGACGCCGTTCGTCTGGTCGGCGGCCGCCTTGATCGTCGCCGCCGTGTCGCCGCCGGAGAGCACCACCATCTGGTCGGGCTTCAGCTGGAAACCGTAGGTGGTCTGGAAGGCGGGAAGCGCGCCGGCCGAATTGACGAATTCGGAAGACGCCGCAAGCTTGGCGGCACCGCCGCCGGCAATCCATTTGCCGAAGTCTGTGAGGCTCTTCAGCTTGTTCGGCTCAGCGACGTCGTTGCGCACGGCGAGCGCCCAGGTGTTATTGGCCGGCGACGGCGTCAGCCAGACGATCTTGTTGGCGTCGTAATCGAGCTTCTTCGCCAGCTCATAACCCTGGTCGATGTTCTTCCAGGCCGCGTCGTCGGCCTTGTTGAAGAAGAAGCCGGCATTGCCGGTATACTCAGGATAGATGTCGATTTCGCCAGCGGTGATCGCCTTGCGCACAACAGGTGTGGCGCCGAGCGCGATGCGGTCCTGTGTCTTGATGCCGTTGGCTTCGAGCGCGAGCGCGATGACATTGCCGAGCAGCGTGCCCTCAGTGTCGATCTTCGACGAGACGACGACATCCGCGGCATGGGCCGCACCCGCCGCGAAGGCGGAGAGCGAGACGGCGAGTGCGAGTTTCTTCAGCATGGAATATCCCCTTCGTTGACACCGTTGAATATGGCGCAAACCTCGGCGGGAGGCCTGCGCGCGCAGAAAATCCGCCGGCACCGGCGACCACTTGGGCCGCCATGCCGGAATTGCGTGCGTCATGGAAATAGCGTGCACGCTCGAAAAATCGATGCAAGCCCCCTCCAGTATTTGCCGTCGCAGCACGATTATGGCGGCGAATGCACCTCCACGCGCGGAAACGCATTCCCTTTTCCAGGGTCGGCGCGATTTGTTTTTGTCCCCTTGCGTGTTTCCACGGCGTTCCGGTGCTCTTTCGCGGAATTTCCGCCGCCCGGATTTCTTATGATGGAAACGATAGTCCGGCTCCGCGGATGCAGGGATATCTTTTTTCGTGAACACACCATATCGTCCGGTTTTTCCAGCGCTTTCCGGAGGGAGAGATTTGCATCTCGGCGCCCTGTTCATAAGCCACCATGTGCTGACCTCTGGTTCGGTGCGGGAGACCGCGCGCCGCTTCGAGCTGTCGCCTTCCACGGTGTCGACGGCGATCCGCCATCTCGAGACCGAGCTGGCGATCAAGCTGACGGAACGCGCCTCCGGCGAGCTGGTGACGCTGCTTGCCAGCGGCAGGGTGCTGGAAGGTCTGGCGCCGATCACCGCCGCGATCGGCGAGTTCGGTCAATTCATCGATCATGACGCTGCGGCCGCCGACGCCCATGCGGCCTGGGCAGCCCGCATCCCCGTCAAGATCGTCACCATCGAGCGTTTTCTCGAAGTCGCCGATCAGGGCAGCATCAACCGTGCCGCCCGCCGTCTTCGCCTGGGTCAGCCGCAGCTTTCGCTTCAGCTTGCCAATCTGGAGAAATTTCTGGGTCATCGGCTGTTCGAGCGGCAGGCGCAGGGCTCAGTGCTGACGGAGGAGGGCAGGCGTGCCTACCAGATCTTCACGACGATCAGCCAGGCGTGGAACGATCTGAAATCCTCGGCCGACGAGCGCTATCGCCGCGCCGCCCGGTCGCTGCGCATCGGCTCGATCATCCCCACCGGCTCGGAAAGCTGGGTGGCGCGCTGCCTGGGCTCGCTGGTCTCCGAATGGAATGTGCGGCGCAGCAATAATGCGATCTCGCTGGTTTCGATGACCGCCGACGATCTGCGCGAGGCGCTGAAGAGCGGCCGCATCGATGTGGCGATTCTGGATTCGGTCTTCGGGCTGGAGAGCTTTCGCCATCGCCAATTGCTGCAGACCGATATGGTGGTGATCGCTCCGCCTGATAGTACCGGAACCACGGTCGCCGATCTCGTCGCCGGCCACGCCATCTGCATGCCGAGCCCGCGCACCGGCCTCGGCCATGCGGCGATGGCCTTCAGCGATGAGCGTGCGCCCGACCGGCGCTTGCGCAGCCGGGATATCACCGCGGCGGATTCGCTGCCGGTCATCGTCGACCTTGTCGCCAATCACGGTTACGTCTCCTTCCTCGGTCGCGTCAGCGCCATGCCGATCGCCGATAAAGTGCGCATCGTCGATCTCGACGAACATCTGCCGATGTCCTATCACGTCGCCTTCAACCATCGCAAAGCCGCCGCCGATGCCTGCGCCGTCATCATCGAAGCGGCGGCGAGACTTACATCGGAAGCCGTCGCCCAGACCATGGCGCGCGCCGAAGCCAGGGAGAGCGCCGCGTGACCATCCTGCTGGAAGTGTGTGTGGATAGCGCCGAGGGCCTTGCCGCCGCGATTGAAGGCGGCGCCGGCCGCATCGAGCTCTGCTCGGCGCTGGAGCTCGGCGGCCTGACGCCGCTGCCGAGCCTGATGAAGATCGCCGCCCGGGCGCCCATCCCGGTCTACGCAATGATCCGCCCGCATGCCGGCCCCTTCATCTTCGGCAGGACGGACGAGGAAGCGATGCTGCTCGATATCGACGCCGTGCGCGCCGCAGGCCTCGCCGGCGTCGTCATCGGCGCCAATCGGCCTGATGGTACCCTCGACATGCCGCTGATCCACCGTCTGAAGGCGCATGCTGCAGGCCTCGGCTCGACCCTGCATCGCGCCTTCGATCTGGTGCCGGATGCCGATCAGGCACTGGAACAGGCGGTCGAACTCGGCTGTGAGCGCATCCTGACCTCCGGCTGCGCGCTGAAGGCACCCGACGGAATCGAAACCCTGCAACGCCTCTCGGCCAAGGCGACTGGGCGCATATCCATCATGCCCGGCAGCGGCATCCGCCCGGCCAATGCCGGGGCGATCTTGCAGGCAACCGGTGCCCGCGAGGTGCATGGGTCCTGCAGCTTGCCTGTGGAAAGCGCCGATCCGCGTGCGGTCGCCTTTGGTTTCGAGGCGAAGAGTATGAATAAGACGGATGTCGCGGTGGTCAGGGAGATGTGCAGGGTGATTGCGGCGGTGGGTTAGCGAGCGCCGCCGACGCAAACACAGCGCTTAACGGCTGCCCCTCACCCTAACCCTCTCCCCGTTCTGACGGGGAGAGGGGACGTGCCCTGCGCGAGGTTAGTGGGGAACGGAGAGGTCGCGGCTCGCCCCCTTCGCCCCGCAAGCGGGGAGAAGGTGCCGGCAGGCGGATGAGGGGCTTGTCCCGCCGATCCAGCTCGGCGAAACGGGGCGCTAACCCTCCCTAACCAACCCTGATCACCGCCTTGATCAGCCCGCTCTTCTCATGCGCCCACCGCGCCAAGTCGCGTGGCGTATCGGCAAGCGTCGTGCGATGGGTGATGAGCTTGTCCACCGGCACCAGGCCTTTGGCGATCGAAGCCGCCACGTGCTCGAAATCGGCGCGGGTGGCGTTGCGGCTGCCGATCAGCGTCATTTCGCGTTTGTGGAATTCGGGGTCGGAGAAGCGGATGTCGTCCTTGACGACGCTGACCAGCACCAGTGCGCCGCCATGGGCGACGAAGGAGAAGGCTTTCTCCATCGAAGGGCCGTAACCCGTGGCGTCGAAGACCACGTCGAAACCGTCGCCATCGGTTTTGTCCCGCACGGCGTCCGCCGTCTGCTCGTTGGCGACGATGCCGGAGGTGAAGCCGAAACGGTCCGAGGCCATCTGCAGCCGCTCGGCACTGGTATCGAGCAGCGTCACGCCATGGCCTGCAATGCGCGAGAAGATCGCCGCCCCGAGCCCGATCGGGCCGGCGCCGATAACGAGCGCCTTGGCACCGGCGCCGGTCATCGAGCGGCGCACGGCATGGGCGCCGATCGCCAGGAACTCGACGGTTGCCGCCGCCTCGAGGCTCAAGCCCTCGGCGGCGTAGAGGTTGCCTGCGGGAACCGAGATCTCCTGGCAGAATGCGCCGTCCGTATGGACGCCGAGCACCTTGATATTGGTGCAGCAATTCGGCTTGCCCTTGATGCAGGCGACGCATTGGCCGCAGGACAGATAGGGATTGACGATGACGGGTGTTCCCACCGCCATGGCAACACCGTCGCCGGCTTCCAGCACCGTCGCCGAGACCTCATGCCCCATCACCCGGGGATATTCGAGGAAAGGGTGTTTGCCCTCGAAGATGTGATAATCGGTGCCGCAGATGCCGACATGGCTGACGGCCAACCGCACCCAGCCGGGTGCCGGTGCCGCAGGCGAAGGGCGTTCGGCGATCTCGAGCACGCCGGGCTCCCGGCAAACGACTGCTTTCATGACGGATCTCGATTCTTCGTTTTTACTCTATGTCGCGAGATTTGCCCCTCACCCTAACCCTCTCCCCGCTCGCGGGGCGAGGGGACGTGCCCAGCGAGACGTTGGCGAGGGACCGAGAGGTTGCGGCCTGGTCCCTTCTCCCCGCGAGCGGGGGTCCGAAGGACGGTGCCGGCAGGCGGATGAGGGGCGGGCAGGCGGCGATCTCCTGCTCGCCACTCAATTGCTCTTGCGGCGGCGCAACTGGTCGAAGAAGACGATCACGATGATCAAGAGACCGGTGATGATGCGCTGCCAGAAGGAGTTGACGTTCAGAAGGTTGGCGCCGTTGTTGATGGTGGCGAGAATGAAGGCGCCGATCAGCGGCCCGTGCACCGAGCCGACCGCGCCGAACAGGCTGGTGCCGCCGATGACGGAGGAGGCGATCGCCTGCAGTTCCCAGCCGTCGGCCTGGGTCGCATTGCCGATGGCGATGCGCGAAGCGAGCAGCACGCCGACGAAGGCGGCAAAGCCAGCCGAGAGGATATAGGCGAGGTAGATCATGCCCTTGACGTTGACGCCGGAAAGACGCGCGGCTTCCGCATTCGAACCGACGGCGAAGAGATAGCGGCCCCAGCGGCTGAGATGCAGGAAGACGAAGGAGGGCACCGCCACCAGGATGACCATCCAGAACAGGCTCGGAATACTGAGAAAATCGGCCCGCGCGAAATTGCTGAAGCTCTCGTCGGTGATGCTGATCGTCGAGCCGTTGGTGATCAACAGGCCGATGCCGCGCAGCGATGTCAGGGTTGCCAGGGTGATGATGAAGGGCGGCAGGCCCATATGGACGATGCCGAAGCCGTGGAAGGCGCCGATCGCCACACCGATTGCCAGCGTTAGTATGATCGCTCCCCAGAGCGGCACGCCCGCCTGCAGCAGCCAGGCGATGATGACGGTGCAGAAGCCGACGATCGCGCCGACCGAAAGGTCGATGCCGGCGGTGATGATGACGAAGGTCTGGCCGAGCGCCAGGATCGCCGTCATCGCGCCCTGACGCAGCAGGTTCGAAATGTTGAGCGGCGTCCAGAAGCTCGGGGTGACCAGGCCGAGCACGACCCAGAGGAAGACCAGCAGGCCGATCAGCGTCAGGCCGAACAGGATGTTCATTTTCCGGCGCGGCGGCGGCGCGACGATTTCGGTGGGGGTGGCAGTCATGAATTTTCTCCCTCTCAGAGCATTTCCGTTTTTCTCCGAACCACGGAAATGCTCTATCTCTTTGTTCTCACGCAATTTCCGGACGCAAAACCGCTAAGCACTTTTGCTGGAATTGCTTTTGCTCAGACGCCGATCGCTTCGCTGAGCACTTCCTCATGCGTCGCCGCGTGGAAATCATGGCTGGCGACGATCCTGCCGCCGCGGAAGACGTGCAGCCGGTCGGCCAGTTCGTAGACCTCGGGCAGGTAGGAGGAGATCAGGATGATGCCGGCGCCCTCCTTCAGCAGCTTGGCGAACAGCCGATAGATTTCCGCCTTGGTGCCGACGTCGACGCCGACTGTGGGTTCGTCGAAGATGAACAGCCTGGCGCCATGGCTCAGCCACTTGCCGATGACGATCTTCTGCTGGTTGCCGCCCGACATGCTGGAGGCCGGAACCCGCCGGCTCGGCGTCTTGATGCTGAGATCGCGGATCTGCCTGTCGGCATTGGCCGATTCCCGCGCGTGGTTGATGACGGGGCCGTGGCTGAGACGCCCGAACACCGGCAGGTTGATGTTGAGGCCGATCGGCAGGTTGAGGCAAAGCCCCTGGTCGCGCCGGCTTTCCGGCGCCAGCGCTATGCCGAGTTCCATCGCGGTGCGTTCGTTCTTGATATCGACAGGCTTGCCCATCCACTGGATGTCGCCTGCCGTCGTCGGCTGGCGGCCATAGAGCCCGAGCGCGAATTCGCTGCGCCCGGCGCCGATCAGGCCGTAGAGGCCGACGATCTGCCCAGCCTTGACGCTCAGCGACACGTCTTCGAAGCCCGGGCCCGAAAGGCCGCGGACCTCGACGATCGTTTCGCCGATGGCAATCTCTTCCTTGTGGTAGATCTGTTCGATCGAGCGGTTGATCATCAGCGCGATCAGCTCGGCGTCATTGGTCTCGCCGATCAGCCGCGTGCCGACATGGGTGCCGTCGCGCAGCACCGAGACGCGGTCGGCAAGCTCGAAGACTTCCTCCATGCGGTGGCTGATATAGACGATGGTGACGCCTTCGCCCTGCAGCCGGCGGATCAGCTTGAAGAGCTGCGCCGATTCCTGGCGGGTGAGATAGGCAGTCGGTTCGTCGAAGATCAGGAACTGGGTGCCGCGCATCGCCGCGCGCGCCGTGGCCACCAGCTGCTGCTGACCGATCGTCAGTGAGCTGAGCAGCGCGCCGGCCGGCAGGCCGAAGCCGAGATCGTCGAGCACGGCCTGCGCCAGCTTCTCCATCTGCTTCTTGCGCATCAGGCCGTATCGGTTGACCTCATCGCCGAGAAAGAGGTTGGCGGCGACCGTCAGGTGCCGGCAGAGCACGACTTCCTGGTGTACGGCGTTGATGCCGCGGGCGATCGCCTCGTTCGGCGTCGACAGCCCCACCGGCTGGCCGCACCAGAGGACTTCGCCGGCCGTGCGGGTGATGACGCCGGTGAGCAATTTGATCAGGGTGGATTTGCCGGCGCCGTTTTCACCGACGATGGCGTGGATTTCGCCGGCGAGGAAGGTCAGCGTCGCCGGCTTCAGCGCCTGAACATGACCATAATTCTTCTGCAGGCCCTTGAGCTCAAGGATGGGCGATCCGGTGGGGATGCGATTGGCCTCTTTCAGCGTGGCGCTGTCATCATGGCGATGACTGACCTCTTCCAGTCCGATCATGGACCTCTCCTCCTCTTGGTCGCCTCATTTCCACCCTTGCAAACCATAGCATGATGGAAAAAGCCGCGCCGGTTTTTAAAAACTGGCGCGGCCTGTCTGTCTTGTTTACTTGATCTTCGGGTTCAGCAGGGCGTCGATCTTCGGATCGGCCATATTCGCCTTGGTGACGAGGTTGGCGCCGGTATCGACATTGGCTTCGACCTTCTCGCCCTTGGAGACGGCAAGCGCGGTCTTGATGCCGTCATAACCCATGCGGTAGGGGTCCTGGACGACGAGACCGGCAATGGCGCCGTCCTTGAGGAAGCCGACCGTCTTGTCGTCGCTGTCGAAGCCGATGACCTTGATCTTGTCGCCGAGCTTGTTTTCGGCGATCGCCTGACCAACACCCTGCGCCAGGATCAGGTTCGAGGCGAAGACGCCGACGAGCTTCGGATTGGCCGTAATCAGGTCCGTCATCATGTTGAGGCCGGTCGTCGCCTGGCCGTCACCATACTTGTCGGCGATGACCTCGAGGCCCGGATGCTTGGTCTTGATCTGATCCAGGAAGCCTTCGCGGCGCTGCTCCAGCGAGCCGACGCCGGGAAGATTGGTCAGGATGACGATTTCGCCTTCTTCCTTGCCCGTCATCTCCTTGATGGCGGCGGCAAGACCGTCGGCGGCGATGCGGCCGCCCTGGACGTTGTCGGTCGTCAGGAACGACTTGAACGCCTTGGAGTCGGCGCCTGAATCGATGCCGATGATCGGAACCGACTTGGCGGCTTCATCGATCGGCTTGCCGAGCGCCTTGAATTCGGTCGGCGAAATGACGACGGCGGCCGGCTTGCCGGCAACGGCGTTCTCCAGAATGCTGATCTGGCCGTTGATGTCCGATTCCGCCTGGGCGCCGAGTTCCGGCACGTTGACGCCGAGATCCTTGCCGGCCTTGCGGGCGCCGGCCAGAACGATCTGCCAGTAGAAGGACGTCGTGTCCTTGACGATGATCGGGATCGTCACGTCGGCGGCAAAGGACGTGACCGGCATCGCCGTGGCGATGACGGCGGCGCCGGCGAGCGCGGTAAAGGCGCGGCGCGACAGAAGGGATTTCACGATGGTCATAAGGGTTCTCCTCTCAGGATGCGTTCTCCTCCGAATAAACCGGCCGCTGAACGCAGGCGGACGATTTTTATCGATAAAAAACATTTGCAGGGAGAAGCTAGCCGAGGCGCAATCAAATTGCAAGAGTGCCGATCCGGCTTTTTTGCTTTGGTAAAATCCTCCCAAGCAACTGATTTTATTCCAATACAACGATAGCCTAAAATAGCTACTGGCCGAGATCGACCTCATGCGGATGCACGACGCCCTTTTTCAAAATCAGGTTGCCGTAGAGCCGGAATTCCGTCGTTGCGACGATATAGGCAGCCTTGCGGGCCATCGCGTAGAAGGCGAAACGCTCGACCGGCACGATCGCAAAATCGCCGGCGCGCCGGGAAACGATCTTTTGGAACTCGGCGCAGACCTCCGGCACGGCGTGCGGGTCGCCGACCACCTCCATCCGCCAGGCTGTCTCAGGCACGAAAGTGTCGAGCGGCATGTGGGCGAGGATCGCCTCGGCCATGTCGGTGGCGCTGACGCCGTCGGCGCGAATGACCGGCGGGCCCATCGAACCAGAGGGGAAATTGGCGTCCGCGATGACGATGTCGTCGCCATGTCCCATCGTCTTCAACGCGTGGAGCAGGTCGGGGCCGAGCAGCGGATGAATACCCTTGAGCATAGTGTCTCCTCAGACCCGGACAGCTTCGGCGCCGAGCGGCGGCGCGACCAGCGTATAGGGCTCGAATTCGGCATAGATCTCATCGGCAAGCCGCGGCTCGACGATCTCCATGTTGCGGATCAGGCTCGACGGCTTGGCGGTGCCGATCAGCACCGATGCGACGATCGGTTCGCGCAGCGGAAACTGCAGGGCGGGGGCGGCCAGCGGCACGCCGTGGCGTTTGGCGATCGTCTCCATGGCGCCGACCTTGGCGAGCACCTCGTCATCGGCCGGCATATAGTCGAAATGGGCGCCCGGCACCGGGCCGGTGGCGAGAATGCCGGAGTTGAAGACGCCGCCGACGACCAGCGACGTGCCCCTCTGCTGGCAGAGCGGCAGAAGTTCGGCAACCGCCGACCGGTCGAGCAGCGTGTAGCGGCCGGCCATCAGGATGCAGTCGAGATCGGCGTTGCGCATGACGTCGAGGCAGACGGGCACTTCGTTGACGCCAAGGCCGAAGGCGGCGATCGCGCCTGAGGATTTCAGTTCTTCGAGCGCCTTGATGCCGGAATCGAGCAGCTGCTTCTGGTAGACCGCATTCTTCGCCGCGCCATGCGTATAGCCGCCGATATCGTGCACGTAGAGAATATCGATGCGGTTGAGGCCGAGGCGGGCATAGCTGAATTCGACAGAGCGCATGATGCCGTCATAGGAATAGTCGTAATCGGCATCGAAGGAGAGCGGATCGACATAGCTGTAATCGGGCACGGTGCCGGTCGGCACCGGCCGAAGCAGCCGGCCGACCTTGGTCGACAGCACGTAGGAGCCATCAGGCTGGTCGCGCAGGAAATCACCGACGCGGCGTTCGGCAAGGCCGAGGCCGTACCAGGGGGCGACGTCGAAATAGCGGATGCCGCTGTCCCAGGCCGCCTGCAGCGTTTCCATCGCTACCTCGCGCGGGCAGGCGCGGTAAAGACCGCCGAGCGCTGCCGCGCCGAAGCTGATTTCGGTCACCTCGAGCTTGGTCTTGCCGATCCGTCTCGTCTTCATCATGCCTCCTCGCCAAGCCTTGGGGTGTTCTTTTTAGATTAGAGAGTCGCGCCCAGATGCCACGGCACGAATTCATTGTCGCCATAGCCGAAGAGTTCGCTCTTGGTCTTCTTGCCGGAGGCCGTGTCGACGATCAGCTCGAAGATCTCGCGGCCCTTGCCGCTGATCGTCGCGTCGCCGGTGGCGATCGTGCCGCAATCGATGTCCATATCCTCTTCCATCGAGGCATAGAGCGCCGAATTGCTGGAAAGCTTCAGCGACGGCGCCGGCCGGCAGCCGAAGCAGCTGCCGCGGCCCGTGGTAAAGGCGATCATATTCGCCCCGCCCGCCACCTGGCCGGTCGCCGAGACCGGGTCGTAGCCGGGAGTATCCATGAAGACGAGGCCGGGGGCGGTGACCCGCTCGGCGTAACCGTAGACCGCCGTCAGCGGCGAGCGCCCGCCCTTGGCAACCGCGCCGAGCGATTTTTCCAGGATGGTGGTGAGGCCGCCGCGCTTGTTGCCGGGCGAGGGATTGTTGTCGAGCGAGGCGCCGTGCAGGGCGACGTAATCCTCCCACCAGGCGATCTTCTCGTCGAGCTTCCTGGCGACTTCGTCGCTGACGGCGCGGCTGCGCAGCAGATGTTCGGCGCCGTAGATCTCGGAGGTCTCGGACAGGATGGCCGTGCCGCCGGCGGCCGCCAGCAGATCGGCCGCGACACCCAGCGCCGGATTGGCGGTAATGCCGGAAAAGCCGTCGGAGCCGCCGCATTGCAGGCCGATGATGATTTCGCCGACCGAGATCGGCACGCGTTTTTCCTTGCCGACATCGGCGGCGATTTCGCGCAGCATGCCCATGGCGCGCTCGACCGCGCGGCGCGAGCCGCCGGCATCCTGAATGTTGAAATGCCGCTTGGCGGCGCCGGCACCGCTCTGGCCGTAGAGCGTCAGCTGGTTGACCTCGCAGCCGAGGCCGATCATCAGCACGCCGCCGAAATTGACATGGCGGGTATAGCCGGCAAGGGTCCGGTGCAGCACATTCATGCCGTCGCCGGTCGAGCTCATGCCGCAGCCCTGGTCGTGCACGATCGGCACGAAGCCGTCGATGCCTTCGTAGTGCGGCAGGATCGTCCGGTTGGCCTCGTCGGCGATCGCCCGGCAGACGGTGGTGGAACAGTTTACGCTGGCGATGATGCCGATATAATTGCGCGTCGCCGCCCGTCCGTCGGCGCGGCGATAGCCCATGAAGGTCCGCGCCTTGTCTTCATCAGTCGCCGCTTCCGGCGCCGAATTGGCGGTGGCCGCCAGCCGGTCGTTTTCGAAATGCAGATTGTGGCTGTGCACATGGTCGCCGGCCTTGACGTCGGCGGTGGTGCGGCCGATCGCCTGTCCGTATTTCACCACGGCGGACCCAAGCGGAATATCCGCAATCGCCACCTTGTGGCCGGGGTCGATTTTCTCGGAGGTCTTGATGCCGGCAACCGTCGAACCCGGTGCGATGGCCGCCGTTGCGACCGCGACATTGTCACCGGCCGACAGGATGATCCAAGGCAGTTTGTCCAAGTCTCTTCTCCCCAGAGCGTGATACCGAAAAGTGTGAGCGGTTTTCGGACGACATCATGCTCCAACTATTGAATTCAGGAAACGCTCGCTGCATCGGCGAAAGCGCATTGATTTTGTTTTTTATCTACAATAAACATTTTCAAGTCAACGGGAATATTGATCCTGTGGACGAGGGAGGCAATGAGCCGCAGGCGACCGGAAATAAGCTAAGGTCGTTTGAACAAGCCCCGGTCTATTTGCCTTGCTTTAGAGCCGGGCAGTGGGCACGAGGGCGGAAAGCGGGGTCTGGTGGCAAGGCAGAATACGGTCTTCAAGGAAGCCTACAACAGGTATGCCGTCGCCCTGCGCACGGATACGGCACTGCCCTCGGAACCGGAGATCGCCGCCCAGCTCGGCGTCAGCCGCTCGACGGCCCGCGCCATCCTCACCCGCCTCAGCGAAGAAGGCATCATCCGCTGGAACAAGCGCCAGAAGATCGTGCTGCGCCAGCCCACCGACCGCGATCTCTTTCCCTCCGAAGAAACCGACTCCCTGCACGATATCATCGAGCGCAGCTTCATGCAGCGCATCCTCGCCGATGATGCCGCCCCCGGCATGCAGATCAACGAGCTGGAGCTGGCCCGCGAGATCGGCACCGGCACAACAAGCGTGCGCGAATTCCTGATCCGCTTCTCCCGCTTCGGGCTGATCGAGAAGCGGCCGAACAGTCATTGGACGCTGAAAGGCTTCACCCGCGAATTCGCCCTCGAACTGGCCGATGTGCGCGAGATGTTCGAGCTGCATTCCGCCGCCGAATTCGGCCGGCTTGCCAGGGATAGCCAGGCCTGGACCGATCTCGCCGCTATCCGCGACGAACATCACGCCATGCTTGCCGACATCAATCAGCGCTTCAAGGATTTCTCCGTCCTCGACGAGCGCTTCCATCTCCTGATCCACCGCGCCTCGAAGAACCGCTTCATCGCCGATTTCTACGACGCCATCGCCATTGTCTTCCACTATCACTACCAGTGGAACAAGACCGCCGCCCGCGAACGCAACGAGCGCGCCATCCACGAACATCTGGATTATATCGCCGCGCTCGAATCCGGCGACCAGGCGGCGATCGAAACCGCCTGCCGCGCGCATCTCCACTCCGCCCGCCAGACCCTGCTGCAATCCCTGCCGCAGCTGGCGACGGAGAGTGATTGAGGTGAAAGGCGTGCCGTGTGGCCCCCTCATCCGACCCTGCGGGCCACCTTCTCCCCGAGGGGAGAAGAGGGAGCAAGGCGCGCCGACAGTGGCCAAACGGCTTCCTTCTGCTCACAGGCACTTCGTCCAATAAGGTCGATGGCGCAGCGGCATTCTCCCCTCTTCTCCCCAGCGGGGAGAAGGTGGCCCGAAGGGTCGGATGAGGGGGCCACACGGCACAACGCCAATCGTCGGGCATCATGAAACCTTCTGATCCATAAGCCGTTATCGTGCTTATGACCGGCGCTAAACTCAAACCGCAATCGGTTGACGGCACCGAACCGCAAGGTTCCGAGACGTCGCCCGAGGAGAAGGAATCGACTGTCGAGGTCGTGCCGCCTACAGATGTCCCCCCGCCGGATGTCATCGAGCCCGGTCCGGAGCTGACGCCCGAGGAGGCCGAGCAGGCGCGCAAGAAGTATCTGCTCAAGCGTTTCTGGATCAGCGCCCGCCGTTACTGGGGCAGCAGTGGCGACAAGCTCGCCTGGCCGTGCACACTCGGGCTGCTGGCCCTGATTGGCATCAATGTCGGCTTCCAATATGGAATCAATCTGTGGAATCGGGGGATTTTCGATGCCATCGAGCGACACGATGCCGCCACCGTCTATTTCCTCAGCGCCGTCTTCGTGCCGCTGGTGCTCGGCACCGTCGCCGTCGTCACCACACAGGTCGCGCTTCGCATGATGATCCAGCGCCGCTGGCGGTCCTGGCTGACAACTGCGGTCATCGGGCGCTGGCTGGCAAACGGCCGTTACTATCAGCTGAACCTGATCGGCGGCGACCACAAGAACCCCGAGGCGCGCATTTCCGAAGATTTGCGGATTGCCACCGAAGCCCCCGTCGATTTCATCGCCGGCGTCATTTCCGCATTCCTGGCGGCTTCGACCTTCATCGTCGTGCTGTGGACGATCGGCGGGGCATTGACGCTGCCGATCGCCGGTTTCACCGTCACCATTCCCGGCTTTCTCGTCGTCACCGCTGTCCTCTATGCCGCGATCACCTCCAGTTCGATGGCGGTCATCGGCCGCCATTTCGTCCAGGTCTCCGAGACCAAAAACCAGACGGAGGCCGAATTTCGCTACACGCTGACGCATGTGCGGGAAAACGGCGAGAGCATCGCATTGCTCGGCGGTGAAGAGGAGGAACGCAACGACCTCGACAAAACCTTCACCAATGTGCTCGGGCAATGGGCGCTGCTTGCCCGCCAGCACATGCGCACGACGCTGGTGTCGCATGGATCGATGCTGATTGCCCCGGTCGTGCCGGTCTTGCTCTGCGCGCCGAAGTTTCTCGAAGGCAGCATGACGCTCGGACAGGTCATGCAGGCAGCGTCAGCTTTCGCCATCGTCCAGGGCGCGTTCGGATGGCTGGTCGACAACTATCCCCGTCTTGCCGATTGGAACGCCTGTGCCCGGCGCGTCGCTTCGCTGATGATGTCGCTCGACGGGTTGGAGCGGGCCGAACAGAGCGACGCGCTCGGGCGCATCAAACGCGGCGAAACGGAAGGCGAAGCGATGCTCAGCCTCAACGATCTCTCCGTGTCGCTTGACGACGGCACCGCCGTGGTCACGGAAACCCGGGTGGCGATCGAACCCGGCGAACGGGTGCTGGTCGCCGGAGAATCCGGGTCGGGCAAGAGCACGCTGGTGCGGGCCATATCAGGTCTTTGGCCGTGGGGCGACGGCAGCGTCAATTTTCACGCCGACCGCCGCTTGTTCATGTTGCCGCAACGGCCCTACATCCCGTCGGGCACGCTGCGCCGGGCGGTCGCCTATCCCGGCGCCGCCGATAGCTGGACGCTTGATAAGATCAAGGATGCCCTCAAAAAGGTCGGATTGGACTATCTGAACGACAGGATCGAAGAAGACGCGCCCTGGGACCAGACCTTGTCCGGCGGCGAAAAGCAGCGGCTCGCCTTTGCGCGCCTCCTGCTGCACACGCCCGATATCATCGTGCTCGACGAAGCAACCTCGGCCCTCGATGAAAAGAGCCAGGACAAGATGATGCAGATGGTGATCGAGGAATTGCCGGAGGTGACCATCGTCAGCGTCGCGCATCGCGCCGAGCTCGAAGTCTTCCATAGCCGCAAGATCACCCTGGAGCGGCGCGAGGGCGGCGCAAAGCTGGTCAGCGATATCGATCTGATCAAGCGCACGAAAAAACGGAACCTGCTGTCACGCGTTCTGGAAAACCGCCGCGCGCCGCCGAAGGGCAGCACGGCCTCTAATAAGGCGACGCAGCCGCGAAATAGACACTGACGTCTTCCGGCTATTGCTTGTTCTGAGGCAGGTTGTCGGCAATGTCGTAATAGTCGCCTTTATCCCCGACAAAGATATGCATTTTTAGTTTGGTTTCGGTCGCGCCATCAAATGCGCCCATCGCCACAGCAATCCAGTCGTGATGAGATGGATCCCAAAACAGCGATGATCCACATACCGCGCAAAATCCACGCCTGACCTTTTCCGAGGATTGATACCAGGTAATACTTTCGCCTCCCTGGATCGTGATCTGATGTCTTGGCACGTCGGTTGAAGCGAAAAAGTGCCCGGATTGTTTTCGACATTTGGAGCAGTGACACGCGTCGGGAGCTCGCAGATCGCCTTCGATCTCAAAAGAGACGGCACCCCACAAACAGGATCCTTTGTGCATAAGCATTTCTCCAATACCCCTTGCCTCTAAACCTATGCGACGGATCCCGCTGGTCGCCGCGGCGTTCTCGGGCGTGCTGCATCAATCGCCTGACGCAGTCTCCGTGCTCGCAATCTGATCCAGATTGTCGCTCAGCCGCTTGAGCAGATCGGCAAGCTATGCCGCTTCCGCATCCGTGAAGGGCGGTATCGGTTTAGAGCCTGCGCGCTTCCAGACGACGCTTGTCGCGCCCGACATAGTCGGAGCCCAGCTCCGTCAGACGGAATTGCCGTTTCTGAAATTCCCCGCGGATTAAGATGAAACCTTGCTCTTCGGCTTCGTTCAATGTCTTCAGGCTGGTGCCTTTCGGGGGAGACTGCCAAGCCATGCCATCGGCGCTGTGCAGCAAGACCATGATCTTTATAATTTTGTTTCTCCATGGCTGATGCGTGCAGCCGGCTGGATTGCTTGAGCAATCCGATGGTTCCGCATTATTAATGTCGCACAATCCAGGAGAGCCAATTGATTTCAAAGGGTTGTTTTGGCTGGCCCGGAGTTTCGCAGCTATTGTATAAAGCTCCAGTAGTGTTGGTCAATTCAATCACTCCGTCCCAACAGGTTTGGTCATGCCCGGCGATTGGCCCCGTGGGCGCTGATTTCCATTGAAGCAGTTCTTCAGCGACTATGGTTTTGCCGGCGCCGGAAACGCCTTCGATCAGATAATTTCTGACGCCCATTTCGCCCTCGTTAACGCCCGCATCGGCCCGACCGAACCGCCTAATGCGAAGCCGCCTCGCTTGCCGCAGCCGGAGCCGCGCCCTCGCGTTTCCGGCTCGGCGCCACCGGGATCAGCCAGGTGGTGAAGAAGGTCAGCACCGCAACGACCACCACGCCCCAGAAGCTCCAATGCAGCGCCGCATTGAAGACGGCGCGGATCGCCGGGTCGGCGGCAAGCGCCGAAAGCCCGGTCGGCTGGTTCAGCGCCTCGTGCAGGCCGGCCGCCGCCTCGCCGCCGGCATAATGATTGATGCCGGCATTGAGGATGGCGCCGAGCACGGTGGCGCCGAGCGTATTGCCGAGGCTGCGGGCAAAGATGATCGAGGCGGTGGCGCTGCCGCGCATCGACCATTCGACGCTGTCCTGTACCAGCACGATGCTGGTGAGGCTGATCAGGCCCATGCCGAAGCCCATGAAGAAGGAGCCGGCGCCGGCCAATGCCGGCGAACTCTCCGGCGTCAGGAAGAGCAGGAAACAGGCGCCGAACGGAAACAGCAGGCTGCCGACGCGCAGCGTCCGGCGAATGCCGAAGGCTTTATAGAAGCGGCTGGAAAGCATCACTGCCAGCGGCCAGCCGACCACCAGCATGGTCAGCGTGAAGCCGGCAACGATCGGCGAGCGGCCGAGCACGCCCTGCACATAGATCGGCAGGATGGTGGAAAGCCCGATCAGCGCCATGCCGGCGAGCAGCGTCGCCGCATTGCTGGTGGCGATCAGCCGGCGGCTCCAGAGCGGGATCGAAATGATCGGTTCCGGCGCCCGTTTCTCCTGGGCGAGAAAGAGCAGACCCGCAATGACGAAGACGGCGAAAAGCGAAAGCAGGATCCAGGCGCTGGCATCGGTTTCCGTCAGCATGACGAGCAGCGCCACGATCGAGATCGAAAACAGCACCGATCCGAGGTAATCGATCTTTGCCTGCTTGTGCGCCACCTCCTCCTTCAGGAAGATCATGAAGGCGATGATCGAGAGAATGCCGATCGGCAGGTTGATCCAGAAGATCCAGGCCCAGGAAATATTGTCGACGATGATGCCGCCGGCCAGCGGCCCGACGACGGCCGAGGTCGCCCAGACTGTCGCCATCGCGCCCTGCACGCGGCCGCGCTCCTCGAGCTTGAAAAGATCGCCGATGATCGTCATCGTCACCGGCTGGATGGCGCCGGCACCCAGGCCCTGCAGCAGCCGGAACAGCACCAGCGACATCATCGACCAGGCAAGCCCGCAGAGCAAAGAGCCGAGAAGGAAGATCAGGATGCCGCCGATCAGCACCGGCTTGCGCCCAAATATGTCGGAAAGCTTGCCGTAGATCACCGTCGTCGTCGACTGCGCCAGCAGGAAGGCCGAAAACACCCAGCTGTAATAGGAAAAACCGCCGAGCTGGCCGACGATGCGGGGCATCGCGGTCGCCACGATCGTCGCCTCGATCGCCACCATGAAGGTCGCGAACATGATGGTCGCGACGACAAGCACGCGGTTCGAGCGATGCGCTGCATTCGACATGACGATCCTCTTCGGGTACTCCGCGGACGCCGGAAAATGGCGGGCTGGGTAGGGCGATCGCCGCTTGCGGAGGGTTGCGGTACTATTACGTCCTGGAAACCGGCCGGTAAAGCAGTTCTCACGCTAGCCGTTGTTTTATGCGGTTTCACGGCAGCCGCAACGAAGGCCCGGCGCTCAGCCCCCGGCCCTCATTCTATAAGGCGGACATCCGACTATCTTCACTGCGGGCAGGCCTCGCCGCCCGAGCCGGTATCCCCGGAGCCGGCGGTGCAACCCGGCGTCGGCTTGAGATCAGGATTCACGCCGCCGGGATTGATCGTGCTGCGGCCACTGTTGAGCTCAACGCCGCCATTGCCGCTCGTGCTGCCGGTCGTGCCGGGATCGGTGCCGACGGACCCGCTGCCCGTTGAACCGGTGCCGCCGGATCCGGTGCCCGCCGAGCCCGAGCCGGAACTTCCCGAGCCGCTGATAACAGGCGCCACCGAAAGCCGCCCGCTGGAATTCGCTCCACCAGCCGTCTGAGCCATGGCCGAGCCGGCAAGGCCGATGGAAAGGAGGGATATTGCGATGAGTTTGCAGGACATGATGTTCTCCGTGCTTGTTGTCTCAGTGAGAAATCCTGCTTGGCGGGGCATTGTTCCTCACATGCCCACGGCATCACGGTCGTTTGCTTAGAGGCGAAATCTGCCTGGAGAATGGCAATCACAGCGTTTTTGCGCTCTCGGAATTCATCGCGGTGGCCCCGAAATCACAATCTCGATGTCGACGCTGTCGGCGACTTGATTATTGAGACGATACGGACTTTAAGCCGCCGTTTGGAATGGAATGACGGAAGATGATGGATGGCTGCGAGCGGCGGCGTCAAGCAGGTGATCTGAATCAATTGCGGCACGAAGTACAGCGGGCCGTTCATCAACCAGCTATAAGCCATTGCGGCCCGTGATATCACCGTTTTTCACCTCACCTGCGTCACCAATACCGCAGCGATCTGTGTCCGTAAAACCTCCGCGAGGACCTCCCGCCCTTGGATGCGGAAACATGCCGATCAGGACCAAGGGCATCTGGTCCAAGGGGCGCCTCCCCTTCCGCTTTCCGGTTGCGAATCTGGTTCCCTTGCAGGAGAAATTCTGCGCCGATCCGCATCTGCTCTTTACGGAGCATTCGACGTGAGGACAATCGCAGTCGCAAACCAGCGTCGATTGACTTACGGTTGAGCTTTGACGAACCATTGCCACTCGACATACTCTAGTTACACTTTATCAAGTCATATCACAGATAGTACCCGAGCTTCCGGTCAGCGACGTATGGCTGTGAATGGGGTTTTAGAGAGGGCTACCTAAGTGAGCTTAGGAAAGAAGATCAGGCGGGTTGCGGTTGAACGATTGCAGGGCGTGTTCGACTACGAGATAACGTTTCCTGACGGCGCGGATACCATCATCATCATCGCGCCCAATGGCTACGGCAAAACGGCACTGCTCTCACTGATAAAAGATTGCTTAAGCCTCAACCTGCGACGAACAGCCAGCCATACGTTCCAGACACTGGAGATCAACTTTCAGGACGGCACCACGTGGAAGTTCGATAGGACTCTAGACGAAGAGCGAGTTCGGTATGAACCCTCGCTACGTCACAAGACTGTCTTGGATCCGGATTGGGTTCGCTTTGCTGAGTTGCAAGAACAACATAGCTGGGTATCGATGAAGCGGTATGACGCTTCGGGCGAAGAAGTTATCGAAGATCCACCGCATCTCGAAAATCTTAATCACCGAATGGTACTGCGTGCGCTTGAACGAGTTCGCTTCCTGTCGCCAGAATCCTCGTCAATGGTTAGGGATTTGCGCGAAGGTGTGAGCCTTCCTATCAGCGAAGCGCTGGTGAAATACTATCACGAAATCGCAGCAGATCCTCGTGTCCGGGAAATGCTAACCGCTGTTGCGCCTTCTGCAGTTTGGTCGGGTGTGGAGCCGATTGAATGCGTGTTCATCGAAACGCAACGCTTGCTGTATTCCAAACCAACTTCTCAAGACGGTGAGAAGGGCGCCTCTCAGGAAGAAATACTGAGGCAAGTCGCAAGTCTTTCAAAGCTGCTGCATAAAAACTACTCAGACTATGCCGCAACCTCACAAACTCTGGATCGTTCTTTTCCAAATAGATTGATAGCCCGTGCTCGGGATGGGATCAGCCCGAATCCCGATGATCTAAGGAAGAGTCTTATCGGAATTGAAAAACAGCGAGCAGCGCTCACTGAAGCCGGTATTCTGTTCGAACAGGCGGATAATATTATCTCAACGGACGATGATCTGCTGCCGAAGGTTGTGGATGCGCTGCAGATCTACGTCGAAGATTCTCAGGAGAAGCTGCGAACCTACGACGAGATCTTTCCGAAGATATCAGTATTCCGTGAGCTGATGTCTAGCAAACTTAGGCCCAAAAAGCTTTCAATTGGTCGTGACTTTGGCGCATCGGTCTACCGCGACGGAATTTCGTTGAAATTGGAAGGGCTGAGTTCCGGAGAAAAGCATGAATTTATTATGCTTTTCAAGCTGATATTTGAGACTCCGAGCGAGTCGCTTGTCTTGATTGATGAGCCAGAGATTTCACTGCATGTCGTGTGGCAACTAGAGTTCATGTCGGATCTAAGACGGATTCAGTCGGCCAATCCGTTCCAGAGCATTATTGCAACTCACTCCCCGCAAATTTTCCAGGGTTTTAAACACCTTCTAGTAGATCTGGCGGACCAAGTCTAAATGAACTCTGTAGACAGACATCTTGATGCCGAGAGCAAAGCCGCGACGTTGCTTGCGATGCGGAGCGCAAAAAAGGAAGTGTTTCTGATTGTTGAAGGTGACAGCGACGTTGATGTCCTAGCCAACGCGTTGCGAGTTCCTCGCTCAAACATTCTCAGTTGCGATGGCAAGGAAACCCTTATGGCTGTGTACCGAATGGCTCCTCAAAAAGGCATCGATGAGGGCTCAGTATTCTTACGCGACCGAGACAATGACGATGTGTCGACCGGGTTATCCAGCGGAGTGTTACTCCTTGTGACTAGCCGATACGATCTTGAAATGGAGTTGCTTGAAAACAGGATATTTCAGCGCATCTTGTCGGAGTTTATGAGAGACACAGTCGGCGCGGCGCAAGCGAAAGCGGAATTTGATAAAATTTGCGAGGCAGCATCTGCTGTTGGAGCTCTGAGAATATACTCCCAGGACCACACCGCTAATTTGGATTTTGACGAGCTTAAATACAATCGCTTTTTGAACTCGAGGAATTTGGCTGTCGATATCAGCAATGCCGTGCGCTACATATTTGCAAAGTCAAAGGTCGCTTTGGCCAATCCTGCGGCCGTTAAAGCCGCTGTTGTGCAGACTTTACAAGGAAGGGCCGCTGCAGACATCGTCTGCTGCAAAGAGTTTGTGGACGTCCTCCATCTCGCGCTATCTAGACACTATAACGCTTGCGACGCGAGAGAATGCCTCCCAAGCATTCTCAGTAGAACGATACGAATCTCCGCTGTTCACGAAGACTTCAAGATGATGGCTCTGTATCCTCCGTTCTCTTCCCATGTGGCGGGGTGTGGCTACGGGTGGTCAGGTTCGCCCCTATGACGTCTGAATTTTGAGTCCTGCCGTCAGAACCCATGTTTCAAGTGTTGATTTAGGAAAATGGTGCCGCTTGCAGGACTCGAACCTGCGACCCCATCATTACGAATGATGTGCTCTACCACCTGAGCTAAAGCGGCATCTCACGGCCGAAGCATGCGGCCCGCGATTTGCATGGCGCTGATACAGCCATTGTCCGAAGATTTCAAGCGCCCTGTCATGGCTTTGGCAAAAAAGAGGGCAGGGGCGGCGAGTTCAGGTTCAGAGGCGAAGCCGGGCGCGGGCGGCCTTGTATTCGGCCTCCAGCCGGTCGACGAGTTTGGCCACCGGCTCGACGGCCTTGACGGCGCTGATGCCCTGGCCGCTGCCCCAGATGTCCTTCCAGGCCTTGGCGCCGCCGACCGCCTGTTCGAAATCCATCTTCGAGACATCGGCGGCGGGCAGGTTGTCCGGGTCCATGCCGGCGGCGACGATCGAGGGTTTGAGATAGTTGCCGTGCACGCCGGTAAAATAGTTGGAATAGACGATATCGCTGGCAGCGCCTTCGACGATCGCCTGCTTGTAGGGTTCAGTGGCGCGCGCTTCTTCAGTGGCGATGAAGGGCGAGCCGATATAGGCCATGTCGGCGCCCATCGCTTCTGCGGCAAGAATGGCGCCGCCGGTCGAAATGGCACCGGCAAGCAGCAGCGGCCCGTCGAACCATTCGCGGATTTCCTGGACGAGCGCGAAGGGCGACAGCGTGCCGGCATGGCCGCCGGCGCCGGCCGCCACCGCAATCAGCCCGTCGGCGCCCTTGCGGATGGCCGAATGGGCGTGGCGGTTGTTGATAATGTCATGCAGCACGATGCCGCCATAGGAATGCACGGCGGCGTTGACCTCGGGCACGGCGCCGAGTGAGGAGATGACAACAGGCACCTTGTATTTGACGCAGAGCGACAGATCATGCTCCAGCCGCTTGTTCGACATGTGGACGATCTGGTTGACGGCAAAGGGGGCGGCCGGCCTGTCGGGATGGGCGGCGTCGTGGCGGGCAAGCTCTTCGGTGATCTCGGCCAGCCATTCGTCGAGCTGGCTTGCCGGCCGGGCGTTCAGCGCCGGAAACGCCCCGATGATACCCGCCTTGCATTGCGCCAGCGTCAGCGCCGGATGCGAGATGATGAACAGCGGCGAGCCGATGACCGGCAGTCTCAATTTATCCCGGAGGATCGGGGGCAGGGCCATGGTGGACGCTTCCATTGACGTTTACGAAAACGTCAATCTCATAACAGAGAAGAAAAGCCGATAAAAGAGCGGCCGCCACGCCTTCGTCGATTTCTGCCCGAATATATGCGGCTGACAAAGCTGGTAGAATAAGGTCCGCAAGCGGCAAAACCTGGCGATTATCCCCGCCGATCCGCTACAGCCTGGCCTGCAAGGCTTGCGGTTTGCCGCACTTGCCGCTACCGAATTTTGATGGAGAACGGCGGGGATTGCAGTCCGATGCCGGGTTCAAGGTGAAGGACTTGAAGTGAGCGGATTAGAAACGGCCATCAGAACAGCGCTCGACAATTCCGATCGCGACAATCCGGAGGTTCGAGCGAGGATCTACCAGTCGGCCCGCCAGGCGCTTGAAGCCGGCCTGCGCAAGCAGGATATCACCGAGACCGAGGTCGTTGCCCATCATCGCCATCGCCTGGAAAGCACCATCCACGCCATCGAGAGCGAGGAGCGCGACCGCCTGCACCCGCGCCAGAGGCCGCCTGAAGTGCCCGTTCCGCCCGTCGTGGAAATGCCGGCGCCGCCGGTTCAAACGGGTGATGTCGGCGATATCGACAATCTCATCGACGGCCCCGTGGCTGCAGGCGGGACCCGCGCTCCCGAGGTGGCCCACAGCCGCGGCGACGATTTCAGCCTCGACGACGTGCATGCCGGCAGGGCCGATCATCTGGCTGCCGCCCCGGTCGGTGAGGAGCGGCTTGCCCGCGGTCAGCGCGCCACCAACATGGATTTCCGCCCGGAGCGGGCGGCAGGCCGCCGCAAGCCGCGCAAATTCTTTTCCAGGCTTCTCGTCTGGTGCGTGCTGCTGGCCTTCATCGGCATCGGCGCCTGGTGGGCGCATACATCAGGCCTGCTGATGACGGCCGCCGAGCGCGACACCAGCGTCGCCAATCCGCCCGCCAGCACCCAGCCCGAGGATTTCACCGGCAATGACGACAGCGCCGGCAATGCCGCCCCTCACACCGACGAGCCGGTGACCATCGATCCGCAGAACAGCTTTTCGGCCGATTGGATCCCGCTGTTCAAGCCTGATGACGCCGACAAGATCCAGAGCGGCCCGCGGGCGCGCACCGAAAAGATCGCCGAGAATGACGGCCCCGCCGTCCGCCTGATTTCCGAGAGCGGTGCGGCCGACGGCAATATCTCGATCAGCGTGCCCGCATCGGTGCTGCAGCAGCTTGCCGGCAAATCCTCGACGATCGCGCTGACGCTGCAATCCACAAGTGACGAGCCGACGCAGGTGACCGTCGAATGCAATTTCCAGTCGCTCGGCAATTGCGCCCGCCATCGCTTCAATGTCACCCGCGAAAAATCGGATGCGCTGCTGCAGGTGAAGTTCGACCGCTCGCTGGCGCCGAATGCACCGGGCACGCTGACGATCAATAGCGATCTCGACGGCAAGGCGCGCGGCATCAACCTCTTCGCCATCCGCATCCTGCCGGGGCAATAATCCCAGCCTCGGCGAAGCCGATGGCCTCGGTCCTCCCAGCAAAGCTGGTGGCCCGGCCCCGGCAAAGCCGGTAGCCCCGGCGTGCCTCGTCAGAAAACCCTACTTCAAGAAACCGGGCCCTGACCCGATGATCTCCTTGTCGACCGTGCCGAGCGCCTTCTCGTCCTTGCCGTCATAATCCATCCGGTTCAGCATGTGGCGGATGAGTTCGAGGCGCGTCCGCCGCTTGTCGTTGGCGCGGATCACCGTCCAGGGCGCGAAATCCGTATGGGTTTCCTTCAGCATGCGATTGCGCTTTTCGCTGTAATCGCCCCACTTCGTCAGCGCGGCAATGTCCATCGACGACAGTTTCCAGACTTTCAGCGGATCGTGCCTGCGGTCGTGGAAACGCTTCAGCTGCATTTCGCGGCCGATATCGAGATAGAATTTGAAGAAGAAGATGCCCTCATGGGCGATGATCTTTTCGAGCTGCGGCGCCTGCTTGAGAAAATCCTCATACTGCTGCGGCGTGCAGAAGCCCATCACCGGCTCGACGCCGGCGCGGTTGTACCAGGAGCGGTCGAACAGCACGAATTCGCCTGCGGTCGGGAACTGCGCGACATAACGCTGGAAATACCATTGCCCCTGTTCGCGCTCGGTCGGCTTGGTCAGCGCCACGACGCGCGCAAGGCGGGGGTTCATATTCTCCGAGGAGGCGGAGATGGCGCCGCCCTTGCCGGCCGCATCGCGCCCTTCGAACAGCGCCATCACCCGCTTGCCTGATGCCTGCAGCCAGAACTGCACCTTGACGAGCTCGATCTGCAGCTTTTCCAGCTGCTCGACATAGTCCTCTTCCTTCAGCTTCTTCTTGTGGGGAAAGTCGCCGGAGGCAAGCGCGTGTTCCTCCACCCAGTCCGGCAGGATGGGATCGTCGACATCGAAGATGCGTTGCTTTCCGTGGATCTCCAGCTCCACGGCCCTGCTTTCGACGGTTTCGGCCATATGCTCCTCCTTAAGCCCGATCGCTTCTTTCCTGCAGGCGAACATATTTACCGTTGAAAATCAAATCTCTCGCATTCGCCGATAATTTTTCGCGGGTTCGGCTGCGGCCTTTCGCATCGAAGCGGCAACCCGAAAATTTCTGTCATGAATTGCCGCTATCAGGCAGAGTTCAATATAAGAAACACGAATCGACGCCGCGAGGGCACTTGCAAGACGAAACTCCGTGGAGAAAAAGCCTGTTGGCGCGCATCCGGCGCGAACGGCCGGTGCTGCTGGCGGCGATCCTCAGCGCGCTCGCCGCGCTTGCCGCCGGCATGAACAAATGGGTGGTGCTCATCCTGCTGCTCGTTATGGTCGTCACCGCGCTTTTCAATGAGGCGCCTGATATCAAGGCAGAACCGGCCGAGCCCGTTGAGATCAAGCCGGAGGTGTTGCCGAGCCGCCTGCCGGAGGTGTCCGCCACGCTCGCCGGCCTCGATATCCCGGTCATGGTGCTGTCGGACGATGCCTCGGTGCTCTTCCAGAACCGGGCAGCCGAAAAGGCCTTCGGCGAGGTGGCGCTCGGCGCCCATATATCGGGCCGCATGCGTTCACCAGGCGTGCTCGACATGGTGCGCGAAACCATCGCCACCAACGCGCCGAACCAGATCGAGCATGCCGAGCGGCTGCCGTCGGAGCGCGTCTATATCGTCCGCAGCGCGCCTATTGAATTTTCGGCCGAGGGCGGGCCGCATGAGCGCTATTTCATCCTCTCCTTCCGCGATATTTCAGAGGTTCGCCGCATCGACCGCATGCGGTCGGATTTCGTCGCCAATGCCAGCCATGAGCTGCGCACGCCGCTTGCCTCGCTGCGCGGCTTCATCGAGACCATCCAGGGGCCGGCGAAGAACGATCTGAAGGCGCAGGCGCGTTTCCTCGCCATCATGTTCGACCAGGCGACGCGCATGAGCCGGCTGGTCGACGACCTCTTGTCGTTGTCCCGGCTGGAGCTGAAATCACATATCGCGCCGGATGAGAAGGTTGATCTGGTGCCGCTGCTCGGCCATGTCCGGGATTCGCTGGTGCCGCTCGCAAAAGATGTCGGCGTCGACATCGACCTGCATCTGCCCGACGGCAAGGTCGAGGTGCTGGGAGACCGCGACGAACTCGTCCAGGTGTTCGAGAACCTGATGGAAAATGCCTGCAAATACGGCCAGGAGGGCAAGATCGTCGATGTCTGGCTGAAGAACGGCGCCGGCCAGCCCGTCGAGGTCAGCATCGTCGACAAGGGACCGGGCATTCCGGCCGAGCATGTGCCGCGCCTGACCGAGCGCTTCTACCGCGTCAGCATCGAGGACAGCCGCTCGAAAAAAGGCACCGGCCTCGGCCTCGCCATCGTCAAACACATCCTCACCCGCCACAGGGCGCGGCTGATCGTCAAGTCAGAAGTCGGCAAGGGCACCGATTTCACCGTGCGGTTCTAATGACCGAATGGAGAGGCTGCCCCTCACCCTAACCCTCTCCCCGCAGGCGGGGAGAGGGGACCTGTCGCTCTCGTATGGCACGTCCCCTCTCCCCGTAAAACGGGGAGAGGGTTAGGGTGAGGGGCAAATCACACGGAACGACATCGATGAGAGGCCCTAAGCCGAAAACCACCGCCCGAGCGCGATCGTTGCGTCAGTCGGACAATGACGCGGAAGGCAAACTATGGAATGAGCTGCGCGATCGGCGGCTCAACGGACATAAATTCGTCCGGCAATTGCCGATCGGTCCCTATTTTGCGGATTTCGCCTGCCGTGAACTGCGGCTGGTGATCGAAATCGACGGCAGCCAACACGCAGGCAATCGACGCGACGCAATTCGGGATGTCTTCATGACCGGCAACGGCTGGTCGGTCGTTCGCTTCTGGAACGTGGATGTGCTCAGAGAACTGTCGTCCGTGCTGGAGACGATCGTTGCGATTTGCGAGGGACGGCTGGTCGAACGTGTCGAGGCGACGGATTTGCGGTTCTTTCCGGCAGCGGGCGATTAGCGATGGCGTGCTGTTGCCTGCCCCTCACCCTAACCCTCTCCCCGTAAAAACAGGGAGAGGGGACTTGCCCCGCGAGACGTTGGCGAGGGACGGAGAGGTCGCGGCTTATCCCCTTCTCCCCGTAAAACGGGGAGAAGGTGCCGGCAGGCGGATGAGGGGCAGACACACGGTACGATCTCAATGAAAGGATGCAAGAGTCTTCACTTTCTGGTGTGCTATGTGGTTCTGCAACACAAAGTAGTTAAGCGGCCAAAAATTCAGATCCCTGTGACGCATCCACTCCAGGTGTGTAGAAATTGATATTGAATATCAACAACTTAACCTGTCACAAATGTTTCACCGATTTGACATAAAAGGACGGTGCTTACAGCGCTAAGAGAGTCCCGCCGATGAAAAAAGGCACTGCGAGGGCCTCTCGAAAGGCCGCACTCACACAAGCCCAATGCGGGAGATTTCTAATGAACACCTTCAAGCTCACCGTTGCCGCGCTCGCTGCAACCGCCGCTTTCGCTGGCGCTGCCGTCGCCCGCGACCAGATTCAGGTTGCTGGTTCGTCCACCGTCCTGCCTTACGCAAAGATCGTTGCCGAGTCCTTCGGCGAAACCTTCACCAACTTCAAGACGCCGGTCGTTGAATCCGGCGGCACGGGCGCTGGTCTGAAGGAATTCTGCAAGGGCGTTGGCGAAGACACCATCGACATTGCCAACGCTTCGCGTCCGATCAACAAGAACGAAGCCGAAGCCTGCAAGGCTGCCGGCGTAACCGACATCCAGGAAGTCAAGATCGGTTATGACGGCATCGTCTTCGCAACCGACTCTTCCAATCCGGATGTTGCCTACGTCCCCGCAGATATCTACAAGGCCCTCGCAGCCCAGGTCGTCGTCGACGGCAAGCTCGTCGCCAACCCCTACAAGAAGTGGTCGGAAGTCAACCCGAAGCTTCCGGCTGTTGATATCGCCGCCTATATCCCGGGCGAAAAGCACGGCACCCGCGAAGTCTTCGAACAGAACGTTCTCGCTGCCGGCTGCAAGGCTTCGGGTGCTCTCGACGTCATCGCCAAGGAAATCTCCGACAAGGCCGCTCAGACGAAGGCCTGCGTCGCAGTCCGCAAGGACGGCGCTGCTGTCGACATCGACGGCGACTATCCGGAAACGCTCGCCCGCATCGCCGCCAACAAGACCGGCGTCGGCGTATTCGGCCTCTCCTTCTACGAAAACAACGCCGACAAGCTCAAGGTTGCGAGCATGAGCGGTATCGTTCCGTCGACGGAAACGATCGCCAACGGCACCTACCCGGTTTCCCGCCCGCTGTTCTTCTACGTCAAGAAGGCGCATCTCGGCGCCGTTCCGGGCCTGAAGGAATATGTCAACTTCTTCGTATCCGACCAGATGATCGGCCCCGACAGCCCGCTCGTCGAATACGGCCTGGTTGCTGCTCCCGATGCCGAGCGCGACGCGATCCGCAAGGACGTCGAAGCCGGCAAGTCCATGTGATCACTTTGCCGGCGCGGCGCTGCAAAGCCCGCGCCGGCATTGACTTACCCCCTCGCGCCGGCGTTGCCGCCGCCGCAGGGTTGAATTCATTCCGCATGATTGGGCTTTTTGGGGCTGCGGGCCTGGGGACGTAACGAATGAGCACATCCATCATACTTTTGTGCCTTGTGGTGATCGGCGCCGCCGCCTATCTGGTCGCGCGCAGCCGGGCCTCGGCTCTTGCCGGAGGCAAATCCTCCGCTCTGCATTCACGGCCGGCCTATTACGGCGCCTATGCGGCGATCTGGGCGGTTCTTCCCGCCCTCATCATCCTCTGCGTCTGGCTCTCGGTCAGCCCCGGCATCATCCAGTCCTCGGTTCGCAGCCACTTCCCTGACGAGGTCAAGGCTCAGCCCGCCGTCGAGCAGGATCTTGGTTATTCCATGGTGGCGACGCTTGCCCGCGGCCTGACGATGTTGACCGCGGATGAAACCGCAGCAGTCGGCACCGATCCGGCGGCTCTCCAGGCCAAGCTCAGCGAAAAGGGCGTGCCGCTTGCCGGCCAGCCGCTGCCTTACATGCTCGGCGCCGCCAAGACGCTCAACGCCATGAGCACATCGAGCCGCCTCGCCATGACGGCGGTCGTCTTCATTCTCGCCGTTGCCGGCGCCTTCTATGCGCTGCGCGCCATCGCGCCCCGCTTCCGCGCCCGCAACCGGGTCGAGCGCGTCATGCTCTGGGGCCTGCTGCTCGCCTCGTCGATCGCCATCCTGACGACGATCGGCATCGTGCTCTCCATGCTGTCGGAAGCCGCCCGCTTCTTTGCCGCTGTTCCCGCCGCCGACTTCTTCTTCGGCACCGTCTGGGACCCGCGTTTTGCCGGCGCCGGCAGTTCGTCCTTCGGCCAGTTCGGCCTGATCCCGCTCTTGCTCGGCACGCTCTATATCGGCCTGGTCGCCATGCTGGTTGCCGTGCCGGTCGGCCTCTTTGCCGCCATCTACATGGCTGAATACGCCTCGCCGAAGCTGCGCGGGATCGCCAAGCCGCTGCTCGAAGTGCTGGCCGGCATTCCCACGATCGTCTACGGCTTCTTCGCGCTCGTCACCGTCGGCCCGTTCCTGCGCGATTTCTCCGCTCAGATCAGCGGCCTGCTCTCCGGCAACTACACCAACTTCATCCAGGCGCAGAGCGTTCTGACCGCCGGCATCGTCATGGGCATCATGCTGATCCCCTACGTCTCCTCGCTGTCGGACGACATCATCACCGCCGTGCCGCGGGCACTGCGTGACGGTTCGCTCGGTCTCGGCGCCACCCGCTCCGAAACCATCAAGAAAGTGGTTCTGCCGGCCGCTCTTCCCGGCATCGTCGGCGCGCTGCTGATGACCGCCTCGCGCGCCATCGGCGAAACCATGATCGTCGTGCTGGCCGCCGGTGTCGCCGCCCGCATCCAGATCAATCCTTTCGAGCCGATGACGACGGTGACCGTCAAGATCGTCAATCAGCTGACCGGCGACCTCGAGTTCACCTCGCCGCAGACGCTGGTTGCTTTCGCTCTTGGCATCACGCTGTTCTGCATCACGCTTTGCCTCAACATCTATGCGCTCTACATCGTGCGCAAATACCGGGAGCAGTACGAATGACGGATATTGTTTCTCCCACATCAGGCGTCACCGTCTCCAAGGCGCCAGCGCGCCGCGATATCGGCATCAAGCGCCGCTACGCCGCCGAACGCCGGTTCCAGGCCTATGGCATCGCCGCCATCACCTTCGGTCTCGTCTTCCTGTTCATCCTGCTGTGGACGGTGATCGGCAAAGGCTACACCGCCTTCCAGCAGACGGCGATCACCCTGCCGATCGAATTCACCGAGAAGACGATCGACCCCAGCAATAAGCGTGCGACCGACCCTTCGGTGCTGATTGCCGCCAATTATCCGGTTCTGCTGCGCGACGCGATCGTCAAGCAGCTGAATATCAACGCCTCGAGCAAGCCTGACGTGCGCGATGCAGCCGCCATGCTCTCCAAGGGCGCGCCGATCCAGCTGCGCGACATGGTCGTCGCCGACCCGACGATCATCGGCAAGACGGTCAATGTCACCGTGCTCGCCGACGCCAATGTCGACAGCGCCAACAAGGGCCAGATCGACCTTTCGGTCGATGAGAAGAACCGCAAGGTCAACGACAAGCAGGTTGGCTGGATGAACGAGCTGAAGGCGAGCGGCGCTCTGCACAAGCAGTTCAACACCGGCCTCTTCGTCAACGGCAATTCCAGCCGTCCTGAGGCTGCAGGCCTTGGCGTCGCCCTCATCGGCTCGCTCTACCTGATGCTGATCGTGCTGGCGCTCGCTCTGCCGATCGGCGTTGCCGCCTCGATCTATCTCGAGGAGTTTGCCCCGAAGAACCGGCTGACCGACCTGATCGAGGTCAATATCAACAACCTCGCCGCCGTCCCTTCGATCGTCTATGGCCTGCTCGGCCTATCCGTCTTCATCAACTTCGTCGGCCTACCGCGTTCGGCTTCGCTGGTCGGCGGCCTGGTGCTGACGCTGATGACCCTGCCGACGATCATCATCGCCACCCGTGCGGCGCTCCGCGCTGTGCCGCCGTCGATCCGCGCCGCAGCGCTCGGCCTCGGCGCTTCGAAGATGCAGATGGTGTTCCACCATGTTCTGCCGCTCGCCATGCCCGGCATCTTGACCGGCACGATCATCGGCCTGGCGCACGCGCTCGGCGAAACCGCGCCGCTGCTCCTGATCGGCATGGTCGCCTTCGTCGCCAACGCGCCGACGACACCGCTCGATCCCTCGACGGCCCTGCCGGTGCAGGTCTATATGTGGGCCAACGAGGCCGAACGGGCCTTCGTCGAGCGTACTTCGGGTGCCATCATCGTCCTGCTCCTGTTCCTGATCGTCATGAACATGGGCGCCATCCTCTTGCGTCGTCGCTTCGAGCGCCGCTGGTAAACGGAGTTACAGATCATGAACATGTTGACGGAAGCTGCAGTTGAAAAGGCGCTGGATCAGAAGATGAGCAACGTCCCGTATAAGATGATCGGCCAGGATGTCTCGGTTTACTACGGCGAGAAGCGCGCGCTTTTCGATGTGAACCTGAACATCCGCGAAAACACCGTAACCGCGCTGATCGGCCCGTCCGGCTGCGGCAAGTCGACCTTTCTGCGGAGCCTGAACCGCATGAACGACACGATCGACGGTTGCCGCGTCGCCGGCAAGATCACGCTGGACGGCGACGATATCTATGATCCCGATATCGACGTCGTCGAACTGCGCGCCCGCGTCGGCATGGTCTTCCAGAAGCCGAACCCGTTCCCGAAGACGATCTACGAAAACGTCTCCTACGGCCCGCGCATCCATGGCCTTGCCAAGTCGAAGGCCGATCTCGACCAGATCGTCGAGACCAGCCTGCAGCGCGCCGGCCTCTGGAACGAGGTCAAGGACCGCGTGCATGAATCCGGCACCGGCCTCTCCGGCGGCCAGCAGCAGCGCCTCTGCATCGCCCGCGCCGTCGCCGTCAGCCCCGAAGTCATCCTGATGGACGAGCCCTGCTCGGCGCTCGACCCGATCGCCACCGCCAAGGTCGAGGAGCTGATCCACGAACTGCGCGAGAACTACACGATCGTCATCGTCACCCACTCCATGCAGCAGGCCGCGCGCGTTTCGCAGCGCACCGCCATGTTCCACCTCGGCAATCTGGTCGAGGAGAACGACACCGACAAGATGTTCACCAATCCCGACGATCCGCGCACCCAGGACTACATCATGGGTCGCTTCGGCTGATTTTGGCGTCACCAAGCCTTCCCGTTATTCGAGGATAAAGCCCCATGGCATCGACACATATTTATTCTGCCTATGATGATGATCTGAAGTTCCTGTCCAGGCGGATTTCCGAAATGGGCGGCCTGGCCGAGCAGATGGTCGCCGAATCCGTCCGGGCGCTAGTCAACGGCGATACGGCGCTCGCCCAGAAGGTCATCTCCGACGACGTGATCCTCGATCACGCCGAGCGCGAAATCGGCGACAAGGCGATCGTCACCATCGCCCGCCGTCAGCCGATGGCCGCCGACCTGCGCGAAATCATGGGTTCGATCCGCATCGCCGCCGATCTCGAACGCGTCGGCGACCTCGGCAAGAACACCGCCAAGCGCGTCATCGCCGTGCAGAGCACCGGCGTTCCCCGCAAGCTCGCCCGCGGCCTCGAGCATCTCTCCGAGCTGGCGCTCGTCCAGCTCAAGGAAGTGCTCGACGTCTACACGACACGCGCCGCCGACAAGGCGAGTGCGATCCGCGAGCGCGACAACGAGATCGACGCGATGTACACCTCGCTGTTCCGCGAGCTCTTGACCTACATGATGGAAGATCCGCGCAACATCACCAGCTGCACGCATCTTCTCTTCTGCGCCAAGAACATCGAGCGCATCGGCGACCACGCCACCAACATTGCCGAGACAATCTATTACATGGCGACCGGCGCCCAGCCGGAAGGTGACCGTCCGAAGGACGACAGCGCCAACACCGTCGGCGCGGTCACGGAATAACCGCCTAAACCAGACGATTGCGTGCGCGCCCATGTGGGGCGCGCAAAGAGGTCGCAGCCGATTTTTGTGAATTTGCGCAGGATGCATTGCTTAAATCACCCCCGGTTTAAGGATCATGCGCGAGGAGACCGACACGCATGATCCCGAGAGTTGCAGTTGTTGAAGACGAGGAAGCCCTGAGCGTGCTTCTCCGCTACAATCTCGAAGCTGAGGGCTTCGAGGTCGATACCATTCTTCGTGGCGACGAGGCCGAAATCAGGCTTCAGGAGCGCACGCCCGACCTTCTGATCCTCGACTGGATGCTGCCCGGCGTCTCCGGCATCGAGCTTTGCCGGCGCCTGCGCATGCGGCCGGAAACCGAGCGCCTGCCGATCATCATGCTGACGGCGCGCGGCGAAGAGAGCGAACGTGTCCGCGGGCTGTCGACGGGGGCCGACGATTACGTCGTCAAGCCCTTCTCGACCCCCGAGCTCGTTGCCCGCGTCAAGGCGATGCTGCGCCGCGCCCGCCCCGAGGTGCTGTCGACCGTGCTGAAATGCGGCGATATCGAACTCGACCGCGAAACCCACCGCGTCCACCGCAAGAGCCGCGAAGTCCGCCTCGGCCCGACCGAATTCCGCCTGCTGGAATTCCTGATGTCGTCGCCCGGCCGGGTCTTCTCCCGCTCGCAGCTCTTGGACGGCGTCTGGGGCCACGACATCTATGTCGACGAACGCACCGTCGACGTCCATGTCGGCCGCCTGCGCAAGGCGCTGAACTTCTCCAACATGCAAGACGTCATCCGTACCGTCCGCGGCGCCGGCTATTCGATGGAAGCCTGAGGGGTATCTGACAAAGTCGAGCAAGCTCCGCCCCTCACCCTAACCGACCGGGGTCGAGCCACGCGTCTCGACCCGTCCTTCGGACCCCCGTAAACGGGGCGAGGGGACGTGCCTCTGCGAGAGGTGGGTGAGGGCCGAGAGGTTGCGGCATATCCCCTTCGCCCCGCGCGCGGGGAGAAGGTGCCGGCAGGCGGAGGGGCAGCCACACCCAACGCACTCACAAAAAAACGGGCCTTGCAGCCCGTTTTTGCATCTCGATAATGCCTTACCCGCTCAGCTTGCCCGCGCCGCTGCCCGGCGGCGTTCGTTGATCGGCTGGTAGGCGAGTTTCTGGTGATAGCTGCAATAGGGCGAATTGTCCGGGGACTCGCAGCCGCAGAAGTGGAAGTCGTCCTTCAGCGGATCGCCGACCGGCCACTTGCAGGTGCGTTCGGTCAGTTCCGTCAGGCCGAGGCGGCGCGAGATCGGCACGACCACGTTGCCCCTCGGCACGTATTCCATTTCCTCGACCGTTTCGATCTCGATCTCTTCCTTCAGCATCGTCGCGCCCTGCTGGCGGGTGACGGTGCGGGTAGCGATCCGCGAGGCGTAGTTCGGCGCGCGCGGCGCAGATGTATTGCGTTTCGGCGTCCGCGCCGTGGCGGCCGTGCCGCCGGCCTTGGCGCGGCCGGGAAGGCTCAGCCTGTGTACCTTGCCGATCACAGCGTTTCTGCTGACACCGCCAAGTTGTGCCGCGATCTGGCTGGCGCTCAGTCCTTCGGCCCAAAGCTTCTTGAGTTTCTCGACCCGCTCGTCTGTCCAGTTCATGCCCTGTCTCCACCTTTCGCGTTGGTGATGGCAGAATCCCTCACCGTTGTCCCGGAAGCCTCCGAAACAAGAAACGCCTGATCAATTTTGGTGACTAGTTCCGCCGCATGCAGTCTAGTAATTGAACTTTAACCTAGTGTGAGCCTGACTCCGTGACAAGAGTCGCATGAATCCGGATGAATCGAATTCGGAGTTTTCCCCAACTTGCTGCCCCGGCGTGGCATTTCTGCAATATTGCCTGTTGAAGGTCGAAAACACCGCTGTACAACCTTGCTGCATGCGCTAAGGGCGCAGTTTTGTTGACATTGCAGCGCGAAAAGGAAATAGTACCGCTGGCCGCCGCAAGGCGGCATTTTTGATTTTTCGGGCCTGGTTTTCTTAGCCGGAGTCCGTTGCTAGACAACGCTGATCGGGAGACCCGCGCCATGGCCGAAGCCGCGCCGCTTTATGACACCTATTCTCGTGCCCCGCTGCGGTTCGAGCGAGGCGAGGGCGTATGGCTGATCACCGAAGGCGGCGAGCGTTATCTCGATTTCGGCGCCGGCGTCGCCGTTACCTCGGTCGGACACAGCAACCCGCATGTGGTCGGCGCCTTGAAGGAGCAGGCCGACAAGGTCTGGCACCTCTCCAACATCTATGAAATCCCCGGCCAGGAGCGCCTGGCCAAGCGGCTGACGGACGCGACCTTCGCCGACAAGGTGTTCTTCACCAATTCCGGCGCCGAGGCGCTCGAATGCGCGATCAAGACGGCGCGTCGCTACCAGTTTTCCAAGGGCCATCCCGAGCGCTTCCATATCATCACCTTCGAAGGCGCCTTCCATGGGCGCACGCTCGCGACCATCGCCGCCGGCGGCCAGGAGAAATATCTCGAAGGTTTCGGCCCCAAGGCGCCGGGCTTCGATCAGGTGGCTTTCGGCGATATCGAAGCGGTCCGCGCCGCCATCACCGATGCGACGGCGGCCATCCTCATCGAGCCGGTGCAGGGCGAGGGCGGTGTGCGCCCCGCCACCCCCGAATTCATGAGGGCGCTGCGCCAGATCTGCGACGAAAACGGCCTGCTGCTGATCCTCGACGAGGTCCAGACCGGCGTCGGCCGCACCGGCAAGCTCTTTGCCCATGAGTGGTCGGGCGTCACCCCCGACATCATGGCGGTCGCCAAGGGCATCGGCGGCGGTTTCCCGCTCGGCGCCTGCCTGGCCACGTCAGAGGCCGCCTCCGGCATGCAGGCCGGCACGCACGGCTCGACCTATGGCGGCAATCCGCTCGCCATGGCCGTCGGCGGCGCCGTGCTCGACATCATCCTCGCCGATGGCTTCCTCCAGCAGGTGCGCGACGTCGCCCTCGTCTTCCGCCAGGGCCTCGCCTCGCTGAAGGATCGTTATCCCGATGTGATCGAGGATATCCGAGGCGAGGGGCTGCTGCTCGGCGTCAAGGCTGCTATTCCCTCGGCTGAACTGCTGCAGGCGATCCGCGCCGCACATCTGCTCGGCGTTCCCGCCGGCGACAACGTCATCCGCCTTCTCCCGCCGCTCGTCGTCACCGCCGAGGAAGCCCGCGAGGGCCTTGCCCGCATCGAGCGCGCCGCCGAGAGCATCCGCGCCTCCAAGGTCAAGAAGACGGCTTGAAAGGATTGTGCCTGCGGGCGCACGACAGGTAAGAACATGGCTCCTAAACATTTCCTCGATCTTTCGGCCGTCACCTCAGCCGACCTCAGAACCATCATGAACGATGCGCTCGCCCGCAAGCAGGCCTTTAAGGCCGGCAAGGGCGACAAGCCGCTCGCCGGCAAGATGCTGGCGATGATCTTCGAGAAGCCGTCGACCCGCACCCGCGTCTCCTTCGATGTCGGCATGCGCCAGCTCGGCGGCGAAACATTGTTCCTGTCCGGCACCGAGATGCAGCTCGGCCGCGCCGAGACGATCGGCGACACCGCCAAGGTGCTGTCGCGTTATGTCGATGCGATCATGATCCGAACCACAGAACATTCCAGGCTCAAGGAGCTTGCCGAGCATGCGACGGTGCCGGTGATCAATGCGCTGACGGATGATACCCATCCCTGCCAGATCATGGCCGACATCATGACCTTCGAAGAGCATCGCGGCCCGATCAAGGGCAAGACCATCGCCTGGACCGGCGACGGCAACAATGTGCTACATTCGCTGGTCGAGGGTGCTGCGCGTTTCGGCTATCGCATGAACATGGCCGTACCCCTTGGTTCGGAGCCCAAGGATCACTATCTGAACTGGGCCCGCAATGAGGGCGCCGAAATCATGCTCTGCCATGATGCCGACCGAGCGGTCGAAGGCGTCGATTGCGTGGTGACCGATACCTGGGTCTCCATGAATCAGGAACATCGGGCCCGGGGTCACAACGTCTTCCAGCCTTACCAGGTCAACGCGGCCTTGATGGCGAAGGCCGGCAGCGATGCATTGTTCATGCATTGCCTGCCCGCGCATCGCGGCGAGGAAGTGACGGACGAGGTGATCGACGGCCCGCAATCCGTGGTCTTCGATGAGGCGGAAAACCGTCTTCATGCGCAGAAGTCGATTCTTGCTTGGTGCCTGGGCGCGATCTGAACCATAATCGGACGCCGCGTGTGAAAAACGCGCGGCCGCGCGAGCGAAGGGCACACTGTCCTTTCGCTTGAAAACTAGGAGTGAATCCATGGCAGAAGCTGCAGCCGCCCTCGGCCAGTTCGATTTCGCCGGCGATGACCATGTCGTCCCCTTTCAGGTGGAGGGTCTGGATGTGCGCGGCCGCGCCGTCCAGCTCGGCCCGATGCTCGATGCGATCCTCGAGCGCCATCATTACCCCGCCCCCGTCGCCCGGCTGCTTGCCGAAGTCGTGGTGCTGACGGTGCTGCTCGGCACATCGCTGAAGTTCGACGGCAAGTTTACGGTGCAGACCAAGGGCGATGGCCCGGTCGATCTTCTCGTCGCCGATTTCTCGACGCCGGAAAATGTCCGCGCCTATGCCCGTTTCGATCAGGCGCTGCTCAACAAGGCCGTTGAAGCTGGCGAAACCGAGCCGGAGCAGTTGCTCGGCCGTGGCGTGCTCGCCTTCACCATCGACCAGGGCAAGTTCGGCCAGCCCTATCAGGGCATCGTCGCGCTCGACGGCACCTCGCTGGAGGAGATCGCCGGCGTCTATTTCCGCCAGTCGGAGCAGATCCCGACGCGCGTGCGCCTGGCCGCGGCCGAACTCCTCGATCGCGACGAGGCGGGCAAGCCGCGCCATCGCTGGCGGGCCGGCGGCCTTGTCGCCCAGTTCCTGCCTGAGGCGCCCGAGCGCATGCGCCAGCCCGATCTGCATGGAGGCGACGGCGACACCGGCAGCCGCCCGCATGGCGAGGACGACTCCTGGACCGAAGCCCGTTCGTTGGTCGAAACCATAGATGCCGACGAGTTGACCGACCCCCAGGTCGGCACCGAGCGGCTGCTGTTCCGCCTGTTCCACGAGCGCGGTGTTCGCGTCTACGAACCGCGCGCGGTCTTCGACCGCTGCAGCTGTTCGCGCGACAAGATCAAGGGCGTGCTGAAAGGCTTCACCGCCGAGGAGATCGAGGCCAGCCAGGAAAATGGCGAGATCGCCGTCACCTGCGAATTCTGCTCGACCACCTACCGCTTCGAGCCGGCGGAACTTCAGCCGGCGGAATAACATTAGTCGCGCGTAGCGCGAAAAAGATGCGCATGCAGCGGCACAGTGGCTCGGCTTTTGGTAGTCACTGTGCCCTATTATCGCAGCTGGTTCGGGGCGGGACGTCAATGCGGCTTTTGTATTTTGTATTCGCATTCATTGCAGTGATGCCACGGATTGTCTTGGCTGACGACGAAACAATCAAATGGAAAGAGGTTGGCGGCTGGACCGTGGCTGTCGATCCGACCTTAGGCAACGGCTGTTTTGTTCTCACGTCCTTTGATGACGGCACCGTTTTTCGTCTGGGCCTCAATTATTCAAAAAAGGAAAGCCCCTTTTACATAGTGTTCGCAAATCCGAACTGGAAATCCTTGGAAGTGGGAAAGCAATATCCCATCGAACTGTCGTTAGATCGTTCTCAATGGACGGCGAATGCGAGCGCTCTCGATCTTGATGGCTTCAAGGGACTATGGATCGATTTCAAGGATTCCGGTCTCATTGCCGAGTTCGCTCGTAAACTGAGTTTTCGCGCCACCTTTAACGGAAAACAGATTGTTGCCCTGAGTTTGAAAAACTCCGTCAGGGCAACGGGTGAGTTGCTCACCTGCCAGAAGGCGGTAAACGCTGCGGTCGCAAAACAGCCGGCACCGCCCCAATCAAAAGATCCGTTCGAAGCAAAGCCAGGCACCCAGGCCTCGGATCCTTTTGACCTTTAGTCGGTTGTTGACCGGTCAAGGCTGAGGATCCGCGGCCGCGGGTACGGCGTCCATGTTGGCACTGACTGGAAGGTTGCATCCGACCTCATCCACGCGCAGTGTTTGCCGCATGGGTCCCCGGGTCAAGCCCGAGGACCCATGCGGCAAGCGCGGCGTTCGTGTTCGAACTGACAAAGCAACCCGTCAGTTGAGCACGCGCAGCAGCCCTGGTGAATCCAGCGAGAAGGCGGGGATGTCGACATCGAACATCTCGCCTTCGTCCGTTTCCATCTGATAATGGCCGAACATCAGGCCGGAGGGGGTGTCGAGCGGGCAGCCGGAGGAATATTCGTAGGTGTCGCCGGGGCTGAGACGCGGCTGTTCGCCGACGACGCCGGGGCCGGTCACCTCGTCCACCTGTCCGTTCTGGTCGGTGATATTCCAGTAGCGGTTGACCAGGCGGACGGCGATGCCGGAATTGTTGCTGATGACAATCCGGTAACCCCAGACATAGCGATCGTCGTCCGGATCGGATTGCTCCTCCAGATAGAATGGTTCGACGACGACTTCGATATCTTTTGTGAGGGCGCGATACATGCCTTGCACCTTAGTCAAGATATGTTACCCGTATCTTATAAGAGGGCCTGTCCGTCAAGAAACGGAACGTTGATCGTGAATAAAACGGTCATGATCGAAGGTGTTTCGATCGTTAAGCCTAATTGTCAGCGTTAATTCCAATTCCGAACGCCGGCACGGCCGAACTTGTTCCCCCGGCCGGATCTTCGAGAAGTCCGGCCCGGCCGAACCCTGGCAAGCCGAACCCCAAATGAGGTCCGGCCGCCATTGTCGTCGATCAGGCCGAGACCTTGGCAAGCGCCTTGGCGAAATCCTCGATCAGGTCGTCGGTATCCTCGATGCCGGCCGAAAGGCGGACCGTGCCCGGGGAAATGCCGAGTTCGGCGCGCGCCTCTTCCGACAGGTTCTTGTGCGTCGTCGTCGCCGGATGGGTGATCAGGCTCTTGCTGTCGCCGAGATTGTTGGAAATCTTGATGATCTCGAGCGCGTTCTGCAGCGCGAAGGCCGCCTCCTTGCCGCCCTTCAGCTCGAAGGCGACGAGGGTCGAGCCGCCGGTCATCTGCTTGGCGATGATATCGGCCTGCGGATGGTCCTTGCGGCCGGGATAGATCACCTTGGCGACCTTGCCTTGCTCGGCGAGGAAATCGGCGATCTTCGCCGCATTCTGCGTCTGCTGCCTGACGCGCAGCGGCAGCGTCTCGATGCCCTTCAGCAGCGTCCAGGCATTGAACGGCGACATGGCCGGGCCGGTATGGCGGAAATAGTCGTGCAGGTTCTCGTCGATCCAGTCCTTGTCGGCCAGAACGACGCCGCCCAGGCACCGGCCCTGGCCGTCGATATGCTTGGTGGCGGAATAGACGACGATATGGGCGCCGAGATCCAGCGGCTTCTGGAAGAGCGGTGTCGCGAAGACATTGTCGACGACGACCTTGGCGCCGATCTGGTTGGCGAGCTTGGCAACGCCTGCGATATCGACCACCTCGAGCGTCGGGTTGGTCGGGCTTTCCAGGAAGAACACCTTGGTGTTCGGCCGGATTGCCTGTTCCCAGTTGGCGAGATCACGGCCGTCGACCAGCGTGCATTCAATGCCGTATTTCGGCGCCAATGTTTCCACCACCCAGCGGCAGGAGCCGAAGAGGGCGCGCGCGGCAACGATGTGGTCGCCTGCCTTGACCTGGCAGAGGATGGCCGCGCTGACCGCCGCCATGCCGGACGCGGTGGCGCGGGCGTCTTCGGCGCCTTCGAGCATGCACATGCGCTTTTCGAACATGTCGTTGGTCGGGCTGCCGTAGCGGGCGTAGATGTAACCGTCGGTCTCGCCCTTGAAGCGGGCTTCGGCCGCCTCGGACGTTTCGTAGACGAAGCCCTGCGTGAGATAGATTGCCTCGGATGTCTCGCCATATTGCGAACGCAAGGTTCCGCCGTGGACGAGTTGGGTTGCCGGGCGCCAAGTCTTGCTCATGCCATCACCTTCACATAACAAAAAAACCGGTCGCAAAAGCAGACCGGTTTCAACCCGGTCTTTTTAGCCACTTGTTTAACGTGGCTGCAAGCCGACCGGCCAAATCACCACGGGATAATTCTGCAATACTGCTGTTAGCTGCTTGCGTCAATTCCCCGTATTTGGTTTTGTCGGCGGCAAATGATGGATGAGGCATGATGGCTCGTGAAACGGGAATTCTGGCGGACCGCGCGATCGCAGCGCTGTTCGAAACGGGGCGTCTGATCTCCGAACGGGAGCTGGACCGCGACCAGATCCAGCCGGCAAGCCTCGACCTGCGCTTAGGCGCCAAGGCCTTTCGCGTGCGCGCCAGCTTCATGCCCGGCCCCTCGCATCTGGTGGCGGACAAGCTCGATCGCCTCAGCCTGCACGTGATCGACCTTTCCGAAGGCGCGGTGCTCGAAACCGGCTGCGTCTACATCGTGCCGCTGATGGAGAGCCTGGCATTGCCGGCCGAAATGTCCGCCTCGGCCAACCCGAAGAGCTCGACCGGCCGACTGGACATTTTCACCCGCGTCATCACCGATTACGCCCAGGAATTCGACAAGATCCCGGCTGGCTATGCCGGCCCGCTCTATCTGGAAATCAGCCCGCGCACCTTCCCGATCGTCGTGCGCCGCGGCTCGCGCCTGTCGCAGATCCGCTTCCGCGTCGGCCATTCGCTGCTCGGCGAGCCGGAACTTCTGAAACTGCATGAAAGCGAGACGCTGGTCGCCAGCAAGCAGCCGAACGTCTCCGGCGGCGGCATCGCGCTGTCGATCGATCTCAGCGGAGACAAGGACGGCCTGATCGGTTATCGCGGCAAGCACCACACAGCCGTCGTCGATGTCGACGAGAAAGATCAGCACGATATCTTCGACTTCTGGGAGCCGCTCTATAGCCGCGGCCGCAACGAACTGATCCTCGATCCGGATGAGTTCTATATCCTCGTCTCGCGCGAGGCCGTGCATGTGCCGCCGGATTATGCCGCCGAAATGACCCCCTTCGACCCACTGGTCGGCGAATTCCGCGTCCATTATGCCGGCTTCTTCGATCCCGGCTTCGGCCACGCCCCGGCCGGCGGCCGCGGCAGCCGCGCCGTGCTCGAAGTGCGTAGCCACGAAGTCCCCTTCATCCTCGAAGACGGCCAGATCGTCGGCCGCCTCGTCTACGAACACATGCAGGAAAAGCCGGCCAGCCTCTACGGCTCCGGCCTCGGCTCCAACTACCAGGCCCAGGGCCTCAAACTCTCGAAGCACTTCCGCATCTGACAGGCTGCACTCGACGCGACTTGACAGCGGCCCCCATCTGTTGGAAATCTCAGCGCATCGCGGGTGTAGCTCAATGGTAGAGCAGCAGCTTCCCAAGCTGAATACGAGGGTTCGATTCCCTTCACCCGCTCCATTTAGGAGCTTCACCCGCTTCAGTTCACGTCATTTTTGGCGGGGTATTCCCAACCCTTGACCACTTCTCCGCTGATTATTATACGCACATAAATTATCTGCGCCTTAAGGTTGATTGATAAGCGAAATCATCACATGATGGTTGGCTGATGTCGTTTTGAGGTGACCTGCCACTGAACTTTCATCCAGCGGCGATTAGAGCCCCGGCGGTTTTGAAT
>NZ_LFIO01000546.1 GCF_001187535.1 Rhizobium ecuadorense
GCGATAGCCCTTGTCGAAGAGGTAATCGACGATCTCGCTGAGAGCGAGTTCTGCATCGCAGGCAATCGCGGGAACGCCGGGGATTTGGCTGTCTCTTGCAAGAACGAACATCGGCGGGAAACCTGGGCCGAGCCGTCGATCACCCAGTGTTTCCTCTCGAAAAGCGGTCCCGAATAGGATAACGGCGTCGAATTGTCGTTGGTCGGCGTTGATCAAGGCGTGAACGTGATCGAAATGGCGGTTGATGTTGATCAATACGGTCAACAGACCCTCCGCCTGCAGGCGCTCGGTCAACATCTCCAGAACCGGAAGCTTGTGCGGATTGGCGAAGTCGTCAACGAAGACTGCCACCTGGTGGGTGGTGTTCGTCGCAAGACTGCGGGCAAGCAGG
>NZ_LFIO01000833.1 GCF_001187535.1 Rhizobium ecuadorense
CTGCTGCAGGGCCTTGGCGAGGAAGGGGATATCCTCGTTGCGAACAGGGATCACCGACATCCGCCCTCCCCTTGGGCCTTGCGGCCGGTGAATGACGACGCCGGTCGGCATGACGTCCATGGCGAGCTTCTCTTCGCTTGAGATGGTGAACCTCATGGTGCCGTCTCCCCATCCCGGAAAGCTTGTCCGTTGTTGATGATGTCGCTCTGTGTCATGGCGATTAGGGTACAATTAATACCCGATATGTCAAGCACATTAGGGCATGACATGTACCTTAATTTAGGGTATTTTTTATATCATGTTGAAAGAGCAGGAACAATTTGAACGCGAAGAACGCGCAAAGCGCCTCGTCATGGCCAGGAAGAATGCTGGCTTTGCCGGGCCGAAGGC
>NZ_LFIO01001616.1 GCF_001187535.1 Rhizobium ecuadorense
GAACTGAACATTGACACAACCCGCAGCCGACAGGGTCCGCTTTCAATTTGTCACGCAATGTCCAAGGGATGATGGCTGCGGCGTCTTCGTCTTGCAGATGCTGACTGGCAAACCCTACGACCAGATTGCCGGCATGATCGATTGGGGCGCTCAGACCAATCATTACACAACGTGGACAGAACTCTGCGGCGTCCTGACCGAGTTGGGCTGGCAGACTGGCGGATTACGCAAGGCAGAGAGCTGGGGCGATGTTTGCGGGGTAGCGGTCGTCCATGTCGAAGGAGACCACTTCATCCTCTATGACGCCGATAACGGCATCTTCTATGATCCGGGGCAACCCGACGGCCCCGATCTGCATAGCCGCCTCGTTCCTGTGAACTACCTTGCAG
>NZ_LFIO01001451.1 GCF_001187535.1 Rhizobium ecuadorense
GTACGCTGCTGTCGATCGTCGCCGGACTTCAGGGCTTCGACAATGGCCTTCTTCTGACGGATGGAGCGCCGATCGTCGGTCCCGGGCTCGATCGCGGCGTTGTCTTCCAATCCTACACGCTGTTGCCGTGGCTGACCGCGCAGCAGAATGTTGAATTCGCCCTGCAGGCGGCCGGGTTGCCGAATGCCGAGTGCCGGGATGTCGCCCGCCATCACATTGAACTGGTGAAGCTCACCAAGTTCGCCGATGCATTTCCGTCGCAACTGTCGGGTGGCATGAAGCAGCGCGTCGCCATTGCACGTGCCCTGTCCTATCGACCGAAAATGCTATTGATGGATGAGCCGTTCGGCGCGCTCGACGCTCTGACCCGACACCAGATGCAGGAAC
>NZ_LFIO01001610.1 GCF_001187535.1 Rhizobium ecuadorense
ATTACGTGCCGGGCGGCACCCACTCGCCGCACCAGCCGAAGGCGGAGTGGAGAGACCAATTCAAAGGCAAGTTCGACATGGGCTGGGAAAAGTTGCGCGAGCAAATCTTCGCCAACCAGAAGCGGCTCGGCGTCATCCCGGAAAACACGAAATTGACACCCTGGCCGGATGACCTGCCGAAATGGGAGACGCTTTCCCTGGTGCAGAAGAAACTCTATGCACGAGAGGCAGAGAACTTTGCCGGCTATGTGGCCTATACGGACCATGAGATTGGCCGGGTCATCCAGGCGGTCGAGGACATGGGCAAGCTCGACAACACGCTGATCATCTACATCAGCGGCGACAACGGCACCAGCGCAGAAGGCACCCTGGAGGGCACGTTCAACC
>NZ_LFIO01001209.1 GCF_001187535.1 Rhizobium ecuadorense
GTAGGCAGCCGTGTGATGCGGTTCGGTGGGATCTTCGCCCAGACTGCCACGGACCTGATACATGCGTTCAGCCTGGCAGTACCACGGCTCCAGCACCTCATACGGAAACGGCCAGGCTGGAGATACACCCTCGCGGTGTTCGATGACTGCGAAATCCTCTTTGCGATAACGCGACAGCACGGCGCCGTAGAACTTCGAATTCCCGCCGACATTGTAATAGTTTCCGGGATTGAATCCCTTGCCGTTCGCCTCGTACCAGGTTTCCTTCGGTCGAAAATGTCCCCGCTGGAAGATCGCGCGTTGGTCGCGGTTGATCGGAAGGTCGGCGATATGATCGCCGGCCTCGAGGATCAATATCTGCGCGCCGGTCACGGCCAGGCCGGCCG
>NZ_LFIO01000514.1 GCF_001187535.1 Rhizobium ecuadorense
CGATGGCGATGTTGCTTCTGGCCTCGCTCGTTCCGGTGGTGCTGAACTGATGGGCGTTAAAAAAAATTCGATCCGCGCAGACATTTGGCTGCTCTCCTACTTTATGAGTCCAAGCCGGTATAACCGGCCATCAGCCGTTAGAAAGACTATGGAGTTAAAATGAAAACCATCGGTATAGTTGGCGGTGTCGCTTGGCCCAGCTCGATCATTTACTATCAGACCATCAATGAACTGATAGCGAAGCGAATGGGCGGAAGCGGTCGGCATTGTGCAAAGCTGGTAATGGCCCAGACAGATTTCGATGAAGTCGAACGTAGACAGGTTGAAGGCCGATGGGATTTGGTCGGAGAATTGATCGCTGAAGAGGCCAACAAGCTAAAGGCGGC
>NZ_LFIO01000219.1 GCF_001187535.1 Rhizobium ecuadorense
CGACGCTCCGCGTTTCTCGTAAGCAAACTTCCAACCCTCGTCGGCTTCGAACTTTCGGCGAAGGTCGCTCTCTTGCGAGAAGCCGCCCTCCGTGAGGTAGTTGCCCCAGACCGAGAGCTTCGCCAGACCGTCGACACTTTCGAGGCCGACGCCGTCGCCGTTCTCCGGAGTGAGGACCGTATTGAAGTCGGCAGGGAGTTCGACGGCATATCCGAAGCGTCCATTCGCATAGGGTCTGAAATCCGCGGCCGAAGCCGTGAAGGCGAGGAGCATAATTGCCGTGAAGGTGGTGCGACGGCGCATGGCGGTTCTCCTCCTCATCCTATGACGGCACCATGGTAAGTGTTTTAAACCTTTCCAAGGGGAAAAGTGATCGGAAGTTGCGC
>NZ_LFIO01001212.1 GCF_001187535.1 Rhizobium ecuadorense
CGCCATATTCAACGCGCCAACTCGCTGAAAGTTTGCTGGAGACCGGCAACGATGCATCCACAGAACGGCGGGGCCATATCCTGGTGACGGAACGCCACAGGTGGGCTGGTTGTTGTCGGCGACCATTTGAATGCGAGAATACCGAAGCCGTGCCATCATGTGGCAACCTCGCTGCCAATACAGCGAGATTGGCAGCAGGGCCTGACAATCGCACGCCACTGCTGCCAAACAACGCGCATCACCCCAAACACATCTCTCTTTTAGCTATTGATCATGATGCGCTTAGCAGTCGATTGTTCCGACCCCGAGCGGGGCAGAGTGACAGTCAAAACGCCATTCCTGAAGGAGGCCGAAATTTTGTTTTCCTCTACCTCGCTGTTTAAGGA
>NZ_LFIO01000892.1 GCF_001187535.1 Rhizobium ecuadorense
ACGTCGAGAAGACATGCGACTTCGCGAGCATCCTGGCTTCGGAAGATCGGAGACCCTAGGCAACGTCAGCGAGACGATTCATATGACGATCCTCCCGAGCTACCAGGGACCCAAACCCGAGCCGATGTCTGGTGGCCCGAGGATAGCGCCAGGCTACCGACAATGGCGAACCGCCCAAGAGCTGATCTCCAAAACGAGATTATCAGCGCCGGCTCCGCCGGCGCTCCTTCCTCGCATGGAGATGATTTCTATGGAATTCGAATGGTCGGTCGTCTGGCAGGCGCTGCCGGAACTGTTCAAGGGCGCGCAGCTTACGGTCATGATCGCGCTAGCCGGGCTTGTCGGTGGCCTTTTTCGCGGCCGTCCGGATCTGCCTCGGATTGGTG
>NZ_LFIO01000120.1 GCF_001187535.1 Rhizobium ecuadorense
GCAGCCGGGTCGTTGCCCTCGTCAGCTCGATTGTCGATGAAGAGATGGAAGAACAGAAGCCGGTTGGTTCATCTGCTGGTTCTTAGCTCCCTACCGGTCGATTTTCTCCGCTGCTTCAAGCGAAAATTCGACGCGCAATACCGCCTTCTGTGCTCGCGAAAAATCGGCGGCGACGTGTTCTGCCCGCTCTTGCGCGGCGCGCCGGGCGGCTTTGTGTTGCGCAAGCGATAGGCCGGCATCGGCTTCATGGCTGCGCAATACGGATTGTCGCATCAGCGCGTCCTGAAGCTCGGCGGCGGCGATGACACCACTCTTGCGCAATACGTCGACGACAGGATTGCCGGCGGCCCGGCTTGCCGCGATGTCGAGCGCTTCGGAGGCTTTCGTTTCCCGCTCCCGCGCGCTTTCGGCATCCGCCCGCGCCTCGGAGAGGCTGCGGGAAAGATTGTCCGCCCGCAGGCTGCGGATCTGCAGCAACTGCCTGAGAGATTTCAACGCCTTCATATCAGCCGCTCAGGCACCGTTGTTCGTCGTCAGGATTTCCAGCTGGCCGCCCTTGATGACCTTGATGCTGTCGGCTTGCTGCCGGCTCAGCACGTCTTCGACGGCCTTGGTGAAGACGGCGGGCCCGCGCACCAGCACCAAGCCGCTGGCGGGATCTTCACGCAGCGCATCGTCCGGCAGCAGCGGGAACAGCGCGCGAATGGCGTTTTGCTCGGTCTTCCAGCTGCGGCCGCCGCGATCGAGGACAACGGTGGAGACCTCCTGCTTCGGCGCGATGATGATGCGGCTGCCGTCATAGGCGACGAAGAGATTGCTGGCATCGCCAAGCTTGACAAAGGCCTTGGCTCCGCTTTCCCGGACGGACCAGTGCTCGACCTTGCCGCTCAGCGTCCCGACTGTCGTGACCGGGATGCCGGACATGAAGGACAGCGTCTGGACGACATCGCCAAGCGGCAGGGAGACGACATCCAGGCGCACCTCCCGCTCGCTGGCGCCGGCCGGTGGAGGAAAGGAGGCCAGCAGTCCGATAGCGGCCATGTAAACAAAACGCGCAAACATCTGAGTTTACCTCACGATCCGGATATCGCCCGACAACTAATGAACGAATGAAGGCAGGGCTGCGAAATCCAATCTATTAATAATTATCTGATCTACTGTTGCAGATCATCGGTCCGCTGGGAACAGGACGGATATCCATTTCGCGCATTTGTTGTACATATCGCGAATTAATAACTTTTTAACATAAGCTATTGAATTCGATCTTGAATTCTGCAAGGCTCTGGCCGCCAAAACCATGCAAGGAGTTCAAGACATGGCTAGTACTTCGACACTTGATGCGGGCATCGGCTCGGCGATTTCCGCCTTCAAGTCGGCCCAGAACGAAGCGACCGAGCAGAGCCTGAAGGTTGCAACCGAAATCACCAAGATCAACGGCGTCGCAAACGCCATCAAGAAGATCGGCCCAGGCTGATTGAAACAATGGCGAGACGGGTTCGCCCGTCTCGCTTCCCCGCTCTCGAAGACAATAAAAGCCGCTCGACGGACGGTTCGGGAACAAGATGGTTATGGATCTAGATTCCTCTTCGCCGACATTCAGAGGTAACGCCGGCAACGCTGCGTCAGGCAGCGGCGGACCGGTCTTGCGCATCACGCGTGCCGGGCGCAGCTCCAATCTGCCGCTGACGGCGGAGCGGCAGGTGGTCGGCGGCAGCGCCGATTGCGACCTGATCATCCTCGGCGCCAAACCAGAACCCGCCTTTGCCATCAGTTTGCAGCGCTCCCGCGGCTCCGACACGGTGTCGTTGACCGCGCTGCGGGATGACGTCGTGATCAACGGTCGTTCCATCCCACGCGATCGGACGATGACCCTTACGAAGAGGCAGACCATCTCCTTCGACGGCACGGCCTGCGAACTCGAAGGTCTCGGCGCCGGGCGCGTGCGGTTCGCGCCACGCCGGATTGCGGCTGCCGGCCTTCTCGGGCTGGCGGCGTTGCTTTTGCTGGCCGGGCTTTACAACAGCGATGCGCCGGCTCACGAAGCCCCGCTCGTCAGGGTTTCCGCCGCGCCGGAACCGGCGCCGTCATCGGCGGCAATTGCTGCCGAAATCCGCCAGGTCATTCGTATGGCTCAGCTTCCCCAAGATCTGAGCATCGTCGCCACCGCCGACGAGATTCGCATCGGCGAAGGATCGCGCCCTCTCTGCCTGCCCGACAAGGCCAAGCTGCGCAGCATCATCGCCTCGATGAGCCGGCGCGGTTCCGTTTCCATCGTCGATCTCACCGCCCTCTCTTCCGGTCTCGACGGCTTCGTCGCCGCCGCCGGCTATACGCCCGTCAGATTCATCATCGGCTCCGACGGCCGCCGCTACGAGGAAGGCGATGTCGTTTCGAGCGGCTGGCGGATCAAGGAGATCGGCAAAGACCAGATGACCGTTTCCCGCGACAGTGAGGACGATACGGTCAATTTCGCCCCCGCCGGCAGTGCCGAGCCGAAGCTCGCCGAAATTTCCAGCAGCGAACAAGAATAGGCGATGGCGTCGGAAGCCGGATCATGAAGGTAAGGTCATCCGCCATCGCCATGCTTGCGCAACGCACCGATATGCTGCTTGCGGTGTTTTTCGCCTCCGTCGTGACGATGCTGGTGCTGCCGCTTCCGACAATCGTTCTGGACGTGCTGATCGCTTTCAATCTCTCCTTCGCTTTCGTGGTGCTGATCACCACGACCTATCTGAAGAGCGTGCTTGAAATCTCGACCTTTCCCGCGGTCATTCTGATCGGCACGCTGTTCCGCCTGGCCTTGACGATTTCCTCGACCCGGCTCGTGCTGGCGGACGCCGATGCCGGCGAGATCATCATGGCCTTCGGCGATTTCGTCGTTGCGGGAAATGTCGTCGTCGGGCTGATCATTTTCCTGATCGTGGCGCTGGTGCAGTTCATCGTGGTGACGAAGGGCGCCGAGCGCATCGCCGAGGTCGGCGCGCGTTTCACGCTCGACGCCATGCCCGGCAAGCAGCTCGCCATCGACAGCGACCTGCGTAACGGCCATATCACCACGGAAGCCGCGCAGAAGCGCCGGTCGCGCCTCGAACAGGAGAGCCAGTTCTTCGGGGCGATGGACGGCGCGATGCGCTTCGTCAAGGGCGATGCGGTCGCAGGATTGGTGATCGTCGCCGTCAATCTCATCGGCGGCCTGGCGATCGGTATCTTCCAGAAGGGCCTGAGCTTCGCCGAGGCCGCCCATCTCTATACGCTGCTGTCGATCGGCGACGGTCTGGTGTCGCAGATTCCGTCCATTCTGATGGCAGTCTCGGCCGGTATCGTCGTGACCCGCGTGTCCGATGACGGCAACGGCAGTCTCGGCAGCGATATCGGCCGCGAACTCTTCCGGGAGCCCCGTGCATTGGCGATTGCGGCGGCGCTGACGATCTGCGCGGGCTTCGTGCCGGGATTTCCCACAGGCGTGCTCGGCGCGATCGGCCTGTGTCTGGCGGGCCTTGCCTTCATGGTGCATCGCCGGCGCGCCGGCCCAGCCGCGGCCGGATCGGCAAATGCCGTGGAAAGCGCCAATTCCTATCCGCTCGACAGGACGAAATATGGCGATCCCGTCATCGCCACCGTCGCGGTGGAAACGCTGGCGCGGCTTGAGGCGATGCGACTCGGCGAAATGCTGGACGGGCGGATCCGCATGGCGGCGCGCGCCGTCGGCGTCTCCGTGACGGTGCCGACGTTCAACGCCGATCCCCGCATGGCCGAGGATCTGATCCACCTTCAGGTCGAAAACGTGCCCGCCGGTCTCGTCAGCTGCGGTCCCGAACGGACGGCCGAACAGATTGCCGACGACATCGTGCGCATCGTCCGCCGCCATATCGGCGCCCTGTTCAGCGTCGACGACGCGGCACAATGGCTGGGCAGCCTCGAACCGCGTCTCGGCAAACTGGCGATCGACGTCGCCACCCAGGTGCCGCTGATGCTGACGGTCGCGGTCGTCAGACGCCTGCTGGATTCCGGCCTGACGCTTTCCCAGCCGCGCGGACTGCTGGAAGTGATGCTGCACGCCGGCACCGATCACGCGCCGGATGCCCTGGCCGAAATGGCGCGCGCCGCGCTGGTCAAGCAGATCGCCTTCGGGCTTCTCGACCGGCGCGGATTGCTGCCGGCGCTGGTGCTTCCCGCCGAATGGGACCACTTCATCCGCTCCTATGACGCCGCTGGAGCGACCGAGAAGATCGAGATAGCCGAAAGGCTGCGCCTGCTGGCCGAGAAAGCCAGGCAGGCTCTCGAGGACGCCAACGAGCGGGGATACGATCCCATCATCATCGTGCCGGGCGAGTGGCGCCTGCTCACCCAGACGCTGATGATCCACCACAACTGCCGCATTCCGGTGCTGGCGGCGGAGGAGATCGACAGGGATATAACGATCGAAACCATCGGAGAGATCGGGCAAATCCGGAACGCTGCCGGCTCCAAACAAAGGCCGGGCTGATAGAGCAAGTGAAGTAGACGAGACCAACTGGGGATGAATGCAATGTGTGGCGTAGATGGACAAAGGCCCATAGACTTCGACAGAACCTCCCGTTTCGACCTTGAGTCCGATTGCCTTGGCGGCAGCAATAGGGCCGACACGGATTTCACCGCCATCCGAACCCGCAAGGTCTCGCCCTTCGAAGATTTCTCCGGCAACCCGCCGACGCTGACCTCCTATGTGCCGAAGTCGCGGGAAACGTCGGAAAACGGCATGGATTCCGACCCCAAGGATCTGCTGCGCAAGCACATCAACTGGCAATCCCACTCCAAGAAGGTGGATCCATCCGACGAGAAACAGGCCACGACTTTGCAGACCACGACGGAAAAACCCGACCTCTCGAAAGAGGGCAGCGTCATCGTCGTCAACGAGCCGATCGTCGTGGATGGCGGCGTGTTCGACGGCAAGGGCGCGACCTATACGGCCTCGTCCAAGCTCGGCGATGGCGGCCAGTCCGAAACCCAATCGCCGCTGTTCATTCTCAAGAACGGCGCGACGCTCAAGAATGTCAATCTCGGCGAGAATGGCGCCGACGGAATCCACGTTTATGGCGGCGCGACGCTCGAAAACGTCAATTGGCAGAATGTCGGCGAGAATGCGCTGACGGTAAAAAGCGCCGGCGACGTCACTATTGTCGGTGGCTCCGCCAAGGGCGCGACCGACAAGATCTTCCAGATCAATGCCGACACGAGGTTCTATCTGAAGGATTTCGTCGCTGACGGCTTTACCACGCTCGTGCGCACCAACGGCGGCAAGCAGATCGACGCCGACGTCACCATCGATGGCGGGGCGTTCTCCCACGGCAGCAACGTCTTCCGCACCGACAGCTCACTTGCCAGTGTGACGTTCCTCTCCGATATCACGCTGGACGATGTGAAGAACTGGACGCGTGTAGGTGACAACCAATCGGGCGTCTGAGACGCCCGACCACCGGAACCGCAAAGCGAAGATCAAGCGGGCGGCTTAGGCTCCCGCTTTTCATTGCCGGCCTGGTCCTTGCCTGCGCGGCGGGCTGCTGCGCATTTCCGCGCCGATTTGCCGGCGCGCCGATTTCAGCTTCGGGTCGCCCTGGGTATCCTTGTATTCGCGCCGCGCCTCGGTCTTGGTCATGCGGTGTTCGTGCCTGAACAACGCGCGCGAAATGCGGATATCGAAAAACGCCGCGGCCACCATGATGCCGGCGGCAATGACGAGGATCGAGCCGAGGAGATGGGCTGTCGCGGAGAGCGTGCATGCTTCTCCGCAAAGAGGCGACCAGAAGATGCTGTTGAGGAAATAGAGGATCGCACCGCCGCCGGCGGTGGCGAGCAGGACAAACTTGACGAGCCCCTTGACGAACTCGGCGATGCTCGCGAGCGAAAAAAGCCTCTTGATGCCCTCGAACGGATTGAGCCGGGTGAAATCGAAGCTCATATGTTTGAACGATACGGGAAACCCCTGCCCGTCGAGGATCGACACCAGGATGGTCGCGGCAAGACCCGTGGCAAGCGGCAGCCAGATGAGATCGAGCAGCGCCACGCCGGTTTCGCTCAAGCCGACAGTGACGGCGTCGGAGAGGTCGGCCCGTCCGGCGGACTGCAGGCCGCTATCGAAACTGCGGGTGAAATCCTCGAGGATAGCAGGCAAGCCCCAGGTGACGTAGACGGCGATGGCAAGGACGGAGATCGCAACCGGGATTTCCTTCGAGCGGGGAACCTGGCCCTCGCGCCGGAGCCGATCGAGCTTCACCCGGCTCGGCGGCAGGGTTTTTTCCTCGGTATCGTCATTTTTGGCCATGGGTCACCTCCAGCATGGCTTTCACCTCGTTGAATCCGTCGATCCAGAGATCGTGGAAATAGCTGGAAATAAAGGCCGTGTAGATGACGAGAATGACCACGACCGCGAAGTTCTTGATGGCCGGCAGGCTATCGTTCAGCGGGAATTGTTTCGACGATCGGCCAACGAAGGCCAGCGACAATTCGAGCGCGCAGGTGACGATCATGAACGGGGCGGCAAGCAATCCGGCCGCTTTGAACAGCCGGCCGAATACACCGAGGATCATGTCGAGCGGATCGTCGGGCATGGCGGGCATGAGCTTGAAGAGCGGCCAGAACTCGAACGACTTGTAGAAAATCGCGACCAGATCGATGATGCCGCCGGCGCTGACGAAAAGCACCAGGGCGATCGACATCATCAGCGAACCGAGCGGCGCGGTTTCCAGCGCGTTGATCTGGTCGAAGAGATTGGCGGCATTGGCGCCGCGATAGACATCGGTCATATCACCCGCCGCCTGGGCCGCCCAAAAGGGAATGCCGAGCCCCATGCCGATAAGCGCCCCGAAGCAAAGTTCCTTCATCGAAAGGGCGGCCAGATCGAACCAGGACGTATCTCCGAGAGCCAGCACCGAATAGGCGAAGGCGACGGAGGGCGCCGAAAGGCCGATTGCCAGGCCGAAACGCAGAATGCCGACGATGCTGAACAGCGAGAAGATCGGGAAGATCAGCAGGATCCCGAGCGCGCGGGCGGCGCCGAGCATCGCCGCGGCCGGTACCGCGACCTCGATGCCGACGAGCGGAAGATGATCCGGCCCCATCCGCCCCGCCTCACTGAACCATGGTCGGGAAGTCGTTCAGGATATGAACGGAATGTTCGATCAGCGGCGTTGCCAGCACCCGGCCGAACAGCAGCAGGGTGATGGAGATCACGAAAATCTTGACGATCTGCGCGATGGTCTGCTCCTGGATTTGCGTTGCCGCCTGGAAAATGGCGATGATCAGCCCGAGAAGCGCGGCCAGGCCTAGAATGGGGCCGGCCAAGGCGAAGGTCGCCATGACGGACATGCCGATTTCGGCTGCGACCTGGTCTTCACCCATGACGGCAGGCCTTTCGCGTGGGCGCGGCAGGCGCTCGAACCGGGGCTTTCGTCAAGGCGCGATGCTCACTGCGCATAGGACAGCACCAGACCTTCCAGCAATCGCCGCCAGCCGTCGATCGAGACGAACAGCAGCAGCTTCAGCGGTGTCGACACCACGGTCGGGGACATCATCTGCATGCCGAGCGCCACCAGAATGGCGGAGACGGCGAAGTCGATCATCAGGAAGGGCAGATAGATCAGAAATCCGATTTCAAAGGCCCGCGTCAGTTCCGAAACGAGGAAGCTCGGCGTCAGCACGGTGATATCGTCGGAGGCAATGGGGGTTGCCGGCGCGTTTGCCCAGATCTTCTGCGACGCCTGCACGAAAGAGTCGCGCACCTCGGCGTCGGAAAATTTCAGCATGAAATCCTTCAGCGGCGCTGCCACTTTGATCATGCCGTCCGCCATGCCACTGACCGTGCCGAAATCGCCGCTATGGGCGAGCAACAATTGCCAGCTGTTTTGCAGCACCGGGTTCATCACGAAGGCCGATAGCACGATGGCAATCGCAAAGACCAGGAGATTCGGCGGCGTCTGCTGGATGCCGATCGCATTGCGCACGATCAGCAGGACGACTGAAATCTTGGTGAAGGAGGTTGCGATCACGGCAATGACCGGCAGCATCGAGATCGCCGCCATTGCCGCGAGGCTCTGGGCAAGAGGAAAGCTCTGTTCCATCAGTCGTGCAGCGCCGTGACGCGAACGGCGCTCAACCCATCCACGGAAATGATTTCGCCCCGTCCGATAATGCGGCCCTGGGCGATGATATCGACGGCGTCCGACAATGGCCTGTCGAGGTTGAACACATAGCCCTCGCCGATCGTCTCGAGTGCGCGCAGCGGCAACTCCAGCCGTCCGGCATCGAAGACCAGCTTGATCGGGATGCTATCGACAGGCGACGGACGCGGCTCGCCCTGCAATTCCTGATCGACGGTGTCATTCGTCATGAAATGCCTCATTGGTCCGGTTGGCGTCGACAGGAGCGGCTCGGTGAGGACCGCGCCTTTGTCCGAGCGCATGCAGGTTGCAAGGTAACGTTCACCCGTGATCGCGACCACGGTCTCCGCTGCCCCCCCATCGATGACGATGCCGTCCCCCAATCGCAGGGATTTGATCTGACCGACCGACAGCACGGCATAACCGCGCCGGATGTTGACCGCCGTCGTCAGGGCATTGAGCGTGCGGCGCGGTAGGCGGCTTGCCCAGCCGACGAGGCCGGCAAGGAAGGTTTCATCGAAACGGCCGCTCAAGGGCAGGCTCATGCCGCTCCAGCCGATTTCGAAGCCGAAATTGCCGCTGAAATCCGGCTGCGGCTCTGCACCGATCTGCAGCAGCGACAGGCTGATGCCGATCTTGTTCTCGATTTCCTCGAAGGCCTCGACGAACTGATGTTCGACCACCGCCGCCTGTTCGTGCGGTGACAGTTTTTCCCAGAGGAGCAGCGGTTCAAGCCTTTCGGCCAGCAACCACAATGCGCCGGCCGACGCAATCAGCATCTGCTCCCGTTCGCCGACGCGGCAGAGAATGCCGACTGGATCGGCAATCCGCGCGGCTGCGATATCGGGGGACAGCGGGCGAACGGAAAGCGTCTGCTCCCGGACCGGAATTTGCCAGGCGGCGCGCATCGTCGTGCCGGAACGGGAAAAGAAGCTCCCGGCCATCGATGAGCGGGGCCATGCGGGCGCGGCGATATTCATCGGACAAGCTCCTCGAGCGCTTCGACGATCGCGCCGAACGGCTGCGGCTTGCCCTGGCCGTCAAACAGGAAGCGCTGGATGAGCCCGTGTTTGGCGACGGCCTCGTCGACGGCGGCGTCGCGCCCCTGGCGATATTCGCCGACGCGGATCAGCAGTTCCACCTCGTCATAGAGGGCAAGCAGGGCGCGCAGCCTGTCGGCTGCCTGGCGATGGCTCTCGCTCACCACTGCGCTCATCGTCCGGCTTCGGCTGGCCAGCACATCGATCGCCGGAAAATTGCCTGCCTTGGCAATCTTGTCGGAGAGCACGATATGGCCGTCCAGCAGCGATCTGGTTTCTTCGGCAATCGGATCGTCTTGCTCTTCGCCTTCGACGAGCACCGTATAGAAAGCCGTCATCATGCCGTTTGCGCTGTTGCCGGCACGCTCGAAGATTTGCGGCAGGACGGCGAATACGGAAGGCGGAAAGCCGCGCCGCACCGGCGGTTCGCCGGCGGCAAGCCCCACTTCGCGCAAGGCGCGGGCCATGCGGGTGACGCTGTCGATGACGAGCAGCACGTGTTTTCCCTGCTCGCGAAAATATTCGGCGATCGCCGTTGCCGTCATCACCGCCTTGAACCGCTCCAGCGCCGGGCGGTCGGATGTGGCGACAACCAGCGTCACATTCGAGGGGACGCCTTCCGGCATGTTGCCGGCAACGAATTCGCCGACCTCGCGTCCGCGTTCGCCCACCAGGGCGCAGACGATCACATCGGCCTTGTTGTTGGCGACGATCTGGGACACCAGCGTCGACTTGCCGGCGCCAGGCGCGCCGAAAATACCGATGCGCTGGCCCTGCCCGCAGGTCAGCAATCCGTCCAGGGCGGCAATTCCCGAGGTGAACGGCTGGCGGATGGGACGGCGCGACAAGGGGTTGACCGGCTGGCCGTAGAGCGGCTGCAGGAAACGCGCGTCCTCGCCGGCCGGATTGGCGGAGGGACGCAGGACGTTGCCGTGCGCATCGACGATCGCGCCGAGCAGGAAGTTGCCGACAGAGATCGCCGGCTCCCGGCCGGTCGGGACGATTTCCGTGCGCTGGGAGATGCCGCGGGTTTCGCCGTGAAGCGAGAGAAGTGCCGTCTCGCCGTCGATACCGACGACATCGGCGAGGCCGATGCGGCCCCTGCCCGGCTCATGCAGTTCGCAGAGCTCGCCGATCCGAACCGAGGGGATGAGCGCCCGCACCAGCAGGCCCGAAACACTCGTCACGCGGCCGCTCTGCCGTCGCACGTCCGTCTGTTCGAGCGTCCGCTCCATGCGAAGCAATGCGTCAGCCATGGACGAGGGCCTCGATTACGGTGGCGAGCTGGTCTTTCAAGCCGATCTGGCTTCGTCCCGCCGATGTCTCCAGGACGATCTCGCCGGCAGACATCAGCGGATCCGTTTCGATAGTGATGCGATGATCGATATCCGCAATTGCCTGGGCGATCATGGCGGCATCCTCGGGGGCGACATGGAGGGCGATCTCCTGGGCCTCTGCGGTCTGGGATATGGCGTGGCGGACCAATCGCCTGGTGCGTTCGTCGGCCTCCATCGATCCGAGGATCAATCCGACCGATTTCAGAACCACCGCCTCGACCCAGCTGTCGAGATTGGCAATCTCCTGTTCGGCTTTTCCGAGCGAGGCGGCAAGCCGTGCGGCGGCATCACGAACGCCCTGTTCGAACCCGTCGCGATAGCCGTTTTGGGCGGCCTGCTCGCTGGCGGCTGCAAGTGTGGCCTGGGATTGGGCGGCGTCCTGGCGGGCAGCCGCCAGAATTTGCGCCGCCTCCCTGATCTGGCCGAAGTTTTCCGCCGGAATGATGCGGTCGTGGCGTGCAAATCCCGAGCTCATCGTCCGGCGCCTTCCTGTGTGGAGGCGACCTCGTCGACGGCGGCCGTCGCCAGAACGAGCGCCGGGCTCTTCAACAGGGAAGCCGAGCCGTTTTCGGCCATGTCGCGCCAGCCCGCCCACCGCCATGCCGCAGAGATCCGATATTCGTCTGCCAGAAGCGCCAGCATCGACCAGCCATCGGCCTCGACGACATGCCTTGCCTGCTCGCTCAACAGATCAAGCGGCGGCGTTGCCGTGGAAAGATTGATGTGGCCGAGGGCGAATGCGACCGCTTCCTCGCCGTAGGCGGCCCTGAGCCTCGCAAGGGTCGGGCGATCGACCGCGGGGCAGAAGGCTGCGAGATGATAGGCGAAGCCCGCCCGGAACGCGGCCTTTGCGAGTCCGTCCGCGTCCATGGAAATCAGGCGGCGGGCGCCGTCGGCAAATGTGGCGGGGTCGCCATGGGCTTCTGCGATCTCCGTGAAAAGCCGCCGGTGCAGCCGCCGCGACAGGGTAGACCCATCGGCAAGGAGCGGCGCGGTCCCATCCCATCGGGCGGCCGTCAGCATATCCGCGGAAAGCAGCGCTGCCCTGCGGATCCTCGCCGCATCCGAGATCGCCTCGCCGTCCGAACGCGGCGTGCGCATGCTCAGCGCTCCTTCCGCTGCGGCAACAGCAGCAGCAGGCATGCCCCGATGGCGAGGATAATTGCGCCGATCACGGCCAGATTGGGGGCCTTGAAAGCCGAGAGAGCGCTTTGCACCATCGAGAATGGCGCTGCGGCGGGTGCCGGCGTCACGGTTGCCGCCGGGGCCGATGCTGCCGTTGCCGGCGGGGCCGCCGGCGCGCCGACCTCCGACCAGGGGCTGACCACCACCGAGACATCTTCGTAAGAGAGATCACGGATGCTGTTGACCAGAACGGACCGGCTTTTCATGTCGATCTCGTTGAGATTGGCGCCGGGGCGATATTGCAACACGGCCGCCGCCCTCGCCTTTTCCTTGATGAGCCCGCGGCCGTTTTCCTCCGGCAGCACCACATGGACGCGCGCCGTCGCCACGCCGTCAAGCCCCGAAAGCGTTTCGGCAAGCTGCTGCTCGATGGCGTAGCTCATCCGGGCTTTTTGTTCGTAAGGCGTCACAAGGAAGCCGTTGCCGGGAAAGAGTTCGGCGACATTTCCGAACGACTGACGCGGCAGACCGGCGTCCGCCAGCAACTCGATCGCCCGGGCATGATCGGCTGATTCAGCGGCGATCGCATAGGTCCCGCCCTTTTCGCTCTTCATGGTGACGGAGATGCCGGCGCGTTCGAGCAGGACCTGAGCATCCAACGCATCGCGCTGATCGAGTCCCGTCAGCACGTCCTGGCTGCAGGCGGCGAGGAACAGGCAGAGGGCGAGCATGGCGGCCTTCGGAAGGACTTTGCGCGCGGGCGAAGTGATCGGTGATCTCGCAAGGGCCGATGTGATCATGATATTCACTGGCCCTGCGTCAGCCGTTTGGACGACGACATCACCGACTGGGTGAGTGACGACAGCAGCGTCGTGCCGGTCGCGAATTGCTGTGATTTCTCCAGCCGGTCGATCGATGTCGTGATGTCTTCGATCTTCGGGCCGCTGTGATCCTTGTCCGCGGCAAATCGCACCAGCGGCGTCTCCGGCTGGCCGTTCCCGGCCACCGGCATGAAGAATGCCGACAGCCGGTCGAGAATGCTGGAGGGCCTGGTATTGCCTTCCGGTGAATAGGAGGGCGGGACGGCGTCGGACTCAGGCGCGATCTTGCGGCCCTGGATGTTGGGAATGGAGGTGAGTTCGGTTGGCCGAAGGCCGGCGAAATCCGCCGGCTGCAGCCCGATCCGTTCCGCCACGATCTCCGAGGTCTTCAGCACATTGCCTGTCGATACGCCATCAACGGGCGGCGTAAAGGCGCGGCCGGTAAGTTCTTCTCCGCTCATTGCAATTCCTCAACTCGGTACACGTCAACTGCAAACGATGAACGGGAACGCTACTCGTCGCTGCCTTCGTCGATCGCCTCCTTGGCGAAATTGAAAAGCGAATTGTTCAGCATCAGGGTGTTGGAAATCATGCCTGGCAGAAACGCGTCCACGGCAGCGGAGAGTATCTCGCTCTCGCTGTTCGGATCGACCTTTTTCGTCGTGCTGCCGGTGGTGTCCTTGGAACCTGTCTTATCAGTCGTCAGCCCCACCGAGACAGGGTTTGCAGGCGCCAGGTTCAGGTCGGAATTCACTGCATCTACGGCCATATGAGCACTTCCATCAAGGAGTTATCAAAATGAATGCATGATTTGATATGGATAAAAAAACGGCCGGTCAATTGTTTAAACTTAACCGATGGTTAATTTTCGGAAATTACAATCGGCTTTGACAACTTTCTCGACCTTTATATTAAAATTGAACGTTTTTATCCATAAAGCGCAGCAGATATCCAGATTGCGCATGAAATTCATACTTAAATTTATTGCTATCAAATGTTCACAGGCCCGACCGCCTCTACGCCAACCGGGCCTGTGAGTACCCAGATATTTGGTGTTGCGAAAGCGTCCCGGATCAGCCCACCGCCGTACCGCGGCGCTTCTCGATATCGGCGATGATCGCGTCCCAGTTCTCAGGGGTCAGCTCGCGCTGTTCCGGGTCGCGGGGCGCGGGGGCGACGCCGCCCTTGGCGCCGACGCGCTGACCTGTTTTGGCGTAGATGCCGACCGTGTCGTTGACAGTGCGCTTAAGCATGTCGTTCATCATGTCGGTCTGCTTGTGGAAGGCTTTTTCCTGCTTGATGCTCTGGTAGATGGCAAAGCCCGCCCAGGCCGCCCAGGACACCGCGCCGGCGATCGCGAAGGCGAGCGAGAAGCCGCCGGAGACGAGCGCTACCGTTGCGCCCGTGCGCCCGAGGAAGGTGGAATTCACCAGCATATTGGCAACGCCTGCGATGCCCTCGATCGCGCCGACCGTGTCCGCCGCGGTTCCGATACCCATGAAGATGAGATCGACCGGATCGCCCTTGCCACTGGTGAGCCCCTGCAGGAACTGGTAATATTCCACCGGCAGCCAAGCGATGCCGGCAACGGCGCCAACCGTCGTCCCGGTATTCTTGAAAAAGGCGGAGAGCACGCTGCGCTGCGCCCGCGCCAGCTCGTCGGAAACGCCGACGAGTGAACTGATCCCATCCAGCAGCGAAAAATTCGAGGCTTTGATCGCCGAGCCGAGCGCACTGCCCATGTGCGCGAGAGCGCCAAGGGCGTGCAGAACCACGATGCCGATGCTGTCCCAGGTCGGGCTCGTCATGTTGAGGCCGGCATAGATGGAGCGGGATGCGGTAAGCACCGACATCACGCCGGAAGAGAGCGCCGCCTTGTATTTGACAGGATCGACCCCTGCCGGCGCCGCCGTCGCGGTCTTGTCGATCAGCTTGGCAAGGTCGGCCTTGATCGTTTCGACGCTGCCGCCCGGTCGCATCGTCGCCCAAAGCGCGGTGAAGATCGTCGTGAAATTGGTCTTGTATTGCGCCATGGCATCGGCATTGCCCTTGAACAGGGTTTCCGCCAGCGCGTCGAGGCTCGGGGCGATGATCTTCTTGATCGCCTCTTCGGCGGTCTTGCCGTCGACGATGATTGGATCGATCACATCCGTGCCGGGCATCAGCGTCTTCATCAGGCCTGACATGGAAAGTCCCATGTCCTTGAGGCTCGATGTCAGATATTCGCTGTCGATATAGGGCAGATCGAGACTTTGGATGGTCTTGCTCCAGCCATTGTCCGTGGTGGCGAACATGCGCTCGGCGATCCAGGCGTCGCCGCCGCTGCCGGCGAAGAAGCGCCCGCCGTCTGAGCCGTTGGCGGCAATGCCCTTGCCGGCCAGCCCGGTGCCGATCATGATCGCCGCCATGACGTCGTTGAACGAATAGCTGGCGAGATTGCTGGAGGGCAGCGGCGAGACGCTCTTGTCCCACTCGGCATTGGCCGGCAACTTCGAGACCAGGCTGGCGCCCATGACGAGCCCTTCCAGCGCGGTCTGCACCGCATGGCGGTAGCCCAAGACCTCCTTGCCGCCGGGTGCGCTCAGGCGCGACGTCAGGCGCTCCAGATTGCCGGCGAGATCGCCGATGCCGATTTCTCCGGCGCCTACCTTGTCGAGCAGCGGACCGAGAAGCGCCTTGACGTCGGCCTTGAACTGATCGCGCACCTCGGGGCTGTCTGACCCGTAAAACTGGTTGGCCATCGCCTGGATGGTCGGGTTGAACAGGTGGGTGATATTGTTGGGAACGGTGCTGCCGAATTCGGAAGCGGCAACCTTTTTCAAACCGTCGAGGTCGATCTTGAGATCGGGGAACAGGCTCCCGCCGAGCCCGAGCGACTGGTCGAAATCCACAACCGGCAGGATGGAGCCGAGCCCCTTCAGTTCCCGCTCGGTCTTGTTGCCGGCCAGTCCCATGCGGATCAGGCCATCGAGCGCCGTCGTCGGATCGGAGATCGTCGGCAGCACGTTCTTGTCGAAGAATTCGGCATAGGTCTTGTCGGCAATCGCCGAGCGCTGCTTTACGAAATCGTCGGGAAGCACCATGGAATAGAAGCCGAGGGCGGCATTATATTCCTTGAGAATGGTGGTGACGTCCTTGCCGGATTTGAGACCGTCATTCAGCAGGCCGCCATTGACGATGTCGCGCTCAAAGGCATCCTCGACCTTCGTACGCAGGTCCTTCATCTTCTCGTCACGCGTTATCGTGTCGTTGATGATCTCGGAAGCGTCCTTGTTCGTATCGGGCGGCGCCACGCGATAACCGGAGAAGATCAGCTTGAAGGCCTTCAGCGCCTTCTCCGTCATCAGCGAGTTGACGTCGGGGTCCGAGCCCAGGATGGCGATCGACTTGTCGAGATCCTTCAGGATCTCCTGGTCGTTGTAGATGCCGCGCTGGTTGTCGCCGAGGCTGTCCTTGTATTGGCCGAAGGTCGCCTTGGTCTGAAGCAGATCGAGATACATGATCAGTTTCTGCTCGGCAGTGTAATTGTGAGGGTTTTTGACGACGTCGATGCTCTCGAAGGATTTGTCCTTGTCCTTCAGCCCTTCCATGAAGCCCTGATTGATCTCGCTCATGAAATCGGAATTGAACAGGAGATCGATGACCGGCTGGATCGGCGCGGTAGGGCGGGACGTGCCATTCGACGTGGCGGCCAGCGAAACGAACTTCGGACTGCTCGTCTGCGCCGATATAGAGGAGAAAATCGTCAGGGCTGCCGTCGTGGTCCCGTCAGAGGCAAAAGGCGATGCCTTCTTGACCGTGGTGCTCGTGGTTTTGCCCTGGCTCGTGGAATTTTCGGACTTTGGATCGGAATTGGCGTTTAGCCGGAGAAATGAAACCGTATCGATATCCGAAGATGCTGGTGCGATCGATGACATGCGTTCCCTTTGATTTTCTTTTTCCGCTTTTCGCGGATGACGTCGTTTACCTTACGTTAGGCATAAGATCGACCTTTGCGTGATAATTCAAGCCCGATCGCGACATCGCGGTTGCATAAAATGCAGCGGCCTCGCGCCTGGAGATCAAAAATCACATTTTTACCGAGGGGTCGCAGGGTATTTCCCAGGCTGTGGCGGTCATCGTTGCCGCCCCTCTGCCTCTACCAGATGAATGACGGGTCTGGCCCAAATTCGAGATGCACGGACTCGCCGGTGTAGCGTTCAAGCTTCTCGTTCAGCTGCTTTTCCATTTTGTCGAGCTTCTTCACGCCATTGGCCATATCCCACAGACCAAGCGCCAGCCCGACGGCCGAGGCAACGAGGCCGGTGACCAGTCCGGCCGCGGCAAGGCCGGTTTTGGCGGCGCTGCTGAAGATGGTCACGACTTCCGGCGCCACCGTTGCGAGTCCGGAAAAGGCACGGGACATGGCATTGGTCAGATAAAGCATCGCCTCGGAGAAACCGATCAGCGCGTTGCCGGTACCGGCAATGCCGCCGATTATTTCGAGCGCGCCCTTGGCGCGGTCGCCGGCCTTCATCGACCGCGACGCCGAATAGAAGCCGAGGCCGGCCATGGCGAGGCCGCCGGCCGCGCCGAGGATCTTGCCTGCCGCTTCAATCGTCTTCGGCGAGAAGTTCATCGAGATCCCCTTGCCCCAGCTGCCAGGCTGATTGCCGAAGGCGCTGAACGGTTTGCCGGCAACGTCGAGGTTCTTGCCGAGACCTTCCATCGTCATGCCGACGATCTGCGTCGCCGAGCCGACCGCGGCGGCGATATCGGCCGGCGTCCACTTGCCGCCGGCGCCGAGGCCGCGCGCCACCAGCACGCTCGACATCGTCAGCATCTGCACGGCGTGCACCAGACCGGCCTTGTACACCTCGGCATCGATGCCGGCAGGTGTCCGGGTCTGGCGCGGCAGATCGAGCGAATCCTTGAAGGAGGCGAGCGCATCGTCGAGCTTCATACCGCCGCGCACCATCCGCAGAACGCCGTCGACGTCGCGCGCTATATCCTGCGCCAGGTTCTGTTTCAGCGTTTCGCCGCCATCGGCCGGGCCGTTTTTGCTGATGAAATCCTCGGCGAACGTAGTTGCCAACTGGCTGATGGCGTCATTCGTCGCCCCGGGCTCGAAGGTGTCATCCGGCCCCGACAGCAGCGGCTCGAGATCGACACCCTGGCCGTCGCCGATATAATGTTCCTTGACGATATTGGCGAAGGTGACGTTCGCGGCGTCGAGATGCGCATCGATATAATCCTGGGGCAGGAGATCGACGAGGGTGTTGAGTTCGGAATAATAATCCTTCAGGGCATCTTCGAAGCTCTTGCCGGCGCTCAGCGCCCGGTCGATCGCCTTGCCTCCTCCGATGTCGATCAGATAGGCGTCCTCGATGTTGGTGAGCAGATCGGAATTCTCCGGTCGCTGCAGATATTCCTTCATGCCGCTCGCGAAGATATCCGAGAGATGCTGCTGCGTCGCCGGATCGGCCGTCAGCTTTTCGATCCGCGCATCGAGGTCCTTGCCGACGCGCTCGCCATCGGGCACGCTGTCGCCATACTGGTTCATATAGCCATTGAACTGCTGTTTGATCTCGATGAGATCGTAGAGCAGCGTCGCCTTCTGTTCCGGCGTCAGCTGGTCGAGGTGGTCCATGTTGTCGGGCGCGACGAAATCCCGGTTCACGTCTTCACGGCGTCGCCGAGAATGCCGTATTTGAGTTCGTCGAGCTTCTTCAGCGTCGGCTCATAGGCGGTCGACGGAGCGTAGCCGCGCAGCACCTTGCTTTCCAGGATGTCGTTCTCGTCGATCGGGCGCTCCACGACCGGCTCGATGGCATCCGAGCCCGACATGACAAGGTCCATCTTCTTGAGGCTGGATGTCAGATAGTCGCTGTCGATATAGGGCAGATCGAGACTTTGGATGGTCTTGCTCCAGCCATTGTCCGTGGTGGCGAACATGCGCTCGGCGATCCAGGCGTCGCCGCCGCTGCCGGCGAAGAAGCGCCCGCCGTCTGAGCCGTTGGCGGCAATGCCCTTGCCGGCCAGCCCGGTGCCGATCATGATCGCCGCCATGACGTCGTTGAACGAATAGCTGGCGAGATTGCTGGAGGGCAGCGGCGAGACGCTCTTGTCCCACTCGGCATTGGCCGGCAACTTCGAGACCAGGCTGGCGCCCATGACGAGCCCTTCCAGCGCGGTCTGCACCGCATGGCGGTAGCCCAAGACCTCCTTGCCGCCGGGTGCGCTCAGGCGCGACGTCAGGCGCTCCAGATTGCCGGCGAGATCGCCGATGCCGATTTCTCCGGCGCCTACCTTGTCGAGCAGCGGACCGAGAAGCGCCTTGACGTCGGCCTTGAACTGATCGCGCACCTCGGGGCTGTCTCCCCCGTAAAGCTGGTTGGCCATCGCCTGGATGGTCGGGTTGAACAGGTGGGTGATATTGTTGGGCACGGTGCTGCCGAATTCGGAAGCGGCAACCTTCTTCAAACCGTCCAGGTCGATCTTGAGATCGTTGCCCGGGTCGGTTTCGGGCGTGCTCACCTTTGCATCGACCAGGATCGCGGTGGCGCCGCTTTTGCTCTGGGTAAACCCGACGAAGCCCCGCGCAGCGGAGATGTCGAGTGCCTGCCCGTTACCGCTCGGCGCGATCTTTCGTATTTCGCCGGCGTCGATGGTTTTTGTCGATGCAAAACGGCCAGTCACGTCTTTCTGGCCGAGGTCCACGACCAGGGTTTCGACCTCTTTCGATCCGCTGCCAACACGTTGCAACATGATTTCGTCACTCCTGATCGACGGCCGCACCCTGAACGGAGGCCCGGAAAGCCTCGTTAGGTCAGAAGTTTTTCAGTGATATGACAAATGGGTGCTATCGGAGCGGCAAAATTGAACCATTGACCCCCACATAGCGCTTCCAAATTATACCGCAGTACAAATGCTGGTGACACCGCAGTCGCCAAGGTGCGGCGCAATAGAGCACGGTCCCGTAGGGAATGCGCTCACGAGACAGATCGAAGTCGGTCCTCGGGCTCGGTTTTCAGACTGCATTGTCCGGCAAATCGGTATAAGCCGTCCTCTCGAACAAATCAGGAGACAACATGGAAACCGTGGAAATCAGCAGCCGCAGCGACTTCGGCCTTTGGGCAATTGAGCGGGCGCGGGAAATCGTAACGTCCGAGGGAACTGCTTTTGCGATGGCCGCTCGCGATATGGACGACGAGGCGCTTGCAAACGCTGCAGCCGCGCTAGGCAAGGCCATCAGCGATGCGATGGTGGAAGTGTTTGACGGCCTGATAGATGAATCGTGATTGTGAAGAGACAGCGGGTCACTGACCGATAAAAATTGGTCAGCACCGTCCGGGCTCGCCGTCTTCCCCTCTCATTGCAAACTGTCAGAAATTTGCATATATTTCTGACAAGAGAAATGCCATGCAAAAGCTGACATCGCAAATCATGGGACATGCTGAACGACTGCCGGAAGGATCCGCGCTTTCGGCAAAGAGCTTTTTGCATCTCGGAAATCGAGCCGCCCTGGATCGGGCTCTGTCGCGCCTGGCCGAGCGTGGCGAGCTCGTCCGGGCGGGCCGTGGTATCTATATGCGGCCCGTCAAAAGTCGCTTTGGCAGTCGGCCGCCGACGGTCGAACAGGCCGTAGAGGCGGTGGCGCAGCAGCGCGGTGATGTCATCGTCTCGAATGGCGCCGCCGCGGCAAATGCCCTGGGCCTGACCTCCCAGGTCCCGGTCCGCTCCGTCTACCTGACATCCGGCCGTAGCCGGACGATGACCCTTGGACAGCAGACGGTCGAGCTCAAGCACGTGCCGCGCTGGCAATTGGCCTTGGCAGATCGACCTGCTGGCGTGGCGGTCCGCGCACTTGCATGGCTTGGGCCGGAGAGGGCCGATGAAGCACTGTCGCGGATCAAGCGAAAGCTGCCGCCAGACGCGTTCGGCGAGCTGGTGGCGGCGGCTCCGCAGTTTCCGACCTGGCTTGCAAGAAGCGTAGGAAAGGCTGCGCATCGCTGATCTGTTTCTGACCTTGTCAAAGGATAACCGACGCGAAGCCTTGGCGGTGGCGGCCGACCGCACCGGACGGCCCATTCATCTCCTCGAAAAGGATGTCTGGGTCGTCTGGACGCTGCAGACGCTCTTTTCGTCCAAGCTCGGTGAGCATCTCGTCTTCAAGGGCGGCACTTCGCTATCGAAAGCCTACGGTGTCATCAAAAGGTTCTCCGAGGATGTCGACCTGACCTATGATATCCGCGCCCTGGCGCCGGACTTGGTCGGCGACAATGATGAGGCGCTGCCGAAAACCCGCAGCGAGGAGAAGCGTGGACTATGACGCGGTGAGCAGCGGATCCGGTTATGTCGCCCGGAGCGTCATGCTCGAATTCGGGGACCGATCCACCGGCGAGCCGGCCAGTATTCGCGATGTCGACTGTGACGCGTCGGGTCAGGTTGATGGTGTCGAATTTCCGAAAGCGACTCCCCGCGTCATGCACGCGGAGCGGACGTTCTGGGAGAAAGCGACCGCCATCCATGTCTTCTGCCTGCAGGAGCGCCTCCGCGGTGATCGTTTTGCTCGTCATTGGCATGACGTCGTCCGGTTGAACGATGCTGGTTTCGCCGACAAGGCATTCGCGGATCGGCAGCTTGCCAATGCCGTGGCGAAACACAAATCCATGTTCTTTGCGGAAAAGGCGGCCGACCGCTCGCCCATCGACTACGCCGCAGCCGTCAATGGCAATCTGGTTCTGACACCCTCCGGAGAAGGTCTGCGCGCACTCGGTGAGGATTACGCGCGCATGGTCGACGACGGTCTGCTGCTCGGCGATTCCGAGCCGTTCGAGCACCTGTTCGAGCGATGCACGCAAATTCAGGCGCATGCCAACAAAAGCGACGCGTCAAAATAAGCAATTGCCGGCCCACAGCCGCACCTGCCCATTACTGTGAGTGCCCTGTCACCGACGCGGTTTGGCTTCGCGCCAATTATTAGGCGTTTGCTCGTGGCAGGCACCCTTGATGTGATGAGAGTGAAGCTCGGACCCGGTTATTCCGGCTCCGGCCTCGGCGAGGATGTGGCCAAATACCGCACGGGTGCGGGTTCGTTTGAGGAAAGTTGCGCCACGTAAAATGAAGATCCGGTGTGTTTGCAGTGAAGGCATTCTAATTCCCAATTTCAATCTCGCCGGAAGCCCGAGCAAGCTCAAAATCGCTGACGCGAGAATCGACACGGATGTTCCACTTGCCGCAACGGCACGCGTCCTCCCACTGGCGCGCCGCACGCTTGATTGGCTCTATTCCCGCAGGGGGGGGTCGACAAGACGAAGGTCACTTCTTGGCGTCCAGCGGATCGATGTCGCCTTTCATCAGGAAGGCCGCAATCTCGACAGGGCCAGCGCGCCCGGGCGTGACGATGATTTTTGCCATCGCCTTGTCTGAATGAAGATGCGTCGAAGCCGGCTGTGCTGCCGCAGCGATAGGCGCGCGGTGGCGGCGTGAATCGCCAAGTTGCCGCAACGGCCAGCACGAGGAACTCGACCAACGTCTCGGCGGCGAAATAGCGGAAGGTGCATTCCGGTAAACCACGGCGATCGAAACTTAAATCCGTCGCAATCTTCTCGACACTCACGTAGCATGAGCCTCGCGAACAAACGCCGCCACGCCACTATCGCAACTTCACTTCTCCTCCTCGGGATGCCGACTAACACGTTCGCCCATCCCCATATCTTCGTTGATGCAAAATTCGAGGCGGTCGCGGCGCCCGATGGAAGCCTCCAGGAGCTGCGCGACACATGGCAGTTCGATGAGGTGTTTTCGTCGTCAGTGCTGCTCGACTACGACAAGAACCGCAACAATGCCCTCGACCCTGCGGAAGTTGCTGCCGTCGCCAAAACAGTCCGGGAGTCGCTTGCGCAGTACAACTATTATATGAACATCACGATCAATGGGAAAACACTCGCGCTTGCGAAGCCGGACATCCTGCATGGGACCTATGAGAACGGCTCCCTCACCCTGTCTTTCGCACAGAAGCCAATGGCCAAGACGCCGCTCAAAGGATTGATTGTTTTCGGCGTTTATGATCCGACACTCTATACTGCTCTCGATTTTGCCAGCGATGCCGATCTGAAAATCTCGGGCGAAGGCTTTAGCGGTTGCACTCACAAAGTCGTCAGGCCTGGCTCGAAAGAAATCCTTTCCGAAAATCAGGCGATGCTGACGACGATGTTCTTCAACGATCCAGTGGGCACAGACTACTCGCAGATTGTTGCGACCCGATTGGAAGTGCGCTGTTAAGGAGTGTCGAGGCATAATTGCGAACTATCGAACCTCGTTGTCGCCTCTGTCATGATGATCGATGTCATTCAGGTCTTTGTTTACATCACGGAGAGCACCAGATGCGTTCCAGGCTCAACCTTTTGCTAGCAACGGGGTTGGTCATCCTGGCACCAATGCTGTCCGGATCAACTCCCGCACGTGCCGCGGGCAAGAGTTCGCCTTTCCCGGCTTGGATAGCAGACTACGTCGGCGACGGGAAAGGCCAGATCACGCGCGTGGTTCTGGAGCGGGCGCGGAGGTTATATCTGGAGAAGGTCGCGGAGGGAACGGTCAAGAACGCCTGTTACTTCGCAATGGATGCGACACGACCCAACGATCTGACAGTTGGCCGGTTCTACGTGATCTGCGAGGCGAAGCAGTCGTTTCGGGTGATCTCGGCAGGGCATGGTGGCGGCCTCAACCTCCCTGGCGTGGTCAACTTCTCCAACGGCCGGGAATGCGCTAAGAATTTTGGCAACGCGCTGGACTCAAACTTGACCGCCGGTGGCGCGTATCTGACAAGCGAGATCAAGACCTCGTTCAAAGGCTATTATCTGGCGCCTTCTAACAGAGAGGCGGTTTTGACCCGCTCGTTTGTTCAATTCGATGGGATCGGCGATACCGCCAACGCCAGACAACGCGCAATCGGCGGGCATGCTGCGGCGCTCGTCTCTGGGATCTGCATGCAGAAAAAGCCGGAGAGCCCATATGCCGATCGGAAAGGCTATGTCCCTGTCGGGAAGTTGGTCACCTATGCGGGCGGGCGAAGCGACGGATGCACCAGCTGGTCGCCGGAAGAGACCCCGGAAGTCTTGTCGATGGTCAAGGATAATCCGACGACGCTCTATATCTACCCGGAGGCGCGCGACATCGCCGCGGTCGGCCGGGCAACGACATCGGGCAAGTCGCCAGTAAGCGCTGGATCATACTGGAACGCTACCTGCCTTGGCGAGATCGGCTCTCCGCAGTTCTGGCCGAAAGAGCGGCTGGAGCCGATCATCGCAAGATATAAGCAGGATCATCCAGCACCACCGCCGCGTCCAATTCCCCTCTGCCAAGCATCCAATTGAAAAGCGGGTGGCATCTGAGAAAACGATCGTCGTTTTGAATGTCACCTTTAGCTTTGACGACCAAAGTCCTCTGCGTATAACATTGCTGCAGCAGCCTCCTCGTCGCCGCCAATGCTTGGAGCACACTGAGATGGAACTCGCTCGTTCTATCCTGAATGCCGCGACACTCGCAACCTTGGGAACCACAGGCACAAACACGCACGAATTTTGCTTTTCCTCGCAGGGCAAAATTATTCTGGCAGGGTGCTGCTGGCGAGCGCCCGGCAGGAGAAGCTGGAAAGTGGCAAGGTCGTGCGCGTCGACAGCACGTCACCGCCGCACTGATCCATGAGCCGAGCGACAGTAGCCTATTATGGGACGCTGTCCGGGTGACGGTGCGGCTGTTGCAGCAGGCCGTGGCACTGGGTAGCGCCATCCCATGGCACGACCACCGCCGCGCGGCAAAGAAGCGGGCTCGAGCGATCGAATACCCGCGGCCGCCCCAAACGGATCAAGCACTACCGCGAACTGCTCAAGATCACGCGCACGACCTTGAGTTATCTGCAGCAGGCGAGTGAACAGTTGCCCCTGACGGCTGGCCCGGCCGGCGAACTGTGGCAGACCCAGCTCCGCCACTATAAGCTGCTGATCGACCGGATCATCGGCCAGACCGAACGGCGGGTCCTGGCCGGCGAGCCGGTGCCGGCTGGCGAGAAGCTGGTGAGCCTCTTCGAGCCGCATGCCGACATCATCGTCGAAGGCAGCCGCGACGTCGACTACGGCCACAAACTCAATCTGACCACCGGCAGAAGCGGACTGGTCCTCGACCTCGTCGTCGAAACCGGCAACCGGCAGACAGCAAGCGTTTGCTGCCGATGCTGGAACGCCACATCGCCTTTTATGGCCAGGCGCCGCATCAGGGCCGGCTATGCCAGCCGCGATAATTTGAGCCGAGCCAAAGCCTGCGGCATCCGCGACATGGCCTTCCACAAGAAGTGCGGCCTCAAGATCGAAGATATGGTCGGTAGCCGGGGTCGATCGCAAGCTCAGAAACTTCCGCGCCGGCATCGAGGCCGGCATCTCATGTTTGAAACGCGCTTGTGGCTTGGGGCGCTGCACCTGGCGTGGGCTCGACCACTTCAAGGCTTATGTCTGGTCATCGGTGGTCGCTTACAATCTCGCCCTCTTTGCCCGCCTCCGGCCGGATCGTCGGCGTTGGTGAGGCGAACAATGCTGTCCGCGATGGCGAGGACGTTCTTCGACCGGTGGCCGACCTCCGTCAGCAGCCGATGCTCGGACGCTTCCAGCGCCTCTATCCGCCGGTACTCCGTCATGTCGATTTACGATCCAAAAAAATAAAGCATCCTTCCGTCGTCCCCATGGATGGGACTTAAATGCAAGCGGTTCCAGAACTGCTCCCCGTTCTTCTTATAATTCAAGATCTCGACGCTCACCTCCCGCTCGTCGGCGATGCAGCGCGAAGTTCGGCGACGGCGATCGGAGACGTCGCCGGGCCCTAAAGGAAACGACAATTCCGGCCCAGCACCTCTCCGGCGGCGCAACCGGTCAGCTCGAGGAATGATCTGTAGGCCAGCACGATCGGCAGATCCGGCTTGCGCGCGCCATTGACGACCATCGGCATCCTATTCGTTCGAACGCGACCGCCGCAAGTTCTTTCCGGTCGGCCAAGGCTGCTTCTGACGATACCGAAGGTAAGTCGCCGTGCAGTTGTCAAATTGGGTCGTCATGCTTCCACGCTCAATAAGAGGTCCGATAACGTCGCACGCCGTCTTTTTCCTAAAAGACGATCGACCGACTGGCCTATGCGGCAGGCTTCCCGACCAGCCCGTCCGGGAGTCACGATTCGATGGCGTTGTCATTGCGCCTGTATGGGATGAGGTAAGGCAATTCCGCTTGCGCGACCGGAAGGATCAGGCGCAGAATAAAATCATGAACCCCATTTCCACCTCCAGTCGCGCTCGGGAGCGCTTTCTCGAAGCAATCCTTCAGAGTGCCATCGAATATGCGATCATCGCCCTGGATCTCGACTCCCGAGTGATCACCTGGAATGAGGGTGCCCGCCGAATTCTCGGATGGGATGAGACCGAAATCGTCGGCCATCCCGTGGCCGTTATTTTCACTGAGGAAGACCGCGCGGCGGGCATTCCTCAACGGGAAATGACCGCCACACTGACCCAGGGCCATGGAGATGATGAGCGCTGGCACCTTCGAAAGGACGGCTCGTTATTCTGGGCGTCGGGCCAGATGATGGCGTTGAGATCGGATGATGGCGAACTCGAAGGCTTCGTGAAGATCCTCAGGGATCGAACCGAGCAGCGGGAAAATGAGGAGCGACAGCGCGTCCTGATGCACGAACTTTCTCACCGCATCAAGAACACGCTGGCAGTCGTTCAGGCGATCACCAACCAGTCATTCCGGAACGCCGCCAGCATCGAAGCCGCGGAGCAGTCGATCTCGTCGCGCATCAAGGCATATGCAAACGCGCACGATATTTTGCTGCAGAAGAACTGGTTATCCGCAGCCGTCGATACGATCATCGAAGCGACCACGGTGAATCTCGGCGTTGAACCGAGCCGCATCAAAGCAAGCGGTCCGGCAGTCAGCCTGAACCCGCAAGCGGCTCTTGGCTTCGCCCTCGTGCTGCATGAGCTTGTCACCAATGCGACAAAGTACGGGGCTCTATCAGGGGATACAGGAACTGTCGAGATCGAGTGGTCCGTGCGCAAAAATGTCGGCGACGATCGCTTCAATCTCCATTGGCAAGAGAGCGGTGGCCCAGCCGTGGAAGCCCCAAAGAAGAAGGGCTTCGGCTCCCGCTTGGTCAATACGAGCCTGTCCGCTTTCGGAGACGTCTCGTTTGACTACGCCGCAACCGGCTTCAAGCTCGACCTCGAGGCATCGCTTCAGAAACTGCAATATCAAAATTGTCCGGATCTTGAAGTATGAAGAGATGTCAAATGCTGCCCCGAGGCTCCGTGTCGTCGCCGATGCCAAGATCAGCGAAACAACTGGCCTTCATGCGCCTACTCGGCCTTCGATCTCCTGAGGAGACAGGTGGTAGATGACGAGTTTTTCGACGACGTATTCCAGGTCCTGGTCCATCCTGAGAAGGTCGGTTGATTTGCCCAGGTGGCCGCATTCACCGAGATAGTCGAAGCACATACCCCACACCGCATTGCGAAGCTTAAGAACCTTCCTCGTCGTCTCCGGCGAGAAATATGGTTCTTCACTGAAATCGAGGGCATCAGACACGTCCCGCGCTCGCCGCGACAGAGCGTCCGACGAGACCTCGAACCATCTTCCGCGAACACTTCATAGCACTGCCTGCAACGTGCTTCGCGTAGACTGCAATCTTCAGTACATCGTTAAGCGAGATGTCTTGGTCGTGTCTGAACAACACCGTAGGCATGCCGGATCCTCCGTATTCGAGATGGAATAGAGCGCCTCAGGAATGTTCCCATTTTGTTCCTTTCAAAAAAGGAGTCAGGGGCGCTTTTTTCGATGGTCGTCATAAGGCGCTCACTATCCAACGGGTCCACCGGATTTCGTCGGCTATGCCTTGCACCATGGTCTCGGCCTCGGAGGACAGCTCTTGCGGCCGCAGACGAATGGTACTGCAAGGCCTTCGCTGATCAGAATGCTGCCGACATCCTTCCCGTCAACCAACAGCATCCCGAAAGAGCGCCATGGTCGCATTTCTTCGTACCTTCGGTGCCCGGCGGACAAAAGCACGCGACTTTTCTCAGTTCGGTGCTGCCGCCGGCAACCAGCTCTCGAAGCCGCGCCGACGCCCGCTCGCCCTGTTGGCGCTCATATTAGCATTGGGGCGAGAACTTCTCCGGCGTGTTGAAGCCCACCAAACGTGTTCCGGCGGCATCGCCAACGACGTGTACGGTGTCTCCGTCGGTCACCGTGAATTCCTGGGCCACAGATGTCCTCGCTGTGCCGGAGTTGACTGAAATTGCCCTCCCAAATCGGATACCTGCTGTGCGACGGCCACAGCAGCAACGATCAGGAGCCCAATGGCCAGCCGTCTGCCTGCTCTACCAAAACTGGGGACGAACATTTTCTTGGGCTGGTGGCGAGATCGGGGAAAGGGAACGACCGCGGATTGCGATGGGGCGGGCCGAGCGCTGCCTTAGAATCTCGAAAGTCTTTCGCCACTGTTGAGAGGCGAGCATTTCCGCCAGAACGCTCAAGGCGAGCGTGAATGTCGGCAAGAAACGTTCGCTGCCAACCCGTCAAGTTTTGACGTTGCAGTGCCGCCTCGATGTCGTGTCGCAGGTTTCCAGCCGGTTCCATGGCTCTATCGCTTCGTGCGGATAATCACACCTAAGCAGGAGGACCGGAAGAAATTGTAAACTGCAACCTCATTCAGCGACCAGGGACGGATTTCAGCCCATCGCGGGCGTGAATTGGCCGCTACGGGTCGTAGCGGCGCCGGCGAATTATTGCACCTCATAAACGCCTGCGTTATCAGCAGCGTCGCGCAGCCCCTTAAATGACGCGTGCCGCAGCTTCCCGTCGTGCGTCCACGCTCGATATTTGATCTCGGCAACAAGCTTCGGATCGACGAAGACCGCATTTCACTTCCGTCCGTATCGACAGGGGGCTTGCCGATGGTCAGTTTGTCTATCTGTTTCCGGAACTCACCCGCAGAACATTCGCTGAAGCCGGTTCCCACTCCCCCGACATACCAGCTCTTTTCCTCTGCGCGGCGAGCAGCAGCCGCCCAATGCCCGCAATGACGCCGTCGACTTCTCATGCCCAATGATTAAAAAGCCATCGCTCTGGACACATTTGATCTTCACCCAGCCGACCGGGTCGATAGGTGGCGTCCCTTCGCTTGGCGATGATCCCCTCAAGCCCGTGGTCGCAGGCGATGCGCAGGAGAACCTCTCCGTCCGTCTCGATCCTCGGACAGTCGAAGGGCGTCTTCGCCGCCTGCCGGCACCAGCCCTTCCAGAAGATGGCGTCGCGAGGCGAGTTCGGTTCCAGTGAGGTCGTGGCCGTCGGCTGGAAGCTGTCGATCGATTAAGAATGCTCAGGGCGAAGCCTGGTTATGCAGTCAATCGGGCAGGTCAGTGAACGGCAGCCGACGTCGGCGCGTTTACACGTGTTGCCCACCTGCCGACATAGGTGCCGATGAGCAGCGTCGTGACATCCTCTAACGATCTCGCGCCTTCGTTGAAGAACTCGATGGCGGCCGAGCACAAGGTTTGCGACGCCTGGTCGTCGGGTTCGACTTCGTAATAGCGGTACCAAGCCTGTACCGCTTCCGAAAGCATGCGGAAGTGTTTGTCGTGCGTTGGCATGTGACATCCTCCAGCTATCGACATAGCGGAGGAGCGATCTACAACAAGACCTCAGTCTCCAACTCTTCGGGATCCTGACGGCGGTCGTTCCCCACTCAAAGGACGCCACAGTCGAGAACGGTCACCTCATGCGGCTTCGGAACATGAACAAGACGAGAGATCCGGTGAGGTCTGCTGCGGTTGCGGCGAACATGAAAGCTCGCTTCCGGAACCCCTGCGGCCCAATCTTCGGGTGCCCAGCTTAATGGCAGCGGCCTTCCCGGCATCTCGTCCAGCACCCGGCCGAATATCGCCTGCTCACAACCGGGCGGCCAGTCGACGACCCTGCCCTTCTCCTCAGTAGTGAAGATGGCATACTCAAGCGCGCCGCTGACGGAAGGTCTGAGGATGTCGCGACTACGCGAGGAGAAGAGCAAGAGGGCGCCTGCGGACTAGCTCGCGGCACTAGGAACTCAATGCCTCTTAGGACATTTCTTGCACGCAAAATTGGAGATAAAGAACATGGATCAGATTGTCATGTCAGATACGACCCCGGCAGCAAGCCGCAGGGCTGCTCGTATCTCCAGAGGCTACAGCCTCGAGGAGCTTGCAATTGCGACCGGACTTGCACGCGCGCATGAGCTTTTCTGATCTGGTGGGTAGACGCGTCCTCCTGGTAGCAAAGAGCAGCTTTGAATCAGAGTTCAGCTCATTTGGGGATCGTTAGCGTTCAGCTTCGGTAGGCGGACGTATATTATTGCGATGGTGGAAGGTTGCAAGCGCCGGATTCTGCGAAATTCAGTCGCGCTTGGACCAGCGACAGCGGGCCGTTCGGACCGCCTCGGACCAACTCAGCATCATGATCGTCTTGCCCATCATCTTCCCAAAAACACACAGGGCGAATCTCGTAGCCGCCTCGCTCTGAAAGGGTCGCGAAATGGCAGCACGGGCACCGGTATGCCTGCCCCTCAACGTAAGGCTCAATGATGTTGCGAAACTACATTGCGAGAGGTTCACCTCAGTCACAGACTTTGTCAACAGGGCCTAGTACGCCGCGCAGTGCCTATTACTTCGTCGCCGAATCGGTCGGCAAATTGCTGCCGCACCGCGTGTTCTGGTGACTATCCCGGCAATCGGATTACGGCAGGAGGGCAATCGCGACGCTCCACGGATTGATGATCTCCGTCACCCGTTTCGCCGTCCAGACCCTGATCAACTGGCGTTGCCGAAGAGATTGAGGTCGATCACAATCGAAGCAGAACAACAACTGCAGGCATATGAGCAGTATTTGCAAGATGCGCGCGCGCTGTTTCGTCAAACGATCGTAAATTATCAGCCGGTTGTCCGGGTTTTCTCTACTTTTGCTTCACTGATGGTGAGATCGCTCGCAAAGAAATCTGTGCAACGTCGGCCATACGCCGGTACTCGTATTCGTTCAGCGGGGCCGGAAATGCGAATTGACGAAACACGATACGGCGGGAACGCGGCTCACAAATGCCTCTAGCTGGAACCGAAGATCAAAGGCCTGGCGATGTGGGCAGAAATAGGCGTTTACGTCGGAAATGGAGTTATTGTCCAATCGATTTGATCGACGGCATTCTGAAGGATCGCCTCGCACTGGGCTAGGCTCGGTGAAACCGCTATGACGTGCCCGATCCAGTCTCGGGCATCTCCTTTCCTAATGATCGGCGTGTTCGTAGCTAGATACAATTTGACCTCGGCGACACCTGGTAAAACGGCCAACCGGCTCTCGCTATCAGACCACGTTAGTGTGCCGTCGCGGTCAGGAACTAGTATTCGGGCGGCCGCAGTGTGCGAACGTCTCCTGTGCAACGTCGACTCCTCGCCGATAGCAAGCTTGATGTGCTCGGTGATGAGGTCGATACCGTATGCTAAGAGAATCAATTGTGGGTCCGGCGTTCCAGCAAGGCGCGGATTGACTTCTATAACGACGGGTCCACGACTCGTCCACCGGAGTTCGATATTGGCCGGTCCCCATTCAAGACCGAGAGCTCGCAAAGAACTCTGTGCAACGTCGACGATACGCTGGTACTCGTATTCATTCAGCGGGGCCGGAAATGCGAAATGACGATACACGAAGTGCGGCGGTGGGCCGAAATCAGCGGCACAGACCCCTATAACGTCAGTCCCCATTGTTTCAACCGAAAAATGTGGGCCTCGCGCCAATTCTTCAATCAGTATGCCTGACGAGAAATTTCGCACGTCAGTGCTGTTCAGCAAATGGCTCGTCTGCTCACACAGCTCATCGACATTGCAGCAGAGTCGTACACCGGCACTACCAACACCTACGACTGGCTTAACAACTACAGGGAAGCCAATCTCTGCAGCGGCGGATATAACTTCGGTAGTATTCACTGCTAGAAAATATGACGGTACGGAAACGCCTCCTTCCTTAAGGAGCTGACGTTGCGTGAATTTGTTGCAGCATCTTTCTACCGCCTCCGGATTGGGGCCTGGTAGCCCAAAATGCCGACAGAGTTTGCCACTAGTCGCATAGAATGCCTCTCTGGCGCAGGTGATCCCAGCTACGTCATACGTTGAACGGAGGCGGGAACATTCGCGGATAAGCGCATCAAGATCTTTCGTATCAACTACGATTGCCTCGATACATTTTTCCTTAAGATAGTCGTATTGGACGGGCGGAGCTGCCAGGACTATTGGATGGAGCCCAAGATCCTGCGCGGCCCGGACATAAAGTTGTCCGGTACCGGCGGTATTACCTTCGATAAAAACTAGCGCTCTTCTCGTCACTCTCGGCACTCTCGTCGGCTCCCGCTCTTCAATTCACACCAGCAAGAGTTGTGCCAGCCGCACAAACATCGGGGCACTTTCTATCATTAATGTTCAGTGCTCAGATGAGGGAGAAAGGGACGATGGCTGACTATCGTCAATGTCATATATCCGACAACGGCATTTCTTTGGACGTGAGAAAATTGCTGAGTCTGCGGGGTTACGCTCGTCCGCGATATATCCGTCAGAGATTGGTCAGCCAAAGGAAGAACGAGGGTGGAACGAGTCTTGCGCTGTGATGTACGTCGCAGCAACTCAAACCGCTGGAGCGAACTCAAAGCTGGATAAAACTTGGTGGCAAGGTCAATGTGGGAAGAGGTGCTCGGGATAGGTCGACGGTCGGCATAAATGGGGAAGATGAACAACGTCGATCCACTTGCCTGGCTCACTCAGCCCCTCAACCCGCGCAACCTCGCAAGAGCTAACTGACGTTAGCCTACGACTTCTTGCCTCCTTCTATAAAGCCATGACAGCAGAACGCGACAGGCCCGGTCATGACAGCCATGTCTCCGTTTGCGATCTCGATTTTCAGCAATCCGGCCGGAAGGTGGACCGCAATTCTGGTGGAAGTGACGAGGCCTCGTTTCAGTGCCGCATAGGCGGCGACGCATGCGCCGGTTCCGCATGCCTTGGTCAATATGCCCGGACGCTCCCAGACGGCGAGCCGCAGTGTCCGCCCGTCCAGAACCTCGGCGGCGTCCACATTAATGCCCTCGGGAAAGAGGGGGTCGTTCTGCACCACCGGCGCATGGTGAGCCATGTCAAAGAGTTCGAGGCAATCGACGAAGAAGACAGCGTGCGGGTTGCCTATATCGAGCGCGAGGCCGTCCTTCAGTGGTCCGCTTTGTACTGGCAAGTGAAGCGTATCTACCTCTCTGGACAGGGGAATCCTGCGCCAGTCCATGCTGATTGGCCCAAACGTGACGCTGATTTGCATTGGCCCTGCTCTTCGACAGTGAAGGACACCTGCTTTCGTTTCAATCTGCACCTCGTCCTCGCCGGTCTCCTCGAGAAGAAGATACGCAATGCAGCGCGTGGCATTGCCGCATGCACCGACTTCCTTGCCGTCTATGTTAAAGATTCTCATCGCCGCGTAGGCACCGACGTTGCGCCCCTTGTCCGAGGCCGGTTCGATGGTGAGCAGTTGCTCGCCTCCCGGACCGGTGTGGCAATCGCAGATGCGGACGATGTCCTCACGATCGAAAGACTTCGACCCGTCGCGCCGATCTACGATCACAAAATAGTTGTGTAAGCCGTGCATCTTGATAAATGGCCACTGCCCGGGCAAGTCAACTGGTGGAGGGCATGAGAGAAAGTTGATGTGTCTCATTGTTCTGTCCAGCTAGATAAAGTGTTCAACTCAAAGCAATCCAATCGTGTTACGCTAGGCTGCGATTCACCCGCTCCTTGGCTCGTGTGGCAGGACCATGCTGAGCCCTTGAGCGTTTCAAGCAGCGCTCCAGATTGCGCCGATGTTAGTGCACTCCAAGGTCCCCTCTACCAGCCCCGCAATGGCACTTACGCGTCTAACACTCGGTGGCAGAGCCAGCCGTCACCCCTTAGCCAGGAGGCTGCCTAGCCGGCCTCAGGCTTGGTACTCAAGCCGCGGCCGTCCCGTGTCTTGGCAGCCAATCGGCGCCGGCGCGCCAGCGTAGCGCCCCTAATGACAGACACTCGCGCAGTTGACGCCGATCTATCGGGCGATGTCAGTCTGGGGAAGCCGCCCCTAGCGTAACGCAGCCGCGGCTGTCAGACAGCACTCCTCCATCTGCTCCGGCGTCAAATGCGCGGGCCGGAGACGTTTCCATTCATTACGCACCTCCTCACGACACTAGCCTACGTCACACAACCTTAGTAGAGATCATCAGCTGCCCGGGTATCTGCGCAGCAGTGCTTAGTGTGATGAGATCTTCGAATGAGAACCGTGATTGGAACGAGAGCGGCGCATTGCTTTCAGGGAGCAGTCCTGGGATGGTGTTAACCTCGAGGTAGACGGGGGCGCCGTCATTATAGATAAAGTCGAAGCGTACAAGCCCCTTACAGTCCAGCTGTTTATAAAGCCTGAGGACATCATCGCGGATACGTTCTGCCGCCGGTCCTTGGAGTATCTTGGGTATAGCATGCTCATCGACCGACCTCTGCTTCAGCCGGTCATCGTAGAAGCGCCAGCCGATTGGAAGGTCGAATAACACGACATCTCCGATGATAAGCTCTGATCCCACTTGAAAGATACCGACGGTGCCAGATGGCCCTTCGATGAATTCTTCAAGGCGCCACCTGGAGCAATCAGTAGGTTCGATTCGGGCAATCGCCTCCGCGGCTGCAGCATGGCCATCCAGCATCTTGATTCCAATACTGGACCCCTCGCCAATCGGTTTAAGGACCAGTACCTGCGACTGCTGTAGTTCGAGCGGCCAGGAGCGAGGGTCTCCCAGGGCTGCTACTAAACGGCCTCGCGGGACTGGATAGCCCCAATCTCGAAGCAATGAGACAAAGATGTCTTTGTTCATTCCAATTGCGGAGGGCAGCGTTGATGGCCCGGAGTAGGGAACGCGCAGGATGTCAAGGAACCCCTGCATCGTACCATCTTCGCCTCCTGCGCCATAGACCACACTGAGCACGAAGTCGCATTGGAGGACGGCGCGGAGCAATTGCTCTACATCGTTCGGCTCAACAAATTCAACTGAACGGCAAAGGTTCTGGAGGTGCGGCAATAGTACATCTTTAGTTTCAAGAGATGCTGCGCGCTCAGTTGATGATCCTCCAGCAAGAAGAACTAGCCGCAACGGGGATAGAACTTCTCGTGCGGCCGATAGCAGTTTCGCGTCATGCATTTTGTCGTCCTCCTTGCTGGCGAACTCGTTCTGATTACCCGCCTGGGCGGCATCGTCGAACAACTCGACGTACCTTTTCGTACACATCGCTCCAGACCCGGACGCCGTCCCTTCAATGGCTCTGGGCTGGGCGTGAGGGCCTACAAGTGAAACAGCGCGTTTCTCGGTTTGAATGACGATGCTACCCTGACTTCGTGCTTTTCTCCTCGGCTCGTCGCTCACACTGTCGCCCAGACCTAAAGTCCGGTTGGCAGCTGCACGCAACTTGCATCGATTGCAGCAACAGGCGTGCCAACTGGGCCAAAAAGAGCCACCACGAAATGTCTGCTTTTTATTGAATGGCTTCGATGAGAGTACGGCAGGACGCGGGGCTGAACACCGCCGTGTCATCAATTGCACAAAGTCGACGGAAGGTGTGTCGGGGTGCTGTAGTCTCAGCGTTTCGGCCCAGTTTGTCCTCGCCTCCAAGAGGGCGAAGTTGACCTCCGTCTTCCCGGTTTCCGTCGGTGGCGCAACCAACTCCGATGACAGTAAGCGTCCGGTCAAGCCCTCCGCGGGGAAGTTGGAGCCTCCACGGCAGAAGTTCATCGATCCGGTTGATGGAGTGATCGGCGATGCGAGTGAGGCCGTCTCCTAGGTAAGCCTCTGGATCGCCGCCGTTCAGCTTTGCGGTTTATGCCGACCGTCGAACTATGCCGAGCGCCTCTTCTCTTGTTTGCATCAAACCGTGCGTTCCCGGCCGGTTCGGCGGGTCGCCGTTGTTTGGCGCTTGGCATAGTCCTCATGCTCAGAGGGCGTTCAGGAATTCGAGAAGCCGGTCGCTTGGTCGAAATCGCTCGGCCTTGGCGCGTTCGTACGGCTTCAGCTCTGCGAGTGCAGATCCCTTCAGTACGAGATGCGCATGAAGATAGGTCAGCGTCGTTTCCATCGCTTCGTGCCCAACCACAGGGCAATGACCGAGCAGTCGACGCCCGCCTGCAGCAACTGGCATGCAGCGGCACCAGCCGTGACTTGCCAAACTTTGTCTCTCGGATGGTGAGGACGCCCTGGTCGAGATCGACATCGGCCCGGAGCAGGCTGAGCGCTTCGGAATGGCGCAGTCCGGCCACTGCTATCAGCCCGAACAGGCAGTGATATGTCCAGCGCCGGAGGGCGTTGGCCGGCGGCAACGACAGTGCTGCCGCCAGAAGTGCCTGAATCTCGACCTCACTATAGATGTAGGGTTTTGTCCGCCGTGTCGGCGCCACAGCGTCGCTCGGTGACACTTCCGTCAAAGGATCGAAATGAGTCAGGTGCTGGGCAAAGCAGCGCACATCAGCCAGTCGGATTGACCAACTCGGCTGCCGGTCCATCGAGGTGACCCACTCCATTGCCAGATCATTCTTGATGGTCTCGGCGCCGCAGGCTTCCATGAAAGCGACGAACTCCGACAATCGTTTTGCCGGACCGTCATATTTGTATCCCAGCCCTTGGCGCATGCCGATGTAGCGCTCAAACGCGGTGCGAAGCCGGCTCATTGGACACCTCCCGGCCAGGGTAGGCTCAGTTCACGCAGCTTCTCAATATCGAGCTTGGCATAGATTCTTGTACTGTCGATGCTTCGATGGCCGAGCAGTTGGCCGATCTCGGCAAAGCTGGCGCCCGACCGCAAAAGGTCGGTCGCGAGGCTGTGGCGAAAGAGGTGAGCACCTTGGTGCGCATAGCCGTCAATGCCTGCCAGTTCGAGCGCCTGCTTCGCGATCATTGTGATGGCGCAGCCGGAGGCAAATCCCACGTGCGGCGCAAGTGTTCGCAAGAAAACGGCGTCGACACGCCGAAGCGGGCCGCCCATGCCGGATTATAAGCGACGATCGCTGTTCCGACGTCGTGACGCAGCAGCGCCAAGCTCAATGACCTCGATCCACAAGCGTGGCTCGCCGATGTGCTCGCTCGCACCCGACACCTCGATCAGCAGGCTCGAACAATTGCTCCCCTGAAATTGGCAGCCACCGAAGTCCCTACAACCCTACAACACCCTAGCCGGATGGTTACGGAGTTTCAGAAATCCCAACCGACATGAAATGTCGAGCTTCTGTGCATCACCCCATCGACGCCGCCGTTCGTGACCAAGAATTCCACGCGCATCGCGAGCCTCGCCTAAGACACCTCGCAAACGAGTCGTAAACACGTGTCTTAAGCCATCACAACTACAGCCGGCAGTCGACCGTCACCGGTGACAAGGGCCGTTAAAGTTCACCTAGTCCATCGGCAGGACCTCTAGGTCCAGCTTCAAGCGCAGGGCCTCCGGGTCATAGGCCCGGCCAAACCGGTTGTTCAGGAAGTCGGGCAGTGCGACCTCTTCTTGCCGAACGACGCCATTCTGAGGCAGCTTTCCGTCGGCCAGAAGGTCAAGAACCGTTGTGATGCCGGCGGCGGTCGTGATCTGAATGGAGCTCATCGCTTTACCCGCCACCACGCCAGAGTAAACCTTGTTGGCATAGGTCTCCTGCAAATAGCGACCGTCTTTCCATCCGCAGACGGTGACGAAGATGACCACAACGTCTTGCATCGTAGCAGGCAGAGCGTTCTCGAAGACGTCTTTCAGCAGGTCTCGGCGATTCTTCAGATTGAGGTCATTCAGCAGAGCCTTGATGATCGCCTGGTGACCGGGATATCGGATTGTCCGATAGTTCATATTGCGGACGCGGCCTTCGAGCGTCTTGGCCAGGGTGCCCAGACCGCCGGATGTGTTAAAGGCCTCATAGGTGATGCCATCCAAGGAGAATTCTTCCCGTTCCTCCAGTGCAGGGACCGTGACGAATTTGCCCTCTACAATAGCTTCGCACGGTTCAATGTATTCGTTGATCAGACCATCCGTGCTCCAGGTGAGATTGTAGTTGAGAGCGTTGGACGGGTATTGCGGCAGTGCGCCGGCGCGCATCCGAACGCTATCCAGCGTGTCGAAACGCTTTGCGAGGTCATTGGCAACAATCGAGATGAAACCGGGAGCAAGACCGCACTGAGGAATGAAAGAAACGTTGGCGCACTTGGAAAGCTCTTCGACCTTCTTTGTCGTTGCGACATCTTCCGTGAGATCGAGGTAGTGAACGGAAGCTTCCAATGCGGCCTCGGCCACTTTGCCGGTCAGGTTGAATGGCGCCGCGGACAAAACGGCGAATTTTCCCTTCAGCAACTTTACGAGCTCAGTCTTGTCGGTGATGTCGACTACCTTACTCGAAATCGCAGTATGCTTGTCGAGCTTATCTAGCTGCGCCTGATCGCGATCTGTTACCACGACGGTGTAGTCGTTCGTCGCAGCCAACATCAAAGCGATAGCGCCGCCAATCTTGCCTGCGCCAATGACCACTACATCCTTCATATCAGTTCCCTTGCAACTATCCACCTTCTGCGATCGCGGACGTAGTTCATATCAAGATTGTCACCAGCGCCGTTTAAAGATTTATCAAAAGTGGCGGCACCTGAAGCGGGTGTCTCTTCCAAGTTCACGACATGAGGCTCCCTGATATTTTGGAGTTGCAAAGCAAAGATAGCAAGTCGATGACATTCATGCCGTGCCCACTGATCATAGCCCGGAATATGCTATTTTTTGCCAATCCCCAAAGTTGCACTCGAGGAGATATATCTCCTCAAACAACGAAGTCAAAGCGCGGCATCTTGCAAGTACTTGTTTGCGGACGCCGCGCAATATCACTGATCGCGACGTTCGGGATAGTCGGCTAGCAACTTCGATAATGTCCCAGATTGCGTTCTGTCTAGGACACGTTCGCCATGAGGCATGGCATCAAAGAGGTCCGAGTTACGGCCGCCTTACTCAGTATGCTGAACCCGACTGGTCATTGAGGTCGTGGCGCTCTATCCCCGTGAGCGGCGGGTTGAAGATGCTGACGAGGATCAGGTCTCGGTCGCCGCCCCCGCGCAAATAGTGCTTGTCGTGCTTGTCGAGCACATAGATGTCGCCTGGGCGGACCGGATAGATATTGCCCTCCATGTCCTCAACCTCGCCCTCCCCGGCGATGCAGTAGCAAGCCTCGAGATGGTTGCGGTATTGAAGCAGCGACACGGTGTTCGCCCTCACCACCGTATGGCAGACGGTGAAGCCCATGCCGTCCTTTTCCGTCAGCAGACGGCGGCTAGTACCGCTGCCCCACTCCACGAAGTGATCCGTAGCTTCGACGTCCAGTAGGCTGCGCACAAACATCGCGTCCTCCTCATGTCAGAAGATTTCAAAGTTGCCGTAATCCCAGTTCAAATATTCCTTCCTATCTGGCAGCATTTCGCAATCGCCTCACGATGGCAGCCCGATACGGCGAGATCGCCCAAAGCGTATGCAGTTACGGGCAGCGACTGCCGCTTCTGATGATCTCCTTTCTACTAAACTGCTTCGAACAGGCCCGCGCCGCGTCCGGGCATGCCTCAATGGCCTCCAGTCTTGTAACGGCCCTCAGCGAGCTGCTTAAGCGTCTGACGCATTGCTTTCCTTAGTGATTGCGGAATCAACGGTGGACGGCTCCGGACTCGCAATTGGCTGTTACAAAACTTGTGCCAATTTAGTGGTCGAGGCCTAGAAGAGTGATTCTGACGGCTCTTCAGCTATTTAAACTAGGGTTGACCATGAGATTTGGCCATACAAGCCTATGTTGCGGACCCGACAGTACCAACACAAGATGTCGGATGTCGGTCAAGCAGATGCTCCACGACTATGTTACCGTCGGAGAAAGGGAAAAAGATAAATCGCATAGAGGCCGATTTGTCTGGCCGGCGCGTGCCGCCGCATCTCCCAGGCCTTTTCGCCGGCGACGCGGCGGACGATCGGTTCCACCCATGCCCTTGCCGGTCGTCGACAAGATATTCCGTGGTAGATCAAGTTTCTGAATGAAGGCAAGTTTCGCCGTCATGCTGAGGTTGTTGTCGAGAGATGCCTGGCCAGCATCACCGCTCATCGTATTGAAGCCGGTCTGCCCGTCTGCCTCGGCAATAGACCCTTCCAGCAATGCGACAGTAGTTGCTGAAAGGCGAGCGCTCACCCCGGTCAACCAGCTATCGAAATAATGCTGCCGTTGCGAACGCACCAGGCGTTCCAGTTCCTTGTGTGACGGGCCGTATATGCAACGGTCCCGGCACCACAGGAAAACCTGCTCGAGCATGGCGCCAATCGATTGTCCGGTCGGACATGCCGGTGTCGTGGTCTCCCGTCTGGCAGAGGTGGCGGACGCAGTTGGCGTAAGCTACGGGGTTGCGTCCTATAGTTCCTCATCCAAAGCCGCGGTTGACGCCCCAACGCTAGCAGCCGCCGAAACGTTCACGTCGGGTTCTGCGCTCTCCGCAACAAACACTGTCTTGGGCAAGCCGGCCTTTGCCGATCGTTGAGCAAGTTGGCCCGGCTTCCGGCACCAGACTTTCATCAAGGTGATCACCTGTCGGCGGCAGCGGCGGAATTGGACTGATGAGGCGAGGGCACAGATTCTTGCCCACAACGTTCTTCAACTCGGCCCAGTCCGGCGATATGTTCCCTCATCCTGGTTTCAGGCATGCCTTCAAGGCCCTGTCGGCTCGACACTTGGATTTTACAGGCGCCTGGCTGCTGGCCGACTGCCGCGCCCGTTCCGTGATGATAAAAGTATTGTGCCGTGTTGGGTTCTTCACAAATATGTCCAGCACCCTACGTAGTTCTCTGCTCGGAAGCGGTTAGGGTCTGCGCCTTGACGCCGAAGATGGCCCTCTACAAGTTGGGTGACAATGTCCCGAGAGTTCTGCTCGCGTTGGTTAGACGGGCAGGCTGGCTCTTTTAGCTATTTTGCATCGATGGCAGGCTCAAGGTTCTCTTGGAAGTCAGCATTGTAGCTGCCTCACCATGGCGTTGAATAGGCTGAGTCGACCAAAGTGCTGCGCCCATTACCGAAGATTGCGATGAGGCATCAGCGTCCTTCAGCAATCTTGCCAAAGAATGCAGGCTTGCGAGATCGACGTGCGGGACCGCCAGGCTGCGCCAACGACCACTCACTGATCGGTCGAAATCCACGATGGGACCTCAAGAAGTCGACCAGAAGAAGAACCAGAAAGGCTGCAGCGGAAATATGCGTCCCTTTGGACACCGCCTCATGCACGTGAACGGGTTGCCCGGACCAGGGATGCCACGGATACAAAAGCTCGCGAACCTCGGTCCCGTGGGTGTTCTGTCGTCGTGTTGTACAACCATTTCCGGCCGCACTGATCGCTCGGATACCAGACCCCGGCAAGCTATGCCGATACAATGCCGCAACCGGCTCCAACGCTACGCAAGATGAAGGCTTCGCGTTTCCGCCGGTTGCTCACACCGCGCCACTTGGCGTATTCAAAACCGCCGAGGCTCTAATCGCCGCCGGATGAAAATCCAGTGGCAGGTCACTTCTTCCATCCCTTGGTGTCCACCTATTTGGGTGGACACCTCATGCCAAAGCTCACTCAATTGCAGAAGGTGCGGGGAAAATCGCGCTTACGATCGTTCAGAAAACATTGCCTGTTTTTGGAGGCGCAGGCGGTGTTTGGCCAGGCCATTAACCAAGTACCGGTTTTGAGGCATTCTCTCACTCAACTCACCCAGCTTCACCGCCAAAACTGCATACGTTGGAACTCAACCACTGCCCAATATGGTCATTGATTTGCGGCACATTCAGAGCGCCAAGACAGCGCCCTTTTGCGTGACAGTTAAACTCAAACGGATGTCGGTGGCCGAGAACCCAGCCATCACTGCAAATTCCCCCGCCTCTATCCGCCAACGCCGCTCGGTCGTGTCGAAGAAGGCAAATGTTCGGGCGTCAAGTACGAAACGCAACCTTCGTTTCTCACCGGGTTCCAGGGCAATTTTCGAGAAGGCTTTCAGCTCTTTAACCGGTCTGGGTATAGATGCTTCAACATCGCCGACATAGATTTGCACCACTGCCGAACCTGGCCGCTCGCTGATGTTGGTCAATTCCAGTGTCACTGTCACCGCGCCGGCAGCGTCCGGTAGCCCTACCGTCAGGTCCGACATCGCAAAGCTTGAATAACCGAGACCATGACCGAACGGGAACAGCGGCTTAATGCCGTGGCGGTCGTAGTGCCGATAACCGACGAACACACCTTCGTCATATCGCACATGGCCGTCCTTACCTGGATAGACCGCGTCATCCTCGGTATGTGTGGGGTTGTCAGCCCAGCGCACGGGGAAGGTCTGTGCCAGTCGGCCCGAGGGCTCGGCCTTGCCGAGGAGCACATCGGCGATCGCGTTGCCAGCCTCCTGTCCGGGATACCAGCATTGCAGTACTGCACGAGCACCGGAAAGCCAGGGCATTTCCACCGGTCCACCGGTTTGTAGTACGACGATCGTGTTCGGATTGGCCGCAATTACCGCCTCAACAAGCTGGTTCTGCAGACCGGGAAGTGCAATACCGCGAAGATCGGAGCCCTCGGTATCCCAGTCGCCCGTTCTGCCCACGAAGACTACCGCATGATCAGCCTTTGCCGCGACGGCTGCTGCCTCGGCAATCTCCGCTTCGGCCGAAAATCTGCCTATTCCTACCCGAATTGCAGCGATATAGAGGTTGACGTGGTCGTGCCGGGCGTACTCGGCGACGACCTCGTATGTACGGCCGGCTTCGAGCGTGATTTCACCCACGACCTCTTCGCAGCCTTCTTCAAAGAATGTGGTACCACGTATCCAGGAAGCCCAAGCGTCCACCACAAGTCTGCCGTCCACATAGACCCGGCCAAGCCCGGCCGAGGTTAGTCCGACGCGATAGATGCCGGCTTCCGAGGCTGTGAAGATGGTGCGCATTCTAGCCGAAAAGCGAAGGGGATCGACAAAGCCCTCGGCCACGGGGGGCAACCATACACCAAGGCTCGACGGTTCCTCGACGACCTTCACCGGTTCGCCAGCTAGCTCCCTTCCTTGGAAAAACTCGAAGGTTGTGGGGTTTTCGATTAGCGGCTGAAACCGATAATTGTTGCAACCCTGAGCGTAGCACAAATTCTCCTCACCCAGCGCGTCCACCAGCCCCTGCCACGGACTGATGACATAGTGAGGGTTCAACTGCGCCGAGCCGCCTCCCATCACCTGCGCGACCTTAGCATTGGGTCCAATGATGGCGACCATACCTTGCTGAGCCAATGGCAGGATCCCGTCATTCTGTAGCAGAACTGCGCTTTCCGCTCCCGCGCGCCTGATCAATGCCCTATGTTTCGGTCGATCAATGGCGTACTCCTTAAACTCGCGATGATCGTTGATAGCGCCGGTGCGTTCCATCAAAGTCAGGATATTGCGCACACAGGCGCGGATCGTCTCGACACTAACCTCGCCGCCTTCGACCGCAGCCAGTAGCTTGGAGCCGCGATCGCGAGTCGGGCCCGGCATCTCCAGATCCAGCCCGGCATTCACGGTGGGTGCGGTCGAACGCGAGCCGAACCAGTCCGACATCACCACGCCGTTAAAACCCCAGTCACCGCGCAGAACCTCGTTCAACAGCCAATGGCTTTCCGCCGTGTAAGTACCGTTTAGCTTGTTATACGAAGACATCACGGCCCAGACCTTTGCCCGCTTCACCGCCGTCTCAAAGGGTATCAGGTAGACTTCGCGCAGCGTGCGTTCATCGATATCTGAAGAGATGGTTGTACGTTCAATCTCGGACTCGTTGCCGACGAAATGTTTTATCGTGGCACCGACTTTCGTGGACTGCAGACCTTCGATATAGCCGACTGCAAGTTCCGCCGTCAGGATCGGATCCTCAGAGAAGCACTCAAAGTTGCGGCCGTTTGTGACGCTACGCTGGATGTTAACGGTGGGGGCTAACGAGACGTGGGCACCTTTTGAAAGAACCTCGTCACCTAGGGCACTGCCGATTTCCTTGGCTAGATCCGGGTTCCAACTCGCTCCGATGGCGATGCCCACCGGGAAAGCCGCTGCAGTCACACCTCCGACAAAAGACCCCGCCCCGCGGGCGCCGTTGGGGCCGTCGGTCAAGCGCAATCTCCCTATCCCTAGGCGGTCGATGGGCGGTAAAGACCAGAACGTATCGCCGGAAAGTAGCGAGACCTGCTCCGCCAAGGTCATATTATCGAGCAATGCTTTCTTATCAATCATCTTCTCTGCTTCTTGAATCTCAATACTTAGCTGTCCCAGATCGGCATCTCGAGATGCATATTGGGGAAGCTAGTGATCTCGGCGCCATGGAGCCGTCCATCCATAAAAAGGACGCCCGTTTGTTCATCAAGGCGTCGCGTCCCGCCGTCGCGAGGACGACGACATGTTCGAAGCCTTCACATAGCCGAGATGCGGTCACCGCTTTCCATTGAAAACAAGGGACATCGCGGCAATCGATTTCAGCAGTGAAAGTTGTGCCGGCTGCGGCAGCGCCGGTTCTGTTACGGAGTTATTCCTCCGCAAGTTTGTGAGACAGTTTGAACCTTAGCAAGCTTTATCAGACAATCTGTTGACAGACAACCTCGGTCGCGCAGCTTTCGTGTCGTCATTGATGATTCGATGCTTCCCTCGGAGGCGGATCCCGATTGATGAAGTTTCTTCACCGCCTATGGACAAGGATCGACCACAATGGACAGGCTGTTGTCCCGTGTCCGGCTACAGAGTAATCATTTTCGTACTGTCTTTCATAATCAGCATTTGCGCGGTGGGGTTTTCGGGGCACTACGCCGCGGGTCTCCTACAAGGCCGCCTGGAAACCTCGAGCGAGGTGATGCAGGTGCTCTCGTGTTTCCGTGACGTCTCCGCCTCGTCCGTCTGCATCGCCCTCACGCCGTGCTTGAATCCTCCCTACATATGCAGGCATTTCCGGTTGATATCGATCCAGATTGTCTGAGAGCTACCAGTATTCGTTGATCCTGCCGTTATAGCTTTGCCTGCTCGTCTGCACAAATTTAGATATCGAGAGATCAAAAACGGGCGCCTGGAGGAGAGCCGTGGCAGTACCGCATTCGTACCGGCTGGTTGTGTCAGACAGCCGAAGACTTGCGGATTCTCTATCATCATGGATGGCCTCGGCTCAGAGAGGGATCGGAGGCTGTCACGTATTTTTTTCCGCTTTCGGCATGTTAAAGGATGCCAGGCGATCTTGCTGCCAATTATTTTTCTGGCTGCGAGCGACCGCTTTCTGCCGGCACTCAAATTCCCCTGGTGAAGCAGGGCTATCGCATATGAGCGATGATAGAGATGAGGAACTGATCGTCCCACCCTGCCTTCTTGATCTTTCGACGAATGGAGGCCTTATCTGGATGGGCTCGGATGAGGTTGAGGGCAATCTTTCGTAACAGAGCAATGTTTGCCGGTCCGTGATCCTTACGGTTTCTGGCGGCATCCTCGCGGAACTGGACGTCGAGCACCCAGTGCAGTTTGTTTTCGATCTGCCAATGAGTTCTGGTTACCTCGATCAGGGCGGCAGCCGACATGACGGTGGAGAGCAGGAAGTAGCGGACATGGCTGGTCAGACGGCCATCGGCATGACGGCTTGTGGCCTCGACGGATCCGATGGCCTGCAGGCCGGGGAAGTCGATGTCATTGACGGCGACGATGCAGGCACGGCGTCTTTCGCAGCGGTCATGGTCATTCTGACGGGCCTCCAAACCCCTGATCGAGTGGCTGAGGGCAGACCCGGAAACGCCGCGAAGCGCGGCGGCCTTTCGGCCCCCCCCCCGCACGCGCGATCGCGACGAAAGTTTCAAGGTCGGCCAGATCGGCCCGCGTTGATACCATGAGTTATGGATACTCGCACTTGTACTGAAAAAGATCGCCCTTGCCGGCGCCGACCTTGCTTCAGGCCGGCCGGCACCTTCAATCCTTATTTAACTGGCCCTGTATTTGGTATGTGATGGCCGAGGAAGCAGTCAAAAATTTGACCTAGTGATCCATGTTGGATCCTGCGAAGGACGGCGGAGATGGCCCGGTCGCTGAAAAACGAAAACGTCCGGGATTAGATCGTCATGCAATGAAGATCTTCGTGTCCACAGCCACGAGAGACGGCACCGGTTGGTTCCGCGAGGCGGTCTAACAGTCCCGGAGGTTCTAGTTCTGAGCTCTCGAAAACGCGGGCTACCAGTCCTGCCGGGTTGCATGGACGAAATGTCGTTGATCGTGATCTCCGGGGGCTGGTCTAGTGCATAGACCACGGCTTCAGCCACCGACGACGGCGGAATACCCTGCTTGTTGAGCTCTCCGGCGATCTTTCTGCCCGTCTCGTCATGAACCTTGTCGGCCCAGCCGGTATCGATCACGCCAGGGCTGATCATAGACACTTGGATCCCGCTACCCACGCCCACCTCCTTCCTGAGGCTTTCGGTAATACCGCGTATGAAGAACTTCGTGGCTCCGTAAACCCCTGCCGCCTCGCCGACATGAACGCCGGCGATAGAGCTCATATTCAGGATGCGGCCGGACCGGCGCTCCAACATCGACGGCAGCACCGCGGCGATCGCATGCAGATAGCCACGCAGATTGGTATCATCTTGTTCCAATCGCCGACGGCGGCATCCTTCCAATAGGAAAAGAGCATGAGGCCGGCATTGTTGACCAATATATCGACCGGGCCGTACGTCGTTGTGGCGAACGCGACGAGGGCCTTGGTACTCTCAAAATCCGTGGCATCAGCAACCTTGTAGCTGGCAATACCTCCCGAACCGGTGATGTCTTCGACGATCTGACTGAGGCGTTCCTCATTGCGGCCGGCAAGGACGACGCGCGCACCTTTTTCCGCCAATCCTCTGGCGGTCGCCGCTCCAATGCCCGAGGAAGCCCCTGTGACGATGGCGACCTTGTTTTTCAGATGTGACATGCTCCTTCACTGCGGTTGGGTCAATTCGGCTTGCCGCGCGGCTTTGACGGGCTCGGGGGTCGTCCGGTTTTCCAACACCTGGCGCTTGGTTTCCTGATCTCCGCCGACGATATGGTCGATGCCGTTCATGAGAGCCTCGAACCCCTGCTGGGCGACGAGCGTCTTGTCGTTTTTTTGTTGGCCACCGAGCTTCGTACCGCCCATTCCAGCGTTCGCGTGGAAGTCGCTGTTGGTGGCGCCCGGAAGGAGTGCCGTCACCGTGACCCCGGTCGAGCGCAACTCCTCGCGCAGAGATTCCGCGGACATATAACCAAATGCCTTCGACGGGCCGTAAACGGTTTCGTATGGCGTGGGCAGGGTCGCCGAAACCGAGGAGGTGATGAGAATCCTGCCGCGGCCGTTCTTGACCATATGTTGGACGACGCGTTTGGCCATATGGACGGTCCCGGTTACATTGATCGCAAGCAGGCGAAGCTCATCCTCGAGATCGTTATCGACGAAGGCGCCGCCAATACCGATACCGACGTTCAGAGCCGCGGCTTCCAAGGGGCGCCCCAGCCCCTGCGTAAAGGTCCAGAACCTCTCGACGCCATCGTACGTCGAGGCATCCGCTTTGAACGGATATGCTTCGGCATCAAGGCTTCGTAGCGCATCGGCGGCCTCGTTCACCTTGTCGCTTGAGCCTGAAATGGCGACATCGAATCCATTCTTGGCGAATTGTTTGCCAAGCTCGAAGCCTATTCCAGATGAGCCGCCCGTGATCATTGCGAGTGGTTTATTCCCTGTCATGATTTCACTCCTTTGGTTTGGTCAGCACTACGATCGTCTCGAGGCGCTGGTGACCAAATGCCCGTGGAGCCGATTGGTTACATGAGCAAAATTGATCGGGGCGGTGAGTGAAAATCATCCACCGATCTGGCAGGGACCAGGAGTGCGTTACCTTTTTGGTCCCGTCCGCGGTCGAACTGGCCAGGCATTCCCTACGTCACGAAGGCCCTTGAGTGAACACGGCTCATCGGTGCGTGCGATCCCGCTCACTTCAAGTAGCCGTCGCGCTACCCTATTCTTATAGTGCGATCGAACGGTCGTTCGCAGCCTGCGGATATGATCCGACGACCCAAGCGCCCGAGTAGCGTTGATGGACTTCTCTGCGCTGGTGCCATCGGCCGGCACGCTTCTCGGAGAAAAATTCCACGGCGACGGCTTGTCCGGCACACCTTCCAGCGGTGACGGTCCAATGACGGGAAAGACAAAAAATGAGCGAGAGAATGAACAGCGTCGTTGCTCCTGGCCGCGTTGCGGTCATCACGGGAGCTGCGAAGGGCATCGGCTTGGCAATCGCGAGGGCTCTCGCGGCCCGCGGCATGAAGCTCGCGCTGCTGGATCTCGACGCCGACGCACTTGAGGATGTTACTTCGACACTCGACACGGACATCCTGATCGTGAGCGGCGACGTATCAGATTTGTCGGCACTGACCAGGTTGCGGGACGAAACGATTTCGCGGTTTGGCGACGTGGCCGTCCTAGTAAACAACGCGGGCATAACGCAAGGAGCCGGCCCTTGGGACAATCCTGCAAAGTGGCGACGCCAGATCGATGTAAACTTCGGAGGTGTTCTGGCCGCGCAACACGTCTTCGTGCCCTACATGATCGAAGCCGGTCGCCAGTCGGCCGTTGTCAACCTCGGCTCCAAGGAAGGTATTACGACTCCTCCAGGTAACGCCGCATATTCGGTGGCGAAGGCAGCTGTCAAAGTCCTGACCGAACAGCTGTCGCACGAGCTTCTGAAGGAGACGGGAGGTCGTGTTTCGGCTCATCTCCTCGTCCCTGGCTACACGTGGACACCCATGAACACCGCACTCAAGCCGCAGGGCATTGCGAAACCCGATGAGGCATGGACCGCAGAGCAACTGGTGGAATACTTCCTGGTCCGTCTGCTCGACGAGAATTTTTACATCATCTGTCCGGATAACGCGGTTACGTCTGCGATCGATGCCAGAAGGATCCGCTGGGCGGCCGACGACATGATCCTGAACCGGCCGGCGCTTTCACGCTGGCACCCCGACTGGATGGATAAACTCGCAGCCTGGTTGAAGTCAGGTCACTGACGGTGGAATGTTTGTAGAGGAGAGTAATCCAATGCCCAGACCCTATGTAATCTGTCACATGATGTCGCCGCTGGATGGCCGATTGATCGTCAATGATTGGGCCGAGGCAACCGGCCATTCGGTCGATGAGCTCGTGAAGATCTATGACGGCCTGCATGAGAAGATCGGTGCCGACGCCTGGCTTTCGGGAAGAGCGACGGGAGAAGAGTTCGCGGACGCCGTCGACCGCCCCTATCAAGCAACCGGCACAGCCGCGCGACCGATCCATATCGCCAACCCGGACGCCGGCGAGTTCGCTGTCATCGTGGATAAGGACGGTCGGCTACGCTGGGACAAGAGCGACATTGAGGGAGCTCACCTTGTGGTCCTGACAGGATCTGACGTGGATGATGCTTACCTGGCGGGCCTCACCCAGGCTGGCGTTTCCTATATCGTCTCGGAGAAAGATGGCGTCGATCTGAAAAACGCGCTCGACCTTCTTGGAACCGAGTTCGGTGTGAAGCGCTTGATGCTGGAAGGCGGGGCGCAAACCAATGGCCATTTCTTGAAGGCGGGTCTTGTTGACGAGGTCAGCCTGGTCATCTTCCCTGCGATCGGAGGCAAGTCGAGTACACCGGCCATATTCGAGGGCGGCGAGGATGGGCTTGACGGCAGGGCGAGGCTCACGTTTATCAGCGCCGAAGCCGCTGGCCTCGGCTCCGTGCATCTGAGATATCGCGTTGGACGTCCATAAGAGACGTCCATAGGAGAAGATTGTGGAAGGGCTCCCTCCTGCCGTCGTCGAAATGATCGTCGAGGAGCAGGGCGCGATACTCCTGAGCAAGCAACCTAGTTTCGAGATCATCGCGCAGCGCAGAGAGCCGGAAGAACTGGCGTAGTCTGCCCGTGGTGTCTCTCCGATTAGGCGGTGTGATGAACGGTATGTGACGCCGACATTAATGCCCGCGGCGGTGACCGCGATATGAGCGTCAAGGCGTTGCTCGAGTGCAGCTCGACAAACAAACAAGGTGAGACGCGTATTGCCGCACGTAACGATGCTCCCCACAAAAATGTCGGGCCTACTACACCTGCTGTCAGGTTTGTCAGGTGCGCGCCATGGTGCTGTTCCGCCCGACTTCCTACCGCGCTCTCGTGGAAGTCCTTGAAGCATAGGCACAAGATTCCTTCTGAGGCTCGATCCGGCCAGAGTGGCATGAGTCTTGAAACTTTCTCGTCGCGCGGCGGCAGCTGTCTTCTCCCGAGAAAGCGCGCGAGTCAAAGTCGAATTGCAGGTGAACGCATGGTGACGCAGTAGAACTTTGTGGATGCGGTTCGACCCGGGGAGAACAAAACTCCGGGCAGAGGTTTGGGAGGGTTGTTTGTCTGTGTCTGACAAAATTGCGATCTTCGGTATGGCGAGCGTTTTTTCGGTCACCCATGCGCTATTCGCAGTCGCTCAAGAGGCCAGGGCCGTGACTAACCCCCTGGCCTATATGCTGCAACCTATCACAAAATCCCAGGGGATGCTGAAAACCTTCGAACAAAGCCGGGAGACATTTCCGGGCGAGGTTCTGCTCGATATGAACGCTACCTATCTCGACCGACAGATCTACAATCCGGCCACGGCGCGCTACGACCACGTTAAACTGCGCGGCTATCAAGACGCCCGCCAGACCGGCTTATCCGGTGCCGACACGCCATTGGTTGGACCGACCATCGATCTACGGCCCGGTCAGACGGTGCGGGTAACGCTTCACAACCTGTTCCCTCAGGATTCCACCTGCGGCATCGGCGGTGGCAGTGCCAATACCCCCCATTGCTTCAACGGTACCAACCTGCATTCGCACGGTCTCTGGGTAAATCCGTCTGGCAATGGCGATAATGTGCTGATCTCAATCCGTCCCGGCGTTTCGTTCCAATATGAATACAACATCGCCGTTGAGCATCCCGCCGGCACCTTCTGGTATCACCCACACCTACACGGATCAACCGCATTGCAGGTGTCGAGTGGCATGTCCGGGGCGTTGATCATCCGTGGCGATCGCATGCCGACACCGACCGAGACTGGCGATATCGACCGCCTATTGAAGCGGCCGGGCGGCTCCGATATCGCCGAACGGGTTTTGGTGCTACAGCAGATTCAATATGCTTGCACCGATAACAATGGCGACATCACTTATGATTGCCAGCCAGGACAGGTGGGCGGCATCGAAAGCTACGATCAGTTCGGACCTGGCAGTTGGCCGGCTTCGGGCCGCTTCACCAGCGTCAACGGCCAGGTGCTTGGTCAGTTGGCATCAGCGGAGGCTGGCTCGGTCGAGCGGTGGCGGATGATACACGCCGGGGTTCGCGACACCATCAATTTCGAAATCCGGCGCAAGACCGGGACGACCGCGTTCCGCACGCTTGCGGCAGCGGACACCGACAGATGGATCGACCAGAATTGCGGCAAGGATACTATTCCGTATGGGGTGGTGGCCCAGGACGGGCTGACAATGGCGCAGGTGCAGATGCGGCAGCAAGCGATCCTGCAACCGGGCTACCGCGTTGACGCGCTGGTGGTGTTGCCAGGAGCGGGTGACTACTGCATCATCGATGGCGCCGCACCGGCAGCGGCCAGCGTCAACCAGGAGGCTCCAAGCCGACGGCTTCTCGGCATAGTCACTGCAGTAGGCGGCCATGCCGTCAATGGCGAGATCGGCACCTATCTGCAGGATTGGCTGATTTCGGCGGCTGAGCGCACGATGTCACAGAATGTCGCCGGCAAGGTTATCGATGACCTCAAGAACGAGATGTCGCTCTCAAGCTTTATTCCCCATCCGGACATCGACGCGGGCGAGGTCACCGGCGAGCAGCAACTGGTGTTTAACATCGATGTGAAACAGCCGGGTGCCGCCTTCTTCGAGGTTGACGGCAAACCTTATGATCCCAACCGCATCGACCGGACGTTGCCGCTGAGCGGAGTCGACGAATGGACGCTCCGCTCGGATTTCGTCAGCCACCCATTCCATATCCATGTCAATCTCGTTTCAGATCATCAAAATTGTCGATGCGGCCGGCAACGATGTCAGCGCGCTTGGCGCCGATGACGACGGCGATCCGCAATATCCAGGCTTGAAAAATGTCTGGAAGGACACGCTGTGGATCAAGAATCCCGGCACCGATCCGTCGGCGCGCTACACGATCACCGTGCGGACGCACTACCAGCGCTATATCGGCGAGTTCGTTCTGCATTGCCACATCCTCGATCATGAGGACCAGGGCATGATGCAGAACATCAGGATCACCCTGCCGGACGGCCAGGGTGGCACCGTTTCCGGCCATCATTAGGGCGTCGATCGCCATTGGGAGGAACTATGAGCTTCACTGGCACTTGGAGTTATCGCAGCCTGATCAACAATCCCGATTTATCGGTTGATTTCAATGCACTGGAATTTGGCCAGGGAACGCTGGTGCTGACCGAGTTGGCTCGGCGCAAGGTCGGCGGAACCATTGGTGGGCCCGGGTGGTCGCTGGAATTGACCGGTACGGTGCGTCCGGGAGACCCTGTCGAGCTGCAATTCACTGGAAAGGGCGATGTGGCCGGCGAGACCTGGATCTACAGCTATCGCGGCTACATCGTGCCGAACTGGCCGAATGGCGTCGATCAAAGGGACGCCATTGTCGGTAGCATCGTCCGCGACGTCCCGCATTCGCATGGGGTCGCCGCAGCCGGCTACGTTGCCTCCTGGTATGCCGTGCGACAGTGATGCTCCAGCATTTGCCGCAGCTCGAAGACATTCGGATCAACATTCACCGGCCAGGGTCTGGGTCGACGGACCGATGCCTCACATTTGAACCGCGTGCTCTGGCGGTTCAGCGGGATGTGCTGCCCGAACTTGTCGAACACGATCGTCGCCAGCAACTGAGGGCCGATGAAGCCGCGCGGGCGTCGCATGGAACGGTGCGGGAGCCTGACTGATCGCCTCGCAATCGCGGCAGGTAAATTTCTCGCGCACCGTCTCGATCACCTTGAATCGGCGCGGGATATCCTCCAGCGTTTCCGTCACATCCTCGCCCAGCTTCGACAGCCGCGAGCCGCCACAGCAGGCACATGCCGTCGGCGCTTCGATGACGATGCGTGCGCGCTCGACGTCTTTGGGCCACGCCTTGCGCACTGGACGCTTGCGGGCGAAGGCGCGCACGGACTGTGTTCTGACTGCGGCCTCTTGGACGCTCAGTTCGTCCTCGGCGGCCTACGCCACGAGCTCTTCGAGCTGCAAATTCCAACTGATCGATCAGCCGCTGCGTGCGCTCGCGGCGCGGCCCGTGCTTCTCGCGCTCCAGCTTGCCGATCAGCAACTGCAAATGCACGTTGAGCGCCTCAATGCTCGACAGCCGCGCCTTCGCGTTGGCCGCTTCCGCCTCAGCTTGCAGCCGCGCAGCACGTTCGGCCAGCAGCGCCGGATGAGCGCTGGCAAGGTCCGATGGCAGGGTAAGCGGCGGCAATGTCATAACGACATTGAATCAGATTTCTCAACAATCTCAATGCAAAAATTGAGTCAAACCCGGCTGGGGCGCCAGGTTTCCTGCCGTGCGCGCCAGTCAATTCCCTCCAGCGACAACGCATGTTGATGCCCCTCCTGGTGAGGCTGAATGATTCTCAGATCGAGTTGATGAATGGTACGGTTGCGAAGGTCGCGAACCGCGTTGACGACCGCCGGGGAATTTTGGAACAAATATGCTCCGGTTGATTGCTGGTCGATGAGCAGGCGCTTCCGCCTGATTTGAACGTAAATCCAATTGACGGGAATATCGAGCCTGGCGGCAAGTTGTACGGCGCTGAGCAAACTAGGTTCGTGTGTCCATCTGTTGCGCTGTGCCTTTACCTAGATGCCCGCTGCAGGCGAAGGCGTTGCACAGTGATTGGCAAAACCTTCTCCTCACAATTGGGCGAATGGTGTCCTTCGCGCGTCAGTATTTCAGGCTTCGACATATCCCTGTGTCGCAGACACGGGTATCAGCAAGGTCGATCCACCACGATGTTCAACCTCATACGACGGCGCGAAGTTGCCGCCTCTACGTCCCACCTCACGGATCACATTAAAGGAGCGTCCAAATAACGGATGGCTCGGATCCAGCACCTCGATCTTGTCCGGTGATGATTCGTCAGACTCACAAGCAGGGATATTTCTGTAGACCTTCGAGCAGATAACAGAGCTGCGCCGGTGTGATCACCACCGTGCCGTCAGCGGCTGACGGCCAGATGAAGCGGCCGCGCTCCAGCTTCTTCGTGAACAGACAAGCGCCCTGGCCGTCACGCTAGATAAACCTTCCTCGCTCCAATTTTTTCGTGAACAGGCAGGCCCCCTGGCATCGTGCCAAACGACCTTGATCAGATCGCCGCGTTTGCCCCAAGGCGGCGCATCCTCGGATGCTTACTTTTGTCCGGAAAGCTTGCCGTTTTGGCCGCATTGAACTCATCAAATAAGGATTTGCGCCGCGCGGACGAGCACGCGGCGCTTTTATTCGGCAGGGAAAGCAGCTTCGTCTAAGCCTTTGGCCATATTCGATGAATTCTTGCTCCACAATCTCTGACGGGCCAGCGCCGGCAGGGCAGAGGAGATTAATCCTTCAAGAGGCTTTTGTTCTCAGTCATCGGCACGTACTGGAAAGTGTCTTGTCCTTGCTCAATGGCCGGACCGGAGCCGCCTTCGTAAGCGAGGTTCCAGCTCGTGACTATCTCAGTGTTGTTGCCGTTGACCTGTGCGTAGCCGGTCCATCCGGTTGCGGAATTGCAGTTCTCCGTCGAATTGTTCCAGCCGACCGAAAATGCGATGAACGTCCCGTTTACCCTTCCTGTTAGCGGATAGGGCGAGTTCTGGCATCCGGTGCCCTGGGCTCTGTTTACATATTGGCCGGAGACATTTCCGAACGAGTCGACTTGAATGATCATCGTCGAGCCGGACTGGTTCTGCCAACTGCTGGAAGCCGATGCGATGCTTGAAAAATCCTTGAAGTTGCTTGCATCGAAAGCAAAAGCTGAGGTTGCTACAGCAAACACAAGTGCTGCAACTGCAGTAGTACGGATCATGGTTTTTCCTCCTGATGTGCGCCGACCGTCGGCGATCGTACCGAAGGTTGCATATAAACTCGTAATAATCAATCAATCCGAGTAGCAATTTCCCGGGTTGAGAAAACCGAAAGACGGGCCGCGCGTTGCGTGGCGCGGCCCGAGAACGAGCATCAGGAGTGAAGACTTACACGATGCAAATTACGAACGGGATAGCGCAACGCTAATATCTTGACCATCATTGGAACGGACAAACTGCATGGCCGCAACCCCGAGAGCTACCTCACGGACGTCCTAACCCAGATCAAAGATTAACCGGTAGATAGGCTTGAAGACCTGTTGCCGTGGAATATGCTTCCGACGGTCTCCACTGCGCAAAAGGCCGCCTGATGGCTCGTTCGATGCATATCTGCACGATCGAAGACGTGGCCACCATGACCGGCGAGAACCTCGAACTGCTCAGAGAGATCGTATCCATCCGAGCAGGGCCGCGGGATTTTGGGCGCCGCGCGTAGTAACGTCGGTTCATGGAGATCGGATCGAACTGCACGGAGATCGGGTGAGAATCGGCGCCGACGGTACGCCATCACATGACCGCGACAGACCCGATCATCCGCCAACACTTGCCGATCGTGCATGAGGCGATGCATCACGTCACCCATATGACCGTGCGCAACCGCGGCACCTTCGGCGGCAGCGTCGCGCATGCGGATCCAGCGACCGAGATGCCGATGATGACACGGTTCCTCGGTGGGACGGTCATCGCCTCCTCTCAGCGCGGCAGACGCGAAATACCTGCAGCCGATTTTTTTGTCGGATCGCTGGTCAACTCGTTGGAACCGGACGAGTTTGTAATTCGCGTCGAGCTCGACGCGATGAGACCGGATGCCGGATGGGGATTTGAGGAGTTTGCAAAACGCCACGGGGACTTCGCACTCGCTTGCTTTGCGACGACGCTGCATTGTGTAGATGGCAGGGCGTCTGACGTTCGCGTTGGCATGATGGGCGTTGGTGAAACCCAGCTGCGGCTTGAAGAGATCGAGGGCATCATCGAGGGGACGGATGTTTCCGAGCCGGTTCTCGATACGGTGGCGGATCGCCTGGCTGGAATCCTCACGCCCAACACGGATATCCATGCCTCTGCAGATTACCGCAGGCATCTCTCAGGCGTCCTTGCCAAACGGGCCCTTCGCGCCGCCTGGAGCCGCGCGAACCACGAAAGGCTTCAAGCAAGATGAGTGAGAAGACGATCACCGTCAGCGTCAACGAAGCGTATATGACGCGCACGATCGAAGCACGAACGCTGCTGAGCCACTTCCTGCGCCAGGATCCTTTGCCTGACCGGAACCCATGTCGGGTGCGAACATGGCGTTTGCGGTGCCTGCACCGTCATTCTCGATGGAAGGAGCGCACGCTCCTGTCTGATGCTTGCAGTGCAGGCAGACGGGAGCGAAATCGAAACCATGGCCAGGGAAGCGTCGATACTCGGACGAATCCAAGAAGCGTTCCGCCAGCATCATGGCCTGCAATGCGAATTTGTAGGCCCAGTTTCATCGTTGGCGATCATCGACCTTCTTCGCCACCATCCGCTGGAAACCGATGATAAGATCAGGGAAGCGCTCTCAGGAAACATCTGTTGTTGTACGGGCTATGAAAACATCGTCACCGCCGTCCGCGAACTGGCTAGCAAGAGAGGACCTTTAAGATGAAGATGCATTTTCTCGAGGCCGGCCGCCTTCGTATGCGCCGGTCCATCTACGTCCCTGGGGCGCTGAAGGAAGAAGCGATTGAATTGCCGGTTCACGCCACCCTGATGCGCCATCCCCAAGGCAACGCGCTGTTCGATAGCGGATGCAATCCAGAGGCCGCCATCGATCCAGGCGCGCGATGGGGTGGGTTAAGCAAGGTTATGACCCCGATCTTTTCGCCAGAGCGGACGGTCGTTCATCAGTTGAAGACTCTTGCTCTCGACCCCGAGGACATAGATGTTGTGATCTGTTCACATCTGCATCCCGATCATTGCGGCTGCAACGCGTACTTTCGGCGCGCAACGATCCTCTGCCACGAAGCGGAGGCGCAGGCCGCCACGGCAAGCGGTGCAGAAAATCAAGGCTATCTTCGAGGAGAATGGGACCAGCCCCAGGGTTTCCAGACCTTCAATGCCGAGCATGACGTCTTTGGCGACGGGCGCATCGTCTTGCTGCCCATGCCGGGTCATACCCCCGGAATGACCGTCGCCCGTGTCGAGCTGGAAAAAGATGGTTCATTTATACTCGCTTCAGATGCTGCCCCGCTCCAGGCGAGCGTCGACACCGGTATCGCTCCGAGAAATACTTGGAACATCGAACTCGCCGCAGAGGCACTCACTCGCCTGAAAGCTCTTCGGGAGCGGGGAGCTTCTATCATTTTCGGCCACGACGACGCGCAATGGCAAGAGTTGCGAAAGGGTGTGGAGTTCTACGAATGAGCCAGCAGGACCATTCCGTCGAGCTGCGGCCCAAACTTGTCGGCAAGCGGGACAAGCGCACCGAAGATCCACGTCTGCTGACGGGTGTTGGTCAGTATGTCGATGACATGGCGCCGCGGTATGTTGCATATCGCATTGCGACGCTCCGACCAGCCACATGCCCGAATCCTGAACATCGATGTCGGCGATGCGTTCTCGGTGCCCGGCGTCGTCGCGATCTATAACGCGAGCGACCTGGAAGGAGAGATCAAACCTGCCATACCGACCTCGCGTATGCGTGGTTATTACGCCACCCCCATATGGCCACTTGCACGCGGGAAAAGGTGGCCGTTCTATCGGATCGTGTCCCAGTACGTGGCGTAGGTGACGGTAGGGAGTAAAGCCGAGCGCCCG
>NZ_LFIO01001722.1 GCF_001187535.1 Rhizobium ecuadorense
TCACTGCCTTCCGCGACCTAAATCCATGCGGCGGATAAATCCCGCATTAGTTGCAATTTCTTAGTTGACCGAAACCATAGCCGTTGATGACGGTCAACTTCTGCCTGTGCTTGAGGTAAATGCAATCCGAACAAAATGGACGCGATTTGGCGCGTCCCCGTGGGCGTCCGGCGTGCCTAGTCCCCGAACTTCTTGAACGTGATGGAGGAATAGGCTCCCGGAAGAACTTCCCTCATGACCTCGCGCTCGGCCTGGCTTGCTTCCTGCCCAACCACGACGGGGTGAGTCTTCGTCCCCTGCACACGGAAGTATCCGGCATCGACGATCTGGCCCTCGCCAATCGTAATCTTGCTCGCACCTTCCAAGGCGCTGATGTAGCTGAA
>NZ_LFIO01000271.1 GCF_001187535.1 Rhizobium ecuadorense
GGGATTTCGAGGCGGTGAGCGCCTTCACCTATCGCGGACACGGCATCGGCCTGCTGCCTTCGACCTATTGCGACGAACAGATCAGAAGTGGCGAACTCATCCGCCTGCTGCCGGACTGGTCGTCCGAGGAAATTTTCGTGCATGCCGTCTATCCCACCCGCCGCTTCCTGCCTTCCCGGTTGCAGGTCTTTCTCGATGCGCTGAAGGCATGGAAGAACCCCTTGTGGCTTCCCTTGCATTGAAGGCCTTCCGATCCATCACCGAAAATTGAAGCCGTGCGCGTGGGCGAGCGTCCTGCGTCGGCCAAGCTGTGTTAGAGTTTGCTGGCTTGGATGGCGCAGGGATTGGATTACCAATGCTGACGACACTTGCGGTGCTTATG
>NZ_LFIO01000909.1 GCF_001187535.1 Rhizobium ecuadorense
ATCCTCTTCAGCGATGAACCTGAGGAGGATATGGCGGCGGTCAAGGCTGCCGTCGAAGATGGGAAAATTACTCCGGAACGACTTGAGGAAGCGGTTCTTCGCGTGCTGGCGCTCAAGGCGCATCTCAAACTTTTTCAACCGTCAGATGTCCTCCCCGATGCCGCTGAAGCGCGCCGCCTGCTTGCGCATCCAGACAATGTCGCTGCATCAAGGGAATACATCGGCCGCTCGCCCACGCTTGTGAAGGACGTCAATGGTATCTTTCCGCTCGATCCGGCGAAGACAAAGCGTGTGCTGCTGGTTGACGGCGGCATCATTCATCCGCTCATGCCGCAGCCACTGAAATTCTTGCTACCCGCGCTGTTGCGAAGGAAGGTTTCG
>NZ_LFIO01001038.1 GCF_001187535.1 Rhizobium ecuadorense
GGCGGACGAGCTCGGCTACAAGTCTTTCAATGTCGAACAGATTTTCGACAACCGCTTCGAAAAGCTCGGCGCCGCGGCTTTGGCCAAGAGCCAGTAACGTTCGACACCCTTCGGAGAGGAGATCTGAAACATGGCAACCACTTGGGATGCAGATGAGGCGAAACTATCCCTGACAACAAGCGGGAGAGTTCATGGAGGCTCGCGCGCGACAAAGCCGGCCGGTCCGGCTAGCTCTGCTGGCCCCCGCGCCCGGCGCAGGCTGGGTCCCGGACCCGCGATCCCTTTCGGGTTGCAGATCGGGCCGGTATTGCTTGTCCTGACCTGGGTCGTCGGTTCGGCATTGGGATGGATCGACCCACGCATACTGTCGGCGCCGTGGAC
>NZ_LFIO01001664.1 GCF_001187535.1 Rhizobium ecuadorense
GATTAGAGCCGCGGAATTGGAGACCGAGCCGAAGACGCCGCCCTGCATCTTCACCATCTTGATCGCGGCGAGGTGGTTTCCGTGGTCGGTCGCACCACAGCAGTCTTCCAGCAGCAGGCATTCGTAGCCGCGGTCGTTTGCTTCGCGCATCGTCGTCTGCACGCAGACTTCGGTGGTGACACCAGCAAAGACCAGCTGACGAATGCCCTTCTCTTGCAACACGGTGCCAAGTTCGGTGGCGTAGAAGGCGCCCTTGCCGGGTTTTTCGATGACGACTTCACCCTTCACCGGAGCGAGTTCCGGCAGGATTGCCGTGCCGGGTTCGCCTGAGATCAGGATGCGGCCCATCGGACCTTCGTCGCCGATCCTGAGCGACGGATT
>NZ_LFIO01001539.1 GCF_001187535.1 Rhizobium ecuadorense
ATAGTAGCCTCACTGACTGTTCCCGTGATCTCCGCGCGGGCAGCGCCTTCTGACCAGTCGGTAAGCGTAAGTAGGACTGTGTGCTTCAGCTTCAAACGAATTTTTGCGGGAAGGGCAGCGAAGATGTTGGCAAATGTCTTACCTGTCGAAGCCTCATCGTCAACGAGTACCAAGCCGGTCGCACCATGAACCAAGTCGCGGAGCCTTGCCTCGCATGGTTCGTGCAGGAGGTGCCGCGGGGCATGGCTATGCTCTTCCTCAAATTCGCACAGCAGCGGCAGTTTAAGATCATGGCGAGTGGAGCAGATATATATTGCATCGCCGCGACCAGCGAGTTCGCGGAACCGCCGATGGACACCGGCACCAAGGCCAATGCCCGC
>NZ_LFIO01001469.1 GCF_001187535.1 Rhizobium ecuadorense
GAGAATCAGCGGCAACAGGAAATCGCCCCAGGCCGACATGAAGGCGAAAAGCCCGGCCGCAGCCAGCCCCGGCAGCGCCAGCGGGATCAACACCCGGCGGATGCGCTGTATCAGTGTTGCCCCATCCATCAGCGCCGCCTCCTCGTAGTCCCTCGGCAGCCCGTCGAAGAAGGTCTTCATGATCCAGAGCGCCAGTGGCAACTGCATCGTCGCAAGCACCAGGATCAACCCGAGATAACCGTCGATGAAACCGGTCCAGCGCATGATATCGCGGGCATAGCTGCCGAAGATCGGCCTGAGCACCGCCGCTTCCGCGTTGTTCAGCGTCAGCAGGAACTTGTAGAGCGGCACGACGAGCGCCGTCGGCGGCAGTACCCGGA
>NZ_LFIO01001715.1 GCF_001187535.1 Rhizobium ecuadorense
GTCTCGCTCTATGATCTGATGCAGGATGGCATGGCCGTTCTTCTCGACGCCTCGCCTGAGCGGACGGCGTCCAGGCTCGGTGCAGCCAGCAAGCAGAGGATACGTTGCGTCGCCGTCGATCGGGGCCCCTCGATGCTGATCCGTCCCGACGCTTGCATTGCTTGGATCGGCGAAGAAAACAATACGGACGGATTGGAGGAAGCGCTCGGTGGCTGGTTCACGCCAACGCGAGATGATGGGTCTATGCAGCGATCCGGACAGTGATCATTCTGCCGCAGTTCGAGGTTCGAGTGGGGCTGGCCGAGCCGCATTTTCGGGCAAGATGGCGATCTCGCCGATCCCCGGCACGATATCCCTGGTCTCCTGAGGACGTTATCTT
>NZ_LFIO01000310.1 GCF_001187535.1 Rhizobium ecuadorense
GGCTCAGGCAGTCGATCGGCGATCAGATCATCAATTAGATGGCTGTCAGCTCCGGGGGCACGTCTGGGGATTTATGAAGCTCATCCCATCCTCGTGCTCGGCGACGACATCACGACCGACCACATCTCTCCTGCGGGCGCGATCCCTGCGGCGGGCGACGCCGGACGCTATCTCATTGAACACGGCGAGAATCCGACCGACCTCAACGTCTTCTCCTCACGGCGGGGGAACTGGGAGGCGATGATCCGCGGTCTCTTCACAAACAAGACGGTGTGCAACCTCATCGCGGACGATATCCCGCCGGGATCAACTGTCCACGTCCCAAGCGGAGAAGTAATGTCCCTCTGGAAGGCGGCGCAGGCGTACAAGGCTGACGGAC
>NZ_LFIO01000716.1 GCF_001187535.1 Rhizobium ecuadorense
CTATTACACGCCGAGCGGGTTCCGGCAGCTAGCCCGTATTGCGATCGAGAGGGGACTATTCTCACATTTCTTCTTGAGCACTTCTCCAAACAACAAGGACTTCGGTTGGGTATTGTGGCGTGATCCCAAGGCGGGTTCCAATTGAGGCTAGCTTTCACCGTTCAGAGGCCCTTATCGGCATGTCTAGCCGTTGCCGAGACGTTCATCAATTTGCAATTACAGGTAAATAACCGGCTTTGTGACATGGCTTTCGTTTCTCGTCTGCAATATTGGGTCTTCCACAATCGTTTGCCTCGCCTCATAAAGGCTGTGAGCGCATCAAGGCCGTGGTGCAACGCGACAGGCAATCTGAGCAGTAAGAGCATATAGTCATGGCGCG
>NZ_LFIO01001531.1 GCF_001187535.1 Rhizobium ecuadorense
TCCGAGGAACCTGGACATACGCCACAGGCTCCTCGACCGAAGGTCAAGGAGTGTGATGCCGTTACGGCCGGCATCAACCACGTGTAGGGGTTTCCACACCCCAGGGCAGCGCGTACTGCCCTATCGAAAAAGATAGCGGGAATCCGCCCGCTGCGCAACCGAATTCTTTACAAGATTCAATAGCTTCGCTTTACGCGCGGACACTTGTCTCAAAAGCGAGAGGTCACGCTTCGGGCGGTAAAGTGGTCAGAAAACCAAAGGAGGTGCGATCAGCGGAACGCCCATTGCGAGGATTGTCTGCCCACTCTCCCGGAGGAATAGGCTACCGCAAGCTCCGCCCATAGGGGGTCCTGGGTGAAGCTGGAAAGGGGCCCGCAAGCGTCGATAATGCTCATCTTGCCGAACTGCCCGAGAAGCGTTTCAATTCCCCCACGGCTAAAAGCATTCAACAGCGAAAATGGCTCGCACGGCGAGGAGATGATGCGATGGCCCCAAACCCCCGGCCGTTCGTCCTTTGACAGTGCGTTGAGAAGCTGTGTGTCACGATGGTTGTTCCTCAACGCCTCGCAGAATGCCCAGCGCATCAACGGATAATAGATCGTATGCCGACTTCCACCCAGGACACGCACGCCAGGCAGGATCGACGTTACGATGAACATCAGCAGAAGGTTCGGAACGATCCGGCCAGTTCTCAGGGCCTCCACAAGACTTGGCGGCGAGAATTCAACACAGACATCATCTGTCTCCTTCGACCGGAGGACCCTGCCATCCAGCCAAAGTGGAAAAAGCCGCCCTTCAATGCAGCCCCAGAAAAAATGCGTCGAGTTTTTCAGCCAGCCTCGCCAAGCCGTGTCAGCGAGTTGATCGATGAAATGGATGAGGCGCATCGCGAATGCTCGGTCCTCGATCAACGAGGCTCGCAGCCAGGACCGGCCATCGGAAAGGTGGTCCGCGACCAGATCGGCAACGTCGCTATCATCAAGCTGAAGAAAGTCCACCTGGCTCTCAGAATACCGCTTCCAGAGGCAAAGATTTGCCGCTTTGATCGCCTCTGCCGCCGACTGGAATTCGCCAAGAGGCAAAAGGTCTCGCAAGTAGGAAATTGCCTCCGAGTCATCACCGGGCCTGTCGACGTTTTGAAGATGGAATCTGTAGCAGCCGTTTCTGCCAAGAATGCTGTAGGGGATCATTTTGCTGCGCGACAGGCCGAAGACATTGACTGCATCGCCATCGACGTGGAGCCAGGCCGGACCCTTGCGACCGCGTTCTACGAACTTCACTGTCGAGCAAGCGTAGGAGATATAGGATGTCCTGCCATGCGCGCGAAGTCCCATCAGGGAGAACAGATGGGTGTAAAATGCGTCAGGCTCGATCAACAGGTGGAGGTGGGGGCCACACTGCAGCACCGGAGCGACTTCGATTTCGGCTTGAAAGCGCGTCACGGCCCCTGCTGAATAACCCTGACGTTGCGCGACGGCCGCCACGCGTGACCGCAATAGAGACATTGCCTGGCTTCGCGCGACGCACCCCGATTGATCCGATCCAACCGAGAAAGCCGCCTTTGCGTAGTCGTTCAGCGATGCCTGCTCAAACTGACGCAACCAAGGGAATAATTCAAAAATGAGGGCCAACACCTCACCTTTTGAAACCAGGTCACTATTGGGCGACGTCTCCATCCTCAGACGAACCGCCTTTCCACCGGCGCTCCCCGATCCATGTTAAAGTGAAAGAAGAGCGCGACGGTCACCATCAGCGCCCCGAAGAGGCCGAAAATCCCCGAAGGTGGAATTGCGTCTCCGATCGTCCCGATGATGCCATACGCAAGAAGCCCTATCGAAACACAGATCGTGTGGATCTGGCTTCGCGCCCGCCCCAACATGTCAATCGAAACAGTCGATTGAACCCGTACATCGATCAGGATTCGCGTGACATTGTAGCAGAAGCCAAGCAACACCAGTTGAACGAGCGCGGACAAAAAGCTCTGGAAAACAGGAAAGCCCAACAGAACAATGCCAGCGAGCGCCGACTGGAAGAGGATGCTTTGTCGTCGCGAACGCGCCCTTCTGAGAAGAAGGGTTGAACAGCCCGCAATCGAACCGAGGGCCCAACCTGCCTCGAGATAACCGAACTCTAGCGCCGACCCCATGAGTTCACGGGTGACATATGCGGCGCCCAATACACTCACAAGCATGCCCATCGCATAGGTCAACGCATACATGACGGCGGTGGTCTTCAGTGAGTGAACGACGAAGGTCATCGGCAACAGATCCATCCGACGAATGCTCTTTGCCTGCAAATCCGATCGAGAACGAGAAAGCGGCAGTCGGCCGAGTGCCAGCAGCCCCAACAGTGATAGGCCGAAAAAGGCGCCAGGGAGGATCGACGTCAGATTCATCCCGATGGCGGTTAAGCTGTACCCGGTGACGATGGCGGCGATGAGATTGCCCGCCTGCATCGCAATATAAGACGCCGAATTGAATGAAGTGAGGTTTTTAGGACGAACGATGTCTGGAATGATGGCCTGCAGCGCAGTCGAATAGGTTCTGTCGAGGAACGCGAAGATGGTCCACGATAGGCAAAGAACATCAAGTGGGTGACCGAACGAGAGACCAATGCCCGTTGAAAATATGAGGATCAACCTGGATAAATCGCAAGCGATACAGACGAAGCGACGATCAAATCGATCAACTAGAACCCCACCAACATTGCTGGTGAGCAACTCGGCGGCACTGCCGAGCGCCAAAAGGATGGCGAGAGCGCTCGTGCTCTTGCTGACATCTGTCGCAACCCATGCCGCCAGCACGAAGTAGACATTGCGGCCGGTGGCCGACGCCAGAACACAGAAGAGATAGATGCCGCGAGAGGCATAATACCCCATGCCGCTGCTTTCTGTCGCGCCCACTTCATCCACACTCCCTACTGGCAGGTTCATGGGGACATGCTATTCTTCTGAATAGCTGGCGGCTTTCATGAATTTGATATTATCTCTCGTCCAGAACCAGCTATTCTTTCCAGAGCGCCCGGTACTCGGCAGGGGAAAATCCCGTCTCTCGGCGAAATCTGGTCGAGAGGTGGCTCCCGCTGGAGTAGCCACAGGCGATTGCGATCTCGGTCACGCTGATCGCAGTTGTGCGGAGAAGGTCGGTCACGCGTTCAAGCCGGCGCTGGTTATAGAAGCCATAGGGCGTCGAGCCTTGCGACTGCTTGAAAGCGCGGGAAAAATGCTCGTAGGTCAATCCCGCCTCTTCAGCCAGAGCGCGCACGCTCGGAGGTCGATCGATGTGAGCTTCAATTCGCCCTATCACCCGCTTGAGAACCGTAGGAGACAATCCTCCTCGAGACAATCTGCCAGATGTGCCGGAGCGGCGCTGCAGAAGTCCGAAGATAGCCGCTAGGTGCCCTTCAACGATCAGACTCCCTACGGAATCGTCGTGTGAAAGTTCTCCGGCAATCTGCCGCGCCAAGCATTGGATTGGCAGATCTCTAAATCCAAGCTCCGGACGTAAGGTGCCTACGCGCGGGAGCTTGGTCGTGAGGTTGGAAAAAAAATCCTGCGTCACGGTTATCATAAGATAACAACCCTCAGCATCGCCTTCATCCCAACCGCTCCAATGGCAACCGGGCGGAATGTAAACAAGCGAGCCGTCTGGACGCGGACTGAACTCGACTCTTCGTCCGTCCACAAAATTTTCGCCGGATGCCGCCGTACCCCTTATGTTGAGGAAGATCAGGTGGTCATCCGCGACAACGTCGATAACCTGTCGCCCGAGACTGCGCCGGCGAACGACATCTGCGCGGGCATGGCTCCAAAGGCCTTGCTGGTGAAGAATGATCTCCCCTTGTGACTTTTTCATCCTCTCGGGGTGAATTGATGGAATGATCCCCACTCGAAAGCTGCTCCCCTGAAAAACCGGTGTGGTAGCGACCCTACCTCACCCCAAGTTGTCAACAAGCCAGGCTTTAACCTCAGGTCGAATTTCATGTCAATTTCATGAAAACCAATCAAAATCGTGGATGCGAAAACATGACGTTCGCGATCATCTTCTGCCGACATCATCGCTGACGGCACAATCTTTTCGGGATGCGCGATTTCCCTCCTGAATCCCAAAAACGCGATGGTGCGAGAGAAAGGCAGGCTTTCGCATGCGTGAATTTGCCGACTTCATTGAGGAGTGCGACCGCGCCCCTCGCCTTAACGAGCTTTCTGAGTTTTTTTCGACCACCGCATCCGGTGAGGCCGGAATGCCTATCCGTCCGCCCGAGCTCGATCGCCGCTTGTTTCCAGTGGACATGACGTTCAGGCGCTTTTCAGCCCTTCATCCGCTGCGCCGAGGTCCATTCGATAAGCACTACTTGAGCAGCATACCCTACCGCCTCGAAGAGGAGTGCCGCATAGGCGGCACGATCCTCAAATACGCGCGGGCCAGAAAGGGTCAACTGCAACTCTACACGCTAGGTACAGCCGAGGGGACGATGGCTCGTGTGATCGGCGAACTTGGCAAGGGCAGGATAGAAACGCTGTCATGCAGTCCCAACGTCGAAAACCTTAGAAGCTTCTATGCCTATGGCGTTCCTCCTCATGCCATGTTTTTTCACGGACCATTTCATCATTTGACATCGCAAAGGGTCCAAGAAGACGTGAAGCTCCGAAAGTTTGGCAGCGGTTTCGATATCATCCTCGAGGACACGACTTTCCAGATGTATTCGCCAAATCGCTTCGATCAGATCCGTTTCGTCTCGCAGCATCTCAAGACCAACGGGCTCTTCATGTTCGTCGAGAAGTTCAGGCATGAAGACGACGAGGAATATCGGCGGCGGGAACGCCAGAAGGACCATAGCTTCAAAGCTCGCTTCTTCAGCGCGTCAGATATTCGCGCGAAGGAAGAGACGGTGCTGACGCGAATGGATCGAAACGAAGTCACCCTTTCGGAGATGAGCGAAACACTACGCCGGTTCTTTGGACACTCATTCGTCACCTGGAACAGCGGCAATTTCTACACGCTTGTCTCCAGCAACAGTCAGCAGAATCTCGACCTATTCCTATCGAAGCTGTCCCCACCCGCGATTCCGGCAGAATATGTCTATGCGGACCTTCCCTACCGCCTTTATCCGGAATCCGAGGCAAGGCGGCTATCGGGGCGATCCTGGACCCTTTAGCGATTCCTCATCTTCACCGTCGCGTGAGCGCAACTGCGTCACGTCTTCACGAACAGGCAGGAACAGCATGAAGAAATCAATTGGCGAAGTCCGTCACTTCGTTGAGCTGAGCCCGCCGTGCAACGCGCATCTGGTCCTGCCACGAGCGCCATCATTCGCGGGTGAGGAAGATGTTCCAAAGTGCGTGCACGTCGCCGAGGCGTGTGTCGCAATCTCGCGCACGCAGCACGTTGCCGACAAGATCTGCACGCAAATCGAGGACTTCTACCAATCCCTCGTCTCCGTGGGACCTGACAGACTTCTAGCTTTCGAAGGTGGAGGCGCGATCATAAGGCCGACCAGTGAAAGCCTGTTCTTCACAGTTTCAGCGCGAGACCTCGTCACTTTCTGTGGCATCCGCGCGCTGCTGGAAGCAGGCTTGTTTCTGGCCACGTCCGTGTCCGAGGGGGCTATAGAGTGGCTTCACGCAGACAGCACGCGATCTGGTGAAACCTGCAATCGCCTCTACAACGACCGTTGCGGAACGGATGCACAATAATTTCGTCCGCTTCGCCACCCAAAGAAAGATCGATCTTCGGACAATCGGGTGATAGTGCTTTTTCAATCAACCATACATTTGTCCGCTCTCTTTTTCCCGACCCTCAGAGGTTGATGCCGCGACTGCGGTTGGCGGTCTGTTGGCGCCGCTCCACTATGATCTGCTCGCTGCTCTGCAGGCGGACAGTCTGCTGCAGGACCTTCAGCCGCTCCTGCATCGCCGCGAAAGCTCCGCGCTGCGCCGGTGGCACTACGTTGGCGATATCCTTATCGCCTCGGACGAGGGCATTGCGACCAAAGCGCTCGTCGAGCGCTCGGCTGACAGCGGCAAACTCCCGGCCAATGCCCGGATCGAGGGAAGCGGCGGAAACACTCAGCTTCCTGCTGTCCTTGCTCACCTCGACCGTCAGGTGCGCCAACGCCTCTTCCGCAGCTTTCGAAAGAGCTGGAATGGCAACCGCCATGCGCCGCCGTTCGTCCGTGATAGCCTGGCGTTGTGCATCGAGGGCATTGAGGTGGGCCGCACCGAGCGCGCGCAGGCGCGCTGCAGCTTCCGGCACGGCCGCCACAGCCTCTTTCCGCTCTCGGCCAGAGGTCAGCATCCGGTCCATCAGGCGATCCGAACCACGCAAGGCACCATAGGCGGCAGGATTGTTGGTCACCGCGGCTCCAATGCGCTCGGCGGCAAAACCTTTCTGGAGAAGTTCCTCGATCTTGCCGACGACTTCAGCCGGATCGCGCCAGATTGTCGTTGCCGCGTTCGCCAGTGCCGCACGCTGCTGGCGATAGACAGGCGAAGCAAGAGCCCGAGATCGCGCCTCGTCGTCGATCGGAACCTTGAACTCGGTGACGGCGGCAAACATGGGCGGCATGATGATTTTCTCCGTCCCTGGCTCTTTGCTCAAATCGGCACTCGCGCCGGCGACGACCTTCGAACGATCCCGACGTTCGGCGAGGTGCTGCTCGTCGGCAAAGCGTCGCACGGCGTCGAACAAGCGGGTCAGCTTTCCGCGCCATTCATCCGTCAGGTCCTCCGGCATGCGCTCGACAATGTTGCGTTCAGCGATCGCATCCGCCTTCGCGCTAAATGCGCTCCAGCCAAAGCGGGCCGTCAAAGCTTCGCTCACCGCCTTGATCTCCCGCACCACCGATCGATCTTTGGCGGCGAGCGCAAAGGCCGTCTTATAAGCATCGTCCCCGCCCTGGCTGCGCACCGCCTCGATTTCCATCAGACGTGCCATGGCGCGTTCGGAGAGCGCCGGGATCGACAATGACATATGCGCGCGGCGCGTCTGCTCGCGCAGTTCGAACCGTTCGGCGTTCCTGCGGAACTCGGTCGCATGGGCACGGGCCATCGGAAGCAGTTCCTTCACGGCCGCGACAGCGAGATTGCGCTCTTCACGCGCCGCGCGTCCGTCGACGATCAGCTCGGAGCCACGCAGCCGGCCAAGCCGACCAGGGGCTGCCGCAAGGTCGTCGGCGAGCCTGCGGGGTGCGACCCCGATATCCGACGCCAGTGCATTCAGGGAGACGAGCGCTGCATCCGGATCCCGGTAGATCTTCTGCAGCAGCGGCCGCAGGATCACCTCCCGCTCCGTCCAGGCCGGCGACGCAAGCTGCGCCAACCGCGCATCCTCCTCGACGCTGCTGACAAAGGACGTGGCCGGCGGGATCAGATAGCGTGTTTCAGCAGCACTTGCGCCCGAGACGGAGTGGGATGCAGTTCGCGCGTCACTGGACGTCGCTTCGACCATCGTCTGGCTCCGCTCTTCATTGTAGGCGACCCGCCGTTCCCGCTCGATGGCAAAGCCGAGCGCCACGCTTGCCCTCTCCCAGAGCTTTTCCACCTGCTCCCGCTTTGCGGCAATCCACGCCCAGCGCCGGGTAAGGCTTTGCTCCATCTCGGCGGCGGCAAGCGAGAGATGATCAAGCCCGCGGCGCCGGGCGAAGTCGTTAGCGTGTGCGCGGTAACTGGCCTCGCTCTCAAAATCGAGCGTCGTCGTCTTGGCACCGGAGCGCGACAAGCGTTCGACGAGCGGATTGAAGAGTTCCGGCCGATGACTTTCCCGCTCGATGCGCTCCTGTCGTGCGCTAGCGGTCTCGACCTGGCTGGCCGTCCAGACGTTGCGATCGACCTCCCTCTCCTCGTAATGCTTGTGACCTGTCTTCTCGTCGACTACGGCAATCTGGACCTTGACCCGCTCGACACCATCCTTTCTGAGCGTCACGGTGTCGCCTTCCTGGATGCCGGCCTCCTCGAGTGCCTTCGGCAGGCTCACGCCCCAAAGCCGATGGACGGTTCCGTCGTCCGCCCTGACGTCGGCATAAGGGCTGTCGTCGGCATCCTCGTCATCAGGCCGGAATTTGGCTTCGCCGGTTTCGACAAGCTCGCCGGTCACACCCGTGGCATGATCGACACGCGGCTTGCGTCCCCATTCAGGTTTTGCCGCAAAATCTTCTTTGGCCGCATAAAGATCGACGCGGTCGCGATGCCTCGTCATCGACACATAGGTCAGATGCTGGTCCATCATCCCGGTTGCCAGCACGAAGGTGCGATCGACGGTAGCGCCCTGCGATTTGTGGATCGTTGCGGCATAGCCGTGATCGACATGTCGATAGCTGTCTTCGCTGAAGACGAGCTTGCGGCCGTTGTCGAGCAGAACCGAAAGCAGCGGATCTCCACGCTTGTCGCCGGTGGAGACGACGGTGCCGAGCATGCCGTTCTTCACATACTGTGGCCCGGAGTGCTTGGCGCGCGGCTCAAGGAAGCGAGCGTTCTCCAGGAAGATGATCCGATCGCCGGCGGCAAATTCCCGTACGCCCCGCTCGCTCCGGAAGCTGCGGCTTTCACTGAGCGCTCCCTCCTGCGTCATCACCGATCGCAGCGCCTCGTTCAACTTGCGAACATCGTCGTTGGTGTGGGCGAGCACCAGCAGTTCATCACCGCGAAGGCGGCCATCCCCGCCCTCAGACGTTGATCGCTCTATTGCCTCTCTGCGCGCAGCAGCCCAGTCGGAGACGATGCGATCGATCGTTTCCTCGCGTGACCCTGCCTCGACCAGATGGCCATGCCGGGCATAGGCGTCGAGGCCCTTCTCGACCTCGCCGCGGGCAAACAGCCGCGAGGCATTACGTGCCCAGGCCTCACGCTGGCGGCGCACGCCGACAAGCTCTGCAAAGCCGATGCGTTCGGTAATTGCCCGGAAGGCAGCACCGGCCTGGATCGGCTGCAGCTGCATCGCATCGCCGACCAGCACGACCTTTACCTCAGCCTCCTCGGCAATCTTCAGCACACGGGCCATCTGCTGCGAGGCCACCATGCCGGCCTCGTCGATCACCAGCACATCACCGCGATGGAGCGTATCGCGCCCATTGCCCCAGGCCAGTTCCCAGGAGGCAAGCGTCCGCGACTTGATGCCGGAACTGTCTTGCAGCCCTTCCGCGGCCTTGCCGGCAAGGGCTGCACCGATCACCCGGTGTCCCTCGCTCTCCCAGGCAAGACGTGCGGCAGCAAGCAGCGTCGATTTGCCGGCGCCGGCAAGGCCTACAATAGCGGCAATGCCACCATCACCGGTGACATGACGGACAGCATCGACCTGCTCTGCATCGAGCCGAAACGGATTCTTTGGATCGCCGCTCTCCACGCGTTCGATCGCCACCGTCACATTCCGCTCGGAAACACCGAAGCCGCGACGCTCCGACAAAACCCGCGCCGACTGCGCCATGTCGTATTCGATGCGCAGCATCTCCCGCGTCGTAAACACCGCGGGCTCCGACACCTTTCCTGTCTCTGCCTCGATCTCCTGCGGCTTCAGTATGACCAATTGGTCCGACGCCATCAGCCTGGCGCGGATGTTGGCAAAATCGGTGGGATCGTCGACGTAACGGTGCAGCGCCCTGGCGATATCCCTCTCGTCGAAGGTAGAGCGTTCATTGCCGAGCTGCTTCAGCAAAAGCTCCGGCTCTGAAAGCAGCCGATCGGCCATCTCCTGGCGGCGGGCGAGATCGGCCGGCGCGAAGTGGAGCTCCCTGCCCTTCCTCGCCAGCGCCGCCTTCTCCGGCCCGAGATGTTTTTGCGCGATCCCGTCGAGGCCCTGTTCGGCATAGGAGCGACCGTCGAGGCGGATGTCATGTCCGGCCAGCGCCAGATGCCGGTTGGCCGTTTCCGCCCAGGCGATCTTCCACGCTTTCATCGTTTCCTTGTCGCCCGCCCAGACTTTGTAGACGATCTTGCCGTTCGGGCGGTCCGGCGTGACGACACGCAGCGGCTTGCCACCCTCACCAAGCACTGGAACCTTCTTTGCCCCGAACCCCTCCTCCGTCGCCGGCCGGAGCGTCGTCATCAGGTGGATGTGCGGGTTGCCGTCCTTGTCGTGATAGACCCAGTCGGCGATCATTCCTTTCGAGGTGAGATTGTCGCGGACGAATTCGCGCACCAGCGTGATATTCTCGGCCCGCGTCAGCTCCTCCGGCAGCGCGATGATCAGTTCGCGGGCGAGCTGCGCATCTGCCCGCGTCTCGAAGGCGTCAACGGCATTCCAAAACACTTCGCTGGCCTTGCTGACGGACTGACCTGATATCGCCGACCGCAGCCAATCCGGGATCTCATCCGGCAGCGCCAGTTCCTCATACATCAGTTCGCCCGCCCCACCGCGATAGCTGAACGACGTTCCCGCCTGCTCGTCCATCATCCGGGCGCGGTGGCGATAGGCGGCAGCCGAGACGATGCTGCGTCCCGATCCCCTGCTGATCACCTGCGCTCTGACGAACATGATCGCCACTGGCGTCTCCAGACTGGCCCAAGCACGTCGCGACAGCGACGTATATTGCGCCCTCAAACAGATCGGACCGAAGGGCCGATGCCGCTTTTCTGGTTGCACGGTAGCGCATTTTACTGTTTTATTCTAGTTAGTATAATCGCCCCTTCGACATCAAAGCAGAAAAGGAACCAGGAATGGCGACAAAATCATCGATTTCCGATCTCGACGCCCAGATCGAAAAGCTGCGCGAACGCAAACGATTGTTGATAGTTAAATCGGCCGAGCGGTTTGCCCGCGCCGCGACCAGAACCGGGCTGGCGGAGATGGAGATCGCCGACGAGGAGATCGATCGGATCATCGAGGAAATCGCCGCGCGATTTCGGAAGGGGGAAAGGAAAGGCGCCGCTGGCCCCACTCCTCAAACGCGTCGACCAGCAGATAGCGGCGCTGGAGCGCAGGGGCAGGTTCCAAATGACGGCTGACCGCAAGCGCGACACGCGCGAAAAGATCCTGCTCGGCGGGATCGTCGTCAAAGCCGGGCTATCGAAGGCGGATCGGGCGTTCCTGCTCGGCGGCCTCATAGAAATGGCAAGGCTCGTCCCAGGCTCCATCGAGCATCGGCGGCTGCGCGATATCGGCGAAGAGGCTTTCAAGGTCTCCTCTCTGAGGAACGGTTCATCGCATCTCGAGGAGAAAGTAAGATGGGCCTAAGAGGGAAACCGCATCCGAGCCTGTTACTCGTTTTGGTACCGATCGCCGTCACCACGATCACAATCTACATTGTTGGCTGGCGATGGCCGGGACTCGCCGCCGGCATGTCCGGGAAGATAGAACACTGGTTCCTGCGCGCAGCACCTGTGCCGCCTCTACTGTTCGGACCTCTTGCCGGACTTCTGACAGTTTGGGCCTTGCCGCTGCATCGGCGAAGGCCGGTCGCCATGGCAAGCCTTTTGTATTTTCTCGGTGTTGCCGCGTTCTATGCGCTGCGCGAATTCGGCCGGCTTGCACCTGCTGTGCAGGCCGAAGTGATCACATGGGATCGAGCGCTGTCCTATCTTGATATGGTCGCAGTCATCGCCGCCGTCGCCGGCTTCATGGCAGTGGCGATGTCGGCCCGCATCTCCGTCGTCGTCCCAGATGAAATAAAACGTGCCCGGCGTGGAATATTTGGAGATGCCGATTGGCTGCCCATGACGGCAGCAGGAAAACTGTTTCCGCCGGAAGGGGAAATCGTCGTCGGTGAGCGCTATCGGGTCGACAAGGAAATCGTCCATGCGCTTCCCTTCGATGCAAACGATCGTAGCACCTGGGGACAGGGCGGGAAGGCGCCATTGCTCACCTACAGACAGGACTTCGATTCCACCCATATGCTGTTTTTCGCGGGATCGGGCGGATACAAGACCACCAGCAACGTCGTCCCGACGGCGCTGCGCTATAGCGGGCCGTTGATCTGCCTCGATCCCTCCACCGAGGTCGCACCAATGGTGGCCGGACACCGAGCCCGCGCCCTCAAGCGCGAGGTCATGGTGCTCGATCCGACGAACCCGATCATGGGCTTCAACGTGCTCGACGGGATCGAAGCATCCAAGCAAAAGGAAGAGGACATCGTCGGCATTGCCCATATGCTGCTGTCGGAAAGCCTTCGCTTCGAAAGCTCGACGGGATCCTACTTCCAGAACCAGGCGCACAACCTCCTGACCGGTCTGCTCGCCCATGTGATGCTCTCGCCCGAATATGAGGGCCGGCGAAGCTTGCGCAGTCTCCGCCAGATCGTTTCCGAACCGGAGCCCTCGGTGCTCGCTATGCTGCGCGACATTCAGGAGCATTCCGGTTCGGCCTTCATCCGCGAAACGCTCGGCGTCTTCACCAACATGACCGAGCAGACGTTTTCGGGCGTCTATTCCACAGCATCGAAGGATACCCAGTGGCTGTCGCTCGACAGCTATGCCGCGCTCGTCTGCGGCAATGCCTTCAAATCGAGTGATATCGTTTCGGGCAAGAAGGACGTCTTCCTCAACATCTCCGCATCGATCCTGCGCTCCTATCCGGGCATCGCTCGTGTGATCATCGGCTCGCTCATCAACGCCATGGTGCAGGCCGACGGCGCCTTCCAGCGCCGGGCGCTGTTCATGCTCGATGAGGTCGATCTGCTCGGCTACATGAGGGTGCTCGAGGAGGCGCGCGACCGCGGCCGCAAGTACGGCATCTCGATGATGTTGATGTACCAGTCGGTCGGGCAGTTGGAGCGGCATTTCGGGAAGGATGGCGCGACGTCATGGATCGATGGCTGCGCTTTCGCCTCTTACGCAGCGATCAAGGCGCTCGACACGGCGCGCAACGTCTCTGCGCAATGTGGCGAGATGACGGTGGAAGTGAAGGGCAGTTCCCGCAACATCGGCTGGGACACGAAGAACAATGCATCCAGGAGATCCGAGAACGTCAACTTCCAGCGCCGGCCGCTGATCATGCCGCACGAGATCACCCAGTCGATGAGGAAGGACGAGCAGATCATCATCGTCCAGGGGCATAGTCCGATCCGCTGCGGCCGGGCGATCTACTTCCGGCGAAAGGAGATGGATCAGGCAGCTAAGGTCAATCGTTTCGTCAAACCGGTGCTATGATCGTGGTTTTATGAGCGGCCCACCTCGTCCTCGCCGGCATAGGCGTCGACGGCGTTTTCGAGTTCGGCAAAAAGCTCGTCGGGCATCGTTTCGATAGTGCCGACGGTGCGTCGGTCTGCCTGCCTGATCAGTTGCTGATAATCTTCGATATTGAGGAGAACCAGCCGGGGTTTGTTCCGCTGGGTGATCGTCACCGGATGGCGCAGCGCCTCGACGATGATGTCGCCGGATTTACGTGAGAGGTCACTGGTTGAATACGTCCCGCTTGGCTTCGGCATATGGGCTTCCTTGTTGCTATCGCTGGGATTTACAGCATTTACAACATTACTGTGATTGTTGTGAAACTTCGCAGCCGTCCTTCCTCGGCTCACTTGAGGGCCATCGGCAACTGAGAGGCAACCTCGTCTGTCGCCTCTCAATATGTGAGATGGTGCTGCTACCACCATGACCAAACGGCGCGCCCCGCATAGACCGGGATGCGAGTTGCCAACGTGATATCCTTGATGATCGGCGCCAGCGAGCCGAGTTCGTCCGCAATCAGCGCAACGAGCTCAGGATAGTTGATATCGACGCCAGTGTCGTCGGCAGCCCAAGCGCTCATCCAATCGCCGCCGTTGACGCGGAATTCACGCGTGTCGTAATCAAATTCGAGTTCGTCCAGCAGATTGATAGTGAAGCGCCCGAAAATCTCGATCTCGCCCTCCAGCTGATATTCGGCGAATTCATCCTCCCCGATGAGAACACTTCTTTCCAATTCCATGATGACGCGGATCCGATCGATTGCCGCGTCGAGCCCCTCAACCAGGCGATCGTGAAGCTCTCGTGAAAAATCGCTGTCGCAGCCGAAGCGGTTTGCCAGGACGACGAGCCGGAAGCCGGCAAGCTTGGTGTAGAGCATGAGGTTCTGATCGGTTGTCACAATGTGATTTCCTTCATCTTGATGACGGAGATCGGCCACTCTGTTGCAAAGAGGGGTCAAGGACCGCGGAACGCGGCTCGCAAGCGGGGGAACCGATTTTTCCAGAGCGCAGTGAAACGCAGCAGCGGAAAAATTGGGGGAGACGCGCCGTCCTTGACGCCGGATTTGCTGGAGTAAAATTGGACGTCAGAGAGAGAAGAGACCCGCGGACCCGAAGGGGACGCGACCGTTTCCGGCGTGAGCCGGCAGCAGGTGTCGAGGATAGAACCCCGCCCTGCGGCTAGGCAATTCGCTCACGTCATTCCGCGAGAGGGGGCGTGACCGGAGGCGCAGACGGTGTTCGGGCTCCGTGAGCGGAGCGAATAGCACCCGGCAGGCGATTGGCCGGCTCGCCCAAATCCATGATCTTCGGCTTCGACGATCATCACAAAAATGAATCGGTGTGGGCCGATCGATTCATAAGTGTCGTTAGACGCAAAAGCTGGAAGAGGCGACTCTCCGTCATGCTCACTCAACCCTATCAGCTCTACATCGAACGCACGGACGCGACGAAAAACATGGCGCGCTTCTACGCGCTCGCAATCGAACCGACGTTGTTCGGCACACCTTGCCTGACGCGGCGATGGGGACGCATCGGAACGATCGGACAAGCCATGGTGCATCACTTCGACAGAGAGGAGGATGCAGTCCGTATGTTCCTCGAACTTCTCCGATCAAAACGGGCGCGCGGCTATAGGCCGAACACAAATGCCGGACGGGAACCCATGGTCCGGGCTGTCCGCGGAAGTCTTCCTGGTCCTTGCCGGTGATTATCGGCGTGAAGCGCAGCTTCGGGTCGACGCGCCGGTCGATCCGGCGCGCCGGCCCAGGCGAGGAGGCAAACGCCGCGCCTCAGAAGGGTGGCGCGGCGTCGATGGCGCCCTCCTGCTCGGCGATAGCCACCCTCAGTTCGGCCCGAGCGATCTCCAGCTCCGCTTCGATCTGGCGGCGCTCAGCCGGATCGGCGTTCCTGAGCTCGGCCCGCAGTTCCTCAACCTGAATTTCGAGTGCAATCGTCATCGTCGTCATCTCCTGAAATGTGAAAGATGACGCCCGGGGTCGTGAGGATCGGGCCGGGTCAAGGATCGCGTCAGCGACCGGCGGAGCCGGCGAGCGGAGGAACCGATTTTCTGACGGTGCCCTTCAGGGCGCCGGCTGAAAATTGGAGGGGCCGCGAAGTCCTTGAGGCGGCACGAGCCTCACGGCAGACTTCAAGTATCTGGGCAGACAGGGTCCTTGGTCTCGTGTGGCACGACAGGAGGATTGAAAGCGGGCTCGATGCCCGCTTTCAATCCCGCTATTGCGCGCAAAACTTGAGATACGACGAAGCCGGCCCCGATTGCTCGGGGCCGCTCGCTTTGTTCTTCAGTTCGGGCTGTTCCAGAGGATCACCTTCTTGCTCGGATCGCCGCCGGGTGCCGGTGCGAGATTGCCGAAGATCACACCGATCTCGGGGGCCTCAAGCTTCACTGAGAGGTATTCCTCGCCGGTCTGCCGCGCGATGCGGTTCCAGGCGGCGCCGATCTCGAAGCCCGTCTTGCGGTGAATGACGCGGTAGTCGGGCGCTTCTTCGCTTGCCTTGCTGGCATTTGGGACGATGGCGATCGGGGCGTTGACCCGGATCGTGGCGAAGACGCCTTCGAGGATGCCGTCGGTCTTCTGCGTGAGCGTTGCGATCGTGGTGGCCATGGTTGTTGTCTCCGGTTGCTCGGGACCATTCCCGATGGCGCACGAAGAGACGGCCGACCTGCTGCGGTCAGCTCGCCTGAAAATTTTGCAAAATTCTATTTTCCACCAGGACAAGCGAACCGAAATCGAATTTTGCAAAAATTTCGGGCGAGTCTTACCCCTTCAGGGGTTGGCCGCAAAAGCAGGCGGTCGTCTATATGAGCGACATAAAACGGGAATGGTTCGGGGCAATCGAAGGCTGCGACAAACCATCATGGCCCCCTGGTCCAAGCACTGGGGGATATTGCCGCGCACTCCACGGACGCTTCGCCCGCATGTCGATCAACATAATCCCTCGCCCACTCCCGGCTGCGGCAGGCTGTGAGCACCTCGATAGCATTTCTGCTGATCGGCGAGGTCGCCGCGGCACCGCATTGCCGTCTGCAGACCGTGCTCCAATCCCGGGTGAAGCTGTTCACGCGGGTGTCGAATGAGTGATCTTCCCCAAACGTGCCCGCTCCCAAGCACCTGAGCCGCCGATGGGTCGCCAGGTACATCGCCATTGGCAAACACGCACCCGGAACAATCTGAGCCGGCTTCATCCGCGGAGCCAAGCTCGGTGAGATCACAAGGCAACAGGATCGGAGCAAGTCACAAACGGAATGCCATAAAGCGCGACATTTTGATCGTCCGAAACCAAATACGCTCCCTCCGCCACGGCTTGCGCCATGAGCAGATGATCGAAAGGATCGCGGTGATGAAGTGGAAGAGCAGCGAGAGCGATAAGATGCGCGTCCGAGATATCCAGCCGGTCGAAACCTTGATCCGGCAAAATCGCAACAATCTCTTCGATATCGGCATCAAGTTTGCCGATGCGCAGCTTCACAGTGATTTCCCAAAGGGAGACAGCACTGACGAGGACATCATTCTCGGGATCGCCGATAAGGCGACGCGCATGGTTCCCTAGCTTCTCGTCGTCGTTCAGCCACCACAGCAAGGCATGTGTATCGAGCAGCAGCCTCACGTCCCGTCTTCCATGGACTTCAGAACATCCGCCGGCAGACCATCGAAGTCATCGGCAACTTTGATCTTTCCGCGCAACGCGCCTGGTTTCCGCATGACGACGCCGGCTGACGGCGGGCCGATTTCGGCGACAACCTTGTGATGGGACGTCAGGACGAACCGCTGGCCGTCTTCGACCTGCTTGAGGAAAGACGTCAGGTTGCCGCGAAATTCCCGCACGCCGACACGGCGGGGAGATGGTATCTGCTGCCGAGATTGGGTCATGGCGAAGCTCCGTTTCAACGGCAAATGTGTACACAATTTTTACGAAATGCAAGCATCTCCTTCAGCCGTATGGACAGATGGCGCTTACGCGCCATCTCCCGCCGCTTGCCAAACGGAGATGCCAAGTCGGCGAGCCTTGTCGGCCAGATTGCCGGTAATGCCGGAGCCGGGGAAGATGACGACGCCAGCCGGCATGACCGAGAGCATGTCGTCATTGCGGCGGGAAGCCAGGGGAAGAAACCTGAGCGACCCGCTGAAGGCCCGCCCGCCGCATGGTAAGGGTCGCCTCTCGGCAGGCCCGCGGGGCGGGCGCCTACCCGTGCGGCGACCGGCAGAGACCGGCCATCCTGTAGGCCCTCACGCCCTCACCTTCCCCGTCCGGCTCGATCATGCGGGCAGAAAGGCCAGAGCGTTTTCCAGAACGAGCTGCGCCCTGAGATTAGCGATGAGCCGTTCCGGGCTGAGCCGGCGCAGATCCTCGTTGAAGTCGCCGAGCTCCGGGGCAAGCACTAGCGGCAGGATCCCCAGCGCCTGGGCGCGGCAGCTCAATCCCTCGATACGTGCCGGCCGGCCGCATCGACGTCAGCTGCGATGTAGAGACGCCGGCAGCCATCGGGCAGTCGGAAGGCGGCAAGGTGATTGGCGGTTCAGCGCCGGCCGGCTCGAAGGGCTGGGTAGCCCGCGATTAGAACTCACTTTATGCTGGCGCAGCCTCTACATTTTGACGGGCTGACGTCTAATCAACGCACCGTTGACTTCTAATTATCATGATCGTTAATTTTAATTTTTGGAGGCTGGAATGCACGTATCTTCTTTCCTGCCTATGGCGTTGAAATCGGCCCCAGCGGCCGTAACATTTACATACTAACTAATTTGCGCTAGTAAAGTCCGCGAAGCTCATGCTACGCCTTCCTTTTACGGCTCGATCAGCCTTTGGTCAGGCAAGGGAGGAACGACGTGCGACAGTTTTTGATCGGCAACCAGGCGTTCGACGACAGTTCTCCAGAGTTTCTGCCGCAGCTCGAACGCGCTTACGAACAGAAGCTCAGGCCATTTTGCCCGTGTCGGCAACCGCCGGTGCCGATGTACATTGCCCGGATGGATGGCCAATTCCTGATCAAACGCATGCCGCTCTCAGGCCGGCAGCATGATCCCGGCTGCTCGTCTTACGACCCGCCGTATGAGCTATCCGGCCTCGGGCCGTTGATCGGCAACGCCATCCAAATCGACGCGGCGACCGGTGCGGCAACGCTGAAACTCGATTTTTCGCTGTCGAAACGAGGGGGCCGATCGACGTCGACATCGCCTTCGGAGCCGTCGGAGACTGTGCGAAGCGAGCCCAAGAAGCTCTCGCTCAGGGCGATGCTCCATTATCTCTGGGACATGGGGGAGCTGACGGAATGGACCTCGCTATGGGCCGGGAAACGCGGCTGGGGGCGCGTGCGCAGCAGTCTGGTGAACGCGGCAAAGCAGATGATCGTCCGCGGCGGCCCTCTCAGCGATATCTTGTTTGTCCCGGAAGTGTTTCATCAGGACGACAAAGAGGGGATTTCAGCGCGGCGTGCGGCTATGTTGGCCGGTGCCCAGTTAACCGGTCCCGGTCCGCGGAAACTGATGATGACCGTCGGAGAGGTAAAGGAATTTTCCTCAGCGCGCGATGGCCAGAAGATGCTGGTGCGCCACCTGCCTTTCCCCTTCATGCTCGATGAGGGTGCGTGGAAACGGTTGAATGCCCGATATGAAACCGAACTGGAACTGTGGCGATCCAACGAGGGGTTTCATCTCATCGTCATCGCCACGTTCGGCATTTCGGGAGCGGGGATAGCTTCGGTCGAGGAAGTGGCGCTGATGGTGGTCAACGAGAACTGGATCCCGTTCGAAACCATCCATGAACAGCGTCTCCTGGAGCGGCTCTCAAGCCTGAAGCGAAGAAGCGTGAAAGGACTCCGGTTCGATCTTTCGCGCGACCAGCCGATTGCCTCCGTGACCTTACCGGAGGCAAAGCCAGCGCCGATCGCCATGTTCATCGTTCCGACGAAGGCCGACGAAGACTATGACGTTGCACTGAATGAGATGATCGCCGCGAGAGCCGAGATGACGCCGTGGATCTGGCGTGTGGCCGACGGCGAAATGCCGCGGCTGCCATGATCCACACCAGCCTCCTTGGTCAGCGACGTAGGCGCCCTAAAAGGAAGCCATCGCCCGGGCGATTTCGAATGCGTGAAGCTATATCCCGGTCAAATCGGCCCAGAGAACTCTCTGCCATTTCTGCATAGCTGCACTGCACAAAAAATGTTTTACCAAGCGGTCAAAATATGAGCATATTGTCTCCAGTTGATGCAGTCGATGGTTTTCCTCCCAGTGCCATCGTATCAGCTGTTCCCCTCTGGAGGTTATTGACCTTCACACCTTAAAGGGCCCTGGTTTTCCAGCGGCCCTATTTTTCTGCATAGTTGGTGAGGCGGCCCCTTTGCATTGCACGATCACATCGGAAGCGGAGCGCTTGCCGTTGGCGGTAACCCACGCTTCAAGTTGGCGGGTCGAGCTCGTTCGCCGCGCGCTCCTATGGCACCCGGAAATCGGAGATGGAAAGGGGAAGACATTTCAGTTATTGCAGTTATGAGCGACTTGCCCTATATTCATGGTCAGAGGTGTTCGCCATGACCAGCCATGTTCTTCAATTTACCAAGTTGTCTGATCGCGACCGCAAGGCCGTCGCGCCTATGCCAAATCTGGCGGAGGGCGACCAACTGGAACTACGGATTCGCCGTGAAGGTGGACAACTTCAAACCCTTTTTCTCCCTGCCTCGGCTCTCGCGCCTGTCGAGGCACTCCTCGATCATCTGTTGCGCGGTAAGCGCGTTGCCGTGCTCACGGAAGATCAGGAATTGAGTCCGACCGACGCCTCCACCATCCTCGGCATCTCACGTCCTCTCGTGGTGCTGCGCATGGATCGCGGCGATCTGCCCTTCCGCTATGTCGGCAAGCACCGCCGAGCCAAGTTGAAGGATGTTCTCGCGCTCAAGGCCAAGCTCGATGCTCGCCAGGAAAGCCTCGACGCGCTGGCCGAGGACACAGAGGATCTGATCGTCAATCATGGCCTCTAAGCCGCCTGTTGCGGTCTATGATGCCTGCGTCCTCTACCCTTTCCATTTGCGTAATGTCTTGGTCCAGTGTGCTTTCGACGGTCTCGTCGACGCACGCCGGACCGACGACATCCACGCCGAGTGGATTCGCAATCTGGCCATTCGGCTCACCCGAGATACCCTTCTGGAAGCGACCCGTGATCGGATCAAGGACGTTTTGCCCGATGCCGATGTCGGCAACCATCGAATTCTCATCCCCGACCTCTCGCTACCGGGTCCGGATGATCGTCATGGTTTGGCTGTAGCCATCGCCGGAAAGGCTTCTGTGATTGTCACGGGGAATCTCAAGGATTTCCCAGCCGCGGACCTTCGGCCTCATGGGGTGACCTGCGTATCGCCAGACAATTTCCTCGTGGGCCTCCATTCCACCTTTTCGAGCGCATTGATCGACAGCATCAGGCGCGCCCGTTTGAATTTACGCAAGACGGTGCCGGCGGTTCACGAATTCATTGATGCACTGGACCATCAGGGGCTCCGCGCGTTTTCAGTGGTCCTGCATGACAAGGCCGCACAATTGGACTGACGGTCGAGACCGACAGAATTGTTAGAGGCCCGGACGCAACCCGTTAAGCTCGATCCGACGAAGAGCGGCCGAGGTCAGTCGCGACGTCTCGATAGTAGATCTCGCTCACCCGAAACCGGCCGTCGATCCGCTTGCATTGGATGATGATGTCGACCGCGATCGTCAGCATCTCGCGGATGTCGTGCCGTTCGAGGTCCCCACCACCCTCCGACTCCTTGACCAGCAAAGTCAGCTGCTCAAAAGCGAGGCGGGCCGAGTCGGCATGGACCGTGGTGATGGAGCCAGGATGGCCGGAGTTGACATTGCGGATGTAGTAGAATGCCGTCCCGTCCCGCAGCTCCTGCAGCAAAATGCGGTCGGGCCGCATGCGCAGGCAGGATTCGAGCAGGTCCTTCGCGCCGACCTTGGCGAGCCCCTGCCCGCCTTTGGAGTAAAGGAGCCGAACATGGTTGGGCTGCGGGACCACCAGCTCGGGAGTGTCTTCGATCGAAATAATCCGCTCGCTTTGCGGAATGTGGCGGATCAGCGCTTTCGATAGAGTTGTTTTTCCCGACCCGGTGGCGCCGGAGATGATGATGTTCTTTCTTGCAAACACCGCCTCCCGGAGAAACGCCTTGTAGGCACCGATGCGATAGTATTCCAACAGCCTATGGTCTGATCGTCGCCCGTCGTCTTGGGCCGGCACAACATCGGCGAACAATCCCCCATGATCGAGATCCTCCAGGGTCAACGACACGGAGGATGGCTTACGGATGGTGATGCTGACGGTTCCCTTCGTCGTTGCCGGCGGGATGACGATCTGAATTCGCTCATCATCCGGCAAGGTCGCCGACAGGATCGGTCGCGTCTCGTCGATCGACTGATTGGAGAAGCTCGCGACCGAGCGGGCGAGACGCATCAACCTGTCGAAAGAGAGTTCGGGCATCTCATAAGTCTGCCATCCGTCCCTACCCTCCGTGACGACCTGCCCCGGCCGGTTGACGATGACCTCATAGAGCGTCTTGTCGCGCAGGAAGCGTGATAGCGGCGAAAGCAGTTCTCGCACGACGCCGGAGTCGGCAGCTTCAGTCATTGCCGAACCTATTTTGTCACGAGCTTCGAGGAGGGGCCGAAATCCCCAAGCACGGCGCGGTCATAGACGCGATTGCGGGGCTCCGTCACGCGAAGCCGATAGACGCTGGAGAAATCGAGATCGCGCGCCACGAAGATCGAAACGAGCTCGCCCTGATGTTTCATGAGCGTCGGCGGAATGTTGATCGACTGCTCGACGGCGATCGCCGCTGCCTGCTGACCGGCGCTGGCGGTGTTTTGCGCGTTGACATCACCGTCCTGCAGCCGGCTGCTTGCGTAGGAGCTGGCATCGCCGACAATCGACAGGAGCATTGCGCTGCCAAACCGCTCCCACCAATGGGTGTCGACATAGCCGTCGATGCCGGCGCGGCCGAGCGCATCGGTTGCAGGCGACGCCAAAGTGATGATCACGCCTTTCGGTGTCTTCGCCCGGCTCCAGAGGACGAACAGACGCTTTTGTCCACGCCGAATTCCGCCGCGATATTCACCGACAATCTGCGTGCCTTTTTCCATCAGCACAACGCGGCCGTTATCTGAAAGAACGTCCCGGTTGATGACGCAGCTCGTGAACCCCGGCTGATCGGAGGAGAGCGCGGTCTCGAGAACGCAGGGAATGGATGTCCCCATGGCGACGATGAAATCACGATTGCCCAACGTGCCGGCACGCGATCCCTGCAGTTGCGTCGGCGTCAGCAAGCGGTTGAAGTGCTGGTCCTCGTTTTCGCCCTGCGAGCCGAGGTCTGCTTGATTGTTGCCGAGCGGCACATAATTCGAGGCCTGATCCGACGCCTCGCCCTGATCCTGCCGCCGCGTTGCCGGCGATTTCTCGCCGCCATAGGCGATGACCGGCGCACGGCGGGCCGCATCGAGCAGCTTGTCGCCGTCGGTCGGCGCCTGCTCGGCGGCGACAGGCGTCGGGAGCTGGACCTGCGGCGGTGTCGCCACCGGCTGTGGCTCCTTCGCCGGTTCGAAATCCGATGTCTGCCGGATGACAACGCGCTGCTGCTCGGCACCGTCTGACGGCTTGTCCTGCCCTCGCATCGACCAGAGAGCGAACGCGACAAAGACGACGATCGCCAAGGCGACAGCGCCGCGTTTGAGGATCGGGTTATTGTCGAGCCGGCCGCCGGCCGACGTCTCGGCGCGCTCGCCCGGAATCTGGGTCATCTCTTCCTCGGCCATGTTACCTCCTATTGCGCCGCGCCGGGCGGCACTTTGACGACGCGCTCGACCGATGGTGACGTCGTGTTGGTCTCGGGATTGGTGCCGACGCGATCGTAGGCTTCGTTGAAGACGCAAAGCACGTCGCCGCCACGGCGCAGTATGAACTTGCGGCTGATCGCGTGAACGAGGACGAGATTGCCGTCGACTGACTTCGGAACCAGGCTTTCGCTGCCGTCGGAGTTTTCCATATAGATCGCCGGCATTTCCTGGTTGCCGGCAAAGGCGAAGGTGGTGACCTTGCCGTTGTCATAGACCGCTTGCGGTTCGAGCGCCTGGGACCCTTGCGCCGAATAACGCCAGTTGCGCGGTCCATAAGCTTCGTGAAGGGCAAGCACGCGATCTGCCTCGCCGGCCTGTGCCGCCTGCGCGCGCGCAGCTGCTTCCTGCCGGCGCCGCTCCGCCTCATCAGCGGGATAGCGGTATTTTACATAGAAATAGGTGTTCTGACCGGCTTCGACGCTGCCGTCGCGGACGGTGAGTTCCATCTGATAGCTGCGGGTCGAGCCGTCCCGTCGTGTCGTCACGACCGAGATATTCGTCACCGGCTGATTTTCCCTGGGCTTCAGGAACAGGATGTTGCCGGCCGGCGCCACTTCCCAAGCAACGCTGTTGCCAAGCGCCACATGAGCGATTTCCTCGTCGGCGGCGAATTCGATTTGCACCGAAGACCGCAGCGTGCCGACGACTTTGGTGATGTTATAGGGCTGGTAGTCGACGAAACGGATGCGGCTGTCCTGCGCGGCGCCGCGCGGCGTCTCGAGGGCGAGCGCTGCAGACGAAAACCCGGTGGCCAGGATGAGCGGAAGGAGAAAGTGCGGTCTCAATTGATGGCCTCCGGATCGGCGCGATATTCGCTGACGACGAAGCCGAGCGGATTGGTCAGCCGGTCGGTCGAGGACATCGGAGCGTTGGCATAGGAGAAGGTCAGGGTCGCAACCCAGTGCGTGGTGCGCACCTCGTCACCGCGGGTCACGGTCCTCATATAGCGGACGGATGCCACATTGGCGTTGATCAGCGAGATGGAAACAATGTTGATCCGCGACGTGGCGCTGCGGCCATAAATGTTCTGCGGGGAATCGGGATTGCTGCCGCGGTAGACTGTGGCAAATCGAGTCTGCTCCGGCTGCGTCGATAGCAACGCGACAGTGCGAAAGTTCTCCTCGCCTTCACTCCAGACATAGCCTTCGCGGGCGCGGACATATTTGGCCGCGAAATATTTGGTGACGGCCTCGTCGTAGGTGCCGGCGGTGGATGTCAGCGCCGAGACCACATCGACGATGCCGGTGGAATTGTCGACCCGCACGACGAAGGGCTCGACGGTTTTCAAAGGCGTGAGGCCGGCAACAGCAAAGACTGAAACGGCAGCAAGGATGCTCGCGCAAACAGCGACGAACCAGGCAATGCGGGCGGAACGCTCGACCTGGATCATCCGGTCCTGATCGAACCGGCGGGCCTTGTCGAAGTAACTTTTGAGGTTATCCGTGGTCACCATGTCACTCGCCCTCGCATGGACGGTAGGAGCCCGCGACATCGAAATGCGCGAAAGCGGCCGGCGTAACTGAGGACGGCTCCTGCACATAGGCAGCGGCGTGACTGGTCGGCTCAGCGGGAACGGCCCGGGTCGCCGGCTGCTCGCCTCCACTGTCCTGCCATTGCCACATGGCGCGGTTCAACGGCCGGCGGGAATAACCATCACATTTGGGTAGCGGGTGGGACATCGAACCGCAGCCTACGAGACCGGCGGTCAGCAAAAACGACAAAACGATTCGGAGCATCCAAAAAACCTGTTCAATTGTCTGAAGCGTTGGTGACCGTCATTCGGTCCGGCCTGGAGTCAGGCGGCGGCCGACGGAACGCGCGCCGCGGCCGGCCGCTCTCACTGTGCGGGATGTCGCCCAGGCGAGCGTGCTTTCATGCGCATCGCGGGCGGCGCCGTAGCCGTAGGTGAGCGACGCCCCGCCCGCCGCAAGAGCCGAAGCAATGCCGGGCAGTTGGTAGAAGACGTAGAGGGCGGCAACGCAAATGGCGCAGAGCGCGATCGGCCGCATCAGCACGTCGCTATAGCTTTCGATCGCCGTAAACGTCGTATCGATGCAGGTGATCAGCAGCGAGCCGATGGCAACGACCAAGACCTGAAGGATGACGAAATTGACGAGCTGGCCGATCCAGGATTCCGTGAATCGGCGGGTCGACTGGAACATGGCGAGCGCGATGAAGATCGGACCTATTGCCAGCACGATGGCAAGCGCCAGCCGGGCATAGAGCGAAACTATATAACCGATCGCCGCGACAAGAAAGCTTGCGCCGATAACCAGTAGGCCGCCCACGCCGGTGACGATATCGATAGGCCAGGAGCCCCGCGACCATATCTCTTTGGCGCATTTCTGGCCCTTATCGAGCAGGCTGTCGAAGGTCGACGCGCTCGGCGCCGTGCCCGAATTCAGCGCCTGCGAGATTTCGCGCGGCAGCGCATCGAAAAAGATATTGGTGACGTAGGTCTGATAGTCGCCGGCGTTCCTCACCAGCATGACGATGATGGCGAGCTTCATCGCCCGGAAGGCGAATTCGAGGATCGGTTCCTGCACGGAGCCGCGCAGAACGAGATAACCGTAGAGCACGACATAGAGGGTGAGTGCCGCCGTCAGCGGGCCGCTGACCCAGCTGGCGATATTTGAGGTGCCGGAGGAAATGAAATTTTCGAGCGGTGTCTTGAACTGTCCGTCGACGAAGCTGAAGACCTGATACATCGTCAGCCTCCCAACGATTTGCCCATCCGCTCCAGCCGCAGCTTGCCGTCGGCTGCCTCGGCGTTGCGGCAATTGGGCGTATCGCGGAGTTCTCCGGGATTGTTACGGCATTCGCCGATAATCCTAGCGAGCAGAGCATCGTCCGCCATGAGCTCATCGACGGTGTAAATCTTATCCGCCTGTGGGGAGCAGGCCGCCAGTAAAAGCATGGCCGTGCCGGAAAGAAACCACCTCATTTGAGCGCCGCTCCCATCGTGTCCATGCGCTTGCGCCAGTCCTCGGCCTTGCGTTGGTCGTCGACCTGCACCTGGGCCTGCTGGACCATCTGCAGGCCCTGCATGCGCAGGACGTCGGTTTGCAGGAAGGCGGTCTCGGCCTGGAGGCGGGCCTGCAGATCGGCGATGTCCTTGGCGTCGGCAGCACTGGAGATTTTCTGGCGAAGCTCATCGATGCCGTCGATGCGCTTGGTCGCTGCATCGTAGATCTGCTGGCCGAGGCTCATCTGCCCGGCGTTCTGGTTCTGGATGCGCGACAACTCCTGCGCATAGAAATCGTCGGCATCGGTGCGATAGCTGGAGTTGTCCTGGCGGAATTTCGAAGCGGAACTGCCGAAGACGCCGCTGCCGGAACCTTTGAGCAGCCCCTCGATCGCGTTAAACTCCTGTGGAAGCGCCTTGCGGATCGACGGATCGTTCAGCAGATTGGCGACGTCGGCCATGTTGGTGATCTTGTTCAGCGAGCCGTAGAGCTGCTGGGCCTGCTGGAGCTGCTGGTTCAAGGTGTCGAGCTGGGACTTCAGCTGCGTGATGCTCTCGATCTGCTTAGCGATCGATGTCTGATCGATGACGGGGATGCCTTGGGCCGATGCCAGCATCGCCGACGCCAAAAGAGCGGCCGATACAAACAACGGCCGCATCGTTCCTGTTCGGATCATGCTGTCTTCCTCCTCTGGTGAAACACGGCAAGCCAGTCCTCCCGTCCCTCGCCGATCTCCAATCGGATGGCATCGGCAAGCTCGACATTGGCCGTCCGGCCGGAGAGGATGGCGAGTTCGTCGTCGAAGCCGTTGAGGTTCAGCTCGGCGACGACGCTGTTGTGCCCCTGCTTGACGATGAAGCGGCGGCTCTCGACGGAGAGCTCGCGCGAGACGAGCTCGAATTCGCGCTCGGTCAGCTTGAAGCCGTCGACATAGTCGGCGCGGTCGCCGCGCGGGTTCGGAAGAAAGATCTGGGTCGGGCACTGCTCGATGATCGTGTGGGCGATCGGCGAGACGATGGCATCGCGCGGGCTCTGGGTCGCAAACAACATGAGACCGTTCTGCTTGCGGATCGTCTTGAGCTTGTTCTGGGCGAGATCACGAAAGCCTTCATCCTGCAGCGCCTTCCAGAACTCGTCGATGACAATGATGATGCGACGCCCGTCGATCAGCTGCTCGATGCGATAGAACAGGTAGGCCATCAACGGGGTGCGGATCTCCTCATTGTCGAGGAAATCGGTCATGTCGTAGCCGATGAACCTGGCGCCGATACCGATATCGTCAGCCTCGTTGTCGAAGACCCAACCAAGCGGCCCGCCCCTCTCCCACCGTCGCAGACGTGCGGCAATGCCCTCGGGATCGGTATTGTTGAGGAAGGTGCGCAGGGCGCCGATGGAGCGACGCTCCACCGGCAGGTCCGCCACCCCGTCGATCGCCGAGGTGATGTCGCGCAACTCGGTGATCGACAATTCGCCAGATCCGGATCGGACCAGCTTGGTGATCCAACCGGTTAGGAATACTTTGTTTTCCGCAGTGAATTCCAGTGCTTTCAACGGCGCGCAGCCGGTGGCGACACCATTCCTCAGCGGCAGATAAGTACCGCCGGCTGCGCGTACGAAGAGATCGGCGCCGCGGTCCTTGTCGAAGAAGACCATATGAGGATCGTGCTTTTCGAGCTGCGACAGCATGAAGTTCGACAGCACCGTCTTGCCCGCACCCGACGGGCCGCAGACGAAAGTGTTGCCGAGGTCGCCGTGGTGGAAATTGAAATAGAAGGGTGAGCCGGACGCGGTCTTGAGCATGGCGACGGCCGGTCCCCACTCGTTGCCGTCCTTCTTGCCCGCCGGATAGGAATGATAGGGCGCCAGGGCTGCGAAGTTGCGCGACGTGATCGCTCCCGAGCGCGCGCGATAGCGGAAATTGCCCGGCAATTGCGCCCACCAGGCGGCCTCGAGCCCGAGATCCTCGCGGGCGACGACCGCGCCGCCGCTGGTGAGATAGGCGCGCGCCTTCGCCATGTGATCGGTCAGCTCCTTGACCGAAGGCGCGAAGACGGCAAGCGCAAGGTGATGTTCCCCGAAAACGAAGCGATTGGATTCGAGATCGTCCATCGCCTCGCCGAGTTCCTCGATCTGCGAAGCCGCCTTGTCGCCGGCGCTGACCATCTGGTTCTGCTTGCGGCCCATGATCGTTCGGGCATCTGCCTTTGAGGTGAAGGCGAAGGACTGCGTCAGGATGAGCTCGAAAGGTGCGGTCAGGATAGCGTCGAGCATGCCGCTGCGCGTCGTCGCCGGATATTCCTTGAAGCCGAACATGCCGGCATAGCGGCTGTCGGCCTCGTGACGGATCTCGACGGTCTCACGCCCGAAAATGACCCGGTCGGAATAGATTGCCGAGGAAATTCGTCCCTCCGTCAATGGGATCGGCTCCCGCCGGCCGCCGACGATCTGGTGGAGCACTTCGCTCGGCTCGGAGAAAAGGATCCCGTCCTGTTCGTGGAGGGTGAGCAGCCGCGGCTCGAAGCGCTGCAGGCCGGCGACGACATCCGCCACGCGGTCACGCAGATGCTTCAGAGCCTGCCCGTCGAGCTCGGTATCGGATCGGCGGGCCTTGCGCAGCCGGGAGAGAAGCCTGGCCGCCTTTTCGGCAGGATCCCGGCCGGGATGCCAGACAAGGGTGAGGTAAAGATCGTTGCGAAACAGGTCTTCCCTCACCATGCGCTCGCGGTATCGCGCGTTCAGACCGTCGGAGAAGGGATTGGCGAAGCGTCCCTCGGGATAAGCATTGTCGCGGCGGCGCACCACATGCGTCCAGAGCGCCAGCCGCTCGTCAGCGATATTGCGATAGAGCGTGTTCAGGCTGCGGTGCAGGCCGTTGAGGTCCCTGACGTCTGATGTCTCGAAGGAAACGCCGTCGAGAGCGATCATCGTCATCAACGCTCGGGATTCGAGCGCAATGGTCGTCTCGTCGACATGCCTGACATAGGGGATGAAGGTTTCCGGCCCGAGCTCGCGCGACCGGAGCGTTGCAATGTTAGACAAAGCTGAGATCCCTTTCGTCATAACGTCGGATGAGCGCCAGGGGCGAGAGCGTGGCCCCGCCCCAATAGGCGGCATTGCGGGAGCGGCCGCGGGTTTCAATCCACGCAATCAGGATCCGAAACATGTTGTGGTCGTGTTTGACGAGCGCGCGAAACAGGACATGGAAGACGATCCCGACCAGCGCGTAGGCGATTGATCCCGCGGTGATGTAAAGGATGGTCGTCAGCATGATGTTGACGCCCATCGCCTCCATCGTCACGCCGGCGATCATTGCCGGGCGCGTGCAGGCGAGAAACAGCGTGTCGTCTTCGAGGATCGGAATGCTCGCCATGGCGCTCAATTCCCGACGATGGTGTTGACCAGTTCGGTGGCGCCAAAGATGCCGCCGATCCCGATAATCCAGAAGCCGGCCCGCCTCAAATCCATGTAGCCGAACATCCAGGCGATGCAGATGATGATGACGGCGATGACCGCCAGCAGACGGGCGATATTGCCTGTCAGCATGTCGACGATGTTCTGCAGCACGGTTTCGATGCCGGCGGCCTGGGCGAAAGCTGGCTCGACCAAGCAGATGACAATGGCGGCCGCCATGAGCGTGGATGCGGCAAGGGGGCGAAGACTGGCTTTGGAGATCATTCACTTTGCTCCGATCAATCATTCTGGAAAACGAGAACCGTGGATCGCCGCCCTGAGCTGAAAACATCCCAGGATGCGGCCTCAGCGGTTTGGGAGGATTGTTTCGCAAGCGCCGGCGGCGCCTCATCTTGCGTCGGCACGCCAGACCCGGCCTGGTCACCTCGTTCGCCAATCGTGAGCGAGGCAAGCGTCGGCAATAACTGCTTTGCTTCCTGGCGTACCTGCTCGTCATATTTGACCATGGCGCCGAGGGATCGATCATCGCGGCCATAATAGGACTGGAGCATCACCCTTTCGGCCTGAGCCGGATCCCCCGCGCGTAATGCGGCGCGGTAGTATCCGTCGAGAAGCGTAGCCGTGGCCTTGAGGTTCATGCAGGGATCGAAGGCGTCGACGACGGATAGCTTCAGTTTTTGGAGCGCCTCGATGCCAATACCGCCAAGGCCGATCTGAATATCCTGGCGATCGGCAATCAGAGACGTGGCAACCTCGATCGCTTCGGCCTTCGATGCGGGTTGAGCGGCGAGTGGCGGGGCGCTGTTGATGCGGATGGCGAAGGGCTGAAACCGGCTCTCAAGGCTGACAATGCCGGCCAGCGTCTCGACCTGAACCATCGGCGCACAGGTTTGCGCGATTTCGACGAATGCAGCACCCATCGGTCAGTACCAAACGCGCTGTTTACCGGCGCCGTCGATGGTGACATCGACATAGTGCGGCTGCGATCGCACATTCGGGCGCGTTATCGGATAGCCCATGCACTGGCGGTGCCCGTCCACGCGCTGCCAATGTGGCGACAGGACCGAATTGTCCCGGGAAGCATAGTCGTTCCCATCCCAGCAGAGGCTGTTGCTGACCGGCTGCGGCGATGTCGACACGCAGCTTGCTTGCCGACCGCCGCGACCGCTATCAGTCGTGAGCTTGTACCCCGCATCGCAATAATAGGGTTCATAGACCGGCCGCGAACTCTGAAAACCGACGCCGCTACAGGTCGGGAATGAGTGGCCCTCGGCAAGCTCCCGCCACAGCTTCTGGATCGGCGGCCGGCATTCTGCATATTGCGTCGGCCCGCCGGGATTGGAAAGGCATAGGATAACCTGGCATCCCCAATCCTCGGCCCGCGCTTTACTGCCGAAAATAAGATAGGGTGGCGCAACGAAGCAGACCGTAAGCAGTGAATTCAGGAGAAGGCTTTTCATGAACAGGATCCTTCGAGACGATGGCGCCGTATCGCGTTTCGGGAGACCCAATCCGCCTGCCCGCATTCATACTGCCGTATATAACATAGTTAAATGACATGACAAGCGCGATTAAAACGCAATGGCACAACCTTGCCTTCTCGGGACTTATTCTCCATGAGATCCTCGACCATCCGCTGGAGGACGAGACCCCGCAGGCGAGGCTGAAGCAGATCGGCATGATGACGATCCTCTACACCATGACTCAGGCCCACCAGAAGCTAACACTCTCTAATATCATTGAGATTACCGAGCTAACACGCAGCGGTGTGAAGGAGACGGTCGACCTTTTGGTAAAGCGGGGAATGCTGGTGGAGACGATGGGGAAGAACTCCATGGGCCGCGGGACGGCGCGGCAATTCGAGATCTCTGAGGACCTCCTGAGCAAGCTGAGCTCTTTCCGCACCAGCCAGGAGGCGGGGTTAAACTGACTGATTTTCGGCTTTAATGGAGTGAGATGCGAATCATCTGGCAGTCCCGATCGTATGGTTGCCGGCAGCGATCCGGGGGCAACCCGCCCGCAGGCGGGTTCCACTCAAACAATGAAGAGTATCGGAGAAATCAGCATAGCGGCGCCGTCAGGCGGATTTCGGGAATTCTCGACACGCTAAGGGCGGAACAAGGGCAGCCGCAGGAGCCTCAGCATAGCGGCCGTCAGGGAGGCGGGACCGACTGCCCCCGCCCGTGCGTTCCCTATCTCCGTCGCCGCTCAGCATATGGAGCGCGTTGCGCACCGGCGAACTCGGCTGGAACATGACCTACCGGTGAGGGCGCCGATGGTTGGCTCTCCAGTGTCTATCCGGCATTACGCGCCAAGCGAAAACAGATTTCATGAACGGGTCCAACGCGTTTGGACGGAGAGATCGCTAATCCCAGGCAGGATCTGACGAAACAGGAAAGACGTTGTTTGCAGCTTTTATCCGACGGCGATAGTGACGGTGCTATCCATAGGAGACTGAAACTTATCCATTCAAACCGTCCGCCTCCATCTTTCCAATGCGCGCCAGCGGCTGCAGGCACCCGCTCGTGTTGAGGCCGCGGCCAAAGCTGTCAGCGCAAATTTATCAAAGCAATATTTTTTGCTAGTTCCAAATAGATCATCCGACGACCCGCTGTCATCAACGCTTCTCTCGATGCTACGCACGACGACTCGTTCGCGCGGGACATCGTTCTCGTTCGCCCTCGGCGGACGATGGCTTCCGCCATCGCGATGCTAAGGGAGGATCTGCCGGAGGAGGTTGTAAGCCTGCACAGTCGCGTGATTTTCAGCATCGACGGTCGAGGGGATGCGCTGGTTCTCACCACGGGCCGCATGACGACGCCGTCGGAATACTTCGCGCGTCACTTCAATATGCCGGTGAACACGCCCCACTAGCTGCGCGAGGTCAATGCCTGACGATTTTAGACGCCGGTTCGCGGGATAGGAGCTTCCGGCCGTCGGGTCGCGGCAGTGGGCGGCGTCCGGGTGGCGAAGAAGGAGACGGCTCACGCCGCCTCCTCCTCGTTGAGGTCCGGCTGCAAGTCATGCAGATAGTCGACCGCGCGCTGGGCATGAGCTGCCGCTGAAAAGATGGCACGCTTGTCGCTGCCGAGAACCTTGAGCCAGTCATCGAGATAGCTTGCATGGTCGGGGCGTGGTTCGAGCTCGGGGACGATACCAAGATCGGCGCAGAGAAAGCAGCTGCCGAGTTCGGCAATGAGCTCTTCGCGGGCGCGTTCGCTCCTGTCTTTCGCATAGCGGCTGAGATCCCGATCGAGCCTTCGCGGTGCAGCGGTCCAGTGCGTCATCTCGTGACTGAGAACGGCGACATAGGATGCATCGTCCCGGAAAGCGTCGAAGCACGGCATCTGGATGTAGTCACGGGCAGCAGCATAATAGGCCGCCGATCCTCCATGGCGGATCAGGGCGCCGGTATTGGCAAAGAAGCGGCCGGCAGCACCGATGCGGCTCATCCAATCCTGGTCAGGCGCGATGGAATGGGCAAGGCCATCAAGGCCGGTGATCTGGTCGGTGTTGAACACGGTGTAGGTTTTGAGGAAGGGGATGTCGCGTTCGATTTCGGCGCCTGTCTCCGTCGTCTCGGCGCGGATGAAAGAGCTGGCGAAGACGACGGTCGTGCCGGTTTCGCCCCTGCGGACGGCGCCGCCGAGCTCGATTGCCTGGCGAAACGTCATCCACCTTGGTGATGCAAAGCCGCGGGCGATGGCTTCAGACCAGAGGAGCAGAGCATTGATGCCGGTGTAGGGTTGGCCATTGTGGCGCAGTGGCCGGCTGACCTCGGCTGTCCAGCCTCCCGTCGTCCATGGCTTGGTCCATGGACGGACGCCCTGTTTGAGATCGGCGATGATCTTGGTGGTGATGCGGCGGTAGATATCGGATCGTTGATTGGATTGCTGCCTGTTCATCTCTGAACCTCCGTTCGAGGTCGCGGCCATCGCGACCTGCTACGGCGGTCCAAAAGCCAGGCTGCAAGTGCGGCCAGCACCCGCAGGGCCGCAACGAAGTGAAGGACGGCAAAGCCGTTGCGGGCAGCGCGAGCCTGGCAGGACCAAAAGCCGGGGCAGGACGGGATGCAGCAACACCACGGCGAGACAGGTTTGAAACCCAGGCAGAAATGAAAAATCCAGTCTATTACGCAAGGCGGGAGCGTCCGGGATGAATCGATGGACCCGAAGCGTGGCATCGACCTTGCGCGGCCGTTCCTCGTCGACGCAATGGAGAAGGTTAGCAACGAGAGTGCCATTTCGTCGAGGAAGCCAAGACCGCCGAGACCAAACTCGTAGTCTTCGCGCGCATGCAATTCGACCCGTACCTCAGCCCCTACTTCGTCGCCAACCAGGACAAGATGCGGGTAGAGTTCGAGGATCCGTATATCCTCATCCACGAAAAGAAGCTATCGAACCTGCAGTCCTTGCTGCCGGTAAGTTGAGGTCTGATGGAGCATTCCAATCGGCCGACCGCCTTCAGCAAATAGGCAGAACCATTACGAAATCACGGCGCAATCACTGGCGTTTTTTTTCCGCCACCCGTTCAAATGGCCGAAAGTTTCGAGTTGATCGAATTGAAGCTCCCGTGTTCGGGAAGTGGTGGGATCCGGGAACGTTTGGCAAGATTCAACGAACCACTGGCCGCCACGCCCAGAGAGGGTCATAGGGAATACGATGACAAGCGCGGACGCTCAGTCGTTCAGTCAGGTTGCGAGCACGTATCAGCTTGGGATCGGTATGACTCACATAGCGCCTCCAACTGATTTACGGCACTAGCCAAATCGTGAAGTTCCGATTTCAGCGATTGGATGATGTCGAAATGTCCGGAGCCATTCGAATTCGCAGTTGAACTTTTCAAATCCGCAGAATTTCTATTCGGATGGGGAAATGGGATGAGCTTTTGCACGGTTATGCTTTTGACGATATTGACTCAGAATAGTAGATTGTACTGGGCAAGTCTTTGCAATGGCAATCGAAAGCGAAAACACGTCAACGTATGTTTCGTCGCGCAATTCGGTACAGGGCCTGCATATTTCGGAACATCAAAGCACCTGAAGTTTTAAGTAATTCCTATTGGTCCGCGTTTTATCCAATCGCCCAGAGTAGTTTGGGCTTCCGTTGGATGAGTGCGGTATAAACAGCGCCGCAGGTGGCGTGGATCCTGCGCGCTGTTAGCCGTAGGCTTCACGCGGTTCGGGTCCCAACAGATGCGGGAGGCAAGCGCATGAGTGCCACCCCTTCCTCTGCGGGCATCGGCGTAAGATGGGAATCAGCGCGAGAGAACTCGGGCACTGCGTTTGCAGCGAGAAGTTCGGACTTCGGGATGGGCTTGCTATAGTAGAACCCCTGTGCCACAGCGCAGCCGCTTTCAGCCAAGAATTTTTCTTGATCGACCGTCTCCACGCCCTCAGCGACTACATTTTGCCCTAGGCAGCGCGCAATTGAGAGAATTGCCTTGACCAGTTCTCTACTTCGCTTGTCGGATCGATTGATGAATGACCGGTCAATTTTGAGGGTATCAATGGGAAAGTTAGCCAAATAGCTCAGAGATGAGTAGCCGGTGCCGAAATCATCGATCGCTATGGAAATTCCGCTCGCATGCAATTGAGAGAGTGTCGTCGAAACGCCCTCGCAGTTATGGAGCAGGAGACTCTCAGTTATTTCAACCTCGATCCACTCCGCACGACAACCGGTTTCCTGCAATACGTCCGCCACCGTTTGCGACAAACGCGGGCATTGAAACTGCTTAGGAGACAAATTTATCGCAATCTTGTGCGGGGGCAGTCCATCTGCATTCATGACGGCAGCCGTGCAACACGCCTCATGCAGCACCCATCGTCCAAGATCGATGATCAATCCCGTTTCCTCGGCGACACCTATGAATTCTCCCGGAGGGATCATTCCCATCTTCGGATGATGCCATCGTAGCAGTGCTTCTGAACCGATCACCTTTCCGTTGTCCAATAGGACCTTTGGCTGATAATGGAGTTCAAGTTGCTCATGTTTCAAAGCTAGGCGTAGGTCTGATTCTAGCGCTAGGCGCTTTTCAGCCCCAATCGTGAGATCCTTTGAGTAGAAGCGGAAGTTGCTACGCCCCGAGCGCTTCGCCAAATACATCGCAGAATCCGCATATTTCACCAAATCGTCGGGAGCGTCGCCGTCATTTGGAAATACCGATATCCCGATGCTGCAGGATACAAAGATCTCCCTGTCGGAAAGCATGAAGCGTTCGCCGAATGCGGCAAGCATTCTGCTGGCAATTTGAGCCAAATCGTCATTGTCCTGAACATTGGGCAGCAAGACTGCAAATTCATCTCCACCGAGTCTCGCCACGGTGTCGCTGGCACGGACGCCTTTTTTCATGCGTGTCGCCACCTGCCGCAGCAACTCGTCACCGACGGGATGTCCCATAGTGTCATTGATCGCTTTGAAATGGTCCATGTCGATCAGCATCACCCCGGCTCGCTGGCCCGCCGAAGCCGCGTCCCCGATCATCTCGCGTAGCCGTTCATTGAAAAGTGTCCGGTTAGGCAGGCCGGTCAGAGAATCGTAGAATGCCATCTGATGGATTTTCTTACGGGACGTGTCCAGTTCGGTGATATCGCGGGCGACGCCGAGGATCCCCATCAGCTTTCCCCCCGTGAATACCGGAACCTTACGAGTCTCCAAAAGCGTTGATCGACCGTCCTCGTGAGCGGTAAACCGTTCCTCATTGATGAGAATACGGCCGGCTTGCATGGCCTCCTCATCCTTGTCACGAAAAAACTGGGCGAGTTCGGGAGTAAACAGGTCATAATCCGTTTTCCCGACGATTTCCGCTTCTGCCTTGCCGACCAATTCTTCGAAGGCATGATTGCACAACAGATATTTGCCTGTTACGTCTTTCAGCCATACCATATCCGGAATGGTCTGCAGGACACTTAGGAGGCGAGCCCGAGCTTCAATAGTCGTGCCCTCGGCGTGCTTTCGTTCGGTAATATCGCGAGATAACACCAGAAAAGTGACGGTTGAGTGATTGCTGCTTGGTCGCCTTGCGACCGACAGTTCAAACCAACGGGATTCGCCGTTTGGTAGGGCTATACGGACACAACGACCGTAGGAGGCGCCGGTTTCATCGGCTTCTTCAAGAGCCAGCATAGCGATGTCGGCCTGATCTGGAGGGAGCACATCGCGGACAAGCTTGCCGAGCAGCACTTCTTTTCGCTGCGCCAGGATCTCCTGATTCCTTGCCCAGACCTGCAGGTAGCGACCGTCGGCATTTACCTCGAACAGAACGTCAGGAATGGCGGCAATAATTCCCTCTGCGAATTCAAGAGCCTCTTTGAGATCATGCTCCGCACGTTTTCGCTCTGTGATGTCCAACATCGCGCCAACCAAGCCGATCCTGTTACCAGCGATATCAGTGATTGCGGTCTTGCTGAGTAAAAGATCAACGACACCACCATTCTCGGTGGTGGCCTTTGCTTCATATTGCTGAACACCGCCATTTGCAAAAAGCGCCTCGTCCAACGCGGCATACGTCTCGGCTATGGGTGCGGGCACCAAATCGAAAACGGTTTTTCCGATAATATCTCCCTTTGAGCGGCCGGAGAAGCTTTCGAAGGCCCTGTTGCAACCAAGGTGTATCCCATCTCTGTTTTTGAAGAAGACGGGTAACGGGATCGCGTCGAGTACGACGGCACTGGACATCTCTTCGGCGTTGAATGGCAAGTCGACGTTTGTCGCAGGATGCCGGGGATTCGCCCGGAAAGCCTTCTCAAACGGTTGCTTCAGACTTGCGACATCTGCGTCGTGACCGTGCGATGGCCGGACAACGGAGGCTTCCGAAAATGGCGGGGCCGTGCCCGTGGCAAGCGGAGGGCTGGCATTGACCGCGTTGCGGAAGGCTCCACGCCCCTGGTCGATTTGAGCATCAGTCGCCATCTGCACTTCCACAGGCTGTTCGGGGCGGGATGTGCGTTCCGATTGACGTACGTGTTTCATGTGCCTGTCCTGCTTTGTCACGTGGCTGAGCAATCATGCGTCAAGCCAGCATTTTGTTAGGACCGCACAAGTCATTTGGCGGAGTACCATGCCGCTACCCCACCGGGATATCGCTCTCATTCAGAATCATCAGAGACGTGTATTTGCATGTGGTCGGCGACGCCGCCCATATCATTTAGAACGCTTGCCAATCATCATTCGAAGGCGCGAGCACCAGGTTACCACGGCGCATCGGATAGTCTCCGCGGTCAACCATTGTCTGACCGGGCGGGAAGCTCTTCCCAAGTTCGCCCGTGACCTTCTGTGGCTTCCCGCTCTCGTCTTTGAAGTGGAAATGTTTCAACAGTGCGGCTAGGCTTTGGCTCTCTTGAGCGAGGTGCGATCCTGCAGTATTCATCTCCGCGACCATGCTCGCATTTTCTTGAGTGGCATGGTCCATATGGTTAACCGCGCCGTTGATCTCGCGCAGGCCCGACGATTGTTCCTGGGAGGCCGTTGCGATTGCGTCCATATGAAGATTTACATCCTGCACAAGCTCTTCAATCGTTCTCAGGCCCGATCCGGTTTCACTCACGAGCCTTACGCCTTCGTCGACGGCAAGAGCTGAATTGCCGATGAGATCCTTGATTTCTTTTGCCGCTGTCGCTGAGCGCTGTGCAAGCTCCCTGACCTCCTGGGCAACAACCGCAAAGCCTTTTCCCGCGTCGCCAGCACGCGCTGCTTCGACGCCGGCGTTCAGCGCCAGGAGGTTCGTTTGGAAGGCGATCGCGTCGATGACGCTGATGATCTGGGAAATCTGCTTGGAGGAGTTTTCAATGCGATTCATGGCGCCGATAGCATCGCGTACAACCCGACCGGACATTTCCGCATGATCTCGCATCTGTTGGACGGCTCCGCGCGCCTCAGCCGTCCTCTTCGTGGTCGATGCAACGTTGACGGTTATCTCCTCCAACGCCGCTGCAGTTTCCTCGAGCGAAGCCGCCTGCTGCTCCGTGCGTCTTGAAAGATTTTCAGATGCGGCCGAGACGCCCGAGCTGCCATTCGTGACCGTTTCGACTGAATGGCCGACGGTAACAAGCACGTCCCGGAGCTGACGAATGGAAGCGTTGAAATCCCTGCGCAAACTTTCAAACTGTGGCGCTAACGGCTCCTCAATTTCATAAATCAAGTCTCCATCCGCCATCCGCTTCAACCCGGTTGCCAATGCCGTCGTCGCTCGGATGAGGCGCTCTTCTGCTTCTTTTTCCGCCCTTACCTGAATATCCAGCTTCTCTTGGTCAGAACGAATGCGCTCAGCTTCCGCGGATGTCTCCAGGTTACTTTTCTGTATGGCCGCGCCGCGGAAAAACTCAAGGCAACGCGCCATGTCCCCGATCTCGTCGCGTCGGATCGTCAAGGGCACCGGCGCCGACGTATCGCCTTCTGCGAGTGCCTTCATTCGGCTTGTCAGAGTCCGAATGGAGCTTGAAATTCTCCGAACGACCGAAATGCACAAAATGAGTACCGTAGACATGATCAGAAGCGTGGCGCCGGAGTAGCCGATAAAGGCATTGCGAAGATCGGCGTAACGCTGAAATGCCATCTCGTCCAACTCGTCGCCGGTGCGCATAATGAGTGCGGTCAACAAAGCAGCCCGCTGTTGGGTGATTTCATTCCATCGATCCAACGTCTCGGGGGGGAAGGAAACGCCCGGCTGGTTTGCATACATCTGATCGCGAACGCCCGCGATGAACTTGCCTGCGGCGCTGGCCTCGAAGTCGTCATAAGATTTGACGAGATCGGCGGGGAGAAATTCCTGCATCGCAGGCACATAAAGCTGCTTTAGATTTTTTGACTGTAAGAGGGACGAAAATAGATCGACGGACATGGCTGAATTTTTGACGTAGGCTCGGCCGGGCCTGATCTCCAGCAAACTAGCTTCCGTGATCTGCATGAGCGCGTGAAAACCGGTAATTTGGCGTGCTAAATCCAAATCATTGACAGTCGCCCCAGTGCGACGGACGAGCTCCAAGCCCGCAAGGGCAGCTGGGCGCAAAGCAACAGCTCCCTCCGCCTCGCTAGCCGTTCCGTCATCGACGCGCCGGCGGAAGCTATCGATATTGTCCCGCCTTTCACGAATGATCTGTACCGCCCGTTCTATGGCCGGATCGTCGAATGCCTTTTTCCAAGAGTCGTAAGCGGAAAAGACCGCTGTAAAAGCCCTGTCCGATGCAGCTTGCTTTGCCCGACGCACGTCGGCGCCTGCAAACGCTTCCGCCGCTATAGCTTGGGCGAGGAATCCGCCTTCCCGCCCAAGTCGCTGCGTTGTTTGTGCGCTGCGGAAGGTAGAGTATTCTCGGTAATATCCCAGTGATGTTGATACTCCGATGATTACGAACGCCGTCAACGGGATAATTGCCAAAATCATTAAAAGTAGAGATAGCGGCAGTCTCGACATATGTTCCTCATAGACGACTATAAATTACACCGGCTTCCATTAGCGACGCGGTCCAGAACATTGCGACATTGACCGCTATGTGTGAGATGACCTCGGCATAATTACTATAAGATTAACCCCTGTAGTGGTCTTGAACTGCGTTGCGCAGATCGGAACATCGTCGCGTTCAGGGGATCATCTGCAAGACAGATCTTGGGCCGAGGCAGTCGGCTTTTCTGGAGAGTGCTGTTGCTGCAAGCCTTGAGGACGGTCGAGCGTGCCGGCTGATCGTAGCTCGGTCGGCGCAATCTGCTTATGATATACGCAATGTTTCCGAGGGAAGTACCCCATAGCGCTTGCGATAGTCCGCAGAAAATCTGCCTCTATGCACGAAGCCCCATTTCAGAGCGACCTGCGTGACCGAGAGGCCAGGTTCGCCTGTCATCAGTTCCTGATGCACTAATTCCAACCGTAGGTGCTGCAGGAATGCCAGAGGGGTCGTATTCCGAAAGTTGCGAAAACCGCTTTGAAGAGTGCGTCGGCTTACGCCACAAGCCGTTGCGATTTCCTCAAGAGATAGCGGCCGAGTAATATTGGCACGCATATAGTCGACCGCCCGCTTAACGGCCTTGGGTAAGGGTGATTCAGCAACGCGGCATAACTCAGATGAGTAGCGATGCTGCGCAGCTTCGATCAAAAGCTCCATCGTCGTTTCAGTGAGGTGATGAAGTGCTATCGGTGATTGAAGGAGGGTTCCGTCTCGTAATCCAGCATACAGCACTGGTACCAGTTGAACCAAAAGGGAGCCGAACCCGACCGATAGGTCGATTTCTGGCGAAAAATCGAGGCTGCCTCTTATTGGCGTATTGAGCCGACATCCCAAACGGCGCGTCAGCTCATCATGGGCGATCCTAAGCCCCAAATGTTTCCTGGGCCCAATGAATTGGGTCGTACTCGCCGACATACTGTTCACGAAAACGCCCCGCGTTCCCTCTGACGGGATTTGTCTGCCGTCAACGGTAACGACCGATCGCCCATGTAGTGGAAGCATGATGATGTTTGCCTCCGCCGGTCCCCGGTGCTGGACGGTTAGGTCGCCCTCGTAGTGCGCGGCAATAACTGCAATCGGACCATTGGTAATCGCATGTACATCGTAGGCGATCGTCTTATCGCCATGTACATGCGCTTCAGATTGCGGGGAAAGCCTCGAAAGCGCTGCCGCGAGTTCCTCGCTGCAGGTACCTTTGAGCGAGAAATGGTCAATCTTAGAGGGGGACACTCTCAACTCTCCACATCATCACTTCCTTCCCGAAACGGTATTCAAGCATGAGGCCCGCCTATCGCTAACGACAGGCGGACAGGGCAATTGACTTGTCGCGGCCAGTCCTCGCCGTGAATTCGACGCAGTCGAAGTCGCCTAAGTTGATAGTGCGAAGATCAATCATTGTTATATATGGAACTCCGACAGAATTGTTACCTGCTGCCAACCATCGCTTCGCAACCGATTCCCAAATGTCTGGCCTTTGATGGTCTCCATTCACGGCCCAGCAGACTCGGGCGTGCTCGCGCTAGCGACTAAACCTCATCCTTTAAGGTTTCTTTTTGCGTGATCAAACGTGCGGAGTGATGGCCGGAAACAAAGATCCATAGCCAGCTTAGTCCCACTGCCAATCTGCTCCTCGTACCTATCAGGAAGTAGATATGGGCAAGCCCCCAAATCCACCATGCAATTCCGCCCTTGAGCCGGATCTTCCCAAAGTCGATAACAGCCGAATTCGGCCCGATGGTAGCCAGGTTTCCCAGATGCCTATATCTGAACGCACTTGGAGTGGGTATACCCAGACGTCGTGCTTCAATTACCGAAGCGACATATTTGCCTTGCTGTTTGGCGGCGGGAGCCACTCCGGGGACGGGTGTTCCATCAGCGGCCTTCACGGAGGCAGTATCTCCAATAATAAAAATCTCGGGCTTACCGCCAACAGTCAGATCTGGCTGCACGACCGCCCTACCCGCCCTGTCCTTTTCAGCACCGACCCAGGCGGCGGCGTTCGACGCTTGCACCCCCGCAGCCCAGATGACGGTCCGGCTTGAAACGAACTCATCTCCGATCGCGATGCCGTTCTCGTTGCATGCCGTCACGGGAATGCCTGTTCTCACTTCGACGCCCATCTTGATTAGCGACTGCTCGGCATATCTCGAAAGTGCCTCCGGGAACACGGGTAGGACACGTGGACCTGCCTCGATGAGAAGGATGCGCGCCGATCTGGTGTCGATGCTACGGAACTCCTCAACAAGGGTTCGTTGGGCCAGTTGCGCTATAATCCCAGCCATCTCCACGCCTGTCGGGCCTGCTCCGATTATGCTGAACGTGAGCATTGCCTTCCGCCGTTCGGGATCAGCCTCCAATTCGGCCTTCTCAAACGCGAGAAGAAGCCGCCGCCGGATGGTCGTCGCGTCTTCGAGTGCCTTTAGCCCGGGCGCAAACGGCTCCCACTCGTCCCGGCCAAAATAGGCGTGCCTTGCACCTGTCGCGAGAACGAGCGTGTCATAGGGAATAGCATTCCCATCCTTGAGCGATACTACGCGTGCCTCGGTATCAACGCCAACAACCTCGCCCAGCAGCGTCGATACATCCTTTCGTCCTCTGAACAATGCTCTGATGGGCCAGGCTATCTCCGAGGTTGCCAATACAGTCGTGGCAACTTGGTAGAGGAGCGGTTGAAAGAGGTGATGGTTGCGCCTGTCGACGATCGTTATGGAAGTGTCGGGACACTTGAGGTCCTTCGCTAACTGGAGTCCGGCAAAGCCACCGCCGACTACGACAACTCGATGCGTATCCATTTCGTCTCCCTCAAACCTGCGCGCTCGGGGCGCGCGCCTCGTAGAAATGGCCATTGCGCCCGATCAGTCGCTGATACGGGTATTTACATTAATCGACGGTGGACTCACCAACAGTGGAAGAAGAGGCTCCAGCACCCGCTTGACATTAGGATGTTCGCCATGGCCAACGACAGCCGCCTCATTCTGCCAGCCGTCTAAGATGATGAAAGTGTTCGGATCGTCCGACCGCTGGTAGAGGTCGTAGTAGAGACAACCAGACTCTTCGCGGGCGGGTCCAATGAATTCCTGAAGGAGTTCTTTTACGCGATTTCGATTTTGGGACGTGGTTTTGAATTCCACGACAAGGTGCTGTTCCTCTGACTTCTTCGATGTCATTTGCGCTGGCTCCTAATTGAAAACGACGACCGGCTTGATCACTCGCCCGGCTTCGGCGTCCGCGATCGCTTCGTTGATCTTCTCGAAGGGATACTTGGTGATCAATTTTTGGAAGGGGAAAAGCCCAGCCTGATTAAGATCCATCATCTGCGGAATGAACAGCTGTGGAATCTGATCACCAAGGATCGCACCCTGGATCTTGCGATTGAACACCATTAGATCGAGGGGGATGGGAATGTCGTTACCGAGCGCGTCGAGGCCGAGCAAGACAACGTGCCCGCCGGCACGGGTGCACTTGATCGAGTTCAGAATAACCGGAATGATGCCAACTGCGTCAATCGCGAAGTCGGCACCGCCGCCCGTCAGCGCATGGATCTGGTTGACTACGTCGGGATCTTTGCCGTTGATCGCATGTGTGGCACCAAGCCCCATGGCCATGTCTAGCCTCTGCTGATTCAGATCTATGATGATAATCTTGCTGCACCGACGAACTTTGGCGGCCATCACGGCGGCCATGCCGACAGCACCTGCGCCGAAAACGGCTATCGTCGACCCTATTTCCGGCTTCATCGCGTTTATCACTGTTCCTGCACCCGTTGCCATGCCGCACCCGAGTGGCGCAGCGTCGGTAAGGTCGAGGTCTGTTTTCGGCAAAAGCGCTGCATTGTTTTCAGTCGCAAGGATATGCGTCGCAAAGGACGACTGGCCCACGAAATTGCTGCCAATGCCAACTTCATCGCAGAGCAATGCCTTCTTACCATTCGGACGAAGCCCCGTAAGATTGTACTGGGTATAGTTTTGGCAGTTCATTGGGTGAGAACGGCGGCAGTCGGCGCAGAATCCGCATGAGCTCTGGCTCAGTGCGACGTGATCACCCACTTTGAGGCTCTGAACTTCTGGTCCGACCGCCTCGACGACGCCGACGCCTTCGTGCCCCGGGATCACCGGTGCCGGCGGGCCAAAAATACCGTCGCGAAGCAGCAAGTCCGTGTGGCAGATCCCGCTCGCAACCGTGCGAACCAGGATCTCGTTGCCTTCGGGGTCAGCCAGTTCGAGTTCACGGAATTCCAGCGGGCTCTTTGGCTTCACGGCGACAGCCGCAGTGATTTTCACCATTATATTCTCCTGCGTTCTCCCGCAATTGCTACGGGAATGACTTGATCGGCCCGACGGACTAGACGCGACCCGCGCGCGCACCGTAGATGATTGCGGCAAATGCAATGATCACGCCCTGGACGATAAGCTTGCCCGGCTCCTGGATGCCGAAGACGGTCAGCATCGCGAACAGGAAGCTGAAGGCAACGACGGCAACGAACGGCCCGGCGACGCCGCCCCGGTCGACGCCGAACGTCACACCGCCGAGGATCGTGGCGGCGAGCGCATTCATGAAGGTGTCGAAGCCTGGCTTGATGGTGCCGACCGCCAACGCGGATACCTGGACCAGGGCCGCGATGCCTGTCAGGGCGCCCGCGAGCGTGTGCGAGACAAAAATCGTACGTGCCAACGGAATTCCTGTAGTTTCCGCCGCCCTTGGATTGTCGCCGACGGCCCTGAAGTAACGCCCGACGATGAGAAAGCGAAATGCGATAGAAATCAGGGCGGCGATGACGATCCACAGGACCACGGAATAGGAAAGGCCGTGGATATTGCCGCTCGTAAGTATTCGAAGCCAGCTTGGCGTTGAACCGGGCGCGCGGCCGGCGCTCATGTATTGGACGATCCCAATCAGAATGGCCGAAACACTTAGTGTGGAGATAACGGCAGAAGCGCGCACGTATGCTACGAGTATTCCGTTTACACCCCCCACAGCTAGCCCAATCACAACAGGCATGAGGACGGTCATTAGCGGTGGATAGTTGTTGAGCTGGCCCGAGCTGGCCAAATAAATCGCGAACGCGAAAATACCGCTGACAGAGAGATCGATGGATCGCACCCGCATGACAAGCGACTGGGCGAGCACCGCGATCCCGAGCGGCGCTGACTGCTTGAGGATTACAAACCAGTAGTTGGGATTTATGAGCGTGGCGCTCACTGCTGGAGCAACCGCAACCAGGATTGCGAGCACATAGTATGCGGGCGGTAGCCCGAGTATCCACGAAATGGCGCTCTTACCCCTCAATGAGCGAGATGGTGCTTCAGTTTTCGAGTCTGATGTGGTCATCGAGAAGTCCATCTCTTTCAAAGTCCGATTGTTTTGCGTCGCTGCGAAACGACGAGTACGAGAAGCAACACACCCTTGACGACCGACTGAAGAAATGCAGAGACGTTGGCCAGATTCATCACATTATTCACTGTCCCGAGGATCGCCGCGCCAACGACGGTTCCCACAATGCTTCCGATGCCCCCGGCGAGGTGGACCCCACCCAATGCTGCAGCCGTTACAGACTCAATCCCGAATGAAGCGCCGCCCTTAGGATCACCCGATGCAAGGCGACCTGCAAGAAACATCCCCGCAGCGCATGCGAATAGAGCGGAAAGAACATACGCTTTGATGATGGTGCGCTCGACGGGAACACCGTTCATCCGTGCGTTGAAGTCATTGCCGCCGGAAGCGAAGAGGTAGAGGCCGAAGGGACGACGATAGAGAATCCAGGATGCGAAGAGCGATGCCGTGATCAACCAAAACAATGAGTTAGGTACGGGGCCGATGGATCCGGCTACCGAGCCGGAAAGCCACTCCGGAACGCGCCCACCTGGGATTGGCAAAATGATCAACGCGATACCTTGGCCGATGCCCATTGTTGTCAGCGTCATGATGATTGGATGTACATTGAGGCGCGCGACACCGTAACCGTTCGCTACTCCGAACCCCATCGCCACCGCGATGCAGATAAGCACGCGGGTTATCTCAGGAAGATCAAGCGTCATGATCGTCGTCGTTAGACTGATGACGGACCCAACCGACACGTCGAGGCCGCCAGTGAGAATGACGAACGTCTGACCGAGAGCCGAGATGACGAGCACCGTCGATTGCGCCAGGAGATTAGACAAATTCTCCGGATCCATGAAGTCCGGCAATAATATTACCGAGGCGACAACCATCACCAGGAGCGTTCCAATGGAAAGCCCGATCGCTCCCGCGCGATAAGGGAGCTTCAGGCGACTGGCAAATGAATTCATAAGTTATCCTCCTCAATGCACCGCAGCACGGGGATCCGGTGACGCACTCGCCCCCAGCGCAGTCTCGAGGATTCTTTCCTCGGTCGCCCCCTCTGCGGACATCTGCCCGACGATCTTCCTGTCATGAACGACCAAAATGCTGTCGCAGAGCCCTATAAGCTCAGCGTGCTCGCGCGACGAAACCACGACCGCACCGCCACGATCACTGAAGTCCCGCAGCAATCTGTAAATCTCTGCCTTTGCACCGACGTCGACGCCGCGCGTGGGCTCCTCAATAACGAGGATGTCCACTCCGGAGAGCAACCAGCGGCCCAGCAGCACCTTCTGCTGATTCCCGCCCGAGAGTTTACCTACGGGCGCATTGGGATCGGCGGCCGCAACTCGTAACGACTTGATCACCTCGCGGACCTTCGACACCGATCGCCACGCAACGCTTGCCATATTCCGATTGAGCTGTTTTCCCAGCGCGATGTTGTCGTAGATAGGCAGGCGCAGGAACAGCCCTTCCTGCTTCCTGTCCTCAGGGATAAAACCGATTCCTGATGCGACCGCGCGAGCGAACCCTGACCCTACATTCACCACGTGCATGCTGTTGTCGGGGCCGGCACGCCACACGGCGATGGCCTTTGGCGATTCAACGCCCACAATGGCACGCATTATCTCTCGCTGGCCCTGTCCTTCGAGCCCTGCCAGCCCGATGATTTCACCTTTTCTGACAACGAAAGTGACTGTCGAGCTGCTGTCGTCGAGGCGCAAGTCCGAAACCTCCAGCATTGCCGCTCCGGTGGCCTGCGAGCGCGGCGGAAAGAAGTTCTGAAGTTCGCGACCAACCATTGTCGCTACCAGCGTTTGCAAGTTGAAGTCCTGCGCTCTTGCAGTCCTTACCCAAGCGCCATCTTTCATGACGGTGATGGTGTCGCATAGTTCGAAGACTTCATTCATGCGATGAGAGATGTAGACGACAGCCTTATGTTGAGCCTTAAGGTCGCGGATAACCTTGAAAAGATGCGCGACATCGGTCGAGTTCAACGCCGCCGTTGGCTCGTCGAAGATGAATACGTCCGCGTTCGACGTAAGTCCCTTCGCGATCTCAACTGCCTGCTGCTGCGCGACAGTCAGTGTCTCGACGATCGCGGTTGCGTCGAGCTGTGGAAATACGTCAGCCAGCAAAGCGCGAGCGCGTTTCACTACCTCGACGCTATCGATCGAACCGTCAATGCGACGAGGTTCGTGGCCCAGGAACATGTTCTCAGCAACGGTGAGATTGGGGATCAGGGTAAACTCCTGAAACACCGTCGACACTCCCGCCAACCGTGCCTCCTTAGGGGAACGGAAATTGACTTCCTCCCCGCGGAGCCGAACACTTCCTGCGCCCGGCTGATATACCCCCGCCAGAATACGCATCAGGGTGGACTTCCCCGCGCCGTTTTCCCCCATCAGAGCGTGCACGGAGCCACGTTCCAGGGAAAAGCGAACGTCCGAAAGGACTTTCGTGAAACCAAACGATTTGTTGATGCCGACCATCTCGACAAGCGTGCTCATGGGAATTTCCATCTTCGACAGGGATACGGGCACGAGTGATCGTGCCCGTAGTTCATCAAGCCTTGAAATAATCAAGGAGCTTTTCGTTCGGCATTTCGGTCGGCGCCCAGTACGCATCAGTGAGATCTGCGCGATAGAACTGGGAGAGCGTCTCGTCGGTGATCGGCTTGGGGCGGTTCGTCCAGTTACGCTGAATCGGCTTCCCATCCAGCAAGGCGAAGGCGGCCCGTAGCGCGGCAGTAGACAGAGCGGGTGGGCAAATCGGACCGATCGAGGAAAGTTTTTCGTCATTCCAACGACGCATCCAGCCGTTAAGTGCTTCGCCCGTGATTGGCGGGATCGTTGAGGCGCCAGCCTCCTGCAAGGCATCCAAAACGCCAAGAGACATGTTGGCTCCATCGGTCCAGATGCCCGCGACATCGGGGTCGGAGAGATACAAGCTTTCGGCAATCTTCTTTGAGTCCTCATAAGACCAGCTTCCGTGCTGGGTCGACGTGATCTGAAGTCCAGACTTGCTGAAGACTTCCATGGCGCCTGCATAACGATCTGCATCGATGGGATGCCCGGCGACGCCACGCAGAACCCATACCTTGCCCTTGTTGCCAAGCTTGTCGACGAGGAACTGAGCCATCACGCGCCCGAAATAGAAGTCGTCGCCCTGGACCTGAACCGTAAACTCCTCGGTGTCGACGCGTCCGAGATAGACTACGGTTGGAATGCCAGCAGCCTTTGCCTTCTTGATGCCCTCGACGGCGGAACCGGTGGTTAGCGGTGCGATGATGATCGCATCGACCTTCTGGGCGATCAGATCCTCGATATCGGCAACTTGTTTGGAGGCATTGAGATCAGCGCTCCGGAACTGGTAATCAGCGATCCGATCCTTGTTCTTTTTTATTTCATATTCGGCTTCAAACGCCGTCTGGTAGGTATGCGTTGAACCAGCGAGGCCGTAGTGGCTGTGTCCGATCTTCCACGGGCCTGACTTCTTGAACTTACCCGCGTCGACAATTGGGTTGGCGCCTTCGGAGGGCCAAGTGTCAGGTAGGAGACTGATCGCGTCGTCGGCGCGAAGAATCCCCGGCATTCCGAACGTGCCGGCTACAGCAATTGCCCCGCTCGCTTGTAGAAATGTACGTCTCTTCATGAAAATTCCTCCTCCGGCCGCTCTGGGCGGCATTGTCTGTTAAGGCGAGAGCCTTGCCTTCCCAAGCCGTGCCGGACTCTCCTCAATACGGCGGAGTGCATTGGTATGAGCTATCAGACAATCTGTCAATAAATATAAACTTCGACGTTTGTTTTTTCGACATCGTTTTGTTTTCACTTGCACATAGTCGCACTTGACGGATTGTCCGATAGTGCGACAATATTCGTGTTCGCTAAATCGATGGGAGGGTTATGAATGTCCACTCTGGTGATTGTCCGGCATGGCCAAAGCGAAGGGAACGCGCGCGGGGAGTTCACGGGTACGAGCGACGTGCCGCTCACACAGGAGGGCTGGTCTGAGAGCAGGCGAGCCGGCTCACTGCTCGCGAACCTCGGCATCTCGTTCGATATTGCGTTTAGCTCTGCCCTCTTGCGCACAGTCGACACTTGCAGAGCGATTTTGAACGAAACCAACGGCGATCTGCTGGAGCCAATCAGGAGAACCGAGTTGAACGAACGCGACTACGGACAGCTCACCGGCATCAACAAGAACGTGGCACGTGAGCGGTGGGGCCAGGATGTTGTCCAGGTTTGGCGCCGCTCGTACAGCACTCCACCACCTGGGGGAGAAAGCATACGGGACATAAGCGCGAGGGTTCTGCCCTTTTTGATAAGCGAAGTGTTCCCCCCCTTGTTGAGAGGGAAATCGGTTCTTGTGGTGGCCCACGGGAATACGATCAGGTCACTAAAGCAGGGCATCGAACGCCTCACGATCCAGGATACGCTCGCTATTGAGTCACCGACCGCCGCGCCAACTGTATACCGGATTGCGTCGGACCTCTCGATCATCGAGAAGACTAACGTCCTGGTTGGTACTGTCTGTTAAGCCTGGCTGGCAGTAGCATCGTTTGTAGTCGGTTGAACTTGGCAATACCGGTGTCTCGAAGCTGTCGATAGCCTTCAGAACCGGCTCGACGTCGGCAAGCGACGCCATCCGGCTCGCCTCACACGTTGCTACTAAATTTTCGTCTGCCGATCTTTCAGCCCAAAGCGGGACAAGACGCATGCTCCCTTTCGAACATGCATCGGAACCCTTTGATCACTTCAAATCAGCGTTCACTCGTGACTTTGCAAAAATGCAGCCCTGCTCCGGTTGAACTGATCTAATTTAATAGAGTAATTATTGACTGATTGTCTGACGATGAGTACGTTCGCGCGAATTGCGTTGTGAGCCTTGGAGGAACAGTTACATGAAGCAGGCATATGCGGCGGTCTCGCGCGAAAAGGCGAAGCCCTTGATCTTGGAGTGCATAGGGATTGAGGAACCTCGTGCAGACGAGATTTTGGTCCGCATCGTCGCATCGGGGGTATGTCATACCGACCTGGTGGTCAGGGACCAGGGATATGACGTACCTCAACCTGTTGTGTTGGGACACGAAGGCTCTGGCGTCGTCGAGGCCGTCGGGAGCGCAGTTAAAGATCTTGTGCCCGGTGATCACGTTGCTTTGAGCTACGCCTATTGCGGCAAGTGCGAAAAGTGCCTTTCCGGTACACCTTTCTACTGCGAGGACTTCTTCGGTCGCAATTTCCGCGGCACTCGTCCGGATGGCACCTGCCCGATCCATGATTCTCACGGGAAACAGATTAGTGGCTGCTTCTTCGAGCAGTCGTCATTTGCAACCTACGCCATCGCCAGCGAACGAAACGCCGTGAAGGTTGCAAAGGATGTTCCACTCGAGTTGATCGGACCGCTCGGGTGCGGGCTTCAGACCGGTGCTGGCGCGGTACTGAATTGCCTCAAGCCGAAGCCCGGCTCGTCAATAGCAGTGTTCGGTGCTGGTGCGGTTGGCATGGCGGCTACGATGGCCGCGAAAATCGCCGGATGCGCGACCATCATCGTGATCGACTTGAACGATGAACGGCTGGAACTTTCGCGCGAACTCGGGGCGACGCACACGATAAATGCCCGCAAATTGGACAGCGTTGCCGCGATCAGGAAGATCGTCCCCGCAGGCGTTGATTTCAGCTTGGAATGCACGAGTTCGCCGCGAGTTTTCCGTCAGGCAGTCGACTGCCTTGGTACGCCGGGAACATGCGGTCTCGTTGGCTCGTCCGCTCTCGGCACTGAAGGCACGATCGATATCGGGAACTTCCTTTTCGGCCGCACATTGATCGGCGTTGTCGAAGGACAAAGCGTTCCGTCCGAGTTCGTCCCGCAGTTGATCGAGTATTGGCAGCAGGGACTTTTCCCGTTCGACAAACTGGTTCAGTTCTATGACCTCGACCAGATCAACGAGGCGATGGCTGATTCCGAGAGCGGCAAAGTCATTAAGCCGATCCTTCGCATGAAGCATTAGTTTTGCGAGACTTTTCGAAAGACAAGACGGACCGCGATTAAATGCGATCCGTCGGAACAGCCGTGCTCAAGACGAGATATGGTCGAACGCTGCTTTCGATGCAATCGCGGGCCACATCACTCCGATAGGCCTGCACGAATGATGTGCTGGCAGGGCCCACGCAAAAGCTCTAGGACTCTGCCGGTCAAAGGCGGCCCCCTACAATCACCGGCAGGTAAGTGGCGAGGGCGGCTCCGTTATCCAAGGGGTCCAGAGAACACCTGCGCGCCAAACACTGAAAAGACGTTGCTCCGGCCGACGTGTTCAGCTGACGTGTCCTGGTCCAACAGGTGGCCAAACCGATCGCGCTTTGTCTTAAAATAAGTGATGTTGGACGCGCTAGATGCGGCGATCAGACTCTGGCGAGACGACACGATGACGCCTGACGTTCGCAGCGCCTCTATTTTTGTAGGATTGTTGGTCAGAAGCCGAACGCTGCCGATACCGAGGTCGCGGATGATATCCGCCGCTGCGTTATATTCGCGGGAATCAGATGCGAAGCCGAGTTCCCGATTTGCCTCAAGAGTATCACGACCATGATCCTGCAGGCTGTAAGCCGCAATTTTGTTTCCTAAGCCAATGCCACGCCCCTCTTGCCCACGCATGTAGATCACGCAACCAGCGCCCGCTAACTGGACCGCCCGAAGAGCCATTTCGAGCTGTTGACCGCAGTCGCATCGCATGGACCGGAACGCCTCACCTGTCAGACATTCAGAATGCACCCGTACCAGAACGTCTTCCTTCTCGCACAACTCGCCAAGTGTCAAAGCTAAGTGTTCAGTTCCCGTCAAACTATCGCGATAAGCAATTGCCTTGAAATCCCCAAACCGCGTTGGCATAAAGGACTGCGCGTAACGCTTTACCCTCGTATCACGACTCCTGCAGTACTCAATCAAAGCGTCGATCGTTACTATGTGCAGGCCATGTTCGATTGCGAACTTCTCGAGATCTGGCAGTCGAGACATGGTTCCGTCGTCATTGGCGATCTCGCAGATTACGCCAGCCGGCGCCAGGCCGGCAAGTCGTGCAAGATCCACGGCAGCTTCGGTGTGGCCAGGACGGCCCAGGACACCGAGACGATTTGCACGCAAAGGAAAAATGTGACCCGGTCGCGATAGGTCTTCCGGCCGCGTCTGCGGATCGATGAGCGACTTGACGGTTGCTGCTCGATCTTCGGCTGAAATCCCTGTCGTTGTGCCGTGTTTGCAATCGACGGAAACGGTAAATGCCGTCTGCAGTGAGTCCGAATTACGTGTGACCATCAGGGGGATCTCGAGTTTGTCGAGACGTTCGGCTGGAAGTGGCACGCAGATAAGGCCTCTCGCATATTTCATCATGAAAGCGATGTGCTCAGCTGTTATTTTTTCGGCAGCAACGACTAGGTCGCCTTCATTCTCCCGGTTTTCGTCGTCGACCACGATAACCATCTCGCCCGCTTCGATCGCCTCGATCGCCTCATCTATGCTCGAAAAAGACATGGAATCCTCCTCCTTATTATGGGCTGACGGCGCGACGCGCGGCATCGAGCTCTCTGTCGACAAGCGCGCGCAGGTTCTCAGAAAGAGCATCGTTCTGAAAATCTTCATCGAGAGCGAAAATGAAACGGCTATGTATTTGCGCTTCGAAAAAGTCGAATAAGGCTTCCATCGAGGCTTCGACGAGCGGCTTGTGACTCGATGCTTTACCGGTTGCAAAAGGGATCACATAGCGGCCCTTAAGCGCTTTCATGTCGACAAGGTCGAATAAATGCTTCAGCAACCCAGTGTAAGATGCTTTGTAGACCGGACTACCAACAACTAGCACGTCACTAGCCAAAATATCGTTGAGTGCCGCTTTAACAATCTCAGCGGCGCTGGAGGGCAACACTGTTGCCCCAAGGTGCGGATGAAGGTCGACAAGGTCCCAGCAGCTTGCTTCGTTGCCGGACGCGCGCACCCGACCCACCATGAAGTCTGCTACGGCCCGGGTTTTCGAGGGGCGCGATAAATTCCCCGTTATTACAACAACTTTCATGTCACAGGACTCCCAACATTCTCGCATAAGACAATCTTACAATTTTCACTCACACCGCAATGGAGGTCGTTGAGGACCCGTGGGGGCAAAAATAGTCCTGCGGTGTCCTGAGCCCTCACAACCCGTAATTTCCCAACCTCGAAGGCTGGATTGCTTCGCAGAAGTCTTCTGTCTCGTACGACTTTATTCTCTCAATGGGTGGGCTCGCCGTGCAAGCGCACCTACTGTCTGCAATCCCTGCCGCTTTTACCGACCCAGCACGTTTGCGTTAGAACCTCCTGGACACGGAATGAGGCGTTGCCGCTTGATATACGGTCGCCGTGGCTCCACCTCAGTTACGACAGGTAGTATCCCGGTCACTTACGGGAACTCTGGTGAGCTTGCCTTCGATGGATCATGGGCGAGCCAAGGTTCCGCATGCGATACCCATACGTTTGACATCGGCACACTTCCAGGATCGGTATCGAACGTGCCGGCTCTAACGACTTTGAGCTCCGGGCTGGCCGGCCGCTCCGCATAAACGTGCGAGCCACATACCGAACAAAACCACCGCAGCTTTCCAGGCGTCGATTCGAAGCTATGAAGCGTATCTTGGCCTGTAAGGATCTTGAAGTGCTCGCTTTTCACCTTCGCAGCGGTATTGTGATCAGCGGCGTGTGACTTCCGGCATGTTTGACAGAAGCAATTCCACATGGGTCCATCAATTTCCTGAACCTGGTACGTTACCGCTTTGCATTGGCATGATCCGAAGATTGGCATCGGGTATCCTTTCACTGATTCATTACGTTGATTTCAAATTTCTCGTCGCCGCTAAGCCAGCGTTTGATGTTGCGCGCAGCCTGGCGGATGCGGTGTTCGTTCTCGACGAGCGCCAGACGGACGTAGTCGTCGCCCATTTCGCCGAAGCCGATACCCGGTGCAACGGCGACGTCGGCCTTCTCGACCAGCAGCTTGGAAAACTCCAGCGAACCGAGATGACGGAACTTTTCCGGGATCTTTGCCCAGGCGAACATGGTGGCAGCCGGCGGCGGCACGTCGAAGCCGGCCTTCCCGAAGCTTTCGACCATGACGTCGCGGCGACGCTTGTAGACGTTGCGAACCTCCGCAATGTCGGAACCGTCGCCGTTCAGCGCATGGGTCGCGGCCACCTGGATCGGCGTGAAGGCGCCGTAGTCGAGATAGGACTTGACGCGGGTGAGCGCCGCGATCAGCCGCTCGTTGCCGACGG
>NZ_LFIO01000149.1 GCF_001187535.1 Rhizobium ecuadorense
GCTGCACGTGAACCTTGTCGGCACGCACCGGCAGCTCGCCCGGCGGCTGGGTTGAGGTCAGCTTGATTCCGCGCCGTTCCGCCTCGCCGTGAATGATGCGGATTGCGCTCGATGTTACATCATTCAGATCGAACTCCTGCCAATCGATCTCGTTTCTCTTCTTGAGCAATCCTCTCATCCGGCTGATGATATCGCCTGCGCGCTGATCGTCTTCCTGGATGTCGAGGAGAATTTGCTGGATCAGTTCGTGATCCGGGTTCGCACTTCGCAGAAGCACCGAGGCTGCCTCGGCATTGTTTCTGATCGCCGAAAGAGGCTGGTTCAGTTCGTGAGCGATGGACGAGGATAATGCGCCGGCTGTCGCGGACTGGTTGAGAT
>NZ_LFIO01001275.1 GCF_001187535.1 Rhizobium ecuadorense
GACCGAAACACCTTCTTTTTCATTTCCGGATAAAGATGGTTGGCATAGGATTCCTGCGCTGTCGACGATGTCACCCCAAGAATTTTATCGTTGAGGGCGGCGGGGCTGACATCGCTGATCGACGAATCCTTCCGGGCGATGAACACAGACGGGCTGTTGTAGTATTTTTCAGTGAAGGCAACCTTTTGACGCCGCTCAAGGCTCATCGACATGGATGAGATGATCGCGTCGTATTTGTCGGCAACGAGATCGGGGATAATGTCGTCCCACTTCTCGATGATAAATTGGCATTCGAACTTGCCAACCTCGCACAGCGCATTGGCAATATCGATGTCGAAGCCCTGAAGTTTGTTATTTGCATCGAGATAGTTGAAGGGC
>NZ_LFIO01001878.1 GCF_001187535.1 Rhizobium ecuadorense
GCACTGTCGCATGAGGCAAATGGCGACTTCGGCGGTGCATGGCTTTCTGCCAACTCGGCCGGCAGCGGCCCGTTCGCGCTGACGCAATGGCGGCCGAACGACGTTGCGATCTTCAACGCACGGAAAGACTATTGGGGCGGGGCGCCGGCCATGGCTCGCGTCGTCGCTCGGCACATTCCAGAATCCGGCAACCTCAGACTGCAGCTCGAAGCCGGAGACGTCGATGTCGGCCAATACCTCGCAAGCGGCGACCTCGACGCCCTGTCCACCAAAAAGGACATGGTGATCGAAAGCGTTCCGGGCCTCGGTTTCTATTATATCGCGCTCAACCAGAAGGACCCGGATCTGCAGAAGCCGAAGGTTCGCGAGGCCTTCCAG
>NZ_LFIO01000619.1 GCF_001187535.1 Rhizobium ecuadorense
GGCCGACGACGTACGGCGGCCTGCTCGATGTCCGCCGGCACCGCCTTCCCGGCCCCGAGCCATTCCTGCATCTCGCGCGCGAGGACCCTGTCCCCTTCAAGTCTCAGCGTTTCTGCATCGGTTTCCTGACGTATGGTCGTGAGGCCCATCCAAATTGCGGTCATCGAACGGAGCGACCCTTCAACGAGAAGGTCTACATCATAGCCCGGATCGAAGTTGCAGAGATCGACTTTTCCGTTTTCGACCACAAGCCACCAGCTCTTTTGCGCGGCCGAAAGTTCCGGGTACAGAAACTGTATCGTACAACGGCGGGTCGGAAGTCTTCTTGTATCGAGGCTCCGCCGCATGTCCCACATGAGCAGAGAAGGGTCGAGATTC
>NZ_LFIO01001805.1 GCF_001187535.1 Rhizobium ecuadorense
ACCTTGATTTGTCATGGGCTCTAGCGCCGCGCGTCTTTTCAGACGTGCAAACAATGCTGTAGCGCTTTGAATTTGTGCATAATTCTGTCCTTGGCACCACCTCTTTGCCGGATCGCTATTCCAGCTCATGGGACGCGCCGCAGTGCCGCTGCTACACCCTAAAAATTCCATCTGCCAATAGCTCAACCATTATAAAGCGCTCGTTGCAGAAGCGCGGAAAATCCGCCGAAATCCTCAATCAGAACGAGGTGCTACTGTCCTTTTCAAAACTGTCACATCAAGACGCTATAAGGATTTTCGCCCGACGCCTCTTGCGCCGAAAGCGTTTCACCGCCAAAATTGCGCCATGCCTGACAGCGACCCATCCAGTACAAGCTC
>NZ_LFIO01000473.1 GCF_001187535.1 Rhizobium ecuadorense
GCGGAGGATTCGCTCGTTTGCTTGCGTGTCGTCATCTGATCCATTTTCACCTCGCGACGGTTTTTCACCGATGATCGCGCATTTTCCGTCGCAAAGGTTGCAGGTATCGCGTGAGTCGTCAAACCTTCTTTGGTTAACGAAAATTTAATAAACAACTTGCTGCCAACACTGTCATCCGGCGCTCCACCATATTTTTCAACGACTTGAAGGCGTGGAGCGTCGCTGAGCGGTTGTTTTCATACCCGCACTTTTGCGGGTGGCGGTACTATGTGCACGGGCCGCCCTGGTATGGACAAGGCACACCTCCCGCGGCAGCGACGAGCGACTCGCAGATTTGTGACTGGAATCAAACCGCTTCTTTGCGCAAATCACGATCC
>NZ_LFIO01000217.1 GCF_001187535.1 Rhizobium ecuadorense
CGTGCATGCCGCCGGCGCGCCGATGTCGCTGCTCACCGCGTGGCAGTTCATGATCGAACTGAGGCACAACGAGCCCAATCCGCTTCAGCCGCATAGGCATCAGCCCGTGCCGCTCAAGGGCAAGACCGTGCTCGTCAACGGGGCCGCGGGCGGCGTCGGGCATTTCGCGGTGCAGATCGCCAAACTGAGAGGTGCTGATGTCATCGCCGTGGCATCGGGCAAGCATGAATCCCTTTTGCTCGAACTCGGCGCCAACGCATTCATCGATTACACCAGAACGCCACCCGAGAACGTCGCGCATGACATTGACCTTGTCATCGACGCGCTTGGCGGGCCGACATCAGGTCGCTTCCTGCGCACGCTGAAGCGCGGCGGCG
>NZ_LFIO01000181.1 GCF_001187535.1 Rhizobium ecuadorense
GTATAGGTCTCGCCGTTGTTCGGAAGCTGGTCGGTGACGGTTTTTTAGTCGCTGCCTGCAGTCGCCATCCGTCTCCCGCACTTCCGACGGGGGATGAAGGCGATGTCCGCTTCTTCCAGCTCGATCTTGCCGACCCGAATTCGGTGAAGGAATGTGCACAGGCACTTCACCGGCAATACCAGCGCATCGATGCGCTGGTATTGCCGGTGAAGTGCCTGTGCACATTCCTTCACCGAATTCGGGTCGGCAAGATCGAGCTGGAAGAAGCGGACATCGCCTTCATCCCCCGTCGGAAGTGCGGGAGACGGATGGCGACTGCAGGCAGCGACTAAAAAACCGTCACCGACCAGCTTCCGAACAACGGCGAGACCTATAC
>NZ_LFIO01000339.1 GCF_001187535.1 Rhizobium ecuadorense
CCTCGATCCGCAAGGGCTTCACCCCTGAAATCAACGCGATCTCGACCGTACTTCTGCTCGGCTCGATGACGATCATCCTGATTTTTGCGCGTTTCGCCAAGCCTGGAGACACTCGTGACAAACGTTAAAGTCAATTCCGTCGCCAAGACCTACGGCATCACGCCCGTCCTGTCGGATATCACCACCGAGTTTCCCGAAGGCTCCTTCACCAGCCTTCTCGGCCCATCCGGTTCCGGCAAGACCACGCTTCTGCGCATCATCGCGGGCTTCATCAAGCCGGACCAGGGTATCGTCAGGATCGGCAACAACGATGTCACCGACATCCCTGTCTGGGGCCGCAACATTGGCATGATGTTCCAGTCCTACGCACTTTTCC
>NZ_LFIO01001734.1 GCF_001187535.1 Rhizobium ecuadorense
GTTCAAGTTCGAGCATGATGGTTTCCTTCGATATACCTAGGCGACTTGAAGTGCCTGATTGACGCTAGGTGTACAAAGTATACTTGTGTTTCCGTCAACAATGATGGAGCATATTCATGCGCAACAATCTTCAATTCTATATCAACGGAGCCTGGGTACAGCCCAAAAGCACGGCCGTAATCGATGTTATCAACCCCGCGGACGAAGGCGTCGTTGGTCAAGTCGCGCTAGGCGATGCAAGTGACGTGGACGACGCGGTTTCAGCCGCGCGAAAGGCATTTGAAACGTATTCGCGCACCTCGATTGAGGAGCGAATTTCGCTCTTCGACCGGATTATAGCTGCCTACGACAAGCGAGTAAGCGACCTAGCCCTCGC
>NZ_LFIO01001353.1 GCF_001187535.1 Rhizobium ecuadorense
ACTCTATGAATCAGTGATCAGCTGATTTGGGAATCCGGAATGTCGATTGGTCCTAAGGGTATGGAAGTCGAAAGTGCGGAACTGAGGCATTCACCGCTTTCGAACCTCCAACATTTCGGAAAAGGCAAAGATGACAAGCTCCGAATGGCGGGTGGGAGTGCTGTTTTCCAGAAGCGGAATTAGCGAAATCACGGAAACAGAGCACTTTCTTGGCACCGCACTTGCGATCGAGGAAGTCAATGCGGCAGGCGGCGTGCTTGGCAAGCCCATCGTTCCGATCGCCTATGATCCGGGCGGGGACCAAACCGCCTATCGCAATCTGGCGCGGCGGCTGCTCGCCGCCGACGACGTCAACATCATCTTCGGCGCGTCGATGTCGGCCAGCCGAAAGGCCGTGCTGCCGATTGTCGAGCGGCACAACGGACTGCTGTTTTATCCGTCGATGTATGAAGGTTTCGAGTATTCGGAGAATGTCGTCTATACCGGCGCCACTCTCAATCAGAACACTTTCGCGCTCGCAGAATATCTGCTGCGCCACCATGGACGCCGCATTCTCTTCGTCGGCGCGGATTATATTTATCCGCGAGAATCCAATCGGGTCATGCGGGATGTGCTGGAGGCAAAGGGCGGTGAAGTCGTCAGCGAGCGATATCTTCCTCTTCATGCCGACGAGCAAACGCTGCGTTCGGTTATTTCCGATATCGTCCGTCTCGAGCCCGATGCCATCTTCTCGACGATCGTCGGGCGGCCGGCACAGCGGTTTTACCGCATGTATGCCGAGGCGGGAATCGATCGAAGGCGGGTTCCGATTGCCAGTCTGACCATGGCCGAGAGCGAGATTCGCGAGATCGGCGCCGAGGCGTGCACCGGCCATATTCTTTCGGCGACGTATTTCCAAACGGTTGAAAACGAGGCGAACGAGCGTTTCGTCGCGGCGTTCAAAGCCCGTTTCGGCCAAGACTTCACCACCAGCGTATGGTCGCAACCGGCCTATGCCCAGGTTCACCTGTTCGCCCGAGCGCTTGCCCGGGCCGGATCGCTCGATACCCATCGCATTTCCGAGGAAATTCTGCTGGAAGATTTTCTTGCTCCGGAAGGCCGGATCAATTTCGACGCCGATACCCGTCATCTCTGGCTGCACCCCCGCATCGGCGTGGCGCGGGCCGACGGGCTTTTCGACATTGCCTGGCAAGCGCCTGGACCGATCCGGCCGGACCCGTACCTGACGGCTTCGCGGTTCGAAGACGTTTGGCTGGAGGCCTGAGATGGCGGGACCGAGCAGGATCGTTCAGGATTTGCGGCGCGCACGCGTTCTGGTTGTCCATCCGCGCGATGAGGACGGCAACTTGCTGATCGCCCACCTCAAGCGCCTTGGCTGCGAGGTTCGGGCGACCTGGCCGCTTCCGCCTGCCTTGCCGGCCGACATCGACACCGTCTTCCTGCATGTCGAGGATGTCCACGTCGAGCACGCGCTCGAGATCATCGACCTTCAGCAGACGGCGGTCATCGCCATTCTGACCTATGAAAGCCCGACAGCACTCCAGGCGATCATCGATCTCAACGCCCACGGCGTTATCAGCAAACCGCTGCGGCCGCTTGGGATCCTGACGCAATTTGCGCTTGCACGCTATCGGCAAAGCTACGAAAAGCGGCTTGCCGGCAAGGTGCAAAAACTCGAGGAAACGTTGAAAAGCCGACGGCTTGTGGAAAAGGCCGTTTCGGCGCTGCGGGTCATGAATGGCCTCGACGAAGAGGCGGCCTACAAGCTCTTGCGCGATCAGGCGACGTCGAAGCGCGTTCCGATGGCGACGATCGCCGAGTCGATCATTGCCGCGCAAGACACGATGAAAAGCCTTGGACTGTCGATCGGCGCAAAAATTTAAATTTAAGCCCTGAGTTGTGGCCGCGCAGCTCTTGAAAATATCCAAGGGAGCGGCTTGACGGTCGTATTCTTTCGTGCAAGCCTAAAGATAACGAGCAGGTTTGCTCAGCGGCAGGGCTGCCGCTTTCACATCATGGCTATGTAGCCTCTGGTTCACGGATTGATTTCCGTGCCAGAGGTTTTTTTGCGTTTGGAGACGAGATTGAACATCAAGACCTCGACCGCACGGATGGCAACCGTCGCAACCGTCCAGTTCGAACCGATCGTCGGCGATCGTGCCCATAACCTCGCGGCCATCGAGCGGCTGGCGAGGACAGCCAAGGCCAAGGGCGCGGAAATCGTCGTTCTGCCGGAACTGGCCGACAGCGGCTACAGCTTCCGTGACGGCGACGAGGTTGCCGCATTGGCCGGCCCGGTGCCCGGCGGCCCGAGTGCCGAGACCCTCTGCCGCCTTGCCGGGGAGCTTTCCCTTTACATCGTCAGTGGTGTTGCCGAGCAGGATGGCGACCGGTTTTACAACAGCGCTCTTCTCTGCGGTCCCGAAGGGTATATCGGCAAATACCGCAAGCTCCATCTGTGGAACAACGAAAACCGTCTTTTCCGAAAAGGTGATATCGGGCTGCCGGTCTTTGACCTGCCCTTCGGCCGTATCGGCATCGCCATCTGCTACGATGGATGGTTTCCCGAAACATTTCGCGAGTTGGCGCTGGCCGGCGCGGAACTGGTCTGCGTGCCCACCAACTGGGTACCAATGGCCGGTGCGGAAAGCGTCGCGGAGCCGATGGCCAATATCCTGCACAAGGCGGCCGCCCACACCAATGGTCTTTACATCGCCTGCGCCGACCGGATCGGCGTCGAGCGTGGCCAGTCCTTCATCGGCCGCAGCCTTATCGTCGGCCCGCAAGGCTGGCCCATCTCCGGTCCGGCCAGTGCCGATCGCGAGGAAATCCTCCTTGCGCAAATCGATCTGTCGAGCGTCACGGAAACCCGCACGCTCAACAGCTTCAATCATCTGCTCGGCGACCGCCGAGTCGATGTCTACGGGTAATCTCAACCCAACTCAAGAAAGGGGAACAAAATGCAAATGAAAACCATCATCCTGACACTGGCATCTGCGGCATTCGCCACTGCAGCTTTTGCCGAGGATCCAATCAAGATCGGCGTGCCGGTGGGGCTTTCGGGCGCAAACAGCGTGGTCGCGCCGTCCGTCGTCCAGGCTGCGGAACTCGCCGTCGAAGAAATCAATGCCAAAGGCGGCGTGCTCGGACGGCCGTTGGCGCTTGAGATCGCCGACGATGCATCAGGGGCGGCCGGCGCGCAAAAGGCCTTCGATTCACTGGTTTTCCAGAAGGAGGTTAATGTCGTCATCTCCATGGAGACGAGTGCTGCGCGCAATGCCGGCCTGCCGATCATTTCCAAGGGGGACGTGCCGTATATCTACACGTCTTTCTACGAAGGCAAATCCTGCAACGCCAAGCTTTTCGTCGATGCCTGGGTTCCGGAACAGCAGGTGCCGCCTGTCGTCGACAATTTCATCAGCAAACAGGGCGCCAAGAAGTTCTTCCTGATCGGTTCGGATTATTCTTTTGGACGCGGCATGCTGAGCTTCGCCAAAACCTATATCGAAAAAGCCGGCGGAGAGGTCGTTGGCGAGGAATATCTGCCGATGGACGGCAGCGACTGGACGGCCATCATCTCCAAGCTGCGCTCCTCCGGCGCCAACGCCATCATTACCTCGACGGCCGGCGGCGCACCGAACGTGACCTTGACCAAGCAACTGCGCTCGTCCGGCGTCACCCTGCCTTACGGCAATCTGGCGGTCGACGAAGGCACCGCCAAGAGCATGGGCGCGGATGCCAAGGACATCTTTCTCTCCGCATCCTACGTCACCGGCATCGACAGCCCTGAAAACAAGGCTTTTCTCTCGGCCATGGAAAAGAAGTTTGGCAAGGAACTGCGCACGCCGAACGACCTTTCCGTGCCGCAATATGAGGCGATCTACCTTTACAAGGCAGCCGTCGAGAAGGCCGGCAGCACCGATACGGCAGACGTGCTCAAAGCCCTTCCTGACGTCTCCTTCACCGGTCCGCGCGGCAAGATCTCCATGAACAAGCAGCACCACGCTCCGCTGACGATGTATCTTGGCCAGGTAAAGGACGACGGCAGCGTTGCAGTCGTCGATAGCTTCAAAGACGTCGATCCTGGCGAGCAGTGCCCGAATCTCTGAAACCAGCGGGGCGGGGCAGGGTGCCCCGCCTCCAGCATCGGAGTTCTAGAAATGACTCTCTTTCTCGATATCGTCAGCACCGCGGCCATTCTCTTCATCGTTGCCGCCGGGCTGCTTGCGATCTTCGGCGTGCTGAAGATCATCAATTTCGCGCACGGCGCTTGGCTGACCATCGGCGCTTACTGCGCTGTCGTCGTCAGCGGGTTCGGCCTCAATCCATGGCTTGCCATCCCCTTTGCGTTTCTGGTCGGAGCGATCCTCGGCGGTATCGCCGAACGGTTTATCGTGCGGCCTCTCTATCGCCGGCCGCTCGACGCCATTCTCGCAACCTGGGGCCTTGGCATCGTCATCGGCCAGCTGGTCACACTCTGGTTCGGCCGCGACGTGCAGTTCACGCCGGCCCTGCTGCCCGGCACCTTCGATCTCTTTGGCACCGGCTACTCGGCCTACCGCCTTTTCGCCATTGCTGCGGCTATCGGTCTGGGTCTCGGCTTCACCTTGCTGCTTGATGGGACAAGGCTTGGTCTTTCCGCCCGGGCAGTCATCATGAATGAAACACTGGCGCGCGGGCTCGGCATCGATACCGAAAAGGTGCGGCTCGCGACCTTCATGATCGGCACCGGCCTTGCCGCCCTTGCCGGCGTGCTGCTCGCGCCGCTGACCAGCGTCGATCCCAATATGGGCGTCGCCTGGCTGACGGGCGCCTTCATGCTGGTGATGGTCGCGGGCTCTTCGTTCGCCGCGCTTGCCGCCGCCTGCCTCATCTTCGGCGCCGCTCAGGTGCTCGTCAGCACTTTCTTCAGCCCAATCCTCGGCGGCATCACCGTGGCCGTCCTCTGCGCAGTGACACTGCGCATACGTCCGAAAGGATTTGCCCGTGCGTGACAGACAAAAACTCCGGTTTGTCCTTCTTCTGGCGCTGGCGCTTGCAGCCCTCCTGCTGATCGTCTTCGGACCGATGTTTCTCGGCCGCTTCAGCCTCAACGTCCTGACACGTTCGATGATCTACGCCATGCTGGCGATCACCGTCGACTTGCTCTGGGGCTATACGGGCGTTCTCACCTTCGGGCAGGCGGCATTCTTTGGCGTCGGCGCCTATGCCACCGCCATGGTTCTCACCCATATCGGCGCAAGCCCGGAGCTTTTCGTCGTCGCCATTGTTGCCGCCATCTTCATTCCGCTCGTGCTTGGCCTCGCCGTAGGTTGGCTGTCGTTCTTTCATGGATCGACACCGCTTTACGCCACCGTGATCTCGCTCGTTGTGCCGATCGTCATCACACAGCTGGTCTTTTCGGGCGGCACCTGGACCGGTTCCTCAAGCGGCCTTGTCGGTTACGACACTCTGCCGCTCGGGCTTCCCGGCTATTTCCGCCTGTCGGGCGCCTGTCTGCTGGGTTTGGCCGTTGTTGCGATCGTCTTTGTCCGGTCGGACGCCGGCCGTCTGCTCGCCGCAATCCGCGACAATGAAGCTCGCGTCGCCTATCTGGGCATGAACCCTGCCCGTTTGAAAATCGTCCTGACCGGCGTTCTTGCCGGCGTGTGCGGCCTTGCGGGCTTCCTCTATGCCAATGCCTCCGGTGTCGTTGCACCTGAAAACACGGGTTTCGTTTTCGGAACCGAACTCGTCGTCTGGACGGCGCTCGGTGGTCGGGGAACGATTATCGGGCCCTTGTTCGGTGCAATCGGCATCGATTATCTGAGCGCCAGTCTTTCGGGCGATCTGCCCTTCCTCTGGCAACTGATCGTCGGTGCGCTCTTCGTCGTCATGATCATCCTTTTGCCGGGCGGTCTCGCCTCGCTGGTGACGCGTTTCCTCAAGGCCGCAAACGCCAACAGCATCCTGAAGCCGTTGCCGACGCGCATCGTCGCCAAGGATGGTGGGTTGGCAGGCAAAAGCCTTCTGTCGATCCGCGGTCTCGGCAAGTCCTATGGCAGCCTCTCCGTCCTCAAGGGCATCGACCTGGAAATCGGCGCCGGAGAACTCGTCAGCCTGGTCGGCCCGAACGGCGCCGGCAAGACCACACTGATGCGTTGTCTGTCGGACGGCACCGAGAAGGTCGAAGGTCAAGTGGATGTCATCGGCACGAATATCGCCGGTCGTGCACCCGAACGGATCGTTGCCCTCGGCGTGGGACGGAAATTCCAGGTCGCCAGCATCTTCGACAGCATGACCATCGGCGAATGCCTGAAGATGGCGCGTCTCAGCCGCGAGACACCCAACCCGATCCGATCGCCCGCCGAGATCATACTGCCGCCAGCGGCAGCCGAGATCCTGACGCTCACCGGCATGGCTGAGATGCTGGACAGGCCGGTGTCGCTGCTGTCGCATGGTCAAAGGCAGGCTCTCGAACTGGCGATGGTCGTCGCTTTGGAACCACGCATCATTCTGCTCGACGAACCGACCGCGGGTCTCACCAAGACCGAGCGCATGACCATCGGCACCATCCTCAAGAAACTGACGGACGAGATGGGTTTTGCCGCCATCCTGGTGGAACACGATCTGGATTTCGTGCGCGACATATCGAGCCGCATCGTCGTTCTCCACCAGGGCAAGCTCGTTCTCGACGGCACGGTGAATGACGTGGTCAATTCCGAAACGGTTCGCACCATCTACGCAGGAGGCGCCCATGGCTGACGTGTTCAAACTCGAGCTCAGCACGGTATCGAGCGGATATGGTGTGGTCGATGTCGTCAATGGCGTGTCGCTCGCCATCCGGCCCGGCGAGATTTTTGCCCTCATGGGCAAAAACGGCATGGGCAAAACGACGCTGCTGAAAACGATCCTTGGCTTCCTGCGTGTCGGCAAGGGCAAGATCGAGGTCGATGGTGCCCCGATCACCGACAGGAAGCCCGCAGAGCTGATCGCTTCCGGCATCGGCTATGCGCCCCAGGAATTGCCGTTGTTTCAGGACCTCTCCATCCGCGACAATCTGCGCCTCGCGCTCAAGGGCGATCGGGATCTGGCATCCGCGCTGGAGAGGGTCTACTTCTATTTCCCGTTCCTGAAGGACCGGTTGACCCAGAAAGCCGGCACGCTTTCGGGCGGTGAGCAGAAAATGCTGATCCTGGCACGGGCGTTGATGCTGCGGCCAAAGCTGCTGCTGATCGACGAAATCTCTGAAGGCCTGCAGCCCTCCGTCGTCCAGAACATCGCCAAGGCGTTGAGGGACGACCGTGAGAAACGCGGCACGACCATCCTGCTGGTCGAACAGAACCTGGATTTCGCTCTTTCGGTGGCGGACCGCTGGGCCATTCTCAAACTTGGAGCGATCGAAGACGAAAGCGCCAATGGTCCGGACAGTCGCAGCCGTGTCCTGCAACATCTGAAGATTTAAGGAGCGGTTAAGTGCAGGACCGGTGGAATGCATTCATGCCCTATCCGGACGCGGATGTCGGTCACGCGCCCGCCGGCCTACTTTCGGGCCATCGCCTCGCGGTAAAGGATCTCTTCGACGTTGCCGGCTATGCAACTGCGGCCGGCAATGCCGCGGTGCTCGCCGCCTCCGGCATCAAGACAGCGACGGCGCCTTTGGTCCAGACGCTCTTGGATGCCGGCGCCAGTTTCGTCGGCAAAACCAATACGGATGAGCTCGCCTATTCCCTTATTGGCGGCAACATCCATTTCGGCATGCCTGTCAATCCACGCGATCCTGAACTCATCCCCGGCGGATCGTCGTCGGGTTCAGCCGTCGCGGTTGCCGCTGGCCTCGCGGATCTCGGCCTTGGAACAGACACGTCCGGCTCCATCCGGCTGCCCGCCGCCATCAACGGCCTCGTCGGCTGGCGGCCGACACTTGGAAGTCTCGACAACGGGGCGCTGCGCCCGCTGGCGCCAAGCTTCGATGTGCCGGGTTTCATGACGAGCAGCCTGGAACCCATGGCCGCGGTGATGAGCGCCGTCGGCGTGCCCGCGACAAATGATCGACCGATATCCATTTTCATTCCCGAAGATATCCTCGAAACCATCGACGGCGTGATCGCCGATGAGATGATCGCCAGCCTTCGATCGTCGGCCCTGCCTATCCGCAGGATCAATTCTATCGCCTCGTTCAGTCTCGCGGATCTTGCTGTGGCATTCACCACTATCCTCCAAAAGGAAGCCTGGGAAAGCAACAAAACGCTCTTTGAGCAGAGTCCTGACGCCATTGCTCCCGATATCGCCGCGCGTCTTCGCGCAGGATCTCGCCTGGACGACGGGGAGGTGCGTGAGGCATACAGAATCCGCACGCTCTTCTACGGGGAGATCGACCGGTTGCTCTGCCGAAATGCGGTCGTCGCTCTTCCGACCTTGGCCATGAGGCCGCCAACACGCGATGCCGACCCGGAAAGCTTCGCCGCATTTCGTACCGCCTGCATCAAGCTTCTGTGTCTCTCAGGCCTGAGCGGCTGCCCGCAACTGGCTGTTCCAATCGCCAGTCGCGCGGGAAGCGTTTCGCTTTCCCTATTGGCCGCAAGGAGCGCCGATCGTACGCTTGTGAATTTGGCCAGCCTACTAAGCACCTGCGTAAAAGAGCAAATGCCGTTCTAAAAAGTGAATACGAACTTATAGTATGTGAATTTCGGACATTGCGCCGTCGGTTCGATTCCGTTCAAGGCGATCAAGCAAGGCCAACTTCGTCGAAGACGCGACGAACTCTCGGATGAGCCGGGCTACAAGGTGCGCGTTCGCCCGAATGACCGCAACAACAGATTAAGAGAGACGGCAACCTTGTCGATGTCGCGAATGTCGCGGGAATATTGGCCGGTGTAGAGTTTGACAATCATGCTGTCGCGAGCAGCGCCGCTGAGTTCGAAATACAGGTGCAGGTAATAGGCCTGTTTGTCGCCGGTGCGACTTACGCTTCTTCGTCGCTGCGTGACCTGTCCGAGCTCCGCCTTGAACGGGGCGAAGCCGGGGAGTTTCAGCATGACTGATTTGGATTGAAATCGGGCCATGTTGGGGACTGCAACGACGGCCTTATCCAGTGCCAGGCTGACGATTTGGCCGGGGACATCGTCGACGGTAGCGGGCTCATCGAGCTTGAACGCATGAAACAGGCGCCGGGGTTTCTCAAAGCAGATGAGCGACGCGATGAGCAGGACGACGATATTGATACCTGACCACCAGGCCGCTACCGGCGAAAACTGGCCTTGTACATGCGACGTTTCCGGTACGGCGTTGACCAGCAGACCAAGGACGGTGACCGTGACTATGCTTGTGATCCAGGCGAAGCTGTAGCGGTCGAACTGGTTCGCCTCGTTGCCGCTGCCCTTTGGCGTCACCCTGAACGGCTTGCCGAATGGTCTCACCAGGCTGGAGACCACGGTCGGCAACATGCGGAATGTCGCAAAGGTTCCGACGGCGCTGGAAACCACAGGCAGATAGCGCGTCGGCGTGATCCATAGCATGAGCAGAAAATACGCCGTCAGCAGCGGCACCTGATGAGAGACATAATCGGCGATGTCAGTGAAATAGAGCGGGAGCAGGCCGAACCAGAGATAGACGATGGGGACGAGCAATATCGTGAAGCGGACCAGATACTGCACCAGCCATGATGCCGGCAGGAACATGATCCGTTGAAAGAGCGTCAATCCCGGGCCGCGCAGCGGGCCATTATACAGGTAAAGGGTTTGAATGCCCCCCTGGCACCACCGTTCGCGCTGGACAAAATACCCGGTGAGGTTTTCGGCGGCCAGTCCCATCGACAGCCGCTCGTTCAGATAGCGCGTCTTATAGCCTTTGTTGAGCATCGACAGCGTTGTCAGCAGGTCTTCCGTGATCGACTCGGTCGGAAACCCGCCGATTGCGTCGACGGCCTTGCGGCGGGCAATCGAGCATGAGCCGCAGCAGAAACTGACGTCCCAGGCGTCCCGGCTGGGGGCGATCTCGTCGAAGAACAGGCGCTGCTCGTCCGGCCAGATATTCTCCAGGCCCAGATTCGATTGGACCGGATCGACATTGAAGAAATGTTGCGGTGTCTGGACAATGCCGATGCTGTCATCCGAGAAGAAGGGCAGGGTGCGGCGCAGGAAATGCCGATAGGGAACAAAATCGGCATCGAAGATCGCAATGAAATCGCCCGAACTGACCTTCAGCCCATTGTTCATATTGCCGGCTTTGGCATGGCTGTTGTCGCCGCGCGTGACGTGGATGACGTTCTTTTCCTCGCAATAGGCCTTCAGCCAATCCCGGCGTTGATCGTCAAGCACATACACATTCAATTTGTCGGCAGGATAATCGAGCGAGCGGGCGCCGATGATGGTTCGCTCAAGCACGTCGAGCGGCTCGTTATAGGTGGGAATGAAAACATCGACAGTCGGCAGCTCATGCTGCTCCCGCGCAAAGAAAATGCGCGCCAGCCTGTCCGCTTCGGCGCTGCGGTCGACATAGCGGCTCATCAATACCAGAAAAAGGATGACTTCGACGCAGGCCAGGACCTCGACGGCAAAGAGGATCCAGACCCAGTAGAAACTCGGGCCGCTGTCTGGATAGGGAAGCACTGTCTCCGTCAGGCGCCAGTACATGTATCGCAATGCGACTGCTGCGACGAACGCGCAGGTCACCGCCCGTGTCCAGCTGTGACGGCGCGACCAATTGAACGGCCCCAGGAAGAAGAAGGCCAGAACGACAAAGGTCGGAACCAGCGCTACAAGATACTGAACCACAGGTTTTTGACCCAGTTGGATAGGTTGATGCCGCGTTTGGAAAACCGTACCTGCACTGTACGTCCCACCTGACAGGAGTTCGCAAAGTCGTCGTTCATGAAGGATGGATCGAGGCGAACCCGAATGCGGGCATTGCGTTGTGTCGACGGCGGCAAACTGGCGGCAAAGGAATCGGCCTCGACCGAAGCCGAACTGCCTCTGACGGACACAACCGTACCTTGGAAGAGATCGCTGCGGCCGAACAAGCGCACCTGCGCGACGAGTCCTGGATAGATCTCGTCATAGTTGACCTCGGGAACAAGGATATCCACGAACAGCTCCCGACAGTCGAGAAGGCGCATCAGCTCGTCGTTCAGCACGACGTTGGAACCGTTGACGATACTCCGGGTCCAAACAACGCCGTCGAACGGCGCTAATGCAGTTGCGGATTCAAGGCTGCTGACGCGGCTTGCCTCTTTGACCAGCTGCTTTTGAACTTCGGCGGCTCGCGTCTCGTTTTCCGCGATGCGCGAGTTCAGGTCGTTGATGCGAACGATGACCTCGTCCTCGCGTTGCCGCGAATAGGGCACGTCATTCTGTCCGTCGCCGAAGACAAAGATGCCCTGGCGAACTGCATTGAGCCTTTGTTGCAATTGATCGACAGTCAGATTGCTGATTTCGACCTCGCCGCCGGTCGCAGCGCCGGCAGCACGCGCGGCCTCAACCAGCTTCTGCGTCAGAATGCCTTTTGACTCGAGCTGCATTCGGCGGCTCAGGTCGACCTGCGCGACCAGATCCTGCGCTTGCGACACTTCGACTTTTTTCTGCAGGATTTCGACTTCGCGTTCGAGATTGGCAATGGTGGTCTGCTTGTAGACTTCCAGTCTGGCAGACAATTCCTCGCGAAGCGTGGAGAGCTCGTCCCGTTCCTTTTTCAGCGCCGCGACGCGGTCGAGCGACGTATTGCGATCTGCCTCGAGCGAAGCGAGAATTGCGTGATTGACGCGCGTATTTCTGATTTCAGCGAGGGATTGTCCCGCTTTGACCGGGCTGCCGGCCTTGAGGGGTTCTTCCGCAATCGTGCCGTCGATCGGGGCATTAACGACAGCAAACCGCGCATTGACCGTGCCATCAAGGCTGGTAAAGCCGGTGATCGTCGGCAATGAGACGACAGTCACGAGTGTCAGCAGCAGGAGGCCGACAATAATGCGCGTGATGCGATGGTTCCAAATCATGTTGGCGTCCGAAGATTATCGCTTCTGCAGCCATCAGTCCCTATCGAGCCGGCACAAACGGATGCAACTCATTCTTGCATAAATTAGCGTATCGAAAATTAGTAAACAAGAGAGGACCGCAACGCTGCGATAGAAACAGTTCGGCTGTGGAGGAAACGCCGCCGAGGGGAGGCTTAGCACCGTATCGATGCGGTGCTGGGGGCATGGTCAAGCCATCTGCGGCGTGACGACTGACGTGACAGGGTGCTGGAAATCACTGCGCCGCGCCTGATAGCGCTGCCGTCTCATCTGGACAGAAACATAATTCCCCGCGATCTTATTTCTAATGGGCATCGCATGAAACTCGATTCATGCGATGCCCATCAGTTCTTTGTTTTGCGTGCTGTTATCTCGGAACCACCGCTTCCGGGCGGCAGGCATCAATGCGGTCGAAGCTTTTTGGTGGCGATCAGCATGACGAGATCTTCGGAGGCGTCTGCGAGTTCCAATGCCAATTCCGCAGCCGACCATCCGCGTTTCTGCAAGCCGACGAGCATTTCCACCATCGCGACTTCGACCTCTCGTCTGCAGCTCGAAATCGGCTTCAATTCGATATGTTCCTGATCACATGCGGTGGTCATCTTAGCCTCCGTTCTGCCATACGAAAGGGCAGGGTAAAAGTTGCCAATGGGTGGATATGGTAAGGGTTGCGTGCAAGCCTCGGCCTATTACGCATCGACACAGGCGGCCTCGGCCTGCGCGCAACCCTTCGCGCCCTTTATTTGCCGATGTCCGGCCTCAGGAGCGTCTCGCATCAAGGTAAGCAGGGGAAACCCGCAGGACCGGCGATAGGAATTTTCCCTGACGCCTGTGGGTTGTGCGGAGAAGAGTTCCCGTCGTAAGCCGATGCTCGCGCAAAGCGCGCACGAATATTGCCCCGATAGGTCACGACCTATCCTCCTCTGCTGGCATATTTTGTTTTGATTTAGAGTCGTTTCACGTTGAGAGTGCTTTGAAACTGCATTGCACTGGCAAGTGAGTATTCGGGCTTTCCGAACGTCCTTCGGCACTAACCCTTGCTCATTTAGATACAGGAATAGGACGCAATTGTCGTTATCCTCGCATCCCGAAAATTATCGGTCCGTCCATTTCTGCTCGTATAGGAATATGATAAGTAACTTATGCACGTAGGACTTCAGTCGATTCGGTTTTATCGGATGAGCTGCGCGGACGTTTTCAGCCGCGAAAACGATTTTTTGCTTCAGTTTCAACAGCCCGGATCGGCTTATGCGCTGGAGGAATGCATGGTTACGGAGTCTGGAGACGACCCCGCTGCTGGACGGGAATGGCCGGCCCACCTGGAGCGGCGGCGCTGGCCGCGCGAACCGTCCCCGCAGAAAGAACATCGTGTGGACGTTCCGTCGACACTCGTGCCCTTGCGATTTTCAACGCGAGACCTGCCGCCGAACGAACAGTTCCAGTCCTGGCGATCGCACATGGGGCCGCTTGTCGATGTTCATCTGCCGGACGGAAAATCAGAGGACGACGGTTTTCTTGCGGAGCAGACCGGCTGGCAGCTCGGCGATATCCTCATCGTCCAGCAGCGCGCGCAGGCATGCAGCTATATTCGCGATCAGGCCATGTTGCGATCGAGCCCAATCGATCACTGGAACGTGGGCGTGCTTCGCAGCGGCCGGGCCTGGACCGAGGCCAATCGCCATGTCACGGAGACCGGCCCGGGTGAGATATTTTTCAGGTCTCTTGGTTATCCCTACCGCGGGCGGATGATCGATTCAGCCGCCGTGCTCGTCTTCCTGCCCTATGAACTGTTGACCCGTGACGCGCCTCTTCTGCGGAACGCCCACAATATCGCCCTGTCCGGTAGCCTGGCCGAATTGCTCGTCAGCTATATCGACGGCCTGGAAGCGAACCTCAGCAATTTGACGGTGGAGGAGGTGCCGCGGATCGTCCGGACGATCGGCGATATGGTCATTGCATGCGCTGCCTCGTCCGCCAGTTTGGATCGCGAGCAGGAGCAGACCAATATGGGGCTGATGGAGCGGGCGCATCGCTATATTCACCTCAATCTTCATTCAGACAGCTTGACGCCCGACGTCATGTGCCGGGCGCTTGGTATTTCGCGGACGCGGCTCTACCAATTGTTCGAAGCGAGCGGGGGCGTCTTCAACTACATTCGCAAACGTCGATTGCTGCAGGCCTATGCGGATCTTACCAACCCGACCGACAACAGGCCGATCTCGGAAATTGCCGAGGCCGCCGGCTTCGACGTTGCAGCCAATTTCACGCGCGCGTTCAGCCATGAATTCGGGCTCAGCCCGCGTGAAGTCAGAAAGACCATAGCAACTGAGCACCCCGCCATCCCCGCAACACGTTCCATGCGACGTTTTGGGACAACGATCGGCGATTGGCTAACACTCGCGCGTTGATGCGGTGGCTAAGCTTTCCTCAACTCAGTCTGAGATCCACCAAAGGATACAGTTCGGTCGGATGATTTTCGACAACGCACGGCAGATCGAATATCGCTCCAATTGTTGGAATCCCGTACATTGTGCGTCGTTTGCTTGGCGCCCTTAAGTTCCATAATGTTGATTACGCCACATTATTTGTGTAGCCGCAAAGTTGAAGTGTCCTGTTTCTGCAAAGTTGGAATGTCACTCTCCCCGCGTTTGATGGCGCGGGAGACAAGCGGATGGGACTGATTGCGATGAGCGAGCGTGACCTGCAGCGGATGACCTAATCCTGATTGGCAGCCACCGGCAAACTGCCTTCGTTCGAATGACGGGCTTCGGTCTGCCGGGCGGCGGAGACGATGCGGCGCCGTACACGGATGGCGTGCCATTGCTGGTCGATCAGGACGCCGATGAGGATCACGCCGCCCATGACGGCGAAATTCAGCGACGACGGGATGCCAAGCAGATTGACGAGATTCTGCAGCTCCTGGAGCAGGACCGTGCCGAGCACCACGCCGACGATCGAGCCCTCGCCGCCGCGCAGCGAAAAGCCGCCGAGGACGGCGGCGGCAATCGCGTAGAGTTCGTAGAACTGGCCATGGCTCGCCGGTGAGATCGAGCGTGTGTACATGGCGAAATAAATCGCCGAAAGCGCCGTCAGCAGCCCGCAAATGATATAGGCCGACATGATCATGCGGCCAGTGCGGATACCGGAATAGCGGGCCGCCTCCTCGTTCTTCCCGATGGCGTAAAGATAACGCCCGAAGACGGAGCGATGCAGCATGATCCACATGACCACGGTTATGATGACGAGTGTGATGAAGGTGTTGGGAACGCCGTAGAACCGTCCGGCGGTCAGGAATTCGAGGTCCGGGAAATTCTGGCCGAACGCAAAGCCCGCCGTTCCGTCGGCGGTGTAGAATCGCGCTGCCCCGCGATAAATCAGCAGGCCGCAGAGGGTGACGACGAAGGGCTGCAGGTTGAGCCGGGTGATCAGCCAGCCGTGGACAGCGCCGATGACCGCGCCAAGCGCGAGAATGAGCGGCAGCGCCAACATCCAGGACATATCCTGGACGGCGATGAAATCGACGAACAGCACCCCGAGAAGGGCGACGAGCGAACCTACGGAAAGCTCGATACCGCCGGTAATGATGACAAAGGCCTGGCCGATCGACAGGATGCCGAACAGGCCGATCAGGTTGGCGGTATTGGCAAGATTGATCGGCAGCAGGAAGCGCGGATTGATGATGGCGACGACGATGCCGACGACGACGATCAAAAGCAGCAGTCCGAGATCTTTTTTGACCATTCGAGATCCATTCCCCGATACTTGTGTATTGGCCGCAGCCGCTACTTTACGCTTTTGCCGACGGCAAGCAAAAGCACGCTTTCCTGGCTGAATTCGTCCTCTTCCAATATGCCGGCGATCTGGCCCTCATGCATGACGGCGATGCGGTCGGAAACGCCGATCACCTCTTCCATGTCGCTGGAGATCATCAGGATTGCCACCCCGGCATCGGCAAGCGCCCGCATCAGGCCGTAGATCTCGTTCTTCGCGCCGATATCGATGCCGCGCGTCGGCTCGTCGAAGATCATCACCCTCGGGCTCATCGACAACCATTTGGCAAGCACCACCTTCTGCTGGTTGCCGCCGGATAGCGTGCCGGTTCGCGTTGAAACGGAAGGTGCCTTGATCGCAAGGCGAACCCGCTGCTTTTCGGCCGCCGCCGTCTCCCGGTCGGCAGAAAGCATGAAGCGGCTGGAAAGCTTGGGAAGATCGGCAAGGGTGATGTTCTGGGCGATCGGGAAATCGAGAAGAATGCCGTTGCGCTTGCGATCCTCCGGCACCAGGAAAATGCCGCGAGCGACGGCGTCGCGGGCGGAACGGACAGAAATTTCCTGCCCGTCCTGCAGGATGGTTCCGCCGTAGCTCCGGTCGATGCCGAAGAATACCCTTGCAAGCTCAGTACGGCCCGACCCGACGAGGCCCGCAAGCCCCATGATTTCTCCATAGCGGATTTCCAGATCGACGGGACGGCCGGGATAGGCCTCGGTGCGCACGCCGCTTGCCTTCAGCGCCACCGAGCCCGGCGAGCGCTGCGGTTTTGCGGTCCGGGCCGCAAGCACCCGGCCGATCATCAGCTTCACCATCTGGTCGTGGCCGATATCTTTCCTGGCGAGCGTGCCGACAAGCGTGCCGTCGCGCAGCACGACGACACGGTCGGCGACACGCTCAACCTCGTGGAGGCGATGCGAGATGAAAATGACGCTGATGCCGTCGGCTTTCAGCGATTTGATAATGCTGAGAAGCCGTTCGGTTTCGGCCAGCGGCAGGCTGGACGTCGGTTCGTCGAAAATGACGAGCCTGGCGTTGATGGACAGCGCCTTGGCGATTTCCACCATCTGCTGCTCGGCAAGGGAAAGCGACGCCACCGGCGTATCGGCGGAAAAATGCGCCCCGACGCGCTTCAAGAGCGGCTTCACCATGTCGCGCAGCCGATCGCGATCGACGAGCTTGAAAGGTCCGGCCTTCAGCGGCTCGCGGCCGAGGAAGATATTGGCCGCAACGTCGAGATTGTCGAAGAGATTGAGTTCCTGATGCACGAAGGCGATGCCGGATGAGATGCTCGATTCCACAGTGAGGCAACGATGCTCCGCCCCGTCGAGCAGGATCGTGCCTCGGTCGGGGGCGATCACGCCGCCGAGAATCTTCATCAGCGTCGATTTTCCAGCGCCGTTTTCGCCGACAAGGCCGATGACCTCGCCTGGCATGATGTCCATTGACAGGCCTTCGAGCGCAACGACGCCCGGATAGGTCTTGCCAACGCCGGAAAGCGAAAGGAATGGCGTTCCGGGCGCGCCCGGTGACGGGATGTCGGAACTATGGTTCATCGGCTGTCCATGGCTGCTGATGCCGTCGGCATGAAATGCCTTTCGCGGCGGCGGTGAGTGCCGCCGCCGCGAAAGAGGTTATTTTCCAGCCATGGCCTTCAGGCTGGCGGCATATTTGTCAACGTCATCCTTGCCGATGATCACCGTCGGGATGATGATCAGGCCATCGGCGGGAACGCCTGATTTGTCGCCCTTGAGGTAGGCGGCCATCAATTTCATGCCCTGATAGGCCCATTCGAACGGCTGCTGTACGACGGTTGCCGCGATCGTGCCTTCCTTGACGCCACCGAGCGTGATCGGATCGTCATCGAAGCCGACGACGGTGATCTGGCCGAGTTTGCCGGCGTCGCGCAGCGCCTCATAGATGCGCGGCGTGTTGTAGGAGTAGAAGCCGACCATGCAGGTCAGGTCGGGGCTGGCCACCAGCGCATCCTCGACGTTCTTCTTGGCGCGCGTCTGGTCGATGTCGTCACCGCGAACATCGACAAGCTCGATCTTGGTACCCTTGAGCCCTTCCTTCATCCCTTCGATGCGTTCGCGGGCGTTATCGGCGCCGAGCAGACCGACGAAACCCATGCATTTACCACCGTCCGGCATCGCCTTCTTGGCGATTTCAGCGGCCTGCTTGCCGGCGTCGACGTTCGAAGAACCGATATAGGCAACGCGGTTGGTCTTCGGCGCGTCGCTGTCAGTGGTGAACAGAGCCGTCTGCGAGCCGATCTTATTGAGGCCGTCCGTCTGGGTCTTGGGATCGACAGCGGAGACCATGATTCCCTTGACGCCGGCGCTGACGAGATCTTCCATCAGACGCTGCTGAATGGCGACAGCCGCCTGCTCTGGATATTTCAGTTCCATCTGGTAGTCCGGCATTTCGCCCTGCGCCTTCTTCACGCCCGCCTCGGCGGCCTTCCAGAAGTCGGACGCTCCGTTGACGACGAATGCAAGTGTCGGCTTGTCGGCGGCATGCGATACGGCAGCCGGCGCCGCGCTCAGCATCAAACCGGCGAAGAACAGGGCTGCATTGCGTTTCAGCTGTTTCATATTACACCTCCCGAGGGCCGCAGTCGCATGGGCCCGTTTTCGACTTACGGCCGGCCAGATGCGCCCCCTCCCAGGGCCGTCGCAATGCGACGAGTGGCATTGGTTCCGATCGCTCCGTGACGGTATAGAAGAATCTTAATTAGTAAATAGTATTATCAATCCAGATCAAAACATTTCATCGTGCCTGGACCAGGATGCAATTTTGTACTGGCAATTGCCAGTAACTGTGGGCATTGCAGCAATTGATGCAATTGCCAACGCTTTCAGATGGATGCTAATACTAATTACCAAAATGGCAAACCCGAGCAGAAAACAGTTTTCCGCGAATGCGACAACCCAAGACCCAAAAGAGCAATAAGCCCGCCGTGGACAAGCCTGCCCGCGTGACGATGATGGATATCGCCGCCGCCGCCGGCTGCTCGCAGGCGGCCGTCTCCTTCGTTCTCAACGACACACCCGGCACCCGTATCTCGCAGCAGACCCGCGACCGCGTATGGGAGGCGGCGCGCGCGCTCGGCTATACCGGGACGACTTATACGGCGAAGGCCTCTTATTCGGGGCTGGACAATGTGATCGGTTTTGCGGTGGATCAGCTTGCCACCAGCCCGGAAGCGATTGTTGCGATCGAAGGCGCGCGGCAAGCCTCCTGGAACGCCGGCAATGTCCTGCTGGTCGCCCAGACGCTCAGCGACCCCGTCATGGAGCCGAAAGCCATCAAGGCGTTGACGAGCGGCGGCATATCGGCGCTCATCTATATGACGATCTATACCCGCCAAGTTGAGCTTCCGTCCTATATCGGCAAGCTCAACATCCCGACGGTCCTCTTGAATTGTTATACGGCGGACCATGCTTTTCCGGCCGTCGTGCCGAGCGAGATCGCGGGAGGCCAGAGTTCCACCCGGCATCTGATCACGCACGGGCACCATCGCATCGCGACGATCACCGGCGAAATCTGGATGCAGGCCGCGCAGGACCGGCTGACCGGATATCGCCGAGCGCTGGCGACCGCCGATATCCCCTTCGATCCGGAACTGGTCATCGAAGGCGACTGGTCGGCCGGCGCCGGCTATGCCGCCACGATGAAACTGCTGGCTCTGAAAGAGCCGCCGACCGCGATCTTCTGCCAGAACGACCGCACCGCCATCGGCTGCTACGAAGCGCTCAAGGATGCAGGGCTTCGCATTCCCCAGGACATGTCGGTGGTGGGTTATGACGACGAAGAAATTTCACGGCATCTCGTCCCGCCGCTGACGACATCGGTCCTTCCCCATCTTGCCATGGGCCAATGGGCGATCGAACATCTCACCCCGGAAACCATGCCCGGCAAGCGCTATCCAATTGCCAAGCTCGAATGCTCGCTCGTCAAGCGTCATTCCGTCGCCGCGCCGCGGGCCGAGGCGCGGCAGTTCTCGATGGTTTAAAGACCTCGCCATAGGCGCCGACGGCAATGGCCGGGAAGACCTCACGTGTCGGTCGATCCCCCAACGGCGAAGGCGATACTGACCGCACGGTTCACGGCTGCCGTAAGAACCGACATGTGGGTCTGGCCGGCATAAAGCTCGAATTCGGCACGCAATCCGTCGGCCGTGCTGGTCAATCGCTCCGCCATCTCCTGTGCCAGGAGGATGGTCCGCTCCGCCTTCCTTTTCTCCAGGCGCATGGCGGCATCCTCGTTCCGATACTGAAAGGGAGCAAGCTCATCGCCTTCATATTCTCCGGCGGACAAATGCAGGAAGGCGTCAGGTCCCGGGATGAGTTGACGCTGCGCCTCGTTGTTGAGGATTTCACTGTTCTCCCAATAGATGGTCGGGCTGGCCGCAATCCAATTGGCAAACAGACCCGGACGTTCGAACAGGGCATAGAGGGTAAAGAGGCCGCCGAAGGAATGCCCGAAAAGCGATCGGCGCAGCGGATCCAGGCTCACCATCTCCGCAATCCGCGGTATCAGCTCGTTCTCGATGAAATCCACCAGTTTACCGGTCCCTCCGATGACCACCGGGGGACCACCCTCAACGAAAGGCGGATAGGATTTGACCGGCGGAGGACCGAGGTCCCAGGACCGGCGGAGCGCATCATAGGGCTCGTCTGTGGGATAGCCGATTGCCGCGATCACCCCCCAGCCAACATTCGTGCCCGTCGGATAAGGTGCCTGCGTGACCAGGCTGGCAACCGCGAAAGGGAACGTGGCGTTGCCGTCGGTCATCACCAGAAGCGGCCATCCTCCCGCCGGCGGCGTCTGCGCCGGAATGGACAGGAATATGCGATAGGGCTCGCCGCCTGCAGTTGGAGCCAGATCGAAAAAGCAGGTTCCGGGCATTGAATAGGCGCTGACAGGATGAGTCATGAGAACGGTTTCTGATGTTTGCTGATGTTTGCATAAGAGGACGTATCCCTCTTAATCGATGATGACGTGCGGCACGAAACGCGACAGGTTGGCGGTTATGCGCGAGCGGTCTTCGCGCACGGCAAGGCCGCAGGCGCGATCACCGACGACCCAGCTGCCGAGCACAGCGAAGCCGCCATCACTTTCGAAAAGCGGGGCATAGGCCTGGACGACGAAGCCTTCGTCGCCGTAATCGCCGGGGGCGGAGATCAATTCCCGGCCATCCCGGAATATCGTGACGTTCTCGCCCTCGCGCGACAGCAGCGGTTTGCGCACATAGTCGGTCAAGGCCGCGGCCGCCGGGTCGTCGGCGAAATAGCTGGCCAGCAGGTTGGGGTGATTGGGGTGGCGCTGCCAGAGCAGAGGCAGAAGCCCCTTGTTGGAGAGCACGGCCTTCCAGGCGGGCTCGATGAAGACATCGCCGGAGCGCGCGAGTTCGCGGGCGAACGGCTCGCGCAGCATGAATTCCCAGGGGTAGAGCTTGAAGCAGCGGTCGATCACCCGATCCTGCAGGTCGGTATAACGGCCCTCGGCATCGATGCCGATCTCGCGGATGTCCAGAAGCTCGACGCGATGGCCGGCCTGCACTGCGCAGTCCATCAGATAAACCGTCGTGCCTCGATCCTCCTCATTATCGGTCATCACAGCAAAGTGGAAGATCGGCCCTTTGGGAAACTGCTCGAACGCCTCGACGAGGCTTTCCTGCAGGGAATTATACTGGTCCGCATCATTGGGCAGGGTGCCCAAAGCCATCTGGTCGGTCAGCCAGTTGTATTGGAAATAGGCCGTCTCGAACACCGAAGTCGGGGTATCGGCGTTGTATTCGAGCAATTTGACGGGGCCATTGCCATCATAGGCAAGATCGAACCGGCCGTAGAGGTGCCGGTCGCGGCGCTGCCAGGAGCGCTGCACCACATCGCGCAGATCCTCCGGAATGGCCAGCCTGTCGAGCGCCTCTTCACTTTTGACGATATCACCGACCATATCCATGCACATGTCGTGCAGTTCCTGGCTCGGCTCTTCGATCTCAGTCTCGATCTCATCGAGCGTGAAAGTATAGGCGGCATCGTCCAGCCAGTAGGGCTCGCCATACATGACGTGAAACCCGAAGCCGACGGCGCGCGCCTTGTCACGCCAGTCGGGACGGGCCGGAAGGGTGATGCGCTTCATGTCAGCCGCCGAAACTGAACGACGAACGGCCGCCGAAGCCCTGACGGGCGACGGTGCGGGTATTGACGTTGACAGGCTTGACGCTCTGGCGCGAGGGCGCAGTCACACTGTCGCTGCCCGCGCCGCCTGAGCGAACCGTCGTTGTTACCGTCTGCCCTGAGCGATTGCGATAAATCGGCGTCGAACCGTAGTAGTAGCCTATCGCCTCCTGGCGTCGGCGATAATCGGAATAGTCGCTGATGTTGTTCAATGCCGAAGACAGCATGTAGCCTGCCAGGAACGGCATGAAGACGCTGCCGCTTCCGCCGCTATTGTTGGGGACTGAATTGGCCGGCTGCTCCGTGCATTGGCCCGCGCCGTATTCGGCCTCGCAGGCCGCCATGCCGTTGAAACGCGGCGCGGTGGCGAGATGCGCCCGCATGGCATCCTGATAGCCGGCCTGGCAGACCTGCCGGTCCATGCCTGAGGTCACGCATTGGTCGACCGAGGTGAACATGACCTCCGAAGGTGTCTGGTCGCCGCAACCGGATAGCGCCAGGGTCGAGGCAGCGATCGTGCCGAGGGCGAGGAAAGGTCGTCTGTGCCCGCTCTTACGTCTGCGCATCGTTCCCCTCCCCTCAATAGGTCATGCAGGCGGCGTTGAGAATACCGATGACCAGTGCGATGCCGCCGCCCCATATGCCCGCGGCGATATCGTCGGCAGTGATCTTCTCGTGCAGATCAGGCATGGTGAAATTCGCAATATAGAAAGCAAGGATCTGCGCCAGAATGCCGATCGCCGCCCATATGATGTAGTCGATGATGCTGACCGAATTGGCTGCGGCAGAAGCCAGCGGCAGGCTGAAACCGACAAGCGCGCCGAGGAATGCCGTGACGGCGGCGAGATTGCCGGCACGAATGAGCTGGACTTCCTTTTGCGGCGTCAGGAATGTGTAGATCACCGCGAAAACAACGTAGGCGCCAAGACCGACGGCGAAATAACCAAGGAAGGCAGGCAGACCCGCCACGTAATCGAGCATTGAAAAACTCCTCCGTCAAAAATTGATAGGGTGTCAGACGCGGCGGACATCGGCGGGAGCCAGTCCGTAACCGATCAGAAATTCCACCGAGCTTCCCGCCTGGCTCTGTCCGAGGTCGAGATCGCGCTCGACGTTGATCAGAAGCATTTCGCGCGTCGAGCCAAGCGGGCGGTAATACAGCATGCAGGTCTGGTGAATGGAGCGCTGCACGTCACCATCGTCGACCTTTTCGACAAATTCCACCAGTTGCGCACGCTCCGGCCCTTCGCCCCAGAAGCGGCTATAGAGGATACCGTCGGCATCGTAGGATGGCTGGCCGATCAGGCCGCCCGGCCCGGTCCAGCGGTTCCATTCGCTCTGCCCCGCCGGTACGACGCTGTCCCAGGACTGATAAAAGCTGATGTCGTCGACGGCATCGCCCGGCTGGCCCGACGCCGACATTACCTGAATCATCCGGTGGTCTTCATCGTAGTAACGCGACAGAACCGTTGCCGCATCGAGTGAAATCTCGCCGTAGCCGGCAATGATGAAGGGGCCGCTCCGTGGCAGCGGCATGGCCGGCTCGCCCCCCAAAGCCTCGGCCTCGACGGAGAGGAAATCGATCTCCAGGGCCCCGCCGATGGCAGCGCTCAAGGGGCCAAGCTCTCTGGGCAAGGGCTTTTCATTCTTGTCTCTGCCGAACCAGCCGATCATGATACGTCTCCCATTCGAGCCCAAGCGATGGCAGCGGGATCTAGCCGCATTCCGCTGATGTAGTAAAGGGTCTCGCCGCCCCGCATCAGCACCTCCTCCCGGCAATTGAGGTCGGTGATGCCCTGGCTCAGCAAGCCCACCAGCGTCACATTATGCTGACGCTTGAGGCTCAAAAACACATCTCCATAGAGCAACGGCTTTTGCAAAGGCGGGACCGGCAGGGAAAAGGCCGTATCGGTGGAGGCGGCCGACAGCAACCGTGCAGTGATCTCCGAAGAGCCCGGGTCCCGGGCTGCACGCGACAAGAGCTCCTCGGCGAGCGAGCCCACCGCCTCGACGCGCGGCCGGAGTTGTTTGACCATCTGAGCTGTGCGATCGTCGGCGAAATAAGCCACGATATGGGCATTGGGCGCATGGTCCTCGGCAATCAGCACGGCGGCCAGCGTCTCGTCGTCATTTGCTCCGCGCGCAATGATGGCGCGGGCCTGCGCCACCCCGGCGCGGGCCAGAGCCTCGGCATCGGCGAGCCGCTCGGTTCTGATATAGTCGGCGAAATCGCTGGCGGGATTTTCCGCCAGGTCCTTGGCAACCAGAACGCTCATCGGTTCGTTGGCCTGCCGTTCGGCATGCAGCAGCCGCAGCGTCTGGTGTGTCTGCCCATCCTGCCAGCCGAGGACGATGATATGGCCGGTGCGTTCGCTGTAGTCACCCAATCCGCGCATACGGTTCCTCCAGATCGTGCCGATCGTTGTCAACAATTTGCCAAGAACGGCGGTGAAGATGGCAATGCCGCCGGGAAGAACGAACAGGACGGCAATGATCCGGCCAAATCCCGATTTTGGAGACAAATCTCCATAGCCGACAGTCGTTGCCGTCACCATATAGTAGTAAAGAAAATCGATCGGATTGCCGACGAGATCACCTTCGCCGACCAGCATAAAGAGCAGGTAGGAGGCGGCCAGGTGGATCACGAGAAGAATAAAAAGAGCGGACCACGCCAATTCGCTGAGCGAGAGATATACACGCCGCAATAATGAAGCGATAAATGGCACGCGATTCGCCCCCGTTCCCGATGCGCAGCCTAGCGAAATTTATTTAGCGCGCCACCCCTTTAAGTGGCATATCGAATACCCAGATATTTTTCGAAATTCTAACCGATGGAGGACTTTTTGGAGACCTGGAACCTCACCACTTTAACGCGCCTGTTCGCCGCCGATCCGGAGGCACTCGGTGATGTGGATGTAGCCGTACCCGAACAGGGCGACGTCATATGCGTGACTCTCAAGGAAAAAGGCGATCTCGACGTCTTCGTCGCGGTGAGCGGGGAGCGGGACATCCTTGTCAGCGCCGTTTTGTTGCCGTGCAAGGACGTGCCCAAGCGCGAAGCCTTCGAACGCATGGTGCTCAAGACGCATAAGTTCGTGCCGCTCTCCAGCTTCGGCATCACCACCATCGACGGTGAGGAATGGTATGAATTGTTCGGTTCGCTGTCGGCGCACTCGTCGGCCGACACGGTGGTCGAAGAGGTGGCGATTCTGGCGGCCAATGCCGTCGATGCGGCACACATGATTGAAGAATGGAAGAGCGGGGAGATTGCCGCATGAGCACCTGGGGAAAGATTTTCACCGCCATTCGCGGCGGCATCAACGAGGCAGCGGAAGCCGCCGCCGACAGCCAGTCCATGCGCATTCTCGACCAGGAAATCCGCGACGCCGAACAGTCGCTGCGCCGGGCGCGATCCGATCTGGCCGGCATCATGGCCTCCAACAAGAGCGTCATGCGCCGGCTTGAAGAAAACCGCGCAAAGGAGACCAAGGATACCGACAGCGCGCGCGCTGCGATCTCGGCGGGCCGCACGGATCTCGCCCAGGGTCTGGCGCAGCGCATCGCCACCAGCCGTTCCGAAGTGCAGCGCGACCAGGAAGAACTCGATCGGCTGCTGCCCCGCCAGCAACAGATGCTGCGCACGATCCAGGACACCGAAGCACGCATTGCTCAGATGAAGCGCGAGGTGGAGAACGTCAAAGCCAACGAGTCGCTATTGCGCGCTCAGTCGGCGATCGCCCATAACCAGTCGGGCATCAATACCCGTCTCGGCAGCGCCGTCGAAAGTCTCGAACGCATCAAGAAACGCCAGGAAGTCACTGCCGGCCGCATCGAAGCCGGTGCTGAGCTCGCCGCACTGGAAAACGGCGGCGATCTCGATCGTCAGCTGCGCGAAGCCGGCATTGGCGGTTCCAGCCATTCGGCCGACGACATTCTGGCGCAACTGATGCTCCCCAAACATTCGGCCGAGCCCGTCTTGCTGCCGGCGCCCGCCGATAGGAAAGACTGACAATCCCTGGGAACGGCAGCCTTGCCTGCCGTTCCCAGCACGTCTGCGGATGGGAGCGCCGGCGCGCTTGTTGGTTGAAAACGGCGCTCGTGCGCCATCCTCTTCGACGACGCCGGCGTTTCTAACTGACGCCGAGAAACTGCTTCAGCTCTGCCGTCTGCGGGTTAGCGAAGACTTCCTCGGGCCGGCCCACCTCGTGGACCCGGCCCTGATGCATGAAGACGACGCGGTTGCAGACGTCGCGGGCGAACTTCATCTCATGCGTGACCATCAGCAGCGTCATTCCCTCGGCGGCAAGCTCACGCACGACGGCCAGAACTTCGGCGACCAGCTCCGGATCGAGCGCCGAGGTGATCTCGTCGCAAAGAAGTGCTGCCGGCTGCATGGCGAGCGCGCGGGCGATGGCGACGCGCTGCTGCTGGCCGCCCGACAGCTCGTCGGGATAGGCGTCGAACCGGTGACCCAGCCCCACCCGCTCCAACATTTTGCGGGCGGTGGCCTCTGCTTCGGTCTTCGGGGTCTTCTTGACCACGGTCTGCGACAGCATGACGTTGCCTCCGACCGTCAGGTGCGGGAAGAGGTTGAACTGCTGAAAGATCATGCCGACCTTGAGCCGCAATGCCTTCAGATGCACTTCGTCATCGAGGAGCTGCGCGCCGGCCACCGAAATGGAACCGTCGGTGATGCTCTCCAGGCCATTGATGCAGCGAAGCAGGGTCGACTTACCCGAACCGCTTTTGCCGATAATGGCGATGACTTCGCCAGCCTGCACATCGAGATTGATGCCTTTCAGCACCTCGGTGGTTCCGAAGCTTTTGCGGACTTCAGTGATTTCGATGAGCGACATTGAGCTTCCTTTCCAGGATCTGGCTGCTTTTCGACAAAGGCCAGCAAAGGGCGAAGTAGATGAGGGCGACGAGCCCGTAGACCGTGAAGGGCTGGAAGGTGGCATTGGTGACCACGGTGCCGGCTTTCGACAGTTCGACGAAGCCGATGATCGAGGTCAGCGCCGTGCCCTTGACGATCTGAACGGAGAAGCCGACCGTGGGCGGTATGGCGACCCTCAGCGCCTGCGGGAGAATGACATAGCGCATCTGCTGCAACCGTCCCATGCCGAGGCTGGCGGACGCTTCCCATTGGCCCCTCGCAATCGACTCGACGCAGCCGCGCCAGATTTCGGCGAGGAAGGCGGCACTCCACAGGGTAAGCGTCAGTCCCGCAGCAAGCCAGGCCGGCACGTCGATGCCGAACAGGCCGAGACCGAAGAAGGCGATGAAGAGCTGCATCAGCAGCGGAGTGCCCTGGAAAAGTTCGATGTAGTATTTCGCGAGCACCCTGAATGTCTTGCGCTTGCTGATGCGCAAGAACAGCAGCCCCAGCCCGACCGCGCCGCCGCCGGCGAAGGAGACGAGCGAGAGGAGAATGGTCCAGCGGGTGGCGAGCAGCAGATTGCGCAGGATGTCCCAGAGCGTGAACTCGATCATCGTGCTTCTCTCCTCGGGAAAATGAAGCCGCCGACGATCCCCAGCAGCTGTCGGAGCAGGATTGCCATCACCAGATAGATCGCTGTCGAGACGATGTACGCCTCGAAGGCGCGGAAGGTTCGCGATTGGATGAAATTCGCGGCAAAGGTCAGATCCTCGGCGGCGATCTGCGACACGACCGACGAGCCGAGCATGACGATGACGACTTGCGACGACAGCGCCGGCCAGATGCGCTGCAGTGACGGGACGAGAACGACATGGCGGAAGGTTTCGAAGCGCGTCATGGCAAGACTCTCGCCTGCCTCGAACTGCCCCTTCGGGGTCGCCTGGATGCCGGCGCGAATGATTTCGCAGCTATAGGCGCCGAGGTTGATGACCATTGCCAGGTTGGCGGCGGTCAATTCGGGAAGCTGGAGGCCGAGCGACGGCAGGCCGAAGAAGATGAAAAACAGCTGGATCAGGAACGGCGTGTTGCGGATCAGTTCGACATAGCTGGCAACGACAGGTTTCAGCCAGGCCGGCCCGAGTGCGCGCACCCAGGCACAGACGATGCCGAGCGAAATGCCGAGCACTCCGCCGATCGCGATCAGTTCCAGGGTGACCAGTATGCCCTTGATGATCTCAGGGTAATATTGAAGCAGCCAGCCGAATTCGAAATGATAGCTCAAGGAATTGTCCCCTCTTGCAGTGACGAGCGGATGTCATCCCGCCTGCAGGCGAGAATGACATCCGTAAGAACAAGCCCATCAGAGATCCGACGGAAGATCGGTGCCGAGCCACTTCTGCGATATGGCGTTCAGCGCGCCATCGGTTTTGGCGGCAGCGATGATTCCGTTCACCTTCTCCAGAAGAGTCGCCTGCTCCTTATTGAGGCCGATATAGCAGGGTGAGTTCTTGATCAGGAATTTGAGCTCAGGGCGCTTGGGGGGATTTTTGGCAAGGATCGCAGCCGCCACGACGTTGCCGGTGGCGATGGTGTCGACCTGGCCGGACAGGAAGGCCGAGATCGTGCCGTTATTGTCCTCGTAACGCTTGATCGTCGCGTCGGCCGGCGCGATCTTCGTCAGCTCCAGATCCTCGACCGAGCCGCGCGTGACGCCGATGCTCTTGCCGGCGAGATCTTCCGCCTTGGCGATCGAAACATCGGCCGGCGCGAACACGCCGTTGAAGAAGGGAGCGTAGGCTGCGGAGAAATCGATCACCTTTTCGCGCTCCGCATTCTTGCCGAGGCTTGATATGACCAGATCGACCTTGTTGGTCTGCAGATAGGGCACGCGGTTGGCGCTGGTGACCGGCACGAGCTCGGTCTTGACGCCCAGTTTCTCGGCAATGAGATTGGCGACGTCGATATCGTAGCCCATCGGCGCCATATCGGTGCCGACGCTGCCGAATGGCGGGAAATCCTGCGGGACGGCGACACGCAGCGTACCGCGCGCCGTGATGTCGGCGAGAGCATCGGCATGAGACGCGGAGCCGAAGCCGAAGGTTGCCGCCAGGGTCGCGATTGCGAAGAAAACTCGTCTTGTCAGCATGCGTTAATTGCTCCTTTGAAGTTGTGGTTTTTGGGTCTGAGAGGTGAGGATGCGGTTCTGGGGGGGAAGCGACAGGGAACTGCGCAAGTCCGAAAGCGGATCCGGGCGCGCCGTGAGGTCGAGACCCATTTCCACGTCGTCGAGATGCTCGACGGAGAGTTCTGCAGCCCTGACGAAATCGCCCGCCCGCATGGCCTCGAAGATGCGGCAGTGCCCCTTGTGGGATTGTGCGGCGTGAAATTCGGATTGATAGAGCATTGAAATGAGGATCGTCCGCGCGGTCAGGTCGCGCAGGATATCGACGATGATGGCGTTGCCGCTCAATTCGGCGATGCGGATATGGAAATCGCCCATCAGATAGGTCAGGCGCTGGCGGTCGCCGGCCGCCATGGCATTTCGTTCCTCAGTAAGATGCGCGTCGAGCGCCTTGCTGCCCTCGTCCGTCAGCGTCCGCATGCTGCGCAGCAGACCGGCCTCGACGATACGCCGCGCCTCATAGACCGCGATCGCATCTTCGGCGGACGGCTCGACGACAAACCAGCCACGCCGAGGACTGACATGCACGATGCCGCGTGTCTCCAGGCGCATCATCGCTTCGCGGACGCGGGTTCTGGACACGCCGAAGAGCGCTGCCAGCTGGTTTTCGCCGAGACGCGTACCGGGCCGGATCTTGGCAGAAAGGATGCCGGAGACGATCGTCGCCTCGATGGATTTCTGCGTGGTCTCGGATGTCTGGCTATCTTGCATACAAGACAGAAAGCAAAGCGCATGCCAAAATCCTGTATTCAGGATTTTCAAGATGCCGCGAATGCTGTGCGGGAAATTTGCCTGCCGGGAATGCAGATTGAACGTAATTTGTGCGGGCGCCGGCGCCCGAAGACGCCGGTTGGTGCGACCGCGATCTTTCAGCTCTGCGGTCGAACAGCCGCGCCGATCGTCTTCGCCTTTAGAACAGGATGATTTAAGGCCCGGTTGACCTAAAATCATCCTGTTCTAAATTAAAGAGTTAAAGCATGATGTTACCCGAAAACCGCTCACACTTTTCGGCATCATGCTCTAATTGAAACTCGAGGTTTTGAGGAATTCCGCGAGCCGTTCGGTCTTCGGCCGCACGAACATCTCCTTCGGATCGCCTTCTTCGCAGATGACGCCCTGGTTCATGAAGATAACGCGCGACGAAACCTCGTAGGCAAAGCGCATTTCATGGGTGACGAGCAGCATGGTCATGCCGTCGGCGGCAAGCCCCTTGATCACCTGCAGCACTTCGCCCACCAGTTCCGGATCAAGCGCCGAGGTCACTTCGTCGAACAGCATCAGTCTCGGCGACATGGCGATAGCGCGGGCGATGGCGACGCGCTGCTGCTGGCCGCCGGAAAGCTGTCCGGGATAATGGTTCGCGCGGGCGGAAAGGCCGACGCGATCGAGCCAGTTTTCCGCGACGGCGCGGGCATCCGGCTTCGTCATTTTCTTCACCTTGACGAGGCCGAGCATGACGTTTTCGGCGGCACTCATATGCGGGAAGAGATTGAACTGCTGAAAGGCCATGCCGGTCAGCGCGCGCTGGCGGGCAATCTCTTTCTCGCCCTTGCGGCGGCGGGCTGCGCCGTCGACGCGGTAGCCGATCTCTTCGCCATCGAGGCTGATCGTGCCGCCCTGGAATTCTTCCAGCATGTTGACGCAGCGCAGCAAGGTGGTCTTTCCGGAGCCGGACGAGCCGATGATGGAAATGACCTCGCCTTCCTCGACGGCGCAATCGACGCCTTTGAGGACCTCGTGGATGCCGTAAGTCTTGCGCAGACCCTTGATGTCGAGAATGGTCTTGGCCATCGGGGGAACTCCTCAGGACGGCAGGGCGGTCTTGCGCTCGACATATTTGCCGAAGTGCTCGATGCCGTAGTTGACGATGAAATAGAGACCGCCGGCCAGGAAATAGAACTGCAGGCTCATGAAATTGCGGGAGATGATCTCCTGCGTGCGCAGCAGAAGCTCGGCGACGCCGATGACGGAGAGCAGCGTCGAGGCCTTCACCATTTCGGCCGCCGTATTCACCCAGGCCGGCAGGCACTGGCGCATGGCCTGCGGCCACAGCACCGAGGTGAAGGTCTGGGTAAAGGTCAGGCCGATCGCCTTGGCGGCTTCGGTCTGCCCCTTCGGGATCGCCTGAAGCGCTCCGCGGACGATCTCGCCGACATGCGAGGAGCAGAAGATCGCAAGGGCGAGCACGCCGGCGGAGAACGGCCCGAGATCGAGCCCGACGGCGGCGGAAACATAATAGCTTGCCAGCACCAGCACGAGCACCGGCGTGCCGCGGATGATATCCGTGTAGGCACGCACGATCAGACGCAAAACAACGCCGCCATAGACGAGCGCCAGGCCGACGAAAACGCCGAGGACCGACCCTGCGAGAATGGCCAGCAGAGAGATCGACACGGTCACGCCGATGCCGTTGATGATGACGTAGCGGGCGATCCAGAGTTGTTCGAGAAAGGTGTGGGACATCAGATCTATCTCGGCAGGGCCAGACGGCGCTCGACGAAGCGCATCGCGGCGGCGATGAGGAAACAGGTCACGACATAGAGGGCCGAGGTGACCATCCAGGTTTCTATGACGCGGAAACTTTCGACATTGATCTTGCGGGCGGCAAAGGTCAGTTCCGGCACGGCGATGGCGGCGGCAAGCGAGGTGTCCTTGAAGAGCGAGATGATCGTCGAGGACAGCGATGGCAGCACGTTGCGCAGCATCAGCGGAGCGATGATCGAGCTGCGGATCTGCATCCCCGTCAGGCCGATGGCGAGGCCGGCCTCGGTCAGCCCTCTCGGGATCGACAACAAGCCGGCGCGGAACACCTCGGCCAGATAGGCGCCGGAATAGAGGGATAAAACCAGCACGAAGCTTTTTATCTTGTCGAGGCGCAAGCCCATCTGCGGCAGCGCGAAAAAGGCGAAAAGCACCAGGACGAGGATCGGCAGGTTGCGAATGACAGTGACATAGACCCGCGCCGGCACCACCGCAAAGCGGCTCTTGGACGTCAGCGCGAAGGCCACGACGAGGCCGATCGCCGCCCCGATCAGGATCGAGATCACTGCCAGGCCGAGGCTGAGCGCAAGCCCGCTCAAAAGAAAATCGAAATTGCGCCAGACGGCAGCAAAATTCAGCGTGTAACCCATACGGGCCGCCCTTTCAGACTAACGCATCGTGCACGATGCGCAGATTCAAAGTGTTGCAGCGTCCTTTGCGCGTCTGGAAAGACGCACGGCGCTTCAGCGGAGCGGGAGAACAATCCCGCTCCGCGTGGCCGTTACTTGAACTCAACAGGAAAGCCGATCTGCGGCGGCGCCAGATCCTTGCCGAACCAGGTCTTGAAGGACTTGGCGTAAAAGTCGAACTCGACGCCGGTCATGGCTTCGTGCAGAGCGGTGTTAACGAAGTTCAGCCAGTCCTGGTCGCCGCGCTTGACGGCGCAGGCGTAAGTCTGCGGATTCCAGCCGTAGCCGGCGTCCTTGTAGCGGCCCGGGTTCTGCGTCATGTACCAGGCAAGCGACGACTGGTCCGTGGCGACGGCATCGGCGCGTCCCGACTCCAGCGCCTGATAGATCAGGTCGACGGAATCATACTGATCGACGGTCGCCTCCGGCAAGGCCGCATGCACCATTGCCTCGGCATAAACATTCTGCAGAACCGAGATGGTGACGGAGGAACCGGCGGCCTTGAGCGCGGCGTAGTCGCCATATTTTCCGTCCGCCTTGAGCATCAGGCCGACACCCTCGCGATAATAGGGAATGGTGAAGGCAACCTGCTGGGCGCGTTCGCCGGTAACGGTCATGAACTGGCAGGTAATGTCGACCTTGTCAGTGGTGATGTTCGGGATGCGGGCGTCGGAAGACTGGTTCACATATTCGATTTTCTCAGGATCGCCGAACAGAGCCTTGGCGATGATATGGCCCATGTCGACGTCGAAACCCTGAAGCTTGTCGTCCGCGCTCTTGAAATGCCAGGGCGCGTTGGTGCTGCCCGTGCCGAGGACGAGGTGGCCGCGGGCCAGCACTTCATCGAGCTTGCTGCCCTCGGCCAGCACAGGCGTGGACAACAAGGCGGCGGCGACCAGCGACATCACGCCGGTGCGAAAGGAAATGGTCATGGCGTTCCCCTTATGGATGCTTTCCGATTGTTCCAGTATAATGGACTTCTGTCTGTTTTACTGGAATAACGTATCAAGTGCCATCAAGGATGAATTGTCAATGGGTCATGCCGAAAAAACGCGCAGGCGCGCGCGTGACGATTTTTTTGGCAGTGCAGCATTTCCACCCGCCTCCGAGGCTGATCGCCTGGCCGCGTTCCGATCGTTTCGGTGAATGGATAGGGAAGCCGCGTCGTAAGCGTCGGCAATGTCTTCGTTGTTGGAACGAGGCAGAAGCCCAATATCCCGCGAAGCGGCTGTCAGGCCCGCCGCGCTTTTTTCAGACCTTTAATTTGAGCTGAATCAGAATTCTTCCCAATCGGATTTCAGCGCGCCGGCCGCCGATCCATGAGCCGAGGCCGTGCGGACGACTTTCAAAGCCGCCGGCACCGAAGGATGACGCCCGGCCTGCGTAGACGAAGAGCGTGATTTCGGCGCGTCCTCGAAACGGAACTGCTCAAGAAGCTTGAAGAGTGCCGCAGCCTCCCGGGCAAGGCCATGGCTTGCGGCAGTCTGCTCCTCAACCATCGCGGCATTCTGCTGCGTTCCCTGGTCGACGGTGTTGATGGTCTGGCTGATGCCGCCAAGCGCCGTCGATTGCTCGCGCGCCGCCTCGACGATCGCCGTGACGTTGGTATTGATGTCATGAACCTGGCTCGTGATTTCCCGCAGCGCCGATCCGGCATTCGTGACGAGAGCGACGCCGTTTGCGACATGGGAACCGGACGCGGTAATCAGGCTCTTGATCTCTTTCGCGGCTTTCGCCGACCGCTGGGCCAGCTCACGGACCTCCTGTGCAACGACCGCAAACCCCTTGCCGGCCTCCCCTGCCCGCGCCGCCTCTACGCCGGCATTGAGCGCCAGAAGATTGGTCTGGAAGGCGATTTCATCGATGACGCCGATAATGTTGGAAATTTCGTGTGACGAGTTTTCGATCTGATCCATCGCTCCGATCGCATCCCGCACCACCTGGCCGGAATGCTCCGCATGGTGTTTGGTGCGCGCCACCAGCTGACCGGCTTCCTCGGCGCGGCGGCTCGAATCCTTGACCGTGGTGGTAATTTCCTCAAGCGCGGCCGCCGTCTCTTCGACCGAGGCCGCTTGCTGCTCGGTGCGTTTTGCCAGGTCATCGGCTGCCGTGCGGATTTCGTTGGAACCAGCCGAAATCGCCTTGGCATTTTCGGCAACCGTTGCCATTGCGTCCTTCAGTTTTTCCGAGGCGCTGTTGAAGTCGGTGCGCAGCCGCTCCAATGAGGGAATGAAAGGCATCCGGATCGCCTGCGACAGGTCGCCGTCGGCGAAGTTCGTCAGGCAACGGGCAAGTTGTTCGACATTCTCGACGCGCGCCGTGACATCGGTGGCAAACTTGACGACTTTGAACACCTGGCCGTTCAGGTCGAAGATCGGATTGTAGGAGGCCTGGATGTAGACCTTCCGCCCGCCCTTTCCGACACGCATGAATTCGTCGGCGATCAACTGGCCGCTCGCAAGCTTGCGCCAGAATTCCTTGTAAGCCTCCGATCTCGAATAGTCGGTTTCGCAGAACATCGAATGATGTTTGCCCTGGATCTCGGCAAGCGAATAGCCGAGGGCGGCGAGGAAATTGTCGTTGGCGTTCAAAACTTCGCCGGCCGGGGTGAGTTCGATGATCGCCTGAGCGCGCGATAATGCGTCGATCTTGCCCGCATCCTCGGCGGATTTCAGCTTCTGCGCGGTGATATCGGTTGCGATCTTGATGACCTTGACCGGCCTGCCGCGCCGCAACACCGGATTGTAGGACGCTTCGATCCAGACTTCGCGGCCGCCTTTTCCGAGCCGCTTATATTGCTGCTGATCGAATTTCCCGGCTGACAGCTTCGTCCAGAAGGCTTTGTATTCCGCCGAGGCCGCATAGGCAGGCTCGACGAACATGCGGTGATGTTGTCCGGCGATCTCCCGCAACTCATAGCCGAGCGCCCGGCAGAAATTTTCGTTCGCGGTAAGGATCATGCCCGACAGGTCGAATTCGATCATGGCTTGCGAGTTCGATAGAGCGGCAAGAGCCGCAACGGCATTTGCACCACGATCAAGAATGCTCACTCGTAAATCCCCCCAGATTTCATCGCAGTCAATTCGGACATGTCACGAATATTTTACTGTGCTTATTAATGGGGATTTAATGATTAATATAAGGTTTAACGGCTGAGCCGGTTTTCAGTTGCGCCATCGCAAGCAGCGTGTCTGCGCTTATCGTCGCTGAGCCAGGACCGAAGCGCTGACGACGTGGTGCCCGTGCCGGTGGCGACGTCAACATGGCCGTGAAGCGTTTGATCAAATTGTCGACTTTGTCAGGATCCCGCAGATCCTTGATGTCGATGAAATTCTCGACCATCTCGGCCTGCTTGTCGACGTCCATGTTCGAGACATAGCTGGACAGGTTGAATCTGGTGGTAAAAAACTCGAAAAGCGCGCTGTCGCCCAGAATGTCGAAGGCGTTCGAAATTTCCGGCGCCTGGCGCTAGCCAATCGTTTGATTTTAAAACGATTTTTAAGTCAAACCATGTGCACGCGTAGTTGCAAGTATGCCCGCCGCCGGCTCGATGGGCGCCGCCCGCACCAGATCATCATTGCCCAAGAGGAATCAGAAATTGCTTTTGCTGGAACGCGCACCGGAGATGCCGATCGAGATGGACGAGCCGACCATCGTCGCAACCTGGGAAAACCGCACGCAAATCATCGAAATCATGCATAGCGCGTGAGATGAGCCAGGAGTTCCAAAAGCTTTGGCCCGGTGGCCATTCATCGAGAAGTTCAAAGCTCTATGCCTTTGTGAATCTCGCGGCAAGATCGATATCCGTGCCGGCTTGCGCTGAAGGGCGGGCATAGAAGGCCATGGCTGGCTCGTGCTCGGCCTGACCCCGTCAGCCAGACGAAGGTAATGCTACCAAAATAGCCCTTGTCGCTGATCACCCCAATTTTGGACGCCTGCCTCCGCCCCGGGCGGGCCGATCAACTTCTGATACCCAGAAGAATTAACCATATTTCAGCGTTCGTGCGAAATAATGCGGTACGTAGATCAGGCATCTCGCGAACGAGAAGCCAAAAGTTATTTGGAGACGAACCTTGGCCTTTACTATTGCCCGCAGTTTAGTGGCGTTTGGTGTCGCCGTTTCAGCAGGCCTTTTCATGTCGATTGGATTGCAGCAATCGGCGCTCGAAAGGCTGAAGGTCAACGGCCCGGTTTATGAGCAGGTCGTCTACGGCAAGGATCTGATCGCCGATATCCTGCCGCCGCCGCTGTTTGTCGTCGAATCCTACATGCTTTCCTTCGAGGCGAGCAAATTTCCCGAACTCACCGACACCAATCTTGCCAAGATCGCCAATCTCAAGGCCGCTTACGACGACCGCCGCGCCTATTGGAAAACCACCCGGCTGCCGCAGTCTTTGAAGGACGAACTCGAAAACGATGTGCTTGCCAAGGGCGATACATTCTGGGACGTGATGAACCGCGAGATCATCCCGGCCCTGACCGCCAAGGACGAGGACAGGGCGCACGGGGCGATCGAGCAGTTGCGCGTCGCCTTTCATTCGCACCAGGACGCGGTCGAAAAACTCGTCGCCAATTCCGACGCCTTCCTGAAGGGCGAGGAGCGCAATGCCGCCTCGGAAATCGTCACCTGGACGATCTATGCAGGTGGCGCCGGCCTCGGATCCTTCGCGTTGTTGCTGGTCGGGCTCTATCTCCTGCGCCGCCGGGCGATCGTGCCGCTCGACGGCATGAAGGCCTATATGGGCAACCTCGCAGACGGCGATTTTTCGACCGAGGTTCCCTATGCCAGCCGTTCCGACGAGATCGGCGCCATGTCCAAGGCCGTGGCGGTCTTCCGCCGAAACGCGCTCGAGCGGCAGGACGCGCAGAAGCGCGAGACGGCGCTTCGCGATGCGGAATTTGAACGCGAACGCAGCCAGATGGCCGACAAAGCCGCCGAGGAGCAGGGACGCGAAACGGTGATCGCTCAGCTGACCCACGGCCTGGACCAGCTATCGCACGGCAATCTCGATTGCCGGATCGCCACACCCTTTGCCGCCGCTTACGAGACTTTGCGCGCCAAGTTCAACGACAGCATGGACGCGCTTTGCGCCTCGATGGCCGAGATCGCCCAGACCTCCAAACAGGTGGATAGCTCCTCGGCCGACATTACGGGTGCAACCGAGAGTCTCGCATCGCGCACCGAACAGCAGGCCGCCATGCTCGAAGAGGCCACAACCGCGCTCGACGAGATGAATGCCAAGGCGAAGGACGCCGCCGAACATGCCGGCAAGGCAACCGGCATGATGACTGAGACCCGCACCAGCGCCGAGCGTTCGGCGGCCGTCGTTCGCGAAGCCATCGCCGCCATGGAACGGATCGAAGGCTCGTCGTCGCAGATCGGCGACATTGTCAACGTCATCGATGAAATCGCCTTCCAGACCAATCTCCTGGCGCTCAATGCCGGCGTCGAAGCCGCCCGTGCGGGCGAAGCCGGCAAGGGTTTCGCCGTCGTGGCGCAGGAGGTGCGCGAACTCGCCATGCGCTCGGCCAACGCCGCCAAGGAGATCAGGGCCCTGATTTCCACATCCTCGTCTCAGGTTTCCACCGGCGTGGAGCTTGTCAACCGCACCGGCAAGGCGCTTCAGGAAATCGAAGGACAGGTCGAGCAGGTTGCCGGGCTCATCGCCCGGATCGTCTCGGTATCCTCCGAGCAGGCGGTCGCGATCCGCGAGATCAACGCCGCCGTCAATGCTCTCGACCAGGTGACGCAACACAACGCGGCAATGGCCGTCGAAACCGCTTCGGCCTGCCGCGCACTCGGCGCCCAAACGCAGACATTGGAAGGGGTCGTCAGGCGCTTTCAGATCGATGCGGCAACCAGCATGTCTAGGCCGCGTCAAGCCGCTTGACCGGTTGCGGCCAAGCTCCTTTCACCTCACTTGTCGACGGTTGCGACGACGGCAACACAATCGCCTGATTTGACCAGGCCCGGGAAATGCCGGGCGCAGAGAATGCCGTCCATGCCGGCGCGGATTTCGCGGGGGACCACCCCCGTCCTTCCGGTCGGATAGATGCGGGCGATGACGGCGTGCTCCGTGACAGCTTCGCCGAGATCGATGACCGGTTCGACCAATCCGCCCTCCTCCGCGAAGGAGAAACAGCGGCCGTCCGGCATGTCGAGCCAGATCGTCGGACCGGCATCGACAGCGCCAGCGACGATCCCGGCATGGCGCAGCACATTCATGGTGCCGCGCTTGGCGATCGCCGCACTCTTGGCCGTGGCAGTGCCGCCGCCGCCGAGTTCCGTGGTGACGAAGACCTTGCCCATCTCCTCGGCGGCAGTGTCGTACATGCCGACCGCATCGATCTCCAGCATCTTCATCGAATAGGGCGCGGCAAAGGCCGTGACGAAATCGAAAGCCTTCGCCTCCTGTTGTTTGTTCGGCAGGATATGGGCTGCGCAGAACGGCAGAAAGTCGAGCGTCTTGCCGCCGGAATGAAAGTCGAGCACGAGATCCGCCATCGGCAGAAGCACACGCTGAAAGTAATCGGCGATCTTCTCCGTCACCGTGCCGTCCGGCCGACCCGGAAAGCTGCGGTTCATGTTGCCCCGGTCGATCGGCGAGGTTCGGGTTCCCGCCTGAAACGCCGGATAATTCATCGCCGGCACGATGATGACAGCGCCGCTCACCTCCTCGGCCTTCAGGCTGCGGGCAAGATCGAAGAGCGCGATCGGTCCTTCATATTCATCGCCGTGATTGCCGCCGGTCAGCAGCGCTGTCGGTCCCTTGCCGTTCCGGATGACCATAATCGGGATCATCACCGACCCCCAGGCGGAATCGTCGCGGCTGTAAGGCAGCCTGAGGAAGCCGTGCTGCACACCCTCGGCGGCGAAATCCACCGTCGCGCTGATCGGCGACGGCCGTAAGCCAATCTCGTTCATGACAGCCTCAATCCTTGACCATCAGCCTGCGCGGCACGTCGGCGAAACATTCGACGCCGCTGTCGGTGATGAGAATGCTTTCGGTCGTCTCGAAACCCATGTCGTCGAGCCAGAGGCCGGTCATGAAATGGAAAGTCATACCGGGCTTCAGCTCCGTCCGGTCGCCTGGCCGCAGGCTCATGGTGCGCTCGCCCCAGTCCGGCGGATAGGACAGGCCGATTGGGTAGCCGGTGCGGTTGTCCTTGACGATGCCGTATTTCTTCAGGACCGCGAAGAAGGCGTTGGCGATGTCCTCGCAGCTATTGCCGGGCTTGGCGACGGCAAGACCGGCCTCCATGCCTTCGAGTGTCGCTTTCTCGGCATCGAGAAAAGCCTGGGTCGGCTTGCCGAGGAAGACCGTGCGCGACAGCGGCAGATGATAACGGTTGTAGCAACCGGCGATTTCGAAGAAGGTCCCCTCGCCCTTCTTCAGCGGCCGGTCGTCCCAGGTCAGATGCGGCGCGGATGCTTCGATCCCGGATGGCAGCAGCGGCACGATCGCCGGATAATCGCCGCCGATGCCGTCGACGCCGCGGGTGCCGGCATCATAGATTTCCGCCACCAGATCGCATTTGCGCATGCCGACCTCGATCCTGTCGAAGATGCGGGCATGCATCGCCTCGACGATCCGGGCGGCGTTGCGCATATATTTGATTTCGGTCTCGCTCTTGACCGCGCGCTGCCAGTTGACCAGCGCGGTCGCGTCGACGAAGCGAGCGTTCGGCAGGTGCTTCTGCAGCGCCGCGAAGGCGGCCGCCGAGAACCAGTAATTGTCCATTTCGACGCCGATCGTCAGCTTGCCGAAGCCGCGTTCCGTCAGGATGCCGGCAAGGTAATCCATCGGATGGCGCTCGGTCGACTGCACGTAATGATCGGGATAGCCGACGATGTTGTCGTGCTGCAGATAGGCGGTGAACTTGGCGCCGTTGGCATCCTGGCCGCGGCCGAACCAGATCGGTTCGCCCTGCGGCGGCACGATCACTGCCTGGTGCACGTAGAAGGACCAGCCGTCATAGCCGGTCAGCCAAGCCATGTTCGAGGGGTCGCTGACAATAAGCAGGTCGATGCCCTTCGCCTCCATGGCGCGCCGTGTCTTTTCCAGCCGCGCGGCATATTCGCCGAGCGAGAATTTGAGATTGGGCTGGGTCATGTTTATTCCCTTCTTTTCCGTCGATCAGCTTTCGAATGGGGTGCCTACATTCGCCGCGCCGGCGCAGGCGAAGGCGAGGGTGGCGATGGCGGTGTCCTGGATGCCGGTCCCGGTGAGGTCGGCGATGGTGATCTGGTCGTCGCTCGTCCGTCCCTGCACCCTGCCGGCGATGATCTGGCCAAGCTCGGCGAAGACTGCATCGGCTGTGATCAGCCCAGCGTCGATGGCGTGATGCAGCTCGCCGAGACGCCGCGTCTGCTTCAGGCTGTCGGCGACATAGAGGCCGGCACCGGCGATGACGGCGGGGGCGATCTCGTTCTTGTGCTCCGCATCCGAGCCGATGGCCGTCAGATGCTGCCCGGGTTCCAGCCACCCGGCCTCGATGATCGGCGTCTCGGAGGGTGTGGTGGTCACGACGAGATCGGCGCCGGAGATTGCTTCTCTCGGATCCCTTATCGCGGTGACGGGAAAGCCAAGCCTTGCGGCCAGTTCCGCCGCGGCGCCCTCGGCTTTTGCGGCATCACGCGCCCATATCCTGGCGTCGCGGATCGGACGCACCAGCGTCAAGGCTTCAAGCTGCAGCCGCGCCTGCATGCCCGCCCCGAAGACGGCGGCCACGGACGCATTTTCACGTGACAGATGTTTGGCCGCGACCGCGCCGGCCGCCGCCGTGCGTATGTCGGTGAGATACCCATTGTCCAAGAGCAGCGCCTGTACCAACCCGGTCCGGCTCGACAGCAGCACCATCATGCCGTTGGTGCTCGGCAGGCCGATCTTCGGATTGTCGAAGAAACCGGGGCTGATCTTGATCGCGAAACCTTCGATGCCGGGGACATAGGCAGTCTTCACATCGACCTCGCCGCGATAGTCCGGAATGTCGAGCCGCAGAATCGGCGGCATGGCGACCGCCTTGGTTGCAAGCGCTGCGAAAGCCTCTTCGATACAGGCGACGGCATCGCGGTCGAGCCCGACGATCTCTCGCAATTGCGCTTCCGTCAGAATGATCATCCGGCTCATCGGCCATCCTCCCCGAACGTCACCATCTGGCCGTTGATCACCCGGCGGTGCTGTTCCATGTCGACATTCCGTCCGGACAGGATCGCAACGACAGGTCCGCCGGAGCGGATCTTTTCTGCAAGCAGGGCGGCGATGCCGACTGCACCCGCACCCTCCAGAATCTCGCGTTCGGCGGTATAAGCGTGGCGCATGCCGGCAGCGATTTCCGCCTCCGTCAGCAGGATGACGTCGTCGAGAAGAGCGCTGCACATGGCGAAGGTCACGCGATTGTCGAGGCCGATGCCGCCGCCGAGCGAGTCGGCAAGGCTTGGTAGCTCCTCGACCTGCACCGGCCGGCCGGCATCGAGACTCGCCTTCATCGCCGCGCCCCGCTCCATCGTCAGGCCGATCACCTTCACCTTCGGATTGATGCCCTTGATCGCGGCCGCAGCGCCTGCCGCCAGGCCACCGCCCGAGAGCGGCACCAGAACCGTTGATGCCTGCGGCAGGGCGTCGATGATCTCAAGCCCGAGCGTCCCCTGTCCGGCCACCACGGCCGGATGGTCGAAGGGCGGCACCATCACCAGCCCTTCCTCGCCGACCAGCCGGTCGACCTCCTGCTGCGCCTCGTCCTGCGATTGCCCGACGATGCGGATCTCGGCGCCGAGGCGGCGGATCTCCGAGATCTTGTTCTCCGGCACCAGCCGCGACATGCAGATCGTCGCGACGGCACCTTCAGCCTTCGCCGCATAGGCAAGCGCCCGGCCGTGATTTCCGGTCGAGGCGGCGACCACGCCGCGCGCACGTTCTGCCGGCGACAGGGCGAGCACCGCATTGGTCGCCCCGCGCAGCTTGAAGCTGCCGGTCGTCTGACGATGTTCGAGCTTCAGCCAGACGGGAACACCGGCAATGTCGCCAAGCGCTGCGGATTGTGCCATCGGTGTTTCGAGAACCCGGCCGGCGATCCGCCGCGCCGCCACGCGAATATCCTCCAGTGAAACGGGCAAGGTGCTCACCATGATCTCAGCCTTCCCCGTAGGGCTTGGTCATCAATTGACCAAGTTCGGGCCGCGCCCGATCATCGCCGCAAAGCCTCAGGCAGGCCCAGGCGGTAGCGAGATTGCTGGTGACCACCGGCTTGCCGGTCGCCGCTTCGATGCGGGCGGCGACCTCGGCTGCGCGCACGGCTGTGCAGGCGATGAACAGCGCATCGGACTGCGGCGCCAGCGCCTGCCGCGCTAGGGATGCGATGTCATCCGGCGCGATCCGCGCCATCTCGCGGTCGTCGCTCAGGCCGAGACAGGTGAAGCGGTCGATGTCGAAACCGAGATCCGCAAAATAATCCGCCATCGGCCGGCTGGTCTCGATCGTATAGGGCGTCAGCACTGAAATCCGTCTGGCGCCGAGCGCCTTCAGACCCGCCACGGCTGCCGCCGTCGGCGTCACCACGGGAGTGCCGGGTTTGGAGGCGTGAATGGCCGCTTCGATGTTGCGGTCGCCGATGACGACCGAGGCGGAGGTGCAGGAATACATGACGGCATCGAGCGTCTCATCCGGCAGGATCAGCGCAGCACCTTCCGTCAGCGACGGCTGCATCTTCAGGAGATTTTCCGGCGTGACCGGATTGGCGTAGCGGATGCGGCTGACATAGACGCCGATGCGGTCGCTGGCGACCATGCGGCGGAAATCGACTTCCGTCGTATGGTCCGTCGCCAGGATGATCAGGCCGATGCGCTTTTCGAGCGGCCGGTCATCCAGTCGCGGCGGCCGGCCGGCGGGAATGATCTCGATTGCTGTGGTCATATCAGTCCTCCCTCCTGGCGTAGCGTTCCTCGAGCCAACGCAAGCCCACGACCGAGATCAGGCTGATGACGAGGAAGAAGATGCCGACCAGCGTCATCGGCTCGATGTAGCGGTAGTTGCTGTTGGCGATGCTCTTTGCCTGATTCATCAGTTCGAGCACGGTGATCGCCGAAAGCAGCGGCGTCTCCTTGAACATGGCGATGAAATAATTGGCGAGCGCCGGGATCATCGGCGGGATTGCCTGCGGCAGGATCACATGGATCCAGGCCTGACGCGTCGTCAGATTGGCGGCCTTGGCCGCCTCCCATTGTCCGCGCGGCACATTCTCGATGCCGGCGCGATAGACCTCGGCGGTATAGGTCGCATAGTGAATGCCCATACCGATGACGCCGGCGGTGAGCGGCGCCAGCCGGATGCCGATATCCGGCAGCACGTAAAAGATGAAATAGAGCTGCACCAGCAGCGGCGTGCCGCGGATGAATTCCGAGACGAAGCCGACCGTTCTGGAAATAGCGGCGACCGGCGATCGCCGCGCGATGGCGAGGCCGAGCCCGACGACCATGGCGACGGCAGCACCGAGGATGGTCGCAAGAAGCGTGATCTTGAACCCTTCGAGAAGGGTCGGCATGATCTGCCAGACGAAGTCCCAATCCCATTCCATCCGATCAGGTCCTTATGCCGTCGAGGCTGCGGGCCATGCGCCGCTCCAGCCAGCGCATCGCCGCCGAAATCGCCAGGGCCATGAGGAAATAGAGAATGAGGATCGTCGCAAAAGGCACCAGCGTATTGCCGGTCTGCGCCCTCACCACCTGGGCCTGGAAGGTCATGTCCGTCAGCGAGATCAGCGATACGACGGCCGTGCCCTTCAGGAGCTCGATCGCATTGTTGCAGAAGGTCGGCAGCATCAACGGCAGCGCCTGCGGCAGGATGACGTGGCGCATGCGCTGATAGCGCGACAGGTTGAGCGCAACACAGGCTTCCGACTGTTCGCGTCCGACGGCCTTGACGGCGCCGCGCACCACTTCGGCCGCATAGGCGCCGACATTGAGCCCGAGCGCCAGCACACCCGCCTGCAGCGGCGTCAGCGTCAGGCCGGCAAAAGGCAGCACGAAATAGACCCAGAAGAGCTGCACGAAGATCGAAGTGCCGCGGAAGAACTCGATATAGGCCGTCGCCAGAGCCCGAACGGCGAAGAAGCGCGACAGGCGGCCGAGCCCCGCCAGGAAGGCCATCACAAGCGCCAGCGCAGAACCCATGACCGTCAGCTGGAGCGTCACCAGGGCGCCCTCGAGGATCAGTGTCAGATAGCCGGACCATACCGACATCGGCAACTCGCTTCTCTGGAGATCGTTCGGGGATAGGCCGGCCATGCCCAAGGCACGGCCGGCTCTCCGCCTGGATTACTTCGCCGCGGCGCAGAGCTTGTCGCGGCTCGTCGACATCGCCGCCTTGGCCGAGAAGCCGTAGGGCTCGATGATCTTGGCGAATTCGCCCGATTCCTTCAGCTTCTTCAACTCGACGTCGAAGGCGTCGCGCAGTGCGACGTCCTGCTTGCGGAAGGCGGCGCCGTCGCAATAGACCGGTGCATTGACGACGGGAGCGACGGTTTCGAGATTGGGATCTTTAGCCTTGGCCATCAGGTCGTGGATCGACAGAACCGGCAGCGAATAGACGTCGATGCGGCCGTCCTGCAGCATCTTGATGCCGCTCTGGCCATCCGGCACGACGATGACACGGTCGCGCGGCACGCCGGCTTCGAGCGCCAGCTTCTCCTCGGTGCCGCCGCCTGGCGCGCCGATCTTGGCGTCCGGATTGTCGGCGATATCCTTGTAGCTCGTCAGCTTCAGCGGGTTGCCCTTCTTCAGGGCAAAGGCCTCGGCGTCGCAGAGGATCGGTTCGGAATAGGCGACGGCATTGCAACGCTCCGGCTTCATGAACAGGCCGGCGGTGATCGCGTCGTGGCGGCCGGCCTGAAGGCCGGGGATCATCGCGCCATATTCCGAGATCGAGGCGACCACTTCCTTGACGCCGAGCTTTTCGAAGATCACGCGCGCCACATCGGGGGCGGCGCCCGACACCTTGCCGTCGGCGCCGACGGCGGTGAACGGCGGCTCGTTGGCGATGGCGATGCGGGCAAAGCCCTGCTCCTTCAGCTGTTCGAGTTTGTCATCGGCGGCGGATGCCGGGCCGGCCGCCGTAACCAGAAGCACCGACAGGCTGACGGCGCTCAAAACATATCCTGCTTTCATCGTTCCCAACTCCTCTGGCTTTCCTTTGAGTTTGTTCTTTGCGGGCAATGTCTGAGGTCAGACGCGGTGCCCCGCCGCTATGATCTTGCGCAGGAAGGTCTGTGTCCTCTCCTGCGTCGGATTGCGGAAGATGTCGCCCGGCTTGCCTTCCTCGACGATCTTGCCGCGATCGAAGAACAGCACGCGGTCGGCAAAATCATGGGCGAAACCCATTTCATGGGTGACGAGAAGCATGGTCATGTCTGTCTCCGACGCCAGCCGCCGCATGACGTTCAGCACCTCCTCGACCAGTTCCGGATCGAGCGCCGAGGTTACCTCATCGAACAGCATGATTTTCGGCGACAGCGCCAGCGCCCGGGCGATGGCGACGCGCTGCTTCTGCCCGCCGGAAAGCTGCGCCGGGACGCTTTTTGCCTTGTCGGCCAGGCCGACCATATCGAGAAGCTCCATCGCCCGCTTCTCGGCCTGCGGCCGCTTGATGCCCTTGGTCAGCATCGGCGCCAGCGTCACATTGTCGAGGACGCATTTATGCGGAAAGAGATTGAAGTGCTGGAAGACCATGCCGATCTTCTCGCGCATGCGATGCAGATGCCGCTCATCGGCCGGCACCAGACTGCTGCCGCGAGACATATGGTAGAGCTGTTCGCCGTCGACCTCGATATGGCCGCCGCTGATCGTCTCCAGCGTCATCAGGATGCGCAGGATCGTCGTCTTGCCGGAGCCGGACGGCCCGATCAGCGCCAGCTTCTCACCCGGCATGACATTCATCGACAGCCCATCGAGCACGGTCAGCGGGCCGTATCTCTTGACGATGTTATCGATGCGGATGATGGGCTGAGGCATTCATGTCTCTCCCTGTTGAGACAAGCAATGCCCTAACGATGACGGCCCATCGAAATCATGTCAATTCGCAAAATAATATCATGACAATTATTCTGCGAATGCCCAAGTGGAGTGCAGTGGCATCAAATCGCCAGCAGCAGCTCTTCCGGATTTCCCTGCGCCAACGCGGCGACGATCCCAAGGCCGGTCCGCAATTCGCTTTCCGTCGTCGAACCGAGCGAGATACGCACGGCCGGCGTCGAGCCCTGATCGGCGGTGCGGAACGATTTGCCGGGCGCGATCGCCACCCCGCGCAGCCTGGCCTGCGAGACAAACCCGTCCTCCGCATGGTGGCCGGCGAGCGGCAGCCAGACGTGCAGGCTTTGCGGATGCGCCCGGTAAGGCAGCCCGGCCAGCATCTCCGCCGCGATCGCGTGGCGGCTCGCAAGGGCGCGGCGCTGCCAGTTGACCAGTTCCATCGCTGTGCCGTCGCTGACCCAGCGGCTGGCGATCTCGGCCATGGCAGGCGTCGCCATCCAGCTGGAAACGAGATGCCGGTTGGCGACGGCGGCGACATAGCGGTCGGGGGCGACGAGGTAGCCGATCCTGAGGCCGGGCACGGTGATCTTCGTGAAGCTGGTGACGTAGAGCGTCCGCTCCGGCGCGAACGCCGCCATCGGCGGCGCCCGATCCTCGACCATCGGCCCGAGAATGTCGTTTTCGATGATCGCTATGTCATGCTTGGCGGCGACGGCGGCCAGTGCCTGGCGGCGCTCGGCGCTCATCAGCGCCGCCATCGGATTGATCACCGAGGGCTGCAGGAAGATCGCCCGGATCGGCCCCGTGCGGCAGGCTTCGTCAAGCGCCTGCGGGATCATGCCCTCCTCGTCGATCGCCAGCCCCTCGAGGTGCAGGCCGAGATAGCCGCAGAGCGGCACCAGCGTATGGTGACTGACCGCTTCGGTCGCAATCGTCGAACCGGGCGGCGCGACGCTCATGAGCGCCACCGTCATGCCCGAGGTCGCGCCATTCGTCACGCTGATATTCAGCGGCGATACCTCGAGCCCGCAACGCGCCAACCATTCGGTGGCGACCGTGCGGTGGCGCGGGAACACCATGTTCGGCCGGAACGACAGGGCCGAGCTGGAGGGCAGGTTTTCCGAAAGCCAGCCGAAGGCCTGGCGCAGCCTTTCCAGATGGATCTGTTCGCAGACCGGCTTCAGGATCGACAGATCGATCACCTCGCCCAGCCGCTCCGGCAGATAAGGCGGCTCCGGCTCGCGCGGCCTGGTCTGGACGAAGCTGCCGCGGCCAATCTCGCCCGAGATCAGCCCGCGGCGGCTGAGCTCATCATAGGCGCGGCTGACCGTCTGCACGGACAGATGCAGATCATCCGCCAGCTTGCGGTGCGGCGGCAATTGCGCCCCGTCGGAGAGCTTGCCGTCGGTGATTGCATTGGCGATCTGCTCGGCGAGCGAAAGGTAGGCCGGCCGGCGGAGTTGCGAGGGATCGGGGCGCCACTTTGTCATGATTTTAACACTGCTGAAAATCAGTTCAATTGACAATGCCAAAATGCGCTCCCATTGTCTTTTCGCCGCGTTTGAAATGATTTCTTTCTAAAGAAAGCACCATGAAGCTCGACGCCATCGACCTGCGCATTCTCGACGCCGTCCAGCGCGACGGCCGCATCACCAAGCTGGCGCTGGCCGAAAAGGCCGGGCTGTCGCCGACCCCGTGCTGGATGCGGCTGCGCAAGCTCGAAAAGGCAGGCGTGATCACCGGCTACCACGCCCGCCTCGCTCCACGGCGCATCGCGCCGGTCGCCAGCGTCATGATGGAGGTGACGCTCGCCAATCATCGCCAGGCGGATTTCGAACGCTTCGAGCGCGCCATCGCTGCAATCCCGGAAATCGTCGCCTGCTGGTCGGTCGGCGGCGGCGTCGACTACATCCTAAAGATCATCGCCCCCGATATCGACGCCTATCAGCGGCTGGTCGACGGGCTTCTCGACCGCGAACTCGGCATCGACCGCTACTTCACCTATATCGTCACCAAGACGGTGAAGGAGGAAACCGTGCTTCCGGTCTCTTCCTTCGCCGCATCCGGAGAGGACCAGAGCGCGTCATAGACAATCTCTCTGCCACGCCACCGTTCTTTAGACCGTCTCTCTCTTTTCGCCTCCGCCAACAGACAATCTCTCGCCCGCTCCCGTGGAAGACTCCTCGTCACCGCCACGAGGAGACTGGACATGACCGCCGTTTTTGCTCGCCCCGCCTATCATGATGCGCTGTCGCGGCTTTCCGACCGCCATCTCCTGCGCGATCTCGCCTATGTCGGCGGCCGCTGGATCGCCGGCAAAACCGGGGAAAGTTTCGAGGTTACCGATCCGGCCTCCTCGGCGACGCTGGCTTGGGTTGCAAGCCTCGGCACGGACGAGACAGGGGCGGCGATCGATGCCGCGTCAGAGGCTTTTGCCGGCTGGCGCGCCATGCTGCCGCAGAACCGGGCGGCGATCCTGCGGAAGTGGCACGCGCTGATCCTTGCGGCCAAGGAGGATCTGGCGCTGATCATGACGCTCGAGCAGGGCAAGCCGCTGGCGGAATCGCGCGGCGAGATCGATTACGCTGCCTCTTTCCTCGAATGGTATGCCGAGGAAGGCAAGCGGATGAATGCCGAAAGCGTCACCAGCCATCTGCCGGACGCGGAAATGATCGTCCGGCGCGAGGCGCTCGGCGTCGTTGGTATCGTCACACCCTGGAATTTTCCCTCGGCCATGGTCACGCGCAAGGCTGCCGCCGCCCTTGCCGCCGGCTGCACGGTCGTCGCTCACCCGTCCTCCGAGACGCCGCTTTCCGCGCTCGCCCTTGCCGAACTCGGCGAACGGGCCGGCATTCCCCCAGGTGTCTTCAATGTCGTTACCGGCCAAGCCGCGCCGATTGTGGGCGCTCTCTGTGAAGACGTCCGGGTGCGTGCATTGAGCTTTACCGGGTCGACAAGCATCGGCAAGCTTATTGTCAGCCAATGCGCGCCGACCCTGAAGCGGCTGGTGATGGAACTCGGCGGCCACGCTCCGCTGATCGTCTTCGACGACGCCGATATCGCCAAGGCAGTCGAGATCGCCGTCAACGCCAAGTTTGCCACATCGGGCCAGGATTGCCTTGCCGCCAACCGGATCTTCGTCCAGCGGCGGATCGCTGACGACTTCGCCAAAGCCTTTGCCGCCCGCATCGCCGCGCTGAAGGTCGGCGCCGGGCTTGAGGATGGCGCCGAGATCGGGCCGCTGATGCATGAGCGCGCCGTCGTCAAGGTCGAGGAACAGGTCGCCGACGCGCTGGCGCGCGGCGCCCGGCTCGTCACCGGCGGGAAGCGCCACAAGGCCGGCCGGCTGTTCTACGAGCCGACGCTTTTGACGGACGTGCCGGCGAATGCGCTGATCATGCGCAAGGAGACTTTTGGGCCTGTGGCGGCACTGACCACCTTCGACACCGAAGACGAGGTCGTCGCCCGCGCCAACGATACCGAATACGGCCTCGTCGCCTATATCGTCACGGAAAACGGCGCGCGGCAGATGCGCCTCGGGCGCGCGCTGGAATACGGCATGGTGGCGGTCAACCGCGTCAAGATCACCGGCGGCCCGATACCCTTCGGCGGCTGGAAGCAGTCCGGTCTTGGCCGCGAGGGCTCACGCCATGGGCTCGAAGCCTTCACCGAGCTCAAATATCTCTGCATCGACACCGCCGCTTAAAGCTCTTTGTTTTTATGCATGTCGTTATCCCGGAACCACACTTCCGGGCGACATGGACTAAGCCGCCCATTTCAAGAAGAGGACAGGACATGCTCGAGAAAAGCAACGAACTCACCGCCTGGGACCGCGATCACTTCTTCCATCCCTCCACCCATATGGGCATGCATGCGCGCGGCGAGACGCCGACCCGCGTCGTTGCCGGCGGCGAAGGCGTCTATATCACCGACACGAGCGGACGCAAAAGCCTCGATGCCTTTGCCGGGCTTTATTGCGTCAATGTCGGCTATGGCCGCCAGAAGATTGCCGATGCCATCGCCGAACAGGCGAAGGATCTCGCCTATTATCATGCCTATGTCGGCCACGGCACGGAAGCCTCGATTACGCTTTCGAAGATGATCATCGATCGCGCGCCTGATGGCATGAGCCGCGTCTATTTCGGCCTCTCGGGCTCGGACGCCAACGAGACCAACATCAAGCTCATCTGGTACTACAACAACATCCTCGGCCGGCCAGACAAGAAGAAGATCATCTCGCGCTGGCGCGGTTATCACGGCTCCGGCGTCATGACCGGCAGCCTCACCGGCCTGGCGCTCTTCCACAATGCCTTCGACCTGCCGCGTGCGCCGATCCTGCACACCGAAGCGCCCTATTATTTCCGCCGGCCCGACCGCTCGATGGACGAGGAGCAGTTCTCGCAATATTGCGCCGATAAGCTCGAGGAAATGATCCTCGCCGAAGGTCCTGATACCATCGCCGCCTTCATCGGCGAACCCATTCTCGGCACCGGCGGTATCGTGCCGCCGCCGAAGGGCTACTGGCAGAAGATCCAGGCGGTGCTCGACAAATACGACATTCTGCTCCTCGCCGACGAAGTCGTCACCGGCTTCGGCCGTCTCGGCACGATGTTCGGCTCGGATCATTACGGCATGAAGCCGGATCTGATCACCATCGCCAAGGGCCTGACCTCAGCCTACGCTCCGCTTTCGGGCAGCATCGTTTCGGACAAGATGTGGCAGGTGCTGGTGCAGGGCTCCGATCAGATGGGGGCGATCGGCCACGGCTGGACCTATTCCGCCCATCCGATCTGCGCCGCCGCCGGCATCGCCAACCTGGAGCTGATCGACGAACTCGGCATCGTCGAAAATGCCGGCGCGACCGGCGCTTATTTCCGCTCGGAACTGGCAAAAGCGGTGGGCAGCCATCGCAACGTCGGTGACGTCCGCGGCGACGGCCTGATGGCCGCGGTCGAATTCGTCGAAGATAAAGACGACCGTCGCTTCTTCGATGCCGCCCGCAAGATCGGCCCGCAGGTCGCCGCTGCTCTTCTCGAACGCGGCGTCATTGGCCGCGCCATGCCGCAAGGCGATATTCTCGGCTTCGCGCCACCGCTCTGCCTGACACGCGAAGAGGCGGACGTCGTCGTCAGGGCGGCAGCGGACGCGATCGAAAGCGTTTTCAAGGCATTCTGAGGAGAAGCCGCATGACGATCCCGGAAAAGATGGCCGCGGTATTGCTGACCGGCCACGGCGGCTTGGACAAGCTCGTCTATGACAGGGAGGTACCCGTTCCCACGCCGGCGGAGGGCGAAGTGCTGATCCGCGTCACTGCCTGCGGCATGAACAACACCGACGTCTGGGTGCGCCAGGGCGCCTACGGCACTGAGGACGATCCGTCCGCCGTCTCCACTTGGCGCAGGCAGGGCAACACGCTGACCTTCCCGCGCATTCAGGGCACCGATACGGTCGGCCATATCGTCGGCGTCGGCGCCGGCGTCGATCCCAAGCGCATCGGCGAACGTGTCATGGTCGATTTCTCGATCTACAATCGCGACGACGACAGCCTCGCCGACATCGATTACATGGGCCATGGCCGCGACGGCGGCTATGCCGAATATATGGCGCTGCCGGCCGAAAACGCCCATGTCGTCGCAACCGATCTGACCGACGTCGAACTCGCCACCTTCTGCTGCGCCTATCTGACCGGCGAGCGCATGCTGGAGCGGGCAAGGCTTGCCGCCGGCGAGCGTGTCCTCGTCACCGGCGCCTCCGGCGGCGTCGGCTCGGCGATCATCCAGCTGGCGCGTGCCCGCGGCGCCATCCCGATCGCTGTCGCCGGCCCCGGCAAGGAGGCGGCGATGCTCGAGATCGGCGCCGAAGCGGTCGTCACCCGCGGCAAGGGCAATCTGGTCGAAGCCGTGCATTCCGCCAGCCGCGGCGAGCCGATCGATGTCGTCGCCGATCTCGTCGGCGGGCCGTTATTCAACGACCTCCTGAAGGTCCTGCGCCCCGAAGGCCGCTATACCACGGCCGGCGCGATTGCCGGCCCGGTCGTCCAGCTCGACCTCAGGACCATGTATCTGAAGCAGCTGGAATTGCACGGTTCGAGCCAGGGAAGCCGCGCCGATTTCCGCCGGCTCGTCGGCTATATCGAAAGCCGGAAAATCCGGCCTCTCGTCGGCGGCGTCTACCCGCTGTCGGAATTCCACCGCGCCCAGACCGATTTCATGGCGAAGAACTTCGTCGGCAAACTGGTCGTGCTTCCCGACCAGAGATAGCGGGATCTCCGATCACGCGCGGCGCCGAACCTTATCGGTTTTGCGGCGTTTCACGGCCATGGACACGGGCAAAACGACATACCTCACCTCTGCCGAGCTCGGACGAATTCGGCGCGCTGCCGGCATAGCCCGTCTGATGGATACGGCGGTCCGATTGCCGGTCGTCGGTGTACGGATCGGTGCGGACTCGGTTCTCGGCCTCATCCCGGCGGTGGGCGACATTGCCGGATCGCTGGTCGGGCTTTTCATCATCGACGAGGCAAGGCGGCTCGGCCTTCCCGCCCACAAGCTCGCCCGCATGGCGGTCAATCTCGGCGTCGACGCCGCCTGCGGCACGGTTCCGCTGATCGGCGATATTTTCGACGTCTATTTCAAGTCTCACCGCCGCAACGTCGGCATCATCCTCGACCACTTCGGCGTGAGCGAGGACGAGTTGAACCGGCACATCTGACGAACCGAGCAATCTGCAGAAGCCGCCCTGAACCGAAGCGTCTTTGTCTAAAGCTCAGTCAGAGCGCCCGCCGTCTTCACGGCGTGATCGAGGACGAATTGCAGCTTGGCCGCGTGGCCGAAGCCTGGCTCATCCGGCTGCCCCTTTTGCACGGCGTTTGCAAATCGCTGGAAGTTCGTGATGACCGGTTCGACCTCGATCGTGCGCCAGATCGCCTTGTCGGCATCCGCGCCTTCACAGGCCCTAAGGGTCGAACCTTCAGGCGTATGCAACACCTCCAGCGCGCCCTTGTCTCCGTGCAGACGCAGCCGCAATTCGTTGAGATGGCCGGTCGCCCAGCGCGTCGCATGAATGACGCCGGCCGCGCCGTTTTCGAGTTCGGCCATCATCAGGAAACTATCGTTTGCATCGAGATCATACTCGCCGATCCGGTTTCCGGGGCTCTTGTCGAACACCTTGAGATGCGATGCGGCCGCCTTGACGTCGCTTCCTGCGGCAAAAACCGCGAAGTCGAGAATGTGGATACCGACATCGCCCAGCACCCCATTGGAGCCGTGTTTTGTCGAGAGCCGCCAGAGCCATTGCGATTCCTTGGTCCAGTCGCCCCAGGCCTTCGAAACCAGCCAGCTCTGAAGATAGGACGCTTCGAAGTGGCGGATCGCGCCGAGACGCCCGTCCAGCACCATCTTGCGGGCGGCTTGCAGCGGCGCCACATTGCGATAGGTCAGGTTTACCATCGTGACCTTGCCGGAGGCCGCCGCGGCGTCGGCCATCTCCTTGGCCTCTCGGTAGTTGACCGCCAGCGGCTTCTCGCAGAGCACATGCTTGCCGGCGCCGAGTAACTTCATCGTCGTCGAATAATGCGCGCGATCCGGCGTGACATTGGTCACCGCGTCAAACTCACCCCAGGCAAGGGCGTCATCGAGCGACGTGAACGTCAACGGGATAGCATGCCTGAGCGCGAAGGCCCGCAGCCGGACCTCGTCCGTATCGACGGCAGCAACAATTTTGACGCCGGCGATTTCCGAAAAATGCATGGCATGGGTGTTTGCCCATCCTCCGGTACCGAGAATGATCAAGCGCATTCTTTTTATCCTCATGGTTATCCATCAAAGCGTGAGCGGCCGCGAGATCATCGCGGCGCCTTGCGGGGCCGAGCGGGCCGTCCGCGCCCACAGCGTCTCATCTCTCAGCGGTAACCGGCTTCGCCGGCCTGGTGCAGCCTCGGGCCGCGTTCGACGATCGGCTCCAGGGCCTTTTCTACCGGCACATTTGGGGC
>NZ_LFIO01000738.1 GCF_001187535.1 Rhizobium ecuadorense
CATCAGCATCGTTTCCAACAATGCCGACAATCGCCACGGCGAACATTCGAACGCAGGCGAAGGCGCCGGTACAGGTGCCGGCATCGGCGCTGTCGTCGGCGGCGCCGGCGGTCTTCTGACCGGCCTTGGGCTGATGGCGATCCCGGGTGTTGGCCCCGTCGTTGCGGCCGGCTGGCTGGCGGCGACGGCTGCCGGCGCTGCCGCGGGCGCGGTCGCTGGTGGTGCGACAGGCGGCATCATCGGCGCGATGACAAGCTCCGGCGTCTCTGACGAAGACGCGAATCTGTATGCTGAAGGCGTTCGCAGGGGCGGTTCGCTGGTCACTGCCAGAGTTCAGGACGCTCTTGTTCCGGAAGCAGAAGCAATCCTCAAGCGC
>NZ_LFIO01001782.1 GCF_001187535.1 Rhizobium ecuadorense
CGCTGATCTTTACCATCATCATCGTCGCCATCTGGCTGAACACGCGCATCTTCACGGCCAATTTCCATTTCTGGCTCGGCAGGAAAGGATGAAGCGATGAGCGAGCAGACAGCAGAAAGCTTGTCCGAAGCGCATGTCCGATCCGGCAAGGTGATGACCGTCACCGGTCCGATTTCGGCGGATGCGCTCGGCGTGACACTGATGCACGAGCATATCCTCAACGACTGCCGCTGCTGGTGGCACACGCCGAAGACGCCGGAACGGCAATATCTCGCCGAAAGCTTCGTCTGCATGGAGATCCTCGGCGAGCTCAGGCAGGATCCCTTCGTCAACAAGCATAATATCACGCTCGACGACGAACATCTGGCGGTGGCC
>NZ_LFIO01000644.1 GCF_001187535.1 Rhizobium ecuadorense
GTCCTTGGGATATGTCCATTGCGATGTCACCGGCCGGCAGCGCGGGTCCGCCAGCCTTTATAGAGTTTTTGAATGCCGGAACGGTGTTCTGCTCGAATGGATGGCTTGTCAATCGGAATGAGCTGCGCTCACCGGATTGCGTTAGGCCGCGGGCCTTTGCTCATACAAAATATGGATGAGGCGATATATCAGGTATCAATTTCCGATATGGAGCGGCTGGCCGTAGCCTCATTGCTGTTACCAAACCAAGAGGCTTTCGATGACCATCGACACCACGGCAAGTACGCTGACCGCAGAGCAGCACGCAACGCTTGAAACCTTCTACGGCGCCTTCACGCGCAAAAATCCCGATCTTCTCGATGAGGCCGTCACATC
>NZ_LFIO01001877.1 GCF_001187535.1 Rhizobium ecuadorense
CGGTGAGACCGATCTTCAGCATTAATGTGCTTCCATATCCGCGATGATGAGCGCGCGCAGCGCCGCGTCGACGATGGGACGCTGGCCGAACCATCTCTCGAATCCGGGCACGGCCTGATGAAGCAGCATGCCGAGACCATCGACGATCGGAAATCCTTGCTCTTCCGCCTGTGCCAGGATCGGCGTCTTCAAGGGCACATAGACAATATCGGTGACGACGGCATCGGCTGCCAGAGGCGAGAAATCGAGTTGCGGCGCCGTCTCGCCGTCCATGCCAAGCGAGGTGGTATTGATGAAGAGGCCGGCGCCTTTCATCACTTCAGTAAGCGCCCCGGCCGGGTGGGCCTGAACACGCGGGCCAAAGCGATCCGCGAG
>NZ_LFIO01000130.1 GCF_001187535.1 Rhizobium ecuadorense
GGCTCGGCAAGATCGAGCGCACGCGGTGTCGGCTCCAGCCCGCTCGGGCTGCGCACGAAGAGTTCATCCTGAAAAAGTTGGCGCAACCTGGCAAGTGCAGCACTCATCGCCGGCTGGGTGCGGCCGATGCGGGCGCCGGCCCGGGTGACGCTGCGCTCTGCCATGATCGCGTCGAAGGCGACGAGGAGGTTGAGATCGACCGCTGGAAGGTTATTCATGATGTGGATGATCCGGTCGACGACTATCGACCGGCAACATGTTGCAAACCCCGTCTAGATGCAAGAACCATGACGCCCTAGCGCGGTTCCCTGGAGATGCTGAGATAGCCGGGATCGAATTCGGCGATTTCCTGCAGGCGTTCCCAGTCGACGATGG
>NZ_LFIO01000489.1 GCF_001187535.1 Rhizobium ecuadorense
GCTTTCGGTCATTCCCGCCCTCCTTCTCGAGCGGGTTGTCTTGCAAGTCCTGTCGGAGGGCGTTCCCAATCCGGACCATTTTGCGGAAGCTGGTGCTGTTCGTGCCATCAAGGCGCCAGGAGCATTGTGGTCCTCGGCCCTGCGTGTCATCTGGTGGAACTTTGTCGGTCCTGGCGAAAAGATTGCCATCACACCATGGGACAATGCCGAGCGTGAAGCGCTCATTGCCAATGGAGTGGAGATCGATGCTTCACCAGCGATTGCGCGTCGGATCGAGGCCGCCCATAGCAGTGTCATCCGGCGTTGCCACGGAAACCTCATTCTCGTGCGCCCAGCGCTTGCGCGCGACGCGCAGACGACCCTTCATCCAATGG
>NZ_LFIO01000394.1 GCF_001187535.1 Rhizobium ecuadorense
CATCAGCATGACGTCGATTGCAACGACGACCATCGTCTTCCACATCCAGCCCTTTTTCGTCGTCCTGATCGGAGCGCTTTTTCTCAAGGAGCGGGTTACGCGAGATCAACTTTTGTGGATGACGGCCGCCTTTGTCGGCGTCATCTTCGCCAGTGGTCTAGGCTGGTCATCTGGATCTGTCGACCGTGTATGGATGCTCGGGATAGGCGTGACGGTATTAGGAGCGCTTTGCTATGCGATCACCGCAGTTCTTGGGAAAAAACTGGGTGAGCAAAGACCAGAAGTCACCTCGCTCTGCCAAACGGCGATGGGTGTCCTTATCTTCGCTCCGTTCGTTCACTTCGGCCAATCCATTTCGCTGCCGTCCTGGGG
>NZ_LFIO01000929.1 GCF_001187535.1 Rhizobium ecuadorense
CTTCGGAATGTCAAAGCTGTCGCGCAGGCGTCGTTCAACGATTTGCGAGAGCGACTTTCCCGTGTCTTGACTTTCCTTTTCCAGCGCCGCCCGTAGTTCTGGCGTTATCCGCGTCGAAAAGGCCGATGACTTGCCTGAAAACTCTCCGCTTGGCTTACGACCCGCGCCTGGTGCCCGTTTCCGCGTCATCAAAGCTCCCTTATTTGTCTTAACGAATGCATGACAAATGTATTGCGATCGGTTGGCACGCGCAAGGACAAATAGTAGAACCATGGGTATTGGAAGACACAGGAGACACCAATGACTCTTGAAGATGCCCTAAGACGCCCGACTGTTCCCATCCCCGATGCGGGCCGTGTCTTCTACGGCCTC
>NZ_LFIO01000349.1 GCF_001187535.1 Rhizobium ecuadorense
GCCGCTTGCTGTCATCGGCGAGCGACAAAGCGCGTCACCTATATATTAGGCAATCCTATATAACTCACCCCGTCTACCAAACAATCCGCACAAAGCTAGCCATTTCGGCGAGGGCGTATGGGAACGCTGATCGGCACGAGTGCCAGCGGACTAGGGAGAGGCAGAGGGAGGGAGAACGCTGTGCGGCTCAAGGAAGATATCACTGATATCAGGTAACACCTCGTAATAGTGCTTAGAAGACGTCTCCAATTCTCATCCGTGTGCTGACCGCTTAGGCTCCTCAGTGAGAGGGGCTTAATATGTCGATCGCGAACTTCAATCCCCAGCCGAGAATTGAAACCCGTTCAATGTACCAGTTCACAGCGGGTAGG
>NZ_LFIO01001024.1 GCF_001187535.1 Rhizobium ecuadorense
CTTGATGCCGGTGGCTTCCTCGAAATATTTCTTCAGCTGCGAGTTGATGGCGTTTGACGGGGGTGTCGATTCCGTGGCGAGTTTGAGCGTGGTGCCGGCAAACGGCTTGCCGACGTCCTGCAGCCACTTGATCACTTCCGGCGACGGCTGCAGTGCTTCCTGTGCATTGGCCTGCGAGAACCCGCCAAACGGCCGGCGACCCAAACCCATGCCCAGTGCGCCTGCACCCAGGCCCAGCTTGCCGGCGGCCATCAGGAAGTCGCGGCGGGCCATCTGGCCCTTGACGAACCTATCGGTGATCGATGCGAGATGCATCTTTCTAATACTGTCCTTCATCCTGTTCTCCTCCACTTTTAAACGGACGACAGAAT
>NZ_LFIO01001737.1 GCF_001187535.1 Rhizobium ecuadorense
TTCCCTCCATGCCAAGGAAGATATTGCACCATCAAATGCCGGGACTAAACACCTAAACTGATGCCGTGGGGCAATCGGTCGGTGCAGTTCCGCGATCCGGACGGAACGCTTGTCGCGCTGTTCATGCCGTTTAGTGAAGCGGCAAAGAAGCGCTTTGCATCGCGATCATCGCTCACGGCGGCGTGAGCTTTGCCCGCAGTCTGATCGGCCAGGGACTGGTCGATCAGTTTGCTCTGCTTGTGATCCCCGTGGCGCTGGGCAAAGGCCTGTCGTTATTCTCCGGCGCGGTGGCGAATATCTATCGGCCGGCCTGACCCGCCGGCCGGCCGGTTTCAGCGGCCGTAAGTGACTTCGACGGAGGCCTTGTCGAGCGTATTTGCCCTGACATAGTAGCCGACCATGGCGCCCGGCGCGGTATCGGGAAGCGGCAGCTTGTCGACCGAGAGCGCGTAGACGGTGAACTGGTAATGGTGCGGCGCATCGCCGGTCGGCGGGCATGCGCCGCCATATCCGGATACGCCGAAATCCGTCCGGCCTTCCACGGCGCCTGTCGGAAGCTTCTTCTCACCGCTGGCGCCGGTAGCGATCTTCGAGGCATCGGCGGGAATGTTGAAGACGGACCAATGCCACCAGCCCGAGCCGGTCGGAGCGTCCGGATCGTAAGCCATGACGGCGAAGCTCTTGGTTCCATCAGGCGCACCCGACCAGACCAATTCCGGCGAGATATTCTTGCCCGTGCAGCCGAAGCCGTTGAAGACCTGCGCATCGGCCATGGATTTGCCTGAAGTCAAATCCCTAGAGGTGAGCTTCATTTCGGCCTGTGCGGCCGTGGCGCCGAAGACGGAGGCGGCGAGAAGGACTGCTGTTATGAGACGCATGCTGTTTTCCTGCGGTTGGTGATGCAGGAAAACTAGCGTCAGCCCGGGAGCATATCTGCCCCGCTCCGCTCAACTTCTGCCCCGATCCGCTCAAAGTGCTCCGGTCCGCTGCGCACGTGGCGCGGATTGACGCCGAACCGCTCCTTGAACCGCGCCGAGAATTGCGACGGCGAGTCGTAGCCGACTTCGAGCGCCACCTGCGCCATCGGCAGGGTTGTCGTTTGAATGAGGGCCAGGGCGCGATTCATCCTTGTATCGCTCAAAATCTCGCTGAAACCTGTCTTCTCGGCGGCCAGCTTACGCCTGAGCGTCGCTTCGCTCATGTTGAACGCGCGCGCCGCCTGCCCCAATGTCCAATCGAAGGCCGTATCACTTTCAATCATCTGCCTCAGCCGATCCTCGAGCCGAGGACTTTGGCATTGGCCCAGCACCGCTCCACTGAGCGCAAACCAGGTGATCAGTTCCATCAACCGAGCCTTGGCAATGGCGGCGGGAAGCCTCGTCAGATTGCCGGGCTGACAGCAATAGTCAAACAATGCCGCCGCTTCCTCCGGCAGGTTCGGGGCACTTGCCGGGACAGGCCGCGATGGAACGGCGATCGATCCCATACTGAGATAAGCGTCCTCGAAAAGCTGTCTCGGAACAGGAAGCGCCAGGGTCTGGTACTTCTGCGGCGCCTTGGGGATGTTCTCCATCGTCAACGGCCGATAGTCGGGCAGCAGGCCATAGGCGCCGGCCTCGAGGCGCAAAGCCTTATCATCCGCCATAACGATCTTCGTTCCCGACTGCACCTGGATCAGCAAGGGGCTCGTATTGACGAGGCGATAAAAACAGGCCCGACCGCCCTGGCGGATCAAGGCCCTGGTCGGAACGGAAAAGACGTCTTCCAGCATATGGTCTCCGGCAACGGAATGGGGCAGAGCGCTACCGTCTCCCTCTGGGGGATACCAAAACCGAGTGCGAGCGGCAACCTTGGGCCGGGGCACAGCTCCCATTCTAGCGATTGTCGGGCCGTCCGGCATAAGCGACCGATGCGCACAGCCTCCGCGGCTGCCTCTGGCATCGGGATTCGAATCTGGATAGTTCTTCTGCAGCAATGGTTTGCCTGACGGCAGAGGGACTTCCGCAGCCGACAGTCTTCCGCCGCGGCGACGGGCCCTATCTACCGCCTGCCGGGGGCGCGGATATGGTCCACCAGCGCTCGCAGCTTCAGCGGCTGCCGCTGGCGTCTGGGATAATAGAGATAGAAGCCCGGAAAGGGCGGGCAGAAATCTTCGAGCAGCGGCATGAGTTCGCCGCGCTCGACATAGGGCTGAAAGGTTTCGACCATGCCGAAGGTGATGCCGGCGCCGGCGCAGGCCATGCGGATCATCATGCCCATGTCGTTGGTCGTCACCGCGGGATCGACGGAGACGTCGAAGTCGCGATCATTCTCGGTGAATTCCCAGCGATAGGGCGCGGTATCCGGGCGCGGCCGCCAGCCGATGCAGGCATGGTCCTGGAGTTCGCTTGGATGGCGGGGATGGCCGCAGCGCTCGAGGTAGGCGGGGGATGCGGCGGCGCATTGCCGCTGCGGCGCGGAGACGGAGATGGCGATCATATCCCGCTCGATGACTTCCCCCAGCCGGACCCCGGCGTCGAAGCCCGCCTCGACGATATCGAATTCGTCGTCGGTGACGGTGATATCGAGTTTGATATCGGGGCAGGCCTGCAGGAAGCCGGCCAGCAAGGTGCCTGACAGAAAACTCTCGGCGATCGAGGAAACGGTGATCCTGAGCAAGCCGCTCGGGCGCGCCTGCATGTCCCGCACCGTCTGCATCGCGTCGCTAACCTGCCGCACCGATGGGCGAACCGCCTCGAAGAAGACTTCGCCGGCTTCGGTGAGGCTGACGCTGCGCGTCGTGCGTTGAACAAGCGCGACGCCAAGGCGATCCTCCAGGCGCTGCAAAGCCTGGCTGACGGCGGAGCGGGTGACGCCGAGCCGCTCGCCGGCCAGCCGGAAATTGCGCGCTTCCGCCACTGCAAGAAAGACCGAAATGCCTTCGAGATCATCGACCATTGGTTAGAATTTCTAACCAAGGCATCTCCGATTGGCAACTTAATCATCGTCACCGGCCGCATTATGTTCAATCCCGTCAACGCGCGAAGCATCAACAAACAAGCGAGAACACGATGCAGCACCATCCCTATGTCGGCATGTGGGTCACGGATAACGGCCGTGTGCGCCACGAACTTCTGGCCAACGGCCGTTACGACGAGGCCCGCGGCAACCGGGAGAGCGCCTATCGAGGCCGCTACGAAGTCACCGGAAGCCACATCGAATACTGGGACGACACCGGCTTCACCGCCGACGGCGATTTTGTCGACGGCGATACTCTCCATCATGGCGGCATGGTGCTTCGCCGCAAATAACCCGTCACTCGGGATAAGGGCCGTTTCCGGCCGGAAAGGATGACGACCATGTCTTCCACCACACCCATCTGGTTCATAACAGGCGCTTCGTCCGGTCTCGGCCGGGCGCTTGCCGAAGCGGTTCTCGCCCGTGGCTGGCGCGCCGCCATAACCGCGCGCACACCCGAGGCATTGAGCGATCTCACGGCAGAACACGGAAACCGCGCACTTGCTCTCGCACTCGATGTGACGGACAGCCGCTCCGTCGCCCGCGCGGTTCATGATGCCGAGGCGCATTTCGGGTCGATCGACGTGCTCGTCAACAATGCCGGCTACGGCTACCTCGCGGCGATCGAAGAGGGCGAGAATGCTGAGATCCGCGCCCAGTTCGAGACCAACGTCTTTGGCTTGATAGATGTGACCAGGCAGGTCCTGCCGGGAATGCGGGCACGCCGGCGGGGGCACATCTTCAACGTCTCCTCGCTCGGCGGGCTCGTCGCCTTCGCTGCCACCGGCTATTACCACGCCACCAAATTCGCGGTCGAAGCCCTGTCGGAATCGCTGTCCCATGAGGTCAAGCCACTCGGCATCGATGTGACGATCCTCGAGCCCGGCGCCTTCCGCACGGACTGGGCCGGCCGATCGATGGTCGAATCCAGGACTGTTATCGACGAGTATGCCGAGACATCGGGCAAGCGGCGCCAGGCCACCCGTTCGGTCTCCGGCAAACAGCCGGGCGATCCGGCGCGTGCCGCAGCCGCGATCATATCGGCATTCGAGGCGGAGGAGCCGCCGCTGCGGCTGCTCCTCGGCGCACCCGCCCTGAAGATCGCCCGCGAGCGGCTCGACGCGCTGCGGGCAAATTTCGACGCCTGGGCGGAGACGACGCTGAGCGTCGATTTCCCCAGTTGATCGCACACCCGAGGAAACCTCAGCCTGAAAAGGAGCTTGAAATGTCTGGTATCGAAGGAAAAGTCATTGCCATCACCGGCGCCAGCAGCGGCATCGGAGAGGCCGCGGCAAGGGTGCTGGCTGCCGCGGGCGCCCATATCGTGATCGGCGCACGCCGCAGCGAGCGGCTGCGGGCGCTCGCCGGCGAAATCGAATCCAGGGGCGGCAGCGTGCGCCTGAGAAAACTTGACGTCACCGACCGTTCCGAGGTTGATGCCTTTGCAGGTTTTGCGAGATCCGAATTCGGCCGGTTGGACGTCATGGTCAACAATGCCGGCGTCATGCCGCTTTCGCCGCTTGCGGCCCTCAGGGTCGACGAGTGGGACCGGATGGTCGATGTCAACATCAAGGGCGTGCTCTATGGCATCGCCGCAGCCCTACCGATCATGAAGGCGCAGGGATCCGGGCAGATCATCAACCTGGCTTCGATCGGCGGCCACAGCGTCTCGCCAACGGCCGCCGTCTATTGCGCGACGAAATTTGCGGTGCGGGCGATTTCGGACGGGCTGCGGCAGGAGACCGATTGCATCCGCGTGACCGTCATTTCTCCCGGCACGACGACATCGGAACTGGCCGACACGATCACCGATCCGACGGCGCGAGACGCCATGAGAGCTTTCAGGGCGGTGACGATCAGCCCAGAGGCGATCGCCAATTCGATCCTCTATGCCGTCAGCCAGCCCGATGACGTCGATGTCAGCGAGATCATCATCCGGCCAACGGCCAGCCCGCATTGAGTTGCCGTCACGCCTAAAACCCCAGCGATTGCTGGGCGGGCGGCGGCGGGGCGAGGTTGACGCCTTCGAGCTCCAGCATGCGGGTCTTCGACGACGAACCGCCGGGAGCGGAGAAGCCGCCGATCTTGCCGCCAGCCGCCAGCACCCGGTGGCAGGGAATGATCAGCGCGACAGGGTTCTTCGCCATCGCCTGGCCGACGTCGCGGGCGGCTTCCGGCCCGGCGCCAAGCTCCTTCGCCAGCGCGCCGTAGGTGGTCGTGCGGCCCCAGCCGACACGCCGTGCCGCCGCGTAAATATCCCTGAAGAAGGCATCCTGCCCGGCAAGATCGAGTTCGACGCCGGAAAAATCCGTTTCCTCGCCCTGGAAATAGCGCTTCACGGCGGCGACCGTTTCGAGCACCGCAGGCGTCGGCGCGCCGGGTTCGGCCTCAGGCAGGCGGCGCAGCAACAGCCGCTCGGTCGCTTCCGCTGACTTCGTCGGCAGCTGAAAACGGGTGATGCCGGCGTCGCTCCAGGCAATGCCGCAGAAACCGCCCGCGGTTTCGAAGATGAGATAGTGATGGATCGTCTGGGCCATGACGCAGCCTCCGCGTTTTCGATTACCACCAAAATCGTACGGGACGGCCGCTGTTTCAACCCGATTCTTGCGCATCTCGTTCTTTTTTTGTTCTTGATATTCTCCCTTGCCGGCGTATCTTTCACCCATTTTGGAGCGCGAGGCGGTCATGACGACCTGACAGGCATGGACCAGATTTCCTTCGATTTCGACCATGGTCAAAATCGGCGCGGGCGGGCGGACGAAAACCGGAACGGCGGCCACAGGGCAAAACCTTCTGCCTTTCCGCAACGCCGCGACTGACGACGCTGCATGTGAGCGTTATCGGCATCGGCGACTATGACGTGTTGCCGGAGGACGTGATCTTTGTGGCCCGGCAGGCCGGCGCCACGGTCGAGGGCGCGCCGATCGCGGTCACCTTCGACAGGATCATGAGCTTCAGGCGGGAAGACAAGGCGCGGCCGCTGGTGCTCTGCAGCAAAGGCGGGCCGATGCCGCTCATGCGCCTGCATGTCCAGTTGGGCGTCGGCATGCAAAATACCGGATTGCGTCACCAATATCGATCGCAATTTCACGCCGCATATGACGCTGCTCTATGACCGCAAGGCGGTGCCGCCAACCCGGCTCGACCAACCTGTTTCGTGGACGGCGCGGGAATTCTGCTGATCCACAGCCTTCTCGGAAAAACCGAACACCACATCATCGATCGCTGGCCGCTGCTCGCCTGAGGCACCGTGCCCGGTCAGACTTGCGCTTGCCGGATATCCGCGGATAAAGCTGGAAGAGCCGTTTGGATGGCAATGCGGAGCGAAGACAGCATGGACGTTTCAGAGATCATCATCCCAGGCGATACGCCGGGGACGGAGTGGCGGTTGCCGGTGCTGCGTTTCGCCGGCCGCAATGCGAAGGCGCCGAAGATCTATATTCAGGCGGCACTGCATGCCGGCGAGCTGCCGGGAACGGCGCTCCTGCATTTCCTCTGCGAGAGGCTGCGGCAGGCGGAAAGCGAAGGCGGGATCGCCGGCGACATCACCATCGTGCCGCAGGCCAATCCGATCGGGGCGGCGCAGTCGCATTTCGGTGATTTGCAGGGCCGTTTCGACCTTAACTCCCGCACCAATTTCAACCGGGATTTCCCGCTGATCTCCCTTGCCGACCGGGTGACGCTGATCGAAGACCTCGACGATTACCCGGCTACCGACAGGTTGAAACGACAGCTCCTGCATATGGCGCTCCGCGCCGATCTCGTGCTCGATCTGCATTGCGACGACGAATCGCTGCAATATGCCTATATCGACGAGGCCTTCTGGCCTGAAGCGGCCGATCTTGCCGGCGCGCTCGACATGCAGGCCGTGCTGCTTTCCGATGGCGAAAGTTCGGCCTTCGAGGAGGCCGTCGGTTTTGCCTGGAAATACGAGGTTCCCGGCGAGCGCCGGTCCCGGCTGCCGGGCAGGCTTTCCGTCACCGTCGAGCTGCGCGGCAAGCGCGACGTCGATCCGCTGCTGGCGAAGCAGGATGCCGACGGGCTCTGGCGTTTCCTTGCGGCGCGAGGGATCGTCAGCGGCGGGACGACGCCGACGGAATTTTCCGGTCCCGCCGTGCCGCTCGACAATGTCGAAATCCTCAGGGCGCCCGAAGGTGGGGCCGTGCTTTTCCATCGCAAGATCGGCGACAGGGTTGCTGAGGGCGAGCTTCTGGCGACGATCGTCACCCGGCCGGGGCAGCCTGATGGCAGCATCGACCTGCATGCGCCGCAGGACGGGCTGATCCTGACCCGGACATCCGACCGGCTGGTGCGGCGGCGCGGCGACCTGATGAAGATCGCCTGCGGCGGTCCCAGCAACGCCGCTCGCAAGGCCGGCGCACTGGAGAATTGAGCGGCGGGGATATATGCCGCATGGCGTTTGCGCCGCCCGTCACGCATGTTATCCCGTCGCATCACAGGAGATCGATCGGCATGACCGTCACCATCTACGGCATCAAAAATTGCGACACGATGAAGAAGGCCCGCAGTTGGCTGGAAGCTCACGGCGTCGCCTATGAATTTCACGATTACAAGGCATCAGGCATCGACCGCGCCCATCTCGAATCCTGGATCGATCAGGCCGGCCTCGATACCGTCCTCAACCGCGCCGGCACCACGTTTCGCAAACTGCCCGATTCCGAGCGCGAGAATCTGAGCCGGGAAAAGGCGATCGCGCTGATGCTCGATCAGCCGTCGATGATCAAGCGTCCGGTGCTGGCGGCGAAGGGCAAGCTGCTGGTCGGCTTCAAGCCGGAGGTTTACGCCGGCACGTTCGCGGGATGATCGGCGGCCAATGTCCAAGACCACGCGCGCGACACAGCTTCTTTCCCAGGCAGGCGTCGCCTTCACCGTCCATACCTATGATTACGATCCCGGCGCCGAGCGCGTCGGGCTGCAGGCGGCCGAGGCCTTGGGCGAAGAGCCGCATCGGGTGCTGAAGACGCTGATGGCCGAGGTGGACGGCAAGCCGGTCTGCGTCGTCGTGCCGTCGGATCGCGAGGTCAGCATGAAGAAGCTCGCCAGTGCCTTTGGCGGCAAGTCGGCCAATATGATGAAGCCGGCCGATGCCGAGCGACTGACGGGCTATCATGTCGGCGGCATCAGTCCCTTCGGCCAGAAGAAGACCGTGCCGACGGCAATCGAGGAAGCCGCCCTTGCCGAACCGCTCGTCTATATCAATGGCGGGCAGCGCGGGCTGCAGGTGCGGCTCGACCCGAAGGAGGCGCTGAAGGCCTTGAAGGCGATCGCTGCACCGTTGGTCGCCTGATCTTAGAGAAAACGGTCGAGCAGGCCGGCAAGCGTCTTCGCCTCGTTTTCGGCAAGCTTGCAGCCAATATGGGTCTCGATCGCGCCGCCATAAACGGTCCACATGCGCTCGCGGAGCTGCCGGCCGGCCTCGGTGATCACAACCCAGCGGCCGCGCCCATCCTCGGCGAAGACCTCGCGCCGGACGAGGCCCTCCCTTTCCAGCCGGTCGATCAGGCGGGAAAGATTATACTGCGCAAGCAAAGTCCGCTCTTCGATCTCATAGGGGCGCAGCCTGCCTTCCCCGGCGCGCGCCAGTTCCCACAGCACGTCATACCAGGCAAGCGGCGGCATGCCGGCCGCCTTCAGCTCGGATTCGATCGCGCCGAGCAGGCGCTCGCGGACGCGCATGATGCTCGTCCAGGCAAGGGTGGAGGCTTCGCTCGGTTTCGGCATTTTCTCAGGCATAAATGCAATTACATCTATCTTGAATTCCGTCGCAAGCGCTATTAGATGCATTTGCATAGATTGTGATCAGGAGATTTCCATGAGCAGGCTTACCCTCATCAGCCATCATCTCTGCCCCTATGTGCAGCGCGCCGCGATCGCGCTTCTCGAGAAGTGTGTGCCTTTCGAGCGCATCAACATCGATCTTGCCGACAAGCCGAACTGGTTCCTGAAAATTTCGCCGCTCGGCAAGGTGCCGCTGCTCAGGATCGAGGAGGAGGATGGCAGCGGGGCCGTCCTGTTCGAAAGCAGCGTCATCTGCGAATATCTGGAGGAAACGCAGCCAGGCGTCGCGCTGCATCCCAAAGACGCGCTGACGCGTGCCTTCAATCGCGGCTGGATGGAATTCGGTTCGTCCTTGCTGTCCGATCTCTGGGGTTATGAAACGGCACAGGATGAACTGCAGCTGGAGGCCAAGCGCAAGGCGCTCATTGCAAAGTTCACGACGCTCGAAGGGGTGCTGGGCGACGGGCCTTATTTTGCCGGCAGCAGCTTCGGCCTGGTCGATGCCGTCTTCGCGCCGGTCTTCCGCTATTTCGATCTCTTCGATACGCTTGGCGACAGGGGCATCTTCGAAGGGCTCAAGCGGATGAAGCGCTGGCGCAAGGCGCTGTCCGAGCGCGCAAGCGTGAAGGCCGCCGTCGGCGAGGATTACCCGCAGCGGCTGACGGAATTTTTGGAGAAGCATAACTCGATCCTGCTCAGGCTGCCTGCCGCCGCCTGAAGCGCAACTGGCGGCCGGACATCCATCCGGCCGCCGGCAATTCGGCGACACGACACTTCATTTTCGCCGCAAACGGGTCTAAGTCTGCCAGCCTCTTGGACCGGTTCAGCTTTTCACGGAAGCGCAGAACCGCTCCAATCTTTTGGATCTACGCAATTCCGGACGGAAAACCGCTTCGCACTTTTCCTGGAATTGCTCTAGCGTCGATGACAGAAGGCAGGTTGAACATGACTTTCATGCCCCAGAGCCAGAACACCATTGATCCCGTCAAGCTGGAGAAGCTTGCTGAGGTCGCCGTCAAGGTCGGGCTGCAGCTGCGCAAAGGTCAGGATCTGGTCGTCACCGCACCTGTGGTGGCGCTGCCGCTCGTTCGGCTGATCACCAAGCACGCCTATCAGGCGGGCGCCGGCCTCGTCACCGCCTTCTATTCCGACGAGGAAACGACGCTGGCGCGCTATCAGCACGGCAGCGACGAGAGCTTCGACCGCGCCTCCGACTGGCTCTATGAGGGCATGGCCAAGGCCTATGACAACGGGGCGGCGCGCCTTGCGATCGCCGGCGACAATCCGCTGCTGCTGTCCGAGCAGGATGCCGGCAAGGTCGGCCGCGCCAATCGCGCCACATCGACCGCCTACAAGCCGGCGCTGGAAAAGATCTCGAATTTCGACATCAACTGGAACATCGTCTCCTATCCCAATCCGTCCTGGGCCAAGGTGGTCTTCCCCGGCGATCCTGAACCGATCGCCATCGCCAAGCTCGCCAAGGCGATCTTTGCCGCCTCGCGCGTCGATGTCAGCGATCCCGTCGCCGCCTGGGCCGAACACAATGCCAATCTGGCCAAGCGCTCCGCCTGGCTGAACGGCGAGCGCTTCGCTTCGCTGCATTTCCAGGGACCGGGCACCGACCTGACGGTCGGACTTGCCGACGGGCATGAATGGCATGGCGGCGCTTCCACCGCCAAGAACGGCATTACCTGCAATCCGAACATCCCGACCGAGGAAGTCTTCACCACGCCGCATGCGCTGCGCGTCGAAGGCCATGTTTCCAGCACCAAGCCGCTGTCGCACCAGGGCACGCTGATCGACAATATCCAGGTGCGCTTCGAGGCAGGGCGCATCGTCGAGGCGAAGGCATCGCGCGGCGAAGAGGTCCTGAACAAGGTGCTCGATACCGACGAAGGTGCGCGCCGGCTCGGCGAAGTGGCGCTCGTGCCGCATTCCTCGCCGATCTCGGCGAGCGGCATCCTGTTCTACAACACGCTGTTCGACGAAAACGCCTCGTGCCACATCGCGCTCGGCCAGTGCTATTCCAAGTGCTTCCTGAACGGCGCGACACTGAGCCAGGAGGAGATCAAGGCGCAGGGCGGCAATTCCAGCCTGATCCATATCGACTGGATGATCGGCTCGGATAAGGTCGATATCGACGGCGTCAAGCCGGATGGTTTGCGGGTTCCGGTGATGCGGCAGGGCGAATGGGCCTGACCGGCATCGTCGCGCGCTGACTGAGCCAGACGCTGGCAAGGACCATGGCGAAGCCGGCGATCTGCGCCGGCGCCAGGCTCTGGCCGAGCGCCAGCCAGCCGAGCAGCGTGGCGACGACGGGGCTCAGAAAGCCGAGCGAGGCGACCGCCGAGGGCTCGATGCGCGACAGGCCGCGAAACCACAGAAGATAGGTGAAGGCCGCGCCGATCAGGCCGAGATAGGCAATGCCGGCGATATTTGCGACGGTCGGTTCCGGCAGCGCCGGTTCGAGGAAAAGCGCAAAAGGCACCAGCAGGATGCCGCCTGCCGTCAATTGCCAGGCGGTGAAGGTGAGGTTTGACACCGGCGGCGCCCAGCGCCGCGTCAGCACCGTGCCGAAGGCCATCGAGACGGCGCCGGCAAGACCGGCGGCAACGCCCGCAGGATCGAGCCCCGCCTTCGGCGTCAATACCAGCAATCCCACGCCGGCCATGCCGGCAAGACCCGCCAAGACGGCAAGCGGCCGGATCGGCTTGCCGAGGAAAAGCCGCGACAGCGCGATGACGATCAGCGGCTGCACCGCGCCGACCGTTGCGGCAACGCCGCCCGGCAGCCGGTAGGCCGAGACGAAGAGCATCGCCCAGAAGAACGCGAAGTTCAGCGTGCCGAGAATGAAGGCCCTTCTTCACCAGATGCCATAGGGCAATTTTCTCACCAGCAGCAGAAGCAGCAGCCCGGCCGGCAAGGCGCGCAGCATCGCCACCGTCAGCGGATATCCGGCCGGGAGAAATGCGGTGGTGACGATGTAGGTGCTGCCCCAGATGGCGGGCGCAAGCGCGGTCGCCGCAAGATCGGCGGTGCAACGGCTATTTATCTTCATTTCAAGAATCTCTATTTCAAGATAAATCCATTTTACCCGGTTTTATCTTGACGTCAAGATAATGGATGTTATCGATGGATGATGAGCAAAGACAGCAAGCCGGATCACGTCGACAGGATCCTGGCGCAATGGCGCCAGGAACGTCCGGATCTCGACGTCGAACCGATGGGCATCCTCGGACGCCTGAAGCGCCTCGGCACCCATCTCGGCCGCGAAGTGGAGGCGGTGCTCATGAAGCACGGGCTTTCCACCTCCGCCTTCGACGTGCTGGCCACGCTTCGCCGCTCCGGCGCGCCGCACCGGCTCTCGCCGGGCGAACTCCTGGAGATGACCATGGTCAGCTCCGGTACGATGACCAACCGCATCGACCAGTTGGAGAAATCAGGCTTCGTCGAGCGCATCGTCAACCCGGATGACAGGCGCAGCGTGTTGATCGCGCTGACAGATAAGGGGCTGGCGACGGTGGAAGCGGCCGTCGATGCGCATGTCGCCAATCAGCACCGGCTGACGGGGAACCTGAGCGCTGCCGATAAGGCGGAACTCGACCGGTTGCTCAGGAAGTTTCTTTCGGATTTCGAGTAGTTTCCACTATGTGGCGGAGTGCTTGCGGCATGGATGCTCGGGTCAAGCCCGAGCAGGACGGAGGGTGGGGGACCCGAGCGGCAAGATAGGGACGTCCGAAGGAATTTCAGTAAAATGGGCCAGCAGTTCTGCGTCGGAATCGCGCAAAATAAAACACGCCAATTTCAACAAAATCACCGCTGCGCTTGCATTCCTTGCCGCATAGGCACCCTCACCCTCCGTCGTCCTCGGGCTTGACCCGAGGACCCATGGCCGCAACCAGCGCGTCGGCCGCTAGGACCCGCTCTAAAACAGACTTCCCTGCTTCGACGGATCGCCGGTTTCCCTGGCAGGCCGCTTCCTCAGCGAGGCAGGCGGTGCGCCGTCTTCCGTGGTCACCGCGCCGATGCGGCCGTCGGAAAATTCGATAGAGACTGCGGCACCTGTCGAAAGAGCTGAAGCCTGCGACACCGGCCTATTCTCATCGTCGCGGATCACCGCGTAGCCGCGCTTCAGCACATTCTTGTAGGAGAGCGACTGCAGCACGCGATCCTGCGCCGCAAGTGCTGCTTTTGCCCGGATCAGTCGATGGGATGTCGCGGTGTCGGCGTGCCGGATGAGATTGGCGAGGTGGTCGCGGGCGCGGCCGGTCTGCGCCTGCAGGCGGGCTGGGAGCGAGGCGAAGACCGCCTCGGCGCGGCCGACGCGGGATTTCGAGCGGTCGATCAGCCGCTCGACCATGCGCTCGGCCCGCACCATCCGCTCGTTCAGAGTCTGCCGCCGCTCGGCGATGCGGTTGGCCAGCACATCGGGGCGCAGATGCGCGGCGACGCGCTCGAAGCCGCGGCGCTTGTTGATGGTGTTGAGTTCCAGTCCGCGGCCAAGGCCGGCCGCCGCCTCATCGAAACGCCGGCGCGGCAAGGCAAGAAGCTGGTCGAGCGACGGCAACGCCCGCATCAGAGCGCGCACCGACTGGCGGCGCTGGTCCATCTGCCGGTTCATGCAGCCCTGCAGCCGCGCGGCAAGGGCAGCGGTTTGCGCCTCGAGCTCCGCCTTGACCGGCACAGCCATCTCGGCAGCTCCTGTCGGCGTCGGGGCACGGACATCGGCGGCATAGTCGATCAGCGTCCAGTCGGTTTCATGGCCGACCGCCGAGATCAGGGGTATCCGGCTTTCGGCGGCCGCACGCACGACGATCTCGTCGTTGAAACTCCAGAGATCCTCAAGGCTGCCGCCGCCGCGCGCGACGATCAACACGTCCGGGCGGGGGATGGCGCCTTTCGGCTCCAGCGCGTTGAAGCCGCGAATGGCGTTCGCCACCTCCTCGCCGGATCCCTCGCCCTGAACCTTCACCGGCCAGACGAGGACATGCACGGGGAAACGATCGGAGATCCGGTGAAGAATATCGCGGATCACGGCACCTGTCGGCGAGGTGACGACGCCGATCACCCTGGGCATGAAGGGCAGCCGCTTCTTGCGGGCGGCATCGAACAGGCCTTCGGCGCCGAGCCTGCGCTTGCGCTCCTCGATCAGCGCCATCAGGGCGCCGGCGCCGGCCGGCTCCAGCGTCTCGATGACGATCTGATATTTCGAGGAGCCGGGAAAGGTGGTGACCTTGCCGGTGGCGATCACCTCCATACCCTCTTCCGGACGGAACTTCAGCCGCGAGAAGGTGCCTTTCCAGATGACCGCGTCGATGCGGGCGCGATCGTCCTTCAGCGCGAAATAGGCATGACCCGAAGAATGCGGCCCGCGATAGCCTGATATTTCGCCGCGCACACGAACCTGGTCGAAGGCCGTTTCGACGGTGCGCTTGATCGAGCCGGAAAGCTCCGAAACCGAATATTCGGCAAGGTTGGTCGGCGAATCGCTGTCGAAGAGGTTGCTCATCCCTTCTTTTTATGTCGATCGGCGGCAAACGGGAAGGTCGGTATCGGCGCAGCGAGCCTGTTTTCCCGGCTGTCGAAGTCGGCGGCGGCGGGCACATGTGGTCGCGGCAGCCTGGCGGGTGAACAGCGAAATCGGGTAAATCCGTTTGGTTGCGGAACGCATCGTTAGAATGCGCGTTATAGATGAAAGGGATTGCTAACCACCGCAATACAAAGGCTTTTCGGCGGGGAGTGCCGGTAAATCTTTGTTAGCTGGCGCTTCCTATGCTTCCCCTCGTTATCACTGGGAAGGTGCTGAAATGATTATTCTCACAGCAGCAGCATTGGGCATCACCGCCGGGCAAACGCGCTCGGCCGCCGCGATCGCGTTGGTTGCCGCGCTGATCGGAATAACCTTCGCGGTGGCGGCGATCACCTCGCCCGGGCCGGTCTCCATCCTGGCCTTCGTCTATGCCGTTCTCGGCTATAATGGCGGCCTCATGCTCTTCGTTCTCGGGCTCTTTGCCAAAACGCGGCTTCGCCCCGCGACGCGCGTTTCCCACTAAAGGCTAGCCGAAAACTGCCGGCGTCAGTTCACCGCCGGCCGATAGCGAAAGAACTGAACGCCCACCTCAGCCGCCTTCGGAAGCGGCTCCAGATAGGGCGGAATATTGCCTTTGCCGAGTTCCGCGTAGAGCCCATCCGGTTTCAGCTTGGCGATCTCCCGGGTCTGCAGGTCGGCGGGGCAGAAGCCAAGCACCGTCACATCAGCCCCCTTCAGGAAGGCTTCCGCCTCCTGCGGCTCCGCCAGACCGATATGCAGTTCCGTCAGCATGCCGCCCTGATTGCGGTGATAGGGCGCGGAAAGAACCCGGTTCTGCGTGAAACGGAGGATCGGCACGCCCATTTCCGAGGGTGCGGAGACCAGGCCGGCCGGAAGCCCGGCGAGCGGCGCCAGCGCCGCTTTCGATGTGCAGGAAAGCAGCTTTTCTGTCGCCAGCTTCTGCGCGCCATTCTCCAACTGCAGCGAGGCAAGTCCGCCGCCGAGTGCCCAGGCGGCCGGAACGCTGGCCAGCACCGTGACGATATAGACGAAGGCGGCGGCAACGTTCTCGCTGTCGCTGTTGGAGATCCGCCTGATATCGATGATCAGCAAGGCAAGCGGCAGAATGGAGAGCAGGTTCGAGAAAGTGCTGCCGCGCACCTGGACCAGCGCGATCGCAAAGCTGGTGGCGAGCAGGAAGAGCAGAACCAGATGGATCTGCATGCGGTCGCGCCGAACGATGCGGAAGATGCAGACCGTGATGCCGAACAGACCGGCCGCATAGAAACCACCGATCGCGAAGGGATCGGTGCGAGCGAGAGCGAAGGCCGACTGCGCTTCCGACACATTCCTCAGCCAGAGCTCGACCAGCATCGGATCGAGACCGGCGAGCGGGTCGCTCAGGCATTGCGGCGCAATCACCATCGCCGAACCGAGAACGCCGGCGCCGACGAGGCCAAGCGCTGCAAAGCGCAATGGCCGGCGCAGGCGGCTCGCAAAAACCGCCGAAAACAGCAGCAGCCCGCCGCCGATCGCCGCCAAGCTGTAATAACCGAGCGAGAGATTGTCGCAGGTGACCGTCGAATAGAGCCGGGGCGGCACCGTTGCGACAAAGAGGATGCTGATCGCAATCGCCAGCGCCAGGCCGAAGGCCTTAGCGGCGGCGGCGAATTTCTCCCCTTCCCAGGCCCAGAGCACAGCGATGGTCAGACAGACCGCGGCGACGAAAGGCGTCGTCTCGGCGCCGATGGCAATGGCGATGGCCGCCGCGATACCGGCAACCGCATAACTCCAGCCGTGCCGCTCAGGATCCAGCAGCATCGCCACCATCGTCGCAACCAGCGCCAGCTGCGCATTGTGATGATCGATGGCTCCAGGCGCGAAACGGTTGCCGGTGTAGATCGCAAGACCGGTCATGCCGAGACAGATATGCATGCCGGCAATACCGCCGATACGCCGGCCGGCAACGGCCATGGCGAGCATGGCGGGCAGGACGAGCGAAACCGGCCAGACGGCAAGCGCCAGCGCCTCGGCCGTCTCGCGGGGCGCAAACAGGCCGAAGAACCAGATCAGCGAAGCGATCGGCAGATCGATCAGCCGCGACCAATGCATCAGCGTGCCGCCACCGAGGCCGAGGCGATATTGCATCAGATCGAACCATCCCTGTCCGGCGAGAAAATCGCGAACCTCGATGAGACGCATTCCGTCGTCATTGTCGGGACCGACATAATCGGTGGCGGTAAAAAGCTTGGCGACGAGGAGGATGGTGGCGAGAACGACGCTATAGGCGATGACGGTTGGCCACAGGCGCATCATCAACCTGCCCAGTCCGCCCCTTTGGGCAGTGGTCACGGATGCGGCATTGGCGATCGGCTGCACGGCGTTCATCGTGGTTAGCGCTTCGTTTCGAGATGGCCGAAGCTTAGCCGTCGCCGATCAAGAAAGTGTAAAGCCGCTTGCGGCGGCTACCGATTTTGCCTGCGTCATAGGGTCTTATTAACGGCGGGTGATTTAGGCTGCGTGCGGCTTTCAGTGTAACGAGTAGAGTCATGGCCCGATCGCGTACCGATAATCCGAATATTGCCGTCCTGCTTCCCTGCTATAACGAGGCAGCGACAATCGGCCCTGTGGTGCGGGGTTTCCGCGCGACGCTGCCGGATGCGGCGATCCACGTCTACGACAATAATTCCACCGACGGCACTGCGCTGCAGGCGATGCTTGCCGGCGCGCATGTCGTGCGCGAGCGGCGGCAAGGCAAGGGCCACGTCGTGCGCCGCATGTTCGCCGACATCGACGCCGACATCTACATCATCGCCGACGGCGACGGCACTTACGCGCCTGAGGATGCCGAAGAGTTGGTGCGCACACTGCTGACCGAGCGGGCCGACATGGTGGTGGGAACCCGACGCGGCGTTCATGCCGATGCCGGCCGTCAGGGCCACGCGCTCGGCAACCGGCTTTTCAACCTGCTCTACCGGACGATCTTCGGCCCCGACTTCACCGACATCTTTTCCGGCTACCGCGCTTTCTCGCGCCGCTTCGTCAAGAGCTTCCCGGCGGTATCGGGCGGCTTCGAGATCGAAACCGAAATGTCCGTGCACGCCTCGCGGCTGAAACTGCCGGTCAGCGAGCTGGAACTCGATTACGGCCGCCGGCCGGAAGGCTCGCATTCCAAGCTTTCGACCTTCCGCGACGGCGGCAGGATCCTCTGGATGTTCGCGATGCTGATGAAGGAGACGCGGCCCTTCGCCTTCTTCAGCACGATCAGCGCCAGCTTCATGCTGGCGAGCCTCGGCTTCATGGCGCCGGTGCTGGCGGAATATTTCCAGACGGGCCTCGTCAGCCGCATGCCGACCTGGGTGCTGTCGATGGCGCTGATGATGATCTCCTTCATGCTGTTTACCGCCGGCGTCATCCTGGATTCGGTAGCCCGTGCCCGCGCCGAACAGCTTCGCATCCATTATATGAACCTGGAGACGCCAAGTGCGGTCAAGGCACCGCTCAGCCAGACAGCGCCGGTATCGCGCACGCGTCCCGGCAAGGCGGATGCGGCGTGAGAAAGCTCATCCGCTTTACCATCGCCGGCGGAATCGGCTTCCTCGTCGATGCCGGCATGCTGTCGGCGCTGCTGCATCTGACGTCGCTTGGGCCGTTTCTGGCACGGCTGGTGGCGATCGCTTGCGCAATGGCAGTGACCTGGGTTTTCAACCGGCGCTACACTTTCGATCGCTCCGGCCGGACGCTCGCCGCCGAAGGCTTCCGGTACGGCTCGATCGGGGTGACGGCAGCGCTCGTCAATTATGGGCTTTATTCCACGCTTCTGCTGTCGCTGCCGGCACTTCAGCCGCTGGCAGCGATGGTGATCGCCAGCATCGCCTCGATGGTGTTCAGCTTCTTCGGCTATTCGCGCTTCGTCTTCCGCGCCGAATAATTCTCGAAATATGCGCTAGACGGCTTCCCAGCCGTCCTTCTCGCTGGCCCGGTAGATCGCGTCGATCACCTTCTGGTTCAATTTCGAATTTTCCAGCGTGACGAGCTCTTCCTTGTTGTCCTTCACCGCCCGGGCGAAGGCTTCGACCTCACGCTTGTACTGGCGGCTGTCCTGGAAGCGGAAGATGCGCGATTCATTGTGGCTGCGGTCGGCAAGCTCGATCTCCTCAGGCCCCCAGCGATTGGCGTTGAACGGCGATTTGACCTCGATGTAACCGTCGGTGCCGTGGAAGACCATGACCTGGCGGTTGGCCATCTGCGTCGAGATATAGAAGCTCAGCTCGAAGTCGCCGAAATCGGCTTTGACGCTCGAATAGATATCCGTGCCGAATTCGGGATCGCGCTCGGTGACCGCCTGGATCCGCAGCGGTTCCTTGCCGGTGGAAAACCGCGTGCCCATGACGGGATAGACGCCGATATCGGGAAGGCCGCCGCCGCCAAGCTCGGGAACGTTGCGCATGTTGGCGGGATCGCGGTTGAAATAGGTGAAGGCGCCCTGCACATGCCGGAGCGAACCGATCGCACCCTCGTCGATCAGCGCGCGCACCTTCCGCCAGACCGGGGAATAGGTGATCATGTAGGCTTCGGTGACCACCACGCGGTTGCGGTCGCGGGCGGCGATCACTTCGTCGATATCGCCTGCCTTCAGCGCCAGGGGCTTCTCGCAGAGCACGTGCTTGCCGGCATCGGCTGCTTTGATCGACCATTCGATATGCTGCGAGGTCGGCAGCGGGATGTAGACCGCGTCGATGAGATCGGAGGCCAGCATCTCCTCATAGGAGCCGAAGGCATGCGGCACGGAGAAACGGTCGGCCATCTCCCTGGCACGTGTAAGATCACGGCTGGCAATCGCCGTGACGACGCAATTTTCCGCGTCCTGGATTGCGGGAACGACATTGTCGCGGCCGATCTTCGCCGTTGAAATGATACCGAAGCGCAGCATATCCAAACCTCCCAAACAGATTTCCGCGAACCATATTCAGGCCTCAGCTGCGGCGCAATGGCGCGGGCTGAAATCACGGAAGTTTGCCTTCCCGGATGCCCGCAATGCGCTAAGTTCTTCCGAATCGTCAGAGCATGATGTCGTCCGAAAACCGCTTACACGTTTCGGCATCATGCTGCGGGACGGCGTTCTGCCGTATCCGCGATTTCAATCATTGCAGAATTTTGGAGAGCGTCATGGAAATGCGCCGGCTTGGAAAAACAGGTCTTTCGGTCGCGCCGATCGTGATCGGCGGCAATGTCTTCGGCTGGACGGCCGACGAGAAAACATCCTTCGCCATTCTCGACGCCTTCTTCGATGCGGGGCTGAACACGATCGACACGGCCGATGTCTATTCCGCCTGGGTTCCGGGCAATAAGGGCGGCGATTCCGAGGAGATCATCGGGCGCTGGCTGAAACAGGCAAGCGTCTCCCGCGATAAGGCCGTGATCGTCACCAAGGTCGGCTCGGACATGGGACAGGGCAAGACGCTGAAGGAGAGTTATGTCCTCAAGGCGGTCGAGGATTCGCTCAGTCGACTGCAGACCGATTATATCGACCTCTATCTCTCGCATTGGCCGGATGCCGATACGCCGCACGAGGAAACGCTCGGCGCCTATGCCAAGCTGAAGCAGCAAGGCAAGATCCGCGCCATCGGCTGCTCGAATTATGATGCAGCGCTGCTGCAGGCTTCCTTCGACGCTGCCGAAAAGGCCGGTCTGCCGCGTTACGATGTGGTACAGCCGGAATATAACCTCTATGAGCGCTCAAGCTGCGAGGGGCCGCTCGCCGAGCTTTGCATCAAGGAAGATATCGGCGTCATCACCTATTTCAGCCTCGCCGCCGGCTTCCTCACCGGCAAATACCGCAGCAAGGCCGATACGCAGGGCCGCGCCCGCGAGGGCCGCGTCTTGCAATATCTCGATGACAAAGGCCTGCGCATTCTTGCCGCACTCGACAGGGTATCCGCTGAAACCGGCGCCAAGCCCGCGGAAATTTCGCTCGCCTGGCTTTTGCGCAAGAAGGGCGTGACAGCGCCGATCGCCAGCGCCACCAGTCTTTCGCAGCTTGAAAGCCTGGCGAAATCGGCGACACTTGCCCTTTCCAATGACGCGATGGCGCTGCTCGATGAAGCCGGCCGCTGAAAGAGAAGAGACGATGACCGTGACGATCCGCGATGCCCGCCTGGAAGACGAAACCCGCTGGCGCGACCTCTGGGCTGATTATCTCGCCTTTTACGAGGTTACGGTCGATGCCGATATCACCGACCAGACATGGCGCCGGGTTTTCGATCCGGCGTCGGCGATCGCCATGCGCGTCGCCGAGGTCGACGGCAGGATCATGGGCTTTGCGCTCTATCTCACCCATGAGGGCAGCTGGATCCGCGGCAGGGATTGCTATCTCGAAGATCTGTTCGTCGATCCCGAGGCACGCGGCCAAGGCGTCGGGCGGGCACTGATGGACGATCTCGTCGCCACCTGCAAAGCCAGGGGCTGGTCGCGGCTCTATTGGCATACGAGCGAGCAGAACAAGACGGCCCGGGCGCTCTATGACAGCTATGTCGAGAGCGACGGCCATATCCGCTATCGCATCAGCTTCTGAGGGCAGGAAAACCTTCGTACCATTCGGAATGTTTTCCCTCCCAATTCGCCATGCCCGGCTTGGTGAGGATGCCGCGCGGGCTGACGTAACTCTGGATCACCCGTTTCGGCCGCTCGTGCCACTGGATATTGAAGGCCCAGAGCTTGGGGAAGAAGCAGAGCGAAGCATAAGGCAGATGATCGTGGATCCACCAGGCGAGACGCTGCCAGTCGCTTTCGTCGCTGTAGCGGTCGAGCATCCATGGCACGGCAATGCAGACCGCAGCACCCATGCAGCCGTCGAAGTCCCGCATGTCCCAGATGTGATGGGCTGCGGTGGCAGCATTGGTCGAGCAGTTCAGATTGTTGTCGTTGCCGAACCTGTTGACATCAGGCGATCGATAGCCGGAACGGATATGCAGACGACCGAAGGCCGCTTCCAGCGGCTCCAACAATTCCTGGCAAAGCCTCCTGCCTGCCTCGATCGCCAGATCGGGATCCTCGGGAATATTGGGGATGCGGTGGAAATCGGCAATTTCGGAATGCAGGAAATCGCGGAAGAAGAAGTTCTGCGACAGCCGCACACGGCCGAGATCCTCCAGCCCCTTCATCGAACCCGGCTTGCGCATGACGTTCTCTTCCTTCCACATCGACGGCAGAATCATCGCCCGGAGCAGATTTCCAGTCCACCCGAAATCGGTCGGGAACAATTTGCGCAATCCTTGCTTCTTAGTGTGTCGCCGCATTCGCGGCCTTTCCCAGAATAAGGATCGAGAAAATGGCCAAGGAAAAGACGTTGGAAGATCTCTTCTACGACACGCTGAAGGACATCTATTTTGCCGAACGGCAGATTTTGCGCGCCCTGCCGAAGATGGCGCGCGCTGCGCAGTCTTCGGAACTGAAGGCGGGTTTCCAGAAGCACCTGGAGCAAACCGAAGGCCAGGTCGAGCGCCTGCAGCAGGTTTTCGAGAAGATCGGCAAACGCGCCCAGGGCAAGACCTGCGAGGCGATCCAGGGCATTATCGCCGAGGGCGAGGAAATCATGGAGGAATTCAAGGGCACGCCGGCGCTGGATGCCGGGCTGATTTCCGCGGCCCAGGCCGTCGAGCATTATGAAATCGCCCGTTACGGCACGCTGAAGACCTGGGCTGCGACGCTTGGCCTCAAGGATGTCGTCAGCCTGCTCGACCAGACGCTGCAGGAAGAAACGGCGACAGACAAGACCCTCTCGCAGCTCGCCACCACGGCGGCGAACCAGAAGGCCAAGGCAGCCTGACGGAATGAACAGAACGGGCGGCGGGTCTGTTGCCGGCCGCCCGTATCCTTCTACGGCGCCGCGCGTCTATCAGGCGCGCAAAGGACGCTGTAACACTTGAAATTGCTGCGTAATTCCTTAGATCGATGACGATCCAAGGTATTATGCAGTGACATATCTGAAGAAATCGATGAAGGCTCGCAGCGCCGGGCGCATCTGCCGCCGGGTGGGGTAATAGAGAAACGGCCCGGAATAGGGTGCGCACCAGTCCTCCAGTACCCGCACCAGCTTGCCGCTCGCCAGCTCGGCATCCACCCGCATATCGAAGAGATAGGCAAGGCCGGCGCCATTCAGCGCCGCAAGCAGGGCCAGCCGGTCCTCGCTGACAATCAGCGGCCCATCGACTGCAACGACCAATTCCTGCCCGTCCTTTTCGAATTCCCAGCGATAGATGGAGCCGTTGGTGAAGCGCCGTTTGATGCAGCGGTGATGGACGAGATCGCGCGGGTGTCCAGGCTTTGGATAACGCTCGAAATATTCGGGCGACGCGGCGATGACAGTCGTCAGATCGGGCGAGACCTTGACCGCGATCATATCGGCTTCCAGGCTCTCCTCGAGCCTTATGCCGGCATCGAAACCCTCCTTGACGATATCGGTGAAGCCGTCCTCATTGGCGATCTCCAGGGTGATATCGGGATAGAGGTTGAGAAAGTCGCCGAGGCGCGGGGCGAGCAGGAGATCGGAGGCGAAGCGCGGCGCGGTGATCCGCAGATTGCCGGCGGGCTTGGCGCGGGTATCGCGGACGGCCTCCAGGGCAATATCGATCTCTTCAAGCGCCGGACGCAGCCGCTGGAGAAGCAGGCGGCCCTCCTCCGTCGGCGCGACGCTGCGGGTGGTGCGCGCCAGAAGCCTGACACCCAGGCTTTCCTCCAGGCTCGAGATCGCATGACTGATCGCTGACGGCGCGACGAGGAGTTCCTTGGCTGCGGCGCGGAAGCTGCGATGCTCCGAAACGGCGGCGAGAACGGCGAGTTGCGAGAGCTGTGTTCTGTTCATTGATCGAAATAATAGAACAAGCCGTTAGAAACTGCATGTATTTTCTGACCGATGACGCAGGGATATAGTCTGCCCGTGCCGCATAGAGCGGTTCCCAGCTCAGAAACGGAGCACATGATGAAAACCCGGAAACTCGGAAACGATCTGACCGTCTCAGCCGTCGGCCTCGGCTGCATGGGCATGAGCTTTGCCTATGGCACCAGCGACGAAGCGGAATCAATGAGGACGCTCAATCGCGCCGTCGAACTCGGCGTCACCTTTTTCGACACCGCCGAAGTCTATGGCCCCTTTACCAATGAGACCCTTCTCGGAAAGGCGCTGAAACCATTCCGCGACCACGTGGTGATCGCCACCAAATTCGGCTTCAAGATCGATACGAACAAGACAGGTGCTGCCGCCATCGCCGGCGTCGACAGCCGTCCCGAGCATGTGCGGCAGGTCGCCGAGGCCTCGCTGAAGCGGCTTGGGATCGAGACCATCGACCTGTTCTACCAGCACCGCGTCGATCCCGATGTGCCGATCGAGGAGACGGTCGGCGTCATGGCCGAGCTGGTGAGGGAGGGCAAGGTCCGCGCCCTCGGCCTCTCGGAAGCCGGCAGCGCCACCATCCGCCGCGCCCATGCGGTGCATCCGATCGCCGCACTCCAGAGCGAATATTCGCTCTGGACGCGCGACCCCGAAGAGGATGTGCTCGCCACCTGCCGCGAGCTCGGCATCGGTTTCGTGCCCTACAGTCCGCTTGGCCGCGGTTTCCTGACGGGGGCGATCCGCAAGGCCGACGATCTTGCCGCCGACGATTTCCGCCGGCAGGTACCGCGCTTCCAGGCGGAGAATTTCGACGCCAACGCCGCCCTCGTCGCCACGCTCGAACAGCTTGCCGCCGAGAAGGGCGTGACGGCCGCGCAGCTGGCGCTCGCCTGGGTGCTGAACCAGGGCGACGACATCGTGCCGATCCCCGGCGCCCGCAAGCTTCACCATCTCGAGCAGAACGCCGCCGCTGCCGATATCGTGCTCAGCGTGGCCGAACTCGAGCAGCTCGACGAGGCGATCCCGGCCGCGCAGGTGGCGGGAAAACGCTATTCGGACGCCTCGCTTGCAATGACGAACCTGTAAGCGACAAAAGCCCGGCCTGATACAACCGGCCGGGCTTGCCTTCGCGGCCGGCGAAACTATCTAAAGCCATCTCGGAAAACGGGATGAAAACATGTCGGACAGGCAGGCAGTCGAACAGACGGTTCATCTCTATGTCGAAGGCATGGCCTTCGCCAATGAGGCAGCCTTGAAAAAGGCCTTTCACCCGAAAAGCTCGATCATCGGCTATTACCAGAATGCCGTCGAATGGCTGACGCGGGACGAATTCATCGCCGCCATCCTGGCGGAGGAGCCGGCCCCGCCCGGCACGCAGCCCTTCATGGATATCCAGAACGTCGATGTCGAGGGCGATGCGGCGAGCGTCAAGGTCACCGACGATTTCGCCGGAATGCGTTTCACCGACTATCTCTCACTGCTGAAGATCGACGGCCGCTGGACGATCGTCAGCAAACTCTACCATCTTCACACGTGAAAAGACCGGCCGCCTTGGCAGCCGGTCCGTTGTTTTTGGTGAAGGCCAACGCGATCAGCTTCTGAGAACGCCGCCGGTGAATTTTGTCACGCTGGCGACGATCTTCTGCGTCAGCGCCTCGAAGTCCTCATCCGTCAGCGTGCGCTCGGCCGGCTGGATCTGGACCTCGATCGCCACCGACTTCTTGCCCTCGCCGACGGAAGCGCCTTCGAAGATGTCGAAAACATTGACGCCGGTGACCAGCTTGCGGTCGGCGCTTGTCGCAGCCTTCATGATGGCGCCCGCTTCCACCGTCTTGTCGACTACGAAGGCGAAGTCGCGCTTGACCGCCTGGAAAGGCGAAAGATCGAGCGCCGGCTTGGTGCGGGTCGCCTTCTTCTTCGGCTCGGCCATGGCATCGAGATAGACCTCGAAACCGCAGAGCGCGCCGGAGACATCGAGCGCCTCAAGCGTCAGCGGATGGAACTCACCGAAATAGCCGAGTATGACCTTCGGCCCCATCTTGATCGTGCCGGAGCGGCCGGGATGATACCATTCCGGCCCGCCCTGCTCGATCTGGATATTGCCCATCGGCAGGCCGCAGGCTTCGATGACGGCGAGCGCATCGGCTTTGGCGTCGAAGACGTCGACCGGCTTTCCGCCGCCCTTGGCGGCGTTCGACCAGGCGCGGCCAGCGCCGGCAAGCGAGGCCGTGCCGCGGCGGATGCCGCCGGCAACGCGGCGCTGGCCATCCGGCCGGTCGTTCTCATAGGTGCCGGAGACCTCGAAGAGGGCGACGTCGGCATAGCCCTTGTCGGCATTGCGCTGGGCCGCGGTCAACAAGCCCGGCAGCAGCGAGGGGCGCATATCCGACATTTCGGCGGCGATCGGATTGGCAAGCTTGAGGGCGGGTGAACCGCCGCCGAAGAGCTTGGCCTGATCTTCCGGAATGAAGGACCAGGTGACGGCTTCGAGCATGCCGCGCGAAGCAAGCGCCCGCTTGGCGAGGCGAGTGCGGATCTGCAGCGTCGTCAGGATCTTGCCGTTGACGACAGCGTGGCTTTCGAGCGGCGCCGGCTTGATATTGTCGACGCCATGGATGCGCATGACCTCCTCGACGAGATCGGCCTTGCCGTCGACATCCGGACGCCAGGAAGGAACGGCGACCGAGACACGCTCGCCGGAACCGGAGACCGTGAAGCCGAGGCGGGTCAGAATGCTGTTGCTTTCCTCATCCGAGACGTCGAGGCCCGTCAGGCGCTTGACTTCGGAATAGGGGAAATCGACGATCTTCGATTCGTAACCCTTGTAGCCAACGATCTCGGCTCTGGCGGCCGTGCCGCCGCAGAGTTCCAGCACCAGTTCCGTCGTGCGTTCGAGACCGGGAACCATATAATCCGGATCGACGCCGCGTTCGAAGCGGTAGCGGGCATCGGTGATGATGCCGAGGCTGCGGCCTGATTTGGCGATGTTCATCGGATCCCAGAGGGCCGATTCGATCAGCACGTCGACGGTTTTCTCGTCGCAGCCGGAATGTTCGCCGCCCATGATGCCGCCGATCGATTCGATGCCGTCTTCATCGGAGATGACGACATTGTTCGGGCCGAGCTTATACTCGCGTTGGTCGAGCGCCAGCACGGTTTCACCTTCGGCGGCGCGGCGGACGGTGAGGCTGCCCTTGACCTTGGCAGCGTCGAAGACGTGCATCGGCCGGCCCTGGTCGAAGGTCATGTAATTGGTGATATCGACCAGCGCATTGATCGGACGCAGGCCGATGGCGGTGAGCCGCTGCTGCATCCAGCGTGGGCTTGGGCCGTTTTTGACGCCGCGCACCAGGCGCAGCGCAAAGCCCGGGCAGAGCTTGGCATCGTCGAGATCGAGCGTCAGCTTCACCGGCGTCTCGCCTTCGACGGCAAAGGACGGCGCGGGTCGCGTCTTCAGCGTGCCGAGGCCGGAAGCGGCGAGATCGCGGGCGATGCCGTGGATCGAGGTGCAGTCCGGCCGGTTCGGCGTCAGGTTGATTTCGATGACCGGGTCGTCCAGATGCGCATAGGCCGCATAACTTTTTCCGACCGGCGCATCCTGAGGCAGATCGATGATGCCGTCGTGGCTGTCGGAGATCTGCAGCTCCTTTTCGGAGCACATCATGCCATGGCTTTCGACGCCGCGGATATTGCCGACGGCAAGCGTCACATCGATGCCTGGAACATAGGTTCCGGGTGCCGCGAAGGCGCCGACGAGGCCGGCGCGGGCATTCGGCGCACCGCAGACGACCTGGACCGGCGCGCCGGCGCCAGTGTCGACCATCAGCACCTTCAGGCGGTCGGCCTGGGGATGTTTTTCCGCCGAGACAACTTTGGCGATGACGAAGGGCTTGAACGCCGCCTTGTCGTCGACATCCTCGACCTCCAGACCGATCTCGGTGAGGCGTGTGCAGATTTCATCGAGGCCGGCATCCGTTTCCAGATGCTCTTTCAGCCAGGAGAGCGTGAATTTCATCGTCCCAATTCTCCGTTCAAGCGCTGAGGCCGCCGAACAGCGTCGGCATGTCGAGCGGGCGGAAGCCGTAATGCGTCATCCAGCGGACGTCGGCGTTGAAGAAGTCGCGCAGGTCGGGCATGCCGTATTTCAGCATGGCGATGCGGTCGAGGCCCATGCCCCAGGCAAAACCCTGGTATTCGTCCGGATCGAGCCCGCCGTAACGCAGCACGTTCGGATGGACCATGCCGCAGCCGAGGATTTCCATCCAGTCCGTGCCTTCGCCGAACTTGACGATCGGGCCGGAGCGGTCGCACTGGATATCGACCTCGAAAGAGGGCTCGGTGAAAGGGAAGAAGGACGGGCGGAAACGCATCGTCACGCTGTCGACCTCGAAGAAGGTCTTGCAGAACTCCTCGAGCACCCAGCGGATGTTGGCGACATTGGCCTTCTTGTCGATGACCAGGCCCTCGACCTGATGGAACATCGGCGAATGCGTGGCGTCGCTGTCCTGGCGATAGGTCTTGCCGGGAATGATGATGCGGATCGGCGGCTTCTGCGCTTCCATGGTGCGCACCTGCACCGGCGAGGTATGGGTGCGCAGCACCTTGCGCTCACCATTCTCATCCGGGTTGAAGAAGAAGGTGTCGTGCATCTCGCGGGCCGGGTGGCCTTCGGGGAAATTCAGCGCAGTGAAATTGTAATAATCGGTCTCGATGTCGGGACCTTCGGCGATCGAGAAGCCCATGTCGGCGAAGATCGCGGTGATCTCGTCGACGATCTGGCTGATCGGATGGATGCGGCCGCGCTCGGCGGGCGAAGAGCGCACCGGCAGGCTGACATCGACCGTCTCCGCCTTCAGCCGCGCATTGACCGCCGCCATTTTCAGCACCGACTTGCGTTCAGCAATGGCATCCGTCACCGCGTTCTTCAGGGCGTTGATCGCTGCACCCCGGGTCTGGCGCTCTTCCGGCGTCATGGCGCCAAGCGTCTTCAGGAGTTCGGAGACCGAGCCCTTCTTGCCGAGGGCGGACACGCGCACGGCTTCGAGCGCGGGCTCATCACCAGCGGCGGCAATTTCGGCAAGCAAAGAGGATTTAAGCTGGTCGATATCTGACATTGTCTTCTTTCCGTCCAGATCAGGCGGCGTTCGAAAGGCAGGCCGGAGAGGCCGGCGCAAGGAATATAAAGAAAGAAAAACCCGCGCTAGCCCAAACCAGCGCGGGTTTCCCAAAATTCAAAAAAGCGTCAAGCTTGGGAAGCGCTGGTTACTTGACCGCGCCTTCAAACTCGTTGGCCGTACCGGCTTCCTTGAGGTACTCAAGAGCCTTCTTGGCAGCCTTGACGAGCGCGCCGAATGCCTCCGGCTCGTGGATCGCCATATCGGAGAGAACCTTGCGGTCGACTTCGATGCCGGCCTTGTTCAGGCCGTCGATGAAGCGGCCGTAGGTCAGGCCGAATTCGCGGACAGCGGCGTTGATGCGCTGGATCCAGAGCGCACGGAAGTTGCGCTTGTTGACCTTGCGGTCGCGGTAAGCGTACTGCTTCGAACGATCAACAGCAGCCTTGGCGGTGCGGATGGTGTTCTTGCGGCGGCCGTAAAAGCCCTTGGCGGCCTTCAGAACCTTCTTATGCTTGGCGTGGGCGGTAACGCCTCTTTTTACACGTGCCATATCATGATCTCCTTAAATCTAGCGTTCGCGGACGAGTCTCAGAGACCGTTCGGCAGGTAATTCTTGATAACCTTGCGGCCATCCGGTTCTGCGAGAACCATGGTGCCACGTGCATCGCGAATGAACTTGTTGGTACGCTTGATCATGCCATGGCGTTTGCCGGCAGCGGCAGCCTTGACCTTGCCGGTTGCGGTGATCTTGAACCGCTTCTTGGCAGAGGACTTCGTCTTCATCTTGGGCATTTTGCTACTCCTTCTGTCCTCCCTGCGCGCTTCATCAAAAAAGCCCTTCTCGCGAAGTCCGGTTCTCCGGCCGTCGCAACCAGGTGCGGGAGCGTTTGTTGTTGATCTGCGGCTTCAGTGACGAACCGTTCCGCAAGCATTCGAAACTGCCACGGCATGCCCTGCCGGTCAGTTCGGACGCGCGCTTATAACCGCAGCGTCCTGAAAGTGCAACGGGGCCGCGGAGGAATCTTCGCACAGGCGGAAAGTCCCGGGGCCGAAAGCACAAAAGCCGCCCTTGCGGACGGCCTTGGGGCGAAAAAGTGCCTGGCGCTTACTTCGGCGCCAGCACCATCATCATCTGGCGGCCTTCGAGCTTGGGCTCGGCTTCGACCTTGGCGAACTCGGTCGTATCGGCCTTGACCTGCTGCAGCAGTTTCATGCCGAGTTCCTGGTGGGCCATTTCACGGCCGCGGAACTTCAGCGTCACCTTGACCTTGTCGCCTTCGTCGAAGAAGCGACCCATCGCCTTCATCTTCACCTCATAATCATGGGTGTCGATATTGGGGCGCATCTTGATTTCTTTGACTTCGACGATCTTCTGCTTCTTGCGCGCCTCGGCAGCCTTCTTCTGGTTGGCATATTTCAGCTTGCCCAGATCGAGGATCTTGCACACAGGCGGTTCGACATTCGGGGAAATTTCGACGAGATCGAGGCCGGCTTCCTCAGCCATTCTCAAGGCCTGGTCGGTAGGCACGACGCCCATATTCTCGCCGTCAGCCCCGATCAGCTGAACTTTGGGAATGCGGATTTCACGGTTCGAGCGCGGTCCGTCCTTCACGGGCGCGTCGGTTTTAAAAGGTCTGCGAATGGTCGTATTCTCCTCGCGTTGTTTCGGAATGTTGCAGCCTCGCGCTCCCATATCGGGGTGCACAAACGTGTCGCGTCATCGCTGCAACGGAGTCAATATCATCCTTTAGCGGAAAAATCACCCGCTGTCAGCCTGCCAAGAATCTGTTTTATAGGCCAAAATAACAGGAGTTTCGCCGATGTCCGATCAGATGCTGAATGCCCAGCCGCAGTTCCTAACGGTCGGCGAAGGTGAGGCGGCGCGTGATATCGCTATCATCGTCCGCCCGGCGCAAGCCGGCAGCGACGCACCGGCACTCGTCTGGTTATCCGGCTATCGCTCCGATATGAGCGGCACCAAGGCCGTGGAACTCGACGGGCTGGCGGCGGAACTCGGGCTTGCCTGCATTCGTCTCGACTATTCCGGCCACGGAGTTTCCGGCGGCAGCTTCAGCGACGGCACGATCTCACGCTGGCTGGAGGAGGCGCTGGCCGTCATCCGTCATGTCGCCCCCGAACGGGTGATCCTGGTCGGCTCGTCGATGGGCGGCTGGATCGCGCTCAGGCTGGCGCAGGAGCTCCAACGGCGGGACGGCCCGAAGCTCGAAGGAATGGTGCTGATTGCGCCGGCCCCCGATTTCACCTCCGAACTGATCGAGCCGAACCTCAAGGCCAGGGAGCGCAAGTCGCTTGCCGAGCGCGGCTATTTCGAAGAACGGTCGCAATATAGCCCCGAGCCGAACATCTATACCAGGGCGCTGATCGAGGACGGCCGCGACAACCGGGTGCTTGACGGCATCATCGAAACCGGCTGCCCGGTGCATATCCTCCAGGGCATGAAAGACGCCGACGTGCCGCATGCGCATGCGATGAAACTCATGGAGCATCTTCCCGCCGACGACGTGGTGCTGACCTTTGTCCGCGACGGCGACCACCGCCTTTCCCGCCCAGGCGATATCGCGCTTCTGCTTGCCGCCGTCAAAGGCATCATCCGTTCATCAACGAGCAGGCAGATGCCCGTTTAAACGGCACCGGCCAAGAAATTCGCCCGACGCGAGCGCCCAACCCGTTGCATTTTAACCATGTCGGCGAGTCGCAAGGCGCTCCCAAGAAGTAACGATTGACTCTTCTCGGCCCTCTCCATTAACACTTTGTTAATAAATGAGGGGCGATACGAGGAAGATCGGGCGTGCGGATGAAGGGTATTTTTGTGGCCATGATGGCCATGTTTGCGATGGCGACGGCCGCCATACCGGCCCCCAGCAGAAATGCTTCAATGGTAACGGGCAATGCCACATCCCAGCCGATCGGCCACTATGATTTCTGTCAGATCCACCGCAGCGAATGCGGGGCAAACCGCAATTCCGGCCCGGTCGAGATGACGCCGGCAAAGTGGTCGCTGGTGCGTTCGGTCAACGCCACGGTCAACCGCACGATCACACCGATGACCGACAAGGAAATTTACGGCAAGGATGAGGTCTGGGCCTATCCGACCACTGCCGGCGACTGCGAGGATTTCGCACTCCTGAAGCGCCGCATGCTGATCCAGCGCGGCTTTTCGGCCGCCGATCTGCTGATGACCGTCGTACGCAAGCCGGATGGCGAAGGCCATGCCGTGCTGACGCTGCGCACCGCCGAGGGCGACTTCGTGCTCGACAACCTCGCCTCCGACGTCAAGCCGTGGTTTGGGACGCCCTATTCCTTCGTCAAGCGCCAGTCGAGCTACAATGCCGGCCGCTGGGTCACCATCGAAAACGGCCGCGACGTTCTGGTCGGCGCACTGCGGTAAGGATTTCCGGGGGATGTGGGGAAAAAAGGCCGGCGAAAGCCGGCCTTTTGCTTTTTGGGGATGGACGCGTGCACTGCTACCTTTCGCTTCCGCTCAAGGTGTTCGTCGCTGACGCTCCTCACCCCCCCCATCTGCCCTGACGGGCATCTTCTCCCCGCTGGGGAGAAGGGGGCAAGACGCACGGTCATCATTCCTGCATCAAAGGTCTCAAGAGGATTGAGACGCTGCCACGAGTCCTTCTCCCCAGCGGGGAGAAGATGCCGGCAGGCAGATGAGGGGGTGAGCGACGATAGGAGCGAATGCACGCAGCGCAAGCGAAGCGCAACGATACCGACGCGCCCTCTCTCCGGCCTCATCCTGGGGCGCGGCGCCTCGAAGGACGGGCTGGCCACCGCAGCCACCCGCACTCCTCCTTCGGGGCCCCTGCGGGGCGCCTCACGATGAGGGCTGATTGTTGTGCCTGCCGCGGGTGATATGAAATCATCGTGGAGTTTGCGGCACTGTCAGTGGGTTGCGTTCGCGGCACCGTCTCCCGGCCCTCCGCATGGCTCCGGGCGTTCGTCGCTGCAATCGATTCACCGGATCGATTGCTCGGGCTACGCCCGACCGCAGCTCACCCATTCCCAATCAAAATCCCGGCGCCGAGCACCAGGCCGCCGCCGAGGACCACCTGGAAGGCGGCGCGCAGGAAGGGGGTTTCCATGTAACGGTTCTGGATGAAGGCGATTGCCCAGAGTTCGAAGAAGACGATGATCGCGGCGGTGATCGTCGCCGTCCAGAAGTGCGGGATCAGATAAGGCAGCGTGTGGCCGAGGCCGCCGAGCGCCGTCATGATGCCGCAGGCAAGGCCGCGTTTGACCGGCGAGCCCCTGCCGGAGATCTTGCCGTCGTCATGGGCGGCTTCAGTGAAGCCCATCGAGATGCCGGCGCCGACGGAGGCGGACAGGCCGACAAGGAAGGTCTGCCACGTATCCTGCGTGGCGAAAGCGGCGGCGAAGATCGGCGCCAGCGTCGAGACCGAGCCGTCCATCAGCCCGGCAAGACCGGGCTGCACATAGGTCAGCACGAATTGCCGATGCACCGTCGCGTCCTCGTCATGCTTGACGTCTTCAGGCGTATGTTTGTCGCCCAGCATGCGGGCGATATCCTCATGCCCTTGTTCGGCAAGCGCGAGATCGCCGAGAAGCTCGCGCGTCGAGGCATCCGAGGTGCGTTTTGCCGCCTCGACATAGAAACGATAGGCCTGCTCCTCCATCGCCTCGGTTTCCCGGCGCATCGCATCCAGGGTCAGATTTGCCCTGAGCCAGTCGGGTTTGCGTTCGTAGAAGCCCTCGACATGCTCACGCCGGATCAGCGGGATGCGCTCGCCGAAACGCTGGCGATGGATTTCGAACAACGACTTGCGATGCGTGTCCTCGACTTCGGCCATATCCTCGAAGACTTTGGCCGAGGCCGGAAATTCACTTCGCAACCTGTCGGCATAGGCGAGATAGATGCGGGCATCGTCTTCCTCGGAGGCGATCGCGAGGGCGAGAATCTCCTGCTCGGACAGCGATTCGAAAGATCGTTTCGAGGATCTGAAAAACCGCGCCAGCATGACACTCTCCAAATTTAGAATTATTCTAAATCTAAAGAAGGAGGCGATAACGGTCAAGGGCGCGGGAAGTGATTGAAGCGCCTGGGCTGACAGAATGCCGCAAGCGGGCACCGATGACTTTGGCTCGCTGTGTTAAACACCTATATGACAGAGCGCCGCATCACGCGGCGCCGGGGTTTTGCAATGGACAATGAAATTCAGGGTCGCCCTGCCCATATCGCGGCGATCCGCGAAAGGGCGGAGACAGAGATGCGGGAGATGGGCGTCGACGACGCCTTTATCGGCAGGCTGGTCGAGACCTTCTACACCAGAGTGCTTGCGGATCCCGATCTCGGCCCGGTGTTCGACGCCAGGCTTTCCGGCCGCTGGCCGGCGCATATGGAGAAGATGAAGAGCTTCTGGTCGGCGGTCGCCTTCCGCAGCGGCGCCTATGGCGGCAAGCCGGTGCAGGCGCATGCAGGTGTCCAGAACCTGAGGCCGGATCTCTTTCCGAAGTGGCTGTCGCTGTTTGCCGCAACACTCGACGATATCGCGCCAACGCCGGAGGCAAAGACCTGGTTCATGGCGACGGCCGAGCGGATCGCCAAAAGCCTGACGCTGTCGCTGTTCTACAATCCCGCCCTCGACGACCCGACAAGAAAGACGGGCTGATCCCTTACTGCTTTGCGGAAAAGGTGGCGCCGGCGCTTGCGGCGACGACCAGAGCCGTTCCGGCCATCTGCAGAAGGGTCATTGGCTGCGTCAGAATGGCAAAGCCAGCAAGAGCCGCAATGGCCGGCTCGAGGCTCATCAGGATGCCGAAGGAAGTTGTCGGCATGCGCCGCAGGGCAATCAGCTCCAGGGTGTACGGTAGCAGCGGCACGAGAACGGCGAGGCCCGCCATTTCGATCAGGCCGTAGCTGTCGAGCGCCGGCGCGGCGCCGGCGAAGCCGAAAGGTGTCGCGACGACAGCGGCAACCATCAGCGACATGGAAAGCCCTTCCAGCCCCTTGAAGCTTGCGCCGATCTTCTTGGTGAGCACGATATAGATCGCCCAACCGGTTCCCGCGCCGCAGGCGAAGAGAATGCCCGGTATATTCCCAACCCAGCCTTCACCATCATGGGCAAGAGCCAGAACGCCGAGCGCGGCAATCAACGGCCAGACCAGACGCCGGCTGAGGCCGTAGCCGATGGTCGCGACCGAAAGCGGGCCGAGAAAATCGATCGCCACGGCGAGACCGAGGGGGATGCGCTCGATCGCCGCGAAGAAACTCATGGTCATCAGCGCCGTCGTCATGCCGAGAACCAGAGCGCTGATCCATTGCTCTTTGCTATAGCTGAATATGCGCGGACGGACGGCGACGGCCAGGATGAGGGCGGCAAAGGCAAGGCGCAGCCAGCTGGCGCCGGCTGGCCCATAGGTGGCGATGGCGGAGGAGGAAAGTGCGGCGCCGAACTGGATTGAGGACATGGACAGCAGGCACATCAGCCCGCCGGCCGCCAGGCCGCCGGATGTTGCAGGTCCTTCGATTGCCAGCACGCCGGCACTGTCGTTGGTTCTGTCTTCCATGTCCGCCTCCGATTGCGGGCTCTTCATACGAAGGTCATTTGCAACCGACAAATTCAAACTTCTGATCCAGGCAGCAAAAGGCCTGATGCATCAGAGGCGGCCTGCGAGGATCACCTCTTCAGCCTCTTCGAAGCTCATGTCGAAGACCTTCTTGCCGATCTCGAAGCTGAAGCCATTGCGGGCGAAGGCGGAGAGTTCCTTGGCCTTCCGCTTGTCGTCAAGCTCGACCCGGCGGAACGGGCCGAAGGCGCGCTTGCGGGCGAATATCGCCGCAGCATAGAGATCATCCGCCGCCTCGAGTGCCGCCTCGACCTTGTCGCCGGAGACACCCTTGGCGGTCAGTTTCTGGGCGATCGCACGCTTCGATTTGCCGCCGCGCACGGCAGAGCGCGTGCTGATCTCGGCATAGGCGCCATCATCGAGCACCTTGTTGTCATAGGCAAATTTGACGGCGAAATCGGCAACCGCCTTGAGCTGGCCCGCGCCGATATCCTCGAACTTCTCCTTGGCCTTGCGGGTGATGGCGTCAAAGAGCTGCTTTTCCGTCATCATCCGCCGCTCCAGGCGGTAGATGGCGGAGTTGCGCGCCCAGCTCAGCATGCGGGGTGTCGGGATATCGGACGGAACGGTCTCGTCGGTCATATCAAGCAATCAGGCTTCCAGACCTTTGAGCACATTGGCAACGTTGAGGCCGATTTCCGGCACGCCGTAGCCGCCCTCCATGCAGACGAGCACCGGCAGGCCGGCAGAAGCGATCATCGCCCCCATGCGGGTGAAATCGTCGGAGGTGAGGCTGAAGAAGGAGATCGGATCGCGCTCGAAAGTATCGACGCCGAGCGCCACGACGATCGCCTCGGCGCCGAAGGCCTTGATACGGGCAAGCGCATCGGCAAGGGCCGAAGACCAGATCTCCCAGGGTGTGCCCGGCGGCATCGGATAATTGCGGTTGGCGCCCACCCCCGCCCCCTCGCCTTCCTCGTCGGCATGGCCGAGGAAATAGGGAAAGGCCTGCATGGGATCGCCGTGCAGCGAGGCGGTGAAGACATCGCCTCTGTGATAGAAGAGATCCTGGGTGCCGTTGCCATGGTGGAAATCGACATCGAGCACGGCGACCTTTTTCGCACCGCGATCGAGCAGCCGCTGCGCCGCCACACCCGAATTGTTGATGAAGCAATAACCGCCGAAAAGATCGATGCCGGCATGGTGGCCGGGCGGGCGGCAGAGCGCGAAGGCGAAACGATTGCCCTCTCCCAGCCAGTCGGCGCCCGTCACCGCGCAGCGCATCGAGGCGATCGCCGCCTCATAGGAGCCTTTGGTGATCGAGGTGTCGGCGGCATTGGCATAATGGCCGATCGCGCCGACGATATTGTCGGGTACGCGCTGGCTGGTGCGGCGCACCGGGAAGGAATTGGCGATCGCCTCACCGTCGAACCCGGCCGCCACCCAGCGGTCCCAGACCGTGGCGAGAAAATCGAGATAGGCGGGATCATGCACCTTTCCAGCCGTTTCCAGCCCGTGCGCATCGGGCGCGACGACATCGGCAAAGCCCGCCACCTTGACCGCCGCCAGGATCCATTCGGCCCGGAACGGCGCCTCGAAGGGGGTCACCAGCTGGCCGGCATGGAGCTCGGTCTTCGCATCGCGCAGCTTGTGGTCTTCGGAATAGATGACACGCATTTCAGATCCTGCCTTTGATTGAAGGTCGAGATTTACACGGGGTTGCCGCGACAAAAAAGCGGCGCGGCGACCTCTTGATCATCCAGAGCAACAACGCCACCTTCGCCGCTGTCTTGAGAACGAGGAATTTCCGCATGAAAGTGCTGATGGTCGATGTCGACGGCGTGCTCATTCATGGCCGGCCGACCGACGGCCTGCCGCATTTCACTTTTCTCGATCGCGATCTCGGGCTGCGACCCGCGCTGCTGCAGCAGGAATTCTTCCAGACCTGCTGGGGAGATATCATTGTCGGCCGCGCGGCGTTGGAGCCCAGCCTTGCCGAAGTGCTGGCAAAGATCGCGCCCCATCTCAGCGCCGCAACGCTGATCGACTATTGGTTCGAAAACGATTCCCGCCTTGATCTCGCTCTGCTGGAAGAACTCGCCGCCCTCAGGCAAACCGGTGTCACGCTGTTCCTGGCGACCAACCAGGAGCATCGGCGGGCGCGCTACCTGATGGAACAGGCCGGCCTTGGCGCCCATTTCGACGACATCCTCTATTCCGCGGCACTCGGACACAGCAAACCGTCGCCCGACTTTTTCCGGCTGGCGACCGAGCGGGCCGGCGCCCTGCCCGGCGAGATCGCCTTCATCGACGATATGGCGGTGAATGTCGAAGCGGCGCGGCAATTCGGCTGGCATGCGGCGCAATGGACGGCGGGCGCCAGGCTGCGCGAGACGCTTTCCGCCTTCAGCCTTCCAAGATGAGCGGAGCCGGCGCAATCAGGCGAGCCGCTTGTAAAACAGGGTGGTGTCGCAGAAGCCGCCTTGCGGCCACAGCGCATAATCGGGGATGACGCCGACGCGCTGCCAGCCCAGACGGGGATAGATCGCCTCGGCATCGCTGCCGGTTGCGGTATCGAGCACCAGCAGGGTCTTGCCACGCCTTGCCGCCTCGTGCTCGGCGGCCTGCATCAGCCGCCGGGCGAGGCCACGCCCGCGGGCGGAGCGATGCACTAAGAGCTTCTTCAGATCGCCGCGATGCGGCTGGTTCGGCATCTGCGCGGCCCCCACCTGCACCGTGCCGACAATCTGACCCTCCAGTTCGGCGACCAGCAGCAGATTGCCGCCCGCAGCAACGGCATCGGCGACATCGCGCCAGTAGAGTTCGGCCTCGTCAGGCCCATAGGGCTGCATGAAGCCGACGGAGGCGCCGCCGGCAACACAATCAACAAGCACCCGCGCAAGCGCCGGAATGGCGGCGCGCGCCTCATCGGCGGAAAGGATACGAATATCGGGCATGGTCTTCTCCTGAACTGAAGCTGTTAGCGGCCGCCGCGATCGAGCACGACGCAATAGCGCGCCGGCGCGTTGCCGGGATTGTGGAAGACATGGCCTTCGCCGACCGGCATGAAGAGGCAATCGCCGGGGCGCAGCCGGTAGACCGCCTCGCCCGCCGTCATCTCCAGCTCGCCGTCGAACAGCCAGATATGCTGCGTCATGCCATGTGATGCCGCATGCGGGGGAAAGCTGACGCGGGCGCCAGGGGGAAATTCGACCTCGACGATATCGACGTCGGAAGCCGTACCGGGCGCCGAGACCGAACGCCTGAGATAACCGGTCTCCGGATCGCGCCAGACCTGCTGCTCCTGACGGCGGGCCAGCGGCGAGGCCTGCTCCCCCTCCTCCGCGAAGAAGGCCGACAGCGACAGGCCGAGCGCAGCACAGATCCGTGCCAGCAGCGAGGCGGTGGGGCTCGCCTCCGCCCGTTCGATACGCGAGATCATCGCCCGGCTGACCCCGGAGGCGGTGGCGAGATCGTCGAGGGTCAATCCTTTGTCCAGCCGCAGCGTGCGGATACGGATGCCGATTGCCAGTTCGAGTTCCTGTTCCATCGTCCGATCCATGATTCTACTATAAGAGAAATACATTATCTGATGATGGAATCAACTCTCTTCAGGCGGTCGGCGCTCGATCTTGCTTTCGCCTCGGCGTCGCCGATATATGGCAGCGCAATTCAGATGGGAGAGAGTGATGGACGCCGGCACGCAGAGCACGGAACTGACGGAAAGCTTCACCGCCGCCGCCTGGGAGAGGATCGCGCCCATCATGGCCGAGATCGAGGTGCTGCCGTTGCTCACGCGTCTTTCGGACGGCACGCTGCCGCCTGAGGTTTTCCGGCACTACATTCTGCAGGATGCGCTTTACCTCAAACATTATGCGCGATGCCTGGCGATCGTCGCGGCCAAGGCGCCCGACAATGCGCAGGTGCTGCGCTTCCTCGGTTCGGCGCAGAAGGCGATCACCGTCGAGCAGGGCCTGCATGCCGGCTTCCTCACCCAGTTCGGCATCACTTCCGAAGATGTGACAGCGGCCGAACCCTCGCCTGCCTGCTTTGCCTATACGAATTTTCTGCTCGCCACGGCCTATCACCGCTCCTACGCCGTGGCGCTTTCTTCAATCCTGCCCTGCTTCTGGATCTATTGGCATGTCGGCGAGGCGATCAAGAGCCGGCCGGCAATCGAGGACAATGCCTTCCAGGCCTGGATCAATACCTATGGCGATCCGCAATTTGCCGCCGGCGCCCGCGAAGTGATCGCGCTGACCGATATCGCCGCCCGGGCCGCATCGCCGGTGGAGCGCGCCGAGATGATGGATGTCTTCGTGCGCGCCTCGCAATATGAATGGATGTTCTGGGATTCGGCCTGGCGGCTGGAGACGTGGCCGGTCTGAGACGCGCCCGACCGGCTGGCAAAATAGCGTAAACAGCGGGATAATTACCGCTTTGCGGCAGGGGGCGGCGCTGCTATATGGCGCGCATGAGCACCAATTCGACCACTCCGCTGTCCCATATCCGCAACTTTTCGATCGTGGCCCATATCGACCACGGCAAATCGACGCTGGCCGACCGGCTGATCCAGACGACTGGCGGCCTTGCCGAGCGCGAAATGTCCGAGCAGGTGCTCGACAATATGGATATCGAGCGCGAGCGCGGCATCACCATCAAGGCCCAGACGGTGCGCCTGCACTACCAGGCTGATAATGGCGAGAAATACATTCTCAACCTGATCGACACGCCCGGCCACGTCGACTTCGCCTATGAAGTCTCGCGGTCGCTGTCGGCCTGCGAGGGCTCGCTGCTGGTCGTCGACGCCAGCCAGGGCGTCGAGGCGCAGACGCTCGCCAACGTCTATCAGGCGATCGACAACAATCACGAGATCGTCACCGTCCTCAACAAGATCGACCTGCCGGCCGCCGAACCCGACCGCATCAAGGAGCAGATCGAGGAAGTGATCGGCATCGACGCTTCGGAGGCCGTGCTGATTTCGGCCAAGACCGGCCTCGGCATTCCCGACGTGCTGGAGGCGATCGTCAACAAGCTGCCGGCGCCGAAGAGCCCGGGCGGCGACAAAGCGCCGCTGAAGGCGCTGCTGGTCGACAGCTGGTACGACACCTATCTCGGCGTCATGGTTCTCGTGCGCATCATCGACGGCGTTTTGACCAAGGGTCAGACGATCCGCATGATGGGCACGGATGCGAAGTACCAGGTGGAGCGCGTCGGCGTGTTGACGCCGAAGATGGTCAATGTCGACAGCCTCGGCCCCGGCGAGATCGGCTTCATCACCGCCTCGATCAAGGAAGTGGCCGATACCCGCGTCGGCGATACGATCACCGAGGACAAGCGGCCGACGGCCCAGGCGCTGCCGGGCTTCAAGCCGGCGCAGCCGGTGGTGTTCTGTGGCCTCTTCCCGGTCGATGCCGCCGATTTCGAGGATCTGCGCGCCGCCATGGGCAAGCTTCGCCTCAACGACGCCTCCTTCTCCTTCGAAATGGAATCGTCGGCCGCCCTCGGTTTCGGCTTCCGCTGCGGCTTCCTCGGCCTCCTACATCTCGAAATCATCCAGGAACGGCTGGAGCGCGAGTTCGACCTCGACCTGATCGCCACCGCCCCGTCGGTGGTCTACAAGATGTTCATGACCGACGGCTCGGAGCGCGAGCTGCACAACCCGGCCGACATGCCCGATGTCGTGAAGATCTCGGAAATCCACGAGCCGTGGATCCGCGCGACGATCCTGACGCCGGACGACTATCTCGGCGGCATTCTGAAGCTCTGCCAGGACCGTCGCGGCATTCAGATCGAACTGACCTATGTCGGCACGCGCGCGATGCTGACCTACGACCTGCCGCTCAACGAAGTCGTCTTCGATTTTTACGACCGGCTGAAGTCGATCTCGAAGGGTTATGCCTCCTTCGACTATACGCTCACCGACCACCGCGAGGGCAACCTGGTGAAGATGTCGATCCTCGTCAACGGCGAGCCGGTCGACGCGCTGTCGATGATGGTGCACCGCACCGCCGCCGAAAAGCGCGGCCGCGACATGTGCGAGAAGCTCAAGGAGCTGATCCCGAAGCACATGTTCAAGATCCCGATCCAGGCGGCGATCGGCGGCAACGTCATCGCCCGCGAGACGATCTCGGCGCTACGCAAGGACGTGACCGCGAAATGCTACGGCGGCGACGCCACCCGCAAGCGCAAGCTGCTCGACAAGCAGAAGGCCGGCAAGAAGCGCATGCGCCAGTTCGGCAAGGTGGAGATTCCCCAGGAAGCGTTCATCGCAGCGTTGAAGATGGGCGACGAGTAACGCTCCTCAACGGCATTTGATGCGCATACAGTGTGCGCATCAGACCAAGTAGATCGTCATGGCGCAGCAGCCAAGAAAAGCAGCGAACCTCTCTCTCGATGAGAGCCTCGTGTCGCAGGCGCGCGACCTCAAGATCAACATATCCAGGGCGGCGGAAGATGGAATCGCCAAAGCCATAAAGGCGGAACGCGAGCGGCTGTGGCGTATCGAGAATGCCGAGGCAATCGCTGCTTCCAATGCCTATGTCGAAAAGCATGGCCTGCCGTTCGCCAAATACCGTCAGTTTTAATGGCACGCTTCCACGTCTATCGCTTGAAAAGCGGGAATATCCTGGCCATCGATCTTCAAGCCAATCTGCTTGACGATCTGCCGTCGCGCGTCATGGTTCCGTTGCATCCAGTTCAGGAACTGAGTTGGTCCATCTCGCGACTGAACCCGCGCTTCTCAATCGAGGGGGAAGCCTATGTCATGGCGACTCAGCGCATGGCATCGATCCCGACTACGGAACTCGGAGGCGCCATCGCGGACGTTACCGCCGACAGCGACCGCATCGTGGCTGCCGTCGATTTTTCTCTTCCAGGATTTCTGAAATCAACGCTGCGCGCTTTTCCGCATCATGCTCTAGCTGTCGGTCGCCAAAGCCCTTCGCGGAGTCTCGGAAATCCGCCGGCAATGCAGAAGATATTCCGCAGAGCCATTGTCGTCGTTCCATGCATCGGTTTCAGGAACTTCCCGCCATCCACTCAGGGCAGGATCGCGAACCATCCGGTTTTCGCCTGCGTCGACAAACGGCGCTGTCTGCATCTCGATTCCTTCAATGATCCAATCATGGATCATATCTGGCGCATCGTCGAATTGGCTGATCTGCTCGAAATAGAAGAACGGGTCGATCCCGATATAGACACGGCCTTCCAGCCATGTTCCGGGGCGCACGTCCTTGGGCGGCGGCACATTTTGAAATGCGGGTATTCCGAAATCCATAGCCCACCAATCTTCGGATATGTGCGTGACACGCCCGCGAGCCTGATAGAACGAGCCGCTCTCACGCCTCATGAAAACATCGCCGCGATGCTCACTAATCCTCAGCGCCGTTTCATTGTAGAATTCCAGGGCAAAGGCCGCCCGCTGTCCCTTTTGGAATTCGCCGTAGTTTCCATCCATGATGATCCAGGCGGAAATACCGACGGCTAGTTCATTCGACATCCTTTTTATCCCCGGATTGGTTCTACGATTGCGCCATATACTCCTTGACCAACCCTTCATAGGCCGCCATCTCCGGCAGTGCGGCGTAGCTGTGCACCGCGCCGGTCTCGGCAAAGGCCAGCTTCTCGCTCGTCCATGTCTCGATGAACGGCGTGAACCAGCTGGGGTCATCGAGCATGGTGACGCGCAGATTGACGAACCAGTCCATGCCTTCCGGACGGGTGAACATCCAGCTCATGCAATGCGGGCAGAAATAATGTTTCGTCGTGCCGTGCAGGCCGCCGATGACCGGCTCGCCCTTCGTCACCTCGAAACCCTCGCTGGGGATGGCGGCGCTCAGCGAATAGGCGCTCGCGGTCATCCTCTGGCAGCCTGTGCAGTGACAGGCCATGGCTAGCAGCGGCGGCGCGCTGATCTTCAACCGCACCCGGCCGCAACGGCAGCCGCCTTCCATGGGTAGGTTCTGTGCTGTCATGATATCTCTCCCCTTGGCCACGTGATCTAGCGGAGCGGGCGCCATTGTCGAGGGAGGCGAGGCAGGCCGAATTTCAGACGGCGTTTATCCGCCGCGCCGGGTTGCCGACTACGGTGGCGCCCGCCGGCACATCCCTGGTCACCACGGCGCCCGCGCCGACGATTGCACCATCGCCGATCGTGACGCCGCCGAGGATGATGGCGGCGCCACCGATCCAGACATCGCTGCCGATCGCAACCGGCCGGGCGATCTCGATGCCGGCGCTGCGAAGGGCGGCATCCTTGTGATGTTCGGCGCAGTAGATCTGCACGCTGGGGCCGAACATCGTGCGGTCGCCGACGGTCACCCGGCCGGAATCGAGGATGGTGCAGCCGGCATTGAAATAGACGCGCTCGCCGAGCGTGATGTTGATGCCGTAAGAGCAGTGAAACGGCGCTTCGATGAAGACATCGGGGGCCACGCCCGCAAAGAGCGCCCTCAGGGCTGGCGCCATGGCTCCGCGCTCGTCCGGCGGCAGCGTGTTGTGCGCATGGACCGCCAGGCGCGCCTGCCGGCGCAAGAGATCGAGCTCGTCGTCGAGGCAGCAATACCATTCGCCTGCCGCCATCTTCTCGCGTTCGCTCGTCGGCATTGCGTCGCCTCTCAAGCCGAGGCCTCCGCCAATATTCCGATCTCTGCCGGTTCGATCAGGCTGACCCAGGCACGCGCGATGGCAAGGCCGGCGGCATCGGCGGCGACGCCATGCCGCGCCGCCAGTTCGGCATGGTTCTCCAGCCAGCCGGGGGCGATGCGGGCGATCGTATCAGGGAATTCCGCCTTCCATTGCTCGACGACCGCTCGGTCGGCCTCGAAATGGAACTGGGTGCCGTAAACGGCGCGGCCGATGCGGAAGGCCTGGTTCTCGGCGACCGGGCTCGTCGCCAGACGCACCGCACCTTCGGGCAGGGAAAACGTGTCGGCATGCCATTCGAAAATGGTGAATTCACCGCCAAGCGCCGACAGCAGCGGATCGGCCCGGCCCTCCCCGGTAACGCCGATCCCGTGCCAGCCGAATTCGCGGGCGGTGCCGAGATGATTGTCGGCACCATAGGCGCGGGCGAGGATCTGGCTGCCGAGGCAGATGCCGAGCACAGCCTTGCCGGCATCACCGAAGCGGCGCGTCAGCCGGACGAGCTCCGGCAGGTAGGGATGCGTCTCGTCATCCAATGCGCTCTGTTCGCCACCAAGCACGACAAGCGCGTCATGGCCGGATATATCCGGCGGCAAGACGCCGTCCTGCCACACGCGGAACCACTCGATATGAGCTCCCGCCTCGTCGAGCGCTCTGGCAAGCGCGCCGAGACCGGTATTGCGCATATTTTCGACGACTGCTATCCGCATGGGTTCTCCCCGGTATGACCGACGATGGAAGAGACCATGCCGGCGAACGACGCGCAAGATGCTTGCGCGCCATTGCGTGAGCACGCCGCAAGGGCTTAAATCCACGCGAACGAAAGGAAATCGCCATGACCGAAAAAGCCCGCGTCTCGATCCTCTACTGCACCCAGTGCAACTGGCTGCTGCGCGCCGCCTGGATGGCGCAGGAACTGCTGCACACTTTTTCCGACAGCCTCGGCGAGGTGGCGCTGATCCCCGCCACCGGCGGCAATTTCGAGATCCGCGTCAATGGCGACCTGATCTGGGAACGCAAGCGCGACGGCGGCTTTCCCGGGCCGAAGGAGTTGAAGCAGCGGGTCCGCGATATCGTCGAGCCCGGCCGCGATCTCGGCCATGTCGACCGCGCTTCGCTGGAAAGCTGACCGCAACGCTCTCAGCGATAGGGCGAGCGGCAGACCCTGTAGACGCCCTCATAGGTGAGGAAGTGATCCGTCCTCGGATTGTAGGAGCGGTATTCATTGGTGCACCAGGCGATATGCTTGTTCGGAGCGTTCGGCTGCACCCGGCGCACCGGCGGCGGATCATAGGTTAGCTGCGGCCGCCCGGCGGCACCCGGCAGGTAATAGGTCGGCCCCGCGCCGCGCGGCCGGTAATTCGGCTGGACATAAGCGGGGCGATGCCATTGCTGCGGCCCGAAACCGAAACAGCCGCGAAAATCGCAGAGCGTCGATCCGGTGTTGAGCGGCCCGACCCCCGGCTTGCCCAGCTTCAGCGAATCAGCGCCTGCCATGGCTGGCGCGACAACAGCGAGAAGACCGGCTAACAGAAGCGTGCGGGCGACGGGCATGGGGCATTCCTTTCGATATTTCCCCTATATAGGGCGTACCGAGTGAAGCGCTATGCCTGCCCTCCGGCCACTCCCTCGCATGTGATCAATTGTTTTTCGCCAACTGTCAGAAAAACTTCAAAAACCCGGTTGACAGTCAGGAGCCGCCCCCTTACATCGCTCTCCGTCGCCCAGATGGCGGAATTGGTAGACGCGCCAGCTTCAGGTGCTGGTACCCGAAAGGGTGTGGAGGTTCGAGTCCTCTTCTGGGCACCATTCCATTCTTGATCGCTACCAGGATCAAGACGTTAGCCTTTCCAAAATTTACGCATTTTGTGCCTGTGAAAGGCCAGCAACAATGCGCTCGAGGCTTGCCTGCTCAACTCCAAAGACTTTCAAAATCCATATTGGCGCCTATTCCGGCCGCCGATAGCGGGCCGCCATTGACTTGTTCATCGTCGAATGGAACATAAAGCGAACACAATGGAGTCTTGTGATGATCCGATACGCCACATCCGTAGCCGCCCCCGAGCCTTCAAAGGCGCGCGAGGCGCCAGCCGTCAAGCTCGCCATCGAGATGCCTCCGCCCAAACAGGTCATTAGTGAATCCCCGACCGGTGCGGTCCTTTCTGCCTATCCGCTGCTGGTCGGCTCCGAGTCAGACGAGTTCGGCTCCGACACTCTGCCGAAGAACACAAAGCCACCGCGCCGTGCGGCAAAAAATCGGAAGGCTAAAGCCGCCGAAGCAGCCAGCACTCCACTTCAGCTTGATCTAGAGGCCTAACCGTCTCTTCGGGACAAGAACTGGCTGCGATCACCGGAACTCCCTACCATAATCTATATAGTACTTCGGAATCCCGAAGCGGGGGAACTTCGGGATTCCGAAGTGAGGTTTTTCGTGACGGCGTGTGCATCTGCCGACATTAAGCGGCCAGCGGAGCGGTATCCTGCGGGAACCATCAGCAGAGCTTTCCCTTATCGCGCGGTTCGCAGCATTTGCATCTCATGCGTCAGCGCCGCTTCGGTCGGCGCAGGATAGAGTGGTTATGGCCTTCACGCGGCCATTTCGGCCGTCGTCTTCCCGCCGTCGGGAATAACGGTCAGAACCCCCATGCCGGCTTCTCTGGCGGCGCTCAGAAGCAATTCCCTGAGTTCGTTCATCCCAGCCAGCCCCATGACGGCATCGGCGCAAGCCTTCACCGCCGCGACATATTCTTCTCCATCTTCAAACGGCCAGTCTGTCATCAGAACTTCGGCTGCGTCCCGGAGCGTCCTGACGATCCTGCGCCGGTGCCCGGCTCCGACAAAGAGAACAAGAGGCGCAAAATCCGCCGATGTGTTCCATTGCATGGCACTTTCTCCCCAAGGGTTAGAATATTAGTAACGATGCAAGAAGCGTGCCGGGGAGGCGATCGGCCTCTACAGGCGGCTGGGTTTTGCGGCAGCCGAAAGCCTGCCGCTGCGGCGCGGGGAGGAAGAGGGCATGGTCAAATATTCGGTCGTCGATCGACCGGACGCCAATGCCGGCTTCGACTATCTGAGGATGGAGCTTCCGAGAGCATATTTCCGACAGGTACATCCGGCGGCTTTGCCGACCGGCTGAGGAGCCTACCGCACCGGCTGATAGTGGCCGCGCAGCGGCACCTTGTCGTCCATCGAGATGAAGCCGTCGCGTTCGCAGACATACATCAGCGTCGGCATGCCGCCCGAGCGGAAGATCTCGTCGTAGCGGCGGCGGATCTGGACGGTTTCGGTGCGGCAATTATAGGATTCCTCCTCCTTCTTGTCCGGCTGCGCCTTGACGCCGGGCAGGCCCTTGTAGGGGTAGAGGGGCTGAACGCCGGAATCGAGTGATTTCGTCCAGTCGACGGCAAAGGCCGACGCGGGTGCCAGGCTGGACACGGCAACGAGCGACATCAGAAGCACCATCACAAGCCGCATTGGAATTCTCCTGCCGGCAATAGGCCGTTCACAGGATGTAGGAGAACCGGGGATCGTGATCAAGCAGCCGCAGCCGGCGATTTCCTGAAATAGCTTTTGATGACGGGATGGCTGAAGAGGCCGGCGAGGATCGCAAAACCGGCGCCGACGACGAAACCGGCGAGAAGACCGCCGATAACGCCGGCGATGAGCAGGATCTTCTTTCCCGGGCCGTCGGCCTTGACCGGCGGCTCGGCCGGCGAGATGACGCGAATGTTGCTCTGGTTGAGGTTCTGCTCCTCGCTCGTCTGGCTGGAGCGCTTCAGCACCGTCTCATAGATATCGCGCGCCGCCGTCGCCTTGCGCTGCAATTCGTTCAATTCCACCTGCTTGTCCGAAGTGCTCGCCTGCAGCGCCTTCTGGACGGCAAGCTCCTTGGCGATGCTGTCCTCGGCGGCCTTGGCCTGCTCGTATTCGCCCCTCGCCGACGTGGCGAGACGCTGCAACTCACCCTTGATTTCGCCTGATATGCTCTGCAGCGAGGAGCGGGCCGCCTGCAGGCGCGGGTGGCGCGTGCCCATCTGGCTTTCGAGGCTGCCGACAGCAGCGGCCTGGGTGGCATATTGCTGCCGCAGGCTGACGAGCGGCGAGGTGACGCCGCCCTCCGCCTGATTGCCGGCAACGATGTCCTCGACACGCAGATTGGCGACGGCATCGGCGCGGGCCTTGGCCTGGATGGTCTTTTCCTGCGCCGTCACCAGTATTGTGTTCAGCGAGACGAGCCGCTGGTCGGAAATCAGATTGCCTTCGGTGGCGGCCATGTCGTTGTCGGCGCGGAAGGTTTCGACGGCCTGCTCGGCCTCCAGCACCTTCTGGCGCAGATCGTCGAGGCGTCCGTCAAGCGTCGAGGAGGTGTTTTCGTAGATGCCGTTCGAGGCGCTGTTTTCTTCCTCGGTGAAGGAGGTGACGACCTGGTTGGCAAGCCGTGCGGATTTCTCGGGATCGTTGGTCGTCGCGGCAAGCGAAACGACATAGGTGCTGGCCTGGCGGGTAATGACCAATGCCTTCTGCAGGGCGCCGATCACGGCGGCGCCATCGGTGCGGCCGCCGGTGAATTCCGGATCCTGATCGAGCTTCATGGTCTCGACGACACGGCGCAGCACGTTGCCCGAGGTCAGGATCTGCACCTGGCTGTCGATCAGCGTCGAGATCATTTCCGGCGAAGGCCCCGACGATTGCCCGCCTGCATCGGCAAGGCCGATCTGGCGCGGATCGAAATAGAGGCTGCTGACGGCGGTGAATTTCTGCCCGATGGTGGGCGCCACCACTCCGCCGGCAACGGCACCGAGAAGGGCCAGACCGAGCACGATCAGCCGCCGGCTCCAGATCGCGGCGACGCTGGAGCGGAGGTCGAGAAGCGGTGCGGCCGATGCGGAGGCTGCGGCCGGGGGCGCGTCGACGACAGGCTGTTTCATGGGCGCAATCGGGGGCGGGGGCGCAGGCGCCGGGCGTTCGGATTGGCGGGTTTGCGCAACACTTGCCGGCGGCGGCACAAAGGCGGGAGGAGCGGGGGCAGGAGAAGTTGGTTCGGGCGCCGGAGGGACGAAATCGTCCGGACGGACCACAGGACTGCGCGTACGCACGCCTTCCGGCGCAGTCTGAGGCGACTCATAACTGCGCCAGCCAGGGAGCCGGCTTACCCTGTTCCTGTCATACTGGTTCATACGCGCACTCGTGTCCCGCCCAGCATCAAAGACTGAAGCCGAGGTGCTGAGACTTTAGAAATTCTTAGCTAACGGACCGTTAAAATAATTCGAGCGACGCCGATGTTGCGATTTGCCTGGATTACGAGGGTAACCATGAGGACGAGACGACATCTGACAGCGCTGCTGCTTGCGGCCGCTCTCGTCCCCCCGCCGGCCCTTGCGGCCGACGCGCCCTGTTATCGCGGCGTCAATCTTTCCGGCGGCGAATATGGCGATCGCGACGGCATTTACGGCACGAACTATACCTATCCCAGTGAGGACACGATCGACTATTTCGCCAAGAAGGGCATGTCGATCATCCGGCTGCCCTTCCGCTGGGAGCGGCTGCAGCCGGCGCTCGGCGGACGGCTCGACGAGGACGAACTCAAGCGGATCAAAGATACCGTCGGCCTGATCCGCAAGCACGGAATGGCCGTGCTGCTCGACCCGCATAATTTCGGCTATTACGACAAGACGCAGGTCGGCACGGCGCCGGCGACGGATGCCGCCTTCGGTAATTTCTGGGCAAGGCTCGCGGTCGAATTCGCCAATCAGGACGGCATTCTCTTCGGCCTGATGAACGAGCCGCACGATATCAAGGCGACGGACTGGCTCGATGCCGCCAATGCGGCGATCCGCAGCATCCGCGCCGTCGGCGCCCGCAACCTCATCCTGGTGCCGGGCACCGCCTGGAGCGGCGCTCACAGCTGGGAGAAGGATGTGATCGGTGGCCCCAATGGCACGGTGATGCTCGGCGTGCGCGATCCGCTCGACTTCTACGCCTATGAGGTCCACCAGTATCTCGACATCGATTCCTCCGGAACCCATCCGACCTGCGAGGGTGCCGCCGCCGCTGTCGAAGCGATCGCCGGCGTCACCGCCTGGCTGAAGAAGAACCACAAGCGCGGCTTTCTCGGCGAATTCGGCGCCGCCGCCGACAAGGACTGCATGAACGGGCTGACCGAAATCTATGCCACCATGTCCGACAATGGCGACGCCTGGCTCGGCTGGTCCTATTGGGCGGCGGGCGAATGGTGGCCGGCCGACGAGCCGTTCAACGTCCAGCCGCAAAGGGGCACGGAGCGGCCGCAGATGCGGCTCCTCGCCAGTTCGGCAAAAGCCAAAGCCGGTGCCTGCGCCAGCGTCAAGCCGGCGAGGAAGTGACAGTGGCGGCCGTCGACCAGAAGGCAGCTTTCTCTGTAGCCGGCAGTGCAGCCGGCGCAGCCTCGCGGACCGATTATCCCCTGCTCTGGCTCGGCCTGCTGTCGGTGCTCTACAACGGCATTCTCGCCTTCATCAACCACAACATCATGCCGCTCTCGATGACGCATGTCGCCGCCAGCGAAGGGCTGATCCTGGCGAGCGCCCTCATCTACATCCTGCACAAGGGGATCTACGAGACCGATCTCCCAGCTTTCCTGTTCCTGCTGTTCACACTTGTGGTGACCATCTATGTCAGCGTGCTCAACCGCATGCTGTTCGTCGATCATTTCCGCAACGTGCTGATTATCTTCTGCTTTACCGGCCTTGGCGGCTGGAGCAACGAGAAAACCATGAAGCTCGCCTTTCGCTGGGCGAGCCTTGCCGTCATGATCTTCCTGATCTTCGAGATCGTCAGCGTGCCGTTTTTTGTCAGTATCGTGCATCCGTCCGATTATTTCGCCAATACGCGCGGGCTGCTGCCGCTGAGCTACAACACAACGGGCCTGTTCCAGAACGCGCTCGGTTTTCCCGAGCGTTTCTCCTTCGGCATCATCGACCACCGCTCGTCGTCGATCTTCCTCGAACAGGTGTCGCTCGCCAATTTCTGCGGCGTGATCGCGATCTATCTGATTTCCATGTGGGAAAGACTAGGCCGCTGGGATCGGTTGCTGTTCGTCGGCACGGCGGTGCTGATCCTGGTGACGAACGATACGCGCACGATGCTGATCTTCTGTTTTGCCTGCATCGTCGGCTATTTCGTCTTTCCGAAGATCCCGAGGAACTTCAATCTGGCGCTGATGCCGCTGATCGTCGCCGCCGGTTTCCTCGTCTACACCCTGAAGCCCAATGCGACCGGCGACAATTTCACCGGCCGCATCAACCTGACGATGAAAAAGATCATGGAGCTCGATCCGCTCGCCGTCCTCGGCCTTTCGGTCGACCGGGTCGCGGAATTTGCCGACAGCGGCTATGTCTACCTGATCTACGCGGCGACGATCTTCGGCGTCATCGCCCTCTGGCTGTTCGTCTGCCTCTTTCCCGCCGGGCGCACGGCGGCGCAGCGGCGCTGCGCCCATTCACTTTCTCTTTTCATTTTTCTGAATATGATGATCGGGGGGACCGCCGTTTTCTCGATGAAGATCGCCGGGCTCCTGTGGTTCGTCGTCGGATATATGCGCTTCCACGACAGCCCGCGCATCCGGCAGGATCGTGCGGCTTATGTAGAGAGTTGACCGCAGCGGCACGGTGGAGACCGTCGCCCGCAAGCCCCGGGGAGCAAGACATCAGATGCTTGTCCAGCTTCAATATCTGCGCGCCGTCGCGGCGCTGATGGTCGTCTATTTCCACGCGATCCTGCAGCTTGCCAAGGTCAATCCCGCGCTCGACGCGACTGCCTTCGTCTATGGCGAGACCGGCGTCGACATCTTCTTCGTGCTCAGCGGTTTCGTGATGTGGCTGACGACGAGCGGACGGGCGATGAGCCCCATCGATTTCGCCCGCCGGCGCATCAAACGCATCGTCCCGCTCTATTGGCTGGCAACGCTGTTTTCGGCTGTCGTGGCGCTGGTGGCCCCGTCATTGCTGAAATCGACAGTGTTCGACCTGCCGCATCTGATCGCCTCGCTGTTCTTTCTGCCATGGGCCAATACCGCCGATCCGACCACGATCACCCCCGTCGTCGTGCCGGGCTGGACGCTGAACTACGAGATGTTCTTCTATCTCGTCTTCGCGCTGCTGCTGCCGCTCTCGGAAAGCCGCCGCATCCCGACCATGTTTGCCGTCTTTTCCGTCATCCTGATTGCCTGCCGGCTGCTGCCGGAGATGACGGCCACCCGGTTCTACGGCGAGCCGATCATCCTGGAATTCCTTGCCGGTGTCGTGCTCGGCTGGCTCTACCGGCAAAAGGTGCTTCTGCCGAATCGCTGGGCATGGGCGGCACTGGCCATGGGCTTTGCGTTCCTCCTCATCAACGAGGCGCTGATGCGGCCGGAAAGCCGGTTCTACGCCTGGGGGATCCCGGCGATCTTCATCGTCTACGGCGCGGTCTCGATCGACTTTTCCAGGCTGCCGGTCCTTGCATGGCTGAACTATCTCGGCGACTGCTCCTACAGCATCTATATCACCCACGCCTTCACGCTCGCATTCCTGAGGGTCGCCGCCGACCGCCTGCCGATCGGCATCCTGCAGCAACCGGTGCTCTTCGTGATCCTGTCGCTGGTGCTCTCGTCGATCGGCGGCGCCATCATCCACGAAATCACCACGCCGCGGCGGAAAGTCGCGGTGGCGAGCCGTCCGCCGGCCTAAAATCGGCAGCTGAGGCGAGAATACGCATCCCGGCGGCGCTGGCGGCACAGTTTTTCGCGTAACTTCTCCTAAGCTAGGCCCAGCGTGAGAGAACTTGCAGAAGCATGATGGTTTGCTTGCAATTTGTCGCATGAATGAAAGCGCACCGGCCTGTTCGCGGCCCGGGCTTTGATCTAAGCACGGCGGCGGCCTTGCAGAGGGAAGAGGGAAAGACATGAGAAGCTATGTATTGACGGTATCCTGCAAATCGACGCGCGGCATCGTTGCGGCGATTTCGAGCTATCTGGCGG
>NZ_LFIO01001306.1 GCF_001187535.1 Rhizobium ecuadorense
GATGCCGGCAGCCAGCCGAGATTGACCGAAACCAGGAGGATCAACATGATGCCGAGCCAGAAATTCGGGATCGACAGACCGGTCAGCGCGATGATGTTGGCGAGATAGTCGATCATCGTGTTCTTCTTGACGGCCGCCAGGATGCCCATCGGCACGCCGATCGCAAAGGCGAAGATCATCGACATGATGGCGAGCTGGATGGTGACCGGCAGCTTTTCGCCGACGAGCTGCAGAACCGGCTGGTTGGTGCGCAGCGAAATGCCGAGATCACCCTGAAGGGCGGCACCCAGCCAGCGGACATACTGATAGGGCACGGGATCGTTCAGTCGGTATTTCTCGCGCAGGAATTCGAGAACCTGCGGATCGCGTTC
>NZ_LFIO01001430.1 GCF_001187535.1 Rhizobium ecuadorense
CATCCCATTGACGAAAAGGTCACCGACCGCTTCATCCGGCGGCAATTTCAGCGGCGCCGTCCAGCGACCATCGGCCTCCTGCGCCCAGTTGCGCACGCGTTGCCCACCATGCAAAATCGGCGCCTCATCGCATCTTGCCGTGACGATCAAGCCCTTATCGCGGGAGTCAAAGACGATTGGCCGAGCAAGGTAGTAATCGCCTTTTCCCAGCGCGATTGTGTTGGTGCCGCCCTTCTCACGGGCAGCATCACGGGCTCTTTCGATGCTGGCGAAAGGACCGTCGCCACCCTGCTGATTTGCGGTCGGAAGGAGGCCACTCCAGGTGTCCTTACCATCGGGAGAAACGTAAAATATCGTCCGCGCTCCGGTGC
>NZ_LFIO01001599.1 GCF_001187535.1 Rhizobium ecuadorense
CCTTCAATCCGTTCGGCGTGATCCAGGTATAGAGGTCGATCATGCCAGGTTCAATCGAACATCATTTCGTCGACCGGCAGCTTCGTCATTCCGAAGCGCCCGGTGACATCGTCGAGGCCAGAGAACATGTCCCGCAGAGTTTGCACGATCGTCTCGACGCGCGGATCGATGACGCGATAGACGATTGCCTTGCCGTCGCGGCGTCCTTCGATCACACCGGCCTCGCGAAGCTCGCTCAATTGCTGGGAAAGCGTCGGCTGGCGGATACCGAGTTCGTCCTCCATCGCCGAGACCGGGGCTTCCGTCTCCATGAGATAGCAGACGATCGCCAGGCGGTTGGCATTGGCGATCAGCTTCAGCAATTCGCTGGC
>NZ_LFIO01001608.1 GCF_001187535.1 Rhizobium ecuadorense
GGACGCCAAATGCGTGCACCACCTGTCATGTCGACAGAACCGATGATTGGGCGGCCGAGACGATGGATAAATGGTACGGAACGCAATGGCGCGAACGCCCGTCGATCGCCCATGCCTTCGCCGGAGCTGCAAACGGCGATCAAGCCGCGGTGGAGGCTCTGCGCGCGCTTGTCAGTGACCATGACCAGGCAGGAATTGTCAGGGGTAGCGCCATCGCAGCAATGAGCCGAACTGGCGGCGTGGAGATCACCGCCGACATTCAAACGGCCGCGGCCGATGCAGATCCGCTCGTCAGGCTCGGCGCCGCGGAAGCGGCGGGCAATATCCCGCCGGAGCAAAGGCTCAACGCGATCGGCAACCTGCTGGGCGAT
>NZ_LFIO01001302.1 GCF_001187535.1 Rhizobium ecuadorense
GGAAGGACGCGGCAAGAACGCTGCGAGAGAAGTGTGAACGGAGCATGGAGAGCCTCTGGAGTTCGGTTCTTTATCGTTGGATCCCGACCCTGCATTCAAGTGGGATCCCACTTTTATACAAAAGTTCATCGTGGATGCAAGTGCATTCTCAATTCATCGATTCAGTAGTTCGCAAGGACGCCCTGGCGGACGACTTCGAGATGATCGGTCATGGCTCGGCGAGCCGCCTCGGCGTCGTTAGCGGCCAAGGCAAGCAGGATCGCTCGATGTTCTCGCACGCCCGGCTTCGCGCGCACGACAGGCAGCTGTCGCTCGAAGATCGTTGTGTAGCGTCGCATCTCCCCGATCGTGGTTGCCATAAAGGGGTTGC
>NZ_LFIO01001669.1 GCF_001187535.1 Rhizobium ecuadorense
TCGATGTCCTGCCCGGTTCGGATCTGCTCCAATCGTCTGCTCCCTAGTGGGTTGCCGCCGTCACACGATGCATGGCGTTGGTCGTTTCCGTCCAGGCCGGCTTGTCGGGCGCGAAACGCGCTCTCAGATAGTCGGCTAGATCCTTGATCTGGCTTTCGTTCAGCGTCTGGCGAAAGGCCGGCATCGACATTACTTCCGGGGCCTCACGGCCGGTGGTCTGCGCCAGAATCGCCGGCGCCTCGACACCGTTCAGGATCGCCTGGATGAGATTGTCCGGCGTCGCCGCATGCAGGTTGCTGTTGAGCGCCAGCGACGACAGTATCGAGTTTCCGGTGTGGCATGTGGCGCAGGCGCCGTTGAACAGCCGCT
>NZ_LFIO01000384.1 GCF_001187535.1 Rhizobium ecuadorense
GTTCCGTGGAGTCCGGCTTCAGGCGATCTTTCAGGCGGTCGATTTCGAAGAGACGCGTGGTCGCCCGAAGCTCCCGCAATACCTTGGCCATTACCGCGTTGCCGCAATGATCGATGATCATATTGTGGAGATTGTCGTCGGAGAACCAGTGCGCGTCCGTGTGATACGCCGTCGCGTCCAGAAGGTCGTGAATTTCCTGCCGGACGCTCATCAAAAGTCGTCGCGGAATAGCGTTGATCGACAGTACGGCTGCGTCAGGTTCGATCAACAACCTCAGTTTCAAGCTTTGAAGATACTCGCCGACATCCACCTGTCGCACGACGTAGTTTCGGCCATCGCCCTTGCGAACCAGACCTTCGCCCTCCAACC
>NZ_LFIO01001366.1 GCF_001187535.1 Rhizobium ecuadorense
AGATGTGTATAAGAGACAGGGTCTTGGCGCTTCCCTGCCCCGCGAGCACCACCGAATGGCCCGTTGACTGGTAGGCTTGCCACTGGGCCGGGTTCGGTCTCAGTTCTTCGGCTGCCGCGAGATAAAGAGAGGCGTCAGACACGGTCGACCACGTGCTCGATCGCGCGCTTGATGTAGCCGGGAACCTCGATGCCCGCAATGCGGGAGCTCAGGCGTTGTGCGAAGCGCCCTTTGCCGATGGCTTCGATCAGGGGCAGCAGTTTATCGGGCTCCATGGTGTCCGGGTCAGCCTCCCAATCGTCAATCCGCGCCGTCCGAACGTCGCCGAAGTTTCCTTCCCTCAACCCGGCGATCATCGCTGCAGTGAAG
>NZ_LFIO01000312.1 GCF_001187535.1 Rhizobium ecuadorense
CGAGCAAGTCGAATTCCAAGACACCAGGCGGCAGGAACTGGGCGATCGACAGCGGGCTCATCATGAAGACTGGCTTCAATGCCTGAATGGCGAGCGAAGCCTTCTGCATGAGTTGCCGGATTGGCATGTGGTTACGGCGCCGGGCCATTTCTCCTCGAAGGATCCCGACAGGACCGAGGCCGCTGACCGCCGGGATGTTCCTGTGATGTGCCTTCACGACTTCAAGTCGAGAAATTCGCATGCGGTTCCGGTCGAGCGATGCGAATTCGCCAACCAGCCTGCTGTGGACTTCGCCGTCGAATCTCGCGAGATCCGGATCCTGCGAATGCTGATGGCGCAATATCGCCTCGTAGAAAGCCATCGCAAAGT
>NZ_LFIO01000319.1 GCF_001187535.1 Rhizobium ecuadorense
TCCCCGGCCTTCGACGGCTAGCCGTAAGATCTCGCTGAAGTCGGCGAGCAGCGTACGTGGGCACATGGTCGACATCGCCCGGAACCGGCTGCTGACTTTCGAGAGCATGCTGGAATACTACCTCGCAAACATGCTGCTGTCGTGGCGACGCACAGTTCTCGTCGAGGACCAGCCGCCAGAACTCAAGTTCATGTTCGGCGGCATGCGGACCGGGCACACGTTCGACTTCCGCGGAACGGACGATCGCAATTTTCGAACTGCCTATGCCGTCAAGGCGCATGACCAGCTCGCGCCCGACCAGACCTTCGCGAAGGCCCGAGCCATCGCCGCCGCACACTTTCCCCGCTTCGCGGATCACTGGCTCGTCC
>NZ_LFIO01001354.1 GCF_001187535.1 Rhizobium ecuadorense
GCAAGCGCCTGAGATTGCAGATAAATTAAAGAGTTAGAGCATGATGTCCTCCGAAAACCGCTCACACTTTTCGGCATCATGCTCTGAGGAGGACGAACATGGAATTGACGCTGAAGATCGTGGATGCCGACGGGTTCGTGCTGGCAAGCGCCACCGGGCGGGACGAGACCTTTCTCGTCTATCGCCAGAGCTATCGCGACGGAGACTGCGTCGTCGTCGAGGCTTCCGAGCCTGGCCATGCCTTCCTTGCTCTCGATAGCGCAATCCACCCCGCTTTGGTCTACATCAGGGAAAGCGCCTATTACCTCGCCGTGCCTTTCGGAGACAAGCGCAAGTCCTATTCGCCGAACGCCTTCAAGGGCGATATCCACCGGCTTTCGGTGCGAAGCGCGCGGCCCGACCAGCTCGCCCAGCGGCGCAATCTCGCTTTAAACCCCTGGGACGATCACGCCAATCGGGCGCTCTTTCCGCATGCCCGCGCCAATGTCGAAACCCGCGGCGAAGCGGTCTTTGCCGCGCGCAACGCGATCGACGGCGAGAAGGCCAACGACAATCACGGTTTCTGGCCTTACACCAGTTGGGGCATCAATCGCGATCCTGAAGCCGCCCTGACGGTGGAATTCGGCCGGTCGGTTCGGATCGATGAGATCGTCTTCTACCTCCGGGCGGATTTCCCGCATGATTCCTGGTGGGAGCAGGCGAGCGTCACCTTCTCGAACGGCAGGACCTCCTTCTTTCCGCTGATAAAATCGGGCGCCGCGCAGGGTTTTTCCATAGAGCCCTGCATCGTCGAGTGGGTGGAACTGCACGGGCTGATCAAGGCGCAGGACGGTTCCCCCTATCCGGCGCTGACACAGATCGAAATCTGGGGAACGGAGGCGCCCGGCGCTGCAGCCGTCGCCGTCGAAGACAAGGCCCGGCACGCCGCCCTTCCTCCTACTCTATGAACCCGCGGCCGACCTCGGCCGAGCCGCGCTCGGCGGGCTATCGTGCAGCCGGTTCCAGGCGCGCCGCAACTGCCGGGCCGAGCCGAAGCCGGCGCGCATCGCTACGGCCTCCATATCCAGTCTCGAGCCTGCGAGCATCTCGCGGGCGAGAGCGACGCGCATGCGGTTGATGAAATCCGTAACGCTCATGCCCGTCTGCTCGTTGAACAGCCGCGAAAGGTTGCGCGGGCTGGCGCCGCTGAGGCGCGCGAGCGATGCGACCGACCAGTTCTGAGCCGGATCGGCGGCCACCGCATCCTGTGCACGATGAATGACCGGGTGGATGTGGTTGCGACCTTCGAGCCAGGGCGAAAGCTGTGGGTCCGAGCCGCCGCGCCTGACATAGACCACGAGATACCGCGCGACCGCGACAGCGCATGCGTGGCCGGCCGCTTCGGCGACGATATGCAACATCAGGTCTATGCCGGCGGTGATGCCGGCGCTTGTCAGGCGCTCGCCATCCTCGACATAGAGCCGGTTGTCCCGGATGCGCGCCGTCGGCGCGAGCCTCGCCAGGTCCTCCACGCAGCCGTGATGGGTGGTGCATTCGCGACCGTCGAGCATTCCGGCCTCGGCCGCGAGCAAGGCGCCGGAGCAGATCGAGACCAGCCGAAGCCCCGGACGGATGGCGCGCTTCAGCCACGCGACGATGGCGGCCTGGGCGTCGCGCTCCTGCTCGTTCCACGGACGGTTGTTTTCCATCGGAGCGTCGGCGCTGCCGGCGATGACGACAAGCGCCTTGTCGGGCAAGTGCTCCGGCAGGGAGGCGACGCCGGTAACGGCAAGGCCGATCGAACTGCCGACCGTTGCCGACGGACCGATATAGGTGACGCTGAAGCGCACCGTCCGCTGTTCGAGGTTCGCCTTGCGCAGCACTTCAATTGGCCCGGCCACGTCGAGCAGCAGCACGCGCGGCGGCACGACGACGAAGACGGGGATATCGAAGGGCTGCGCGGCCTCGCTCATGCGGCGAGTTGCTCTGTGTGTGCCGCCAGCGCCTGTTCGACAGTCGCGATCCTGGCGAAACGGTCCGAAAGGACCAGTTCCGTGCGGCCCCGGATTTCTGCGGCGCTCCAGGTGCGGCCCGCCGCGTCGGTCATCGGGAAGGTCAGAGTGGCTTCGCCGACATAGTCGACCTGATAGCCGAGATCCGATGCGTGGCGGGTCGTGGTCTCGCAGCATTGTTCGGTGCGAATCCCGGAAACGATGATACGGCGCACGCCATTTTCGGTCAGCCAGACGTCAAGCCCGGAACCGACGAGCGCGCTGTGACGGCTCTTTCTAAAGGTCGCGTTCGGAGTGATCCGGAGCGGGGCGAGCGTCCTGACGAAGCCGGAGCTTTCCGAAAACGGCCCGCTTCCGTCGACATGGAAGATCTGGATGACGGGTATCCCGCTGGCCTGCGCGCCGTCGATCAGAGCCTGCTGACCATCGATATAGGCGGATGCGGGACTTTCGTCCCAATAATCGCGCTGCCGGAAGGACTCCTGAGCGTCGATGACGAGAAGGACAGTATCATGACCGGACATTTCTTGCTCCATTGACGTTGATCATGAAGCCATACTCCGTCATCCCAGGACAGAGGAAAATGCACGCTCCGGACAAATAGCGGACATTTCACGCCAGCATCTGCCGGGGCGGCATCCACGGGGCGGCAGGTAACATCCAACACCTGGCGGTCTTGCATTCGCCCGCTTCCGCTCGACCCTCTGCCCATGCTAAGGGGAACGGATGAGACTGCTTGTGGTGGAGGACAACAAGGATCTGGCGGCCTGGCTGGGCAAGGCCCTGCGGCAGGCGCAATATGCGATCGATATCGCTTATGACGGCGAGGATGCGGAGCATCTGCTCAAGGTGGCGGAGTATTCGGCGATGATCCTCGACCTTTCGCTGCCGAAGCTTGACGGATTGACGCTTCTGAAGCGGCTGAGACAGTCGGGGAACAAGCTCCCGGTCATCATCCTGACAGCCAATGCGAGCCTGGACGGCCGCGTGGCGGGGCTCGACAGCGGCGCCGACGACTATCTCGCCAAGCCCTTCGAAATCGCCGAGCTGGAAGCGAGGATCCGTGCGGTGGTGCGCCGCGGGCAGGATCGGGCATCCTCCGAGATCACCGTCGGCAACTTGCGTTTTTCCGGCGGCACGCGGCAGTTTTTTGTCGAAGACGAGCCGCTGCAACTGACGCCGCGGGAATATGCCGTGCTCGAACAGCTTGTCATGAAGCTTGGCAACACGGTCTCGAAAGCCGCGCTTTCCGAAAGCGTCTTCGGTTTCGACGACGAGGCGGATCCGAGCGCCATCGAAATCTACGTCCACAGGCTCAGAAAGAAGCTCGAGAGCAGTTCGGTTCAGATCGCGACGTTGCGCGGGCTCGGTTATCTCCTCCGATATGTCGAATAGCGTCGTCACAAAGGCCGGTGCGACGATCGCGCGGCTCAGCCAGAGCCTGAGAGTGCAACTGCTCTGCTGGGTGCTGCTGACGCTGTTCGGCGCGATCGGCTTCAATCTTTACGACAGCTTCTGGACGGCTGATGCGACGGCAAAGCTGGTGACGGATCGAACGCTTCTGGCTTCGGCCCGCGTCATCGCCGAGGCCGTCCGTGTCGACGAGGGTGGCAATGTTCAGGTGGATGTGCCGCCGGCTGCACTCGAAATGTTCGACACGGGCTTCGGCGACCGGGTGTTTTACCAGGTGATCACCGCCTGGGGCAGCCTGGTGAGTGGCTTTCCCGATTTGCCCTTGCCGAGGGTCCAGCGGGCCGGTGAGGATCGGGTGTTCCATGGCGCCGACGTGCGCGTCATCATGCTCGACCATCCCGTCGTCGGCCTTCCCGATGACGGGACCATTTCCGTGACCGTCGCCGTGACGCATAACAGCCAGCATGCGATGCGGAAGCAGCTTTGGCTTTCGGATTTTTCGAAGCAGTTCGTGCTCGTCTTCGTCGCCAGCCTGGTGACCATCCTCGGGCTCCAACGCGGCCTGGCGCCTGCTCTGAGACTTCGGGACGCCGTGCGCCAGCGCGGGCGCAACCGTCTCGATCCGCTGCCGCCTGAGATGGTGCAGAGTGAACTGCGTCCGCTCGTCCATGCGCTCAACGACTATATGGAGCGTGTCCAGAACCAGATGGCCGCACAGCGACGGTTCGTATCGAATGCCGCCCATCAGCTCAGAACACCTCTGGCGCTGATTTCGACGCAGGCGAGTGTGGCGGCTCGCGAAGAAGATGCGGCTCGCCGCGACGAGGCGCTCGTCGCCCTTCGCACCAGCACGCGGCAGATTTCGCGCCTCGCCAGCCAGCTGCTGACCTTGTCGCGCGCCGAGCCGGGAAGCAGACGGCCCCGCAGCGATGCGACCGACCTCAGCAAGGCTGCCCGCGAGATCCTGGAAGCGCATGCCGAAGAGGCGCTCCGGCGCAATATCGACGTCGGATTGGAAGCGGACCGACCCGTCATCGTCGAGGGCGACGGCACGATGTTGCGGGAAATGCTGGTCAACCTCATAGACAACGCCATTCGCTATACCCGGGCCAATGGAAGGATAACCGTCGCGGTCGGACAGGCCGATGGACATGCCGTCGTCACTGTCGAAGACAATGGGCCGGGTATTCCAGAGGTGGAGCGCGAACAGGTGTTTGAACGCTTCTACCGGATCATGGGGACCGAAGCTGAGGGAAGTGGCCTGGGGCTTGCGATCGTTCGGGAGGTCGTGGAAGGCGCGGGAGGTTCGGTGTCGCTGGGGGATGCGGCAGGCGGCGGTCTCGTCGTGACCGTGCGGATTCCGCTCGCGTAAATCCGAGATGCATCGAATGGATGAAGGCCGGGCATCGAGCCCGGCCCTCGTTCGATCTGCCTTGGGAGGAGCTGATCTGATTATTGGGTATCGAGGTGTTGCTGCGGCCGCCACTTCGCCAGCCGGTTTTCGATCAGCGTCATAACGTATTCCGCAATAAGCGTGACGACCATGACGAGGAGGATTGCCGCGAACATGCCGGCTGCGTCGAAGGTGCCCTTGGCGATCGAGATGAGCTGACCGATGCCGAAGCGGGCGCCGACGAATTCGCCGACGATGGCGCCGATGATCGCAAAGCCGAAGGAGACGTGCAGGCTGGCGAAGATCCAGCTCATCGCCGAGGGAATGACCACTGTGCGGGTCACCTGCCAGTCCGAAGCGCCGAGGATGCGGGCATTGGCGATCATGTTGCGGTCGGCTTCGCGCACGCCCTGGAAGGCGTTGGCAAAGACGACGAAGAACACCATGATGAAGGCGAGCGCCACCTTGGACGGCAGCCCGAGGCCCATGATCATGATGAAGATCGGCGCAAGCACCACACGGGGGATCGAGTTGATCGCTTTGATGTAGACGGAGAAAATATCCGACAGGAAGCGGTTGCGGCCGAGGCCGATGCCGACGAAGACGCCGGTGATCGAGCCGGCGAAGAAGCCGATCAGCGCCTCTTCCATCGTCACCCAGAGATTGTACCAGAGCGACCCTTCGGTGGTGCCCTCGGTCGCCCATTCGTAGAGGCGCTCAACGACGCCGCTCGGGCTCGAGTAGAAGAACGGATCGATCCACTGCATGTTGGAGGAGAGCTCCCACATGCCGATTACGAAGACCAGGATGGCGATCTGCCAGAAGCGCACAAGCGTCTTGCGCCGGCGTATTGCCTTCAGAGCGGAGGCTTCGATCTCGGCATCCGAAGTACCCGGACGAAACAGCGCGGCCGAACCGGCCTCAAGAGTGGTGTGTGCCATGATATCCTCCCTCAGGCCGCTTCGCTTGCGCGGCGGTAGCTGGTCTCGACCTCTTCGCGCAGGTCCTCCCAGATCGTCTTGCAGTAATCGATGAAGCTCTGCTCGTAGCGGATCTCCGACACGACGCGCGGGCGGGGAAGATCGATCGTGTAGACCGACTTGACGGTGGCGGGGCCGGCTGTGAGCACATAGACCTTGTCGGCGAGCGCCACGGCCTCTTCGAGATCGTGGGTGACGAAGACTACCGAGGCTTTGCGCTCGGCCCAGAGCTTCAGGAGCTCCTCATGCATGACGGTGCGGGTCTGCACGTCGAGCGCCGAGAAGGGCTCGTCCATCAGCAGGATCTCCGGTTCGTTGATGAAGGTCTGCGCCAGCGAGACGCGCTTGCGCATGCCGCCCGAGAGCTGATGGGGGTAGTGGTGGAGAAACTTCGACAGGCCGACGCGCGCCAGCCAGTCGCGGGCGATCTTCTCAGCCTCGGCGCGTGACTTGCCGCGAAACAGCGGCCCGGCCATGACGTTGTCGATGACGTTCTTCCAGGGGAACAGCGCGTCGGTCTGGAATGCGAAGCCGACACGCGGATCGATGCCGGTGATCGGCCCGCCCATCAGACGGACTTCGCCGGCGGAGGGGCGTGCGAGGCCCGTCACGAGATTAAGCGTCGTCGATTTGCCGCATCCGGTGGGGCCGACGACGGCGACGAATTCGCCGCGGGCGACCGTCATGTTGAAATCGCGCAGCGCAGTGAGCGACTTGCCGGTCGGCGAGACGAAGCGGCGGCTGACATTGATCAGCTCGATCGCCGGGACCTGTTTGTTGTCCTGTTGCATGGTGATACCTGAGGCGTGCTTGAGGGCGCGCACGCAAAGCCCATGATCGAACGAAGGCCGCTCCCGCTTGGGAGTCGGGAGCGGCGCGACTGACTTACTTGACGTTCTTGACGAATTCCGTCGTGTAGGTCTTGGAAAGGTCGATCTGCTTGCCCTTGACGTTCTTGGAGAACTCCGAGAGCACGGCAAGCACGGTCTTCGGGCCATCTTCCGGCATGACGCCGTCAGGTGTGAACATGCCCTTGCCCTCGTCGAGGGCTTTGATGTAGCCGTCCTTGTCGCCGACGTAGAAATCCTTCGGCATCTTGTCGGCGATTTCGGCGGCCGAATGCGTGTTGATGTACTTCAGCGTCTTGACGAAGGCGTTGGCGAGCTTCTGCGCCTCTTCCTTGTGGGCGTCGACCCAGGCGGTTTCCATGTAGAGCGAGGCGGCCGGATAGGTGCCGCCGAGCGCCTTTCGGGTTGATTCGACCGTGCGCATATCGACGAGAACGCTGGCTTCGCCGGTTTTGACCAGCCGCGAAATGGTCGGTTCGGTCGTCATGCCGGCCTGGATCTGATCCTGTTGCATGGCGGCAATGAAGGTGCCGCCGGCGCCGACGGGAACGGTAACGACATCGCCCGGCTGAAGGCCGGCCTTCGAGGCCATGAAGAGCGTCAGGAAGTTGGTGGACGAGCCGAGGCCGGTGACGCCGAGGGTCTTGCCCTTGAAATCGGCCGGCGATTTGATCTCGGGATGCTTGCTCGAGACCATCTCGACCTCACCCGGCGCCTGGCTGAACTGGACGAGGGATTCGACGAATTTGCCCTTGGCCTGCAGGTCCACGCAGTGATCGTAGAAGCCGACAACACCCTGGACGGCGCCTGCCAGCAGCTGGTTTTCGGCATCGACGCCGGCAGCTTCGTTCAGCAGCTCGACGTCGAGGCCCTCGTCTTTGAAGTAACCGAGGGATTCGGCGAGTTTGGCGGGCAGATAGATCTGCTTCTCATAGCCGCCGACCATGATGGTGATCTTGTCGGCCGCATGGGCAGCTGTTGAAGCAAAGGATGCCGCGGTCAGCAGCGCGGAAAAAGCGACGGTGTGAAAAAGGCTGCGTGAAAAACGCATTGATATCTCCTCCTGGTGGTGTGACTGCATCGTCGTCTCGCCACTTCGACCGTGTCTCCTCCACGATGCTGCCCTTTCCTATGACCTCGAAGCTTTCAATTAGCTTTCAGCCGCAGACGGGGTAACCAGTCCGTCCATGCATCCCGCTGATGCGCGCCGTGCAGGGGCCTTCACAATAAAGGCGGCTGCGCAACCGGCCAACAGGTTCGTTCCTGACGACATATTCGCATGGCGGTTGGCTGGTTAATTCTGGAAAACCTGAAGTGCGGGCAGCGCTTCTGGCAGGCCTCAGCTCGTAAAGCTCCGCAGATCCTTCAGCAGGTTCCGATATCTGGCCTGGCTGCCGACCAGATGCTCCCGCATGGCGTTGCGCGCGGCCTGGTCATCCCTGTCCGAGATCGCCATGACGATCGCTTCGTGTTCCCTGTGGATCAGTTTTCGGTAAGCGGTCTGCTCGGCAGTTCTCGTTTCCGGAACGAGCCGCGACTGCGGGATGATCACGGTTCCCTGCGATTCCAGGAAGTGTTTGAACAGCGGGTTGTTCGTCGCCTCGGCGATCGCGACATGGAGGTCGAGATCCGCCTCGCGAATGGATTGATCCGTCTCGATGCGCTGGAGGATTTTCCGGTGGCATTCGAAGATCGCCTCCTCCTGCGCCGGCGAGCGGCGCAAGGCGGCAAGTCCCGCCGCCTCGATTTCGACAGGCGTCCGGATTTCGAGCACTTCCAGATCGGAGGCGACGCGGGCCTTGTCGAGTTTTCGGCCTGACAGCGCCGGATCGGCGCCGATCACGAAAATGCCCGCGCCCTGACGCACCTCGACCAGTCCGTCGGAACGAAGTGCGGCGACAGCCTCGCGCACGACGGTTCGGCTGACACTATGCGTCTCGGTCAGTTCATGCTCGCTCGGAAGCTTGTCGCCGGCGGAATACTGGCCGCTGAGGATGGCTTGCCGAAGGCTTTCGCCGACCTGTGAGACCAGCGATCCCGTGCCTCTGCTGCGATCCTTCGTCTGCATAGCCACGCCTTGACCCCCGCTCCGGCTTTGATCCGGATGCTGCCAAGGTCGGTGACATGCGACATCCTGATTCATCACACATGTATGACAAATTTCCCTTTCTTTCAATGGAGGAAAAGAGCGCTAACATTCATGGGGTTCGATATTGGACATAATCGGAACCAATCACTATGATTGATCATGATTGAAGGAGGTTTTGATGGAAACCAAAGTGCTGACTGCGCATGTTCCCCTGCCCCTGGCGCAAAAGGTCGATCAACTCGCCGCAAGGCTTGAGCGCTCGCGCGGGTGGATCGTCAAGCAGGCGCTGACGGCATGGATCGATCAGGAGGAGGAGCGTCGCCGTTTGACGCTGGAAGCGCTGGCTGATGTGGATGAAGGCAAAGTGGTCGATCATCAGTCCGTCCAGGCCTGGGCCGATAGTCTCGACAGTGACGCGCCGGTTTCGTTGCCTCGTTAATGGAACTCAAATGGACGAGCAAAGCGGTCTCGGACATTGACCGCCTCTATGCCTTTCTCGCTCCGGTCAATCGACAGGCGGCGGCTCGGACTGTGCAGGCCTTGACGGCAGCGCCGCTGCGGCTGCTTGAGCAGCCGCGCCTTGGCGAGCGGCTGGAGGAGTTCGATCCTCGGGAGGTCCGCCGCATTCTCGTTGGCCAATACGAGCTACGTTATGAAATACGGCAGTCGGCCATCTATGTATTGCGGCTCTGGCATACGCGTGAAGACCGGTAAAAACGAACAGGGGTTGGGCACGTTATTGAAAGTGTCCTCCAGAGGCGCTGCCGGCTGAGAGTTGCTCAAAGCCGCCTGGTTGACTCCCCGCGCACGAATCTCGGCGTCAGGATGAAATCCTGCGGCGGCTCGGCGGCGGCTTCGGGGCTTGATATTCTTGCCAGCAGGCGCTGCGCCGCGAGTTCGCCGAGCTTCTGAGCATCCTGCACGACCATGGTGATGCGCGGGGTGATAACGTTGCTCCAGGGCACGTCGTCGACCATCGCCAAAGACACGTCGTCGGGGCAGCGGAAGCCCATTTCCTGCATCACCTGCAGGGCCGCCAGGCCCATCATGTTGTTGGCGCCGATGATGGCGGTCGGGCGGTCGCGCCGTGTCAGCAGCCGCATCGCCTGCGCGTGGCCGCCGGTCCTGGTGTAGCCGCCTTCCACCACCAGCGAGGGGTCGATATCCGCCCCGGCGGCGGACATCGTATCCATAAAACCCTTCAGGCGCTCATCGGCGGTATGCAGGCCGGAGGGGCCGGAAATGAAACCGATGCGGCGGTGGCCGAGCTGCAGCAGATGCTCCGTCAGGATGGTCGTCGTCAGCGGATTGTCGGAGCCGACGAAATCGCGCGCCGCGCCCTCCACCTTCTGGTCGAACATCACGATCGGGGTCTTGAAGTCGCGCAGGAATGCCGCGTATTCCTCGCCGTGGCCGTTTGTCGCCAGCGCGATGCCGGCGATCTTCTGCGCTTCCATCCGCTCCAGCAACGCCCGTTCGAGTTCGGCCCGGCCGGAAGAATCGGCGATCAGGACGAAATAGCCGTGGTCGAGCGCTTGGTGCTCGATCTCCCGGCGGATGTCGCCGAAGAACATGTTGCCGAGATTGGCCGAAACGAAACCGATCAGCGAACTGCGGCCGCGCGCCAGCGTCTGGGCGACCGGATCGATGCGGTAGCCCGTCGATTTGATCGCCTGCTGGATGCGGTCGAGCGTCTCGGCGCCGACCCGCTTCGGGCTGTTGAGCGCGAGCGAGACGGTCGAGATCGAAACTCCCGCGAGGCGCGCGACATCTCGTATGGTCGTCATGTCTATCGAACCGGTTCTAAAGCCTTGTTATGTCAGTTTCTATTTCTCGGTGCAACAGACTTGTCTGAAATCGCCTATCGGAGCAGGAAAAACTTTTCAGCGGCGGTTGTGGTGGAATCGGCTTGACAGGTGGGGCTTCAAGGAAGATGTTCAGTCACCGAACCGGTTCGATATGATGTCGAGCCGGAAAACAGGGAGGAGAAACCTGTGACGAGTTCGGAGCGCCAGCCGCAAAATCCGGTATCGGGAGTGGGTAAGCACACCTGGTTCAGCCATGACAGACTGGGCATGTTCATCCATTGGGGCCTCTATGCTCTCGGGGCCCGGCACGAATGGTTGAAGAACCGCGAAGAGCTGACCGACGAGCATTACCAGCGCTATTTCGACAATTTCGATCCCGATCTCTACGATCCCAAGGAGTGGGCTCGGCGGGCGCGTCTTGCCGGCATGAAATATGTCGTGGTGACGACCAAGCATCACGAGGGTTTCTGCCTGTGGGACAGCAAGGTCACCGATTATAAGGCGCCGAATACGCCTTGCGGCAGGGATCTGCTGACGCCGCTGGTCGAGGCCTTTCGCGCCGAGGGGCTGAAGATCGGCTTCTATTATTCGCTGCTCGACTGGCACCATCCTGATTTTCCGATCGACGTCCACCATCCCCTCCGCAACCATCTGGACGCCAAGGCGCTGAATGCCGGCCGCAACATCGCTAACTACGCCGCCTATATGCGCGAACAGGTGCGCGAACTCCTGACCGGCTTCGGCCGCATCGACATCATCTGGTTCGATTTCAGCTATCCCGGCCGCGAATATCACGGCCTGCCCGGCAAGGGGCGCGCCGACTGGGAGAGCGAACGGCTGATCGAGCTGGTGCGCGAGCTGCAGCCCGAGATCATCGTCAACAACCGCCTCGATCTGCCGCCGGGCCAGTTGCCCGACGTGACGACGCCGGAGCAATATACGCCGCGCGTGGCGCCTGCCATCGCCAGCCAAGGGGTGCTCTGGGAAGCCTGCCACACCTTCAGCGGCTCCTGGGGCTATCACCGCGACGAGGATAGCTGGAAGAGCCCGGAACAGATCATCCAGCTGCTGATCGATTCCGTCGCGCTCGGCGGCAACCTGCTGATGAACGTCGGCCCGACCGGCCGCGGCACCTTCGACGCGCGCGCCGTCGATGCGCTTGAGGTCTACCAGAACTGGATGGCGGTCAACGGCCGCTCCATCTATGGGGCCGGGCCATCGGAACTGCCGGTACCGGCTGGATGCCGCTACACCCAGCGCGGCACCCGTGTCTATCTGCATGTCTATAACTGGCCTTACCGCCACATCCACATCGAGGGCCTCGCCGACAGGATCGCCTATGCGCAATTCCTGCATGATGCCAGTGAAGTGCGCTGGCTCAGCCATACGAGGGATGTGGATTCCAATATCGGCGTGATGGTGCCGGAAGGCATGATCACGTTCGAACTGCCGGTCCGGCGACCTGACGTTACCGTCCCGGTGATCGAGATCGTCCTCAAGGCGTGAGCTCGGTCGCATCCGCGTGTTCATTGCGTCATGGAGGGAGGAGAAACCCATGAAGGTTCTGAAGAAAACGCTTTTGCTCGCCGCAATCGGCGGCAGTCTTTTTGCCACAGCCGCATCGGCTGAGCAGGTCAACCTGACCTGGCAGATGTGGACCGGTTCCGATGCCGACACCAAGGGCTGGCAGCACCTGGCCGACATGGTCACCGCCAAATACCCCGATATCAAGGTGACGCTGACGACGACGGGCTGGGTCGACTACTGGACGAGGCTGCCGGTGCTGGCGGCGTCCGGCCAACTCGCCGACATCGTTTCCATGCAGTCGCTGCGCATGCCGAATTTCTATTCGCTGCTTGAGCCTCTGAATGACCGGATCGCGGCCGACAAGTTCGACGTCGGCGCCTTCACCCCCTCGATCATCGGCGGCATGTCCGTCGACAAGCAGCTTTACGGCCTTCCCTACGACGTCGGTCCGTGGGTCATCTATTATAACCAGGACGCGCTGGAAGCCGCCGGCATTCCGCTGCCGAAGCCGGGCTGGACGCTCGCCGAATTCACCGATGCCGCCAAGAAGCTGACCAAGGACGGCAAATACGGTTTCGGCATCACCCCGCAGAACTATTCGGTCCTCGCCTCGGCCTGGGGCGATAAATATGTCAACGATTCAGGCGCGCTCGACCTGACCAATCCGGGCGCCATTGGCGCGGCCGAGAAGGTGATCGGCTTTGCCGCCAAGGACAAGATCGCGCCGCTGGTGCCGTCGAGCGCCGATGCCGGCACGGTCATCCAGGGCCGGTTCTATTCGGGCAATGTCGCCATGTATGTCGATGGTCCCTGGTCGATCATCGGCATGAAGGACAAGGTCAAATTCAAAATCGGTTCCACTTCCCTCCCGCGCGCAGACGCGGAGCTCACGGCCGTCACGGCGGGCTCAGGTTTCGGCATCGCCACGACGAGCAAGAACAAGGATGCGGCCTGGAAGGCGATCCAGGTGCTGACCAGCCCGGAGGCATTGCAATATCTCGCCGAACAGGGCCGCGCGCTGCCGGCGCGAACGGCATCGCAATCCTCCTGGTACAAGGTGGCAGCCAAGGACATCACCAATGGCGGCGAGGCCATCGACTATTCCTTGGCGCATTCTGTGCCCTACGTGATCACCAATAATTGGGCGGCGGTGGAAAACCTCTTCAACCAGTATTTCCCGCCGGCCTTCGGCGGCAGCGCCGATGCCAAGCAGACGATGGAGTCGATCCAGAGCCTCGCGCAGCAATAATGCATGTCGCCCGGAAGTGTGCAGCGGTTCCGGGACAACGACATGCATCAAAACAAAAGGGCTAAAGCATGTCGCGCAAAAGTGTGCGCGGTTTTGCGGCGACGACATGCATGAAAACAAGAGGTTAAAGCGCGGCGGCAGGATTGCCGCGCATGGAGGAAGACATGTCGCAACGCGCCGTCGCCGAAATTCCCCTGCAGCCCGGTCGGCCGCGGCGCTTTCTGAAACCCGAGACGCAGACGGCCATGCTGTTCCTGCTGCCGAGCTTTCTCGGCTTCATGATCTTCATGGCCCTGCCGATCCTGGCGTCGCTGGCGCTCTCCTTCACCAACTGGCAGCTGATCTCGACGCCGTCCTTCGTCGGCTTTCAGAACTATATCAAACTCTTCACCGTCGATCCGGCCTTCTACACCATATTGCGGAATACGCTGTTCTTCGCCGTCGAGTATTTGGCTGTGAATATCATCGTCTCGCTGACGCTGGCGGTGTGGATATCCAGCCTGAAGCGCGGCAAGGCGATCTTCCGGGTGATCTTCTTCCTGCCGACCTTCACGCCGACGATCGCCGCCTCGGTGGTGTGGCTGCTGATCTTCACGCCGGACGGGCTGGCCGACACCATCATCCGCGCACTCGGCCTCGGCCTGCCGAATTTCCTGCTGAGTTCGAGCTGGGCGATGCAGGCGGTCGTGCTCGTTACGCTCTGGGCCAATGTCGGCTACAACGTCGTGATGTTCAACGCCGCGCTCGATCTCGTGCCGAAACACTATCTCGAGGCGGCGACGATCGACGGCGCCAATGCCTGGCAGCGCTTCTGGCGCATCCGTCTGCCGCTAATCTCGCCGACGGTGTTCTTCGCGACCGTGATGACGGCGATCACCTCGCTGCAGGTCTTCGACGAAATCTTCGCGATGACGCGCGGCGGCCCGGGCTCGGCGACGGCGACCCTCGGCTTTGCCATCTACCAGAAGGGCTTCACCAACTTCCAGATGGGTTATGCCTCCGCTCTTGCCTGGGTGATGTTCGTCATGATCATGGCGCTCACCATCCTGCAGTTCCACATGCAGCGCAAATGGGTGCATTATGACGACTGACCCGAACTCACGGCATCCGCATTCCGTCTCTGCGGGCCGGCATCGCATCCTGCGGCGCATCGGCAACTTTTTGAGTTATGCGGGACTTTCGCTGATCGCGCTGCTTTTCCTCTTTCCCTTCTTCTGGATGGTGTCGAACGCGGTGCGCTCCAATACCGAGGTGATGGCCGTGCCGGTTCGCATCTTCCCCGAGGAGTATCATTGGGGCACCTTCGTCGAAGCGCTGGTGTCCCTGCCGTTCGGCACCTTCCTGCTGAATTCCCTTGTTGTCGCCTGCGGCGTTACGGCGATCGTGATTGCGGTATCCTGCCTTTCCGCCTACGCCTTCGCCCGGCTGAGGTTTCCCGGCCGCGAGGGGCTGCTGCTCACCTATCTCAGCACGCTGATGATCCCGCAGGTGATGCTGGTGATCCCGCTCTTTCTCCTGGTCAGCAAGCTCGGCTGGATCAACACCTATCACGGCATGATCCTGCCGGTCGCTTTCTCCTCTTTCGGCACCTTCCTGATGCGGCAGTTCATCCTCGGTATTCCCAAGGATCTCGACGAGGCGGCGATGATGGATGGCGCTTCGAGGCTGCGCATTCTGGTCAAGATCATCGTGCCGCTCGCCATGCCGGCGATCGGCCTTTTGTCGCTCTTCACCTTCATCGCCCAGTGGAAGAGTTTCCTGTGGCCGCTGATCGCCACCAGCGGGGTGGAAAAAGCCACGCTGCCGCTCGGGCTCACTTTGTTCCAGACCCAGCAGGGCACGGCGTGGAACTACATCATGGCGGGCGCGACGATCTCCATGCTGCCGGGTGTCGTCCTGGCCATCGTGCTGCAAAGGGTGATCTATAGAGGCATCACCATCAGCTCCGGCTTCGGTGGAAGATAGTTCCAGTTAAACAAAGACTTGAAGGCGCCGCATCAAGTTCGTCTCGACGTCCTTCAAGTCCGACCGAGTGCCGCCGAAGAACGCGCTTCTGCCGCCGCTAGATCATTCCCGCGCGCTTAACTTTCGCTTCACGTCGAAAAGTAAAATTTAACCAAGATTTGAAATAACGCGTTCATATCCGAATTGCACAGGGGAATTCATGAAAACCGCCACGCTTGCATCCATCGCCCTGGCGATATCGGTCTCTGTTGCCAATGCACAGACGATCGGGGTTTCGATGACCAATCTCGATAAGTTCAGAGAGATGCTTGTGAACGGCGTCGTCTCGCACGGGAAGACGATATCAGGCCTCAAGCTCGTCACCCAGAATGCCAATGGCGACAATGAGCTGCAGAAGAAGCAGGTTCAGCAGTTCGTCGCCGACAAGGTCGATGCCATTATCATGATGCTGTCTGATGGCGATCTCGGGCCGCAAATGACCAAGATCGCAGCGGATGCCGGCATTCCGCTGATCTACATCAACACGACGCCCTCCAATCTCTTGGACTTGCCGGACAATCAGGTCGTTGTCGCCTCCGATGAGAAAGACTCCGGTACGCTGGAGACGAAGCAAGTATGCTCTCTCCTCAAGGGCAAGGGCCGCGTGGTCGTGCTGATGGGCGAGGTCTTCCATGTGGCCGCCCGCACCCGCACCCAGGACATATCAGATGTCATCGCGACGCCGGAATGCAAAGGTCTTGAGATCGTCGAGCAGCAAGCGGCCTATTGGTCGCGCGATTATGCCGATCAGCAGATGCAGGAATGGCTGGCGGCCGGCGTCAAGTTCGATGCTGTGATCGCCAACAATGACGAGATGGCGCTCGGTGCGATCCGCGCCATGAAGAAAGCCAATATTCCGATGAAGGACGTCGTCGTCGGCGGCGTCGATGCGACCGACGACGCGCTCGCCGCAATGGTAGCGGGCGATCTCGATGTCACCGTTCTCCAGAGCGCCGTCGGCCAGGGCGCGGCTGCGGTCGATGCCGCCATGAAGCTCATCAAAAAGGAGAAGGTGCCGCGCGAAAACAACGTTCCCTTCGAACTCGTCACACCTGAGAACATTGCCCAATACCTGCCGAAGAGCCAGTGAGCATAAGAGGCCTATGATGTTGCATTTCTGGAATAAATTCGGCATTCGCGCGCAGATCACCGCAGGTTTCGTGCCGCTGATCCTGCTGATGAGCCTACTTACCGTCAGCGCGATCTCCGGCATGAACGGGCTCGCCGCGATCTTCGCCTCCTATCGCGCCACCGCCGGCCAGAGTCTGGCCATCTCCGACTACAGCGACCAGCTGCACGAAATCCAGATGTCGGCGGAGGCTTTCCGCTCGACGCCGACACAGGCTGTCGTCGACAGCTTCCGCGCCGGTGTGAAGGCTTTCGAGGCGGACGATCCGCGTTTTGCCGGCAACAAGGACCTGCAGTCGGGGCTTGCAGAAATCCGCCAGGATATTGCCGCCTACGGCAAGGCATTCGAACAGATCGTCTCCCTGCAGGCCCGGCGCGACCTGCTGATCTCCAAGGTTACCGAATTCGGGCCCTGGACCAGTATCGCGCTCAATGACGTCATGCGCAGCGCCTGGCGCCAGAATGACGTGGCCCTGCTGCACATGACGGCGGAAACGCTGGAAGCCCTGAACCGCAGCCTTTATTTCTCCGAGCGCTTCGTCCATTCCAACGATTTCTCCGCCTATGACACGGCGCAGGCAGCGCTTGCCGAAGCGGTGGCGCTGAACGATGCCGCCGCGAAGGCCGCCAAGAACGAGCTGCAGAAGAAGCGCCTGATGGGCGCCGGCCAGCTCATGCAGAACTACACCGCCCGTCTCGGCGACATGAAGGAAGTGCTGCAGGCATCCGGCAATATTCGTCAGACGCAGCTCGGCGTGCTTGCGCCAAAAATATCAGGCGAGTTCATGGATTTGCAGGCGACTGTGACGGGCGCCCAGAAGAATCTGGACGGTTCGATGGACGCGACGGTCGCTTCCGCGACCAGCACGACGCTCGTCATCAGCGGCCTGCTGATCGTCATCGGCCTGGTGCTCTCCTATTTCGTCGGTCGGCTGATTTCCTCGGCGGTGCGCAAGATGGCCCAGTCCATGGAGCAGCTGGCCCGCGGCGAGGAGGGGATCGCGATAACGGGGGTCGAGCATCGCCACGAACTGGGAGCCATGGCGCGTTCGCTGAAGGTTTTCCAGGAGACGGGCCGTGCCAAGCTGATCGCCGAAGCCAATGCCGAGCGAGCTCGCCTCGCCGCCGAAGAAGAACGGCTGCGCCAGGAGGCCGAGCGGCTCAGCGATGCGCAGGTGATGGAACATGCCTTCCGCCAGATCTCCGTCGGCCTCGATGCGCTGTCGAAGGGTGATCTCACCGTTCGCGTCGGCGAAGTCGACCATCGCTACGTCAGGATCCGCGATCATTTCAACAACTCGGTCGCGAGCCTCGAGGAAGCGGTCGACTCCGTCATTCGCGCGGTCGCCACCATTCGGTCCGGTCTGTCGGAAATCTCCACGGCTTCCAACGATCTCGCCCGCCGCACCGAACAGCAGGCAGCGTCCCTGGAAGAAACGGTCGCCGCACTCGGCGACGTCACCCGCGGCGTCAACGGCACGGCCGAAGGTGCGGGCCGCGCCCAGGCTGTCGTGGCGACGGCCCGCACCAATGCCGAAAAGGGCGGCGAGATCGTCGCCCGCGCCATCGACGCGATGACGGAGATTCAAAATTCGTCGTCGAAGATCGGCAACATCATCAGCGTCATCGACGAAATCGCCTTCCAGACCAATCTCTTGGCGCTGAATGCCGGCGTCGAAGCGGCGCGTGCCGGTGAAGCCGGCAAGGGCTTTGCGGTGGTTGCCCAGGAAGTGCGTGAACTCGCCCAGCGCTCCGCCAATGCGGCGAGGGAGATCAAGCAATTGATCTCGACCTCCTCGGCGCAGGTCAAAACCGGCGTCGAGCTGGTCGGCGAATCCGGTCTCTCGCTCGAACAGATCGTCGAGCAGGTCACGGCGATGAATGCGACCGTCGCCGAGATCGCCGTTGCCGCCCGCGAACAGGCAACCAGCCTGCGCGAGGTCTCGGCCGCCGGCGACCAGATGGACAAGGTGACGCAACAGAACGCCGCGATGGTCGAGGAAACCACGGCCGCCGCCCAGAGCCTGACCCAGGAAACCGAAAGTCTTGCCGAGTTGCTGCGACGGTTCAGAACGAGCAGCGGCCGGGCATCGGGCCACCGCCATTACGCGATGGCGTCGTAACGTTCTGCGATCACAGCCAAGAGAACACCGCCGCCTCGAAAGGGCGGCGGTCGCGTCAGTGGCCTCCGGCTACCGGTCCATGCGGCGTGCCAGCGATGCTTCTGCGGACATGGCGGACCGCCGTCCAGACGGCGAAGAGGACCAACGGGATGGCACCGAGAACGGCGAGTTTCGTCACGTGCGGATCGACACCCAAGGCGGAAATGCTTTCGAGGCAGATCTTCGCCAAGCCGATGGTGTAGTAGGTGATGGCGATGACGGAGAAGCCTTCGACCGCCTGCTGGATATGCACCTGGATGCGCGCCCGCTCTTCCATTGAGGTCAGCAGTGAGGCGTTTTGATCTTCGAGCTGAACCTGCACGGTGGTTCTCAATAGGTCACCGGCGAGACTGACGCGTTCGGCGAGTTCATCGAGGCGGCGTTCGGCGGCATGCACCGAGCGGACGGCCGGCTGGAAGCGCCGGCGGATGAAGGTGCCGATCCGCTGGCGCTGCTCGACGCGTTCTTCGCGCAGTTCCGACACCCGGCTGGCGACGATTTCGGCATAGGCTGTCGTCGCCCCGAAGCGGTGGCGGGCAAGGGCAGAGAAATTGAGAACATCTGACGAAAGCCTGGTGACCTCGGATAGCAGCGCCTTGTCGACTTTGACGGCGCTCTGCATGTGCGCGATCAGGAGATCGAGGCGCTGGTCGAAGGCCGAAAGCTGCGAGATCGTCTCGCGCGCCATCGGCATCGCCAGCATCGCCATCATCCTGTACGTCTCGATCTCCAGGAACCGCCGGACCATGCGGCCGGTGCGATAGGCGTTGAGGTTGCGGTTGAAGAACAGGAATTCGACGAAACCGCTGTCGCTCAGCCGGAAGTTCGTATGCACTTCGGCATCGCCGCCGCCGACCTCGGAGGCGACATAATCAAGATTCGGTTTTTCGAGAGCCTGTCCGTTCTTTTCGTCGCGCACGAGCACCCGGACGGCAGCGATCACCTTTCCTTCGATCTTGCGGTAGCAGGCCTGAAAGGCTTCCGGCGGATGGGTGCCGGGCGCGGAGGCCGCGGGCGTGACGAAGGTCAGCGTCAGGAACTCGGTATGGGCTTCCCATTTCAGCCGGCCGTCGCCGAAGCGGCCGATGCCGTGGTTGCCTCCGTGGGTGGTCGAGACGTCCTCAAGCCCCGGCAAGGAAACCGGCAGCGGAGGCGAGCCGTTGTCGCCGACGATGGCGACGTGCCAGACATCGGTGTCGCCGTCGAAGTAAAGCGAGGGCCGCGCATGGAGCTCGTCATGCAACTCCCTGCGCAGCGGATGCTCGGAACCCATCGGCATGGAGATGCACCTCTATATGGTAGACAGATCGACGGCTGACATGACCGGAGTTGCCGGCTTTTGGAATTGACCACGACGCCTATAGCCTCTCACGAGGCTCGTGTCACGACGGCTTCACCATCGGATGTGGAGACTGCATCGGTTGCTGCTTGACTTATTCATAATTAAAAAATATATATTATATTAGAATATATAATGACTTTTTGCCACGGAGCCAATCATGCCTGTCATCGCAATTTCGGAGAAACTCTCGATCTCGCCGCAGCCAAGTATCGAGGACATCCGGTTGCTGCGTGATAGCGGGTTCCGGACGCTCATTAACAACAGGTCTGACCGCGAAGACTCCATTCAGCCGGGGACACGCGCGCAAGGGCAGGAGGCGAGACGCTGCGGCCTGTCCTACACGTTCATTCCGGTTACGGCCGATACGATCACCGAGGGGGATGTGCGCGCTTTCCAGCGGGCCGTCGCCGAGGCGGAAGGGCCGGTCGTTGCGCATTGCCAGACGGGCGGACGGTCTTTGAGCCTTTACCTCATTGGTGAGGTTCTCGATGGTCGCATGTCTGTCGGCGAAGTCGTCGAGTTCGGACGCAGCCGCGGTTTCGACACTGCTTCCGCCGCAGCCTGGCTCGAGAGGCATGCCGCGCGCAGGCCGCAGGTGAAGGGTTTCTTCGACAAGCGTACCTGGAGCGTCCAGTACGTGGTGTCCGATCCCGTCACGCGCAAATGTGCCATCATCGATCCGGTTCTCGACTTCGACGAGAAGGCCGGAGCAACGGCGACCATCAATGCCGATGCTATTCTCGACTATATCAGTGATCGCGACCTGATCGTTGAATGGATTCTCGATACGCATCCGCATGCCGACCACTTCTCAGCGGCCCGGTATCTGAAGGAGAAGACCGGCGCTCGCACGGCCATTGGCGAGCGCGTCGTTGACGTCCAGAAGCTGTGGAAAGGCATCTATAATTGGCCGGACCTCGCGACCGATGGTTCGCAATGGGACCGGCTGTTCGCCCATGGCGAAACCTTTAAGATTGGTTCGATCGACGCGAAGGTGCTGTTCTCTCCCGGGCACACGCTAGCCTCCGTCACCTATGTGATTGGCGACGCTGCCTTTGTGCACGACACGCTTTTCATGCCCGACAGCGGCACGGCACGCGCCGACTTTCCTGGCGGCGATGCCCGTATTCTCTGGAGGTCGATCCAGGACATCCTGGCGCAGCCGGACGATACCCGGATCTTCACGGGCCACGATTATCAGCCCGACGGTCGCGAACCTCGCTGGGAAAGCACGGTCGCGGATCAGAAGAAATCCAATCCGCATCTTGCCGACGTGACGGAGGAAGAGTTCGTGGCGCTGCGAACGAAGCGCGACAAGACGCTGCCGATGCCGAAGCTGATCCTGCATGCCTTGCAGGTGAACATATGCGGCGGGCGCCTGCCGGAACCGGAAGCCAACGGTAAGCGCTATCTCAAGTTTCCCTTGAACGCATTGCAGGGAGCCGCATGGGCATGAGTTCCGATCCGAAAGAGATGATGAAAGCGGGGCTATCGCCCGCCGAGCTGTTGTCGCGTGCCGGCGAGGTCGCCGACCTGTTGAAGACTCTGTCTCACCCGGCGCGCCTGATGATCGTCTGCACGCTTGTACAGGGGGAGTATGCGGTCGGCGAGCTGGAAGAGAAGGTGGACGTCCACCAGCCGCATCTGTCGCAGCATCTGACGGTGCTGCGCGGTTCGGGCATCGTCGAAACCCGGCGGGAAGGCAAGCAGATCTTCTACCGGCTGACGGAGGAGAAGGCGGCCCAACTGGTCGGCGCGCTGTACGACATTTTCTGCGTGAAGGAAGAAAAATGAGTGCCTATCTTCCATCGTTGATGGGAGGCGTGCTGATCGGCGCCTCCGCGGTCATGTTTCTCCTCCTCAACGGCCGGATTGCCGGGATCAGCGGGATCGTCGGTCGACTGATACAAGGCGCCGGCATAACCAACAACCTTGCCTTCGTCCTTGGATTGCTACTCGGGCCGGTATCCTACCTCATGATGTTTGGCGACTTGCCGGCCGTGCAGATCACCGCCGGCTGGCCGCTGATCGTGGTTGCCGGACTGCTCGTCGGTTTCGGCTCAAGAATGGGATCGGGCTGCACCAGCGGACACGGTGTAATCGGGCTTGCCCGCTTGTCGCCAAGATCGATGGTGGCGGTCGCCACCTTTCTGACGGCAGGCGTGGTCGCCGTCGCAGCTCTGCGAACGTTCGGATCATGAACCTGAATCTCCGCCGATCCTCCGCAGCCTTCGCATCCGGCATCGTCTTCGGCTTTGGGCTATCCTTATCCGGCATGCTGGATCCAGTTCGCGTTCAAGGCTTCCTCGATATCTTCGGCGCTTGGGATCCAAGCTTGGCATTCGTTCTCGGCGGCGCGGTGATCGTCACTTTCATCGGCGTGCAGGCGATGAAACGGATGACGCATCCAGCCTTCGACGACAGCTTCCATGTGCCTGAGAACCGTGAGATCGATGCTCCTTTGGTCGTCGGTTCCACCCTTTTCGGTCTGGGCTGGGGGATCGGCGGATTCTGTCCCGGCCCGGCAGTCGCTTCCCTCTCAATCGGTCTTCCCCAGACGGTCCTTTTGGTCGCTGCAATGCTGGTCGGGATGACCTTGCATGACAGGGTATGGAACCGACGCCCGTGAGCTATTCGAGTTTATCGATAATCGGTTCCGGCGGGCTCGTCGGGTTCATGCTCGGTCTCCTGGGCGGAGGCGGATCCATTCTGGCCACCCCACTGCTGCTCTATGTCGTCGGCGTGGCGCAGCCGCATGTCGCCATAGGCACCGGGGCGCTTGTGGTTTCGGTGAACGCATTCGCCAACTTTGCCGGCCATGCAATCAAGGGGCACGTTTGGTGGCGCTGCGCGGTCGTCTTCTCCTTACTCGGCATTGTCGGCGCTCTCGCCGGTTCCAGCCTTGGCAAGGCGATGGACGGAGACCATCTGATCTTCCTGTTCGGCATTCTGATGCTGGTCGTCGGCGTCCTGATGTTGAAGCCTAAAAAGGCGGTGGCGGCAGAATGTCGCCCGGTTGACTTGAAGATGTGCCTTGCCACCGGCGCTGTGGCACTTGCCGCCGGCGCGACATCCGGGTTCTTCGGCATCGGCGGAGGATTCCTGATCGTTCCCGGGCTGATGCTGGCCACAGGCATGCCGATGATCAATGCGGTCGGCACCTCGCTTCTGTCTGTCGGTGTGTTCGGGCTGGCGACAGCCCTAAACTATGCCAATTCCGGGCTGGTGGACTGGTGGCTTGCCGCCGAGTTCATCGGTGGCGGCCTCATAGGGGGAACGTTCGGCATGCTCCTTGCCGCCCGTCTAAGCGCGTACAAGAACGTCCTCAATCGCCTCTTTGCCGTGCTCATCTTCGTGGTCGCGGGTTACATCCTGTATCGGAACGCGGGACCATTTCTGCCGAGGTGAGTGCGCCTGGAAGACAGATGGACCGCACACAGTCTCTGCATCTGGCCGCGCGTTCAGAGCGAGCGCCATGCAATGAAGCTTCCAAGCATCTGTACGCTGCCGCCGGCCGCCGTCGCGACGATGAAGGCCGTTTCGGCTTCGCCGAGGAAAGCGAAAATAGCGCCTAGGACGGCGACGCCGATCGTCGCTCCCACCATGCGGGCGACGTTGATCAGGGCGCTCGCCGTGCCGGCGCGATCGGCGGTCACGGTCGACACCGCGACTGCCGTCAGAGGCCCGTCGCCATGCCCATGCCGACGCTGGCCAAAAAAGATAAGCCGAGCAGGAGGTTGCCGAGACTCATCGCCGCCAGCCCCGCCGAGATGGCGCTCTCTTTCCCAAGCGCTCCGTGATCGAACCAGAGAAGGGCGAGATGGCGATGAAGCTGAGCGCCATCGGCAGCAGCGGCTGGACTGCCAGATTGACGACTGATGTATCGATCTGCGCCACGACCACGCCGAGGCACAGAATTGCGAGGGCGGCAGGCTTCAGGTTTGACTGGGACTGCCTGCTTCGTTCGATGACATTCATGACGCTACCTTTCCTTGGGGAAAGACCTAGCGTGGTTGAGTTGATCGACAATTCGAAACCGATCGAACTGTTCGAGACTGGAATGTAAGCAGGGCAAAAAAAACGATCAGCCACGGCCCGTTGCGAGACCGTGGCTGATGCAGCGCGCATTCTGCGGAGGGCGCAGGCGCGGCCGATTACTTGTTGGCGGCGAGCGCCACGTTGACCTTGTCGACGTCCGCGCTCATCGCCTTGAAGGTGTCTTCGAGGGAAAGCTCGCCGACGATCAGCTGGCTCATCCGCTGGACGATGAGCTGATAGATGGCGGAAGATCCCTTGAGGCGTTCCAGGTCGCGGGCGGCCTTCGGGGCGCTGTCGCGGCTTGCGAGGAAGACGGCCATGGCGTCCTTGGCGTTCTTGCTCTCAAGCTTGTACTGCGGGTCTTTGATGTCGGCGCCGGTCAGGATGACGTAGTTTTCGGCGACTTCGCGCTGGACCTTTTCAGAGCCGAGGAACTCGATGAAGGAGGCGACGGCCTGCGGGTACTTGGTGCGCTTGAAGCCGACGATCGCGGTACCACCAGGCATTGCGTAGCAACCGGCATCGCCGCAGGGCGCACTGATCGCCGTCCAGTCGAAGGCGTCGCCGATCTTTTTCTGGAACGGATTGACCATCCAGTTGCCGGCGATATAGGTCACGACATTGCCGTTGACGAACTCGTCACCCATGTTCTTGTACTGGGTTCCGCCGGCCGCGCCCCACATTTCCTTCGGGAAAGAGCCGTCCTTCGTCCAGTTGTAGAGATCGGTGATGTAGTGCTTGGCGGCATCGTCGGGGAAGGCGAACTTGCCGTCCTTGACGTAGTTCGAGCCGTAGGAGAAGGCAGCACCCGAGAAGCGGTGGCCCGAGCGGTCCATCGTGAAGGGGATCTGGGCGCCGGTCGCCTTGGCGACGCGCGCGGAAGCTTCGACGATGTCCTTCAGCGTGGCGGTCGGCTTCGGCAGCGGTTCTTTCGCCTGTTCGAACAGCGTCTTGTTGACGAAGGGCAGGTTGAAGGTCTGAGACGCGACATAGCCGTTGATCGAGTTCGGATCGTTGACGCCGGGGAAACGAAGCGTGTTCAGGCTGTCGCCGTGCAGCTTGGCGAATCCGTCCGGGTCTTTCATCAAGGGGCGCATGTCGAGGTAGTAGGGCGCCAGCTGCCAGTCGGTGATCTTGGCGACATCCGGGCCTTCGCCGACGGCAAGCTGCACCGGCAGCTGCTTGGCGACGGCATCATAACCGGAGGAGACGAAATTCACCTTGATGTCGGGATGCGCGGTCTCGAATTCCTTGCTCAGCGCTTCCATCCGCTCGACATAAGCCTGGTCGTCGTCAGTGAAGAGAAAGGTGATCGTCTGGGTTTCGGCCATGGCCACGCTGGACCATGCGAAAGAAACGGTGGCAAGCGCCAGTGCGAAAGCCCCTGAAAGATACGTTTTCATTTTCATCCTCCCATGAAAACATTTTCATCAATCGCGGCCTCAGCCATCGATATGTAAATTTCATATACTTGACATTCGTCCCGTCAAGCTATTTTCTGCGGCAATAGCGATGTTTTTGAGCAATTTTCAAAAATCAGGCGCCAAAATGACCTAATGAAAATATTTTCATAGGATTGCGGAGGAGGCGATCTGTGAAAGCGGAAAGCATCAAGCAGCCGGACGGCATGGCGCCGGCATACAGCGTGGCTGAGGGGCAGACGATAACGGCATGGGCCGTTTCGGCCCTCATCGAGCGCTATTTTCCCGGCGAGCCGGCCCCGGCCGAAGATCGCGTGAACTATCGTTTCATCAACGGTTTCGTCGATGTCGGCGATCTGCCGTGCCGCAAGGCTTTCTGGTCCGCCATGGTCGGCCGCGAGCTTGCCCCCGACACCTCCTGGCCGACCGAAAGCCTCTATCTTCCCGGCTCGAACCGCCGCGTCGAATTCACCAGCTTCTGGCATGTGCCGACGCATGTCAGCCGATGGCTGAAGGGCACGTTCAGGACGGACGCACCACGTACGCTCAATCTCGCGCTCAAGACCTGCGGCGGCGTTCGCATCTGGGTCAACGGGCAGGAGGCGATGCGCTTCGAGCCCTTCAGGCGCAATGTGGAAAGTGCAACTGAAATAGTGCTGTCGCTTGACGCCGGCGACAACGAGATCCTCGTCCATAGCGAAGATCTCGCCGAGCGTGACACGACCTGGTTCTTCGAGCTCGAAATGCTGGACAAGGAGCCGCTCTCGGTGCTGCTGCCGGTATCGCTTGATCAGGATGAGGTGCGCGAGCTGGAAGCGCTTTCGCGCGGCGTGCGACCGGCCCGCGACGTCTTCGTCAACCAGCCGCTGGAGATCATCTTCGACACGGCGCCGGAGCGCGACCTGCCGGTGGAAATCAAGGTTGTCGGCCATGGCCACGAGCGGCCGGTTCTCGCCCATTCGAAACTGATCCTGCGTGCCCATCAGAACAGCCTGACGGCCGACGATGTCTGCGGCATTGCCGACGGTTATCACGGCATCCACATGACGATCGGTTCCGGGCCGGGTTCGGTCACCCGCGTCATCGATGCCGCCTTCATGTGCAGCCTTTCGCCCTTGCCTGAAGAGACCTCGCTTTCCGCCCGCAAGCGCCACGCCCTGGAATACAGCGCTCGCTTCGGGGCCAACCGCGCCGGGCGTCTCATCGCGATGATGGAAACCGGCCATCAAGACCATGAAAGCTTCGACCGTATCGTCGATGCGACACTCGCCTCGATCGATGCGCGGGAGGATTGCTCCGATTTCGTCATGGTGCCGCTTTTGTGGTTGCTCGGCGCCTATGGCGAGCGGATGCCCGAGGCGACGGTCGATCGCATCCGCCGTTCCGTTCTCTCCTACCGTTACTGGGTCGACGAGCCGGGCAATGACGCGATGTGGTTCTGGAGCGAGAACCATGTGCTCTGCTTCCATACGAGCCAGTTGCTGGCCGGCCTTCTCCTGCCCGACGCGGTGTTCTCGGCCTCCGGGCGGACGGGACGACAGCAGGCGGAGCTCGCCGCCGGGCGCCTCGGGCGCTGGTTCGACAGCGTCGAGGCTCATGGCCTGGCGGAGTGGAATTCGGCGGCCTATTACCCGATCGATTTCATCGGTTTGCTGGCGCTGGAGCGCTGGGCCGAGCGCGGGATCGCCGATCGTGCCCGCGGCCAGATCGATCTCATCTTCCGGATGATCGCCCTTCACACGCTCGCCGGCGTTCCGGCCGGATCGCAGGGTCGCGCCTACGACAAGGAACTGCGCGCCGGCCCGCTGACCGAGCTTGCGCCCTTCGCCCAGGTCGCCTTCGGAACTGGTTGGTTGAACAACGGTGTCGCCGCGCTGACGATGTTCTGCGCCGGCAGCTACGAGCCGCCCGCCGATCTGACCGAGCTTGCCGCCCTTCCCAGGGGCAGAAGCGTCGAGGCGCGTTACAGCCAGGGGCTCGAGAGCGGCAAGCTCGTGTTGTTCAAGAACGAGGCGGCGCAGCTTTCGACGGTCGTCGATCACAAGACCGGCCAGAAAGGCCACCAGCAGCATGTCCTCGATGTCAGGCTGGCCGGCCATCCGATGGCGAGGTTGTGGGTCAATCATCCGGGCGAAGACGATCCCTGGGGCAATCAAAGGCCGTCCTATTGGGCCGGCAATGGCATCCTGCCGCGCGTCGCCCAGCATCGCGACGTCGCGTTGCTGATCGAGGATACTCGCGACGCACGGCATGCATGGACGCATGCCTATATCGGCCGCGACGGCCTGGACGATCTCATCGTCGAAGACAAATGGCTGATCGCGCGGTCCGGCCGGGGATTTGCCGCCCTCTGGGCCTCGAACGGCCTGGAGCTGATCGCCGATGGGCCGACCGCCGGCCGCGAGGCGCGCTCCTACGGTCCGCTCTGCGGCTGGGCTGCTATCGTCGGATGCGGCAATGGCGACGCCTTCAAGGCCTTCCTCGAGCGCCTGTGCCAGACGACGGTTTCCTTCGATCCCGCGCTTCGGCATCTCTCATTGACGCCGCCGGGCGGCCCCGCGCTCTCGCTTTCCTATGCCGACGGTCTTTCGATCGCCGGCAAGCCCCGGCCGTACACCCATGACCAGCCGCACCCGATCCTCACCCACGACAGTGCCGCGTCCCAAGCCGGCACTGACGGACCGTTCTACTCGTAAAACATAGGTCTCCAGCATGAACACAACATCTGTCGATAACGCCGCGCTCCTGACGACGATCGATCGCGTGGCGACGGCTTTCAGCCGGCTCAGAGGCATCAAGGAAGGTCTCGTCAGCGAAAGCGCCACCACCGGGATCCAGTTCGACGAGTGGGACTGGGAGGTCGGCGTCGGCCTTTACGGGTTTTTGCGACGCGCAATTTCCACCAATGACCAGAAGGCGCTGCAGGAGCTCGTCGCCTGGTATGCCGGCCAGATCGAACGCGGCCTGCCGCCGCGCCAGATCAACAGCACGGCGCCGATGCTGCCGCTCGCGATCCTCGTCCAGCATGTCGACCGTCCCGATTTCCGCGCCCTCGTCGAGGACTGGGCCGAATGGCTCGTCAAGGAATTGCCGAAGACCGAGGAGGGCGGCTTCCAGCACGTCGTCAAGGAACGCCTCAACGAGGGCGAATTGTGGGACGACACGCTGTTCATGGCCTGCCTGTTCCTCGCCCGGGCCGGCGTGCTCTGCGAGCGCAGCGACTGGATCGACGAGGCCGTCTATCAGTTCGTGATCCACACGCGCTATCTCTCCGATCCGGTGAGTGGTCTCTGGTATCACGGCTGGACCTTCAACGGCCGGCATAATTTCGCCAATGCCTTCTGGGCGCGCGGCAATGCCTGGATCACCGTCGCCATTCCGGAACTCTTCGATCTCGTCCCGACGCTCGGCGAGAAGGACCGGCGTTTCCTGTCGAACGTTCTCGTCAGCCAGGTGCGCTCGCTGAAGACCTATCAGCGGCCGGACGGGATGTTCACGACGCTTCTGGACGATCCGTCCTCGCCGCTCGAAACCTCGGCCACGGCAGGCATCGCCTATGGCATCCTGCGCGCCGTCGACGCCGGCATTCTCGATAAGAGCGACAAGGTTCATGCGGAGCGCGCGCTTGCAGCGGTGCTGGCGCAGATCGATGAGGAAGGCGTTGTCCACGGCGTCTCGGACGGCACGCCAATGGGGCACGACCTCGATTTCTACCGGCGCATCCCGAACATCCCAACGCCTTACGGCCAGGCGCTGACCATGCTGCTGCTGACGGAAGTCTTTCTCGAAGGCGGTCAGCGCCAATGACTTCAACCTCCCTCGTCGCGATCGAGGCGTTCGACGGCGACAATACCGACCGCCTCCAGGCGGAGATCGACAGCCTTTCGGCTTCCGGCGGCGGACGCCTGGAACTCCTGGCGGGCATTCACCTCTGCCGGGGGCTCCGGCTTCGCTCCGGTGTCGATCTTCATCTGGCTGCCGGCGCGATCCTGCGTCCCGTTCCCGACTATGCGGCTTACGCGCATACGACTGTTTCGGTGATCGCCGAGAAGTCGGATCGCGGCATGATCGTCGCCAAGGGCGCGCGGCGGATCAGCCTGACGGGGCCGGGACGCATCGAAGCCGGTTGTGACAGCTTCATCATCGGCGACGACGAGACGGTCGGAACCTTCATCCCGGCCGAATTCCGCCCCCGCGTCGTCGTCTTCGAGGGTTGCGACGAGGTCGAGATCAGCGCGCTGCATATCAGCCGCTCACCGATGTGGACGCTGCATTTCGTCGACTGCACCGATGTCAGGGTCCGGAACGTGAGGATCGACAACGACCGCCGCCTTCCCAACACGGATGGCATCGTGCTCGATGCCTGCCGCGGCGCCGTCATCGAGGATTGCACGATATCGACGGCCGACGACGGCATCTGCCTGAAGACCAGCATCGGTCCTGAAGGTGTCGCCATCGGCCGATGCGAAAACATTCTCGTCCGCCGCTGCTCGGTTCAGAGCCTCAGCTGCGCGCTGAAGATCGGCACGGAAACGCATGGCGACGTCACCAATGTCGTCTTCGAGGATTGCAGCGTTTCCGCCTCCAACCGAGCGCTCGGCATCTTCTCCCGCGACGGCGGCCGGATATCGAACGTCAGGTTTTCGCGGATCGCGGTAGAGTGCCGCGAAACGCCCGATGGCTTCTGGGGCTCGGGGGAGGCGCTGACCGTCAATGTCGTTGACCGAATCACCGAGCGCCCGGCGGGCGCCATCGAGAACCTCATCGTCGAGGATGTGACCGGGCAGATGGAAGGAGCGATGACGGTCATCGCGGCCGCGCCCGCGGGCATCCGCAACGTTTGGCTGCGGCGCGTCGGCATAGAACAACGGCCGGGCCTGCTCGGCACCGGACAGACCTATGACCTGCGCCCGACCAATGCCGATCTCTCCCCGAAGGCAGACGGCGGTGGCCGCGCCAATGCCTGGACGCGTGGCGTGGATGGGCGGGTGATCGGCCTGCAGGACTATCCGGCCGGAATGCCCGCCGTCTATGTGGCTGGGGTCGCCGGGATTTTGATGAACGAGGTGCGGATCACAAGGCCGACACCGCTGCCGCAAGGCTGGAACGCAATCGACGTCGTGTTCGAAACGGCGGCACCCGATGGGAGTAGGGCATGGCAGAACTGAAACTTTCCACCGTCAACAAGTCGTATGGCTCCGTCAAAGTGCTGCACGACGTCGAACTCGATATCAAGGACGGCGAGTTCGTCGTCTTCGTCGGCCCGTCGGGATGCGGCAAGTCGACCCTGCTGCGCGTCATCGCTGGCCTTGAAGAAGTCACGTCTGGCGGAATTTCGATCGGGGCGAGGGACGTCAGCGCCCTTTCGCCGGCCGAGCGCAAGATCGCCATGGTCTTCCAGTCCTACGCGCTCTATCCGCATATGAGCGTTCGCAAGAACCTCGCTTTCGGCCTTGAAAATCTGAAGTTCAAGCGCGCCGAGATCGAGGCGCGAATTGCCGAGGCTGCCAGGATGCTGGCGATCGAACCCTATCTCGACCGGCGTCCGAAGCAGCTTTCGGGCGGCCAGCGCCAGCGCGTGGCGATCGGCCGGGCCATCGTGCGTGAACCCGACATTTTCCTCTTCGACGAGCCGCTTTCCAATCTCGACGCGGCGTTGCGTGTCCAGACCCGCGCCGAGATCACCAAGCTGCATCGCGAGATCAAGACGACGATGATCTATGTCACGCACGACCAGGTCGAGGCGATGACGATGGCCGACAAGATCGTCGTGCTGCGCGCCGGGCGGGTAGAGCAGGTCGGTGCGCCGCTCGAACTCTTCGACCACCCGCGCAATCTTTTCGTCGCCGGTTTCCTCGGCTCGCCGCGCATGAACATCATCAAGGGCAAGGTCTCGGCTATCGGTGAAAACGGTGTGGTCATCGATGTCGCCGGCGGCGGCAGGATCGTCAGCGATGTCGATTCCACGGGCATCACGGTCGGGCAGGACGTGCTTGCCGGCATCAGGCCCGCGCATTTTTCCCGCTCCAGCGAAAAGGGCCTGCCGTTCATCGTCCAGTATCACGAGGGTCTCGGCACCGAGACCTATGTCTACGGCAACCTTGCGGGGCAGGAGGAGCAGATCATCATTCATGAGGCCGGCCATTTCGCGCCTGTTCAGGGCGACCGGATCATGATCGATGCCGTTCCGGAACGGGTCCATCTGTTCGATCCCGAAAGCGGCCTGGCCTTTGCCCGTCGATCAGGACAGGGGAGGGGCTGAACATGGCGGCGCTCAAGGCAGGTGCATTGCTGGCTCAGGCAGGCGACACGGCGATGAGGGGGGTCGAGGCTCCGATGAATGCGGTCGAACGCATTTTCGGCCGCAAGCGCATGCCTTGGCTGTTCCTGGCGCCGAACCTCGTTCTCTTCGCGATCTTCACATTCCTTCCGATTGCGATCGCGGTTGGCTACGCCTTCACCGGCGGCACCAATCTTTTCGTGTCGGAGCGGCCCTACGTCGGCCTGGACAATTTCCGCACGCTGCTTTCCTGCGGCAATTATCTGCAGCCGGGAACCTGCCAGGAATCGCTGTTCTGGACGGCGGTGTGGAACACGCTTTGGTTCGTGGGGTTCAACGTCGTCGCGACTTTGCTGGTGGCGCTGATCACCGCGCTGATCCTCAATCGGGCGATTTTTGCGCGCGGCTTTTTCAGGGCGATGTTCTTCTACCCCGTCCTGCTGTCGCCCGTCGTCATCGGCCTGATCTGGAAATGGTTCCTCGATCGCAACGGGCTGCTGAACGCCTTCTTTCAGATGATCGGCGTTCCCCCTGAAATCTTCCTGCTGGATGTCGGCTGGTCGCGCTTCTTCGTCGTCGTGGTGTCGGTCTGGTTCCATATGGGCTTCTACACGCTCATCCTGCTCGCCGGTCTGCAGGCGATTCCGAAGGAACTCTACGAGGCCGCTTCCATCGACGCCGCTTCACCGCGCCGCACGCTTTTCAGGATCACGCTGCCGCTGCTGGCCCCGAACCTGCTCGTCGTCTTCATCCTTCTGATGATCAAATCCGTGCAGATCTTCGACGAAGCCTGGGTTCTGACCAATGGCGGCGGCCCGGGCACGGCCAACAGCTTCATCGTCCAATATATCTACCAGATGGCGTTCAGCAGCGACCTCCGCCTGTTCGGACTGGCCTCGGCCGCATCGGTTCTGATGGGGCTGGTGCTTCTGGTTCTCACCCTCATACAGCTGCGCCTCGGCAAGCGAATGGAGTCCTGAGATGAACAGCTCTATGAACCCGATCAGCTTCCTCTCGCGCACGCGCCGGGCCGGGCGCGTCGACATCACCGATATTCTGTCATGGGTCTGGCTGATCGGCGGAACGCTCGCCGTGCTCGTTCCCGTCGTCTGGGCCGGCCTGTCTTCGCTGAAGCCGGCGGCCGAGATCACCCGTTTTCCGCCGACGCTGCTTCCGCGCGCCGCCGTGGAGCAGACCGTGCCAGGGTTCGACAAACCGCTCAGCCTCTGGCAGGTTACCGTCGACGGTCAGCCGCGCGAAATGGCGATGGTCCGGCGCATCGGCCTCAAGGCGCAGATGGTCGATCCCGCAAATCCGGGGCAGCCGGTCAGCGTCGACGTCAAGGGGATGACGCCGGTGCAGCATCTGACCGTCGCCACCGAGAATTACACCGATCCGCTGACGCGCTTCAACTTCCTGACCTTTCTGAAGAATTCGGTGTTCGTCACCGTGGTTGCGACGCTGCTGACGCTGATCGTCAACGCTATGGCGGCCTTCGCGCTGTCGAAATACAAATTCAAAGGCGACACGACGGTCTTCGTGATCATCATTTCCACCCTGATGATCCCGCTCGCCGTTGTCATGGTCCCGGCTTATCTCGTCATTGTCGGGGTCGGGCTCGCCGATAATCTCTGGGGCGTCATCCTGCCGACGGTGGCCTCCCCGACGGCGGTCTTCCTGCTGCGGCAATATATGCTGACCATACCCGATGAGCTGATCGAGGCGGCGCGCGTCGACGCGGCGAGCGAATTCTGCATCTTCTGGCGCATCATCCTGCCGCTGACGGCGCCCGCTCTCGCAGTGCTGGCGATCTTCTCCGTGCTCTGGCGCTGGAACGACTTCCTCTGGCCGCTCATCGTCCTCAACAGCCGCGAGAACTTCACGCTGCAGGTCGGCCTCAACGCCTTCCAGGGAGAGTTCTCCGTGCAGTGGCACTATATCCTGGCGATGACATTCCTCAGCCTGCTGCCCGTCACCGTCGTCTTCCTGTTCCTGCAGAAATACATCACCACCGGCATTGCCGGAACAGGGATGAAGTGAACCGACCTGGCGCAGCCCCCCGAAATCGGGGCCGAGACGTGGAGCAATATCCTCCCAAGCGTTGAAGACCGCATTCCACTCTCCCCGTGCCGGCTAAAGACCGCCGCATCGAACTCGATCGATGCGGCGGGCTTCGTGCCTTTATCTTCGTGCATGGCTTCCAGGGGGAATTTCTCGTTCAGGCTGTACAGGCCATGGCATTGGCACGAGCGTCAGCGAACCGCCCCGCCTCGTGCGGCAATGTGGCTCTGAAGCAGGATGAGTGGGCCGAATTCTGATATCGGCGTCGCAGCGCCAGCAAAGCGTTCCAGCCTCCCGCTTTAGATAGAGCGGCGCGGGTTCGATCGCCTGGGCCGCTTCAAGTCCTGATGGGCAACTCCTCGGGTTCCGCTTCATCGAGGTACTGCCGGCGACCGGGTATCACAAAACGGTTTCGAAAAGCGGGATCAAGGCCGCGCCGATTGCGCCCGGGGCGTCGATGACCTGTGCCACGGCGAGGCTGGGAACGTCGCGCAAGACGCCATGCCGAGGCAGATTGTTGAATTCCGTCCGTTCGATAAGCATTCTCGCCAGCGAAGGCGGAAGCTCGCCGCCAAGGACGATGAGGGCCGGGTCGAATATCGCGCAGATCGCATTGATGGCGCGATTGTGGGCCGGCATGACGCGGTCGACCCATTCGCGAACGCCATCCCAATCCACCAGCTTTTCGTTCTTCAGATCCTTGAGGGTCAGGTCTGAGCACCCCCTGCTGCGAAGAAATTCGAGTAATTGGCCGAGTGCAGGGCGGTCGTCATAGTCCTGACGCGCGAAGAGAACGGAGAACTCGCCGGCGTTGCCGAAACTGCCGCGAAACGGCATGCCTCCGGACACCAGGCCGCCGCCGTAGCCGTGAAGATGGGCGATATAGGCGAAATCCGCGACATCACGGCCAACGCCGAAAATTGCTTCCGCCAAAGCGGCGGTCCGGGCGACATTGTCTGCCCAGACCGGCAGGCCAAGCCGTTCCCCAAGCAGAGGCGCCAGATCTATCAGTGACCAATGAGCGAGCGGCAGAGGACAGTTGAAGGCCGTCTCCAGCATGCGGTGGCCGGCGACCGCGAGACCGACGCCGAGGACGTCGCGCCGTGTGGCGCCCCGGCGGCCAAGAATGTCTTCGACCGCCGCTTCAATCCGTTCCAGTTCCACCGGCAGCGAGGCGCCTGCCTGCGGGATTTCCAAGTTTTCCAGAGGCTCGCCGAAACCCATGAGGCAAAGGCCGATCGAGCCGACGTTCACGGAGATGCCAAGCGTCAGACACCAGTCCTTTCGAAGGGTCAGCTCCGGGCTGGGCGGACCCGCGCGCCGGCCTTCCGAATGCGAAAAAACGATCATTCCGCGCTCATGAAGCCGGGCGACGATCCTGTGCAAGGATTGCTGGGTGAGATCGAGCGGCTCGGTCAGGTCGGAGCGCTCGATCCCGGGAGACTTCCAGATCAACCGCAAGAGATCCCTCTCGTTGCGGGAGGCAACCCGCGCCGGTTGTACGTCTCGCAAAAAATGTGCAGCGACATGGTTTAGAGGAACGTACTTCATTTTCTGATCGTTTTGATTTACACTGTGAGTGTGAAGCTAAGGAGGGGACGCTTTATTTCCGTCAGAGGCAAGGAAATTCATCCGTGGTGTTGGCCGTCCTGCTTACCTCATCGAGATTGGTCAGGCCAGTCGAGATGACGTCTCGTGTGGCTAGAGAAAGAATCGAGTTGCATGATTTCATTGAGATCCGAGAATACAGCCCGCGTTCTTCAGCCTGAGGCTTATGGGTTTGTGCCGACACATGAAGGCACCAACTTCGAATCCATGGTCCAAGCCTTTTCGACAGGATACGGGGTTTTCGGCGCGCAACCGCTGAGTAACGACCGGACTTTCGCCTGGGCGGCGGACTTGAGGAGGACCGAGGCATTCACGGTGATTCATGCGGTGTACCAGAGTTCCTGGACACTCCGGACGCTCGACGAAACGCCGCAACATCTTGCGTTTTACCTGCCACAGACGGGATCCTATCGATTGTCGATCGGAAAAAAGATGGTTGAAAGCGGGGCCGGTCATCTTCTGATGGCCAACAACCATGAGACCGGTGATCGTTTCATCCAAGGCCCGCATAGGTCGGACGTTCTCTTTCTGGACTGGCAGGTCTTCAGGCGAATGCTCGTTTCGCTTGTGGAAACGCCGCTCTCCGAATCGCTCGACCTCGAGCCCATCCTGGATCTCGCGACACAGTCGGGCCAGCTTATCGGCAACCTGGTGCAGACGATCGTGCAGGGCATGCGCAACGGTGGCCCGCTTCTGTCGTCCCCTCTCGCCATGGCAACGATGAGCGAAACGCTCGCTCATCTTGTCATCCGATTTGGCCACCACCGGCTGTCCGGCCATCTGGAAAAAAAGAAAGTGTCGCTGGTTGCGCCCTGGCATGTCCGGCGTGCCATCGACTATATGCATGCCAATATCGCAGAGCCACTCACCATGACGATGGTTGCGGACGATGTCGGCGTTTCACTTCGCGCCCTGCAGACGGGCTTCAAGGCCTTCCGGGGAACCTCGCCGGCGGGTTACCTGCGCACGATCCGGCTGCAAGCGGCCCGTGAGCAACTGCGGGATCCAACGAACCAGCAATCCGTCCGCGAAATCTGCATGATATGGGGGTTCGCACATGCGGGCAGGTTCTCCATCACCTACCGCAGCACCTTCGGCGAAAGTCCGCGGGATACGCGCCTGCGGGCGGAGCGCTTGCGCTGATTTAGGGGACGCTGTCCGACAGGTTTCTAGCGCGGCGGCGCGATGCTGCCGCGCAGGACGAGGTGGCATCCGAGTTCCAGGCGATGGGCCGGCCGCTGCGGGTCGTTGGCGATCAGCCTCTGTTCGATGAGCGCGAGCGCGGCGGCGCCGAGCTTGTCGGTGGGAACGCTGACCGTTGAAAGCGGCGGACGGCTGAATTCGCCGGGGACGATATCGTCGAAGCCCAGCACGGAGATCGCTTCAGGCACGGTTATGTCGTGATCGGCCAATGCCTTCAGGCAGCCCAGCGCCAGATTGTCGGCGGCGCAGAAGACGGCGGTGGCGCCTTTCATCGTGGGATCGCGGTCAAGCAACGCGTTGATGGCAGCCTCGCCGTGACGAGGCTCATATCCTTCGGCCTCGACGATCATGTCTTCGGGTATGGGAAGCTGCGCTGCGAAATAGGCATCGGAAAAACCGTCATATCGGCGCTGGATCGTCGTGCGGCCCTTCCAGGTCAGGTGCAGGATGCGGCGATGTCCGAGCGCCAGCAGGTGCTCGATGCCGAGCCGAGCCCCGAAGCGGTTTTCCGGTGTCACCGTATCGACCAGCATGGCCGGATCCTCGCCGTTGACGATGACAACAGGCATATCAGGGGAGGAGAGGCTGCGGATGAGTTCCGGCTGATCGTCGTTCAGTACCACGATGCCGTCGGCGCGCTCGGAGAGCGCGATCTGCCTGACCTGAGCGCCGTCGATGCGCCGGCCGGTGCTGACGAAAGGCACGATCCGGATGCCGCGACGCTCGCACTCCTTCCTGAGTCCGTTGAGGATCGTCCAGCTCACAAGGTTGAGGTCGCTCTCCGGCGCGGCATCGCCTGGAATGGCAAGAAGCAGGACGCGCAGCGCCGCGATCGTCGCCTTCTTCCTGCGGCGGTCGAGATAACCTAAGCGTTTGGCCGAATCCAGAACCCTTTCGCGCACTTCGACCGTCAGCGGCGCGGTTCCGTTCAGCGCATGCGAGGCCGTACTCAGCGATACATCAGCGTCGCGCGCGACATCCTTGAGATTGACTTTGCGTTCCACTTTATTCCGTCGCGAATTGAGGTTTCGCCTTCGAAGACACAAGCTAACGCGATGTTTTCACATAAAGACTTCAGAAAAGCTACGTGCGCCTTCGCCTATTTTTCGGCTTTCGGCGAAAACCGGCCGCAGCGCTGCCGCAAACGAAGCGATGATCGCTGCGCTAGGAGCCCTTAACGATCACTGAGGTTTGGCAAGCAGGCCGTTGAACAGCAGGTCGAAATAGGTCCGCAGGAAGGCCTCCTTGTTGGGAGTCGGCACGCGGCGGTCGTCGAATATCAGCCGCAGAACCGTCGTCGTCAGGATGGGCGCGACCACGATGTCGGAGAATTCCACGGGAACTGGGCGAAACTCCCCCGATGCCACGCCCTCCAGGATGAGGGCGTCGATCTTGGCGATGATCGGCGCAATGAACTGATCGTGGTGGCGATCGATCAGGTCGGGGAAACGCTGTCCCTCCGAGATAACCAGCCGCGTCAATTCGCGCGTCGTGCGGTCCTCGGGGATCTGGTCGTAAAAGAGGCCGAGAATGGAAGCCAGTTTCTCGGCAGCGCTGCCGCTGAGCCGATCGGCGATCGCGACCAGTTCCTGAAAGGGCACGGAGAAATGGTTGATCATGGCTTCGAATAGCTTTTCCTTCGTCTCGAAGTAGACGTAGACCGTGCCCTTGGTGACGCCGACCCTGTCGGCGATGTCTTCGACGCGTGTGCCGGCAAAGCCGCATTTGACGAATTCCTCAAAGGCGGCATCCAGGATCTGGATGGGCCGCAGCGCCTTTTGTTCCGCCCTTGTGAGCTTCTTTTGAGCTGCCATTTCCTAGCTCCTCCTGTTGGCTGCGCGCACCTCGTCCCCGCGACGCAAAGCTTCATTGACTAATCCGTCAGTCAATTATATAGCAGCTGCCGTTGAGAGCAAGAGGTCAACTATGAGAACCATTCTGGTCGCCACAACGATCGTATGCGCCATCGGTCTCGGATCATGCAGCGATTCGAGCGGGCCGACAGAGCCTATCCCGCGGCAGGTCGGCGTCGTCGTGGCCAAGTCTGAGCCGCTGGCCGAGGGCGGCGCGCTGACCGGAGAAGTCCGGGCCCGTATCCAGACCGATCTGTCCTTCCGCGTCAGCGGCAGGATCGTCGAGCGGCTGGTGGAGGTCGGGCAGAGCGTGAAGGCGGGCGAGGTGCTGGCGCGCATCGATCCGGAAGAGCAGAAGGCCGACCTGGATGTGGCCGCCGCCAATCTTCAGTCCGCTGAGGCGCAGCAGACCCAGGCGCAGCTTGCATACGACCGTCAACAGAGCCTGTTTCGAACGCAGGTGACGACGCGTGCCGCGCTCGATCAGGCGCAAGAGGCGCTTCTGACCGCGCAGGCATCGACGAAGTCGGCGCAGGCACTGTTGGAAACCGCTCAGGACACTCTGTCCTACACTGAGTTGAAGGCGGATGCCGACGGTGTGATCACCGCCCGCAATGCCGAAGTAGGACAGGTGGCGCAGGCAGCCCAGGTCGTCTTCACCCTTGCTCATGACGGCGACCGTGACGCCGTGTTCGAAGTGGTCGAAAGCGCATTCCTGCGTCCGGTGGACGGCGATGGAACCGTGACTCTTCTGTCGGACCCTTCGCAGAAGATCACGGCTAGGGTTCGCGAGATTTCTCCGACGATCGATTCTTCCACCGGCACGATCAGGGTCAAGGTCGCGATAGCGAGCAATGCTCCCATTCCGCTCGGCGCTCCCGTCGTCGGGCGATTCACTTACGTCCCGCAGGACGTCATCCAATTGCCCTGGTCGGCCATGACCTCCAAAGACGGCAAACCGGCCGTCTGGATCGTCGATCCCGCATCGTCGGCCGCTTCGGTCAGGGCGGTCGAGATCGCCGGTTACGAGACCGGCAGCTTCATCGTCAAATCGGGTGTGACGGCAGGAGAGGTCGTGGTGGCCGACGGAACCAAGTTTCTCAGGCCCGGTGAAATCGTGTCTTATCTCAAGGAAGCTTCCAAGTGAGTATTCGTCTCAAGATAGCCGCACTGATGGTGGGCACCGCCCTGGTCTCGTCCTGCTCGCCGAAGGCAGAAGAGAGCGGGGAGGAAGCGTCCCGCCCGGTGCTGTCGATGACGGTCAAGCAGACGCCGGCTGCAAGCCTCAGCCTGACCGGCACCATCGAGCCGACGATCGAGACCGATCTCGGCTTCCGGATTCTCGGGCGAATGATCGCCCGCAACGTCAACGTCGGCGATATCGTCAGGAAGGGTGACGTGGTTGCAGCCATCGATCCCGTGGCGCTGGAGCTTGCCGTGCGCAACGCGCAGTCCGACGTAGAAAACAGCGACGCCCAGCTCAGAAACGCGGTGACCACCGAGCAGCGCCAGCGCGCGTTGCTGGAGTCGCGCTCCGGCACCGAGGCCGCGCTCGAAGAGGCCGAGCAGGGGAGACGGACCGCCGCCGCTGCCTTCGCCAAGGCGCAGGCCAATCTCGACAAGGCCAAGGAGCAGCTCGGCTATGCCCAGCTTCAGGCGGAGTTCGACGGGGTGGTGACGGCGACCTCGGCCGAAGTCGGACAGGTCGTGTCGGCCGGCCAGACGGTCGTCACCATCGCGCGGCCGGACAAGCGCGACGCCGTGGTCGACGTGCCGCAAGCCGCCGCCCAGAAGCTGAAGATCGGCGCGCCATTCGAAGTGACGCTGCAGCTCGATCCCGCGATCCGCACATCGGGGATCGTGCGCGAGATCGCGCCGGAGGCCGAGACGGCCACGCGCACGAGCAGGACCAAGATCGCCCTCAGCGATCCGCCTGAAGCCTTCAGGCTCGGCGCCGTGATATCGGCCGCGGCCACCATCGCCGCCGATCCTCAGATCGTGCTGCCGTCTTCCGCAATCTTTGCCGGCACCGACGGTGCGAGTGTCTGGATCGTCGACGTGCCCGGCAAAAAGGTATCGCTCCGCCGGGTGAAGATCGACGGCGACGTGGCCGACGGCGGTACCGTGCGCATCACCGAAGGGCTCGCGCCCGGAGAAAGGGTGGTCGTGGCCGGCGTGCATAAACTTGAAGATGGCCAGGCCATCAGGATCGACCAGGAGATCAGCCAGTGAAGTCCTTCAATCTTTCCGACTGGGCGCTCGAACACCGTTCGCTCGTCTGGTACTTCATGATCGTCTTCATTCTCGCCGGTGCTTTCTCCTACCTGAATCTCGGCCGCGAGGAAGACCCGAACTTCACGATCAAGACGATGGTGATCACCGCGCAGTGGCCCGGCGCCTCCGCCGATGAGGTGACGCGGCAGGTGACCGACCGGATCGAGAAGAAGCTTCAGGAACTGGAATCGCTCGACTACACCAAGAGCGAGACCGTTGCCGGCCAGACGACCGTCTTCGTCGAGCTGCTGCCGACGACCAAGGCTAGGGATGTCGCGCCGACCTGGCTGCGCATCCGCAACATGATCGCCGATATCAAGGGCGATTTTCCGACCGGCGTGGTCGGTCCCTTCTTCAATGATCGCTTCGGCGACGTGTTCGGAAACATCTACGCCTTCACCAGCGACGGGTTGAGCCAACGGCAGCTCCGCGATCTCGTGGAAAATGCCCGCTCCGAAGTTCTGACCGTGCCCAATGTCGGCAAGGTCGATGTGATCGGCGCGCAGGACGAGGCGATCTATCTCGAATTCTCCACCCGCCAGATCGCAGCCCTCGGCATCGACCAGCAGTCGGTCATCCAGACCCTGCAGGCGCAGAATGCCGTCACGCAGTCCGGCTTCGTCGATGCCGGGCCGGAGCGTATCGCCTTGCGAGTGAGCGGACAGTTCACCTCCGAGGAAAGCCTGCGGTCCATCAACCTTCGCATCAACGACCGCTTCTTCCCGCTGACCGACGTCGCCACCATCAAGCGCGGCTATGTCGATCCGCCGTCGGCGCTGTTCCGCTTCAACGGCGAGCCGGCGATCGGGCTTGCGATCGGCATGAAACAGGGCGCCAATCTGCTGCAGTTCGGCGAGGGGCTCGACGCGCAGATGAAACGCGTCGTCGCCGATCTTCCGATCGGCGTCGATGTCCACCGTGTTTCCGACCAGCCGCAGGTCGTCGATGAAGCGGTTTCGGGCTTCACCCGCGCGCTCTTCGAAGCGATCGTCATCGTGCTCGTCATCAGCTTCATCAGTCTTGGCCTGCGCGCCGGCATGGTGGTGGCGATCTCCATTCCGCTCGTGCTGGCGATCACCTTCGTGGTGATGGAATATTCCGGCATCTCGCTGCAGCGCATCTCGCTTGGCGCGCTCATCATCGCGCTCGGGCTGCTCGTCGACGACGCCATGATCGCCGTCGAAATGATGGTGGCCCGCCTGGAGGCGGGCGACGATCTGAGGAAAGCTGCCACCTACGTCTACACGTCGACCGCCTTTCCGATGCTGACGGGAACGCTCGTCACCGTCGCGGGCTTCATTCCCGTCGGTCTCAACAACAGCGCCGCCGGCGAATTCACCTTCACGCTTTTCGTGGTCATCGCGGTTTCGCTGGTCGTTTCCTGGGTCGTGGCGGTGCTGTTCACGCCGCTCCTCGGCGTCACCATCCTGCCGAAGACCATGAAGTCGCATCACGAAAAGAAGGGGCGCTTTGCCGCCGTCTTCTCCTGGCTTCTGGGGTTGGCGATGCGCTGGCGCTGGATCACCATCATCCTGACGGTCGGCGTCTTCGGCCTCTCGATCGGCGCCATGGGTCTGGTGCAGCAGCAGTTCTTCCCCAATTCCGACAGGCCCGAGCTGATCATCGACTGGAACCTGCCGCACAACAGTTCGATTGCCGAAACCAACAGACAGATGGCCAGGTTCGAAAAGGAGATGCTGGCCGGCAACAAGGATATCGATCATTGGACGACTTATGTCGGCCAGGGCGCGCCGCGCTTTATCCTCTCCTTCGACGTGCAGACGCCCAATGTCACCTTCGGACAGACGGTGATCGTCACGAAGGGGCTTGACGTGCGCGACAAGGTGCGGGCGGACCTGCAGGACTATCTGACCAAAACCTTCCCAGGCACCGACGCTTTCGTGAAGCTTCTCGATATCGGCCCGCCGGTGGGCAAACCGGTCCAGTACCGCATCAGCGGCCCCGATATCCAGAAGGTCCGGGATGTCTCCCAGCAATTTGCCGGCGTCGTCGGCATGCATCCGCTGCTGTCGAACATGGTGCTGGACTGGAACGAGCCCTCGCGTGTGGTCAAGGTCGATGTCCTGCAGGACAAGGCGCGCCAACTCGGCGTTTCCTCCGAAGACATCGCCACCGCGCTCAACGGCATCGTCGAAGGCTCTACGGCGACGCAGATCCGCGACGACATCTATCTCGTCAACGTCATCGGCCGGGCCAGTGCCTCCGAGCGCGACTCCGTCCAGACGCTGCAGAATTTGCAGCTCTCGACCTCGAACGGCAAGGTCGTGCCGCTCTCGGCGGTTGCGAACTTCCGCTACGAGCTCGAGCAGCCGACGATCTGGCGTCGTGACCGGCAGCCGACCATCACCCTCAAGGCGGCCGTGATCGGTTCGACGCAGCCGGCCACGATCGTCGACCAGCTCAAGCCGAAGGTCGAGGAATTCCAGAAGAACCTGCCTGTGGGATACAAGGTGGAAATCGGCGGCGCGGTCGAATCGAGTGCGGAGGCTCAGGGGCCGATCGCCGCTGTCGCTCCGCTGATGCTGTTCATCATGGCGACGATCCTGATGATCCAGCTGCAGAGCTTCAGCCGCCTGTTCCTGGTCTTCGCGGTGGCGCCGACGGCGCTGATCGGCGTGGTCGCAGCACTCTTGCTGAGCAATGCCCCCATGGGCTTCGTGGCGATCCTCGGTGTCTTGGCGCTGATCGGCATCCTGATCCGCAACTCGGTCATCCTGGTCGTGCAGATCGAACATCTGCGCGCCGAAGGTGTCGCCGCGTGGCAGGCGGTCATCGAGGCGACCGAGCACCGCATGCGGCCGATTATGCTGACGGCCGCGGCTGCCACCCTCGCGCTGATCCCGATCTCGCGCGAGATCTTCTGGGGGCCGATGGCCTATGCCATGATGGGCGGCATCGTTGTGGGAACCGCGCTCACCCTGCTGTTCCTGCCGGCGCTCTACGTCGCCTGGTTCAGGATCCCGAGGGATGAAGGCGTCAAGGCCGATGTTCCGGTGGAAGCCTGAGGACGAACTCCGTCAGCCATCGCAGCGGCCACCGACGTGGCCGCTGCACGCCTTGACCTGCGAGGGGATCGCTCGATGCCGCAACGACGTTTGAACGGGCTTGCGAAAATAGTTTCGGCCATGCTGATTGCGGTCGGTATGGCGACACTGACGGGCTGCATCTCGAGACCGTCGCCCGATGTCTTGAAGCCGGTCCATCTGCAGGCTCGTGCCGATGCGGCTGCTTCGAACCGGGTGAGCGTGCTGGCCGCGACGAACAGGACCCCCGAGCGCGGCGGCTTCGGGAGCGCATGGGCCGACAACCTCACCTATGAGCAATATGCTTTTTCGGTGCCTTCGGACCGGAAGGGTATCACGATCGCATACCCCACTTCGATGCCGGATCCCGACCGGCAATTTGCCGTCATCGGGCGCAAGCAGCTTGCAAAGGACGCCTTCGTTGAGGAGGCGCTTCGGTCGGTTCAGCCGAACGGAACCATCGGCATCTTCGTGCATGGCTATAACTACAGTTACCAGGAGGCGCTCTATCGCACGGCACAGATCGCCGCGGATGCGAAACTACCGGGTGCTCCGATCCTGTTTTCCTGGCCTTCGGCTGCAGCCGTTGCCGGATATGTCGCAGACCGCGATGCGGCGCTCGCCTCGCGCAGAGCGCTCGATTCCCTCGTCACATCGCTTTCGGCCTCCGGCAAGGTGAAACGCATCATCCTGTTCGGGCACAGCATGGGCGGGTTCCTGGTGATGGAAACGGTGCGGGAGCTCAGGCTGCAGCACCGCGACGATGTCGTCGGCAAACTGGCGGTCGTGCTCGCCGCCCCCGATATCGACGTCGATGTCTTCCGGTCTCAGCTGAAGGATATCGGCCGAATGCCGATGCCGATCTCTCTCCTGGTCTCGAAGGACGATCGGGCGCTCGTGGCGTCGAGCTTCATCGCAGGGGAGCGGCCGCGCGTCGGGCGTCTCGATATTAACGATCCCGTCATCGAGGAGGCCGCCGTGAAGGAAAGGCTCCGGGTCATCGACATCACTTCGATCCAGGCGTCCGACGGGCTGGGGCATGACCGTTACGCATCACTCGCCAAGTTCGGTGCGGAGCTTGCCTCCTTCGAAAACGGCAAGCGTTCATCCGCCGGCGATGTCGGCGCCTATGTCTTCGACGCGGCCGGCGCGGCAGTCGCAAGCCCGTTTCGCCTGGCCGGGCGCGTCGTCGGCGCGCACTGAACCGCCTGGGCGCGCTCAGGAGGATCTGTACAGCGCTGCCGCCGACATTGTGTACAATGTGACTATTAAATTGTCAGATGCTCAAATGAAGAGCAGACTTCCGTCCGTGGTCGAGTCGGCCTCAGGGGATATGGGAGGGCATTCATGAGCATACGAAATCCGTCTCCCTCGTTATACAACGAGGATCTTGCACCCGCCGAGGAGCGCAAATGGGGTGCGTTCAGTATCTTTAACGTCTGGACATCTGACGTTCACAGCCTGTGGGGCTATTATCTGGCGGCGAGCCTGTTCCTGCTGTGCGGCAGCTTCGTGAATTTCGTCATCGCCATCGGCATCGGCTCGCTGGTCATCTTTCTTCTGATGAGCCTGGTCGGCAATGCGGGTGTGCGCACCGGCGTACCCTTTCCGGTTCTGGCGCGCGCCTCCTTCGGCACGTTCGGCGCCAACGTTCCGGCCCTGGTCCGGGCGGTGGTCGCCTGCTTCTGGTACGGCGCGCAGACCGCCGCTGCATCCGGCGCCATCGTCGCTCTGCTGATCAGGAACGAGAGCCTGCTCGCCTTCCACCAGAACAGCCATATGCTCGGCCACTCGACCCTCGAACTCATCTGCTACGTCATCGTCTGGGCGCTGCAGCTGCTGATCATCCAGCGGGGAATGGAAACGGTTCGCAAGTTCCAGGATTGGGCCGGTCCCGCCGTCTGGATCATGATGCTGATCCTGGCGGTCTATCTGGTGGTCAAATCGGGGACCTTCTCCTTCGGTTCGGAAATCCCGCGCGACGTGCTGATCGAGAAGACCAAGGATGCCGGCGTGCCGGGCGAGCCCGGCTCGATCGCGGCGCTAGCCGCGGTGGCCGCCACCTGGATTACCTATTTCGCGGCGCTTTACCTGAATTTCTGCGATTTCTCGCGTTACGCAACGAGCGAAAAGGCGCTGCGAAAAGGGAACCTCTGGGGTCTGCCGATCAACCTCCTGGCGTTCTGCCTCGTCGCAGGTGTCACGACCACGGCCGCCTTCACCGTCTATGGCGAGGTCCTGCTGCATCCGGAAATGATATCGGCGAAATTCGACAGCTGGTTCCTGGCGCTGCTTGCGGCACTGACCTTCGCGATCGCAACGCTCGGCATCAACGTCGTGGCGAATTTCGTCTCGCCGGCCTTCGACTTCGCCAATGTCTTCCCGCGCCAGATCAACTTCAAACGCGGCGGATACATTGCGGCTTTGATTGCGCTGGTGCTTTATCCGTTTGCTCCCTGGGAAACGGGTGCGGCGCATTTCGTCAACTTCATCGGCTCGACCATGGGGCCGATCTTCGGCATCATGATGGTGGATTACTACCTCATCCGGAAGAGCCAGCTGAACGTCGAGGCGCTCTACCATGAGAATGGCGAGTTCCGCTTCCAGAGCGGATGGCACGGCAATGCCTTTATCGCATTCGTGGTCGGTGCGCTGTTCTCCTCGATCCTGCCGACCTTCACCTCGATCCTGCCGGATTGGTGGGGCACCTATGGCTGGTTCTTCGGCGTCGGTATCGGCGGGGCGATCTATTTCGTGCTGAGAATGGGTGCGCGGCGCAATCCGGCCTTCGCTGCATGAATGAAATGAGAGGCGCCCGGCGATGCCGGGCGCCTTCCTATTTGGTCTGTCCAAGCGGTCAGGGCAGGGGACCGCCCGTTCGTATCCGTCTTAACGGCGGGCGGCCACTGCATGGACGGGCCCGCGGGCTGGCTGCGCCATCGTTCTCGCCGTCGAGCGAAGGGCCGACGACTGGTTGAACGCCGTATCGTCGAGCTTGAACTGGGCGATAAGCTCGCGCAGTGTCTGGGCTTGCTGCGCGAGTGAATCGGATGCCGCCGTCGACTGTTGCACCATGGTCGCGTTCTGCTGCGTGGTCTGGTCCATGCGGTTGACCGCAACATTGACTTCGCTGAGGCCGATCGACTGCTCTTTCGCAGAGGTGGCGATCGAGTCCATATGGTGATTGATCTGGGTGATGAAGCCGCCGATGGTCTTCAGCGCCTGGCCGGTATCGCGCACCAGCTTGACGCCGCTTTCAACTTCCTTCGAAGAGTTCTGGATCAGGCCCTTGATTTCCTTGGCAGCGCTTGCCGAGCGCTGGGCGAGTTCGCGCACTTCCTGGGCGACGACGGCAAAGCCCTTGCCGGCCTCGCCGGCACGGGCGGCTTCCACACCGGCGTTGAGGGCGAGAAGATTGGTCTGGAAGGCGATTTCGTCGATGACGCTGATAATGTTGGAAATCTGTTGCGACGAGGTCTCGATGCGCTCCATCGCCTCTTCGGCATGGGAGACGACTTCCGCGGAGATGCCGGCGCTGCGGTTTGCCTCGGTGGCCACCGTGCGCGTCTCCTCGGTCCGCTTGCTGGAGTTCGCAACGTTTGCGGTGATCTCTTCCAGTGCGGCCGCGGTCTCTTCGAGCGAGGCCGCCTGCTGCTCCGTGCGCTTCGACAGATCGCTCGCACCGGAGGAGATCTCCCGCGTGCCTTCGTCGATCGTGCCGATGCTTTCGGAAATCGCCCGGAGCGTCGCGCCAAGCTGGGTGACGGACTGGTTGAAGTCGTGGCGCAGCGCCTCGAAATCGGGTGCGAAGGTCTCGTTGATCTGAAAGGCGAGGTCGCCTGCGGCCAGCCGCTTCAAACCGGCGGCGAGACCCGAGGTGGCGATGCGCAGCCGCTCCGAGGCGTCGGCCTCCGCCTGCTTCTGGGCGGCCACGCGATCGGCCTCCGCCCTGTTGCGGTTTTCCTCGGCGTCCAGTGCCATCCGCTTATTCGTGATCGCGGCTTGGCGGAAGATCTCGACGGCTCCCGCCATCGATCCGACTTCGTCGGCGCGGTCGGCAAACGGAATCTCCGCATCGGTGTCGCCGTCGGCCAGCCGCCGCATCGAAGCGGTGATGCCGGTAATCGGATTGGCAATGCCCTTCAGCACGAAGGCGACGGCGCCGACAACGACCAACCCGGCAACGCTGATTGCGACGAGCAGATAGAATTCGATGGAATCGAAGGTTTCCTTGCTGAGGGCGGCAGCCTTATTGCTGCCGCTGACATCCAATTCAACCAGGCTCGTCGTGGCTTCCTTGAGCTTATCCGAATAGGAGCGCATCTCGCCGCCCAGATATTGCCCGGCCTCTTCGGTCTTGTTGGCGCGGGAAAGGGCGAGCAGCTGTGAGCTGCTGGCGATATAGCCGCCGACGCTCTCCTTGATCGTCTTGATCAGGTCGCGCTCGTGGTCCGATGATGCCAGCGGAAGATAGGCATCCACCGATTTGCCAACCGCATTCTCGGCCACTTTGATGGCCTCTTCGCGTGTTTTCTTTTCCGCCTCTGTCTGAGCGATGATGTGATCGCGGTAAGCAAGGCGCAAATTCGTCATGGCGAGATTGATCGATTGCGAAGCCTGCACGCTCGGCAGCCAATGGGTCGCGATTTCTTCGGTGGAGCCGTTCGTGTTTCGAAGGCCGTCGACGGCAAGATAGGCGACGAGGCCGAAAAGAAGAGCTATGCCGCTGAAAATAAACAGCAAACTCGATTTAATGTTTGGACGACGCATTGAAAGTCCTCGATCGAACGGTCCGGCCTCATGCCGCTTGGCTAAGGACTTTTGTACAGAAAAAAATTTAACGATTTGCTCAATATGTAAAACGCCGTTTACCAGCCTGACGTCGCTTTTGCGCAGAACATATCCCCATCGCGCCGGAAATGTTTATCGATGCGTCAGAGAGTTGAGGGGAGCCAGACATAGTGAAGTGGGTTGCCGCCTCCACGGCGGAGAAGACCCACTCAGCCTCGCATAGAGACGGATGCATGTTTTACAAAATAGCATTATGATTGACCCGACGCCTGCCGGGCGTTGCTTGCGGATGCGTGATCCGCGCGGAAGCGGGAGGACGGCAGGATTGGAACGGCTGAAGGATCTGGACAAAGTTTCCCCGCAGGCCGGCAGCGGCTCTGCATCGCTGCCGTATGAGCGGCGCGGCGTCGTGGCCGCCGCCGTGTACCAGCATGGGCAGCGCATTCGCGATATCCGGATAGAAGAGGCCGGCGAATGGCGCGGCCGGGAGAATGCCGTCGTCTGGATCGGTCTGCACGAGCCGGATGAAGTGCTGCTGCATCAGGTCCAGGCCGAGTTCAATCTCCACGCCTTGGCGATCGAGGACGCGGCACAGCCCCACCAGCGCCCGAAGCTGGAGATCTATGGGGACGCAATGTTCATCGTCGCCCGGACCGCCCATATGAAGGATGACGAAATCATCTTCGGCGAAACGCATTTATTCGTCGGCCGCGGTTACGTCGTCTCTGTTCGCCATGGGGATTCGTCCTCTTATCTGGCGGTGCGGCAGCGATGCGAGGCAACGCCGGCGGCGCTGGCCCACGGCGAGAATTACATTCTCTATTCCATCCTCGATTTCATCGTCGACAACTACATGCCGGTCATCGAGGTCGTGCAGGAGGAGGTGGAGAAGCTCGAAGATCTGGTGCTGCGCGAACAACTGGGAAAGTCCGATATCGAGCGGCTTTACCTGCTGCGGCGCAAGCTTCTGCGGCTGCGCAATGCCGTGGTGCCGCTCGTCGACGTCTGCCGGCGATATGAGCATATCGATCTGCCCGGCATGGATCCGACGCTGCAGTCGCTGTTTCGCGATGTGACCGATCACGTGCGCCGGGTTCAGGAAGATATCGATGCACTGCGCGAGGTGCTTGCCTTCGCCTTCGAGGCCAGCGTGATGATCGGCCAGACCGAGCAGACGGCGATTGCCCGCAAGCTCGCCGCCTGGGCGGCAATCCTTGCCGTCCCCACCGCGATCGCCGGCATTTACGGGATGAATTTCAGCGACATGCCGGAACTGAAAACCCAGTATGGCTATTTCGTCGTGCTCGGCGTCATCGCCGTCTTGTGTCTCGGCCTGTTCGGCTTCTTCCGCCGGAGGAAGTGGCTCTAGATGTGAGCTTCCAATAGGTTGTCCATTCGATCCGTACCGGGAAAGCTGAGGTTGA
>NZ_LFIO01000278.1 GCF_001187535.1 Rhizobium ecuadorense
CAATATCGCAGGGCGCGACGGCGGGTATCTCCGCCCAGCAGTCGATGCTGGTTTGAGAAGACACAGATGGAGTTCCAACACGTCACCTTCGACTCTGATCAATGAGGAGGCAGGCGCTGAGCGATTGCTCAAGCCAGGGATCATCCGGGGCGGCACGCAGTGGGTCGCTGTCGTCATCGAAGGCTCGCTGGTTGTCGGTTTCGATCGCGGGAAGGGAGGCGTCCACTGCGTGCCGCACGAGAGCTGGTAGCGCGGCATTCTCACGCGCACTTTGCCGGGATCATACCAATCCGTAAGAAATGCAGCCTCGGTCGTTCGACCCTCGCACTTTACCAAAATGTATAGTTCCAGCGAGGTTCCCGTGAGG
>NZ_LFIO01000087.1 GCF_001187535.1 Rhizobium ecuadorense
CACGAAGAGGGATGCCGGCGTCGGATCGCTCAAATCCGGGCGATGTTCGAGCCGCAGTTCCTTGCCGCGCACGCGCGCCCAGCGCTTGAGGTCCCGCGTCCAGTAAGCGCGCCGGATCTCCGGGCGATTGCGCGAAAAGATACCGCCATTTTCCTCGACCACCGTCGTCAAATAGGGCGTGATGACGACGTCGTTCTTTGCCGCAAGTTCGGCGAAGACGTCGAAGCCGATGTAGGACCAGGGCGAGCCGATAGAAAAGAAGTACTCTACTGATTTGGTCACTGATGCATGTTCCCTGCGAGGTGATTGTTCTGGCATCGAATGGTCGACGGCATTTTCAGGAAGCGGATCTAACTTCGGATTGGGC
>NZ_LFIO01000506.1 GCF_001187535.1 Rhizobium ecuadorense
TTGAAGCAACATGCAAATTCGGTAATTCAATCAATATGACACCTAGCAAAAAAGCCAGGAAGCCTCGACCGGACAAGTCCCAACCACTGCTGCGACAGCTCGCTGCTGTTCCTGAAGTGCTGTTCGCCGGTGCATTCCGTCAACAATATGGTGCTATTTGCTTCCGTCACGGCAATGCCGGATCCGAGGTCGAAATCCTGGTGATCACGTCTCGCGAGAGCGCGCGCTGGGTCATCCCGAAAGGATGGCCGATGAAGGGGAAAAAGCCTTTCGAAGCAGCAGCAATCGAGGCCTGGGAGGAGGCAGGCGTACGCGGGGTGGTGAAGAAGAAGCCGGTCGGCCGCTATACCTATCTGAAAGAACTCC
>NZ_LFIO01001720.1 GCF_001187535.1 Rhizobium ecuadorense
CCATCCGCGCCCGCGACCCAGTTCTCACCCGAGAACGACGCCGACTGGGCAATGCTCAGCAGTTGTTCCTGAAGCTGGCTGATTTCTTCCTGTACCTTGGACTTGTCGACACCGTCCTCGGTCGCTGCGACAAGCTTGGATTTGATCTCGTCGACAACGTCGATTGCATTGTCCATGGCCGTATAGGCAGTATCGACCTTTGCTGCGCCGAGGCCCAGCGCGTCGGACACGGCGGAGAGCGCCTTGTTGTCGGACCGCATCGTGGTTGCGATCGACCAGTAAGCGGCGTTGTCGGATGCGGTGTCGACCCGATAGCCGGTAGAAACACTATTCTGTGTCGTTTCGAGACTGAAGTTGATGTTGCGC
>NZ_LFIO01000725.1 GCF_001187535.1 Rhizobium ecuadorense
ACCCATCCGGCTAGCAGCCCGAGGGCGGCGCCCATGGCCTTGATGCCTGCGTCATGGAGGCGCGGATGGCGGGTCGGCGAGAAGTATTGCAGATATTCGATGGCGAATGCGCCGACGATCAGCAGCATGGCGACCATCTTCCACTGTTTCGGATAGGCCAGCGCAAAGGCGAAGCCAAGGAGAAGATAGGCGACCGCGCGGTCGACATCGACCATCGTGACCGTATTCGGCCTCTCTCCGATCGGCGAAACGGTGACGAAGATGATGAAGGCCAGCAGCAGCCAGGCGAGCGGTCTTGCGAATTTGAATGTCATCATAGCTTCATATTAGTGGCCGTCCTTTTTATTGACAGTTAAAATCAGTTC
>NZ_LFIO01000605.1 GCF_001187535.1 Rhizobium ecuadorense
GCGTTTCCACATCGCGGCCTTCGAGGCTCTCGGCGGCGCTCCGCGGGAGTGCTTTGCGACCGGATGAAGACTGCCGTCATCGGTGAGCGTCAGACAGAAGGCATCGTCTATAAACCATGCCACCACCAGCCTTAGCCCCAACCAAAGCCACGCGGACGGCCGCTGAAACATCCTAGTTGGTGGGATCCCACACCGCAGGCGAATCCATCACCTCCTGTCCTCCGATAGTCTCCAACGAGCTGGGAGAAACTGCTGATCCAGGCTGAATGAAGACTTTGTGTGGCATTCCCTGGCGACGAGCTTGCTGCCCCTCTCCCGGCGTAGCTGGCTGACCCAGTGCTTGGCATAGACATTGCAGGGGATG
>NZ_LFIO01000801.1 GCF_001187535.1 Rhizobium ecuadorense
GCAGCGTCAGATGTGTATAAGAGACAGGCGTCAGATGTGTATAAGAGACAGGGATATGATTTTCTATTATTTTAGTAGAGAATTATGCGACTGGGCGGATCGGGCGGATGTAGGCGGACCGGTCCAACGCAGAAGGAGCCGATGAATGACTCTTCTCTCGTCACGTTCTTCGAATTCGGAGAGCCAGAATGCGGACCATCTCGCAAGGATTGCGATTGTCGGCCGAGGCTTCACGGGGATCATGACCGCAATCGCTCTTTTCAAAAGAGTTGATCGGCCTTTCCATCTGGTGATGTTCGATCCGCGAGCAAAGATAGATATCGGCGAGGGCATAAGTCAGCCCGCGTCGACGGTGCTGACCAGC
>NZ_LFIO01000880.1 GCF_001187535.1 Rhizobium ecuadorense
CTTGACCACCGTTCCCGGACGATAGGGCGAATGGAGGACCTTTCCGCCATAGGTGAGGCTGCCCGGAAGCGGCTGCGGATCCCCTGCGCTGGCGCAGGCCGAGAGGGCGAAAAGAACGCCAATGAGCGCGTATTTCATCCGGACTATCTCCTCGGGCAGGCAGTAGCGGCCTGAACGACGTCGATCTCCTTCTTACCACAACGCAGCTTGCTGCTGTTCACAAAGCAGCCTTGCTACTGTCGAAGTTTTTGCGTCGCTGCTCCGCCCGCGAGAGTGCGCTGGCGATCCTCTCATCGGTGAAGGGCTTGGAGATCACATCAAGCGCGCCTTCGATACCGTGACCGACATTCTCGGGACTACCG
>NZ_LFIO01001309.1 GCF_001187535.1 Rhizobium ecuadorense
GATGCATCTTAGTCCGCGCCCAACCGCTATTTTCGCCGTCAACGACAACACCGCCATCGGCGCCTTGTCGGGACTGACGAAACTTGGCCTTTCCGTGCCGCAGGACATCTCGATCGTAGGCTATAACGATATTCCGATTGTCAGCCACCTCCCCACGCCGCTCACGACGTTGCGGGTGCCGTTTGAGCAAATTGCATCAAACGCCCTTGATCTTCTCGCCGGTGACAACAGCGCTGCCGACGAGCGTATTCGGATCTCGGCTCCAACCCTCATTCCAAGGAAATCGACGGCACCGATACGCTAAAGCTCGCGTCACACGCATCCCGCTATCTCCACACGATCCGATAGCAAATGGCCAGAT
>NZ_LFIO01000630.1 GCF_001187535.1 Rhizobium ecuadorense
GAATAAGCGACCACAGCATCTTTCCCACTTCTGCTACCAAGGAAAGCGCCAACTGGGTTTGTGACACCGTGACAATTCCTACTCGCGCCGAGAGTATCAGATGCTTTTCCAACTCCTTCAGAGACCCTTGGGCAATTTTCAAGTGGTGCACGTAGGCACCCGTTGACTCGCGTCCGTAACCTTCCGCGATGTTTGCTGCAATGGATGCTGCAGAACGTCTTACCTGGGAGGCAAGGCCATAAATTTCCTCTTTTGGAAATTCCTTTGTGAGGCCGTAACATTCAACCGCAAGATCCATGGAGCGCTGCCACACCTTAAGATCCTGATAGGAATTAATCGCCGTTGCCATTCTCCCTTGTCA
>NZ_LFIO01000897.1 GCF_001187535.1 Rhizobium ecuadorense
CCCGGATCTTCACGTTGTAGTCGACGACGCGCTTGACGGGCACGAGAATCTTCATGGTGGTCCTTCCTTCAGGAGAAACTGGCTTCAGCGAAAATGCGCGTTCGCGCGCCATTTCATTTGTCGAATGGCGACATGGATACGCGCTTTTCCTCCAAATTCAACGCTTCCCTGTCGCCGGCGGGCGATTTGCCGGGCAATATATTGACGTTTACGTTCACGTCAATATTCCTCTCGGCGCCGCCCCCAGGGAAGGCGTTGAATCTTCCGCCCGGCGGCATCGACAGTGATGGCCGGACCGGCGCCGGGATCGTCTTTCACAGCCCGGGGCGTGACGATCTCCCGGTCGAAGAGCGGCACACCTTGTCGGCGCAGCACCAGGATCAGAAGAGCCCCGGCAAGGATGCCGCCGACATGCGCCCCCCAGGACACGTCGCCGTCGGGTGCGATCGCCAGCATGAAGAATTGCTGGCCGATCCACAAAAGCAGCGGCACGAAGGCCGGCAGGGGCAGCGGCAGACGGAAGAATACCAGAACCCAGACCCTGACGCGCGGATGCAACATGACATAGGCGGCAACCACGCCCGAGATCGCCCCCGAGGCGCCGACCAGTGGCGCTTGCGACGTCATGGTCAGCAGGCCGTGGCACAGCGCGCCGGCGGCCGCGCAGAGAAGATAGAAAATCAGGAAGCGCAGATGTCCCATCGCGTCCTCGACATTGTCGCCGAAGACCCAGAGAAAGATCATGTTGGAGGCCAGATGCCAGAAGCCGGAATGGACGAAGGCATAGGTGAGATACGTCAGCGGCTCCGGCACGATTTCCAGCCCCTGCGCCAGTACCGCGTCGCCAAAGGCGATCGCCGGGATGTAGCCGAGCCCGACGGTCGTTGCCTGGGCTGCCTGCTCGCTCTCGATGCTGGTGAAGAGCCAGACCGCGACATTCAATGCGATCAGTGAGAGCGTCACCCACTGGACCTTGATATGTTTCAGCGTATTGGCGTCGTGAAATGGTATGAACATCAAGCCCCCGGCGATCGTGATCGCGGCAAGCCTATCTGTTTTTTCCCGGAACCCAAAGCACATCCGCATGGCCTCGGTCATTTGCATGACGTGCGGCGACGAAGAGGAAATCGGAGAGCCGGTTGACATATTTCCTCGCCGGCTCGCTGACGATCTCGCCGTCGGTACGGGCAAGCGCCACCATCAAACGTTCGGCGCGCCGCGCAATCGTGCGGGCCAGATGCAACTGCGCGGCGGCGGGGGTACCGCCCGGCAGGATGAAGGATTTCAGCGGCTCCAGGCCGGCGTTCAGCTGGTCGATATCGTGCTCCACGCGGTCGACCTGCGTCTCGGCGATCCGCAGCGGTTCATAGGCCGGCGGCTCGCCGGTATCGGGGGTGGCAAGGTCGGCGCCGAGATCGAAGAGATCGTTCTGGATCGACATCAGCATGGCGTCGAGTTCGGGCAGGCCTGATGTGTGCAGTCGTGCCAGGCCGATCGCGGAATTGGCCTCGTCGATCGTGCCGTAGGCCTCGACGCGCAGATCGTCCTTTGTCCGACGCGGGCCGGCAACCAGCCCGGTCGTGCCGTCGTCGCCGGTTTTGGTATAGATCTTGTTGAGCTTTACCATGCTGCACCGCCTGATAGAGGGAGGGCGGTCGAGGAGATCGGCGAGGCCGGCCCCTCATCCGGCTGCCGCCACCTTCTCCCCGTTTTGACGGGGAGAAGGGAATATGCCGCACCCTCTCCGCTCCTCACCCACGTCTCGCAGGGCACGTCCCCTCTCCCCGTCACGGGGAGAGGGTTAGGGTGAGGGGCAGCCGTTGGCGTGAACCGGACAGCCTTGGGCTTGACCCGAGCATCCACGCCGCATGCAGCAGGGGCTACGGGGATGGATCCTCGCGTCAAGCCCGAGGATGACGGAGGGTGGGGTTGGCCTTTTCGCCAAACTCGCCCCGGCATACTGATGCACACCGCGTCGAGGTGCTTCCTCAAGCGGGCGCTCACCTCTCCTTCGTCGTTTCTTTCCGTGTTCGTCATTAAAAAATACCCCTCCCATGGCCTTCTCAAGTCGGCCGGCCGCCGCCGGTGAACCAGAGGGTCAGCATGATCAGGAAGACGGCGATGGCCTGCAAGAGGACGCGAAGCTGCATCAGTTTGTTGGAACGGTTGGCGTCGCCGCCCTTCATCATGTTGAAGAGGCCGCGGATCAGCACGAGGGCGACGAGGCCCATGACGATGATCGCAAGGATATAGGTGACTGTGGACATGGCATTCAGCTTTCTCAGTCCGTCCAGCGCATCAGGCGGTAGAAGAGGTCTGCCGGAAGCAGCCGCTTCAGGAACATGCCCTGTTTAGCCGGTGTCGTTACAGGATAATGTGGCCTTGGATTTTTCGAGTTCAATGCGTGTTTCAATACGGAATAGACCGCTTCCGGGCCAAGCTTGTGGCGGCTGACCGGGCCGGATCCGTCGAGTCTTGCCAGTTGCCTGACATAGTCGGCCGCGTGCGGCGAATTCTCAAGGTCGATATGCTCCTTGATCTTTGCGAGCGCGTTGGCGGTGAAACGTGTGGCGATCGGCCCCGGCTCGATCAGGCTCACATGGATGCCGCTGCCCTGCAGCTCCATGCGCAAGGTGATGCTGAGGCCCTCGAGCGCAAATTTGGAAGCGGTATAGGCGCCGCGGTAGCGATAGGGCACGACGCCGAGAATCGACGAGCATTGCACGATCCGTCCCCGGCCGTGCCTGCGCATCGCCGGAATCACCTGTCGCGTCAATTCATGCCAGCCGAAGAAATTCGCCTCGAACTGGGCGCGCAGCGCTGATGTCGAAAGATCCTCGACGGCGCCCGGCTGGCCGTAGGCGCCATTGTTGAAGAGCGCATCGATGCGGCCGCCGCTGCGTTCCAGCACCGCGCCGACGAGATCGGAAATCGTATCGCTCCTGGCATAATCCATCAGGAAGGCTTCGATGCCGTCCGCTTCCAAGCCCGGCAGGTCTTCCGGTTTGCGCACCGTTGCGAAGACGCGCCAGCCATCGGCTTTCAGCGCCCGCGCGCAATGAGCGCCGATACCGGACGAGCATCCGGTCACGACGATGCTGCGCTCTCCCGCCATGGAATGATTCCTGTACAAAATGGGACTCGTTTCCCATATTCGGCCAGATGATACAATCTGGAAAGCCGGGGACGGATGCCGAAGGCACTGCGCACGATCTACGACGTGGTCTATGACGCGATCTGTCACATGGTCGAGGATGACGGCTTTGCCATGGCGAGCCATGTGGCGCTGTCGAGCCTGCTTGCGGTTTTCCCCTTCCTGATCTTCGGCACGGCGCTCGCAAGCTTCCTCGGCGCCGATCAGTTTTCCTCGACCGCCATCCATCTGATCTTCGACACCTGGCCCGAGGCGATCGCCAAGCCGCTCGCCGACCAGGTGCTGCAGGTGCTGACCATTCAGCGCGGCGGACTGCTGACGATCTCGGTGCTGGCGGCCGCCTATTTCGCCTCGAACGGCGTCGAGGCGCTGCGCATCTCGCTCAACCGCGCCTACCGGGTGCAGGAAACGCGGCCGTGGTATTTCACCCGCCTCGCCAGCCTCGGCTATGTGCTGATCGCGGTCATCATCTTTGCGGCGATCAGCATCCTGCTGGTCGCCGTGCCGCTGGCGCTCGACTATGCCAGGAAGTGGCTTCCGCTGTTTGCCGATACGCTCGACGTCGTCTTCAGCTGGCGCATCTACGGCACGCTTGTGGTGCTGACCGTCGGGCTGCTGGTCATGCATCTGTGGCTGCCGGCCGGCAAGCGGCGGGTCTTCGACGTCATTCCGGGCGTGCTGCTGACGCTGCTGCTCTGGCTGGCCGGGGCGCTGATTTTTGCCTATTATCTGGCGACCTTCGCCAATTATACCGCAACCTATGCCGGTCTCGCCTCGGTCATGATCGTGCTGATCTTCCTCTATATGGTCGGCGTCATCTTCATCATCGGCGCCGAGATCAATGCGGCGCTGATCAAATTCCGCGTCTTCCGGATGTTTTCCCACACGCTTTCGATTGTCGGCAGGCAGCGGGTCGAAAGGGCATCACAGCCCGACAAGGCGGCGAATATCGGCCCCTGACATGCCGCGGGCACGCAGGTCGCCAAGCCCGCTGTCGCCGTCGCTTTTCGAAAGCTTGCGGCCGGCAGGGTCCAGAATGAGGCGATGATGACGATAGACCGGCTGCGGCAGGCCGAGCAGCACCTGCAGCAGCCGGTGCACCGATGTCGCGTGGAACAGGTCGAGCCCGCGCACGACATGGGTGACGCCCTGGAGCGCATCGTCGACGACAACCGAAAGATGATAGCTCGACGGGGCGTCCGAGCGCGACAGGATGACGTCGCCCCAGACTTCCGGCTCGGCGGCGATCTCGCCCGATCTGCCGTCGCCGGTTTCCGTCCAGAACAGCAGCTCGCCGATCAGGTCGAGCGCCTTGCGCATATCGAGCCGCCAGGCATGTTTTTTCCCCGAGGCCAGCATCTCTCGCCATTCGTCTTCCGGGCGTTCGCGATCGTTTGCTGGATAGTGCGGCGTGCCGTCGGGATCGCGCGGCCAAGTTTTACCCGCCGCCTCATAGGCCGTGACGCGCGTCTTCACCTCGCCGCGCGTCAGGAAGGCCGGATAGACCAGCCCACGCTCGATCAGCGCGTGCAGTGCCGCCTGATATTCGGGGAAATGTTCCGACTGGCGCCGCACCGGGCTTTCCCAGCCAATCCCCAGCCAGTCGAGATCGCTGAGGATGCAGGCCTCGAATTCCGGCGTGCAGCGGGCCTGGTCGATATCCTCGATGCGCAGCAGCAGGCGGCCCTGCTCGGCCTCCGCCATGTCGTGGTTCAAGAAGGCCGAGAGGGCATGGCCGAGATGCAACTCACCGTTGGGGCTCGGCGCAAAACGAAAGACAGGTTTTTGACGCTCGCTCGTGGTCATGCTTTCTTCTGCCATGGATTTGGGTTTCGAACCACTGCGAGGCGATGTGCAGATCATCCGCAACGAAGACGACGTCAGGTTGGGGCTCGAAGCGCTGCTCCGTCTCGATCCGCGCCTTGTGCCGATCGCGGCGCAGGCCGGCCCTGTTCCGCTGCGGCTGCGCGAACCGGGTTTTGCCGGCCTTGCCCACATCATCGTTTCGCAGATGGTGTCGCGCGCCAGCGCCGAGGCGATCTGGCGGCGCATGCTGCCGGCCGACGGGCTGTTGACCGCCGAAGGCTACGCGCTGCTTCACGCCGAAGCCTGGCGCGACTTCGGCCTGTCGCGCGCCAAGGCCGAGACCCTATCGCTGATCGCCGAAACCGTTGTCTCCGGCCACCTCGATCTTGCCGGGCTCTGCCTGAGGCCGCCTGAAGAAGCGCTTGGTGAGCTCACGGCGCTGAAGGGCGTCGGTCCGTGGACGGCGGAGGTCTATCTGATGTTCTGCGGCGGCCATGCCGATGTCTTCCCGGCCGGCGACGTCGCGCTGCAGAGTGCCGTCGGTGCGGCATTCGGTCTTGCGGCACGGCCTGAAGCAAAGGCGCTGACTGCGCTCGCGGAAGCCTGGTCACCATGGCGCTCGGTGGCGGCACGGCTTTTCTGGGCCTATTACGCTACGAAAACGCGCCGCGACATGGTGCCGACCGGTTGATCGGCAATACTCTTCAAATTGCCTTTATCCTCTGAATTTATTGGACTTCACAATCCTGTAACAACCGGCCTAATATACAGGTGCAGATGCCGAATCGATCAGGAGAGTCCCTTGACGATTGCAGTCTCCCCACAGGCCCTGCCAGCGCTCGTTCTGAACGCTGACTACCGGCCGCTGAGTTATTACCCCTTGTCGCTGTGGTCCTGGCAGGACGCGATCAAGGCGGTATTTCTCGACCGTGTGAACATCATCGCAGAGTATGAACATTCGGTTTCCTCGCCGAGTTTTTCGATGCGGCTTCCGAGTGTCGTGTGCCTGAAGACTTACGTTCAGCCGTCCCGCAATCCGGCCTTCACCCGGTTCAACGTCTTTCTGCGCGACCGGTTCGAATGCCAGTATTGCGGCTCCCATGACGATCTGACCTTCGATCACGTCATTCCGCGCGCCCATGGCGGCGAGACGACCTGGGAAAATGTCGTGGCAGCCTGTTCGCCCTGCAATCTGCGCAAGGGCAGCAAGCTTCCCAAGCAGGCAGGCATGTTCCCGGCGCAGAAGCCCTATCAGCCGACGGTGCAGGATCTGCACAATAACGGCCGGCTGTTTCCGCCGAACTATCTGCACGACAGCTGGCTCGACTATCTCTACTGGGATACCGAACTGCAGCCCTGATCAGGCCACTTCAGGCCGCCTTGCGAACGCCAACGAAAGCGAAGGCGGCAAGCAGGATTCCGGCAATGACGTTCCAGCCGGCAAAGGACAAGCCGAGCACCCGGAGCGCCGCATCGGTGCAGGACGGGCCCTTGATGCTGTTGAGCTCGCCGAGCAGATCGCCGGCATTGGTCGTCATGCTGCTTGCCGTCGTCGAGCAGGTGGCCGGGCCGGGCCAAAAATGCCATTCGACGCCGGCGTGATAGACACCCATGCCGGCCGTCACCAGCATCAGCATGCCGGCGGCGAGAATGAGCGCGCGGGTGATCCAGTTCGGCAGGCCGACAAGTTCCGAAATTGCCGCCAGGATCGCGATCGGGATGGCATAGTAATAGGGCTGGCGCTGCAGCAGGCAGAGCGCGCAGGGAATATAGCCGCCGATATATTGGAAACCAAGCGCCGTGCCGACCGCCGCCGCCATTCCGATGGCGAGCAATAAGGAATAGACGAAGCCGGGGCGGGCGAGTGGCGAGGCGGTGGCAGTCATGGCGGAACTCCGCGAGAGTTTGGCTTAAAGCAATTCCAGCAAAAGTGTGAAGCGGTTTGCGTCCGGAATTGCGTAAAATTAAAGAGACAGAGCACTTCGCTATTCGAAGAAAATCGAAATGCTTTAGTGAGCGAAAGAGCGGTAGCCGACATATAGCACGATCACCGCACCGGCACCGATGCCGACGATCTGGCCGAGGCGCTTCTCGATGAAATCCCGGATCGGCTCGCCGTAGCGGCGCAGCAGCCAGGCGAGAAAGAGGAAACGGGCGCCGCGTGCAATAATCGCCGAAACAATGAAAAGACCCAGATTGACGTGAATGACACCGGAGAGGATCGTGACGATCTTGATCGGCGGCAGATGCGCAAGGCCTGATGTGACAAGCAGCAGCAGGATCCACTCATAGGTGACGTAGGCCTTCATCTGCTCGAAGGCATCGAGCTTGCCGTAGAATTCGAGAACCGGCCGCGCCACCGTCTCAAAGGCGTAAAAGCCGAGTGCCCAGCCGGCGATGCCGCCGAGCACGGAAGCGATGGTCGCGATCAGCGCGTAGCGATAGGAGCGTTCCGGCTTGGCAAGCGCCATCGGCAGGAACAGCACATCGGCGGGGACGAGAAAGATGGAGCTTTCGACGAAGGCGATGACGGCGAGCCAGACTTCGGCCGATTTGCGCGCGGCCAGAGACATGGTCCAGTCGTAAAGTCTGCGGAGCATTCCGTTCCCTTCCTGTTGCGGTGCAAAAAGCTTTAGGGGCCGTGGGCGGCGCTGTAAATGCTCGCCCGTGTCCTTCGTGCCACCCGCCGCCTAAAAATTTCGTGATGCGGGGTCCCACCGCCTTTCCCAAGATTTCACGGGATGGCGAATCGGTCATTCTGCAGCAAGCTGTCTCAGAGCATGATGCCGAAAATGTGGGCGGACGACATCATGCTCCAGCTGATCTGGGGCGACGTGCAGGGTGGCATGGGAATGTTCAAAGTGATCGAAGGCGGCCGCGGGCAGGCGGCGCAGATGGTTGAGCGGCCCGAAGAGGACGGCAGGCCGAGCCGGGACGATGTACGCCGGGAGGCGGCGCGGCGGCTGAACGAAAGCGGCTATCATCCGTCGCGCATCCGGGAATTTGCGACCGGCGTGCCGATGCTGGCCTCGCTTAAATATTTGTCGCTGCAGATCGACTTTGCCGCCGAAAGCTTGTCGCGGCTCGATCCGATCCCCGAGGATTTCCGCGCCGACGGCTATTGGCCGGCCGGCTGAGGCGATCGTGCTAAAGCGCGTCGCGTCAAACTTGATTCATGCGACGCGCTTTAGGTCTTTGTTTTCAAGCATGTCGTTGCGGCAAAAGCGCTTCCCGCTTTGCCTGGGAAAAACCGCGGCACACTTTTGCGCGACATGCTTTATCGCAATTCCGAGCCATGCATCGGTGTTGCGTCAGGAGAGATCCATCGACTTTTCCCACTGCTGACGCAGGTCATTCATTTCAGTGCGCTTCTGGGCCATTTCGCTGACGGCGGCGCGCAGATTGGGATGACGCGACATGAACATGTTGAAGTCGCGCCGTTCGAGCACTTCGAACTGGCAGAAGTCGACGGCGATGACGTCGGCGGTGCGCCGTCCGCCGCTTAAGAGCGCCATTTCGCCGAAGAAGGCGCCGGGCTCCAGGCGGATCGCGCCGCTGGCGAGCCGGACTTCGACCGCTCCCGAAGAGATGAAATACATGCCGTCGCCGCGGTCGCCGCGGCGGATGACGCGTTCGCCGGGTGGAGCGGATTTCGCCTTGAAGAGCAGCAGCAGTTCCTCCTGCGCGTCTTCGCCGACCTCGGAGAACAACGGAAAAGTCTCGATCAGCTGCTGCATTTTCAGCTGATGCTCACGCTCGCGCTCCTCGCCGAGCGCCCTGATCTTCTCCAGTTCCTTGCCGAGCGCCTTCTGCCGCTTCCTGCCGTAGTTTTCCCAAAGGGAAGGCCATGTCGCATGGGCAAATTTCTTCAACCCGTCGGTCGCCAGGATCACGATCGGGTTGAGGGTGATCGACAGGATTGCGGCGGCAAGGATCAGATCCTGGCCCTCATGCGGCAGCAGCCCGAGCGAGACGCCGAGGCCGGCGAGGATGAACGAGAACTCACCGATCTGGGCAAGGCCGCCGGCCAAGGTCAGCCCCAGGCCGATCGGATATCGCAGCAGTATGACGATGAGGAAGGTGATGATGGCCTTGCCGAGGATGACGAGCGCTAGCGCGCCGATCACTGCCAGTGGCTGGCGCACCAGGATCGAGGGGTCGAAGAGCATGCCGACGGAGACGAAGAACAGCACGGAGAAGGCGTTCTGCAGCGGCAGCGAGTCGGCCGCAGCCCTGTGGCTGAGCTGGGATTCGCTCATGACGACGCCAGCAAAAAAGGCGCCGAGCGCAAAGGAGACGCCGAAGATCGCCGCCGAGCCGAAGGCGATGCCGAGCGCGATCGCCAGCACCGTCAGGGTGAACAATTCGCGTGAGCCGGTGCGGGCGATCATCGTCAGCAGCCAGGGCACGATGCGCGGGCCGAGGAAGATCGCCATGGCGGCGAAACCCGCCACCTTCAAGAGCGTCAGGCCGATCGTCAGGGCCAGGGAAAGTTCGCCGAGGCCGTGATTTGTGGTCGTGGCGGCATTGCCGCCGAGAAGCTCTGCGAGCGCCGGCAGCAGCACCAGCGCCAGCACCATCACGAGATCCTCGACAATCAGCCAGCCGACGGCGACGCGCCCGCTCGGCGCGTTGACGAGATTGCGCTCCTCCAGCGCCTTCAACAGAACGACGGTGCTGGCCACCGACAGGCTGAGGCCCAGGACGATGCCGGCGCCGAGACTCCAGCCCCAGAGTTTGCAAAGGCCGATGCCCAGCAGCGTGGCGAGGATGATGCGCCCGATCGCGCCCGGCACGGCGATCCCGCGCACGGCGAGCAGGTCGGAGGCGGAAAAATGCAGGCCGACGCCGAACATCAGCAGGATGACGCCCATTTCGGCAAGCTGGCCGGCAAGGGCGGTATCGGCGACGAAGCCAGGCGTGAACGGCCCCATCAGGATGCCGGCCATCAAGTAACCGACGAGCGGCGGCAGCCGCAGCCGGTCGGCGCCATAACCCAGGATCGCCGCGAAAACGAAACTGACGGCAACCGTCGCGATGAGCCCTACTTCCTGATGCACGTCCGACCCTTCCTGTGATAGCGGCGGCCACTCTGTACGAAGTGCAGGCAAAATTAAACAGTCGATTTGGCGGATGGCGGTGCGTTGTTCTCAATCCTTCCGATGAGGCGCAGAACTTGTCTGCTGTCGTCTGCGGCACGGCCGGGCCGCCTGCAATGTTGGAACCACTCGTCTCTTGTCTCGTTGCTCTTTCATCCAGAAAGGAGAAACGACATGCGGAAGATCATCCTGAATTGTACTGTGGCGGCCTTTGCCGCCTGCTCGTTTGCAGCGCCTGTTCTCGCCGACAGCGTCTATGTCAGGGAACGTTCCTATGATGACGGTTATCGTCATGAGCGGGTCAGACCCGGCATTACCATCAGCGAGCGTGGCGTCACTTTCGGTGCTGTGCGCGAGCGCGAACACCGCCGCTATCGCGACAATGGCTGCGAAACCAGAAGCGTCACCCGCCAGACCGACGACGGCGAAGTGACCAAAACGATCCGGCGTTGCAACTAACGAACAATCCGAAACAAAGACGAAGCCCGGTTCACAGAGCCGGGTTTTCGCCTTTCATCGCGACTATACTCTCAATGCAGTGGTGAAACGCGTCTGTCGGTGTTATGAGCACGCCTTTGGTAGAAGCGCATTCCCAGCGCAAACACCGCCCGCACAGGATTTTCGAGTATGATTGAACTTACGCCGTCCCAGATCGCCGCACTGAAACTCGCCAGGGATGGAGACCTTTACCCTCAGCCGGCCAATAAATGGACGCATCAGAACGCAACGGTAACCTACGCGAAAAACGACCGTTGGAAAGAGCGGCCCCAGAAAATCAAATCGGTCACCGCCAAGACGCTGGGCGAGCTGAAGGAGCCTGGTTTTCTCGAGCGGCGGCACCTCGATGACGATGTCACGAAAGACGTCTACGGGATCACCATGGCCGGCAAGATGTGGCTGCTGAAGAACAAGTAGTTTTATTCGGATGCGAATTCGTTGCGTGCCTTCGCGTCAGTTTGCTGATGCGGAGGCGCAGCACGATTTCGAGATGATGGTGTTGCTTACTGGAGCACGATCGATCCAGTCCGCCTTCGTTCCTGACAGAACTGCGGCCGCCGAGCCGAGCTCACAGAGCGGAGGCTGGTGCCCCATGCCGGAGTCGAACCAGCACTTCTTTCGAAACTCGATTTTGAGTCGAGCGCGTCTACCAATTCCGCCAATGGGGCAACGGATGTGAACGGGCGGCTGTCTAACATGTGAGCGCCTGCACGCGCAAGACGGGCAAGCGAAGTTATCCAACTGATCCGGTAGACAGATCCGGCCTCGTTTCGAGGCCGGATGCTTTTGATATCAATGGGCAGTCGCAGGTGCCGGGTTGGTCAGTCCGGACTTCTTCAGCGTGATCGCCAGGATCGAGGCCAGAAGGCAGAAGGCGCCGGCGACGAAGAAGGCGGGCAGATAGCTCGACAGTTCGGTGCGCGACAGGCCGGCGCCATAGGCGGCGGTGGCAGCACCCAGCTGATGGCCGGCGAAGACCCAGCCGAAGACGAGGCCGGCCTTTTCGCGGCCGAAGCGGTCGGCGGCGATCTTGACGGTCGGCGGCACGGTGGCGATCCAGTCGAGGCCGTAGAAGACGGCGAAGATGGAGAGGCCGTAAAAGCTGAAATCGCTGAAGGGCAGGTAGAGCAGCGACAGGCCGCGCAGACCGTAATACCAGAACAGCAGCCAGCGATTGTCGAAGCGGTCGGAGAGCCAGCCGGAGCCGATGGTGCCGAAGAAATCGAAGATGCCCATGACGGCGAGCACACTGGCGGCGGCCACCGGCACGATGCCGAAATCGCCGCAGAGGGTGACGAAATGGGTCTGGATCAGGCCGTTGGTACTGAGGCCGCAGATGAAGAAGGTGGCAAACAGGATCCAGAAGGTCGAGGTCCTGGAGATTTCCTTGAGCACGGTGATCGGCGTCATCAGTGCGACGCCGAGCGAGGTGCTGGCCGGCGGCGGCGTTACCTGCGTTTCGCCGAGGGCCGGCAGGTTGAGATCGGCCGGCCGGTCGCGCATGAAGGCCAGCACGGCAAGCGCTGCGACCATGATCATGGCGCAGACGAAAAATACTGTGGAGCGCCAGCCGTAGCGTTGCGTCAGCTCGGCCATCAGCGGCAGAAAGACGAGCTGGCCGGTGGCCGAACTCGCCGAGAGCATGCCGACGACGAGGCCGCGATGCCTGGTGAACCAACGGGTGGAGATCGTCGCGGCGAGCACCATGGCCGTCAGGCCGGTGCCGAAGCCGACGACGATGCCCCAAAGCAGCAGCAGCTGCCACAGCGTGGTCATGAACAGCGAACCGATAAAGCCGGCGCCGATCAGCGCCAGGGCGAAAACGATGACTTTGCGCACGCCGAAATAATTCATGAAGGCGGCGGCGAACGGGCCCATGAAACCGAAAAGGATCAGGCGGATCGCAAGGGCCGAGGAAATCTGCGAGGTCTCCCAGCCGAACTCGTCCTGCAGCGGCTTGATGAGAACGCCGGGTGCGCCCATGGCGCCGGCTGTGACCAGCATGGTGAGGAAGGTTGCCGCAACGACGACCCAGCCATAGTGGATGTTGCGCCGGGCAAGGGTGGAGGCAAGCGCTGTGGAAACCATGGGCAAGATTCCGTTCGGATTCGGCTTGGGGAAGATGGAGGCGGATTTACATGATGGTCATCATATTTCTTGCGTATTCATGATGGACGTCATATATTTTGTCAAGCGACTATTTCTGGAGATGAAAATGCGGGTCAGCCGCGAGAAATTTGCCGAAAACCGAGAGAAAATCCTGAGCGTTGCCGGCGTGCTTTTTCGCGAGAACGGTTTCGACGGGGTTGGAGTCGCCGACATCATGAAGGCGGCGGGGCTGACGCATGGCGGTTTTTACGGGCATTTCGCATCGAAGGACGACCTGGCGTTGGAGGTCAGCCGCAAGCTGATCGACAAGGTCGAAACGCGCTGGAAGGAGCATATCGCCAATTCTCCCGACCGGCCGCTGGAATCGCTTCTCGACCATTATATCCACTGGCGCACGGTCGACGACCCTGGCGGCAGCTGCGTCTTCGCGACGCTGATCCAGGAGGTGAGCCGTAGCCGCGGTGCGGTGCGCGCGGTCTTCAGCGACGGGCTCGCCGTGCTGGTCGACACGCTCGCCGAGATCGTTCCCGGCGCAAGCCAAGAGGAACGCCGCGCCAATGCCGCCACCACGCTGTCATCGATGATGGGCGCCGTCATCCTGGCCCGTGCGGTCGAGGACCGGGCGCTTGCCGAGCAGTTTCTGGTGACGATGCGCCGGCAGCTCGATCCCGGCAGCCGGGTATAATTTCGGGAAGTTGCGGTTTCGATATCCCTCTCCGTGTCGACGGAGGGAACTAATTTGGCAAATGCCGGAAGCCGCCGGCGACTATTTGAAACCGGCGACGGCGTGCGGGATGTAAGGTGCTTCCAGTGCGGCGATTTCCTCGGCGGTGAGCTTGACCGAGAGCGCGGCAACCGCGTCGGTCAGGTGGTTCGGTTTGGAGGCGCCGATGATCGGGGCGGTCACCGCACTCTTCTGCAGGATCCAGGCGGTTGCGACCTGGGCGCGGGAGACGCCGCGGGCCTTGGCGATCTCGGCCACCGCCTCGACTATTCTGCGGTCGGCGTCGACGGACTGGGTGTAAAGCGTCTTGCCGAATTCGTCGGTTTCGCTGCGCGCCGTCGCCTCGTCCCAGTCGCGGGTGAGGCGCCCGCGGGCAAGCGGGCTCCAGGGGATGACGGCAATCTTCTGATCTTCGCAGAGCGGCAGCATTTCCCGCTCTTCCTCGCGGTAAAGCAGGTTCAAATGGTCCTGCATGCTGACGAATTCGGTCCAGCCGTTCAGCCTGGAGACGTAGAGCGCCTTGGCAAATTGCCAGGCATACATGGAGGAGGCGCCGATATACCGCGCCTTGCCCGATTTGACGACGTCGTGCAGCGCCTCCAGCGTTTCCTCGATCGGCGTCGTATAGTCGAAGCGGTGGATCTGGTAGAGGTCGACATAGTCGGTGCCGAGACGGCGCAGGCTGTTGTCGATTTCGTCGAAGATCGCCTTGCGCGACAGGCCGGCGCCATTCGGGCGAGGCCGCATGCGGTTGAACACTTTGGTCGCCAGCACGATGTCCTCGCGCCTGGCGAAATCCTTGATGGCGCGGCCGACGATCTCCTCGGAGGAGCCGTTGGAATAGGTGTTGGCAGTGTCGAGGAAATTGATGCCGAGGTCGATCGCCTGGCGGATCATCGCCCGGCTTTCTTCTTCCCTGAGGCTCCAGGCGTGATTGCCGCGGCCGGGATCGCCGAAGGTCATGCAGCCCAGGCAGATTTTCGAGACTTCGAGGCCGGTCTTCCCAAATTTTGCATAGTCCATGAAACGACTCCGTGATGAATTCGATGACCCAATTCGATGCCCCATTCGACGCCCCTTGGGACGGCTTTCCATGATCTAGCGCGGAAACCGGCAAAGTCGCAGGGCGCCCGGCGAAGAATCGGTTCTGCGATGCGCACAACAATGCGTGATGGGCTTTGAAGCCGGGTCTGTCATCGCCTTCCGGACCGGTCGCTTGCGCATTTGCAGCACAAGGTGTTAGCTGGTGCAGCATTTCATTGGATTTCGACTATGATACTGCCGTCCCATGATCGCTACGACGATCTCTATCGCGATTTCTCCTGGCGGATTCCCGAGGATTTCAATATCGGCCGCGCCGTCAGCGACGACTGGGCGGCGAGGGCGCCCGAGCAGGTCTGCCTCGAACATTTCAGCCCGGACGGCGATCACCGCAGTCTGACCTATCGCGCGCTCGCCGACCGGTCCTCGGCCTTTGCCAATGCGCTGGTTTCGCTGGGGATAAAACGCGGCGATCGGGTCGCGCTGCTCTTGCCGCAATCCTTCGAGACGGTGATTGCGCATGTGGCGATCTACAAGACCGGCGCGATCGCGCTGCCGCTGGCGCTGCTCTTCGGTGTCGAGGCGCTGGAATACCGGCTGAAGGCGGCAGGGGTGGCTGTTGTCGTCACCAATGGCTTCGGTCTCGAACGCATCCGCCGGATCCGTGAGCGCCTGCCGATGCTGAAACATATCGTCAGCATTGATGGGGCGAGCACCGATGCGGCCGGCTTCGGCGAACTGGTGGACGACCATTCCCCCACCTTCGACGCCGTCGAGACCGGCCCGGACGATCCGGCGCTGATGATTTTCACCTCGGGAACGACGGGGCCGCCGAAAGGCGCGCTGCACGGCCACCGCGTGCTGCCCGGCCATATTCCCGGCATGCAGTTTGCCCATGAGGGCTTTCCGAAAGCGGGCGACAAGGTCTGGACGCCGTCCGACTGGGCCTGGGCGGGCGGGCTGCTCAACGCGCTGCTGCCGGCTCTTCTGCTCGGCGTTCCCGTCGTCTCGTCGCCGGCGCAGAAATTCGATGCCGACATGGCCTACCGCATCATGGCGGAGATGAAGGTGCGCAACGCTTTCATTCCGCCGACGGCATTGAGGCTGATGCGACCGGTCGCCGATCCGCGCTCGAAATACGATCTGGTGCTGCGCACCATCGGCTCGGCCGGAGAGGCGCTCGGCCGCGAGACCTATGAATGGGCACAGCGCACACTCGGCATCACCGTCAATGAATTCTACGGCCAGACGGAGTGCAATTTCGTGCTCTCGTCGAGCGCTGCCTATGGCGTGACCAGGGCCGGCGCCATCGGGCGGGCGGTGCCGGGGCATCGCGTGGCGATCGTCAATGAGGCCGGTGTCGAATTGCCCGTCGGTGAACCGGGCCAGATCGCCATCGCCAGTCCCGATCCCGTCATGTTCCTCGGCTATTGGGACGATGCGGCGGCGACGGCGCGAAAATTCGCCAAAGGCTGGCTGCTCACCGGCGATATCGGCCGGCAGGATGCCGACGGGTACGTCACCTTCGAAGGCCGCGACGACGACGTCATCACCTCGTCGGGATATCGCATCGGCCCGGCCGAAATCGAGGATTGCCTGATCGGCCATCCCGCCGTGCAGCTTGCCGCCGCCGTCGGCAAACCCGATGCCGTGCGCACCGAGATCGTCAAGGCCTATATCGTGCTGTCGCCGGGCCATCATCCAAGCGAGGCGCTGGCCGCCGATATCAGGGAATGGGTGAAGACGCGGCTTTCCATGCACGAATATCCGCGCGAGGTGGAATTCATCGATGCCTTGCCGCTGACGACCACCGGCAAGGTGATCCGCCGGCTGCTGCGCGAAAGGGCGGCTGGCGAAGTCTAGTGCTATCGCTCTATGGATAAAACAAAGGGCGTCAGCTTCTGCCGGCGAGCGACATGATTTTCTCGCGCAGCATCTTCGCCATGTTGCGGGTGCTGCGGTACATGTGGAGCTGGGCTGAGACTTGGCGCATGTCGCGGTCGCTGTTCTGCGTCAGGCCGATCACCAGCGTTCCCATCTCCTCGCGCTCCTGCCAGAAGCGGCTCATGATCGGATGGTCCGAGACGGCGCAGGAATCGGAGCGGACGATATTGGCGTCGTCGAGATGCCATTCGGTGAGTTCGCTCATCAGCAGCTTGCCCGGCGAATAGCGGGCATAGTTCTCGTCATACGCGGTCTTCCAGGTATAGGCCTCGCCACCCATCATCAGCACGACGATGGCGGCGATCGCCTTGCCGTTGAGATCGATCGTGTGGATGCGCACGGCGTCGACGGCGGCAAGGTTGGACACCGCCTCGCGGGCGAAGGCGGTATGATAGCGATCGGTGACGAGGGCGCTGCGCCGCTTGCCCTTCCATCCGCCGGCTTCCATCGCCAGGAATTCCTCGAAGCGGATATGGATTTCGCGGGGCTGGCGGGCGACGGCATAAACCGCCGTTCCCTGTTCCTCCAGCAGACGCCACTGGCGGCGCATTTCGCGCATGTGCGAGGAAGAGATGGTGCGGCCGAGATAGGCCGGCGCCTCATCGTCGCTCTGCAGCATCGGCCGCAAATAGGGATTGGCGACCGTGACGGGGAGATTGCGGCTGAGCGCCACCGCCTTGACCATGCGCACGAAAATACCGTTCAGCCGGAGATCCGGCAGAACCACGATGCCGGGCAGATTGAGATCGCGCGCCGTCAGGCCCTCGAAAAGATTGTCGAGGGTCTCGGCGGCATCCTCGCTGTCGACCAGCGGCGTGCCGAGCGGGCCGAAGCTGTTCGACCAGCCGCGGATGATCGACGGGCCGACGGCAAAACCCGGCTTGTCCACCGAAAACGGCAGCAGAAAACGCATGCGGCTGCGGCCGGCATTGTGGTCGCGGATCAGGGCGAAGTTCACCTGCCGGTCTTCGAGCCGCGGCATGGCGGGCGCGAGGAAGCGGCCGGAGAAAAAGACGTTCGGCTCCATCGCCCGGTTGGAGAGGAAGTCGAGCTCTTCCTGAAGATCATAGCCGAGCTTGCCGGGATAGACGCAGAGTTCGCGTCCCGGCCGGCCGATCTCGGCGCGCGCCTCGGCCCGCGGCGCTTCGAAATGCAGCGCTGCGAGATCATGCACCATGCGGTTGGCAATGCTGTCGGTGCTTTCGGTAAGGGGAGGAATACGCACCATCTATCGAACTCTCATTTCTGGCGTTGCGGCGGAGGGGCTGGCGAAGGCAAAAAGGACGATGCTGAGCGTGCGGCGCACGGCAAGGTGCAGCAGGATCGCCTCGACCGCCATGGCCGAAGCCGTGGCGATCGCCGTGCCTTCGATGCCGTAATGCGGGATCAAAGCAAGGTTGAGGCCGACATTGGCTGCCAGCGCGCCGGCGTAGAGCGCGACGCAGAGGTTCTGCTTGCCGGCCATCATCAGCAGCGTTTCGGCCGGGCCGACCAAAGACTTGGCGAGGATGCCGGCGAGCAGGATCGCCATGACCAGATAACCCGATGTAAAGGCGCCGCCGAAGAGCGACAGCAGAAGATGGCCGGCGGCAAGCACCACAAGGCCGACGCCGAGTGCGGGCCAGAAGGTCCAGCGGGCGGCGTCGATCGCGGCAGTCGCCAGCTGTGCATGGTCGCCTTCGGCGATGATCGAGGAAAAGCGCGGGCCGGAGGCGGCCTTGACCGAGAAATTGATGAAATGCACCAGCGCCATCGTCTTGGCGGCGGCGAAGTAGATGGCGACGTCGTGCGGCTCGAGGAAAATGCCGACGACGACGACATCGGAATTGGTGAGCAGGAAGCTGACGCCTTCGATCAGGAAAATCGGAAAGGCGACGCTGAACCAGGCGAGGAAGTCGACCTTATGCGGGCCTTTGTCATAATGCCGGCGAAGGCGATAGAGCGTAGCGGCATACTGGCCGAGCGCGGTGACGAAGGTCGCGACGAGCGCTGCCTGCATGGCGGTGACGGCCGTATGCTCGGCGCCGATGGCGATGGCGATCAGCATGAAGAGGATGATCAGGATCGGCCGGACGATATAGACCGGGCCAAGCGCCATGACCGGCCAGTGGTTTGCCCGCGACGTGCCTTCGAGAATGTCGCCGAGCGCGATCATCGGCATGGCGAGCAGGCCGAGGAAGATCGGGACGAGATAATAGACCTGGATCATATGACCGAAGAAATGCAGCCCCAGCATGCCGGCGGCGAGCACCGCCGTGCCCGAAAGCAGCGCGAAGATGCGCGCCGTGCCGGTGAGGCCGCGGATCTCCTCGAAGGCGCCGGCTGCCCTGTATTGCGGCAGGAAGCGGATGATCGCCGTGTGGAAACCAAGGCATGAGAGATCGCCGAAGACGACGACCAGCACCCAGACGAAAACGAAGATGCCGTATTCATATTCGCCCATCAGCCGGGCAAGGACGATCTGGGAGATGAAGGCGAGGGCTGCGCTGAGGATGCGGATCGAAAAGGCGGTCAGCGCCATGCGCTGAGCGGCCGCCTTCTCACCACGCTCGGTGAGCACGGCCGCAAGCATGCGCAGCGCGCGGCCGCCGATCGGGCGCAGGCCCGCTGGCAGCATCTTTTCCGCTGTTTCTATGACCGCCATGATGAACACGCAAAACTCTGAAGGTCAGGCAAATCGTCCCGAAGTCTTGACAGAACAGGGTTAAGAAACGGTTCCGGATCGGGCTTGTCAGCGGCGCTGAAATTACGGTTTTCCACCGCTGCCGCGGAAAAGAAAATGCCGCCCGAAGGCGGCATTTTCACAATCTTCGCGGCTTGCCTCAGACCTGCTCGAAGGCGCCGTGGCAATGCTTGTATTTCTTGCCGGAACCGCAGGGGCAGGTCTCGTTGCGGCCGACCTTGCCCCAGGTGGCCGGGTCATCCGGATTGCGGTTCTCCGGCGAAACGATGACTTCCGATGCCTGGTAGACCGCCGGGGCGAAATCGTCCTCGCCGGTGGTCGGATCGAGGTGATGGGCCTGCATCAGCGGCGGTTCCGGTTCGGCAGGGGCCTGCTGCACCAGCTCGACGCGCATCAGCTGGGCGGTCACGGCCTCACGCAGATTGTTGAGGAGGCCCGTGAACAGCTCGAAGGCTTCCGACTTGTATTCCTGCAGCGGATCGCGCTGGGCATAGCCGCGGAAGCCGATGACGGAGCGCAGATGGTCGAGATTGACGATGTGCTCGCGCCAGAGATGATCGAGTGTCTGCATGACGATCGAGCGTTCGACATAATGCATGATGTCGTCGCCGAAACGCTCGGCCTTTTCCGTGAAGGCGGCGTTGGTGGCTTGTGTCAGGCGTTCGCGGATATCGTCTTCGCCGATGCCTTCTTCTTTCACCCAGTCCTCGATCGGCAGATCGAGATTGAGGATGTTCAAGGCACCGGTCTTCAGGCCGGCGGCATCCCATTGCTCGGCGTAGGCGCGCTCCGGGATGTGCTTGTCGACCATGTCCTCGATCACCTCACGGCGCATGTCGGAAACGGTCTCGGAAATATTGGTCGATTCCATCAGTTCAAGGCGCTGCTCGAAGATCACCTTGCGCTGATCATTGAGAACGTCGTCATACTTCAGGAGGTTCTTGCGGATATCGAAGTTGCGGGCTTCGACCTTCTTCTGGGCGCGCTCCAGGGCCTTGTTGATCCAGGGATGGACGATCGCCTCGCCCTCCTTGAGACCGAGCTTGGTCAGCATGCTGTCCATGCGGTCGGAGCCGAAGATGCGCATCAGGTCGTCCTGAAGCGAGAGGTAGAATTTCGAGCGGCCGGGGTCGCCCTGACGGCCGGAGCGGCCGCGCAGCTGGTTGTCGATGCGGCGGCTTTCATGGCGTTCGGTGGCGATGACGTAGAGACCGCCGGCGGCGAGCGCCTTCTGCTTGAGTTCCCTGATCTCCTCGACGATCGCCTGGATCCGGGCTTCCCGCTCCGGACCGGCTTCGACGTCGCCGAGTTCGCGCTCGATGCGCATGTCGAGGTTGCCGCCGAGCTGGATGTCGGTACCGCGACCGGCCATATTGGTGGCGATCGTGATGGCCCCCGGCACGCCGGCCTGGGCGACGATATAGGCTTCCTGCTCGTGATAGCGGGCGTTCAGCACCTGGAAGTCGTCGAAGCCCTGCTTGCGCAGACGCTCGGCGAGCAGTTCCGATTTCTCGATCGAGGTGGTGCCGACCAGCACCGGCTGGCCGCGTTTATGGGCGTCGAGGATCTCCTCGATGATCGCCTTGAACTTTTCGTCGAAGGTCCGGTAAACCTCGTCGTCCTCGTCGATACGCTTGATCGGCAGGTTGGTCGGGACCTCGATGACGTCGAGATTGTAGATATTGCCGAATTCTTCCGCTTCCGTCTGCGCCGTGCCGGTCATGCCGGCGAGCTTGGCGTACATGCGGAAATAATTCTGGAAGGTGATCGACGCCAGCGTCTGGTTTTCCGGCTGGATCTGCACCTTTTCCTTGGCTTCGAGCGCCTGGTGCTGACCTTCGGAATAACGGCGGCCCGGCATCATGCGGCCGGTGAACTCGTCGATGATGACGACTTCGTCGTTGCGGACGATATAGTCCTTGTCGCGCTGGAACAGCTTGTGAGCCTTCAGCGCGTTGTTGACGTGGTGGACGATCGCGACGTTCTCGATGTCGTAGAGCGCGTTGCCCTTCAAGAGGCCGGCCTGGCGGAGCAGGTTTTCCAGCTTCTCGGTGCCCTCTTCGGAGAAGTTGGCCGAGCGCTGCTTCTCGTCGATCTCGTAATCGCTGGGTACGAGCAGCGGAATGAAGGCGTCGATCGTATTGTAGAGTTCGGAGCGGTCGTCGAGCGGACCGGAGATGATCAGCGGTGTGCGCGCTTCGTCGACGAGGATCGAGTCCACTTCGTCGACGATCGCGAAGTTGTGGCCGCGCTGGACCATCTGGTTCTTCTCGTACTTCATGTTATCGCGTAGATAATCGAAGCCGAGTTCGTTGTTGGTGGCATAAGTGATGTCGCAGGCATAGGCCGCGTGGCGTTCCTCGTCGGAGAGGCCGTGGACGATCACGCCCGTGGTCATGCCGAGAAAGCCGTAGATGCGGCCCATGGTCGCGGCATCGCGCTGGGCGAGGTAATCGTTGACGGTGACGACGTGCACGCCCTTACCAGACAGCGCGTTCAGATAGACCGGCAACGTGGCGACGAGGGTCTTGCCTTCACCGGTCTTCATCTCGGCGATCGCATTGGAATGCAGGATCATGCCGCCGACCAGCTGTACGTCAAAAGGCCGCAGGCCGAGAACGCGGCGCGAGGCTTCGCGCACGACGGCAAAGGCCGGGATCAGAATGTCGTCGAGCGTCTTGCCCTCGGCGAGCAGAGCGCGAAACTCGACGGTCTTTGCCGCGAGCTGCTCGTCCGTCAGGGCCTTGGTCTTCTCTTCGATAGAGTTGATGGCAGCGACGTTCGGCTGGAAAGACCGCACGCGGCGGTCATTGGAGGACCCAAATAACTTGCGGGCTATACCGCCAAAGCTGACCATATGACTGGTCCTTTCTCAATATTCATCCCCGACGTTTGTTGTTCGCGGCCCAGCCGAAAATCAGGCGCGCGCCTTAAAACGCCCGGAAACTGTTCTGGACGCGAGGTTGCGTGACAGATAAGAGGGGGGTCGAATGATGTCAACGGATTTGGCGGATACAGAAAGGCCACAATCCGGTGTTGATGGCTATTTTGGGCCGATTCAGGCGATGCTGAAAGCGGCGATGTAACTGTGAAGGGTATTTCATGTTGACCACCAACAAACTTGCCGTTCTGGCGTTTGCAACTTTTGTTGCGCTCCAGGCCCCGGCCCATGCCGATGACGCCGTCATCGCCAAGGTCGGCAATCTGGAGATTCACCAGTCGGAACTCGACCTTGCCGTCGCCAATCTCGACCCGCAGCTGGCGCAGCTTCCCGATGACCAGAAGAAGGTCGCAGCCCTTTCCGCCGCCATCGACGTGAAGCTGCTTGCCGCCGACGCTGCGGCCGAGAAGCTCGATCAGACCGACGAATTCAAGAAGCGCATGCAGTATCTCACCGACCGCGAGCTGCACAACGCCTACTTCAAGAAGCATGTCGTCGACATCGTGACGCCTGAAGAAGTCAAGGCCCGCTACGACAAGGAAGTCGCCGCCCTGCCGAAGCAGGAGGAAGTCCACGCCCGTCATATCCTCGTCAAGACCGAAGACGAAGCCAAGGACATCATCAAGCAGCTCGACGCCGGCAAGGATTTCGCCGAACTCGCCAAGGAAAAGTCCACCGATCCGAACAAGTCGGAAGGCGGCGACCTCGGCTATTTCTCGCGCGGCCGCATGGTCAAGGAATTCGAGGACGCGGCCTTCGCGCTTGAAAAGGGCACCTATTCCAAGACGCCTGTTAAAACCGATTTTGGCTATCACGTCATCAAGGTCGAGGATAAGCGCGACGCCCCGCCGCCGCCCTTCGAGCAGGTGCAGGATCAGGTTCGTCAGCTCGTCATGCGCGACAAGTATCTTGAGCTTCTGAACAAGGCGAAGGCCTCGGCCAAGATCGAAATCAGCGACGAGACGCTGCGCAAGGGTTACGAACAGGCCAACAAGCAGCCGGAGCCGGGCAGTGAGCCCGTCGCGCCGGCGCCGAAGCAGTAATAATCGCATCAGGGCCCGGTTTTTCCGGGCCCTTTACTGCATAATTCCTTAAATCGGAATCGATTAACGGCGAAATTATGCAGTAATTTTAAAGTGTTACAGCGTCCTTTGCGCGTCTGAAAAGACGCGCGGCGCTGTAATATCGTTGTTGTTGTCGCATTTCCGGACGGCGAACCGCTGCCGATTTTGCCCGGAAATGCCCATTGGCAGGTTTCATCATGTCCGGTTCCGTCTCTCCGCTTGCCCCGAAATCCTTCGTCTCCATGCCGCCGCTGCGCGGCGTGCGCATGGCAACGGCTTCCGCCGGCATCAAGTACAAGAACCGCACCGACGTGCTGATGATGGTTTTCGACAAGCCGGCGGCCGTTGCGGGCGTCTTCACCCGCTCGAAATGCCCATCGGCGCCGGTCGATTTCTGCCGGGCCAACCTGCCGCATGGCAGTGCGCGTGCGGTGGTCGTCAACTCAGGCAATGCCAACGCTTTCACCGGCCTGAAGGGCCGCCAGGCGACCGCATTGACGGCGAAGTCGGCAGCATCAGCTGTCGGCTGCGGCGAAAACGAGGTCTACCTGGCCTCGACCGGCGTCATCGGCGAGCCGCTCGACGCCACCAAATTCGCCGGCGTGCTCGACCGGATGCACACCGAAGCCACCGGCGATTTCTGGTTCGAGGCCGCCAAGGCGATCATGACGACCGACACCTATCCGAAGGTTTCGACCCGCAGCGCCGAGATCGGCGGCGTTGCCGTGACGATCAACGGCATTGCCAAAGGCGCCGGCATGATCGCGCCCGATATGGCGACGATGCTGTCCTTCGTCGTCACCGATGCCGACATCGCGCCCGCCGCGCTGCAGGTGCTGCTGTCCGATGGCGTCGGCCCGACGTTCAATTCCATGACCGTCGACAGCGACACCTCTACATCCGACACGCTGATGCTGTTTGCGACTGGGGCTGCGGCCGAGGACGGCCAGGCTCGTATCGAACGCGCCGACGACCCGCGCCTTGCCGCCTTCCGCGCCGCGCTCAACGCGGTGCTGAAGGATCTGTCGCTGCAGGTGGTGCGCGACGGCGAGGGCGCCACCAAGATGCTCGAAATCACCGTGACGGGCGCCGAGAGCGATGCCGCCGCCAAGCGTATCGGGCTGTCGATCGCCAATTCGCCGCTGGTCAAGACGGCGGCCGCCGGCGAAGACGCCAATTGGGGCCGCATCGTCATGGCCGTCGGCAAATCCGGCGAGATGGCCGACCGCGACCGGCTCGCCATCTGGTTCGGCGACGTCAGGGTCGCCGTCAACGGCGAGCGTGATCCCGATTATTCGGAGGAAGCGGCCTCGAATGTCATGAAAGCCCAGGATATCCCCGTCAAAGTCGATATCGGCCTTGGCACCGGCACGGCAACCGTCTGGACCTGCGACCTCACCAAGGAATATGTTGCGATCAATGGCGACTATCGGAGCTGATCGTTCTTTGGTGCAGGCATCCATCTCTTCACAGAATCTGCCGCTGGTGCGCAGGCTGGAGGCCGTCGGCTTCCGTGCCTGGCCGGCGGCGTCGGTGCAATATGACGGCAGCTGGCAGGTGCGGCTGACGGCCGGCCACCCGTCCAACCGGCTGAATTCGATCGTGCCGCTCGATCCCTCGGATTATCGCGACGTCGAAATCCGCCTGGAAAAGGCGAGCCGGAAATTCGAGGCCTATGGCCGCGCCGCCGTGGTCCGCCAGACGCCGCTTGCCTCGCCGGTGTTGATCGATCTTCTCCGTGCGCAGAACTGGAAGCAATTCGACGAGACGGTGGTAATGACCTGCGATCTTGCCGAGGCCGAGCTGCCGGATACGCTCGACCATCTGCCGACCCATGATGTCGGCCGTTTCGTCGACGCCAATCTCGCCGTCGAGCGGGCGCCGCTCAGCTTGAAGCCGGCGCTTGCCGAAATCATTTCGGCGATCAAACCGCCGTCGGGTCTGTTCATGATCGAGAATGCGGCGGACGGGCCGCTGGCGACCGTGCTCTGCGTCCAGGACAATGACCTTGCCGGCATCATGTCGCTTTCGGTTTCCGAAACGCGGCGGCGCGAGGGGCTCGGCACCGAGATCCTGACCTCGGCGCTGCGCTGGGCGCGCATGCGCAGCGCCCGCTCGGCCTGGCTGCAGGTAAAGCTGTCCAACCGTCCGGCTATCGCACTCTATGAACGCCTCGGTTTTCGCGACGCCTATCACTATTGCTATTGGCAGCAGGAGCCGCGATGAGCGAGCCTCTCATACAGTGCAATGGCCGGAAGATATTGCTGGTCGCCGCCTGTGCGCTGATCGATGCCGACGGGCGTATCCTCCTGGCACAGCGTCCCGAGGGAAAGTCGCTGGCCGGATTGTGGGAATTTCCCGGCGGCAAGGTCGAGCCCGGCGAGACGCCTGAAGAAACGCTGGTGCGTGAACTCGAGGAAGAACTCGGCATCAAGACGAAGATCGCCTGCCTGGCCCCGCTGACCTTCGCCAGCCATTCCTACGAGACCTTCCACCTTTTGATGCCGCTTTATATCTGCCGGCGCTACGAGGGCATTCCCCAGGGCCGCGAGGGACAGGCGTTGAAATGGGTGCGTCCGCAGGCGCTGCGCGATTACCCGATGCCGCCGGCCGACGAGCCGCTGATCCCGATGCTGCAGGATTTGCTTTAGCAGGCTGGCGAAATCTGAAATCCTGTTCTAAATTAAAGAGTTAGAGCATGATGTCATGAGAAAACAACGTACACTTTTCGGCATCATGCTTTGGAACTCGCGGCCTGGATAGCCGCGAGTTTTGCCGCTCTTCTCACTGACCCCAGGTCATTTCGCCCTTGGCGACTTTCGCGCCCAGTTCCAGGGAAATCGGCATAGCGGCCTTGGGGTAGAGTTTCTTCATGGCTGCGATCAATGCCTTGGAGTCCGCGGCCTTGGCTGCTTCGGCGTCAAATGCGATCAGGTAATCGCGGGTGAAGCTGACGCCGGAAACATCCGTCGGCCACGTGGTCGTGCCGTGACCCGGTACGACGATCTTGGGCTTGCGGGCGAGGATGTCGTCAAGCGCCGCGCGCCAAGCCTTTCGTTCCTCGATTGTCGGAAGATCGGCTACCCAGGGATACATGCCGCCGAAGACCGCCACGCCGCCGAACACGGCATTGAGGGACGGCACCCAGATATAGCGACCGCGATCCTTGACACCCGGCGCGGTGACGATTTCGAGTTTCTCGCCATCGACGGACAGCGTGTCAATATCGCTCGCTTCCGGGAAAATGAGATCGGAGACCGACTTCGGACCGTTGTCGCCCAGAACAGGCGACCATGCCTTGATCTTGCCTTCGGCCTTCTTCCGCATCAGCGCAACGGTGTCAGGAGCAGCGAGGATGCGAGCATCCGGAAAGGCCTGATGCACGGGCGCGAGGCCGAAATAGTAGTCGGGATCGTTGGTGGTGATATAGATCGTGGTCAGGTGCTTGCCGCTGGCCTTGATGGCATCCGCTACGACCTTGCCGTCCGAAAAACTGAAGCTCGAGTCAATGAGTACGGCTTCCGTCTTGCCGGTTACAAGGACCGGAGCGCGCAGAAAGCCCGCTTCGCCGGCCTTGAAGGCCGTCCATGACAGGGCGGGCTTCTCCTGCTGCGCGACACCTGATGTAGCGAGGGGAAGCATGACAGCAACTGCTGCGGCGATCGTCTTGAGGGTGGTGCGTCTGTTGATCATTTTCTAATTCACGTGGTTGGGGGAGTCGATCCTGCCCGAAGGCGGAAGGGGCCGGCGGCAGCCGACACCCGAAGGGTGTCGACCACGCTGCAGTGAAGGATTCAGATTTGGAAGATCGGATTAATAGCCGACGGTGAAACGCTGTCTGACATGGGCCGGGGCTTCGATCTCGTCAACGAGGGCGACGGCGAAGTCCTCGAAGGAAATGCTGCTGCCGTTTTCGTTCGTCAGGAGTGCGTCCTTGCCGAGGCGGAAAGTGCCGGTCCGCTCGCCGGGTACGAATGCAGCCGACGGCGACAAGAAGGTCCAGTCGATGTCGTTTTCAGCCTTGAGCTTGTTCAGGTAGTCGACGCCGCCCTGCGCTTCAGATTTGTAGATCGCCGGAAACTGGGGCGTGTTCACGAGGAGGACGCCTGGAGCGACTTCGAGGCTGCCCGCCCCGCCCACCACATAGTAGCGACGAACGCCGGAGGCCTTGACGGCGCCAAGCAGCTTGTCCGGGTCGCTGGCGGAGAAATGCACCGAGCTGATGATTGCATCATGCCCTTCCAGAACCCCTGCCAGAGCTTCCGGTGCCTCGATGTCGCCTGAGGCGGCGGTGATGTGCGGGAGAGATGCGACCTTGGAGGGATCTCGGGCAATCGCGGTGACGGTATGGCCGCGCGCTGACAATTCGGACAGGATGCGGGAGCCGGCCTGACCGGAAGCTCCGATAAGAGCGATTTTCATGCTATTACTCCTAGTGTTGGGATTGATGTTTCATGCGTCTGCACAGAGCTCGTCGAGCGCTGCGATGAGGTGAGCCGGACCGTGATACAGGGCCTCGCCGCTGAGGACGCGGGCCTCGCCGTTGATGAGGGCGACAAGCTGTGGGACACCGCGAATGCCGAGGATGTTCATCTGACGCTGCGTATCTTCCATCCGCTCCAGCGTGCGCTCCTGAAGAGCGGAGTCGTTCCGGAGCCTTTCAGCGAAGGTCCCGGCAGTCAGTTCGATGTCATGCTCGGCAGCGACCTGGACGGCGACCGTCACCACCTCCTGAATGTTGGACGTGTCGCGCCCCTTGAGATAGCGGGCGATTTGGATGGCGTGCAGGAAACGAGGCTCGAGCATCGCATCATGTTCCCCAAGTGCAGTGAGGGCACGCGTCGCAGGTCCCGAGTCGAAAACGCCGTTCGGTGCCAGTAGGACGTTCTGGAGGTAGTCTTCAGAGAAACGCTGCCCTGTGAGAGCCTGAATTCTCTGATCGTTGCGCCAGGCATGGTCTGATATCGAGGAGATCGGCCTGCCTCCGACGAACAAGCCGGAGGGAAACATCTTGAGTTGACCCGAGAAATTCTCGGCAAGACCGGCCAGCGCGGGGGCGCTTGCGTAGCACCAGCCGCAGAGGGGGTCGAAATAGTACTGAAGCTCGATGTCGGTTTTCATGTCACGTCCTTTTGTTAAGGCGAATATAATGTTGCAAAAATCGAAGATAAAGGCCAATATGCGCCACAGAATGTTGCATGGATCGAGCAAATAAATGGATCGGGTGGTCGCGGCACAAGTCCTCCTAAAGACAGTCGAGCGAGGGAGCGCCTCCGCCGCGGCTGAAGAACTGGGCATGTCCAGGGCAATGGCATCGCGCTACATCGCCTCTATGGAAGACTGGTCCGGCACGCGGCTGCTTCACCGAACGACGCGGCAGCTCAGCTTGACGTCCGCCGGAGAACGCGTTCTCGAATTATGCCGGGAAATAGTGCGTGTCGCCGACGCAGTGACGGAAGTCGCAAGCCGCGCCGATACCCCTCACGGACTGCTCCGGGTGACGGCGCCAAGCATCCTGGCGGAGGCACAGCTTATCCCGCTCCTTTCAAAGTTTGCGGAGCTCTATCCGCGCATCAGGATCGATCTGCAGATTTCAGATCGCACCGTCGACCTCGTGCAAGACCGCATCGATGTGGCGATCCGGATCGCCAACCACCTGGACCCGTCGTTGATCGCAAAACGCCTGGGACAGTGCCCGTCGCGGCTCTATGCTTCGCCGCGCTATCTGACGGAGTATGGAATACCAACCAGACCAGAGGATCTGAACGCCCATAGGTGTCTCACCTACACACACCTTGGAGGGACAGAATGGACTCTGAAAAATCACGATGCACAGGTTGTCGTTCCCGTGCTGGGAGGCTTCCAAACCAATGACGCTCTTGCCCTGAAGTGCGCGGCGCTGTCCGATCTCGGCATCGCAATGCTGCCGCGGTTTGCCGCCGATCCGGAGGTTCAGACGAACAGGCTCGTGGTGGTCTTGCCCGATTGGGAGCCGAACACGCTCGGCATCCATGCGCTCTATGTATCCCGAAGGCACCTTCCAATGGCCGCTCGGGCACTCATCGACTTCCTGGCGACGCGGCTACGGGACAAGTAGCAGAAATTCCGCCCAGGGCCATGAACCCCGGGCGCACGGTCAGCTATTTCGCCGCTTCGGCTGGCGCCTCAGCATTGTCGAGGAGTGGGACAGGGGTGAAGCGTGTCTCCGGTGAGACATTCAGCTCGGTCATTACCCGACGTCTCTCGCGGTTTACGACGAGGCGCACCGCATCGGCTCGGGAATAGTGCCCAGCAGGATCGGCCGCGGCCTTCGCAATGGCAATCATCGCCGGATCGAGATCGGCATAGAGGATCCCTTCCTCGTCGTCCCGCAGCGGATCGCACAGAGCCCTTCCGTCCGGACCGTAGATCATTGAGTAACCGCCACCCGGCTTCGACGTGTGCGGATTGAGCAGATAGGCCTTCTGTTCCGTGTCAGCCAGCACGTCAAACATTTCCTGGCTGATGACCGCGCAGGAAGCGAGCACGTAGGCACTTCCTTCCACGGCATAGAGCCGCGTGGCAGCGGAATTCACTTCCGGGCCCAATGCATAGGCTAGATCGCGATAGAGGCAGAAGCTCGGCCAAGCGGCGACATGCACTTCTTCATGTTGCGCATACATGGCCATCTTGACGAGTGGCTGAATATGCTCCCAGCAGTTCAAAGCGCCGAGCCGTCCGAATGCGGTGTCGACGACTGCGAGATCGGAGCCATCGCCTTCGCCGAAGACGGTGCGCTCGACGTGAGTGGGCTTGAGCTTGCGACGGACGAGTAGAAGATCTCCGTTTTCGCCGATGATTGCTTGGGACATGTAGCGACTTCCGCCGTCGCGCTCGGAAAAGCCCATGACCATGGTGATCTCGTGCTTCTGGGCGATCCTTTGCAGCCTGCGCATCTGCGGCGAATCAACCGCCATGCTATTCTCATGATAACGCGGTATGAACGGGATGGCCTCGATCGGAGCACCGAGCCAGATGAACAGAGGATAGCCCGGCAGCCAGGTTTCCGGGAATGCGATCAGCTTCGCGCCGTTGGCCGCAGCCTCGGCAACCAGTCTTTCCGCCTTGTCGATTGATGCCTCGAGATCGAGGAATACTGGCGCGGCCTGCACCGCCGCCGCTTTGATGGGTTTCATGTCGTAACCTCCAGAGTGCTCAGTCCAAACTATCGAACACCGCGACCCGACCGGTTCAGCCGGTTTTCGCGCATGACTTTTCGAGGCGCCCGTGGCTGCCAGCTATTCGTGCAAGGCATGATTTCGTTGCCGGATGCCTCCGACAGCCAAGTGTCCCCTCCGGCTCTCCCCCTTTCTTATCGAGGAGGCTTTTGAGACGGACGTGGAAGCGACAATGACCCTCCGGCCGTTGCGCGGCTAGGACTGACGCGCCATAGTGTGCAGACTGGGGCGACAGAGTTTAGAGAAACGACGGTGGGAACTGGATCCGCGGAAATGCTTGGCACGTGGCGCGACCAACTCTGGTCGAACTATGTGCGACTGGAAAGCCGTTCGGACTCATCTGAATTTTACGGTTCGGTGGCGCAGATCGTTCCCGGGTCGCCACGCTTCACGCTTGTAAATTCGACGGCGCAGATCACGGAGCGGACGCCGGCCTTGGTTCGAAGTGACCGTAGCGAATATTTGCTTTTGTCTTTCATGCGCGTTGGGCGTTGGTATCTGGAGCAGGACGATCGCAGGACGGAGCTCCTTCCCGGCCAGTTCGCGGTTTATGATTCGACCCGCCCATATCGCCTTCATGCCGATGGCCCGTTCGAACAAATGGTCTTCCGCATGCCCCGCGCGCTGATGGAATGCAGGACGCCGCGGCTATCGCAAATGACGGCGCGAGCATACGATTCAGCCAGCGGACCCGGCGCGCTCGTGGCCGGCTTTGTAAACCTGCTTGCCGGGCACGCTCAATCTCTTTCGTCTGATGCCGTGGAGAGCTTCGAGGTGGCAGGCGCCGATTTGATCGCAACTGCATTGGCCCTTCTTGGCGAGGGTAACGACGCTCGGTCTTCGCCTACATTCGAGCGCATCGTGGCCAATCTGGCAAATCAGGTATTGGACGATGGCTTCGACTTCGCGGCATACGCGCGACAGCAAGGCATGTCGCTCAGGACCCTGCAGCGCTTGTTCCAAGAGAATGGCACGACGCCGCGAGCTTGGTTGCTGCAGAGGCGCCTGGATCACATAGCCTCACAGCTGCGTTCCCCGGCCTTTGCTCGGCGATCCATTACCGAAATCGCGCTCACTTCGGGATTTAACGATCTAACCTATTTCAACCGCATGTTTCGTATCAGATTTTCGGCCACCCCGAGTGAATGGCGGCGCAGTACGGGACGCGACAAGTCATAAGCAGGCACCAATACGGTCTACCGCTTTTGCAAAGGAAGTGCGAACTTGTGCAGTCTAAAGCGCGTTGCGATCATCCAGATTCGCTACTCGCGCTACGGGTCTTTATTTTTGCGTATGTGGTTCAACGGGGGACACTGCACCCGATGATATGTATTAGCATTACCTGATTATTATCACGCCGCAGCGTTTTCGGCTGTGGATATTAATGGATCGTTTAACACCTTCTGCCAAAGATCGGCCTCAATCAAGCATCTGGCGTGCGTGTATTAAAAGGCTTGACGTCATGGACGATGATTTCTGGAAAGCTGTCCGGGAAAAGGAACGGGTTTCGTCTGCCTCGCGCAGGACGGGTGCGCTCAATATCGCCCTTCTGTTCGGCACGGCGGTGGTCGCCCTGACGCTTATCCTGACGCCGATGCTTGCGGATTCCTCGAAGAAGAGCGTCTTTGCCAGCGCGCCGGCGGAATTCGATACGATGACGACGGGATCGATCCCGAAGAGCGAAAGCGGCAAGCGTTATACGATCCGCCGCAGCGTCCTCCAGGATACGCCCGGCTCGGTCTGCGTCGTCCAGGGCTACGGCGTCGGCGCCGGTTGCTGAAAAATGCCGGCCATCGCCCGATGGCCGTGGAATGCTCGTTTGCTGTCGGTTCGCGCTAAGGGTTGGGGTAATGCGTCTTTTGAAAGCATTTCTTGCAGATAACACAGGTGCGACGGCCATCGAGTATGGCCTGATCGCTGCTCTGATCGGTGGCGCAATCGTCTCCGCTCTCGGAATTTTCAGCGGCAAATTGCAGGAAATCTTCAACGTGGTCGGCAACAATATGACCGTGAATTGACGAAGCAGCCGGCCATTACTGCCTGAGCTTGTGCTCGTACACCTTCAGCGCATCGGCAAGGCGTGCCTTGGCCGAACCCGGCCTGAGCGGCTTTTGCTGGCTCTCGTGCGGTGCCCATCCCGAGACATAGACGATCGAGAAAGTCGCGCGGATGCGGCCATCGGGATCAGAATAGCGCTCGGCATAGATCTCTGCTGCGCGCAGGAAGAAGGCGCGCGTCAGCGGCACCCGGCCGCGGGCGGCAAGCGGATTGCTCATGCCCATGGCTCTCAGATCCCGCATCAGCGGAAAGAGCGAATCATAGCGTACCGTGTAGTTTTCCGCGTCGATCACCGGCAGCGTGAAGCCGGCGCGCTGCATCAGACTGCCGATATCACGCACATCGGCAAAGGGAATGACGCGCGGGCTGGCGCCGCCGGTCATCTCGACCTCGGCGGCCAGCAGCACGTCGCGCAGTTCCTGTAGGGTTCCGGCGCCGGGGATCGCGGCCAGGAACAGGCCGTCCGGCTTCAGGGCGCGGCGGATCTGGATGAAAACACCCGGTGTATCGTTGGTCAGATGCAGGCTGAGCGGCGCAAGGATGAGATTGGCCGATTGCGGTTCGAGCGGCACGTCCTCGAGCGGCGCCTCGATCACGGTTTCGCCTGGGCCGGCATAGGCTTTTTCGCTCTCGACGCGGATCATCGTGCCGACCTTGCCCGTTGCCAGCGCGGCACGGCCGGCGGCCCCAGTCGCGCCATGCAGTTCGACGGCGGTGTCGAAGATCCGCTCGACCACAGCAAGCCTCTCGGCCATTTCCTCGGCGGCAATGTCGAGCAGGAAGGCGGCTTTCGGGTCGTTATTGGCAAGCGCGCGATGGCGATGCGCGGCGATCAGGGTTTTGTCGAAGATCGTTTCCATGACGATGTCCTTAGTCCCGCGCCGTAATAGCAGCAAGGCGATTTTCCTTTGGAGGAGAACAGGCTAGTCTCCACGCCATGGGGCCGATCGATGGCGAAACACGAGTGGAGTTCTTGCGGGCGCAGCTCTTGCGGCCATTTTCGGCGCTCGCCGATTTCCTTTATCCGCCCACCTGTTCCGTCTGCGGCATTTCCACCGGCGGTCATCGCGGGCTCTGCGCAAAATGCTGGTCCGGCATCCGTTTCATCGAACGGCCCTATTGCGAAGTGCTCGGCAGTCCCTTCTCGCACGATCTCGGCGCCGGCATCCTCAGCGCCGAGGCGATCGCCAACCCGCCGCCCTTCGACCGGCTGCGCTCGGCTGCGACCCATGATCACGCAGTTCGCGATCTCGTTCATGGGCTGAAATATCGCGATCGCACCGATCTGGCACCGATGATGGCTGCCTGGATGCTGCGCGCTGCCGACGGGACGGTCGAAAGCTGCGATGCGCTGATCCCGGTGCCGCTGCACCGCACCCGCATGCTGACGCGCAAATTCAACCAGGCAGCCGAGCTCGCCCGGCACACGGCAAAGCTCTCCGGCAAACCGCTGCTTGCCGCCACGCTTGTGCGCGTCAAGCGCACCAGCCAGCAGGTCGGCCTTGGCGCGAAGGCGCGCGAGGACAATGTCAGGGGCGCATTCGCGATTGCCAAGGGTTGCGAAAACGACATTTTCGGCAAGCGCATCGTCCTTATCGACGACGTCTATACGACAGGGGCGACGGTCGCCGCGGCAAGCCGGACGCTGCGCAAGGCAGGTGCGGCCGAGATAACGGTTTTGACCTTTGCAAGGGCTCTCTCCGAGCCTATATGACAGAAATACCCCGGCATCGGTCTGGAGAGATTATGGTACCCGTCACCATCTATACACGGCAGTTCTGCGGCTATTGCACCCGCGCCAAGTCCCTTCTCGAAGAAAAGGGTGTCGACTACGTCGAGCATGATGCGACATATTCACCGGACCTTCGCCAGGAAATGATCGGCAAGTCGAAGGGCCGTACCACCTTCCCGCAGATCTTCATCGGTGCCGATCATGTCGGCGGCTGCGACGATCTCTTCGCGCTCGATCGGGCCGGCAAGCTCGATCCGATGCTGGCGGCCTGAGGACGAACCGATGAGCTTCAAGGCCGCCGCCGTCCAGATGTGCTCCGGGGTCGATCCGGTGAAGAATGCCGCCGCCATGGCGCGGCTGGTGCGCGAGGCCGCCGCCCAGGGTGCCACCTATGTGCAGACGCCCGAGATGACCGGCATGCTGCAGCGCGACCGGGCCGCGGCGCGCGCCGTGCTTGCGGACGAGGCGCATGACATCATCGTCAGGACCGGCTCCGAGCTTGCCAGGGAATTCGCCATCCACATGCATGTCGGCTCGACGGCGATCGCGCTTTCCGACGGCAAGATCGCCAATCGCGGTTTCCTGTTCGGGCCCGACGGCAAGATCCTCAACCGCTACGACAAGATCCATATGTTCGACGTCGACCTCGACAACGGCGAGAGCTGGCGCGAAAGTGCGGCCTATACGGCCGGCTCGGAGGCGCGCGTCCTGTCGCTGCCCTTTGCCGAAATGGGCTTTGCGATCTGCTACGATGTGCGTTTTCCGGCGCTCTTCCGCGCCCAGGCGATTGCCGGCGCCGAGGTGATGACGGTCCCCGCCGCCTTCACCAAACAGACCGGCGAGGCGCATTGGGAGATATTGCTGAGGGCGCGCGCAATCGAGAACGGCGTCTTTGTTATCGCCGCCGCGCAGGCCGGCCGGCATGAGGACGGGCGGCACGAGGACGGCCGGGAGACCTTCGGCCATTCGATGATCGTCGATCCCTGGGGCACGGTGCTGGCATCGGCCGGCGCCACTGGCGAGGCGGTCATCGTTGCCGAGATCGATACCGCCGCGGTCAAGGCCGCGCATGACAAGATCCCGAACCTCAGGAACGGCCGGGAATTCTCGGTCGAGAAGATTGCGGGGGCAGTCGCAGGAGGCGTCGCCGCTTGATCCGCTATTCCCTCACTTGCGACAATGCCCATGAATTCGAAGGCTGGTTTTCCGAAAGCGCCGATTTCGATCGCCAGGTCGCGACCGGTTTCCTGACCTGTCCGGTCTGTCATTCCGCTGCTGTCTCCAAGCTCCTGATGGCGCCTTCGGTATCGACGGCGCGCAAGAAAGACGAGAGGCAGACCCTGGCGATGGATGCCATGCGCCAGGAGGCACTGCAAAAGCTCAAGCAAGCGGTCGCCGCGGTCAAGGCCAATTCCGAGGATGTCGGCGCGCAGTTTCCCGAGGAAGCCCGCAAGATCCATTATGGCGAGGCGGATGCCCGCGGCATTATCGGCCAGGCGACGGTCGACGAGGCGCAGGCGCTGCTCGAAGAGGGCATCGAAATCGCCGCCATTCCGGTGCTGCCCGAGGATGTGAATTAAGATTTCAACTCATCCGTCGCAGGATGCGGGCGTAATCGCGCGCACCATGGAGGATGCGCATCACTTGCACGGTCGAATCCTCAATTCGATAGAAGATTAGGTAGTTTCCGAAAAGACGCCTGCGAACCCCTGTCAGTCGTGGCAACCGAAGTTCGACAAAGGCATGCGGCATGTCTGCAATCTCCCCACATGCGGAGTGCAACTCGTCCATGAATGCCAAAGCGCGTGCCGGATTTTGTTCAAGAATGTACCGACGATTGTGAGCAGATCGGCGCGGGCAGCTCGGGAAAAGCAACCTTCATCGAGCGCGGAGCTTGTCCAGACCAAGTTCCGCGTAGACACTATCGAACGCCTCGTCGAGGGACATGAGTTGTCCCGCTTCCAGATCGTCGATGCCCTTTTGTAACTCGTCTTCCAGTTCGTGAACGCGTCGATCATTGTCGTAGCGCTCGCGGAGCACACTCTCGATATAGTCGCTGCTCGATTTATAGGCGCCGCGGGCGACCTCGTCGCGCACATATTCTTCGAGACGAGGCTCGAGGGTAACGGTAACTTTTGCGGCTTCGCCCATCGGTTTTCCCTTCGGATGACCGGATCACCTTACCACAACTTTCCGGGCGCAAGGACGCTGCTCTACGCCCCGCGCTTGGCCAGCAGCATATAATTGACGTCCATATCCTTGGACAGGTTCCACTGGTTCGACAGCGGATTGAAGAAGACGCCGGTGCGGTCGGTGATCTCGAGACCGCTTGCCGCCAATGGCTTTTCCAGCTCTTCCGGGCGCACCAGTTTTTCATACTGGTGGGTGCCGCGCGGCAGCCAGCGTAAGATGTTCTCGGCGGCAAAGATGGCAAGCGCTGCCGCCTTCATCGTGCGGTTGATGGTGGCGACGAAAATCAGGCCGCCGGGGCGGACCATTTTTGCGCAGGTGGTCATGAAGAACTCGACATCGGCGACGTGTTCGACCACTTCCATGTTCAGGACGATGTCGAAGGTTTCGCCGGAGTCCGCCAGCTCCTCGGCGGTGACGGCGCGGTAGTCGACCGAAACGCCGGAGGCCTTGGCGTGGGTCGAGGCGATGCCGATATTCTTTTCGGACGGATCGGCGCCGGTGACGGAAGCGCCCATGCGGGCGACGGGTTCGGACAACAGACCGCCGCCGCAGCCGATATCGAGGACGCGCAGACCTTCCAGCGGGCGCGCGCTCTTCGGATCGCGGCCGAAATTCTCGCAGGCCTTGTCTCTTATATAGGCGAGGCGGACGGGATTGAACTTGTGCAGCGGCCGGAATTTGCCGGTCGGGCTCCACCATTCCGCCGCCATCGCCGAGAAGCGGTCCACTTCGCCCTGGTCGATCGTGCTTCTGGCGCCTTCCGTCATCGTCCACTCCTTGCGTTCCTGACACGTGAAGTCGGATGATCGGGGGCATAAGTCAAGGGGCGCAGACCGGAGGACCGATGAGGGCGGAGCCGCTCGCCAATCGCTTTTATCGCGCGCGCTTGCCTCCCCCCGCCAAACTCGCTAAGAGACGCCGCAACTTGGGGCCTTGGGGACCCGGGCTTTTAGAGCGGTTCCAGAAATCGGGAGCCGGCTCTTCGGCCAAGCGCTCCGCTCCAGAGCTTTCGTGATGCCGGGTCCGGTTTTCCGCTTTCCCGGCGCCAGTCGTGGTAGAGGCATATGGCACGCATCGTAATGAAATTCGGCGGCACGTCCGTCGCTGACCTGGACCGCATCAAGAATGTCGCCCGCCATGTGAAACGCGAAGTCGATGCCGGCCACGAGGTGGCGGTCGTCGTCTCGGCCATGTCCGGCAAGACCAATGAACTGGTCGGCTGGGTGCAGGGCATGCCGAAGGTGATCGGCGCCAATTCGCCGTTTTACGATGCGCGGGAATATGACGCGGTGGTCGCCTCCGGCGAGCAGGTCACCTCGGGGCTGTTGGCGATCGCCTTGCAGGCGATGGATATCAATGCGCGCTCCTGGCAGGGTTGGCAGATCCCGATCCGCACCGACAATGCGCACGGCGCGGCGCGGATATTGGAGATCGACGGTTCCGACATCGTCAAGCGGATGGGCGAGGGCCAGGTTGCCGTCATCGCCGGCTTCCAGGGACTGGGACCGGACAACCGCCTCGCGACGCTCGGGCGCGGCGGATCGGATACTTCGGCCGTCGCGATCGCGGCAGCTGTCAAGGCGGATCGCTGCGATATCTATACCGATGTCGACGGCGTCTACACGACCGATCCGCGCATCGTGCCGAAGGCGCGCAGATTGAAAAAGATCGCCTTCGAGGAAATGCTCGAAATGGCCTCGCTCGGCGCCAAGGTGCTGCAGGTGCGCTCGGTCGAGCTGGCCATGGTGCACAAGGTGCGCACCTTCGTGCGCTCGTCTTTCGAAGATCCCGATGCTCCGGGCATGGGCGATCTGCTAAACCCGCCCGGAACGCTGATTTGTGACGAGGATGAAATCGTGGAACAGGAAGTAGTCACCGGCATCGCCTATGCCAAGGATGAGGCTCAGATCTCGCTTCGCCGTCTTGCCGACCGGCCGGGCGTTTCCGCGGCGATCTTCGGACCGCTCGCCGAATCCCATATCAATGTCGATATGATCGTCCAGAATATCTCCGAGGACGGGTCGAAGACCGACATGACCTTCACCGTGCCGTCGGGCGACGTCGAGAAGGCGATCAAGGTGCTCGGCGACCATAAGGAGAAGATCGGCTACGACGTCGTGCAAAACGAATCGGGGCTGGTGAAAGTCTCGGTCATCGGCATCGGCATGCGCAGCCACGCCGGCGTTGCCGCTACCGCATTTCGTGCACTTGCCGAAAAAGGCATCAACATCAAGGCGATCACCACCTCCGAGATCAAGATTTCCATCCTGATCGACGGTCCTTATGCAGAACTCGCTGTCAGGACTTTGCATTCCTGCTACGGTCTGGATAAGAATTGATTCCCAGTGGGCGGCCTGCCCCTTCAGGTTGAGGAGACGAGGGCCGGCCCGCCGGGACTGAGTGCGTTGTTTCGGGAGCTTGAGACGCCATGAGAGACCTTTCCGGCGGTCCGCGCGTGCTGCTCAGGCGGCTGCGCGAGTTGATGGCGGAGCCGCTGGAGCCGCAGGATCGTCTTGACCGGATCGTTCGCCAGATCGCCGGCAACATGGTGGCCGAGGTCTGCTCCGTTTACGTGCTGCGCGCCGACGGCGTGCTCGAACTCTATGCGACCGAAGGCCTCAACCGCGAGGCCGTGCATCTGGCGCAACTGAAGATGGGGCAGGGCCTGGTCGGCACGATCGCCGCTTCGGCGCAGCCGCTGAACCTTTCCGATGCGCAGTCGCATCCTGCCTTCCGCTACCTGCCGGAAACGGGTGAAGAAATCTACCATTCCTTCCTCGGCGTGCCGATCCTCCGGACCGGGCGTTCGCTTGGCGTTCTCGTCGTGCAGAACAAGGCGAGCCGCAACTATCGCGAAGAAGAGGTGGAAGCGCTCGAGACGACGGCGATGGTGCTGGCCGAGATGATCGCCACCGGCGAGCTGAAGAAGATCACCAAGCCGGGCCTCGAACTCGACCTGACGCGGTCGGTGACCGTCGACGGCGACACCTATAATGACGGCATCGGCCTCGGTTACGTCGTGCTGCACGAGCCGCGCATCGTCGTCACCAATCTGCTCAACGAAGATGCCGAGAAGGAAATCCGGCGGCTCGCCGAAGCCATGGGCTCGCTGAGGATCTCGATTGACGACATGCTGTCGCGCCGCGACGTGTCGATGGAGGGCGAACACCGCGAGGTGCTCGAAACCTATCGCATGTTTGCGCATGACCAGGGCTGGGTGCGCAAGCTCGAGGAGGCGATCCGCAACGGCCTGACGGCGGAAGCGGCGGTCGAGAAGGTGCAGAGCGACACCAAGGCGCGGATGATGCGGTTGACCGACCCTTATCTGCGCGAACGCATGCATGATTTCGAGGATCTGGCGAACCGGCTGCTCAGACAATTGACCGGGTACACCGGGCGGACGACCGCCGAAGGTTTCCCCAACGACGCGGTCATCCTGGCGCGCGCCATGGGGGCTGCCGAGCTGCTCGACTATCCGCGTGCCAATGTGCGCGGGCTGGTGCTGGAAGAAGGCGCGGTGACGAGCCATGTGGTGATCGTCGCGCGCGCCATGGGTATTCCTGTTATCGGCCAGGCAGCCGGTGTGGTGGCGCTCGCCGAGAACGGCGATGCCGTGATCATCGATGCCGACGAGGGGCATGTGCATCTCAGGCCGATGGCCGATCATCGGCGTTCCTACGAGGAAAAGGTTCGCTTCCGCGCCAGGCGGCAGGAACAGTTCCGGGCGCTGCGCGCCGTCGAGCCGGTGACCAAGGATGGGCAGCGGATCGCGCTGATGATGAATGCGGGCTTGCTGGTCGACCTGCCGCAGCTTTCGGAATCGGGTGCCGAGGGTATCGGCCTGTTCCGCACCGAACTGCAGTTCATGATCGCCTCCACCATGCCGAAGGCGGAAGAGCAGGAGCAGTTCTATCGCAATGTGATAAAACAGGCGGCGGGCCGTACCGTCACCTTCCGCACACTCGATATCGGCGGCGACAAGGTCGTGCCGTATTTCCGCGGCCATGAGGAAGAAAATCCCGCACTCGGCTGGCGCGCCATCCGGCTGTCGCTCGACCGGCCGGGACTGCTGCGCACCCAGCTGCGTGCCCTCTTGAAGGCATCGGCCGATACCGAGCTGAAGCTGATGGTGCCGATGGTGACCGAGGTTTCCGAGCTGAAGATCGTGCGCGAGCTGCTGCAGAAGGAAGTGCAGCATCTCTCGCGCTTCGGCCACGGGCTGCCGCGCAAGCTGCAATTCGGCGCCATGCTGGAGGTGCCTGCACTGCTCTGGCAGCTCGATGAACTGATGGAGGCGGTCGATTTCGTTTCGGTCGGTTCGAACGACCTCTTCCAGTTCTCGATGGCGGTCGATCGCGGCAATGCGCGGGTCTCAGACCGCTTCGACCCGCTCGGCAAACCGTTTTTGCGCATTCTGCGCGATATCGTGCGCGGGGCGGACCGAAACAAGACGCCGGTGACGCTTTGCGGCGAACTCGCCAGCAAACCCATCTCGGCGATGGCGCTGCTCGGTATCGGTTTCCGTTCGATCTCGATGTCGCCGGCCTCGATCGGACCGGTGAAGGCGATGCTGCTCGGGCTCGATGTCGGGGCGCTGGCAACGGCGATGAACGAGGTGCTGGACGATGTCCACGCCATGGTGCCGATGCGCGAGGTGCTTGCCCGCTTCGCCGAGAGCCACAATATTCCCCTTTAGGCAGACGTTAAGAAGAATCGGAGTGAAGGGTGGCGAAGCTTCCCGTTGAAAAGATGCGCGAGCTGGAACGCCGTTTCGGCGAGATCGAGGCGCGCATGTCGGCCGGCCCGGCCGCCGACGTCTATGTGAAGCTCGCGTCCGAATATTCCGAGCTGCAGCCTGTCGTGACCAAGATCCGCGCCTATGAGAAGGCGAACGCCGAGCTTGCCGATCTCGAAACGCTGCTCGAGGACAAGTCGGTCGACCGCGAGATGCGCGACCTCGCCGAGCTGGAACTGCCCGAGGTGAAAGAGCAGATCGAGGCGCTCGAGCAGGAGATGCAGATCCTGCTTCTGCCGAAGGACGCAGCCGATGAAAAGAGCGCGATCCTCGAAATTCGCGCCGGCACGGGCGGATCGGAAGCGGCCCTTTTTGCCGGCGACCTCTTTCGCATGTATGAGCGTTTCGCGGCGGAGAAAGGCTGGAAGGTGGAGGTGCTCTCGGCAAGCGAGGGCGAAGCCGGCGGCTACAAGGAAATTATCGCGACGATCACCGGCAGGGGGGTCTTTGCCAAGCTGAAGTTCGAATCCGGCGTGCATCGCGTGCAGCGTGTGCCTGAGACCGAGGCGGGCGGGCGCATCCATACGTCGGCCGCGACGGTGGCTGTGCTGCCGGAGGCCGAGGAGATCGACATCGAGATCCGGCCGGAGGATATCCGCATCGATACGATGCGCTCTTCGGGTGCCGGCGGCCAGCACGTCAATACGACGGACTCGGCGGTGCGTATCACCCATCTGCCGAGTGGCATCGTCGTCACCAGCTCGGAAAAATCGCAGCACCAGAACCGCGCCAAGGCGATGCAGGTGCTGCGCTCCAGGCTCTACGACGCCGAGCGGCAGAGGGCCGACAGCGAGCGCTCGGCCGACCGCAAGAGCCAGGTCGGTTCCGGCGACCGCTCGGAACGCATCCGCACCTATAATTTCCCGCAGGGGCGCATCACCGATCATCGCATCAATCTGACGCTCTACAAGCTCGACCGGATGATGGAAGGCGAGATCGAGGAAGTGGTGGATGCGCTGATGGCCGATTATCAGGCAAGCCAGCTGGCGCAGCTCGGCGAACAGCAATGAGCCCGACGGTCGCCGATACGCTTGCCGAAGCGCGCCGCCGCTTCACCGAAGCTGGTATCGTCGATCCGGCGACCGATGCGCGGCTGCTTGTCGCGGGCCTGCTCAAGCTATCGCCGACCGAGCTGTTGACACGATCGGCCGAGAGGCTTTCGCCTGAGCAGGCCGAGATGGTGTCCAAGGCGCTCGAGCGGCGGCTTGGCCATGAGCCGGTGCATCGCATTCTCGGCGAGCGGGAGTTCTACGGTCTGCCGCTTCGGCTGTCGACGGAAACGCTGGAGCCGCGGCCGGATACGGAAATCCTGGTCGATACGGTGCTTGCGTGTCTCAAGGACCTTGCAAAGGCGCAAGGCCATCTCCATATCCTTGACATGGGAACCGGGACCGGGGCGATATGCCTTGCGCTTTTGAGCGAATGTCCTGATGCGTCGGGTGTCGGCAGTGACATATCGGCGGATGCACTTCACACGGCAAGATCGAATGCGGAAAGCAACGGGTTGCAGGATCGTTTTCAGGCCGTACAGTCGAGATGGTTCGAGAGCATCCAGGGTTCGTTTCACGCGATTGTCTCAAATCCGCCCTATATTGCTTCCAATGTCATTCACGATCTCGCTCCCGAAGTGACGAAATTTGATCCGGTCGCGGCACTGGATGGCGGTCCGGATGGGCTTGACGCCTACCGCGCCATCGCCAAGGATGCGGCAAGGTTCATGAGGCCCGATGGGGTCGTCGGGCTGGAAATCGGTTACGATCAGCGGAACGATGTGACGGCGATCTTTGAAGCGAAAGGCTTCAAGTGCCTCAAATCCGTAAAAGATTATGGTCAGAACGATAGGGTGCTCGTGTTCGCGCTCGCGTGACAGGCGATAATTGCTGCATTGAACGGGACATTATTGTTATTGCGAAGAAAAGGCTTGGATTTCCCAGGGAAGCAATATAGGTTGCGGACACGTGTTGGGCAGATAGGAATGAACGAGATTCGTTCGGTACTTGGTTTGCCTCGGGGGTCCGCTCTTTTAAACGAGAGTTTCAACGGTTGAACACGACCCAACGCGTGAATCAGTCAAACTGACTTGAGAACCAAGCGGCAGGTCGGCGCACAGGCGCAGTATGCTCGCGGCACAAAGGTCCTGACCCGGTTTTCCGGTCATGGCGGTTGGTGCCATGTATCCATCACAAACAGAGAATTCAGGTGAACGATCTATGAGGCCAGGACAGCAGAACAAGCGCGGTCGAGGGCGTGGTAACAACAATAATAACAACGGCGGCGGTGGAAATAACAATAACAACAATTTCAACCGCAAGGGCGGCAATCCGCTGACCCGGACCTATGACAGCTCCGGCCCCGATGTGAAGATTCGCGGGACTGCCCAGCATATCGCCGAAAAATACGCGCAACTCGCCCGCGACGCCCAGAGCTCCGGCGACCGCGTGATTGCCGAGAACTATCTCCAGCACGCCGAACATTACAATCGTATCATCGCCAGCGCCCAGGCGCAGATGCAGGAACGCTTCCAGCGCGACGATCGCGGCGAATACAATGACGCCGCAGACCGCGACGGCGACGAGATCGATAACAACGACAATGACGGTGATGATGTCGTCGTCGTCCAGCCGCCGCAGAACAGGCAGCATCAGCCGCGGCCGCGACCTGAGTCGCAGCCCCAGCCTCAGCCGGCTCCTGCCCCGGCGCCGGTGGCGCCCCAGGCCGAGGTCATCGATGGAACCGGCCCGCAGCCGGAGATCGAAGGCATTCCGGCCGAGGTCGCCATGGACGAGGAAGGCTCCGCCGGCCAGCCGCGCGAGCGCCAGCCCCGCCGCCGCAGCACCGGCAGCCGTCCCCGCCGCCCGCGTCGCGGCGCCGAGGGCGAAGCCGCAGCTGACGGCGAGGGTGCCTCCGGCGAGGCGCCGGTGCTGGCCGACGCCGCATCGGAATGAGGATTTCGCGTCTCCTTTCGGGGGAAGCGTGAGGCTCATGCCATCTGTTAGAATTGCAATGAAAATCCCCGGCCTCGCGCCGGGGATTTTCGTTTTATCGGCTCTTTAAACTCGCAGAACAGGCTACCATATTCTCCTCGAATGCTTCGCCCAAATCAGAGATGGGCCAGGCGCGGCCTGCCTTTTCAGGGGGTCGATCTCAATCATCGGTCTGCGCCTCGTCAGGGCAGGGCGATCCATGGAGGTAGAATATGAATATCGAGAAATATTCCGAGCGGGTGCGCGGCTTCATCCAGTCGGCGCAGACCTATGCGCTGGCGCAGGGTCACCAGCAATTTTCGCCCGAACATGTGCTGAAAGTCCTGCTCGACGACGACCAGGGCATGGCGGCGTCGTTGATCGAGCGCGCCGGCGGCGATGCCAAGGCTGCGCGCCTCGCCAATGATACGGCGCTGGCCAAACTGCCGAAAATATCCGGCGGCAACGGCAACATCTATCTGGCGCAACCGCTCGCCAAGGTGCTTTCAACAGCCGAAGAGGCGGCGAAGAAGGCCGGCGACAGCTTCGTCACCGTCGAGCGCCTGCTGCAGGCGCTGGCAATCGAATCCTCGGCCTCGACCTTTTCGACGCTGAAGAATTCAGGTGTGACGGCTCAGGGCCTGAACCAGGTGATCAATGACATCCGCAAGGGCCGGACGGCGGATTCGTCCAATGCCGAGCAGGGTTTCGATTCGCTGAAGAAGTTCGCCCGCGATCTCACCGCCGAAGCCCGCGAGGGCAAGCTCGACCCGGTGATCGGCCGCGACGACGAGATCCGCCGCACCATTCAAGTGCTTTCGCGCCGCACCAAGAACAATCCGGTGCTGATCGGCGAGCCGGGCGTCGGCAAGACGGCAATCGTCGAGGGCCTGGCGCTGCGCATCGTCAATGGTGACGTGCCGGAATCGCTGAAGGACAAGAAGCTGATGGCGCTCGACATGGGCGCGCTGATTGCCGGTGCGAAATACCGCGGCGAATTCGAGGAGCGGCTGAAGGCCGTGCTCAACGAGGTCCAGGCCGAAAACGGCGAGATCATCCTGTTCATCGATGAGATGCACACACTGGTCGGCGCCGGCAAGGCCGACGGGGCGATGGACGCCTCCAATCTGTTGAAGCCCGCCCTTGCCCGCGGCGAGCTGCATTGCGTCGGTGCGACCACGCTCGACGAATATCGCAAACATGTCGAGAAGGATCCGGCGCTTGCCCGTCGTTTCCAGCCTGTGGTCGTCGACGAGCCGACGGTCGAAGACACGATCTCGATCCTGCGCGGCCTCAAGGAAAAATACGAGCAGCATCACAAGGTCCGCATCGCCGATGCAGCACTGGTAGCGGCGGCAACGCTTTCCAACCGCTATATCACCGACCGCTTCCTGCCGGACAAGGCGATCGATCTGATGGACGAGGCGGCGGCGCGGCTGCGCATGCAGGTGGATTCCAAGCCTGAGGAACTCGACGAACTCGATCGCCGCATCATCCAGCTGAAAATCGAGCGCGAGGCGCTGAAGAAGGAAACCGACGTCGCTTCGGCCGACCGGCTGAAGCGACTGGAAACCGAACTCACCGGCCTCGAAGAGGAGGCCGATGCGCTGACGGCCCGCTGGCAGGCGGAAAAGCAGAAGCTCGGCCTTGCCGCCGATCTCAAGAAGCAGCTCGACGATGCCCGCAACGAACTGGCGATCGCCCAGCGAAAGGGTGAATTCCAGCGCGCCGGCGAGCTGACCTATGGCGTCATCCCGGATCTGGAAAAGCAACTGGTCGACGCCGAAAAGCAGGATGGCGAACGCGGCGCGATGGTGCAGGAGGTGGTGATCCCCGACAACATTGCCCATGTCGTTTCCCGCTGGACCGGTATTCCGGTCGACAGGATGCTGGAGGGCGAGCGCGACAAGCTGCTGCGGATGGAAGACGAGCTGGCGAAATCGGTGATCGGCCAGGGTGATGCGGTTCAGGCCGTGTCGCGGGCGGTGCGGCGCGCGCGCGCCGGCCTGCAGGATCCGAACCGGCCGATCGGCTCGTTCATCTTCCTCGGCCCGACCGGCGTCGGCAAGACGGAGCTCACCAAGGCGCTCGCCCGCTTCCTCTTCGACGATGAAACGGCGATGGTGCGCATGGACATGTCGGAATATATGGAGAAACACTCCGTTGCCCGGCTGATCGGCGCGCCTCCCGGCTATGTCGGTTATGATGAAGGCGGAGCGCTGACGGAAGCCGTGCGCCGCCGGCCTTATCAGGTCGTGCTGTTCGACGAGATCGAAAAGGCACATCCCGACGTCTTCAACATCCTGCTGCAGGTGCTGGACGACGGACGCCTGACTGATGGTCAGGGCCGGACGGTCGATTTCCGCAACACCATGATCATCATGACCTCGAACCTCGGCGCCGAATATCTGACGCAGCTCAAGGACGGCGACGACAGCGATACGGTTCGCGATCAGGTGATGGAGGTCGTGCGCGGGCATTTCCGGCCGGAATTCCTGAACCGCATCGATGAGATCATCCTCTTCCATCGCCTGAAGCGCGAGGAGATGGGCGCGATCGTCGATATCCAGCTTAAGCGGCTGGTGGCGCTGCTCTCCGAGCGCAAGATCGTCATCGATCTCGACGACGAAGCCCGCCATTGGCTGGCGAACAAGGGTTACGATCCGGTCTATGGCGCAAGGCCGCTGAAGCGGGTGATCCAGAAATTCGTGCAGGATCCACTCGCCGAGCAGATCCTGTCCGGCCAGGTGCCGGACGGATCGACAGTGAAGGTGACGAGCGGTTCGGACCGGCTGCAGTTCAGGACGCGGCAGACGGTGAACGAGGCGGCATAGCCTGACTTGCCGGAAGAATGAGAAATGGCGGTTTCGGCCGCCATTTTTTGTCGACCGGCGAGACGACGCGAGGCTTGATGATTACTTGCTCGCGACCTGATCCGAGGCCTGGTTGTTCAGCAGCGTATCGATGCGCTTGCGCTCGTCCTCGAATTTCGCCAGCGCCTCGCCCTGCAGCGACTTGCCGCCTGGCAGGCGGATGCGCAAGGGATCGACCTTGGTGCCGTTGACGATCAGCTCGTAATGCAGATGCGGTCCGGTGGACTCGCCCGTCGTGCCGACCCAGCCGATCACCTGGCCCTGGCGGATCTTGGCGCCGGGGACGACGCCCTTGGCGATGGCGCTCTGGTGATTATAGGAGGATTCATAGCCGTTGGCATGGCGGACGATCGTCTGGTTGCCGTAACCGCCGGAATCCCAGCCGGCTTTTTCCACAGTGCCGTTGCCGGCGGCAATAATTGCGGTGCCGCGGGGTGCTGCCCAATCGACACCGGTGTGCATGCGGGCGAAACCGAGGATCGGGTGACGGCGCATGCCGAAGCCCGATTTAAAGATGCCGTTCGGGACGGGGTTGCGCAGCAGGAACTGGCGAATGCTCTTGCCGTTCTCGTCGAAATAATCGACCGTGCCGTCGTCCGGATCCTGGAAGCGGTAGAAGCGCGTCTGCGTGTCGCCGAAGCGGGCGTTGACGTAGAGCAGTTCGGAATCCTCGGTCGCCTGACCGGCGCTGTCGGCGACGGAGAAGAAGGCTTCGAGATTGTCGGTCGGTCGCAACTGCGCCTGGAAATCGACATTGCTGGCAAGCAGCTTGATGATCAGCGCCGTCATATCCTTGGTCATGCCGTAGGAAAGGGCGGCGCGATAGATGCCGTCATAGACGCGCGGCAGGTTCTGGCCGGGCGGCGGCGCGAAGGAATTGTCATCGAAGGCGGTGGCGATGGCATCCAGCATCGGTGGCTCGCTGCCGGGCACGTATCTGCCCTTGTCGTCGACGGCCACGGTGACGAGATGGCGCGTGCCGCGATAGACGCTGGCCCGGATGATTTTTGCCTGTTCGCCCTTCTGGATGATGCCGATGCGCAGCACGTCGCCCTTGTCGAGATCGGTGGAACCCAGTTGCTGCGAGATAAAGCCGGCAATGCCATCGGCATATTGCTGCGGATAGCCTGAATCCGTCAGTGCCTTGGCGATCGGCGTATCGGCGCGGACGGGCAGGATATCGTCGGCGAATTCCTCGGTCTGCGGCGTGATCGATTCCGATGCGGAGACAGTCATGTTCTGTTCGAGCACGCGGGCGGAGAGGCCGGCTGTCAGGTCGACATCGGCATCCTCGTTGGAGAAACGGCGCGGATCGACGTAATAGAGAGCTGCAAGCTGGGTGTTGCCGTCCGTCAGCACCGAGCCGTTGGAGCGTACGTTCTCTTCGACTTCCTCGAGCGACAGGCCGGACGCCATCTTCATGCTGGTCTTGCCGGTCGGGAAGGAAATAGTCTTCAGGCTGACTTCGGATTCGACATCGGAGCCGTAGAGCGCGCCGGTGCGGCTTTGCGGGGCGGGCTGCGGCTCGTCGGCGGAAAAGATCGCCAGGGGATCGAAGTCGGGATAGTCTTCGGTGGCCACATGGTTGGCGGCCAGCGTCATCTTCACATGCGCGAAGGGCTGGCGGCGCACAACTTCCTTTTCGCCGTCGTGGACGACGGTCGAAACTTCCATGATGGCCCGGTCGGACGGTTTTGCGGCGATGGCGGGTGCAATCAGCCTTCCGCCGCGCACCACAGTCGTATCCTCGTGCGCGTCTGCGGCAGCACTCGCATAGGCCTCGGCCGGAATTGCCAGTTGCTGGCGGCCGTCAAGGGCGGCAAACAGCGCGACGCCCATCAGAACCGAGGATGTAATGCCGGTGAGGAACGTACCCGAGAGCCAGCGCAGAGACACTTCGCGGCGGTCGGGCGCACGCCTGCCGTCGGCCAGAAGCGGAGGCTCGTTGCCCAACGAGCGGATCATCATTTTCTCCGTCATCATGGCAGTCGGGTCCGCGTCCTTACATCAGGCGTCTCTGGAAGCATTGCTCGGCCATCCTGGCTGGGGCGAAAGATGTGCATATTTTGGGCATGGAAGTCAAATCGCTCAGGGAAAGGCCGTCTGCCTGCATCTGCCTGTATGAATCATGTGTCCCTTAAGACCAGCAGATTGTGATGATGTCGGGGCGTGGAGAGACGAAAGAGCGTTCTTCCCCCGAAAAGTCGAAAGAGGTTCATTTTCCGGGCCATGACAGGCGGGTCGGAATCCGGGAAACGAACCCATTTCGACGCCATCTAAAAATTATCATGTAAAAACAATAACATGTAAGAAAGATCAGTTTTTTCGAAATGGCCTGTTGACTGCTCGGGAGGGTTAGTTCTATAAGCCCACTCACTGAACGAGGGCGGCGGCGCTGCTGGCGACC
>NZ_LFIO01001779.1 GCF_001187535.1 Rhizobium ecuadorense
ATACGGCATGAGGCCGGAAGAGGCCTGGGCGATGGGTTCGCTGCACGGCGCGACGCGGTTCGGCATGGAAGGCGAAATCGGCGGTCTGGGCGGCGGGCGGCGCGCCGATCTGGTGCTTCTCAACGACGACCTTACGCCGGTCAGCACCTGGTATGGTGGCGAGCTCGTCGTCGACGGCAAGAAGATCACGCCGATCCTCGACGAAGCCCTGTCGAAACCATACCGCTATCCGGATGCCGCCTACCACACGGTCAAGCTGCCAAGAAATCTCAAGCTGACACCGGACCTGCCGACGGAGACGGTCGTCGCTCATACGATCAAGACGGAGCTGCCTGGCATTACGCTGGGCCATGTCACCGTC
>NZ_LFIO01001230.1 GCF_001187535.1 Rhizobium ecuadorense
GCCTTGTCCTTGTCGGTAGCCGTCGCCTTTTTCTGCAGGTCGAGCATAACGTTGTAGTCGGACGGGTGCGAGATCATCATGCCGAGCTGGCCACCGAGGAAGAGGGGCTGGTTGTCGGCCTGCTGGTTGGTGAGCGCCGAAACCGGAACCGACTTGTCGCGAACATACATATCGTACGAGGCTTGCAGCGCCGCCTTGCTCTGCGGGCTATTGAGCTCGACCTGCTTATAGGTCGGGCTCGCGGTAGCTTCGTCGAAGACGCCTCCGCCATAGGCCCACAGCTGCGGCATGAAGCGATACGGCGTATTGCCGGCATTCTTGCGAGCCACGAGGCCGTAACCGGCAATGCCGAGCTTGTCG
>NZ_LFIO01001756.1 GCF_001187535.1 Rhizobium ecuadorense
GCCTCTACGAAAGACCGCCCAGCGGCTGCTGGGCGGTCGGGCGGGTCATGGACCCGCAGAGCTTCGGATGAAGGGAGCGCCGAAGCTTGGTGGGTAGCAACGGGGGGATTCGCTACCTGTCTCCGGAGGCAACGGATAGAGTCTAGCGACGGAAGGGACGACGGGAAATTATACTGTGGTTTCGGCTTCGCGATACTTTGGAATACCGGCAGCGATACCCATCAGCGAACTTCTGCTCAGCGAGTCATGTCGGCGAAGTCATCCTGGGCCTCGACAATGACTGCGGTGATGGTCCGAGCTACTCCACCCCGCGCATGGTGAGTCGAAAGTGTCTTGCCGGCCTGAGGCCAAAAAGAAGCC
>NZ_LFIO01000927.1 GCF_001187535.1 Rhizobium ecuadorense
GTGCCGATCTTGGCGGACGTCGCACACAAAAGAATTTTGCCCAGACGTTGTCCGGCATGAATGCCCAGCCACTGTCCGGTCAGGCCGCCGATCGACAGACCGCAGAAATGCGTCCGCTCTATCTCCAGAGCATCGAGCAGCGCAAGGACATCATTGCTGAGGTCTGACAGCGCATAGGGCGGCGGCGGTGCCGACGACAGGCCGTGGCCGCGGCGGTCATAACGCAGCACGCGGTAATGCTGCGACAAAGCGGCTGCCTGCGCATCCCACATGTGCAGGTCGGTTCCGAGCGAATTGCAGAACATGAGCCACGGTTTGCCGGCCGCACTCCTGTCGCCGTCGATGCGATAGTGCAGGCGG
>NZ_LFIO01001839.1 GCF_001187535.1 Rhizobium ecuadorense
GTTGAGGAGGTTGAAAACGCGGTCAAAGCCGATGCTGGACCGGTAAAGGGGGGCGAAGTCGAATTCGTTTCTCATAGCCATATCCTCCGTAAAGCAACATGGAATGAAGACGCATTGGAAACTTGCGTCTCCACCAATTCAGCCCCGTTAGTGGCGGCTGACGAAACTGATTTTGTTGCGGAGTTTTCAGGGTTCAAGAGCACCCGAGACAAAAATTGGCACTCTGGACATTAGAGTGCTAAAATTGTGTGTACCATTGATGAGTTGCCGTTTTCTGAACGGCATTTTCTGAGGCCGATTGTTGAAAAGGCGCTCTCATAGTCACGCCAACAGGCGCGCCGTTCTTGACCGTGTGACGG
>NZ_LFIO01001313.1 GCF_001187535.1 Rhizobium ecuadorense
CCTGCAAGGTTGCGGACCATCTTTTCCGTCGCTAGCGGATCGATGTCGTAGAGCCTGATGTGATCGATGCCGCAAACGGCTTTCATGGCAAGCGCCTGGAATTCCGCCTGGGCGCCATTGCCGATCATGGCCATCGTGCGGGCACCCTTGGGTGCGAGGTGCCGCGCGGCCATGGCTGAAGTTGCGGCGGTTCTCAGCGCTGTCAGCAGGGTCATTTCGGTGAGCAGCACCGGATAGCCGGTCGAAACTTCTGCCAGGAGGCCGAAAGCCGTCACGGTTTGCAGGCCTTGCGCCATGTTCTTCGGATGGCCGTTTACATATTTGAAGCTGTAGATTTCGCCGTCCGAAGTCGGCATCAG
>NZ_LFIO01000047.1 GCF_001187535.1 Rhizobium ecuadorense
CCGATCGCCAGTCCCTGTGCGATCAGAAGGAGCGGGCCTGCCTTTAAAAGCACTTCCGAAAATGACGCCCAGGAGAGGAAAGGCTCGAAAAGCATCGCATAAACGACCGCGACAGGGTCACGGCCCATCAAGATGTAAAGGCCGAGGTTGAGCGCGATTGCTATGACAAGTGCTATGACGGGCGCCAGCAAGGTCGCAGCAAGCGAGGCGCGCTCCCGGCGGACCAGGGTGGGAACGAAAGCAGGGGACCAAGCACTCATCTCTGGACTTTCTCGGGCGAGGCTTGAGCCCCGGTCATGTATCGGCCGATCACCTCGGGCTTCGTGTCCCGCGTTGCGAGCGGCGGGCTGAGCCGGCCG
>NZ_LFIO01000353.1 GCF_001187535.1 Rhizobium ecuadorense
GGTCCATGCAATCCTCCTCAAATTTCACCGAGACGTTTCCATACCTTCATGTGCATCGCCGGGGAAGCCATGGCAGAATTCCTCCTGAAAATCCGGGGTCACGCTGCGGACTAAAGCCGATTCCTCAGCTGCGAGTCATCTTCACCAGGGACCCGCACATCGATACGTTGAAGGTCAGGGCGAGGAATTTCCAGGAACCTGAATGTGAAACAGGCTTGTGCTCCTGGGAGCCAGGACAGCGAATATGGGGTGGGTTCACCGAAGAAGGCCGTCGACGTTGAATTCTTCCCAGCCGCGCAGCTTCGTCGCCACCGATCATTCCCTGGCCGCCAGGGGTCTCCAGGACATCGGGCTGATGA
>NZ_LFIO01000002.1 GCF_001187535.1 Rhizobium ecuadorense
CCATCAGCCAGTCCCAAAGCAAGCTGCAGCAGGCCTCGACAGAAGCGACCACAGGAACCTACGCCGATATCGGCGTATCCCTCGGCGCCGGCGCTGCAAAGTCGATCAATCTCACCAGCGCCATCGCCCAGGCCGCCTCGTTCAAGACGAGCAATGCCGTCGTCGAATTGCGCATGAACGCATCGCAAACCGCCCTTTCGAGCCTCAAGGATGCCGGCGACAGCCTGGTCTCGAACCTGACCGCGCTCCAGGCGAGCCAGGATACAACGAGCATCGCCGTTGCCCTGCAGACGGCGGGCGCCACGATTTCGCAGCTGGTCTCGACGGCTAACACGTCGGTCAATGGCGAGTTCCTGTTC
>NZ_LFIO01000091.1 GCF_001187535.1 Rhizobium ecuadorense
GCCCAACATCTCGCCACCCGCAACAACATCCTCAGTGGCGTTTTCCGGACCCGGGCGTTCCGCAAGGCCGAGGCAGAGGCTGTCGACCGGGCCTATCACTGGCTGGGGCAGATGAAGCTTGCCGAAGACGCCAACCGCCTGGCCGGCGAACTGCCTTACGGCCGGCAGCGCCGCGTCGAGATCGCCCGAGCCATGTGCACAGGCCCGAGCCTCATATGCCTCGACGAACCGGCTGCCGGCCTCAACCCCTCCGAAACGCTGGATCTGGCGGAGGTCATCCAACGGCTTTGTGCCGATCACAAACAGACGGTTCTCGTCATCGAGCACGACATGGGTCTCGTCATGCGCATTTCGAACC
>NZ_LFIO01000302.1 GCF_001187535.1 Rhizobium ecuadorense
ATCCGACTCCGTTTGAGCCAACAGAATGCTTCAATCTAACCAGGAAAGGCTCTAGATCGGGTTTGCGCCTTCCGCAAAAGTTTCAAGCTCGGGGTCGAAATCGACCTCGACGACATTGTTGAAGACGGCGGTGGCCAGCATGATGCCGGCGAAAGCGACGAGATCGACCAGCGTCTTGGTCTCGTAGCGCTCCTTCAGCTTCGCCCAGAGCTCGGCGGGAACAGCGTTGGAATCGGTGACAACAGCCCTGCCGAAGGCATCGAGCAGCGCTTCCGTTTGAGAAAGCTCCAGCGCGTCCGGATCGAAACCCTTGTTGATCAGCGCCCGGCGAAAGAAGGTGATGGCGATCTTCGATTTCGCCGCCTTCGAGATCGCATGCGAGAAAATCCAGATCTCCCGGTCGCTGATGACGGGATCGAGCTCGGCCCGCAACGTGAACCATTCGGCGTAGATGCGATGGGCGGCGGGCGAATGCAGGAGAGTCCGCTTCATATTGGTCATGCGCCCGCGCAGCGTGACTTCCTCGTCATGTGCCGCCCGAACCTCTTGCGATGCGGTATCGTAATCGATCTGCGGGAGGTGGCTCATCGGGTGAAACGCTTTCCTTGAAGATAAATCCGCTTGGCCGCCGCGCGGCGCCTACCTAGATTGTTTACACCGAAGATGGAGGCAGCGCATGAGCGACGACCACGAGCATTCGCATATCGACTGGCGGGAACATGGCGTCAAGGTCATTCCCGGCAATTCGCTCGATGCGAACACCGCGCAGACGCCGGGCATGAACCGCGCCGCCGCGATCAACAATGCCCGCGCCGGCGCCGAGAAGATCTGGGCCGGCACGGTGACGATCCATGCCAACGCCAAGACCGGCGCCCATCATCACGGCGATCTCGAAAGCATCATCTATGTGGTCAAGGGCAAGGCCCGGATGCGCTGGGGCGAGCATCTGGAATTTACCGCCGAGGCCGGCCCCGGCGATTTCATCTATGTCCCGCCCTATGTGCCGCATCAGGAGATCAATGCCAGTCGCGACGAGACGCTGGAATGCGTGCTCGTCCGCTCAGGCCAGGAACCTGTTGTCGTCAACCTCGATATCGAGCCTGTGGAGAAGCCGGAAGATGTGCCCTGGATCGACCCGATCCATCGCTGATGCCAACGCCCGTCAGGCGTGAACCGCATCCGCCCCGCTCGTGGCCGGCTTCTCGATGATCCGGCCGGTATCGGCGGCATAAAGGTGGATCGCATTGTGATCGATCGCGATGCCGATCAGGTCGCCCGACTTCACGGTCACGGCCTCGGTCAGCGCCACGGCGAAGGGCAGCCCGTCGAAATCGGCATGAACGACACGGCTCGCGCCGAGTTCCTCGATGAAGTCGGCCGTTGCAACCAGGGCGCCGGGCGCATCCGGCGCCACCAGCCGGGCGGCTTCGGCGCGCATGCCGAGCACGACCCGTTTGCCTTTCAGGCTCGCAGCGCGCTCGCGCGGCAAAGCGATCTTGCGGCTCTGGTCGTAGACGAAGACGCCCTCGTCGTTGATCGTGCCTTCGAGCAGGTTCATTGCCGGCGTGCCGACGAAGCCGGCGACGAAACGCGACACCGGATGATGATAGACCTCCTCAGGCGTGCCGACCTGCTCCACCCTGCCGCCGTTCATCACTACCAGCCGGTCGGCCAGCGTCATCGCCTCGGTCTGGTCATGCGTGACGAAGATCGAGGTGGCCCCGAGACGGCGGTGCAGGCGGCGGATTTCGGCGCGCATGGCGATGCGCAGCTTGGCGTCGAGGTTCGACAGCGGCTCGTCGAAGAGGAACACCTTCGGTTCGCGGATCATCGCGCGGCCCATGGCGACGCGCTGGCGCTGGCCGCCGGAAAGGGCGGCGGGCCGGCGGTCGAGGAAGGGTTCGAGGCTGAGCGCCTTGGCAACCTCGGCGACGCGGCGCTCACGCTCCGCCTTCGCGACCCTCGCCACCTTCAAGGCATAACCGATATTCTCGGCGACCGTCATGTGCGGATAGAGCGCATAGTTCTGGAACACCATGGCGCAGCCGCGCTCGCGCGGCTCCAGTTGGTTGACGACACGTCCGTCGATGGCGATTTCGCCGCCGCTGATTTCCTCGAGGCCGGCGATCATGCGCAGCAGCGTGGATTTGCCGCAGCCGGACGGACCGAGGATGACGATAAATTCGCCGGTCTGGATCTCCAGGTCGACGCCGTGAACGACGGGAGTCTTGCCGTAGCTCTTTTTCACATCACGGATTGAGATCGGTGCCACAGGACTGCTCCTTCACTTCTCGGTAGAGATAAGGCCACGCACGAACCAGCGCTGCATCAGGATGACGAGCACCAGCGGCGGCGACATGATGATAAGTGTACCTGCCATGGCGACGTTCCAGTCGGGCAGGCCAAATTCGGACGGGATGAGGGTCTTGAGCTGCGTCACCGCAATGCCGAAATTCGGATCGGTGGTGATCAGCAATGGCCAGAGATACTGGTTCCAGGCCCAGACGAACATGATGGTGAACAGCGCGATCATGTTTGGCCGCGACAGCGGCACCAGAATGTCCCAGAAAAACCGGACCGGACCCGACCCGTCCATCTTCGAGGCCTCGGCAAGCTCGTCGGGAACGGTCAGGTAAAACTGGCGGTAAAGGAAGGTACCGGTCGCGGTGGCGACGAGCGGCGCCACGAGACCGGTATAGGAATTCAACAGACCCCATTCGAGCTTGATCTGGATGCCGGACACCCAGGCGACCAGCGCAGTGATTCCGGTGATATCGAGGATCGTCTGGAAAGGCTGCAGCGCGTTGGCGGCAATCGAATAAGTCGGCACGATGCGCACTTCCAGCGGCAGCATCAGCGTGATGAAGATGATCCAGAAGATCAGATGTCGGCCGCGGAAGCGAAAGTAGACGATCGAGAAGGCCGCCATGGCCGAAAGGATGACCTTGCCGGCGCCGACCGCTGTGGCGAAGATGATGCTGTGGATCAGCTTGTTGCCGAGATCGGCGCGGGTCCAGGCAGCCTGTGCATTTTCCCAGAAATGCGAACTCGGGGTCAGCGGCAGCGGCACGCGGTTGACCGTCTCCAGATCGAGCGTCGATGCGATGATGACGATGACGAAAGGCAGAAGCGCGATCACCATGCCGAGCGCGAGAATGGTGTAGCAGATAAAGTTGAATATCGGCGTGCGTTCGATCATGTCCGCGACCTCACTTGTAGTGCACGCGCCGCTCGATGAAGCGGAACTGGAAGATGGTGAGCAGGACGACGAGCGCCATCAGGATGATCGACTGGGCGGCGGCGCCCGAATAATCGAGCCCCCTGAAGCCGTCGAAATAGATCTTGTAGACCATGAGTTCGGTCGCCCGCGCCGGTCCGCCCTGCGTCATGACGTCGACGATGCCGAAAGAATCCTGGAAGCTTTCGGTGATGTTGATGACGAGCAGGAAAAACAAGGTCGGCGTCAGCAGCGGCAACTGGAGATCCCACATGCGGCGCAGCGGCCCGGAGCCGTCCATGGCCGCGGCCTCGATCAGCGAACGCGGAATGCCCTGGAGAGCCGAAAGGAAGAAGATGAAATTATAGCCGATATATTTCCAGGAAAAAGCAATGATGACGGCGATCATCGCATCCTTGCCGTCGAGCGCCGGATTCCACAGACCCGGCCAGACATGGTTGATGACGGAGAGAAGGCCGGCCTCCGGCGCCAGGATGAAGCGGAAGGCGAGTCCGAGAGCGGGCGCGGCAATCGCGTAAGGCCAGATGAAGACCGAACGGTAGATTTTGTGGCCGCGCAGTTCACGATCCGTCAAAAGCGCCAGGATGAGCGCCATCCCCATGGCGATGGCGGTCGAGCTGAAGCCGAAGATCATGCTGCGGGTGATCGACTCCCAATAGATCGGATCGCTGAGCAACTGCTTGAAATTGTCGAAACCGACCCAGGCATTGCCGCCGCCCCATGGCTGCTCGAGCGTGAAGGCCCAATAGAGCGCCTGCGCACTCGGCCAGTAGAAGAAGACGAAGATCAGCAGCAGCATCGGAAAGGCGAAGAGCAGTCCGATCGTCGTCGAGGAGAAAGTGACGCGCTTTTCCATGAGTGGTCGTTTTCGCCATAGTTAGGCGCGGCGGCAGTTCGCATCCGCGACTGATTAAGAGAGCTTACAAAGACGCACCCGGCGCGCGCGCAAGGCGGCCGGGTGCGGCTCATATCAGCCGATCAGGGGAGCTGAACGTTCTTGTAGGTCTGCTGGAAGCGGCGCAGCAGCTGGTTGCCGCGTTCGGCAGCGCCGTCGAGCGAAGCCTGGACGTCGGCATTGTTGACGAAAATCGCCTGCAGGCCGTTGGCGAGCTCGGTGCGGACCTGCAGCAGGCCGCCGAGGCGGATGCCGTGCGGCGCCGTGTCGTCGGCGGGCGATGTGGTCAGGCTCTGGATGGCGAGTTCGCGGCCGGCGTACGGTGCCTTGTCGTAGAAGCCCTGCTTCTTCAGGTACTCGAAGCCGGAGTTGCGAACCGGGATGTAGCCGGTCACGGTCGACCAGGTGAGGGCTTCTTCCGGCTTGGCGATGAAGTTGAAGAAGGCAGCGGCAGCCTTGTATTCGGCGTCGGTGTGGCCTTTCAGAACCCAGAGCGACGCGCCGCCGACATAGGAGCTGTGGCGGGTTGCATTGCCATAGGTCGGGAGCATCGCAACGCCCCAGTTCATGCCCTGCTTGGCGGTGCGGCCGATATTGCCGTGGTCGCCGACCGAGGTCAGGATGACCTGGCAATCGCCGGCGGCGAAGGCTTCGACGAAGGTCTGGCCGACGGCCTTGTTCTTGATGAAGGCCAGTTTGTTGTCGTACCAGGACTTGAGGTCCTTGATGTAGCTGACGAGCAGCGGGTTCTTGTTGTAGGTCAGCTCGGCGTCGAGGCCTTCAAAGCCGTTCTTCTTCGTCGCGATCGCCTCGCCGTTGACGGCTTCGAACTGCTCGATGTACTGCCAGACTTCGTTGCTGGAGATGTCGAAGGCGAGCGGGCAGGCATAACCTGCATCCTTCAGAGCCTTGAAATCTTCGCCGGCTTCCTGCCAGGTGGCCGGAGCATGGTCCTTGCCGATCTTGGCGAAGGCATCCTTGTTCCAGTAGAGCAGCGCGGTCGAGGAGTTGAAGGGGAAGGAATACATCTCGCCCTTCGATGTCGCATAATAGTTTGCGATGCCGGAGAAATAATCCTTCCAGTCGACGGTGTAGCCCATGTCGGTCATCAGCTGGTTGGCCGGGTAGTAGGCGCCGGAAAGCATGATGTCGAGCGTGCCGGCGTCGGAGACCTGAGCGATGGTCGGCTGCTTGCCGGCGCGGAAGGCTGCGATCGTGTTCTGCAGGGAAGCGTCGTAGCTGCCCTGGCTGGTGCAGACGACTTCGTAATCGGCCTGCGACTGGTTGAACCGATCGCACTGTTCCTGGACACGCTTTGCGATGTCGCCGGAATTGCCGAACCAGAAGTCAATCTTGGTCTTATCGGCGGCGGCAGCGGGACCGGCAAGAAACGCTGTAGCGAGAAGGGCGCCAACGGCGCCGAGAAGCTTGGATTGCATGAGAACCTCGAACGTAAAAGGGACGCGCACTTTCGGCGCACGCCCTATTAGCTGGTCCATATTGCCGCGGCCAATGAATATTACATGACATGAAACGATCGAAATCGTGCCGTCACAAAACCTTCATTCGGATGTTATTTGCCGCAGCCGAGGCTATATTTAGAGAAGCCCCGCCAGCCTCCCCAGCGCACTGCCGAACAATCTTATTTGTATGCGAATAATCAGGATTTTCAAGGGTTTTCAATATTTGCCTATATTGCGATGCAGCATCGCTATTGGCGAATACTCGCGCATGAAAACTTGCAAATTCGGCTATCTCTTTGCCCTTGCACTGCTGTGCAACGCCTGGTTTCAGCCCTGGGATTAGAGGAAATCCTTTAAAATTGCGGCAAAGCGGGGATCGAATGCACGGCTGATCGGTCCGGCGGCGGCGCCGATCGCCACCGACCAGGGATCGGCCATGCCGGGCTGCAGGCGCGGCAGCATTCGGCCGGGTCGTTCAGCGATTGAGGGCAGCAACGGGCCGATGGCCGCTATCAACCTGTTCACCAGCGCTTCCGGCGCACTGCCGCAGAGGATCACGGTCTCCGGATCGAAGACCGTTTCGATGAGATGGATGCTCCAGCGCAGGTCTGCTGCCGCCGCTTCGACCCAGGTTTCGATGCTTTGATCACCCCTTGAGGCAAGATCGTTGATGCGTGCATGCAGGCCGGGATCGGCGGGATCGGCCGAGAGATGCTGATAGAGCGAGGCGAGTGAAGCGCGATGTTCGAGCGGCGTCGATTTGCCGTCGGCAAACAGCAGCGCCATGCCGATCTCGCCGGCATTACCGTTGGCGCCACAGTAGAGCTCACCGTTCAGAATGAGGCCGGCGCCGATGCCGTAGCCGACGAAGAGGCAGACGGCATGGTCGAGACCATGGGCGGCTCCGACCATGCGCTCGGCGGTCGCCGCCGCCGCCGCATCGTTCTGCAGGCCGACATCGAGCCCGGTGCCGGCGGTCAGTGTGTCCAGCAGCGGAAACTTCTGCCAGGCTTCCATCATCCACGGATCGTCGCCGCTGCCGGCGACCCCGAAGGGTCCCGGCATGGCGGCACCGAGGCCGACCAGCCGCTTTTCCGACTGCTGGACGATGCCGGCCAGCCTGGAACGCACATCGGCGACGAGATCGAGGATGACCTTTGTGCCCGTCGACGGGCCGCCTGGCGGAAGGCCGGCTTCTGCGCGCACGAGAACACTGCCGATGAGATCGACGGCAACCGCCCGCGTCACATGCCGGTCGATCTGCAGGCCGATCGCGAAGGCGCCTTCGGGCACCAGCCGGTAGGGCGTCGAGGGCTGCCCCCTGCCCTTGCGCACCGGCTCCTGCGAACAGACGAGCCCATCACGCTCGAGTTCCTCGATGATATTGGATACCGTCTGCTTGGTCAGCCACGTCGCCCGCGCCAGATCGGCCCGTGAAAGCTGACCATTGACCCTCAAGGCGTCGATCATCACACGCCGGTTGTGCGCGCTGGTGCCTTCGTGGTTGGTGCCGCTCTTGGCCCGGATCGGCCTGACGTCATTCATGTGCAATTGCCTCTTGACTCCAGTAGAATGTTCAAGAAGTAATAAGTCAAGACAATTGACTTAATAAGGGACCGGAGAGTTCCAGGGAACGCAGGATGCCGACAACGGCTCCGACGACGCTCCGAGACGATTTCTCGAACACCGGTGGCGGAGGGCCGCCCTCGGCAATGCGTAAATGTCAAAAACTGGAGGCTGCAATGCTGAAATCCTTTACCAAGACGCTTCTGGGTGCGGCTTTGATCGGCGCATCTCTTGTACCGCACGCTTTCGCCGAGACGACGCTGAACGCGCTTTTCATGGCGCAGGCCGCTTACAGCGAGGCCGATGTGCGCGCCATGACCGATGCCTTCGCCAAGGCGAACCCCGAGATCAAGGTCAATCTCGAATTCGTTCCCTACGAGGGCCTGCACGACAAGACCGTGCTGGCGCAGGGTTCCGGCGGCGGTTACGACGTCGTCCTCTTCGACGTCATCTGGCCGGCCGAATATGCCACCAACAAGGTGCTGGTCGACGTCTCCTCCCGTATCACCGAGGAGATGAAGAAAGGCGTGCTGCCGGGCGCCTGGACCACGGTGCAGTATGACGGCAAATATTACGGCATGCCGTGGATCCTCGATACCAAATACCTGTTCTACAACAAGGAAATCCTCGAAAAGGCCGGCATCAACGCGCCGCCGAAGACCTGGGACGAACTGACCGAGCAGGCAAAGACGATCAAGGACAAGGGTCTGCTCGCCACCCCGATCGCCTGGAGCTGGTCGCAGGCCGAAGCGGCGATCTGCGACTACACCACGCTCGTCAGCGCCTATGGCGGCGATTTCCTCAAGGATGGCAAGCCGGCCTTCCAGAGCGGCGGCGGTCTCGACGCTCTGAAATACATGGTCTCCAGCTATTCCTCCGGCCTGACCAATCCGAACTCCAAGGAGTTCCTGGAAGAGGACGTCCGCAAAGTCTTCGAAAACGGCGATGCCGCCTTCGCGCTCAACTGGACCTACATGTACAACATGGCCAACGACCCGAAGGACAGCAAGGTCGCGGGCAAGGTCGGCGTCGTGCCGGCGCCGGGTGTCGCCGGCAAGAGCGAGGCTTCGGCCGTCAACGGCTCGATGGGCCTCGGCATCACCTCCGCCAGTAAACATCCTGACGAGGCCTGGAAATACATCACCTTCATGACCTCACAGGCGACGCAGAATACCTATGCCAAGCTCAGCCTGCCGATCTGGGCCTCCTCCTACGCGGACCCGGCTGTTACCACGGGCCAGGAAGAGCTGATCTCCGCCGCCAAGGTCGGCCTCGCCGCCATGTATCCGCGCCCAACAACGCCGAAATATCAGGAGCTTTCGACCGCGCTGCAGCAGGCGATCCAGGAATCGCTGCTCGGCCAGTCCACGCCTGAGGACGCGCTGAAGTCGGCGGCCGATAATAGCGGCCTCTGAAGCCGGCACGAACTCCGGGCGGCGCCTGTCGCCGCCCCCTCCAAACCTATGAATGAAGAAGGGTCGCCTCGATGTCGGGCACATGGCTGACAACCCGCGCGTGGCTTTTGATGTTGCCGCTTCTCATGGTCATGATCTCGGTCATCGGCTGGCCTCTGATCGATACCGTCGGCCTCTCCTTCACCGACGCCAAGCTCGTCGGCACGGAAGGCAGCTTCGTCGGCATCGACAATTATGTGAAGATGCTCTCCGGCTCGAATTTCCAGCGCACGCTGATCACCACCGCATGGTTCGCCGTCGTCTCGGTCGCCGCCGAAATGGTGATCGGCGTTCTGGCCGCCCTGCTGCTGAACCAGCAATTTCGCGGCCGCACTGCGCTGCGCGCCCTGATGATCCTGCCCTGGGCGCTGCCGACCGTCGTCAACGCCACGCTGTGGCGGCTGATCTACAATCCGGAATACGGCGCACTGAACGCCGCCCTGACGCAGCTCGGTCTGCTCGACGCCTACCGCTCCTGGCTCGGCGAGCCGGGCACGGCGCTGGCCGCCCTCATTGTCGCCGACTGCTGGAAGAACTTCCCGCTGGTGGCGCTGATCGCGCTCGCCGCACTCCAGGCCGTGCCGCGCGATATCACCGCCGCCTCGCTCGTCGACGGCGCCGGCGCTTTCGCCCGCTTCCGCTTCGTCATCCTGCCCTATCTCGCTGGGCCGCTGATGGTGGCGCTGGTACTGCGCACGATCGAGGCCTTCAAGGTGTTCGACATCATCTGGGTCATGACCCGCGGCGGCCCGGCCAACAGCACGCGCACGCTGTCGATCCTCGTCTATCAGGAGGCCTTCTCCTTCCAGCGGGCGGGCTCCGGCGCATCGCTGGCTCTGATCGTCACCCTGCTGGTGACCCTGCTTGCCGCCGGCTATGCCGCCCTGGTGCGCAAGACCGCCGGGAGTGCGACCTGATGGAACGCCAAAATCCGCTCTTCTCAGCCTTCATCTATGTCTGCGCGCTGCTGCTTGCCGCCGTCATCCTGGCGCCGATCCTGTGGCTGTTCATCATGAGCATCTCGCCGGCCGCCGATCTTGCCGCAAAGCCGCTGCGCTGGTGGCCGCAGACGGCGGATTTCTCCCGTTACGCCCTGCTGCTTTCGACACTGGAGAACAGCGCCGGCGCCGCCTTCACCTCATCGCTGCGCAACAGCATCGAGGTGGCGGGCATGGCGACGATCGCCGCCATCGCGCTCGCAATCCCAGCCGGCTGGGCCGTGTCGCGCACACCTTCGGTGGGCTGGTCGCTGTCGATGGTGATCGCCACCTATATGCTGCCGCCGGTGGCGCTCGCCGTGCCGCTCTATATGGGGCTCTCTCATCTCGGCATGCTCAACACCGTCTTCGGCCTTGCCTTGGTCTATCTGACGATCCTCGCCCCCTTCACCACATGGCTGATGAAATCCGGCTTCGATTCCATCCCGCGCGAAATCGAATCCGCCGCGATGATCGACGGCGCCGGCCTGTTCCAGACGCTCCGGATCATCACGCTGCCGCTCGCCGCCCCCGTGGTGGCGACATCGAGCCTCTTTGCATTCCTGCTTGCCTGGGACGAATTCTTCTATGCGCTGCTCTTCACCTCGGACCAGCGCGCCAAAACGCTCACCGTCGCCATTGCTGATCTCGCCGGCGGCCGCGTTTCCGATTACGGATTGATCGCCACGGCAGGCGTGCTCGCCGCCCTGCCCCCGGTGCTGATCGGTCTCGTCATGCAACGCGCCCTGATTTCAGGGCTGACCAGCGGCGGCGTCAAGGGATGACGATGACAACAGAAAGAATCCGGCCGGCCGGGCTTGCGGCGATCGACCGCGAGATGGCCCGTCAGCACACCGATGCGCTCGCCTCCTATGAAGCCGTCGCACCGATGGCAGAAAGAACCGCCGCCTCGCTTGAGAAAACCAGCCGGCTGCTCCTGCTCGGCATGGGCGGCTCGCATGCGGTCAACCGCGCCGTCGAGCCGCTCTACCGGGGCCTCGGCATCGATGCCGTCGCCTTGCCGCTGTCCGAACAGCTCGGCCAGCCGCTGCCGATCACCGACAGGACGGTCTTCGTTACCTCGCAATCCGGCGAGAGCGCCGAGGTCCTGCGCTGGTTCGGAGAGACCGGCGGCACGGCGGAAACCTTCGGCCTGACACTGGAAGCCAGCTCCTTCCTCGCCAGAACCGCCCCGTCGCTGGTCGGTAGCGGCGGCACCGAGTTTGCCTTCGCCGCCACCCGCAGCCTGACGGTGACCTTCGCCCTGCATCTGGCAATTCTTTCCGCCCTCGGCGAAGATCCCGCCACCGCACTTGCCGTGCTCAGGACGCCCGAAGACCATGACATCGCCGCTGCCCTCGCTGCCCTCGAAAACGTCGCGACCGTCGTCACCTCAGGTCGCCGCCTGCAGGGTGTTGCCGAGGCTTTGGCTCTCGGGCTGACGGAGCTGTCGCGCCGGCCCTGCTTTTCTCTCGAAGGCGGCCAGCTGCGCCATGGGCCGATGGAGATGCTGGGACCGGAGATCGGCCTCGTGCTGTTCCGCGGCCTGGACGAGACATCAGGCCTCGTCACCGCAATGGCGGTATCCGCCGTCGAGACCGGCGCCCCTGTCGTCCTCTTCGACGCATCGGCCGAAACCCCGGTCGCCGGGGCGGTGACGATCCGCTTTGCCCCTGCAACCGGCCTCGCGGCAATCTTCGCCATGCTGCCGGTTGCCCAGCGGCTGATGATCGCCTTTGCCGACGCCCGCGTCGACAATGCCGGAACGCCGGTCCGTTCCACCAAGATTACCCGGAGTGAATGAATGCGGCCGCTTGCAGTCATCGGCAACGTCAATGTCGACCTCATCCTCGGACCGGCCGCGCCGTGGCCGAAGGCCGGAACGGAAATCATCGTCGATCATGACGAGCTCCGTGTCGGCGGAGCAGCCGGCAACAGCGCGCTCGCCTGGCAGGCGCTCGGCATCGAATTCGAGATCGCCGCCAATATCGGCAGCGATCAGTTCGGCCGCTGGCTCGCCGAAGCCTTCGGGCATCGCGCCGAGAAGTGGCCGGTCCGCCCGGAGAGAACGACGCTCTCCGTCGGCATCACCCATCCGGATGGCGAGCGTACCTTCTTCACGACGACCGGCCACCTGCCGCGCTTCAGCCTCGCCGACGTCTTCGCCGTTATCGACGGCGAAAGGCTGCGCGGCGGCTACGCGCTCCTCTGCGGCGGCTTTCTCACCGACGACCTGGCGAGCGAATATGACGCCTTCTTCGACTGGGCCGACAGCCACGACATCACCGTCGCGCTCGATACCGGCTGGCCGCTCGACGGCTGGACCGAAGAAAATTGCGCGGCCGCCCGCGCCTGGCTTTCGCGCAGCGGCATCGCCCTGCTGAACGAGGTCGAGACGACGACGCTTGCCGGCATCAACGATCCGATCGAGGCCGCCCGCGAGATCAGGTCGCATATGCCGGAAGGCGGGATCGTCGTCGTCAAGCGCGGCCCGGACGGCGCCATCGCCATCGGGCCGGATGGCCTGCCGGCGTCGGTGGCCGCGCCCGTCGTCAAGGTCGTCGACACGATCGGCGCCGGCGATGTCTTCAACGCCGGCTTCCTGGCAGCATTGGCAGATGGCAAACCGCTGGCTTCCTGCCTGGCGGCGGGGACGCAGGTTGCCTCGCGTGCCATCTCCACCCTTCCCCGCAGCTACGGTCCGTCATCCCCACAGGAGACCGTGCGATGAGCGCGCTCGACATCCAAAACATCCGCAAGACCTATGGCGAGGTCGAGACGCTGAAAGGCATCGACATCTCGCTGGAAAGCGGAGAGTTCCTCGTGCTGCTCGGCTCGTCGGGCTGCGGCAAGTCCACGCTGCTCAACATCATTGCCGGCCTTGCCGAGGCGACGAGCGGCGACGTCAGGATCGGCGGGCGCTCGGTGCTCGGCGTACATCCGAAGGACCGCGACATCGCCATGGTCTTTCAATCCTATGCGCTCTATCCCAATCTGACGGTGCACAGGAACATCGGCTTCGGCCTGGAAATGCGCAAGGTGCCGGCGGGCGAGCGTGACAGGGCCGTGCGCGATGCCGCAAAGCTCCTGCAGATCGAAAACCTCCTAGACCGCAAGCCGAGCCAGCTTTCCGGCGGCCAGCGCCAGCGCGTCGCGATCGGCCGCGCGCTGGTGCGCAAGCCGGAGGTGTTCCTCTTCGACGAGCCGCTTTCCAATCTCGACGCCAAGCTGCGCATGGAGATGCGCACCGAGATCAAGCGGCTGCACCAGATGCTGAAGACGACGGTGGTCTATGTGACCCATGACCAGATCGAGGCGATGACGCTGGCAAGCCGCATCGCCGTCATGCGCGACGGCCGCATCGAGCAGCTCGGCACGCCCGAGGAGATCTACAACCATCCGGCAACGCTCTATGTCGCCACCTTCGTCGGCGCCCCGCCGATGAACCTGCTGAAAGCGACAGTGCGTGACGGCCGGCTGGCGCTTTCAGGCTCCGATGCCACTCTGCCCCTGCCCGCCCGTTTCCGCGATGCGGCCGGCAACGGCCGCGATCTCGTCCTCGGCATCCGTCCCGAGGCGCTTCGCACTGACGGCGCCGGCCTATCGATCGAGGCAACCGCGGAGGTCGCGGAACTGACCGGCCCTGAACTGGTCGTCACCGCCCTTGCCGGAAATCAGCGGCTGATGGCCTGCCTGCCGCCGCGCACGCCGATCGGCGACAACGAAAAACTGACCCTCTTCTTCGACGAGGAAGCGATGCATCTCTTCGACCCGGAAACGGGTCTCAGCTGCCTCCGCGCACAATAGACCGGTCGGACGCCGTGAACTGTCGTTCAATTTGCCGCGTCGGCAGGCTTTCGCTTGTACACATGGATATAATCGACGAGCAGAATGGAAGGGTTCGGCGTTTCATCGATCGGCCATCCCGAGCCGAGCGCCAGATTGACCAGTGGATAAAACGGCATGTGAAACTCCTTCGGGGTGTCGAAGCTCCAGAGGTACTGGCGATCCAGATAGAAGGTCGTCTTGTCAGCCTGGATATCGACGCCGTAGGTATGATACTCGCTGTTTAGAATTCCGTTCTCGACCGTTTTCCAATAGCCGCCGGTCGAGTTCTGGCCGCCTTGGCTCTGACGCCAGACATGAAAACCCATGCTGAATTCGTAGGGCGCGCGTCCGTAATATTCCAGCACGTCGATTTCGGCGGTGTATTTCGACCGGTCGAGCCCGATCAGCCAGAATGCCGGCCAGACGCCCTTGCCCGGCGGCAGCTTCATTCGTGCTTCGAAATAGCCGAACTGCTGCGAGAAACCTTCGCCCTTCGGGTTCACCGACGACAGCAAACCCGAGCGCCAGGTGCCATCGGCCTCCTTGCGCGCTTCGATTTTCAGAATTCCCTGATCGGTGGTAAACGGAAAGCCGGGAGCCGGGTCGGTGAAACGGGCATCACCGAAATCGCCGTTCCAGGGCGTATGGGCGATCCAGCGGGAGCTTTTCTCTCCCCAGGCCGAAACGTCGAGATTGTCGAAACTCTCCTCGAATGTCAGCTGATATGCATCGATATTGAGCGGTTCCTGGGCCACGCTGGGCCGGCCGGGCAACGCCCCCAGACCGAGAACGACGAGCAGGCCGAGCCCTTTGGCAGATATCCCGTAACGCATTGTTACTCCTTTAAAAACGCCGAACCAATCATTGCGCTGCACTTTTCCCGATCATGAAGTAAGAACCCCGTTTCGTCGCGGCATGAGCCTTTGAACGACGATCGTTTCGATACCATCAGGCCTTCCGACCATCTGCCACAGCAGCAAGGCGACAACCCAGAAAATGCCCGCTGCCGCCCCGCCGCAAAGCGCGACACAGGCGATAAGGGTGACACCGACGGGCATGGCGACGAGCATCGGCTCCATCCAGAGCAGGAAGGCGATCATCGGCAGGCTCGCGGCCAGCGGCCGGCAAAAGGAATTCAATTGCGCGGCAAAACTCGCGCCGATCAGCCGCCGCGTAATGACGAGCGACGCGCCGTAGGCGACGAGGACTGCCACGATCCGCGCGCCGAGCGCCCCTGCCACCTGAAAATAGGCGATGCCCAGAATGGTGACCGGCACCCTGACGGCGAACTCGACAAACATCCTGAGAGCGACATAACGGGTATTGTTCATGACCATGGCCAATGGCGGCATCATGTTCGTGGGAAGACCGAGCAGGCTGACAAGGCACAGCCATTGCAGGATCGGCGCGGACGATGCCCATTTCTCGCCGACGAGAATACGCACGGTCGGCTCGGCGAGAAGGGCAAGCGCGATGAGAACGGGGGCCGCGACGAAGGTGATCGCATTCGTCGCCTTCAGATAGGCGGCGATCAGGTTGCGGCGGTCTTCGACCGTGGAGAAGGCCGCCATCAGCGGGCGCAGCAACGGCCCGACAAAGGTCTGATACGGAATAGCCGCGATATTGTCGGCGACGCTGAAGGCGCCGAACGTCGATAAGCCCGTAAAACGCGGCAGAAGCAGCCGGTCCAGCTGCCAATTGATCGAACTCAGCACCTGCGACACGGTATTCCAGCTGATCATGTCCTGAAAATGCTTCCATTCGGAAAGGCTGAACGTCGGTCGCATCGGCGCAAAGACATAGGAGGTGATCATCGCCGCCGTCGGGCCGGCGACCGCTCCGATCGCCAGCCCCCAATAGCTGCCTGTTGCCACAGCCACACCCACGCCGAACAGCAATGTCGATCCCTTGGCGATGAGATCGAGCGCGAACTCGCGTTTGAAATCGAACCGCTGCATGAAAAGAACCATGCGCGGACTGACCATGCTGCGCATGGCAGGCGCGATCGACAGAACGGCGACAAGGGCGAAAAGCCGAGAATCGTCGTAGATCAGCGCCATTGGCCAGGAGATGAGCATCATCAGCAGGCTGATGGCCAGTCCTCTCAGCAGGCTGAGAGTGAAGGCCGTGGCGAACATCTCGTCCGAAGGCGACGATTGGCGCATCAGCGCCTGCGTCAACGGCAGGTCCAGGATCGCCTCGACGATGACCAGAACCGACGTCGCAATGGCGACCAGGCCGAAATCCGCAGGGCTCAACAGCCTTGCCAGGACAAGAAGGCTGACGAAATCGAGCATCCGCGCCAGGAATTTTCCACTGATGGTCCAGATGCTCGCCGTCGCCGTCCTCTGAGATACGCTTGACATGATCTGTCTATCTATTCCTCGTCGAGGGGTTGAGACGGCTTTGGGCGGGCGCAGCAAAGCGGGCTGCTCCGTTCCTTTCCCTTCAACCCGGCCGTCTTCCGAAGACGCCGGCAGATCCGTCTCCATGGCTGGACAGCTGTTGTCCGATGAGGCCGGACAGCCGATCGCGGAATACGGTGGAGGAGAATTTCAGCGAGTGCGCACGGATGGCATGCGGATCGATATCGTCCTCAACCTCTTCGAATGCTGCCATCGTTTCCAAAAGGGCTTCAGTCGTCTGCTCAGCAAAGCGAAAGCCGACCTGCGGCGCGGACACGGTTTCCCGGGCGCCGCCGGCGTCGAAAGCGAGCACTGGCCGCCCTGACGCCATCGCTTCCACCGGCAGGATGCCGAAATCCTCCGTGCCCGGAAACAACAGCGCTCGGCATCGCGACAAGTGGTCGCGCAGCACGTTGAAGGGCTGATGGCCGAGAAACTCAACCGTCGGTCCGGCGATCGACTTCAGATAAGGGAGTTGTTCGCCTTCGCCGATCACGACCAGTTTCCGGCCGGCCTCGGTGCAGGCGCGCACAGCAATATCCGGCCGCTTGTAGGTGGTGAGCTGTCCCGCATAGAGGTAGAATTCGCCTTTCCCCTTGCCCACCGCAAAATCGTCGATCGCAACCGGCGGATGGATCACGACGGACTCCCGGTCGTAGAAGCGGCGGATGCGGCTTGCGACATAGTCGGAGTTGGCGACGAACACATCGACGCGCGAGGACGTCGTCACGTCCCAGGCGCGCAGTATGGGCGCGGTAAGCGACATCAAGGCGCGTCCCACCCAGGGCAGGCCATGGCGATAGACATGGAACTGATCCCAGATGTAGCGCATCGGCGAATGGCAGTAGCAGACATGGAGAGCGTCGGCGCGCGTGATGATGCCTTTGGCGGGGCCGGATTCGCTCGACAGCACCAGGTCGTAATCCTGCAGATCGAACTGCTCGAGCGCGAAGGGCATCAGCGGCAGCATCTTAGTATAGTGCCGTTGGGCGCCGGGGATCTTCTGCAGGAAGGACGTGCGGATGTTCCGCGTCTTCAGAAAATCGCTGATGCGATCCCGGTTGCAGACGAGGGTGAAGATGTCGGCCTGCGGAAACATGCGGCACAGCTCTTCGACAACCTTCTCACCGCCGCGCATCGAAACGAGCCAGTAATGCACGATGGCGACACGAAGTTGCCCGGTCTCTTTTGTGCTTCCGGCCTCCGCAGCGCGTCTTTTCGCCATGACGGGCGCATCGGCAAGAAATGCCCTCGCGTCGGGAAGAGAGGTCGTTGCTTTAAGGGTCAACTGAATACTCCTTGTATCGTTGCACCGTCTGCCGGCTCGGAAACCGCATTCGTCGAAATCAGGCTTTGGTATTCGGCAAGAAGCGCATCGCGCCATTCCTCATGCGTCGAGGCGAGGTCCGGCGACAGCCGGAAAGCCCGCTCGCTCATGGCGCGAACCTCTTGCGCGGGCATTTGACTGAAGCGCCTCAAACTATTGGCAAAGGCGTTTTCATCGGCCGTATCGCAGGCAAGTGCCATGCCGGCTCTTTCCATTTCCTCGGCGAGAAAGGCGCTACGCGACATGATGACGGGCAGACCGCTCCTGGCCGCTTCGATAGCGACGAGACCGAACGGCTCGGGATAGCGCGAGGGCATCAACAGCGCGCGCGCCTTGCGGATGATCGGGCCGATCTCCGCATGCGACTGCCAGCCGACGGCCCTGACGTGATCTCCTGACGCTGCGATCCGCGGCATCAGCGGCCCGTCCCCGATCACGCAGAGCCTGACGCCGGCTTTGCGCGTGGCGGCGACGGCGTCCTCAACGCCCTTCTCTTCGTCCAGCCGTCCGATGAACACGAACTCGTCGTTGGTCTCCGCTTCGATGCGCTTGATGGAGAGGGGAGCGACGGGATTGCGGATCGTCGTCAGCCGTTCAGGCCGATAGCCGGCGCCGACGAGAAAGCTCGCCATCTTCTCGTGCAGCAGGATGATACGGCCGAAATCGGCCTGGCCCTTCAAGAGCCGGAGGATATTCGAGCCACGGGCGACCCGCCACAACTTGTGCGAATAACTTCTCTTGTCGCAAGCCGTCGCAATGCAGCCTCCGCCGAGCGGGCGCCGCAGGCAGATTTCCTGCGCCTGATAGTCGAAGAAGGCGCCATTGGGGCAGGCCGTGAAGAAATCATGCGCGTGAACCACGCATCGTCCGGCGACCGGCGCCAGCGCCCTGAAAATCGCGGGAGACAGGATCTGGTGCCAGCCATGCACATGGTAGACGGTGTTGGCGGTATCCTTTTCGGCAATCCAGTTCGCCACCATGCGGGCGGCGGCACCGTTGTGAATGCCGGTGACGAACGCCTTCGCACGCTCGGCGCTGAGCAGGTCGCGACTGTTCAGCCCGACCATCGAGACCCCGAGTGCGGCAAGCTCCGCATTGGCGGCGTCATCCCCGCAAATATAGGTCACGGGAATGCCGAGCCCGTGGAAAAGCTTGGCAGACAGCACCGCCAGGCCCGTCGCGCCGCCTCTGGCCACCGAATAGTCGTCGATGACGACTACGCGGTCGATCTTTGCCGTGCGGAGGCCGGGAAAGCGGCCGACACTTGCGGTGGATCGGATCCCCTCGGAAAGCGACGCGCGCATTACTTCACCGAAACCGCGCCGTTGGCACAGGCCTCCAGCGCATTGCGGTTGAGAATGCGGATCTTGCCCTGCCCCCCGTCGATAATCCTGCCTTCACGCAGGCGCCGAAGGCATTGATTGACCTTCTCGCGCGACGCCGGCAGCGTCGCGGCCAGGTCATTTTGCGAGATGATCAGTTCGTCCCCGCTGTTTGCCGGGTCTTTTCCATAAACAGCCGAAAGCCGCAGCAGCGTGCTGGCCAGCCTCGACTGCAGGCTCGACGCCGCATTCGCGATGATCCGGAGTTCGAGCTCCGAAATACGCGCCAGCGCCCTGGAAAAGACCTTTTCGCGGAAAGAGGGATCGCTCGCATACATGTCGCGCAGCAGCCGACCTTCGAAGAAATGCAGCTCGCAGTTGGAACCGGCCCGATATTCGAGGCTCAGCGTCTGCCTGCGCAGAACCTCGAGCTCGCCGATCAGACCTGATTTCGGGATGATCTCGACAATGAATTCCCTGCCGTCGGGCAGCATGGTGCTTGCGCTGACCACCCCCGAATGCACGCGCGCGAACATATCGTTCAGGACGCCGGCCCCGGCAATGACCTCGCCGCGCCGGAAACGCCGAACGCTCGACCGACAGGAAAGAAATTCATCGTCGAGCACTATGCGGCTGCCGAGATGAATACCGCCGCTGGCCGATACCGCCGCCTTGCCGAGGCCGGCCCGGCGATCCGATGCGTGTGTCACCCCGTCCATGCGCATAACTCCAATACTCGAATAACGATTAAGCATGCTGCACTGCATCATCTATATTGGCTTAATACTCAAGTCAAATAACATCACAGATAGATAGCGTAAAAATTGAGATTACATTTAGATCAAGAAGAAAAAATACATCGCTCATCGCAATCAAAACATCGATATGCCCGAATAATGATCATGTTTTTGCATATATCTGCCTATTAAAAAGCCTCACAAGTCAAAAAACAGCAATAACCCAAATTTGGATATCCAGAAATGTAAATGAGTCTTCATAGATTAATCACCAAAGGTGGGTTAGATTCTTATTTAGAATGAAAATAAATCGATCGAGCTACAAACGGAATTCTCTTCTGCCGTTTTAGTAGCATAAAGAATTTATTAAGGATTATGACTTTGGTAACAGACAACCAGAGTGCGGCGCAGCAAACTTTGAACGGTTCTTAATCGGAAAGTTTTGGAGACCCCCGATGGCATGGGAAGCACATAGTTTCGAGGCATGGTCGCGTGTCGGACGGTCTGCGAAAAGCGGCGACATCCATGCGTCTCAGCCTCGTGCAGCAGCCAGATCATCCAAGCGCGCGCTCGACCTTCTGTTGGCGATCACCGCCCTGATCCTGCTTTCCCCGCTTCTGCTGCTCGTCGCAATGATCGTGAAAATCTCAGACCGCGGCCCGGTCTTCTATTCCCATACGCGCATCGGCTTCGGCGGAGCGCCATTCGGATGCCTCAAATTTCGCACGATGAAGACCGATGCGAGCGCTCAGCTGGCCGAATTGCTGCAGAACAGCCCGGCTGCGCGCAGCGAATGGGAAGCGACGCACAAGCTGAAGGATGATCCGAGGATCACGGCCGTCGGCGATATCCTCAGGCGGTCGAGCCTCGACGAGCTCCCCCAGCTGTTCAATGTCCTGCGTGGCGAAATGAGCCTCGTCGGCCCCCGGCCGATCACCGCCGAGGAATTGCCGCGCTACGGCGAGCATATTTGGGCCTACATGGCCGTCCGTCCTGGACTGACCGGTCACTGGCAGACCAGCGGGCGCAACGATGTCAGCTACGAGCACCGGGTTTCGCTCGACGTTCACTACCTCAACAACTGGTCGTTCGGCCGGGACTTGATCATCATCGCCAAGACCATCCCCGCTCTGTTTTCGCAGCGTGGCTCGTACTGAGCATTCAAATGGGAGAGCTGTCGATCCTGCCCGAAGTCGGAAGATACACGGCTCTCCCCGTCCCCTCCAGGCTGCCAGTACCTCGTTACTCCGTAATCTCGCCATTTTGGACTAGGACGACATGACCTCAAGCACGATCTTCAGCGGTGTTTCCCCATTATCCCTGCCTGCCGCCGCAGCCGCTGGCGGGAACTCGCCGCTGACCCTGCGGGACATGCTCTTTTTTCTCAGAATGCGCTGGCTATGGATCGTGGCCACGACCTTTGCCTTTGTTGCAATGGCCGGCAGCTACCTTCTCACCGCCGAGCCGACTTACGTTGCCAGCACGCAACTTGTGATCTTCCCCCAGGTGAACAGCTCCGAGGCTCAGAGAGCCTTCGCGGAAGACGCGTTCATAGAAGGGCAGCTGGAGATTGCCCGATCGAGCGATGTCATCGGCGGGACAGTAAGAGCGCTCGATCTTGATAGCGATCCCGACTTTGTCGATTGGAAACCTTCGCTGCTCGACAAGGCGAAGGACTGGCTTCTGGGAATTTCTGCTCAAGTGGATACGGCGCAGGACGCGGCAGGCATGCGAACGAGTGAAACGCCGCCCAGACCCCGGACGGAGGAGGAACAGCTCCACGACCTGGCAATCGCCACGCTGCAGAGCATGATGGACATACGCCGGATCGGGAGTTCGACGATCATCGAGATATCAGCTGCAGCGTCGAGCCCTCAGAAGGCCGTCGCCATCGCCGATACGCTCGCCAGGCAATATATCCAGAAGAATATCGCAATGAAGGCCGATGCTTCCCGACAATACAGCGACTGGCTGGAAAAATTCATCAGGGAGCAGCAGCGCGGGCTGGCCGATGCCTCCAGCGCCTTGAACACATTCAACAGCAATCCGCGCGACCAGTTCAAGCTTGCGGAGCTGCAGAGCGCGACGGATGCCCGCCGCACCCTTTATGAAAGCACGCTGACCCAGCTTACCGAAGCCAAACAGCGCATAACCTACCCCGTCTCCGACGCCACGATCGTCTCGCGGGCCACGCTGCCTCTTTCGAAGGCGAGGCCGCGCAGCACTCTCATCATCATCTTTGCCGGGGCGGTTGGCCTCGGCGTCGGCCTGGCGCTCGCCATGATAAGGCACGCCAGCGACCGCCGGATCGTCCGTCCTCAGCAGATCACGGATGCCGGCGGAGTGTCCATCGTCACCTTGCTGGCAAGATCGAAGGAGGATCGGAACGGGCATACTGCTCGCTTCCTCGCTGCCGGCACGGGCAGCGGTGAGACCGCCGGCTATCCTGTCCTTCCCGGCATGGCGGAATTGAGCGCAACCATCGTCGGCCTTCGGCGCAAACGCCGCGTCGCCATCGGGATAGTCGCCGTCGATCCCGGCAGCGGGGCATCGACCATTGCATGCGAACTGGCGGTGCTGTCGTCGATGTCAGGCGCGCACACGCTGCTGATCGATGCGGCTGCGCAGAAATCCTCGCTCAGCAAATCGATCGCGCCCCATACGTCCACAGGTCTCGTCGATGTTCTCGACAATGGCGAACTGATCCAGACGGCGGCGCTGCCCCTCACCCCAACCCTGAAATTCCTTCCGCTCGGCAAGGTGGAAGCAGTGACGCCGGCCGTTCGCCTCAGTTCCCGCCGCACGCAGTTGAGCTTCGCAGACCTGAAAAAGGAGTTCGACGCCATATTCGTCGATATTTCCGCATTCTCGACTTCCCCTGACGCCAATGCGATCGCGCCGGAGCTGGATGGCGTCCTCGTGGTCACCTCGCATGGGCACACCTCGATCGACGATACCGTGCGCGTCATCGACACCATGCGCAATGTCGGCGCCGAGATCGTCGGCGCGATCATCAACCATGCACCGAAGAGAATAGAGTCATGATCTCACCTTCGGCAGGAGCGACAAGACAGGACCGTCCATTGCGGATCGCCTTGGGGATCGCCTCGGCGGGGCGCCCCTCGATACTGCGGGAGACGATCGATTACCTCACCGGCCTGCCGGACCAGGCGGAACGGCTCATCGTCTGCGTGCCTGTTATCGAGGATGCCGCCGGGCTCGCCGGCCGCCGCGATGTGGAAGTCATCGTCGGCAGCCGCGGCCTGACCGCCCAGCGCAACAGGATCATCCAGTCCGCAGCGGCTGATACGGACGTTCTGATCTTCCTGGATGACGACTTCATTCCCGCCGCGACCTTCCTGGCGCGCATGGCAGCCGTCTTTGCAGCAAAGCCGGAGGTGGCAATCGCCACTGGCGAGGTGCTGGCCGATGGCGTCCTCGACGGGGGCCTCAGCATGCCGAAGGCCCTGGAGGTTCTCGCTACGGCAGGCGAAGCCGCCGAGCATGTGGCGGATATCTACAACGCCTATGGATGCAATATGGCGGTTCGCCTTGCGCCCGTTATCGAGCACGCCCTGGCCTTCGACGAGCAGCTGCCGCTTTACGGCTGGCTCGAGGATGTCGATTTCAGCAGGTCCATCGCCCGCCACGGCCGGTCCGTGCACGTCGAAGGCGCCTGCGGCGTACATCTCGGCGTCAGATCCGGACGCCAGCCCGGCCGGAGGCTCGGCTATTCACAGGTCGCCAATCCTGTCTACCTGATCCGCAAGGGCACGATGTCGAAAGGCCGTGCAATCGCGCAGATTGGCCGCAACATCCTGGCAAATATGTCGGGCGCCCTGTTGAAGGACCGCCTGATCGACCGGTGGGGCCGTTTGAACGGCAATTTGCTGGCGCTATCCGACCTTCTTGTCGGCCGTGCCTCTCCGTCCCGCATTCTCGAATTCGGCACTCCGTCGCCGCGCGAGATGCCTTCCCCGTCGATCGCAACGAAACGGAGATAGACCAATGCAGCCTACATCCTTGTTCGATCGCCTCGTCTCCGCGGCACTCGCCTTGCTGGCATTCTGCTGCCTGACCGGCTGGAGCGTCGCCCACGCGCAAACATTCACTCTCGTGCCGGAAGACAAGGTCAGGCTGCGCGTCGTCGAATGGCGGTCGTCGGATTCGCGCTATGCCAGCTGGGAGGCTCTCGACGGCGTTTATACCATTGATGATGCCGGCAATCTGTCGATCCCGATCGCTGGCCACCTGCAGGCGAATGGAAAGACGACCGAGCAGCTTGCCGATGCCATTGCCGCCGCGCTGGCCGAAAAGTCCGCACTTCCGGGCAAGCCGTATATCGCCCTGGAGATTGCCGAGCATGCACCGATTTTCGTCACCGGAACCGTGCAGACTCCCGGCCGCTATGCTTTTGAACCCAACATGACGGTGATGAAGGCCGTCAGCATCGCCGGCGGCTTCCTCAGGGAACGCGAAGACAATACCTATTTCGAGCGCGACCGGATCCAGGCTGCCGGCGCCTACCGAACGGCCGCCCTCAACCGGCGCGATCTGTTGATGCGGCAGGCGCGGCTGCGTGCCGAGATCGCCGGCGAGCAGAGTTTCGAAATCCCCGCCGAACTCCTGGGAACACCCGACGTGGACAAGCTGAAGGACCAGGAGCTGAACCTGATGCGGCTGCGGCGCGTCGACATCGCCAGCCAGATCGAAGCGGCGAACGACCTCACCCGCCTCTATGGCCAGCAGGCCGAGTCGCTGGAGGCCAAGATCAGTTCACAAAAACGGCAGATCGAACTTGCCCAGAAGGAACTGGACAATGTCAACAGCCTGGTGAGCAAGGGCCTGGTCAGCAATTCGCGCCAGGTCTCGGTCGACCGCTGGGTGGCCGATGCGCAAGGCACCCTGATCGATCTCGAAGTCGCCCTGACCACGGCACGCCAGGGCCTCAGCGAAGCCGACCGTTCCAAGATCAACATCGTCAACCGGCAGAACAGCGAAAACCAGGAGCTGCTGAACCAGGTCAATCTCGCGATCGGCAGGGCGGCGATCGACATCCAGGTGGCCCAGCTTCTGGGCGAACAGGCCGGCTACGATGCCCAACTCGCCCAGATCAACACGGACGCGCCGGGTCTCGGCAGGGCGCAGAAGAATTACAGGATCGTGCGCCGCAACGACGACGGGACCTCCCGCAGCATCGTGGCGGACGAGCAGACCGCATTGCTGCCGCACGATCTCGTCGAGGTCGGTTTGGACACGAACCTTCAGACGCCAGCTTCGCCGCCGCAGGCCGCACCGCAGACACAGAGTTCGACGGTTCCGTCCTCCGATGTGGCCGGGGACAATCGCCCGGCTCCCGGCTGGGTCTCCCAGGCGGGATCGAATTAGGAGACGATTGTGATCATCAAGGCCTTGCCCATCCCACCGGAAGGTGGATGCCGCTCTTCGGCAAAAGCGATGCTTCCGCCGCTCGCCCTCCGGCTTGGGATCTGAAGCATGTCGATCGAGCCGATCGGTTTCATGGTGTTGCTGCTTGGCGTGCTCAGCATGCTCAACGGCGCGCGCTTTGCCGTCACCGTCCTTTGCCTTTCGACGCTGCTGGGAGCCGCAGCGGCTCTGCAACTGCCGGCGCTCGGCGGCAGCAGCATCCAGCCGAGCCATCTTCTGGTGCTCTTTCTCGTCATGACGGCCCTGCTGCGCCCGGTTCAGACGCAGGCGATGCTCGCCAGCATCGCCTATCCGGGGCCTGGCTTCTGGTTTGCCTGCTACATCCTGTTTTCCGTGGTCTCGTCCTTCTTCCTGCCCCGTATCTTTGCCGGCGCGACCCTCGTTTACTCCTCCGCCAGAGATCCCTCTGGGATGATGTCGACGGTAGCGGCTCCATTGGCCCCGGGTTCGTCCAATCTCAGCCAGTCCGTCTACCTGCTCGGCGACCTTGCCTGCTTCGCCGTCGTCGCCGGACTTGCCCGGCTCGGCTATGGCCGCTTCATCGCCCAGCAGCTGATCGTGGCATCGATGGCGTGTTTTGCCTTCGCGCTGATCGACCTCGCAACCTTCCAGATCGGTCAGGCCCATGTGCTCGATCTCATCAGAAATGCGAATTATACGATGCATACGGCCGAGACCATCCACGGCTTCAAGCGCATCGTCGGCCCCTTTCCCGAAGCGAGCATGTACGGCGCCGTCGCACTGGCTTATTTCGCCTTCACGCTCATGCTTTGGCTGGAGCGAGTCCAAGGCCGTATGGCTGGGTTGGCAACGCTTCTGATCGGCCCCACCATCGTGCTCTGCACCTCGACAACCGCTTATGTCGCGGGCGCCTTTATTGTCTGTATGTTCGTGCTGTTCTCCCTGAAACGACTGATCGGCGGTCCCGCCACGACCCCGCACGTGACTTTCCTTGTGATCACGCTGTTCTTCATCCCCTGCGCCATCACCGCGCTCAGCCTCGTCCCCGATGCATGGAATTCCATCGCCGGCCTCCTGACCACCACCGTATCGGACAAGCTCCAATCGCAATCCGGCGAAGAGCGCACCGCTTGGAACACGCTGGCACTGATCGCATTCGTCGATACCGCCACGTTCGGCGCCGGACTGGGCACGGTTCGCGCCTCCAGTTTCATCGCCGCATTGCTGTCCAATGTCGGATTGACCGGCACCGCCCTGTTCGCCGTCTTCGTCTACAGCCTGGCGAGGGCAGCCGGCCGGTATAAATTTGGCGACCGCGAGACCCATGCGATCGGAATCGCCGCCGTGATGGCATCCATTGCACAGATCGGCTCCGCGGCGATATCAGGCAGCGGCACGGATCTTGGCTTGCTGTTCAGCACCTCGGCGGGGCTGGCCGCGGGCTGCCTGGCCGGACCTTATGTCCCGCGGCATCGGGCAGTCTCATCGCCTGCGAACCAGCGCCTGGAGGCATCGGCATCTCGTATGAGAGCGCCGATGTTTTCAACACGATGACGCCCGCTCAGGACTTTCGTCGTGGATGGCAGCCTGGCGCAGTCTCAATGTCAGCCTTGCTGGCGCTCGCTGGCGGCAGAGACATTGCCTGCAGAATTGCTCTCCCGCAGCCTGGCATTGCGCCGCAGGAGACCCGACAGGAAGACGCCCGTCAGATAGCCGATCTCCATCAGCACGAGGATAGCGATACCGGATCCGATCGCCGCAACCGCGGAGGACCCGTCCACGAAAACCACGCCGCCCGAGCCGATGGCCACAAGGAATGCAAAGACTGCGAAAGCCCAGGCGCGGATGCAAGCACCGGCAGCTATCGAAATCACGGCGGCGATCAGCGCGGTGATCAGCATCCAAATACCTCTTCTGTCTGCGCCCCGGCTCCCACCGTTGTGCCAGGGAAGAAGACATCGAAACGCAGCCTCATCGCAGGCAGGGCATTCTTCATGGTGAATATCTCAACAATGAAACACACGAAAACCGCCGGCAGCCGGACGCCGATAAGCCAACGGCCGAGACTGCATCTCGGCAATATATACCGGACTGGGCCTTCATACGACAGGCCCTTCGGCTCAATCAACAACAGTTCCCTCGACTTGGAAGGCGACAGCGATTCATGCCTGTTGCGGGCGATCGGAAGGGTGAGGACATGAACAATCAGTGCGTCGTCTACGTCACGGATGTCGAATATTCATTTCCGACTATTCTTTCGGCGCTTCAGGCTCGGAAATTCGCAAGCCCTGCGACCGATGTCTGTGTCCTGATGTCGGAACATCTCGATAATTTCGAAGAGTTGAAAGCCCTGCTCGCAGCGAGCGGGGTCGACTTGATTGATGCGACCGAAGCGCTGCAGGATTCGCTCGGCAAGCTCGACGGATCACATTTCCAGGGACGCATCAGCGTCAGCACCATGGCCAAGCTCGTCCTTTGCGAGATCCTGCCTGCCAACTATACCCAGATCATCTACCTCGATGGGGACACGCAGATCGTCAGCGATCTCGGCAGGCTCGAAAATGCCTTTGTACCCGAGGGCAGGTTTTTCGCGGCGCGCGACTACACGGCGATCCATGACTTCCTCGACACCGGAAAGAGCAGCCACTATTTCAACGCGGGGGTCTTGAAATTCCACCGCAACGGCTGGATCGGACAGGAGGCGCTTGAGCTTTTTGCTAGAAATCCCGAGGCCTGCGAGGGCAAGCATGATCAGGGCGCATTAAACTATGTCTGCGGTTCATCACTCATCCTCGTATCGAACCGCTGGAACTTCCCCAAACAGTTCCTTCATCTCGTCAACATGTCCTCCCTGTCGATCGTCCATTATATGGCGCATCCGAAGCCGTGGCACGGCACCTTCTTTCCCTGGACCGATAGGGAAAGCCAAGTCTATGTCGATCTGCGCAAAGCACATCCAATTTACCACTCGCTGTATCGCGGAATAAGCTTCGATCGTAAGCTCCTCTATAAATACCGGTCGATGCGGGCGCGCATCGAACACGCAATCGAGAAGGATGGATCCAGTCCGCGGGTCCAGAGCCTGCTGGTTGGCGATTACGCCGTGTGACGCGTGGTGAGCCTGGGGGTGAATATCGGCGTGACTGATCTCGGCATGGCAGTCGACCTTTTATTTGCACGCGGAAGCGCAACGAATGTTCAGGACAGACTATGAGTTATAAGGCTTCCGCCGCCAGTATCTCGCATTACACAAAAGCCCGCCTGCGCCGCTCGCTCAAGGCCCGGCAGGTTCGCTACGACCTGCTGCGCAGCGGGCTCAAGCAGGCGCGTCATGTCGTCATCTGCGTCATCCGCGACGAGGGCCACCGGCTGGCATTCTTCCTGCAGTATTATCGCGATCTCGGCTTCGAGCACTTCATCTGCATCGACAACGGCTCCACCGATGGCACGGCCGAATTGCTGTCCGGCTTCGACGATGTCTCCCTTCTCTCTGCCCACGGATCCTACAAGGCGGCGAGATTCGGGAATGATTGGATCAACGAAGTCATCAACCGGCACTGCCAGGAGAAATGGGTTCTCTATGTCGACGCCGACGAGTTCCTGGTCTATCCGCATTGCGACACACGGCCGATCGATCAGCTGACCGCCTATATCGGTTCCACCGGCGGTCGTTCGCTGCGCTCGGTGATGATCGACATGTACAGCCCGCATCCCGTTCTCGAAAACATATGCGAACCCGGTCGCAATCCGCTCGAGGTCTGCAATCTCTTCGACCGATCCGGCTACGTCGCGCATTTCGACGAACGCAACGGGACGATATGGATCAAGGGCGGCGTTCGCGGGCGGGTCTATTTCCACGACCGGCTCTGGGACGGCCCGGCGCTCAACAAGATACCTCTGGTCTATATCGAGGGTGAACGTCTTTTTCTCAAATCATCGCATCAGGTCTGGCCGCTCTCGCTGAATTTGGGCGACATGCGCGGGGCGCTCGGCGTATCCGGCGCGCTTCTGCATTTCAAGTTCCTGTCGAGCTTCGTGCACAAGGTTGCCGATGCGGCGCACCGGTCCCAACATACGGAAGAATATGCCGTATATTCCTCGAGCAGGGATATGGATGACTTCGTCTACGACGACACCGGCACCTACAGAAGCTGGAAGGATCTCTCCGATCACGGGCTCATCCAGGGTGAAGGCTGGAAATACTGGAGGAATGCGTCGGAAAGCGAAGTCTAAAGCGCGTCGCGATCTTTCAGATTCGCTCAATGCGCTTTAGCTCTTTATTTTCTCGCATGTCGTTGCGGCAAAAGCGTTTCGCGCTTTGCCTGGGAAAACCGCTGCACAGTTTTGCGCGACATGCTTTAGCGTCCGCCAGCCGCTCCCACCGCCGTCAAACATAAAACCCGCCGGCGGCGGGTTTTATTGAGACTTTCGCTGCCGCTTTCTTTAGTCGAGGCGCCCCTCAAGCAAGCGACTCCATACCCTCGGCATAAGCTTCCAGCGCCTTCCGATTGAGAATACGGATTTTGCCCTGCGTGCCATCGACCACTTTGCTCTCACGCAAGCGCCGCAGGCACTGGTTGACCTTTTCGCGCGACGCCGGCAGCGTCGCCGCTAGGTCATGTTGGGAGATGATCAGTTCATCGCCGCTATGTTGCGCATCCACTTTGTACAAGGCAGAAAGGCGCAGCAGCATCCGGGCCAATCTCTGCCTTAGGCTCGATCCGGCGTTGGAAATGATCCGCAGTTCGAGTTCGGAAACACGCGCCAGCGCCTTCGACAAGATCTTCACCTGAAATTGCGGATCGTTTGCACACAGGTCCCGCAGCAACCGACCATCGAAGTAGTGCAGTTCGCAGTCCGATGAGGCCCGATATTCCAGGCTGAGGGACTGCTTGCGCAGCACCTCCAATTCGCCGATCAAGCCGCCTTTCGGAATGATTTCCACAATGAACTCTCGTCCATCTGCAAGCGGCGTGCTTGCACTCACCATTCCGCGCTGGACGCGGGCGAACATGTCGACGGCATCACCGGCGCCGGCAATCACCTCACCGCGGCGAAACTTTCGAACACTCGAACGGTAAAACGGAAACTCGTGATCCAAATCTCCCCGGCCGCCGTATACAATACCGACTGGCTCGCAAGTAACCGCTTCGCCTATTCGAGCCGCGCCGCCTCCAGTCTTGTTATCTCTGATACCAATCGCCCCGTCCATACACGCAGCTCCACGCAGACTAATTTATTTATTACTGTCAACAACATTCGTAATCCGTTAAATTAGAAAGTCAAATAGTAATAATATAAAAATCACCTTCTGAAATTATACATAAATTATGACGACTGCTCATATTTATATATAACAAAACCCATATCGAATTCTACAGAATGCAGCGGAGGAAAGCTGCAATTGGATTTTTATACGATTTATGACAATTGTCTAATTACAGCATAAATTTACACAACAGAAGAACAGCCTCTGATCACCACGTTAATATTAGTAACATTTTTCATATGTGCTTTACATTTCGAATAATACCTTAAATAACCGTAAGAAAAACTTTAGAGAATAAATAATTTATTCACCAATATGACCTTGGTCACAGACATCAAACTTATATTAAAACAAGATTTGGCGGTTATTTCTGGGATTCGCCCAACGGAGACGCGGATGGCGGGAAAAAATCATGGCATCAACCAAACAGAACCTTGGCAGGATTGCGCCGGGGTGCAACAGCAAGGGGGTCCATTCAATACGTCAAAATCCCATAAGATCAGCAGAATTCTGAAGCGTGCATTGGACATCGCCATTGCGACGTCTCTCCTATTTCTTCTGTCGCCGATCCTTCTGTCGGTAGCAGTCATCATAGCGCTAAGCGATCGGGGCGCCGTTTTCAATTCCGACCGGCGGATCGGATATAGGGGAAAAGAGTTCGGTTGCCTGAAGTTTCGGACGACGGGAGCCGACGCTACAGCCGGCCTGCATGTGACTGTCGTCGGCGACATGCTGACGCGATCGAACCTCGACAAGCTTCCGCTATTGATCAACGTGCTGCTCGGGCAAATGAGCCTCGTCGGGCCTCGCGCTACTACCAAAGAAGAGCTGCCGCGTTACGGCGAACATGCCGCTGCCTATATCGCGGTCCGTCCTGGCCTGACCGGCCATTGGCAGATCGGCGAACGCGTCGGTTATCAGAACAGCGTTTCCCGCGACGTGGAGTATCTGCGCAAATGGACACTCGCGTTGGATTTCGTAATCATGGCAAAGACTTTGGCAGCCCTGCTTTCCCGGCATGCCTTATTGCCCAAAATGGACGCGTAGGGTCGCTCCGTTTCCCCAACAGTTCGCAGAGGCCGCATCCTGCCTCCTCCCCACGGCATTATCCGTGGGGACGCTTGCCGGTCATAGGTGAGCGCTCTGTGAGCAAGTTCTTTCTCCGGCGCCTTTGGATATGCCCCCACAAAGAATAGGCAAATAGACCCGCCAGATAACTTACTTCCATCAGCACAAGCGCTTCGAGGCAGTAGACGATCGCTTCCGAAAAGGAAGAACCTTTCAGCAGGATCACGGCCCCCCAGGCGACGACCAGCAGAAAAGCAAAGATTGCAAAGGCCGAGGCGCGGATGGTCGCTCCGGCGGCGATGGAGACGGCAACCACGATAAACGCGCTCTTCAGCATTAGTCTGCTCCTCTCTCCACACCTCCTTCAAGCCGTCGCCTGCCCTCAATGACATGACAAAAACCCAAAGTCGAAACGAAGTCCGATCAAAGTATTTTATCGACTACCGTTAAAATATTGCTAAGATCCCCTCAGTAAGCCGAACAACCCGACCGCAGAATATTCGGCTATTCATCCGACAGAGTCGCTCTATCATCCAAAACAAAGAGATGCTTGGCGCACGCCGGAAGATTTAATACAGGTCATCAGGGCGCCTATGCAGCGCGATGATCCAATGGCACTTATCATCCCAGCACGAGATGGCGACGACGTCGATGACGCAAGGCTGGTCCACGCCCAGCCTTCGCGACAGGCGGATATTTTTCCCCGGCAATCGACCACGGCTCAACGAATCAGAACTCGCTGGTGACTGGCAAGCCCTGCTGATGTCCGTCGGGGTAAGGCACGATGGGATCGCCGGCGTCGGGACCGGTATCGATAAGCCTATTTGGCGACTGCGGCGGCCAATTGCCGTTTTGCACCACGCTTGAGACTGAGGTTTTCAAGCCAGGTGACCTGTTTCCTCAATTTCAACGCCGGCTTTTCGATGAATCTCCACGAGAAGGCGGCAAAGCAGGTGGCAACGATGCTGCAGACAATACCATTCAACCACCAGTTATGCGCCCAAGGCCCGAGCGCCACGAACGCCTGTTGAATGGGATAGCCATAGAGGAAGACGCCGTAGGAATAGTCGGCCCCGCTGAGAATGCCGAGCTTGCGGGGCGAGGTCAGGCCGAGAAAGACGGTGACATATCCGATTGCCGGAATGGCAATGAAATCTCCAAAGGAACTAAACCAGTAGGCCCATAATATGGTTGCCACCGAGGCAAGGAATATTCTCACATCCCACAGAACCTTGTCCCTATAGAGATAGAAGGTCACCCCTACGAGAAACGCACAGATGAGCAGGTTGCCCGACGCGGTGGTCGGCATTATTGCCCAATCGCTCTCATGTTTCCAATACCTTGCCATACCGAAGCTGATGATCAAAGCCGGCGTTGCGACAAGGGCGATCACCCGCCGCCTGACCACGCCGAGCAGAAACAGCGCGGCGATCGCGGCATAGCACTCAAGCTCGAAGGGCACCGTCCAGAGCTGCCCATTCACCATCGCGGCGTCGGGATTATCCAGGAATACGCCGGGCAGATTGAAGTGGATGTGGCCCGTGACATTCAGCAAATAGGTAAAGAATTGAGGATCGGTGAAATAGTCACTGAGGTCATACTCTGTATAGATCGCTCCGAGTATAAAGGCAGCCAGCAATACCTCCACCGCAAGGGCAGGGTAGATCCGGATAAATCGGTTCCCGAGAAAGGAGATCAATGTCTTCGACCGTTCAAGACTGCCGGCCACCAGGAATCCGCTCAGAACGAAGAACATGGGCAGCACTGATTTGATGACTGGACGGAAAGGTGACTCCCAGAGAAACAGATCATCGCCGTACGTGACGCGGGCCGTATGTATCCAAAGCACTGAAAAGGCTAACAGCAATCGCATATAATCGAATCCTGTCGGTCGCCCTTTTGCTAGATCAAGCTTTTCGCCGAGAAACATCTGTGGCCCTTTCAGAAGTATTGACACGAATTGGAATGGTAAGCTGTTGCCGCAGAGCGGCGGCGGCATCATTGCCAGGTCGGGGCCGCGTGTCAGTGACCAGAGGTACATCAGGAAAAAATTGAACGAGAGAGCGCCCTCTCCCGAAGACGAGACCGCTGACCGTCAACCCAATGGCCCTGCGCTTCCCGAGGCGCCATGCGACGGTCGGCGTTGGACCAGACGATCGGGCGGCGGATTGGATGAGGAAACTATGAAATTTCTGGCCACCCTGTTTTTTATTGTGCTCGCCTTCATCGGATTGGGTCTGATGGGAGGCGGCGCATTGCTGCTCGGCTTCGGCGGCTCGCCCTATTACGCGATGGTCGGGCTTGCCTATCTGTCTGCCGCGCTTCTGCTGTGGCGCCGGCAGACGTCAGGCGCCCTCATCGTCCTGCTTGTGGCCGTTTTCACCCTTCCCTGGGCACTATGGGAGTCGGGTTTCAATTTCTGGGCGCTCTTTGCGCGTCTGATGTCGCCCATCGCACTGGCTGGCTTTGCACTTTTCTTTGCGCCGTCACTTTCGCCAACCGCCAACCGCAAACTCTTCTATGGCGGCACCTTGATTGCGGTCATCCTCTTCGCTGTCGGTTTTAGCCTTGCGTTCACGCCGCACGGGTTGATCCGCCCCTCCGCCGGCATCCCCGCCTATAAGACCGCCAAGGGTGACAACTCACCCTCCGACTGGACGTCCTATGGCCGCAGCACGGCCGGAGACCGCTACTCCCCGTTCGATCAGATCAACCGCGGCAATGTTGCCAAGCTCGACCTTGCCTGGACATATCGCACCGGCAAAAGCGATGGCGCCGATCAGAACACGCCTCTGCAGATCGGCGATACGGTCTACACCTGCACGCCGACCAATGTGATCGCAGCGCTTGATGCAGATACGGGCAAACCCCGCTGGACCTTCGATCCCAAGGCGGCCGCGCCTTACTGGCAACGCTGCCGCGGCCTCGGCTACTACAAGATGCCACAGGAGGCCCAATCCGCCGACGGTCTTTGCAATGAGCGTCTGGTGCAGACGACAATCGATGCCCGTCTCCTGGAGATCGACAGCAAGACCGGCGCGCCCTGCAGGGGCTTCGGAGACAATGGCACGGTGCAGCTTTCCCAGGGCATGGGTGAAGTCAAGTCGGGTTACTATTTTCAGACGTCGGCGCCACTGATTGCCCGCAATCTGATCGTCATCGGAGGCTGGGTCATAGACAATCAGGAGATGGGCGAACCCTCGGGCGTCATCCGCGCCTTCAATGTCGTTACCGGCGAGCTCGAATGGGCATGGGATCTTGGCAACCTAGAGATCACCAAACTCCCGCCGGAGGGCCAGACCTATACGCGGGCCACGCCCAACATGTGGACGACGGCCGCATTCGACGACAAGCTCGGCCTCATCTATGCACCGCTCGGCAATACCACCCCGGATTATTACGGCGTTAATCGTCCGGCCTTCGCCGATCAATACAATGCCACGTTGGTGGCGCTTGATGTCACGACGGGACGGGAGAAATGGAAGTTCCAGACCGTGCATCACGATATCTGGGACTATGACCTGCCGGCCCAGCCGGTTCTGATCGACCTTCCCGACGGCAATGGCGCCACCATCCCTGCACTGCTGCAGACCACCAAACGCGGGCAGCTTTTCCTGCTCAACCGTCAGACCGGTGCACCGCTTGCCGAGGTTCAGGAGAAGCCGGTACCGCAGCAAGGTGGCGCACCCGAGGAGAAATTGTCTCCGACCCAGCCCTATTCCGTCGGCATGCCGACCATCGGTGCGGAACGGGTGACGGAGCAGACGGCCTGGGGCCTGACGATCTTCGATCAGCTGGCATGCCGCATCGCCTTTCGAAAGATGCGCTACGACGGCGATTTCACCCCGATCGGTCCGCAATATGCGATTCAGCAGCCGGGAAACCTTGGAGGCCTCAATTGGGGGAGCGTTTCGGTCGATCTGCCCAACAACCGGGTCTTCCTGAACGATATCCGTGTGCCCAGCCTCTTCGCCCTCATTCCCCGCGGGGAATATGTCGATTTTGCCCTCACCACGACTGCACACGGCCCCTCCGCCCCGCAGCGCGGCACACCTTTCGGCATGGCCACCGAAATGTGGACATCGAGGCTCCGCGTTCCCTGCACGCAACCGCCCTTCGGCACCATCACAGCCGTGGATCTGAACACCCGCAAGATCGCATGGCAGGTCCCGGCCGGGACCGCCGAACAGCTCGGGCCGTTTAAGATCAAAAGCAATCTGCCGATGCCGATGGGCCTGCCGAGTTATGCCGGTACGTCGGCGACTGCCGGCGGTGTCGTCTTCTTCGCCGGCTTTCAGGATTATTACATCCGCGCTTACGACGCCGAGAACGGTGATGAGCTCTGGAAATATCCCCTTCCGGTCGGCGCGAGTGCAACGCCGATGACCTACGTCTCACCCATAACCGGCAAGCAATATGTCGTGATATCGGTTGGCGGCGCACCATATTCGAAGGATGTCGGCGACTACGTCTTTGCCTTCTCCCTGAAAGACGGAGAATAGCCGCGGTCGCGTCCGCTTCACCGACGATCTTCAAGCCCAGGCGCGACCCCTTCTCATGAAGGCGATGGCTACGTTGCCGGTCACGCTGTGCTATTTTGGTCCGATGAGGAACTGAGGCTACGAGCGTGACGCGAAAACTGGCGGCGATCCTGGTCGCGGATGTGGTCGGCTACAGCCGTCTCGCCGGTGCGGACGAGGATCGCATCCTGGCTCCATCGAACGCCGCCGCCGCGTCCTCCCCTTCCGAAACCCCGAGGACTTTAACCGCCGCGTTGAAGGGCTGCGCAAGGCGGGACTTATGGTCCCGGATGTCGGTCGCTCCTGACAGAAACTGCGGCTCGGACCGATGAGCGGGCAGCTCATTCGCGGGCGAGAATCCGAGAGTTTCATTTTTTCCCGTCCGCCAGTGCCTCTTTCCGCCGGCGACGCGGCAGGACTGATTTGAAGTAGCGCCACATCGGGGAGATAACGTAGCCTGCGACCGGAATCGTGATCAAGCCGGCGACAATACCGACGATGCCCGCTCCGGTGGCCTCGACGGCCCATCGCAACACGGACGCCAGAACGGGAATGGCTTGGGAGGCGACCTCCCCGGCATCATGGATGAGATGCGCAAGGCCACCCACGCCATAGGCTTCGAGGCCGTGCACGATGATGCCGCCGCCGACCCAGATCATCGCAGCCGTTCCGACAATACCGAGCGCTTTCAGAAAATAAGGCATGCCTGTGACCAGTCCACGTCCGACCACGCGCAGGAATGCCCCCATCGGAGACGCCGTCTGCACCCGCGCCATCATCAGGCCCAGATCATCGGCCTTCACGATCAGCGCCACGCCGCCATAGACCATGGCCGTTATACCCAGTCCAACGACGGCAAGGATGAAGGCCTGCGTGAATAAGCTGCCTGATGGCACCGCGGCGAGCGTAATCGCCATGATTTCGGCCGACAGGATGAAATCGGTCTTGATCGCACCGGCGACCTTTTCGTCTTCGAGGGATTGCGCATCGAGGCTTGTCGTCTCGAGTGCCGATTCATGGGCGTGAGCCGCATGCGGCAGCACCAGTGCGTAGATTTTTTCCACGCCCTCGTAGCAGAGAAAAAGTCCGCCGATCATAAGCAGCGGTGTGATCGCCTGCGGCGCGACGAGGCTGAGGATAAGCGCCGCGGGAAGCAGGATCAGAAGCTTGTTCTTCAGCGAACCGACTGCGATCTTGCCGATGATCGGCACTTCGCGTGCTGCCGAAAATCCGGTGACGTAGCGGGGTGTGACTGCCGCATCATCGATGACGACGCCTGCCGCTTTCGCGCCTGCCTTGGCTGCCTGGCCGGCAATATCGTCAAGCGAGGCTGCAGCCACCTTGGCCAAGGCGGCGATATCATCAAGAAGGGCGATCAGGCCAACACTCATTCAAGCCTCCGTTGGGAAGATAGACTTACACAGCATAAAACGGAAAAACCCATCCAACGACCTCGGGACGAGGCGTGTCATCCCCGCCGGGAAGATGCCACGCACAGATCGCAACGGCAATGCCGCCGTTATTCACCCGGCGTCGGGCTCAGCCCGCCTCCCCCCGCAAAGAGCATGTCTGCCGTTTCAGCGAAACCCCTGACAGCCCCGGATTTGCACTCTGTGCCAATGCGGCGGATCAGTATCTCCGCCCGTTCGCCAGACCAGGGAAGCGTAGTTTCCGCAGCTCGGTGCGGCAGGCGAGAACGCGATTTTTGCGTATTGGATATTGGGAAAGTTGGTTGCGGGGCCTGAGAGTCGCAGACTTGCAAATTAGTCGAATTTGGAGGGTGTCTGAGGCGTACGCATATTTATGGACCCACGGTTTCGCAAGCACGACAAACTCCTTGCCGTGAGCCGTCGGCTATTTTTAAAGCGATCTCCATCATCTCCCTTCCCACTCATTTTCGTATTTTTGCGGACCATGCCACTCGAACGCCGAGGGCGCTCAGGACGAATGCGATCTGGCCTCTCAGTTCCATGTCGACATCATTCTGGTTTTTTAGGCGCAGTTCAACCAGAAGAGGATGCAGAAACGGATTCATTGCATCGACAACAGCTTGTGCGGTTTCCACTGAACCAGCAACGCCCAGTTTAGATGATGCATTCATCTCGCGGAGGATTTTTGCGAGAATTGCGATCAATCGTTGAAGATAGAGGCGCGTTACTGCCCAGTTGTCCAAATAAGCTGCGACGTAGAGCGCGTGGATATTCGGCGCATGGATAAAATCTTCGCGAACCCGACGATGAAGGACTTGCAGGATCGTAACCAGCCTTGCCGGAGCGGTGTCGGGACCGCCGGCGATATGAGTGATCGCCGACAGCGTGTCGTCGGTTAGCCTGGCAAAAACGCCATGGTCTATAGCCGCTCTCGTTGGGAAAAAGCGATAGATGTTCGCCCGGCTCATGTCCAGGTTATCTGCTATATCGGCGACGTTGGTTTTCTTGTGGCCGATGCGGCGGATATAGGCTTCGGCATGATCGAGAATAAGGCTCCTGATTTCAGCGTCTTCGCCTCGGCGTGACCTCAGGCCATCGCTTGGCATCACCAAGGTGTCAGAGGCCGCCAACATTTCCCCTTTGCCTATCTTCGCTGCTTTTCAGAACCGAAAAGCTGTTTTGCAACGCCTCGGGCTGCAGCTTGTCCCAGAGCGAAGGTGAACCGTTTAAGCGGGCAAGTTCCTCATGGCGCCGTATCCACTGCTCGGCCGACCTCAATCTGTTGGGATGGATGTCATCAAGAAGCTGGTAATCGCGTTTGATGATGTCATGTCTCCACATGTTCCAGAAGCCCGTGAAGTTGTCCCTAAAACTCATCGTGCTCCTATCGGCGGGATCCGCATTGTAGCCGGCCGGCCGATCTGCCGCGTTCTTGAGGGATCCGCCGAAATACTGATGCACGTCGGTATCTATGTAACGTGCGGGATGTCCCGTCACACGCTCGAACGTCGCAGCGAGTTCGTCGTAACGCACATGTTCGATGGCAACCTCAAGGTCCATTCCGACAGACCGTTCGGTGTTGTCGAAAAGCCAACGGACATAATATGCGCAATCTTCCAGCGAGACATGGACAACGGCTCCACGTCCAAGCGGCACTCTCCAGGTAACAACGCCCTCCTCAATTCTGGGCGTCATCGGCGTAAAGGGCGAGAACGCCATCTCCATATACGGCCCGGTCGTAAATATCGCGGCGCCCATCCTGTCGGCATTGGCTTTGTTTTGCGACAGAATCCATTCTGCGACGCGCCCTTTGCCGTCATAGTGGCCGGTTCGGAAACGCGAATCATATCCTGCCTTTTTCAGCACATAGTCGAGGTTGCCGAAAACGAAGAACCTGATCCCCTCCTCGATCGCGATTTCATAGGTCCTCATCGCGAGATAGGTTTCTGTTTTCTCGCCCGTGTTGAACCCGTCGATATTGACAAAAGCTCCATTGCAAGCACGGAAGCCTTTGCGGAAAATCTCTTCGTCAGCGAATGAACCCTCTATCAAGGAGACATTGCCCATATCCTCCAGTTGTCTCGCGCGCTCCGATGTACCGTCTCGGGTGAGTGCCAGAACGTCATATTTGCCGTCAGCGACCAGACCCTTTACCACCGACATTCCTTGTGCTCCCGTGGCACCAATCACGAAAATTCTGCTGGTTTCAAATGACATCCGGATCTCCTTCAAGTGCTCGACATGCCCACGACCATGAAACGATTTTTGCGTGCATCGTTCGGGCAGTCATGCTGATCGAATCACAGGTGCAGACGTTGTCAGCGCCCGTCGAAATGCCGGCCGCCCTTCACCGCGTGCGACGTAATTCTTAAGATTTGGATTGTTTTCGAGGAATTCAGTGCCGCGTAGCGCTCGCAGCACTGACACCATCAATAGGTCCGCGGCACTGAATTCCCCTTCCAACCAATCAGCGTTGCCAAGCTTGGAGGAAAGTTCCCTAAGCCGAACAGGCAGATAGCCGGCGCCATCGGATGAGATGCAAGGCTCGATTGTGTTCAACGCCGCAAACATCCACATAATCGCACGAGACCTGGCGTTTGGATCGAGCGGGAGCAGGCCAGGAAATTTGTGCGCGATGTGATGGACGATCGCACCTGACTCAAAAAGCACGAGATCCCCGTCCTCATAGGTCGGCACCTGCCCAAAAGGATGAAGCTCGCGGTATTCAGGACGGCGCATTTCGGAAAAAGTCAGCAATCGCATCTCATAGGGCTGCCCAACTTCCTCAAGCGCCCATCGCACGCGCATATCCCGGTGAAAACCCCGGCCGCCATCGGGAGGGTTTCTGAAAATTGATACGATCGGGGTCATGTCGCTCCTATTCTTCGATTCGCGTGGGTGGTTGACGGCTGGATCCCGCCGCCATTGGGCTGGAGGCGGGACCTGATGGTTACCCTTCGACTACTCCGAAGCGTCAGCGACGCTTCGGAGTAGGTCATCGCATCACTCCGCCGCGAGATGCATCTTCGGTTCCGTCTGACTAGCCCCCGACTGGATCGTTCCATGGTCTTGGTGCATCTCGGTTTCCTCTGTGGGCTTGATCCGGAACCATGCCGCATAGAGAGCAGGAAGGAACAGCAGGATCATCGCGGTGCCGACAGCCGTGCCGCCGATCAGCGTGTAGGCCATCGATCCCCAGAACACCGAATGGGTCAGCGGAATGAACGCGAGTACCGCTGCAAGCGCCGTCAGGATCACCGGACGGGTTCGCTGCACGGTCGCTTCGATGACGGCGTGATAGTCATCGAGGCCAGCCGCCTGGTTTTCCTTGATCTGCTCGGTCAGGATGAGGGTGTTGCGCATCAGGATACCGGCAAGTCCAATCAGACCTAGAATGGCGTTGAAACCGAAAGGTTGATTGAAGAGGAGCAAGGCCGGCACTGCACCGGCAAGGCCAAGCGGCGCCGTCAATATGACCATGGTCATGGTCGACAGGCTGCGAACCTGAAGAACGATCACGATCAGTGTCGCTGCGATCATCAAGGGGAAGATTTTGGCGAGCGCGACGTTTGCCTTGAGCGATTCCTCGATATTGCCGCCCATTTCGATCCGATAACCGACGGGCAGCGAGGTGATCAATGGCTGCAGGGCCTGCATGACGGCCTTCGACACTTCCGGTGGTTGCGTTGCCTCGCTGATGTCAGACCGGACGGTGATGACCGGCGTGCGGTCACGGCGCTTCATGATCGGCTCTTCGAAGCTAACCTCCGAGTGACCGATCTGATCGAGCGGAATTGCCCTTCCGTCCCTGCTGATCAGCGAGAAGTCCGAGAGCTTTGAGGGATCAAGACGATTGTCGCCACCGCTGCGCGCAACAACCGGGACGTTGCGGATGTTTTCACGGACCTGGGTTATAGGAACGCCCGTCAGCAGAAGCTGCAACTGTTGGGCGGCTTCGGCTGGCGACAGGCCGATGAGATTAAGCCTCTCCTGGTCAGGAATGAAGCGGACGATGGGCGTGCGGTTGCCCCAATCGCGGTTGGACTGGCGAACGTCCGGGACGGTTTTCATGATCGCGAGTGCCTGTTCCGAGATCTGATAGAGCTTCTCGGGATCGGGCCCCATAATGCGAAACTCGACGGGGAAAGGTGTGTAAGGTCCGAACACGAGCTGCGTGACGCGAACGGAGGCTTCCGGCGCAAGGCCATCGGCGATGGCGGCACGCAGGCGATGCTTCAGCGCTTCACGACCTTCTGCATCGGGGGTGAGCGCTACGATCTTGGCGAAGGCCGGATCCGGCAGTTCAGGCGCCATTGCAAAGAAGAATCGTGGCGCGCCCTGGCCGATATAGCTGGTTACGATCTTCGACTCGGGCTGCTTCTGCAGCCAGCGCTCGAGCTTTTCGACCGTAGCGGTGGTCGTTTCGATACTCGTGCCTTCGGGCAGCCGAACCTCGACCAGCACCTCGGGACGATCCGACGTCGGGAAGAATTGCTGCTTAACGCTTCCCATTCCCACGACGGACACAGCCATGACCACGACCACGACAGCGCAGGTCATGAACTTATGGCGAACGGCGAACTTGATGACTGCACGAAGACGTTGGTAATTCGGCGTGCCATAGATGGCGCCATGTCCGCCCGTGACAGGCTTGATGTCGGGAAGCATCTTGACGCCGAGATAGGGTGTGAACACCACGGCGATGATCCAGGATACGATAAGAGCGAAGCCCACGACCCAGAAAATGTTGCCGGCATACTCACCCGCCGTCGATTTCGCAAAACCGACCGGCATCAGGCCGATAATGGTGACAAGCGTGCCTGACAGCATGGGCGCTGCGGTATGGCTCCAGGCATAGGCGGCCGCCTTGATGCGGTCCATGCCCTCTTCCATCTTTACGACCATGACCTCAATAGCGATGATCGCATCATCTACCAGAAGTCCGAGCGCCAGAATCAGGGCGCCAAGCGTAATGCGATCGAAGAAGCGTCCGGTTTCCAGCATGATCAGGAAGACCACGGCAAGCGTCAGTGGAACGGCGAGTGCCACGACGATACCGACGCGCCAGCCCAGAGCGATCAGACTGACGAACAGCACGACACCGAGCGCCATCGCGAACTTCATCATGAATTCGCCGACGGCTTCCTGAATGTTCACGGCTTGGTCGCTGACCTTCGCCAGAGTCATACCGAGAGGCAGTGATTGGCTGATCGTCGCAGATCTTTCCTCAAGCGCCTTGCCGAGTTCGAGACCATTCCAGCCCGATTGCATAACGGCAGCCAGCATGATCGCCGGCTCGCCCTCGTGTCGAATGATGTAGGTCGCGGGATCTTCGTAGCCGCGACGGATATCCGCTATATCGGAGAGTTTCAGAGTCCGGCCACCGGCCACGATCGGTGTATCCGCGATCGCCTGTATGCTGTTGTAGGCGCCATCAAACCGGATAAAGACCTGCGGACCGCGTGTATCGATGGAGCCGGCGGGCGTCACGGTGTTCTGGTTTTGGAGGGCCGACGCGATGTCCTGCGCCGACACACCAAGCGTAGCGAGCTTGGCGAAGGAGAATTCGACAAAGATCTGCTCGGGCCGTTCGCCGAGAATGTTGATCTTCTTCACGCCCGGCACATGCAAAAGGTCCTGCCGGATCGTTTCCGCCTGACGAACCAGGTCGCGCATCGGCATGCCCTTGGCTTTCAGCGCGTAAAGGGCGAAGCTGACGTCAGAATACTCATCATTGACGAAAGGTCCGAAGACACCAGGCGGCAGGCTCCTCGCCTCGTCGCCCAGTTTCTTGCGTGCCTGATAGAATTCTTCCTCGACCGCGCTGGCCGGCGTGCTGTCCTTGAGGGTAACCGTCAGGTAAGCGTAGCCAGGACGGGTGGTTGTCTCCACCCGATCATACCAGGTCAGTTCCTGAAGACGCTTTTCCAGCGGTTCCGCGACGAGATCCTGCATCTCGCGCGCTGTTGCGCCCGGCCAGACACTCGTAACGGTCATCGTCTTGATGGTGAAGGACGGATCCTCTGCGCGCCCGAGACTCATGAAGGCGTAGACGCCTGCTGCGGCTAGAAGGATGATGAAAAAGAGGGTGACGGCCCGCTCACGAACGGCCAGCGCGGAAAGATTGAAGCTCATCACTTGGCCGCCTCTGCTTTTTCTGCACCCGTCCGAATGGTCGCGCCGTCGGTCAGGAGATGCGCGCCAAGTGCAACGACGACTTCGCCCGGCTTCAAGCCAGAAACGATCGCATCTTCCTCGCCGAGCCGTTCGACCGTCAGTTCCCGGAAGTGAACGGTAGAGGATTTATCGACGACCCAGATGCCCGAACGGTTGCCGTCGTCCAGAAGCGCGCCGATCGGCACCTCGGCATGGGTTTGCGCATCCTTATTGGGTATCTTGATCGTTACCGTTGCGCCCAGATGCGCTGTCGCCGCACCTCCTTGCAGGACCCAACGCGTTTCGTAGGTGCGGGTTCGCGTTTCTGCTGAAGCCGAAATCTGGCGAAGCACCGCGTTGTCTTCTGCGTCGCGGCCATAAACGGTGGCTTGTGCGGTCGCGCCGATCTCCGGCCTGAGATTTTCGGGCATCCACACCAGAGCCTCCCGCGCTCCGGCCTGGGCAAGCCGAATGACCGTCTGGCCGGCTGCGACCACCTGTCCGGGTTCGCCCAGCGTTTCGACAATTGTTCCGTCGGCGTCTGCCAGCAGCACCGTATATGTCGCCTCGTTGTCAGCGACATTCGCCTCGGCTTTTGCCGCCGCAAGTTGCGCGGTGGCAGTATCAAGGGCCGCTTTCGCCTTTTCATACTGCTGCGTGGATGCCGCCAGGTTTTTCACCAGAGCGGCGAAACGCTTTTCGTCGGCTTGTGCCTGAACGAATGTTGCCTGTGCCGCCGCAACGGCATTGCGTTTCGCGGTCAGCGCGAGGCGCAGATCTGTTTCGTCGATCTTCATCAAGGGCTGTCCGGCTTTCACCTCGTCACCGAGGTTCACCAGCCTTTCGACGATCTTGCCGGGGACACGAAAGCCAAGATCGCTCTGGACGCGGGGCGCGATCGTCCCGGTAAAGCTTCTAGCGACGGTATCCGGCGTCGTTGCCTCTACGACACTCACAAAGGGGATTGCGGTCCGAGGATCGGCCGCTGCCGCGACTTTCTCGGTCGGCCAAAAGACAAACGCGGCGGTGGCGGCGCCGGCGATCACGACCGCAGAGGAGAGGAGAAACTTCGTTTTCATGTGATGACCCTTCTTGACGGTCGATTCATCGGAATAGATTGCAACTTAAATCTAAAACGTATATAGATGTCAAATGAAATCTAAAAGGAGCAGCAAATGCGAGTCACTCGAGCCCAGGCCGAAGCAAATCGAGACGCAGTGATCACTGCGGCAAGCCGGCTCTTTCGCGAACATGGTTTTGACGGGATCAGTCTCAAAGACCTGATGAAGGGAGCCGGCCTTACCCAGGGCGGCTTCTATAAGCAGTTCGAATCCAAAGACGATCTCGCGGCGCTCGCATCCCGTCGGGCGATGGAGAGTGCAACGCGCCGGTGGTCGTCCGTCGCAGCCTCGAGCTCCGGTCCGTTGCGCGCGGTCGTCGGTCTCTACTTGTCGGCCGACCATCACGGAGAAACGGGGGACGGATGCCCGCTCGTCGCACTTGGCTCTGACGCGGCTCGCCAAAGGGCGGAAGTCCGGACACCCTTCCAAGACGGGATCGAGGCTCATCTGCAGGTGCTGGAGGAACTGATGCCGGAAAAAGGCGAGCCCGACGCCAATGAAAAGGCGATGGTGGTGCTGTCCCTGATGGTCGGCGCGGTCACGCTGTCAAGGATCATGACGGACGCGGATATGTCGGACCGTCTGCTTCAAGCGGCGGCCAATGAGGTAGAGCGCCTCGCCCCCCTCGACGAAGACTAGGACGCCACCGTTCCAGTCCGGCAACACACAATTTCTCGGAGTTATCATGCGTCGTATCGTCGTCACAGGCATGGGTGCGCTCAGCCCCCTCGGTGCCAATGTCTCAAGCTCCTGGACACGGCTCAAAGCCGGAAAATCCGGGATTCGCCGTCTATCGGACGAGGTTGTCGGTGGTCTCCCCGCCAAGATCGGTGGTGTGGTCCCCTCCATCGCCGAGGACGCAGAAGCAGGGTTCGATCCTGATCTTGTGCTGCCATCGAAGGATCAGCGAAAGATCGATCGCTTTATTCTTTTCGCGCTCGCGGCGGCTGACGAAGCACTTGCCCAGGCGCGTTGGAAGCCCATTTCGGAAGAGGACCGCCTTCGAACGGCGACGATCATTGCTTCCGGGATCGGCGGCTTTCCCGCCATCACTGACGCTGTGCGGACTGTCGACCATAAGGGGCCACGACGTTTGTCGCCCTTCACCATCCCGTCGTTTCTGGTCAATCTGGCAGCAGGTCAGGTATCGATACGACATGGGTTAAAGGGTCCCCTTGGAGCACCCGTGACAGCGTGCGCGGCAGGCGTTCAGGCGATTGGTGACGCCGCCAGGCTCATTCGCGCGAACGAAGCCGATATCGCCATCTGCGGCGGGACGGAAGCCTGTATGAATATCGTGAGCCTTGGCGGCTTTGCTGCCGCGCGCTCCTTGTCTACGGGGTTCAACGACACGCCTGAACTGGCATCGCGACCCTTCGATATACTCCGCGACGGGTTCGTCATGGGCGAAGGTGCGGGCGTGCTGGTCATCGAATCCCTCAGCCATGCCCTTGCGCGCGGTGCCGAGCCTTTGGCCGAATTGGTCGGCTACGGCACGACAGCCGACGCCCACCACATCACGTCCGGTCCTGAGGATGGATCGGGTGCCGCGAGAGCCATGCAAATTGCGATCCAACAGGCCGGTATTTCTCCTCAGGAAATCCAGCACGTGAATGCTCACGCGACCTCCACGCCGGTTGGAGACCGTGGGGAAATCGAGGCCATCAAGTCGGTGTTCGGGAAGGCATCCGGTCTGGCGGTGAGCGGCACGAAATCAGCGACCGGTCACCTGCTCGGCGCTGCCGGTGGGCTGGAAGCAATCTTTGCGATCATGGCTCTGCGCGATCAGATTGCGCCGCCAACGCTGAATCTGGATGCACCAGACCCTGCCAGCGACGGAATCGACATCGTCGCCAAGGCGGCCCGGCCGCTGTTCACGGATTACGCGATCACCAATGGCTTCGGGTTCGGCGGCGTGAATGCGAGTGCGCTGTTCAAGCGCTGGCCTGCAAAAGCGGCATAGGCCTCCACAAGCAATTTCGAACGAGGATAGGACGGATTATAATGATTCACCCCCTAGAGAAACCGGCAGGCTGGAAGCCGAAGATTGCCGTGATCGGTGTCGGCGGCGCCGGCGGAAACGCAGTCGACAACATGATCATGCAGGCATTATCCGGTGTCGATTTTCTGGTTGCAAACACCGACGCTCAGGCGCTCGTCAAGTCCAAGGCGCCGCAGGTCGTGCAACTTGGCCTGAAGGTTACCGAGGGTCTGGGCGCCGGCTCGCTCCCGGCAGTCGGTCGTGCCGCTGCGGAAGAGTCGATCCACGAGATCATGGAGCATCTCGCCGGTTATCATATGTGCTTTATCGCCGCTGGCATGGGCGGTGGCACGGGGACCGGGGCCGCGCCGGTTATTGCCCGCGCCGCACGGCAGGCCGGCATTCTCACCGTCGCCGTTGTCTCGGAGCCCTTCGTGTTCGAAGGCTCACACCGCATGCGCCAGGCGAAAGAAGGCATCGAACAGCTCCTCGAAGTCGCCGATACCGTCATCGTTGTCCCAAACCAGGGCCTCTTTCGCCTCTCGGCCCCGCATACCACGCTTGCCGCGGCCTTTGCTTCGGCTGACGCCGTGCTTTATGCAGGCGTCAGTTCGATTGTCGATTTGATCCTGAAGGAAGGAGTGGTCAATCTCGATTTCGCCGATGTGAAAGCGATCATGCGGGACATGGGCATGGCGGTGATGGGGACCGGCGAAGCTGCGGGCCCCGGCAGAGCGACCGCGGCCGCGAAAGCAGCCCTGGAAAATCCGCTGTTTGGCGCGATACTCGGGGATGCAAAAGGGGTTCTCGTCTCGATCTCTGCCGGTCGAGATCTCACCCTGTTCGAAGTCGATGAGGCCGCCGGCCGCATCCGCGAAGAAGTCGATGGGAATGCCGAAATCATCTTCGGCGCAAGTTTCGACGAATACCTCGGTGAGCGGATGCGGGTGTCGCTCATCGCAACCGGGATCGGACTGGCGGCGCGAGCGCCGCTGCTTGTCGACCGTGTCGCCTGACGTTCATGATTCAGGGTCCGTCGGCTTCCAAAGGCAATGCGTTCCTGAGCATCTCAACTCAGCTCAGCAAAAGATCGTCGGCGTAGACGTTCGGTCTTATCGTCCCCGAAAGGAAAAGGTCGTAAGCGGTGTGCCGCACTCACCTTTACAGTAATCGCTCTTTGATGGGCACAGTAACTATAGCCGTTTGCAGGCTTCGCGATTTGATCGTATCAACAACCTCACGTAGGTGGGTTGGATAGTTGGGAGTCATGATGACAGCGCCATACAATGATCTTGGCTCGCTCGATGACTGGCTCCTTAAACAAGGGATTGAGCAGGCAGAGCGCGGGATTTCGATTGAAGACGAGCTTATTCCGGGGACGGTCGAGCGGTTGGGGCTGCCTTATGTCTATCTTTACGCTACGGTTATTTTCGACGGGGAAGTCGCCAATGGTGGCCTTCCTCAGTTCTTCGAGAACTCATCCGGTGCTTTGGCGCCTATTGTTCGGGATGCGTTGCAGGCAATGGAACTGCGCCACTACGCGACCATCATGACGCAACTTCTCAATGCCTTTGGACCGGAATATCCTCGCAATCGGTGGGTTCGAGTAGATAAGATAGACTCCGACACTTCCGTCCAGGAGATGCTGGATCGCGGATATCATGCCATTGATGTCTGGAGCCGGGAGTTCATCCTCGCACGCGACAATTACGCCAGAAAAAATGAGTTATTGAAATGAGTAAACCGCGTCCAGAATGGCTCTTTTGAGCCTAGATCATATTAGCTATCACTGTAATAAACTTAAGCTCGTTGTCATTCAGAAATTGACTGAAAGCTCCGGCCCAGGTCTTGATCTGACTCAAGCCTTCCGTTCCCACCCCGATCATCGCGCTAGGACCATCAGCTATTGTTTTCCCGTCATCAAATCCCGCATCTGAACTGACCAATAGGCCATTTGGTTTCGCGGCTACGTCCACAGTCACTGAGAATTCTTGGATACCACTGACCTTTGTGACACATAGGAATATCCTCAGAGGGAAGTGCTCGTTCGAACTATGACCCACTGCGACAATAAAATTTCGTCCAGAATTTTCTAGGCGCTCACGCCATCCATCTAGCAATTCGCGCACGACTAACTCAAGGCTACCGATATGATCGAGATTCATATGCATTCCTATTTTTTCATCGTGCCTACTACGGCGTCCATAAGTTCTTGCGTTAGCGAATGAACGACAGGACTTCCATGGGTGTCGATCCAACTGCGCGCGCTGAGTTCTATCCCGACCACGGTCCAGAAACGCAAAAACCCGCCGA
>NZ_LFIO01001278.1 GCF_001187535.1 Rhizobium ecuadorense
GTCCAGACAAGCTTCAGGTTGATTTCGGCGACGACGATGCCACCTGCCTTACGGTTTCCGGCCATGGCCATGGTCATGAACGGTTCGGAGCCGTCGCGAAAAGTGACTGGCCCAAACCATGTGCCGTTCGAACGAACTCCCAAGACAGCAGGATCGCCAGAGCGATCCGATCCCCCTTCCATCCTGTTCAAGTCGATACGGGAGACATGCAGCCGTTCGACGCCGACATCGTCAACAAGGGTGATGCTGGCGATCGCCGGGGCTAGGCGCATCACCCGCAGTGCATCGAGCCGATGGTATGCCTCGGCATCAGCGGTCCAGGCTTGCTGGACCGTCCAACCCAGTTGATCCTTGATGC
>NZ_LFIO01000615.1 GCF_001187535.1 Rhizobium ecuadorense
ACTGTAGTCTACGGGCGGAATTGGACCTGGCAGGCCGTTGAAGACGTCGCTCGCCCAGGCCCGCCGTGATCGTGATTCACTGTCTCCGGATTGCTTCGGAGAGCGGAATGCGAGGCTTCCTGCGTGTCGAGCAAGATTTCAAAATTGGAGCGCATGGGGGGGAACCGCAACGGGTAGGTTACAGTACCGTGACCGTATCATACAGGTAGCATCCGGTCGCCCGCGGAGTGGATCGCTGTTGCTGGCCGCTCGCCGGGGTAACCACCTGATTTACGTGGGATCAGTCGGCACGGGCTTCAAGGAAAGCGACGCTTGGAGGTTGCGCGCGTTGATGGACAAAGGGGCGCCCTGCCCGGACG
>NZ_LFIO01000388.1 GCF_001187535.1 Rhizobium ecuadorense
GCGCCAGCCAGCAGCCCGCGTACGGCGCGCATTGAAAAACTCATGTGATTTCCTCCCAAAAGGCGGTCGAGAGTAACAATTCCTCAAAGCAAGGCTCCCAACTCGCTGGAATATTTGTATCAACGGATTGCTGGAAATGGAATGCCTATTGCGTTTTGATGAAATTAATGTACCATTTCATCTCATCCTATAATGGAATGAAACATATCATGAAGAGACCGACCATTGCCGATCTTGCCCAGGCGTCCGGCGTCAGCATCGCCACGGTCAACCGCATCCTCGGAGGTACCGGCGCAGTGCGTGCGGAAACGATCGAGAGGGTGCAAAATGCCGCGGAAGAGATTGGATTTTATGGC
>NZ_LFIO01000018.1 GCF_001187535.1 Rhizobium ecuadorense
GTCGGCAGATCCGGAAGATAGATCGAGACGACCCTTGTCATCACACGCCCTCACGAGAAACTCAGCACACTCACCCGCTTTCACGCGCATCAATTCAAGAAACCATTGAGGCCTGCCCACCCCCGGTACCGGCAGCTCTTCCGATGGCATCACACTGACCCGCCATCTGGTTGTTGACGCCGTCGGCTGGCCAAAATCATTCGCCTCGGTCTGCCGTCGCCATCGCCGGACGGCAAGAGCCATCGTCCCGGTTCGCTCGTCGGCTAGCTGCAATCGGCGGGAACTGACCATCGGCAGGCGGACAAGTTCGCCGACGACCGCTCCGAGACCGCCGAACGACAGTCCCTCCTCCATAT
>NZ_LFIO01001114.1 GCF_001187535.1 Rhizobium ecuadorense
GGTGTTTGATTCCCCGCTCAGTCGCCGCGGGCAGTTCATTGCGCACCGTGTTGACGTCGGACATCGAGCACGAGCAGGCCTGACGTGGCGATGGCACCGCGTTGCCTATGTTGCACTTACAATCTGCAGCACGGCGGCGTGATCTCTACGCGTGCAGATACGCGCTGCGGCATGGGCGGTTTCGCCCACTGGATTGTGATCCCACTTCGCTGTAGAGCGAGGAAGGTATTTTGATGCCAAGCCCATTCCTTTTAGGTGCGATTTTATGACAAAAAAAGTTTATCTCGCCGGTCCGGAGGTCTTCCTTCCCAACGCCCGTGAAATGCTCGACCGCGAGGCGGCACTTGCCCGTGAGG
>NZ_LFIO01000320.1 GCF_001187535.1 Rhizobium ecuadorense
AGATGTGAGATGGCGTTGGCGGCTGGTCGCTAAACCACCCGATCCGGCACATCCCTGCCCTCGAAAAACGCCGTCACGTTGTCGACCACCTTCATGCCCATGGCGGTCCGCGTCTCTTCCGTGGCGCTGCCGAGATGCGGCAGCACCATGACGTTCTCCATCCGCCGCAGCGCCTCCGGCACATCAGGTTCCGCCTCGTAGACGTCAAGCCCGGCGCCGCGGATCGTGCCCGCCTTGAGCGCTGCAATCAGCGCCGCCTCATCCACCACGTCGCCACGCGCCGTATTGATGAGAAAGGCGCCCGGCTTCATCGCCGTAAGCCGTGCCGCATTTATCAGGTGTCGGTTCTCTGCTCC
>NZ_LFIO01001746.1 GCF_001187535.1 Rhizobium ecuadorense
CTCGTGGGTTCGGAGATGTGTATAAGAGACAGCGCTCCATGGTCGGGCTACGTATCGCCGCTGCATGTGGTGACCAGCCAAAACGTCGAGTTTGACGGTGGACCGAAGAACAGCTTCGATCCCGATAACGGCTATCGCGATCAATACAAGAAAATCTGGGGTAAATAACCCTTCCAGTCAGGGCGTATCGACCGATACGCCCTGATATTCCGACAACACACCACTATCGATCCGGCTCCGGCGAGTTTTGGAAAAGAGACCCTATGATCATTCGTTATGCTTTGTTTGAAGGCGAAATCCATTCCGGTCGGGAAGAAGAATTCCGCCAATTCGTGCGGCAGCGGCTCGTCCCTCT
>NZ_LFIO01000734.1 GCF_001187535.1 Rhizobium ecuadorense
GCACCGGCCCCTACAAGATGACGAGCTTCGAGCCCGGCGTCCGCGCCACCTTCGAAAAGAACAAGGACGACTGGCGCTCCGACCGGGGTTATGTCGATTCGATCGAAATCATCGGCATGAACGACGCCACCGCCCGCATCGCGGCATTGTCGTCCGGCCAGGTGCACTACATCAACCGCGTCGACCCGAAGACCGTCAATTTGCTGAAGCGTGCGCCGAATGTCGAGATCCTCTCGACTGCCGGCCGCGGCCACTACGTCTTCATCATGCATTGCGACAAGGCGCCGTTCGACAACAACGACCTGCGCCTGGCCCTCAAATACGCCATGGATCGCGAGACCATGGTGCAGAAG
>NZ_LFIO01001269.1 GCF_001187535.1 Rhizobium ecuadorense
GCGTCATTTCATAGCCATAACGGATCAACATGGAGCGTTCTCGCGCGTCCGGATCCGTCTAGCGGAAATCCGCCGCAGTTAGAGTATAGAAGGCGCGGCGGCGGTAGGAATAGGCTTTGTGCGCCACGTCCTGAATGGAGTTGCGCAGGGTGTCGAAGGAGGAAAGCCACCTCGCTTCCGAAGGCTCGGTTCTTTGCAATGCGGCATCGGATTTCGCCAGTGCGCCAACCTCGATGAAGAACAACACCTGGAACATGCCGTCATGGCCGACGAAGCGCACAGCATTTCTCACAGCATCGAAGCTTCGGCTTTGGTTTAGAAACGCTAGCGCCATGGTTGGACCGGCGGGCTC
>NZ_LFIO01000234.1 GCF_001187535.1 Rhizobium ecuadorense
TTCAAGGCCCGTGTCACTGAGCGTCACAGCGCGGAGCGGCGTGTCTCCAGCGTCTTTGCCAGCGCCTATACGGCCGTCCGGCTCTGCGTCGACGCGATCGTCGCTGCCGGCGGTGACGAGCCCGACGCCGTCCGGCGCGAGCTCTACAATCGATCCTGGCCGACCCTGTTCGGCGCGCTTTCGATCGACCGCGAGACCAATCATGCCGCCCTGCCCTTCCATCTCGGCAGGATCAACGCCGACAACGGTTTCGATGTCGTCGCCTCGCGGCCGCCGCTCGCCGCCGACCCCTATCTGACCGGCCGCAACCGACAGGCCCTGCCGCGGCTGAGGGTGGTGTCATGAGAGAGAC
>NZ_LFIO01001304.1 GCF_001187535.1 Rhizobium ecuadorense
CGCATCCCCGTCGCACAGCCCCATTATACAGCAACGGCAACGTACAAGGATGAGGGCGGAGAGAGGGACGTGCCCATCCTCCAACTATGTCGCGAAGCTTGCGGTCGAACTCGATCTGGCCTCAAAGAATCAGGCAGCAGTCCGCACGTTCGAGATTGTGCCGATCAGCTCGTTGACGATACGCTCGATCTGGGCGCGGTCGTCGCCCTCGGCCATGACGCGGATCAGCGGCTCGGTGCCCGAGGGGCGGATGACGAGGCGGCCGTTTTTGGCGAGTTCGGCTTCGGCATCGGCGATCGCCTTCTGCACCTGGATATCCTCCAGCGGCTTGCCGCCGCTGATACGGACATTGCGCAGGAGCTGCGGCACCGGCTCGAAGCGGCGGCAGACCTCGCTGACGGTCCGGCCGGTCCGCTTGACCGCGGCCAGGATCTGCAGCGCTGCGACCAGACCATCGCCTGTCGTGCCGTAGTCCGAAAGCACGATATGGCCCGACTGCTCGCCGCCAACATTGTAATTGTGCTGGCGCATATGCTCGACGACGTAGCGGTCGCCGACCCGCGTGCGGGCAAGCGCCATGCCGCGCTCGTCGAGGAAGCGCTCGAGGCCGAGATTGGACATCACTGTGGCGACGATACCGTTGCCGCGCAGCTGCTGGCTCTCGGCCCAGCTTTCGGCGATAACAGCCATCAGCTGGTCGCCGTCGACGATCGAGCCGTTTTCATCGACGATGATGACACGATCCGCATCGCCATCGAGCGCAATGCCGATATCGGCGCGAACTTCGTCGACCTTCTTCTGCAGCGCGACCGGGCTGGTGGAGCCGCAATTGAGATTGATGTTGGTGCCGTTCGGCTCGTTGCCGATGGTGACGACCTCGGCGCCGAGCTCCCAAAGCACGGCCGGCGCCACTTTGTAGGCGGCACCATTGGCGCAGTCGATGGCGATCCTCAGACCCTGCAGCGTCACGTCGCGCGGCAGCGTACGCTTGGCATGTTCGATATAGCGGTCATGCACGCCATCGACGCGCTTGGCGCGGCCGATATCATCGGATTTGGCAAGCTGGGCGTTCAGGTCCTTTTCGAGCAGATCCTCGATCTCTGCCTCGAGATCGTCGGAAAGCTTGTAACCATCCGGACCGAAGAGCTTGATGCCGTTATCCTCGTAAGGATTGTGCGAAGCCGAGATCATCACACCGATATCGCAGCGCAGCGAGCGCGTCAGCATGGCGACGGCAGGCGTCGGAATCGGGCCGAGGATAAAGGCGTCGAGGCCGGCGGCCGTGAAGCCCGCGACCATGGCGTTCTCAAGCATATAACCGGAAAGGCGCGTATCCTTGCCGATGACGACGCGGTGGCGGTGGTTGCCGCGGCGGAAGATCGTGCCGGCGGCAATGCCGACCCGCATGGCGAGATCCGGCGTCATCGGGAAGACGTTGGATTGGCCGCGAATGCCGTCGGTTCCGAAATAGCGTCTCTTCATCTGCACTCCTGCGCTTTCCGCGCGCCATTCAAGGCAGCGCACCGTTCCAAGCGAATCCGGCTTCCATGGAATGTCGTCAATCCAGGAGCGTGATTCACGCTTGCCTCAATTCAGCGGAATGCCACAAAATGCGGCGATCGGCACGTAAATTAGCAAGAAAAATGATTATATCCCGTTACCAATAGAAAAGGCCGGATCTCCCGCTGGGGAAATCCGGCCTTCTTCAAGATGATGCCAGCCGCTCAATGCGGCTGCGGTTCGAGGCCGGCTTCCGGCTCGTCGCCCTTGGCGGCAGGCCGCGCGCCGGCCTTCGGAACGGCCGAGCCGCGGCTTGGCGGCGAATCATCGCCGAGATCACGCGACGGCTTCTCGCCGCGGATCAGTGCCTTGATCTCCTCACCGGTCAGCGTCTCGTATTCGAGCAGGCCTTCGGCAAGCGCAACGAATTCGTCGTGCTTGTCGGTCAGGATCGTCCGGGCCTGCGTATAGGCTTCGTCGATCAGGCGGCGCACTTCATTGTCGATCTTCTGCGCGGTTGCTTCCGAAACGTTCTTCGACTGCGAAACCGAGTGTCCGAGGAACACTTCCTGCTGGTTCTCGCCATAGGCGACCTGACCGAGCTGGTCGGAGAAGCCCCATTGCGTGACCATGGCGCGGGCAAGCTTGGTCGCCTGCTCGATGTCGGAGGAGGCACCCGAGGTGATGTTCTCCTTGCCGAAGGTGAGTTCTTCGGCGACACGGCCGCCCATCATGATGCAGAGGCGCGACACCATCCACTTGTAGCTCATCGAGTAGCGATCGCCCTCGGGAAGCTGCATGACCATGCCGAGCGCACGGCCGCGCGGAATGATCGTCGCCTTGTGCAGCGGATCGGCGACGGCGACATTCAGCGCGGTGATGGCGTGACCGGCCTCATGGTAAGCGGTGAGCTTCTTTTCCGCCTCGGTCATGGCCGACGAACGGCGCTCGGCGCCCATCATGATCTTGTCCTTGGCGTCTTCGAATTCCTGCATGGTGACGACGCGCTTGTTGCGGCGGGCGGCCATCAGGGCAGCTTCGTTGACGAGGTTCATCAGATCGGCGCCGGAAAAACCGGGCGTGCCGCGGGCAAGAACCTTGAGATCGACATTCGGCGCCAGCGGAACGTTGCGGGCATGCACCTTGAGGATGCGCTCGCGGCCGACGATATCCGGGTTCGGCACCACGACCTGACGGTCGAAACGGCCGGGACGCAGCAGCGCCGGGTCGAGCACGTCGGGACGGTTGGTGGCGGCAATCAGGATCACGCCTTCATTCGCCTCGAAGCCATCCATCTCGACCAGCAGTTGGTTCAGCGTCTGTTCGCGCTCGTCATTGCCGCCGCCGAGACCGGCGCCGCGATGACGGCCGACAGCATCGATTTCGTCGATGAAGATAATGCAGGGCGCGTTCTTCTTCGCCTGCTCGAACATATCGCGCACACGGCTGGCGCCGACGCCGACGAACATTTCGACGAAGTCGGAACCGGAGATGGTGAAGAAGGGGACGTTGGCTTCGCCGGCGACCGAGCGGGCGAGCAGCGTCTTGCCGGTGCCCGGAGGGCCGACGAGCAGCACACCGCGCGGGATCTTGCCGCCGAGACGCTGGAACTTCTGCGGATCCCGCAGGAATTCGACGATTTCTTCGAGATCCTGCTTGGCCTCGTCGACACCGGCGACGTCTTCGAAGGTTACACGGCCATGCGCTTCGGTGAGCAGCTTGGCCTTCGACTTGCCGAAGCCCATCGCGCCGCGCGAGCCGCCCTGCATCTGCCGCATGAAGAACAGCCAGACACCGAGGATGAGCAGCATCGGCAGCAGCGTTCCGAGGTAGCTCAGAAAGCCGGAGGACCCATCGGTCTCCGGACGCGCAGTGACAGCAACGTTTTTGGCCTGCAGGCGGTCGAGCAAGCTGTCGTCGATGACGGGCGAATAGGTCTGGAAGTTATTGTTATTCTCCAGATAGGTTCCGCTCAGCCGATTGCCGGTGACCACGACATCCTTCACGCGGCCCGCATCGACCTCACGCAGGAACTGCGAATAAGGGATTTCGCGGGAGCCCGTCTGCGCCGGCGCCGTCTGAAACATACTGAAAAGGGCGATCAGCAGAAGCGCTATGATCGCCCACAAGGCGAAGTTACGTAAGTTAGGGTTCATTGAACTCCCCAGCACTGGAACAGCCGCCTCATGGCGACCGTCTTATTCGTTTCTAACATAGGGTTGCGCCGTGCGATTGCCAAGGCGATCCCCCAGGTCAGATGGTTTTTCCGTCAATACTTCTTAAAGGCGGCCTCGCATAGGGCGCCGTCGCGAAAACCGCCGAAAGCCTGTTGGCAAAGATGAAATCAAATCGTGTCAAAAAGCGGTCGAAGGGTGCGAAATAAGGCATTAGGTCGATCGGCGGCGTGGATTCCGGAGATAGAGAGGCTTTCTCGACGGATAAAGTTGGCGCGGAGGCGACGGCGCGTTTCCATGCGGCCTTGGGCAGGTCCCGCATATTCCTCCTCATTCCTGTGCTTGTCACAGGAATCCAGCCACCGCGCGTCCGCGCGGTGATTGACTCCGTCCAGCTCGAAGTGTCTTCCGCGCCCAAGGACTTGGGCGCGCTGGATTCCTGTGACAAGCACAGGAATGAGGGGGAGTGTGTAGCGGCGGTTTCGATTGCAATTGGAGCTGCCGACCCGTTGCGCGCCCAAAACCTCCCATCCCACACCCCCGCCTCTCCCGGCTTCACCACCAGCGGCAATATCCCCCGGCTCTCACGCGCGAGATAAAGCCCATCCCGCCTGAGGTCGAACACCACCCTGCCCGCGGTCATCCGCCCCGGCTCCTCACCGGTGGCAAATGAGAAAAGGCGCTCCATCTGCACCCTGCCCGGCGCAAACGGCTGTCCGCCGAAAACGCCCGTCAGCCGGCCGAGCGCATAGTCGAGAACGGCGCGATCCTGCCGCAACCCGTCAGGCATCACCTGCCCGAGCAGGCCGCCGTGAAGCCTGAAATGACGATCCAGCCATTCCGCTCCCTCGGCCGAAAGAGCCAGTCGCTCGTCCCAGATGGCACGAATATTCCTCTCGGCACCCGCATCGGCCGAAAGTTGCCGCCGAATTCGCACGCGCTCGTATTTCACATCTTCGTTGCTCGGATCGTCGATCCAACCTGCGCCCTGCTCTCTGAGGAAAGCGCGAATATCCGCCCGGCTGGAAAAGAGAAGCGGCCGCAAGATCCAGAAACGCCGGTTGAAGAGCACCGCATCGGCAATGCCTGATGAAACCTGGTCTGTTCGCACGCCGCGCATGGCAAGTGTTTCGCGCTGGTCGTCGTATGTGTGTCCGGTGACGATGAGATCGGCGCCAAACGTTTCCGCCGCTTCGGCGAGCAGGCCGTAACGCGCCTCGCGGGCCGCGGCCATGATGCCGGTTTTCGGCTTGCCGCCCTGCCAGCTCATGATGGCGTGGGCAATGCCGAGCGACGTGCAGAGGGCTGCGACTTCTCGCGCCTCGTCTGCGGAGCCGGCGCGCAACGCGTGGTCTACGGTCGCAGCGCATAGGGAGATTTTGAGATGCGGCGCGGCCTTCACGGCTTCATTGAGAAGGAGAAGCAGGCCGGTGGAATCGCTGCCGCCCGATATCGCGACAAGAATGCGTGCTGGGCTTTGAAGCAGCGTGAGAAACTGGAGGATCGCCTCTCGCGGCGATCGGGCTTCCGGAGACATGCCGGAAGACCTTAGCAGGCGAGGCGCTTCTGTTCGCTCGCAACCTTGCTTATGACGGCACGCGAAGCCTTCGGATAACGCTTCGAAACCTCGCGCAGCGTCGCACAGGCCGTCTCGGTATTGTCGAGCGCGGCCAGCGACATGCCGAGTTTCAGTAGCATCTCAGGTGCCTTTTCCGATGTCCCGTATTTCTGGTGCGCATTGAGGAAGGTTTTGGCCGCCTCATTGTACTTGCCCTGCGAATAGAGCGCTTCGCCGAGCCAGAAATTGGCGTCCGCCGCCCGCGCGCTGCTCGGGTAGCGGGTGATGTACTGGGTGAATTCCTGTTCGGCCGTGCTGTAATCGCCTGATAAGACGTGACCATAGGCCGACTTGTACTGGTCCGCCTCACCGCCGAGCGAGGCGGTTTGCTGCGGCGCGCCGGGATTGGCATTGGGGATAGGGCCGGAGCCCACTCCCGCATTTGCATCGACGGTTCCGCCGACCGGATTGCCGTTCTGATCGAAATCGATCGAACCGAGCTCCTTCGGCGGCTGGCCGAGGCCGCTATTGCCAGGCACGTTGGTGGAGGGAGCCGTTTCGGCTCCCTGCGGTGCTTGGATCACCCTGGCAACGTCATCGCCGCCGGACGCTGCCGGAGCGGTATCGGTCTCGCTCTTTTTGACAGGAGCTTTGGCACCACCGCCGCTGGCACCCGTCTTTTCCAACTGCTGGAAGCGGAATTCATTGTCTTCCTGCTGCTTGCGGATCGTCTCCTGCATCTGCAGCAGCTGGAAGCTCATCTCCTCGATCCGGCCGTTCAGCTGCCGCAACTGCTCTTCGAGCTGCTGCACGCGAACCTCGGCATCGCCGCTCTGCACCTTGACAACAGGCGGCGCCGACTGGTTTTCCGCCGACCGGCCGCCGAGATGCAGCCCAAAGAACGAGGCAGAATAGGCCGCCCGTTCGCTCCCGGTCACAGCCGCGAGGCACAGCATGCCTGCCACGACAAGTTTCTTCATATGTATCGTCCTGTCCCAGTGATTCTTCGCACCTCGATGGCACGAACAGGAGATTTTTCCAATTGCTGTCAAAAAGCAACGGAGTCTGGCCAAAGTGTGGTCAAAAAGAAAGGCGGCCCCCGAGAGGACCGCCTTGCGAAAGCCAATTGAATCGGCAGATTACATGCCGGCGCCGCCGAGAACCGTGACCGCGCGGCGGTTCTGCGACCAGCAGGAAATATCGTCGCAGACGGCAACCGGACGTTCTTTGCCGTAGGAAATCGTCTTCAGGCGCTGCGCCGGAACGCCGCGCGAAGCGAGATAATCCTTGGCGGCAGCCGCACGGCGGGCACCGAGCGCGAGGTTGTATTCGCGCGTGCCGCGTTCGTCGGCATGGCCTTCGACGGTGATCTGGTAGTTCGGGTAACGGCCGAGCCACTGCGCCTGACGATCGAGCGTCTGCGAAGCATCGGCGCGGATCGACGAGGAGTCGGTATCGAAGAAGATACGGTCGCCGACATTGACCGTGAAGTCCTGGGCCGAGCCCGGCGTCGCGGAGCCACCGGCGCCGCCAGCGCCGAGGCCGAGATCGCCGGCGCTGTTCGGCGGCTTCTTGGCGCAGCTCGCAAGCGCGAGGCCGGCGACAAGCGCGATCATGACGGGGTTGCGGGCGAAATTCTGCATGCGGCTCATTGCCGGGGTATGAATTCGGCTCATGGCCGGTCTCCTTGCGGGTTCATCAGGGTTTCCGGACAGTAACCGCACTCGGTTAACCGCCCCTCAAAAATCATGGTTAACGAATTACTGATTTGTCCCTTGGTCGCTCGATTCCATGACTTTGGGACGACATGAAGGCAGCAGCGCATCGCCTATTCCATAAGCGGCGACCAGGCCGGGTCGGAACCGTAGCTTGGCGTCTTCACAAGCTGCTCGTTATAACCGGTAAGATCGATCGAATAGAGCTGCGGGCCGCCTGAGCCTGCCGCCTGGCGGAAGAACATCAGCACGCGGCCGTTTGGTGCCCAGGTCGGGCCCTCATTGTGGAAGCCGGTCGTCAGAATGCGCTCGCCCGAACCATCCGGTTTCATCACGCCGATCGAAAACTTGCCGCCGGCCTGCTTGGTGAAGGCGATGAGATCGCCGCGCGGCGACCAGACCGGTGTCGAATAGGAGCCGTCACCGAAGGAAATACGGGTCTGGCCGGAACCATCGGCGTTCATCACATAGATCTGCGGCTTGCCGCCGCGGTCGCTTTCAAAGCTGACGCGCGCGCCATCGGGCGAATAGGAAGGCGACGTGTCGATCGCAGCCGTCGAGGTCAGGCGCGTCGTCGTGCGTGAGCGCAGGTCCATCGTATAGATGTTGGAATTGGCGTCCTGCTGCAGGCTCATGATCACCTTCTGGCCATCCGGCGAAAAGCGCGGCGAGAAGGTCATGCCGGGAAAATTGCCGACCACCTCACGCTGCCCGGTTTCGAGCTGCAGCAAATAGACCCGCGGCTGCTGGTTGGCGAAGGACATGTAGGTGACTTCCTGCCGGCTCGGCGAGAAGCGCGGCGTCAGCACCAGATCGCTGCCATCCGTCAGCATCCGCACATTGAAGCCGTCCTGGTCCATGATCGCCAGCTGACGCTTGCGCTGCTGCTTGGTGCCGGATTCGGAGACGAAGACGACGCGAGTGTCGAAATAACCCTCCTCACCGGTGATCTGCTTGTAGATCGCATCGGCGATGATGTGGGCCACACGCCGCCAGTTCTCCGGCTGCGTATAGAACTGCTGACCGGTCATCTGCTGCCCGGCGAACGGGTCCCAGAGCCGGAATTCGGCGCGAAGGCGGCCATCCGCTTCCTTGGTAACCCGGCCGGTAACCAGTGCCTGCGCATTGATGACCTTCCAGTCCTCGAAGCGCGGCGAAGCGTCGGGATTAGAAATCTTCTCGATGAAGGCGGTTTTGTTGATGGGTGCGAAGAGACCGGACCGCTGCAAGTCCGCGGCTATGACTTGCGAAACCTGCGCGCCCATGTCGCCCTGGAAGTCCGTCACAGCAATCGGCATCGGCTGGACGTTGCCTTTTCGGATGTCGAGAGTAACCAGCGCATTGGCCGGCGTCGCAAAGACGGCAGCGGTCATTAGACCGGCTGCGACCAAAATGGCGCGAAAAAAGGAATACTTTGTCATACCAAACAGCCTTTCAGCATCTATGGAGTCGGATCGCCGGAGTCGAAGTGCAGGACGACTTCGTTCCAAGATTCGTATTTTTCTTTTGGGAGCATCGGGAATGGTGACGAGCGCCGTACCGCCCGGAGAGCCGCAGCCGACAGGCTTTTTCGAGCAGCTTCGCTGCCGCCCGAAGCTGCTACCTCGGGTGAACCAACGATTGCCCCGTTCTTGTCAAGCCGCAGATGAATGGTGATCACCACTCTGCCGCCCGTCGCCTGCCCGGGAGGAACATTGAAGGAGGAAGCGATTGCGGCCTGTAAATCTATGGCTGACCTCTCGGAGGCCGCTGCGTCGGCCGACTGTGCCAGCACCTCAGGCGCACCAGCCAGAATCGCTCCGAGCATGATGCCGGCTGCAAAAGACTTGTTGCCATGGGACAGATCCGTCAGCATCTAGATTCCCATAGAGCTCGGATCGAAATTCAGGTCGAATTCATTCCAAGCCTCATACTTGTCCTTCGGAAGCATTGAGAAGGGGGCAGATTTCATAACAGCTCTGTAGGCCCCGCCTTCCAACGCACGGCGTGTGGCATCGCTGCCACTGCCGCCCGATGACTCGACCTCCGGCTGACCAATAATATTGCCATCCCTGTCGAGTTTCATATGCACCTTGATGACCATGCCGGAAAGGCCTTCCATCCCCGGGGTGACAAGCCAATTTCCCTCGATCAAGCCGCGCACCGCATCTTCTTCGCTCTGGCTGAGCTTGGAACCACCATTGCTCTTCTTCGCACCCAGCGATGCCTCCTGCGTCGAGCGCTTGGCGCCGCCCGCGGAAGGATCGGTCTTGTTCAGCAAGATCGAAATCTCGTCGGCATTGAAATCGCTCTTCATCGATGAAGCGGATTTCGCCGTTTCCTGCTTCTTGTCCGCCTTCTTCTTGTCCGTCGGCACGTCGGCGGTCTTCGGCTGATCCGGGGTCTTTTCCGGCGGCTTTTCGGCCGGCTTCTGCGGTTCCGGCGGCTTCACCTGCGGTTTGGCGACTGGAGTCGGCACATTGTCCGGCAGCGCCTCGGCGTCCGGCTTCGGCGGTTCCTCGGGCTTAGCCTGCTCTTCCGGCGGTTTTTCCTCGGGCTTCGGCGGCGTCACCTCGACGGGCTTCGGCGGCGGAATGGAAGCGACTTCCTTCGGCTGCTCGACTTCCGTTTCCTCCTTGACGATGTCCTTGACATCATTCGGCTTCGGATCGGTCTTCGGCAGCGGCTTTTCGCTCGAATTCGCCGCGGCGGCTTCGCTATTACTGGGCTTGGCGTTCGGGACCGGCGGCGTCTTCAGGTCGACATTGTTGTCGCCGGCATTCTCGGCCGGCTGCGCAATCGGCGGACGTGTCGTCGGCACCGGCGCTGATGTCTCCTTCTTCGGAGCCTTCTTGTCGCCTTGCTGCATCTGGGTGATCGATTCCACCGGCACGAGATCGACCGGCATCGCCTCGAAATCCTCCACCTTGAAGGATTCCGGGGCGCTAAGCGACACCATCGCCCAGGTAAGCACCAGGCAGTGCAGAACAGCAGATGTGACGACGCTGGTCTTCATCTTGAACGCTATTGGTCCTTCTTCTGCTGCGTCACGAGGCCGATATTCTTGAAGCCTGCGCCCTGGATACGGGCCATGACGTCGGCGATGACGCCGTAGGGCGCTGTCGCGTCGCCGCGCACGAAGATACGTTCGTTGTAGCCGGTGGTGGCGATCGCCTCGAGCTTGGCGGCGATCTCAGCGGCCGGGATCGGCGTTTCCTGCAGGAACACCTCGCCGTCGTTCTTGACGGAGATGGTGATCGGCTGGGTCTCGGAATTCAGCGCCTTGGCCTGCGTTTCCGGCAGGTCGATCGGCACGCCGACGGTCATCATCGGTGCCGCGACCATGAAGATGATCAAAAGCACGAGCATGACGTCGACGAGCGGCGTCACGTTGATTTCTGAAATCACGGCCTTGTTCCGACCGCCGCGACGGCGGCGTCCGCCGCCCCCGCCGCCATTGCCTCCAACAGCCATACCCATGTCAGTATACTCCGCTGGTTACTGAGCTGCAGCGCGCGGCTGCAGCTTCTCGTCGATCTGGCGCGAAAGTATGGCGGAGAATTCATCCGCGAAACCTTCCATGCGGCCCGAGAGCTTGCCGGCATCGGCAGAGAACTTGTTGTAGGCGATAACCGCCGGAATAGCGGCGACAAGGCCGATTGCGGTGGCAAGCAGCGCTTCGGCGATACCGGGCGCGACGACCGCAAGGTTGGTCGACTTCGAACCGGCAATCGCCTGGAACGAAGTCATGATGCCGACGACCGTGCCGAAGAGGCCGATGAACGGACCGGCCGAACCGATCGTCGCCAGCGATCCGAGGCGGGCGCCGAGAAATTCCGATTCGCGTGACAGCGTCACGTCCATCGCCCGGTCGATACGCATCTGCAGGCCGATCGGCGAACGGGCGCCGCGCTCGAAGGATTTCTTCCATTCGCGCATGGCGGCCACGAAAATCGCCGCGAGACCAGTATTGTTGCGTTCCGACAGCGAGCGGTAGAGTTCTTCCAGCGACTGGCCGGACCAGAAGACCTGCTCGAACTTGTCGAACTGGCGCCGTGCGCGGCCATAGGCCAGGTATTTGTCGATGACGATCGCCCAGGTCCATACCGACGCTGCGATAAGCCCGAGCATAACGAGCTTGACGACGATGCCGGCCTGCATGAAAAGCGACCAGAGGCTGACGTCCGTCGTTGCTGCTGCCAATCCTACTTGTTCCATTGATCCAAAATCCCCGAATCCAAACGCCCGGTGCTGGACCGGGCGGCACAAATTGATCTCGCAAGAAGTGTCCGGTGGCCGCCGCCCAAAGCCCTGGTCAAGCTTCCAAGCTCATCTTCCGCCTTCTTGCCGTCAAATTTGGTCAAAGGAAGGCGTGCGCCGCACAAACTCCGACTTTCCCAGTAAGACACTATTATGGTTAATAGATCGTTAGTGCCGGACTGTGACAGTAAGCCTGTGTTTGGAAGATTTCGTTCCATGGTTTACTTGACCGGAGCAAGATCCGGCTGCCGAAAGAGCGCTCATCCTGCGGCGCAGGAATTCCTTCACATAAAACTCAAGTTTTGACAAGCCTGAATTCCGGGCGATTCGCGGCTATAGCGGCATGCTGCCTTCCAGGAATTTCGCCGCCAGCGTATCCGGTAGCCGCCGCGGCCGCCCCCTGGCGTTGATGACGGCAATGATCACTTTGGCTGATATCAGCAGCGTTTCGCCCGAGCGGATCTGCTGATTGAGGACCATCTTGGCGCCGCCGGCTTTTTCCGTGTGGGTCAGGATCGTCAGTACGTCGTCCATGCGCGCCGGGCTCTTGAAGTCGATCTCCATGCGATGGACGACGAAGACGAGGCCTTCCTCGTCGGCGCTGACGAGTTCGCGCTGCTCGACGCCGAGGCAGCGCAGATAATCGGTGCGGCCGCGCTCGAGGAAATGCAGGTAGCGGGCGTGGTAGACCAGACCGGAGAAGTCGGTATCTTCATAATAGACCCGTTGCACGAGCCGGTGACCGGCCTCCGTCAGCTCTCCCGAAATGGAAAAAGGGCGCTCCGTCATAATTTTCTCCAAACTGCGGTGCCCTCTTTGGCGCAACGCTTGCCCACAGGCAAGCATTGAATGACCGGCAGGCAGGCATTGAATGCCCACCCGATAGGCATTGAATGATTGTCATAATTCCTAACTATCCCCGATATCGAGCGACAGATCAGGAGACGATGTGATGAAGATTGCGGTTATGGGCGGAGACGGTTTCATTGGCTGGCCAACCTCGCTGCATCTCTCCGACGCCGGGCACGACATTCATATCCTCGACAATCTCTCACGCCGCTGGATCGACACGGAACTTGGCGTTCAGTCGCTGACCCCAATGGATTCGATCCAGGAGCGCACTCGCATCTGGCATGCCGAAACCGGGCGCCGCATCCACTTCAATCTGATCGATCTCGCCAAGGACTACGAACTGCTGAAGAACTGGCTTTCCGAACACCGCCCGGATGCCGTCATCCATTTCGCCGAGCAGCGGGCCGCACCCTATTCGATGAAAAGCGACCGCCACAAGAATTACACAGTCAACAACAATGTCAGCGCCACGCACAACCTCTTGAACGCGTTGACCGAGCTCAACCTCGACGCCCATCTCATTCATCTCGGCACCATGGGCGTCTATGGCTATTCGACTGTGGGCGCGGCGATCCCCGAAGGCTACCTGCCGGTCGGCATCGAAACCGCGGCTGGCGCGACGGTCAGCCAGGAGATCCTCTACCCCTCCAATCCCGGCTCGATCTACCACATGACCAAGTGCCTGGATCAGCTTCTCTTCCAGTTCTACGCCAAGAACGACGGGTTGAGGATCACCGACCTGCACCAGGGCATCGTCTGGGGCACGCATACCGAGCAGACGCGCCGCCATGCGCAGCTGATCAACCGTTTCGATTACGACGGCGATTACGGCACTGTGCTGAACCGCTTCCTCATCCAGGCGGCGATCGGCTATCCGCTGACGGTGCACGGCACCGGCGGCCAGACCCGCGCCTTCATCCATATCCAGGATTCGGTGCGCTGCATCGAGCTGGCTCTGAGGAATCCGCCGCCCCGTGGCGCGCGCGTCGAAATCTTTAATCAGATGACGGAAACCCACCGGGTGCGCGACCTCGCCCAAATGATCGCGGGCATCAGCGGCGCCGACATCGCCTGGCTGCCCAACCCGCGCAAGGAAGCCGCCGAGAACGAGCTGATCGTTGAAAACGAGAAATTCCGCAATCTCGGCCTCGAACCGATCACACTGGAAACAGGCCTGCTCGGCGAGATCGTCGATGTCGCGAAAAAATTCGCCTATCGCGTCGACCGCGCGCGCGTCCCGGCCATCTCCGCCTGGACCAAGGATATCGCCGCGACAATCAACCACGATCCGGAAGGCAAGCGGCTGAAGTCGGTGTCATGAGTGAGGGCGAGTTCGCGTTGGAAGGCGCATCCGCGCCGTGAATAACTCTTATCGACTGCTAAAAAAGTCTCCGGCGCCCAAGGACTTGGGCGCGCTGGATTCCTGTGACGAGCACAGGAATGAGGGAGCATATCGAGGCGGCGGAATCCGATGAACCGTTCGTCTTTGTTTGCTTACGTCACCCTCGTCACCAATGCCGACTACGCCATGGGCGCCACCGCCCTCGCCCACTCCCTGCGTCGCACCGGCACCACCGCCGGCATCGTCGTCCTCCACACCGGCGGCGTCGATGCGGCCGCCCTCGCTCCGCTCAAGACCCTCGGCTGCCGGCTGATTGAAGTCGAGCACCTGCCGCTGTCTGCCGCCTTCAACGAGCGCCACGCCCGCAGCCATCTCCATTCGGCAGCCCCTTTCACCAAGGGCCGCAAGCCGGATTTCCATTCGCCGCTCGACAATTTCTGCAAGCTCAGGCTGTGGCAGCTCGTCGAATACGAGCGCTGCGTCTTTATCGACGCCGACGCGCTGGTGCTGAAGAACGTCGACAGGCTTTTCCTCTATCCGGAATTCTCAGCTGCGCCCAATGTCTATGAAAGCCTTGCCGACTTCCGCCGCATGAACTCCGGCGTCTTCATCGCCTCTCCCTCGCATGAGACATTCCGGCACATGCTCGAAAGCCTTGACAGGCCGGACACCTTCTGGCGGCGCACCGATCAGACCTTTCTCGAGACCTTCTTCCCGGATTGGCACGGCCTGCCGGTTTATTTCAACATGCTGCAATATGTATGGTTCACCATGCCGGAGCTTTGGGACTGGAAGAGCATTTCGATCCTGCACTACCAGTATGAAAAACCGTGGGAAAAGAATCATCCCAAGGCAGCGCGGCTACAACCTTTGATCGACTTGTGGCACCGTTTCCACGACAATGGCGAGGTGCCCGAGATCGCGGCGCTGGACAATCCGGAAGGGGCAGCATGAAGGTACTGGTATCTGGCGGAACGGGTCTCGTCGGCCGCTATGTCGTCGAGGAACTTCTGACCGCCGGCTATCAGGTGATCGTCGGCGGACGCCGTGCGCCGCCGCCCCGCCTCTTCTCCCGCCCGGTCGAGTTCGCCGCGCTTTCGCTCGATCCCGACAAGGATCAGATCGACATTTTCGACGACGCCTATTTTTTCGTTCACGCCGCCTTCAGCCATATCACGGGCAAATACCGCGGCGGCGAAGGCGACGATCCGAAGAGTTTCCACAGTCTGAATCTCGACGGCACCGTCCGGCTTTTCGACGCCGCCAAACGCGCCGGCACGCGCCGCTGCGTCTTCCTCTCCAGCCGTGCCGCCTATGGCGAACATCCTGCTGGAACCGAGCTCGCGGAAACGATGCTGGCCAAGCCCGAAGCGCTCTACGGCCAGGTCAAACTCGATGCCGAACGCGCGCTGGCCCACCTCTCCACGCCGGGTTTTGCCGGCGTGAGCCTGAGGGCGACCGGCATCTATGGCGAGCTCTCGCCCAACAAGTGGGACGGCCTCATCGCCGATTATCTCGCCGGCCGCCCGGTTGCTTCGCGAGTGGGAACGGAGGTTCACGGCCGCGACCTCGGGCGTGCGGTACGGCTGATGCTGGAGACGGAAAGCACCCGCATCTCCGGTGAGGTCTTCAACGTCTCGGACATATCGGTCGACACGCGCGATATCCTTTCGCCTATCCGGCGCGAGACCGGCTGTCGGCACGTGCTGCCGCCCCCCGCCGACAGGATGGCGCTCAATCCCATGAGTACGGCGAAAATCCGCGCGCTCGGCTGGATGCCGGGCGGAGCCGCGCTGTTCGAAGAGACGATGCGCCGGCTCGCCGCGGTGCACCCGAGGCCTCGGGAACACAGGTCCACACAAGTCTGACGTGGCAGGATAGGCCGAATTGCAATCGGGGACCCGAATTATCGGGGGATTGTCTATGCAGGTCGCAACCACGTCTGCCTCCATCATCTTGCGCGGCACTTCGACGGCAGCCATATCCGCCGCCTTAGACGAGACCGATCAGGGTGTGCTGAAACTGCAGCGCAGCACCCAGACGCTGCAGCAGATGCGCCAGACCTCGGCGAATTCCGAGGACGAAACCAAGACGAAGGCGCAACGCAAGCTGGAAGAGGCAAAGCAGCAGTTGGAGATGCTGCGCAGCTCCAACATGCCGCCCGAGGTGGTCGCCCGTCTGGCCGCCGAACTGGCGCGCAAGGTCGGTACCGCCGCCTCCGAATTCGCATCATCGGTTGCGACCAGCAGCCCGGCAGCAGTCGCCTCGGTGGACGCAACCACGGATGCAGCGGCCGCCGCGACGAGCGCGACTGAGGCTGCATTGACGGATGCCTCCGGAATAACCGCGGCCGAAGCGACCGGATCGCAGGAACCAGTCGACGCCGCCCAGGCCCGCGAGGCCTACCAGAGCACAGCCGAGGACGCGCCAAAATTCTCGGGGATCTCGGCCGATGATCGAGATACGATGGAAGAGTTCAAGGCGGTCGTGCGCGAACTTAAGCAATTGCTCGAAAAGGCGATGCACGACCTGCAGCAGCAGAACCGGCAGGCCGGGGCGAATGCCGCTGCCGATATGGCAGGTTTCTCCATCGGCACAGCGACAATCCCGACAAGTATCGTCGTCTGACCTTCGGCCGCATCCCCGGCAAGACGTGAAACGGGCGCAGCGCTGTCGCATCCGGCATTTGCATCGAGCACCCAGCCGTCTATGCTCGCTTGAACCTTTCCTATCCGGCGGATCGAATGACCGTGAAAGAACTGAAAACGCAGCTGCGCAACGAACGACTGTCGGCGCGCGACGCCCTTTGCCCTGAGAAGCGTGCTTCCAAAAGCCTTGCAATGGCCGATCATGCCGGCGAGGCGGTTGGTTTTGCGCTGGGAACGATTGTCTCCGGCTTCCTGCCGATCCGTTCGGAAGCCGATCTCAGGCCGCTGATGGCACGCTTTGCCCTGCGCGGTGCGCGGCTCTGCGTGCCGGCGATCCTCGACCGGCAGACCATCGTCTTTCGCGAACTGGCAGAGGGTGCACCGCTTGTCGATACCGGTTTCGGCACGGTCGGCCCTGGCGACGATGCCGCCATTCTTGATCCGGAAATCATGCTGGTGCCGCTTTCAGCCTTCGATGCCCGCGGCCACCGCATCGGCTACGGCGCCGGCCATTACGACCGCGCCATCAGCCGGCTGAGGCAAAAAGGCCTGCATCCGAAGCTGATCGGCATTGCATTCGACTGCCAGGAAGTGGCACATGTGCCGGACGAGCCGCATGACATAAGCCTGGATGCCATCCTGACAGAAAGCGGCCTTCGCTTTTTTGCCTCTTGGATTGGATAGGGAATGCGGCTGCTTTTTCTGGGTGACATGGTCGGCAAGACGGGACGCACGGCGGTTTGGGACCGCCTTCCCGGCCTGATCTCCGACCTCAAGCTCGATTTCGTCGTTGTCAACGGCGAGAATGCCGCCGGCGGCTTCGGCATCACCGAGGACATCTTTCTGGAAACGATCAATGCCGGCGCCGATGTGGTGACGACGGGCAATCACGTCTGGGACCAGAAGGAAGCCGTGGCTTTTGCCGGGCGGCACGATCAATTCCTGCGACCGGCCAACTATCCGCAAGGCACGCCCGGCCGCGGCTCCGGACTGTTCTATGCCAGGAACGGCGCACGCGTGCTCGTCGCCAATGTCATGGGCCGGGTCTTCATGCATCCGGAACTCGACGATCCCTTCAAATCGGCGGAGATGATCCTCGACGCCTGCCCGCTGAAGGAGCAGGCCGATGCGATCATCTTCGATTTTCACGCGGAAGCGACCAGCGAGAAGCAGTGCTTCGGCCATTTCGTCGACGGCCGCGCCAGTTTCGTCGTCGGCACCCACACGCATGTGCCGACGGCCGACGCGCAGATCCTGAACGGCGGCACCGCCTATATGTCCGATGCCGGCATGTGCGGCGATTACGACTCCTCCCTCGGCATGGATAAGGAAGAGCCGCTCAACCGCTTCATCTCCAAGATGCCGAAGGGCCGCATGGAAGCGGCGAGCGGCCCGGCGACGATCTGCGGCGTCGGTGTGGAAATTTCGGACAGCACAGGCCTGGCCGAAAAGATCGCGCCGCTCCGGCTCGGACCGCGGCTGGCCGAGACGGTGCCGGAGTTCTGGCGCTAGTCTACCCGGTGCAAGGCGCGCCCAACACGCAATCGTGAGCATCCCTGGTCTGGACCGCTGCGACCTCATGCCGCATCCTCCCGCCGCCAATTCAAAGTGGTAGAGCGCCGGAGGGCTGGCATGAAGCCGCAATACCTCGTCCTCGCTATCGCATGCCTTGCGTCCTTCGCCGCGGCAAGTCCTGCCGGAGCGCAGGAACAGCGAACGCCCGTCAGCCAGTGCCAGGCGATCGCTGAGACTATCCCGAAGGTAACCTTCGCCAACTTTTCCCGCGCCGCGCCGCTGACGCCGGCCGTTTCCGAGGGCGAAGAGGTCAAATTGACCTTCCTCGGCCATTCCACCTTCGAGATCGACACTCCCGGCGGCATCGTCATCGCGACAGACTATAACGGCTGGTACAGGCCGGCGACGATGCCCGATGTCGTGACCATGAACAAGGCGCACCCGACCCACTACACGCTGACGCCCGATCCCGAGATCAAGCATGTGCTGCATGGATGGAGCGACGTTCCAGGCGAAAAGGCCGATGTCGATCTCGTCGTCGGCGATGCCTATATCCGCAATGTGCCTACGGATATCCGCTTCAGCTACGGCCTCGGCGGCTCGCAGGAGAACGGCAATTCGATCTTCATTTTCGAAATTGCCGGCCTCTGCATCGGCCATCTCGGCCACCTGCACTACGAATTGACGGATGCCCACTATAGCGAGATCGGCCGCCTCGACGTCGTCATGGTTCCGGTCGATGGCGGCCTGACGATGGGCGCCGACAGCATGAGCCGTGTCATCAAGCGGCTGCGCTCGTCGTTGATTTTGCCGATGCACCGGCGCGGCCCGCCGGTCGAAGCCTTCGTCTCGATGTTCGGCAAGGATTTCGACGTCGCCAATGCGCCTGATGACAGTATCACCGTCTCCATGCGCACGCTGCCGAAGAAGCCCCTGATCTATGTGCTGAAGGGTGTGCAGTAGAAGGCCCGGCAGTCTGCTCCGGGCCGTGACGCGTCAGGCGAACTGCAGATGGCGCTTGATGCCGACGTCAGGCAACTTGTCGTCATCGAGATTGGCCTTGGCGATCTCCCAGCCGAATTTCAGCGTGTTGCCTGTGGAAACCCAAATCTCGGCATCGTCGACATGGAGGGAAAGCATGGTGAGCTTCGGATCCTTCTTGCCGCCGTCATACCAGGCCGCGACGATCGAACTCCAATACTCCTCGATCTTGGCGGGGTCGGGACGCACGTCGATCATGCCGGAAAGGCAGGCGTGATAGTCGTGATCCTTGCCGATGACGCAGAAATGCGCGCGGCTGCCGGGCTTGATGGCGCGCACGATGTCGGCATCGGCCTTGGTGTAGAACCAGATCGTGTTGGTGGTGGGATCGGCATGCGGCGCCATCGGCTGCATGTGCATATCCAGCCCGGAAATTCCGAGCATGCCGGCATGGACAGCGTTGACCTGATCCCAGAGCTGACGTGCTGGCTGTTCCTGCGCATCGCTGAGACTTGCCATGACCGTTCCTTTCCGTTGGATGGAGTTCTTGAAACGTCATCCCCTCGCCTTTGTTCCCCGCAGAGGCAGCGGGACGACGCCGCCTTTTCAGCGTGCGGGAATATGCGATAGTGCGCCTGAACGAGAAAAGATCACCATGCGAACAAAACATTCGATCCTGGTTTTGATTTTTTGCGCAGCTTTTGCGCCAACAGTCATTGCGGCAGAAAAGACCTTCAAGCCCGACGAGAACGGCCAAGTCGTCTTCGTCACCCCCACAAGGAATATCGGCTGTGTCTATACGCCAAAGGGCGGCGTCGAAATGTATGTTCCCGAAGACGGCGGTCCGGAGCTTGCCTGCGAACGCAAAGAGCCGCTCTACGTCCGCCTCATCCTGTCGGCAAGCGGCAAGGCCTTTATCTTCGAGATGGAAGGCGATACCGCCTGCTGCAGCGATGACCATATTCTCGACTATGGCGATAGCTGGACGGGTGGGCCCTATTCCTGCACCTCCGGCACGGAGGGGCTGCGTTGCCGACGCCGGGACGGACATGGTTTCTTGGCCAGCCGCAAGCGATTGACGGTTGACTGAGACGGGCGGCGGGCCTGCGCATCGTGCGGCAAATCCACCGCTTTTTCCTTGAACGGGTGCCGTTTCGCTCTTATAAGGCGGCCCATTCCGAACAATGAGACGTGAACAGGGGTGCCATGGCTGGCCATTCACAGTTTAAAAACATCATGCACCGCAAGGGCCGTCAGGATGCCGTGCGGTCGAAAATGTTCTCCAAGCTTGCGCGCGAAATCACCGTAGCCGCCAAGGCCGGCCTGCCCGACCCGATGATGAACGCCCGTCTTCGCCTGGCAATCCAGAACGCCAAGGCCCAGTCCATGCCGAAGGACAATATCGACCGCGCCATCAAGAAGGCAGCCGGCGCCGACGGCGAAAACTACGATGAAGTCCGCTATGAGGGTTACGGCCCCGGCGGCACGGCGATCATCGTCGAAGCCCTGACAGACAACCGCAACCGCACCGCCTCCAACGTCCGCTCGATCTTCACCAAGGCCGGCGGAGCGCTTGGCGAAACCGGTTCGGTCTCCTTCTCCTTCGACCATGTCGGCGAAATCACCTATAAGCTTTCCGTCGGCGATGCCGACAAGATGATGGAAGCGGCAATCGAAGCCGGCGCCGACGATGTCGAGACCGACGAGGAAGGCCACTACATCACCTGCGGTTTCGAAGCCCTCGGCGAAGTGGCGAAAGCGCTGGAAGCAAGCCTCGGCGAAGCCGAAACCGTCAAGGCCGTCTGGCGCGCCCAGAACAACGTGCCGGTGGACGAAGAAAAGGCCCAGTCGCTGATGAAACTCATCGACAGCCTGGAAGACGATGACGACGTGCAGAACGTCTATTCCAACTTCGAGGTCTCGGAAGAAGTGCTGGCCAAGCTCTCGGCCTGATTCTCCTCAATCGATCGCCCATGGAAAACCCGGCCGTGACGCCGGGTTTTTTGTGCCGAGCTGCGCCTTTGCGGATCTATGCGGCGGCGCGCATGAAGCTTCCCAAGCCCGCAAAGAGTTCGACCGATCTCAGCCGCGTCTCGATATCATGGATAGGCATCGAGATGATCACCTCGTCGGCCTGCGTTTCCTTGAGAAACTCCGTCAGTTTCGCCTCCGCCGTCTTCGGCGATCCGACCACGGCATAACGCAGCGTATGCTCGACGTTCATCTTCTCCATCGGCGACCAGAAATTTTCCATATCGGCCACCGGGCGTGGGAACGGGCCGCGGACATTGCGGCGCAGGTTGACGAATTGCTGCTCGGCGGAGGTGAAATGGTAGCGTGCCTCCTCGTCCGTATCGGCCACCGCGCCCATGACGCCGACCATCACATAGGGCTTGTCGAGCGTCGCCGAGGGCTGGAAGCGGTCACGGTAGATCGCGATCGCATCGAGCAGCATGTCGGGCGCGAAATGCGAGGCGAAGGCATAGGGAAGCCCGAGCATGGCGGCAAGCTGGGCGCTGTAGAGGCTGGAACCGAGCAGCCAGATCGGAATATGCGAACCGTTGCCGGGAACGGCGAGGATCGCCTGGTTCTCGACCGGCGTGCCGAGCAACTGCTGCAGTTCGACCACGTCGTTCGGAAAGCTGTTGGCGCCGGCCTCGAGGTTGCGCCGCAGTGCCTGTGCCGTGCGCATGTCCGTCCCCGGCGCACGTCCGAGGCCGAGATCGACGCGGCCGGGGAAAAGCGCCTCCAAGGTGCCGAACTGCTCGGCGATGACGAGCGGCGAATGATTGGGCAGCATGATGCCGCCGGAGCCGATGCGGATGCTTTTCGTCGCCGCCCCGACATGACCGATGACGACTGATGTGGCCGCACTGGCGATCCCCGGCATGCCGTGATGCTCGGCGAGCCAGAAGCGCTTGTAACCGAATTCCTCGGCCTTGCGCGCCATCCGCGCAGAGCTCTCGAGAGACTGGCTAACGGTGCTGCCGTCGGCAATGGGGGAAAGGTCGAGTATGGAGAAGGGAACCATGGGAAACCTGCCGGGCAAGTGAAAGATGCAGCCTATGTAGGTTCGCCCCCGCGCCATTCCAAACCATGTGCGCAATCAAAAGGGCCGCGCGAGCGCGACCCTTTTGATTGCAATACTGGAACCGATGTCTACCGGTGACGGCGCAGCACATGCACCTCGGCGCTCGGCGTGTGGTGGTCAGGCGGCAACGTGAAATTGCCGAGCTGGCGGTCCATTTCCAGGGCTTCCGTCGCCAGCCTGTGGATCGCCGCCGTCGTCTCCTCGACCATCGAGGCATTCTGCTGCGTCATTGCGTCGAGCTCGGCGACGGCGCTGTTGATCTCCCGCAATGTATTGGCTTCCTCGCGCGTCGCACCCATGATGTCGTTGATCTGTGCGTTGATCGCCTCGACACGGGCACCGATGCCGGTCAGCGCAACGCCCGCTTTTTCCACAAGCGACACGCCGCTTTCGACCTCATGCGTCGATTTCTGCAGCAGGCTGGAGATCTCCTTGGCCGCGCTCGACGAGCGCTGGGCGAGTTCGCGCACTTCCATGGCGACAACGGCGAAGCCCTTGCCCGATTCACCGGCACGCGCCGCCTCGACGCCGGCATTGAGCGCCAGGAGGTTGGTCTGGAAGGCGATATCGTCGATGACCGAGATGATCGTGTTGATCTGGCGCGAGGAGGTCTGGATGGCCTCCATCGCTGCGATCGTCTCGCGCATGATCTCGCCGGAGCCGGTCGTCTCCTTCTTGGCGTCGCGGGCGATACGCTCGGCCTGTTCGGCCCGCTCGATCTGTTGGCGGACGGACTGGGTGATGGCGCTGATCGCATTCGCCGTCTCGGTGATCGAGCCGGCCTGGCGCTCGGTGCGGCCGGCAAGCTCGTCGGCGCCGGTGCGCATCTCCTCGGAGCCGGCACGCACCGCCATCGAGTTGCCGCCGATGGCCGTCATGGTTTCGCTGAGAGTCGCCAGCGCTTCGTTGAAATTGATGCGCAGGCTTTCGAGCTCGTTCGGGAAGCGCCGATCGATCTGATAGGCGAGATCGCCGCTCGCCAGATGATGCAGGCCTTCATCGATCGCCTCGACCACCTGCTGCAGCGTCTTCGCCTCGGCCTCGCGCTCAGCCAGATTCTGCTGGCGGTCGCGATCGGCCTGCAGGCGTGTCTCTTCGCTGGCGACCTCGAGTTCGCGGCTTTCGATCAGCGACTGCCGGAAACGGGCGAGCGCATTCGCCATCGTGCCGATCTCGTCCTTGCGGTTCAGGCTGCCGATCTCGCTATCGAGCTTGCCGTCGGCAACGTCGCGGGTGACGCCGGCAAGCCGCGCAAGCGGCGAAAACAGGAAATTGGTGACGAGGCCGGTCGCCACCGCCATGACGACGAGCACGCCGATGCCGATCATCGTCAGCAGCGTGGCGATCTCGATCGAGCCAGCATTGAGCTCGCTCAAGAGCACGCTTTCGACGACGAGAAAGCGGTCACCGCGGTAGTCGATGCCGCGGACATAGGCGCGGGCCGGCCCGTCCGTCCTGTCGAAATCGGCCACCGACATCGCCGAACTGGCAAGCGCGTCCTTGATGAAGGTGAATGGGGTCGCATCGAGCGTCGCAAGCTTGCCGCTCGGGTCGAGACCGATAGCGGAACCATCGCCGGAGACGATCGCCGCCCGCGCCGTGCTGTCCTGGACAATGCCCTTACCAAGGATGCTGGTGACGATGTCGTCGCGCACCTTGAAGAGGAAGATGCCCTTGGCCGCCCCGAGCTTGACGATAGGCACGGCATAGAAGATCGCCGATTTGCCGCTTGCGGCATCGACGCGAAGGCCGGAAAAGCCCGTCGGTGCGGCATCATCGGTCGCCTTGGCGGTATTCTCGATCGCCTTGGCGAAGGCGATGCCGGCGCCGGTTGCCTTCCAGGCGTCCGACTTCAGGTTTTCGGCGAAGTCGTCCTGCTTCTTGTAGGAATAAAGCACGGTGCCGTCGAGATCGGCGATCAACAGATCGCTGAAGGCGGTATCCTCAAGATCGCGGGCGACCTCGCCCTGCGTCTTCTCATGGTTCGAATAATAAAAGCCGCTCGGCCCTTCCGGCTTCATCAGCTTCTCGCGCTGATCGGCCGGGTTGGGATTGGCCGTGATGAAAACCTTCTTCAACTCGGCGCGGGCATCGCCGGAGGTTTTCTCGATGGTCTTCCAGCCGCTCTTCAGGCTGGTGATCGACATCTGCAGCGCTTCGATGCGTGCGATGGAATTTGCCTGGTTTTCAAGCTGCGTTAGCTGGTCCTGCAGCATGTCGCCGCGAAAGATCAGCACGCTCTCCTTGGCCTTCAGCGCCTGCTCGTCGGAGATCCGGCTGCTGGCGAAATAGGCAAGCACGTCGATCACGGCAATCGACAGCACGGTCAGCAGAATGAATGTGGCAATGACCTTGAAGGACAGGGACTGAAATCTCTGAGCCATGTACGACGAACCCCCTCTGACACACCTGCCGGCGTGGGCACGCAGCGCATGCCTGATCGACTGATCTTTGAACAGAACATCGGGGGGCTTATCTCCTTGCGACACGAGACCCCCTTCGTATTTGACACTAGAATTCAAGCATCTGTTTTAATTCGCGGTAAATGGAGCGTCTTAAATCCGAGAATGTTTTTGTTTTGTTCACATATCGATGGCAGTTATTTCGCAGTCGTTCTAGGTTGAACCATGCAAAATACGATTCGCATCATCGGCATCGATCCCGGCCTTCGCCGCACCGGCTGGGGAATTATCGACACGCTGGGCAATTCCCTGCGATTTGTCGCCTCCGGCACCGTGACCTCCGATGGAGACATGGACCTCGCCTCTCGCCTCTGCCAGTTGCATGACGGCCTGGCGGAGGTCGTCCATGCTTACAAGCCGGATGAAGCCGCTGTCGAACAGACCTTCGTCAACAAGGATGCGGTGGCGACCCTCAAGCTCGGCCAGGCCCGCGGGATCGCCATGCTGGTGCCGGCGCGCGCCGGGCTGCACGTCTCAGAATACGCCCCGAATGCCGTGAAGAAGGCCGTCATCGGCGTCGGCCACGGCGAAAAACGTCAGATTCACATGATGCTGAAGATCCTGATGCCGAAGGTCGAATTCAAGGGCGACGACGCCGCCGACGCGCTGGCGATCGCCATCTGCCATGCGCATAATCGCGGCAGCAACCGGATGCGGCAGGCATTGGCCGACTAATCTGTTCTTGACTTGTTCCGGAGGTAAGGATAATTCTTACTTTGAAGGAGCAACAAGATGCGCGTCACCTCCAAAGGCCAGGTCACCATTCCTCGCGATCTCAGGGAGCTTGCCGGCATCGAGACCAACAGCGAGGTCATCTTCTCGATCGAGGGCGGCAAGCTCGTCCTCTCGCCGAAGAATGGCAAGCAGGAGATCGAGGATCGAGGTCGGCTGGACCGCTTCCTGCAAACGATCCGCCGTCTCGAAGGAACCGGTGATCAGGCGATCGATGCCGAAGACCTCATGTCGATGACCCGTGATCGCTGATGGCGACGCTTGTCGATACAAACATACTCGTCGATCTGGCTGTGGCCGGTTCGGACTGGCACTGTTGGTCGCGTCGGAAAATGCTCGACGTCTTCAGAGATGGGCCGGTCCTCATAAATCCGATCATCTATTCCGAATTTTCCGTTCGCTACGACGATATGGATGAAGTTGAGCAACTGCTTCCGCAGGATGAATTCCGCCGCGAGAACCTACCCTGGCCGGCAGCTTTTGCCGCGGCTCAAGCCTTCCGGCTGTACCGTCGCGCCGGCGGAGGACGCGAACGGATATTGTCCGACTTCCTCATCGGCGCCCATGCGGCGATCAGGGGCTATAAAATTTTGACCCGCGATCCCAGTGGATACAGGTCTTATTTCCCCTCCGTGGAACTTATCACGCCCGAAACGCACCCTTGAGAGACCGCGCCCCATGATCGGCAAGCTGAAAGGCACCATAGACGAGATCGGCGAAGACTATGTGCTCGTCGATGTGCACGGCGTCTGCTACGTCGCCCATTGCTCGGCCCGCACCCTGTCCAAGCTCGGCTCAGCCGGCGAGGCCTGCGTGCTGTTCATCGAGACCTATGTGCGCGAGGACCAGTTGAAGCTCTTCGGCTTCATGACCGCATTGGAGCGGGAATGGTTCAACCTGCTGCAGAGCGTCCAGGGGGTGGGCGCCAAGGTGGCGCTTGCCGTGCTCTCGACGTTGACGCCGGGCGAACTCGCCAATGCGATCGCCCTGCAGGACCGCGCCGCCGTCTCCCGCGCGCCGGGCGTCGGCCCGAAAGTGGCAATGCGCCTCGTCACCGAGCTCAAGAACCGGGCGCCGGCCTATGCCGGGGAAGCGATCAACATCGCCCTCAAGCAGGAACTCGGCGAAGGGGTCGCGGCCGCACCCGTTGCCGACGCGGTTTCCGCGCTGACCAACCTCGGCTACAGCAGAGACCAGGCGGCGAATGCCGTTGCCGCGGCGATGAAGGTGGCCGGCGATGGCGCCGACAGCGCCAAGCTGATCAGACTGGGATTGAAGGAATTGGCGCGGTGAAGGCCGGAAAACCGATGATTGGATGTCGAGGCAGCCGATTTTTGGTGTATTGCTGTGACAGGTTTCAAAACGGAATGAGAGCATGAGCGAACCCGCCCGCCTGATATCGCCGGAAAAGCGGGGCGAAGATCTAGACATCACGTTGCGCCCGCAATCGCTGGACGAATTCACCGGCCAGGCGGAAGCGCGCGCCAATCTGAAAGTCTTCATCGAGGCGGCGAAGAATCGCGGCGAGGCGCTAGACCATGTGCTCTTCGTCGGCCCACCCGGCCTCGGCAAGACGACGCTGGCGCAAATCATGGCGAAGGAGCTCGGCGTCAATTTCCGCTCGACGTCCGGTCCGGTGATTGCCAAGGCCGGCGATCTCGCCGCCCTGCTCACCAATCTCGAAGAGCGCGACGTTCTCTTCATCGACGAGATTCATCGCCTCAATCCCGCCGTTGAAGAAATCCTCTATCCGGCCATGGAAGATTTCCAGCTCGACCTGATCATCGGCGAAGGCCCTGCCGCCCGCTCGGTGAAAATCGATCTGTCGAAATTCACCCTCGTGGCGGCGACCACCCGTCTCGGCCTGCTGACGACGCCGCTGCGCGACCGCTTCGGCATCCCGGTGCGCCTGAGCTTCTATACGGTCGAGGAGCTGGAGCTGATCGTGCGCCGCGGCGCGCGGCTGATGAACCTGCCGATAACCGAAGAGGGCGCCCGCGAGATCGCAAGACGCGCCCGCGGCACGCCGCGCATCGCCGGCCGGTTGCTGCGGCGCGTGCGCGACTTCGCCGAGGTGGCAAGGGCCGAGGCCGTCACCCGCGAGATCGCCGACGAGGCGCTGACCCGCTTGCTCGTCGACAATGTCGGCTTCGACCAGCTCGACAAACGTTACCTCAACATGATCGCCGTCAATTTCGGCGGCGGGCCGGTCGGTATCGAAACCATCGCCGCCGGCCTTTCCGAGCCGCGCGACGCGATCGAGGACATCATTGAGCCTTATATGATCCAGCAGGGTTTCATTCAGCGCACGCCGCGCGGCCGTGTTCTGACCGCAATCGCGTGGAAACATCTCGGAATGCAACCGCCCAAGGAATTGGAGGCTGCGCAGTTCCGGCTGTTCCAGGAGGACAACTGAGTGATCACCCGCCGCGGATTTTTCAAGGTTCTTGGCGGCGGTATCGCAGGTGTCATGTCGCTGGGTGGCTACGCCTTCGCCTATGAGCCGCTGGCACGGCTCGGCATCGCCCGCTACCGGCTGACGCCGCCGGGATGGACGCCTAGACTGAAGCTCCGCATCGTCGCGCTCGCCGATCTTCATGCCTGCGAACCCTGGATGTCGGCAAGTCGCATTACCGCGATCTGTCACAGGGCCAACGAACTCGAAGGCGATATCACCGTCCTGCTCGGCGACGACGCCGCCGGCATGAACATGGTGACCCAATACGTGCATTCGAGCCAATGGTCGAAGGCACTCGCCACCCTGCAGGCCCCTCTCGGCGTCCATGCGATCATGGGCAACCACGATTGGTGGGAAGACAAGACCGCCCAGAAGAACGGCGGCATGGAAACGTTCGGGCACCGGGCGCTCGCCGACGTCGGCATCCCGGTCTATGGCAACCGCGCCGTCCGGCTCGAAAAGGACGGTCGCGGCTTCTGGCTGGCAGGCCTCGAAGATCAGCTGGCACTGCTACCCGGCCGGAAATGGGGCCGCACACATATGCTCGGTCTCGACGATCTCGATGGAACGCTGGCTGAGGTGACCGACGATGCGCCCGTCATTCTGCTCGCCCATGAACCCGATATTTTTCCGCGCGTGCCCGAGCGGGTCTCGCTGACGCTGTCGGGCCACACCCATGGCGGACAGATCCGTTTCCTCGGCCATTCGCCAATCGTCCCCTCGCGTTACGGCAATCGCTACGCCTATGGCCATATTGTCGAGGAGGGGCGTAATATCATCGTCTCCGGCGGTCTCGGCTGCTCCATTGCGCCGGTGCGCTTCGGCGTGCCGCCGGAAATCGTCGTGATCGATCTCGGATAAAATGCCATGAGCAAGCGCACACTCATCCGCCTGACTGCGGGCGCTGAGCGTTTCAATTATCGCATCGCCGGCCTCGGTTTCCGCGATGGCCACGTTCTTGTTCATCGCGCCGTGCATGAACCCTTCTGGACCTTTCCGGGCGGCAGGGCGGAAATCGGCGAGACGTCGGAGGAAACGCTGAAACGGGAAATGGTGGAAGAACTCGGCGTCGACGTTACCGTCTCCCGCCTGCTCTGGATCGTCGAGAACTTTTTCCGCTACGAAGAGCGCGACTGGCATGAGCTGGGCTTCTATTATCTGATGCACATCCCGCCGGAATTCCCCTTCCGGCCGCACGAAATCATCCATCGCGTCGAAGACGGCGACAACCATCTCGAATTCAAATGGGTGCTTGCGACGCGCCAGGCCCTGACCGCGCTCGACATCCCGCCCTATTTCATCGCTGATGAAATCGAGAACCTGCCCGCAGCGCCCCGTCATCTCGTCTGGCGCGACGGCAATCTCGATGACGAGGACTGACGCAAACATTCCAGCAGTGTGTGAACAGGAGATGCGCCGATGCCGACCTTCGATCCCACCCGATCATTCCGCAAGCTCGCCTATAACAACGCTCTCGCGAACCACCGCCTGCTTCAGGCCTGCGCAGCATTGAAGCCCGGCGAATTCGAAGCGCGGCGCACGAGCTTTTTCCCCTCGATCAAGGAAACCTTGAACCACATCATCACGGTCGACTGGTTCTATGTCGACGGACTGGAAGGCGGCACGCTCGGCTACCAGGCCTTCGAGATCGACGAACCCTTCGACGACATTGCATCGCTGGCGCAAGCGCAGGCGAAGGTGGATCAGCGCCTGGTCGCGCTTTGCGAGGCCCTGACGCCGGAAAGGCTGGTATCGGCGGTGCGCCTCCATCGCGGAGACCGCATCCAGGAGGAGCGGATGGACGACGTGCTCGCCCACCTCTTCCAGCACCAGACCCATCATCGCGGCCAGGCGCATGCGATGCTCTCCGGCACCAGCGTCGCTCCGCCGCAGCTCGACGAATTCATCGTCGCCGACGACGCGCGGTTTCGCGGACGCGAACTCGCCGGGCTTGATTGGAGCGAAGAAAGCCTGATGCGTTAATTTTGCAGCCGTTTTTTCAGCCCGTCGATGATCGTCTTGGTGAGAAGATCGTAATTCTCGTCGAAGTGATGGTCGCCGGGCAGCTCGATGACCTCAGCGCCGCTATCCTTCACCGCCGGACAGGCGACATCATCATCGTCGTCCTTGCCGTAGATGCATTGCACGAGCTTCGGATCGATATCCTTCAGATCTGCGACGGGATCGCCTCCAGCCCCCTCCGTCTTCTGGCCGAGCCAGCCGAGAACGGAGATGACGTAATCGACCTGGTGCGAGAGCGACAGCAGCGATAATTGCGCCACCGCCGACTTTTCGGCCGGTTTGAGGAGCTGGTAGGTGGCGGGCACGACGTCGGCGCCGAAGGAATAACCGACGAGCAGCACGTGTTTCACCTTCCACTGCTTGCGGTAGAAATCGATGATCTTCGAAAGATCGGCGGCGGTCTCCTCCGGCTTGCGCTCCGACCAGAAATAATGAAGTGAATCGACGCCGACGACCGGAATGCCTTCCTTCTGCAGCGTGCCGCCGACCTCCTTGTCGATGTCGCGCCAGCCGCCGTCGCCGGAATAGATCACCGCCATCGTATCGAGGGCGGGCGTCGCCTCGAGGATCGCCAGCGGCAGGCCGAGCGGATTGCCGAAGGCGCCGGAGGCGGTGACGAGATCGTCGAGCGTATCGGCAAACACCGTCTGCGCATCGTCGGTGGAATCGCGGATTTCGATCGTGGTATGTTTCTTCTGCAGCGCTTCGGCATGCGCCCTGCCATCTTTGTCGGCATTGGGCGTGAAGACGGTGACGATCGGATCCGGCAGGACGCCGTCGCTGAGGCCGTAGATAGTGCGTTGGCCGACCACCTGCTTGGAAGCCGGCGTGCAAAGTTCCTTGGTCAGCGGAATGCCGGCCTTCGGATCGACGGCAAGGGTCTGGCCGATCGTCGCATCCGGCGTTTGCGCCGCAATCGCCAGTGCCAGGGCCCCGCCCTCGCCGATGCCGGCGACGATCGGCAGGTGATAGGCGTTGTTGCCGGTCGCGCGCTGCACCTGCTGGCTCAGCGATTCGATATCCGAAACCATGTAGACGCAGCCGTCGTTGAGGCTGACGTCGTATCGGCTGAGGGCCTGGATATAGGAGGGAAAGTCGACGCCGATGACAACGGCGCCTTCAGCGACCAGCCTGTCGGCCTCCCCCTTCTCATAGTCACCCCAGCCGGCGGCATCCGAGATCAGCATCACCGTGCCCTTCACCTCTCCTTCCGGCAGGAAGATGTGCGGCGATGGGATAAGGCCGGTTTCGAAGCTCTGCGTGGTCTCCTCGGCGGCATGAGCCGGTGCGGCCGCGAGCATGCAGGCGCATGCCGTGGCAAGAAGGATTGTCCTGATCATTTTCTCACTACCCCTTTCAATCCGCCCCCGATCAGAAATGTCGCGTCCATCAACGCGATCATCGGATTGCCCCCTCCGGAGACCGCAAGATAGCGCGGTTGCCAGTGCGGATGAAACTTTGATTTGAATGCCCGAAGGCCTTTGAAGTTGTAGAAGCGCTCGCCATGTTCGAAGACGGTGCTGCCGATACGGTCCCAGACGGGCGCCGCCTCGCGTTTCGACATGCCGGAGAGAGGCGCCATGCCGAGATTGAAGTGGGTGAAACCCTGGCCGCGCAGATATTCCATGATCTGCACGAAGAGAAAATCCATCGAGCCCTTCGGCGCATCCGGCGAGAAGCGCATGAGATCGATCGTACCTTCCTGCCGGGATTCGGTGACGAGAATATTGGCGAAAGCGACGATCCTGCCGTCCTTTTTCAAGATGCCGACGGGCTGGGAGGAGACGTAGCCGGGATCGAAGGCGCCGAGCGAAAAACCCTTTTCCTTGGCGTTGTGATGCTCGAGCCAGGCCGTGGAAACGGCAGAGAGGTCATCGATGACCGAGGGCACGGCCTCGGGTTCGACGACGGCAAATTCCAGCCCGTCGCGCTGGGCGCGGCTTGCGGTCTGGCGAAGGTTCGCCCATTTGCCGCCCTTCATCTCGAAGGTTCGAAGATCGGTCACTGCCAGTTCGCCGAGCTTGAAGGCGCGAAGGCCGGCATCGGCGCAATGGGAAAGCAGCGACGGCGAGATCTGATAGAACACGGCCCGGCAGCCGGCAGCGCGTGCCGCTTCGACGAAACGCCAGACGAGCTCCTGCACGGCGCGATGTTCGCCGACCGGGTCGAACAGCGCGATCCAGGACCGGCCCTGCCGGCCGTACATGATGAAGGCGTCACCCTTTTCCGAGAACATGATGCTCTTGTCGCCCATGCGCACCAGATTGGCGTCGGCATTGCCCTGCCTGCCAACGATCTCGACGGCCCGCACCAGCGCCTCTTCCGTCGCCGGTTCCGGCCGAAAGGCCGCCGGCCGAAGCAGGCTGAAGACGGCGATCGCAGACGAGATGATGGTGATGCCGAGCACGGCGCGTAAACCCCGCGGCGCTTCGGCAGTGAATTCGAACTGCCACCAGAGCTGGTTGCTGTATTCGACATCGCGATAGACGAAGAGCAGGATAACGACGGCACCGACGACGATGACCGCAATCGCCATCAGCCAGGACGCCGTCAGCGCCTGATTGAGCAGCGAGGCATGGCGGGTAAAGAGCCGCCGGCTGACGAAGAGCCCGAAGATGAGGAAGGCAAGAAAGGCGGCTTCGACGAGCGCGATCGCTTTCAGGAGCGACAAGGTCAGCGCGGCAAGAGCCGAGAATACCGCCACCCACCAGGCGCCGTCGAGCCGCTGGCCGAGGCCGCGCGCCGCGACGACGAGCGCGAGCCCCAATAGACTGGACAGGAAATGCGCCCCTTCCACCATCGGCAGCGGCAGATAGTTCGAGAGGAATTCGAGGTTCTGGTCCGGCGTCGGCGTGACGCTCGAAAAGATCAGCATGACGCCGAGCAGCAGCGCTAAGGCCGACAGCAACTGCGGCATCAGCCTTCCGCCGATGCGCCGGACGCTGGAGGCGGCCGGATGATCGACAAAACGACGCAGCTCCGTCGCCGAGACCGCAAGCACGGCGATCAACAGCGGCAGCACATGATAGATCAGCCGGTAGAGCACCAACGATCCGAGCACGGCATCGATATTTACCGCGCTGCCGAGCGAGGCGATGATCACGGTCTCGAACACGCCCAGCCCGGCCGGAACATGGCTGAGCACGCCAAGACCGACGGCGATCGCATAGACGGCGAGGAAGACCGGCCAGCCGATGGCCGTCTGCGGCAGCAGCACATAAAGCACGGACGCCGAGGCGGCGATATCGAAGGCGGTAACGAGGAACTGCCGCGACCAGGTGCGCGAATCCGGCAGGCGGATTGCGACCGGGCCGAGATCGAGCACGCGCCCGTCACGGCCGATGATCATCACTGCGCCCAGAAGGGCGACGATCGAACCGGCGATCAACCGCAGCAGGAAGGCGCTGACGCCGATCAGCGGGCCGATCTCATCGGCGATGATGATGAGGGCGATCGCCCCGACACCCGCCAGCCCGAGACCGAAGGAGAGCGTGACGAAGGCGATGATGCGGCCGATATCTTCAGGCGATAGCCCGAGACGCGTATAGGCGCGGTAGCGGATCGCGCCGCCCGAAAGCGCCCCGAAGCCGGCGGTATTGCCGACGGCATAGGCGCTGAACGCCGTCAGCGCCACATGCGGGAAGGGCAGCTTCTTGCCGATATAGTCGATGGCATTGAGATCGTAGAAGACCAGCGAGAGGAAACTGAGTGCGGTGAAGAACAGCGCAAGCAGGATGGCGCTCGGCCTGGTCGCCGCCAGCGCATCGACGACGTCGTCATAGCGCACCTCGTTGGTGAGCTGCATGATCGCATAGCCGACGAGGCAGAAGACCACGAGCGTCGCCGCTGCCGTCAGCGGTGTCCTGTAACGTCTGAATAAACCGCGAAAAGAAAATCCGTCCGCGTCTTCCATCTCTTTCAAATTGTCGTGACCCGACATCTCTTATCCTGCTGCAATTGCCAGCTCGGCGGGAATCATTTTTGAAAGACGTAACACGAGAGGCATATAAGCTCCATGAAGCCATGCCGCCGCTACCCAGCCCCGCCGCCTGGGCCTCCATCACCCTCAATTGGGGCGAATTTGCGCAGGCGGACATAACGCCGCATTGCATTTTCGTAAGCTTATAAAGGGACTTGTCACGTCATGGAGGGGGATTTGCTACGCGGGGTTCATGCCGCCGGCTCGCCATTCGCCCGCGCATGGGCGGCGTAGCGCGCAACGGCAGCATCCACTTCCGCGTCGCGATCACCTGCCACCTGCACCGTCGGCACGGCGAATTCGATGCCGTTTTCCTTGAAGGCATTGCGGATCATCGCCAGCGCATTGCGGCGGATGACGAATTGCTCGCCGGGCTTCGTCATCATTGAAAGTCGGATTTCGATCGCAAATTCCCCGAACTGCTCGACACCCTTCATCTTCAGCGTCTCGATGATATGAGGGCCGAATTCCGGATTTTCGAGCAGGGTCTGGCCGATCTGCTTGATCACCTTCTTTGCCTTGACGAGATCGGTGTCGTATTTGACGTTGAGGCTGATCTTGTCGATCGTCCAGTCGCGGTTGAGGTTCTTCACCGCGCCGAGTTCGCCGAACGGCACCGTCGTCAACGGCCCGCGATGATGCCTGAGCTTCACCGAGCGCAGGCTGAAAGCCTCGACCACGCCTTTGTGGCTGCCGCTTTCGATATATTCGCCGATGCGGAAGGCATCGTCCCACAAATAGAACATGCCGCTGATCACGTCCTTGACGATCGTCTGCGCACCAAAACCGACTGCCACGCCAACGACACCGGCGCCGGCGATCAGTGGCCCGATCTCGATGCCGAGGCCGGAGAGCACCATCAAAACGGCAATGACCGCGATGACGACGGCAAGGATATTGCGGAAGATCGGCAACAGCGTCTGTATCCGTGCGCGTTTGGCCTTCTCCTCATCCGTTGCCCCGCCATCCACCGATGAATCGAGCAGCTTGCCGTCGATATAGGCCTTGATGACATGCCAGAGCAGATCGGCAGCAAGCAGGATGACGATCCCGCCGATGACGCCGCGCGCGATCTTGTCGACCATGGTGTCGCCGGCCGCCATCGTATCGGCGCCGACCCCGAGCATGCGCCCGAGCCAGATGGCGGCAACGGCAATGATGAGCGCCCGCACGCCGCGGTCGAGCAGCACGGCGGCAATGCGGCGCGTGGCCAGGAAGCTCGCTTCGGTCTGCTGCAGCGATTTCACCGCAATCGTCGAGACGGCAAGCACGCGCGGCAGCAGCAGCACATAGATGCCGAGCCAGAGCAGCCAGTTGAAGCCTGCGACCCAAAGGCTCCAGAGCAACAGGAAATAAACGGTGAGCGCCCAGGAGGTCCCGTGACCGCGCCTCTCGTCCTTGTGCGGCCGCGACCAGACCGCTTCGATCGCAATCAGCAGCAGGCCGATACCCAGGATGTAGCCGACGAGGAGCCGCGCACTCGGGGAGTAGCCAAGCGGCTCCATCGACTGGATCGCCGCCCAGCCGAGCATGAAATAGATGACGAAGGTCGCACAGCGGCGGTACCAGAAGTGCGCAACGGCGCGCCCCGGCATGATGGGAGTGGTAATGCCCTGCCGTTCTTCTTGCGTCCGCGCCAGCCCGATGAGATCGACCAGCACACCGCCGAGGCAGATCGTGAAACGCTGGACAATGAGCGCGACGACGCAGACGATCGCGATGCTCTGGCTGAGCGGTGGCCAGGCGAGGCTGAGAAGCGCAAGCACCGTTGCCGCCGCGAAGATCAGCGCCGGGATGACGCGCGGCGCCAGATGCATGCCGGCCATCTCGGCCAGCCGGCGACGGCGGCGGCGGAAAGCATAACGGGCAATGCTCTCGACAATCGCGCCGAGCAGGAAGATGGCCAGGAACTGCGCCACCATGCGCGGCCAGCCGTTCGCGGCGATTTCACCGAAGAACAGCGAGGACGCGTTGCCGATCTGGAAGGGCAGCGTCATCGCCGCATCGGAGACCATCGAGACGTGCCGGCGGGCGTGCTGCAGCAGGCCCGACAGCACCGACATCTGATCCGCAGCCGCAGAAGCGCCAGCAGGTGCCGCCGCCATCTGAGCCGACATCCACTGCTTGACTTCGGGTTTCTGCATGAGCTCCATCATCTCACGCACTTCTGCCGGCGGACCTGCCGCGGCCGGCGCCTGCGCCGGCGACGTCTGGGCAAAACTCGGCGAAATTAACCCAAGAAGCACGACGAGTGTCAGTATTCCTGAAATGGCGACCTTCAAAACCCCTGCCCCGTCACGCTCCATCACTGCTCTCCAATGGAGTGTCGGCCACTTGGACGAAGCAGCCCCGACATTTCCCGTTCGGCAATGGATACTCGCGACGGCTGCCGCCAGCAAGCGGTAGGAACATCATACCGATGGCGAGGAAGGGAAGGCGCCTCCTTGTCCGGACGGCGCCGAAAGCCCCTGGCCTTCAGGATTTCGGAGCCGGCTTTTCCACGTGGCCGCCAAAACCTGCACGCATTGCCGACAGCACCTTGTTGGCGAATTCGTCGTTATCGCGCGAGGAGAAGCGGCCGTAGAGCGCCGCACTCAGCACCGGCGTCGGCACGCTTTCGTCGATTGCCGCCATGATCGTCCAGCGGCCCTCGCCGCTGTCGGAGACGCGGCCGGCATATTTCGACAGCGCCGGATCGGCATGCAGCGCATCGGCGGTGAGATCGAGCAGCCAGGAGGTGATGACGCTGCCGCGACGCCAGACCTCGGCGACGTCCTGCAGATTGAAGTCGTATTGGAAATGTTCGGGGTGGGAGAGCGGCGCGGTTTCCGCGTCGGCGTCATGCGAGGCAGCGCCGATATTGGCGTGTTTCAGGATGTTGATGCCTTCGGCATAGGCGGCCATCAGGCCGTATTCGATGCCGTTATGCACCATCTTGACGAAATGGCCGGCGCCATGCGGGCCGCAATGCAGATAGCCCTGCTCGGCGGTGCTAACCGCAGCCGCTTCGGCCGTTCGGTTCGGCGAGGCCTCCGTCGTGCCGGCGCCGGGCGCCAGTGTCGCGAAAATCGGCGAAAGATGCTGGACGATGCCCTTCTCGCCGCCGATCATCAGGCAATAACCGCGCTCCAGGCCGAACACACCGCCGCTGGTGCCGACATCGACATAATGGATGCCCTTGGTGATGAGTTCGGCGCCGCGGCGGATGTCGTCGTGGTAATAGGAGTTGCCGCCGTCGATGACGATATCGCCATTCTCAAGCAGCGGCAAAAGGCTCGCCAGCACCTTGTCGACGATCGCCGCCGGCAGCATCAGCCAGATCGCCCGCGGATGCGTGAGCTTCGAGACGAACTCTTCGAGCGAAGCACTGCCGGTCGCACCGAGGCCTGCGAGTTCGGCAACGCTTTCCGGCCTGGCGTCGTAGACGACGCATTCGTGACCGCCCCGCATCAACCGCTGGACCATGTAGTTGCCCATGCGGCCCAAACCAATCATGCCAAGCTGCATAATGAAATCTCCTGGAAATCGAGATGAAGTATCGAATCCGGAAATTAGCACCCGCAGTGTGACAGGCAAGCGAAGTCTCGGCCCCGATGGCGAATGCGACGATTACGCCGCCGCTCGCCTTAGACCGATTTACCGCTCAGGCATCCGGCGCACTGGCCGGCTCTCCTTTCATTTCGCTGAGGAACATGCCCTCGCGCAGATTGATGCCGTATTCGACGAAAGCCTTCATGCAGCAGAGCATCTGCGTCCAGCCTTCGCAGTTGAGATAGGTGCCGCGCCGGCCGGCATCGTCCTCGCGCCAGCCGCTCTCGGCGATGGTCACCAAGGTGCCGCCATCCTCCAGTGGCTTGAAGTTCATCTCGACCGACGTCTTATAGCTCGTCTTGTCGTCGCCGGTGCCGCCATCCCAGCTGAGCACGATGCGGCTTTCCGGCACGAGTTCGACCACCTCCACCTGGGCGTCCTTCCACCAGGTCACCGTCGTACCCTTGACGAGCGGCGCGCTCGCCCCGCCGATCGTGGTGAAATAGCTGCTGAGCTTCTTCGGGTTGACGACGGCGTCGAACACCTCGGCGACGGGACGGCCGATACGGCCGGAAACGCGGATTCCGAGAGACATGGTGCTTCTCCTCTTCTCCATTGTGCCTGTTTCCATTGTACTTGACGCCATTATGTTATAAAAACATAACATGTCAAGCGAATCGACCGACGACCCCGTTTTCAAGGCGCTGGCGCATCACCGCCGCCGCGAAATCCTCGACCTGCTCAAGGACGCCCCCCGCACCACGGGAACGCTTTGCGAGATGTTTCCGCAGATGGACCGCTGCACGGTGATGCAGCATCTGAAGGTGCTGGAGGACGCCGACCTGGTCATCGCCAGGAAAGAGGGCCGCGAACGCTGGAACCACCTGAACAGCCTGCCGATCAAGCACATCCACGACCGCTGGATCAGCGCCTATGCCGGGCACGCTCTATCGATTCTCGACCGGTTGAAAAGCGATCTCGAAGGCCAGCCGGAATAATGATCGGGCCTACAGTTTTCCTGCACCCCCATGCATAATTCATGCGTTGCCTGGCAATCCCGGCCCTCATAGCCTCGTCAGAAACACCCAGGAGGCGTGCGATGACGATACTGGTGACGGGAAGCGCCGGCCATCTCGGCGAGGCGCTGATGCGCAGCCTGCGAGCGCAAAGCCTGCCGGCGCGCGGCATCGATATCAAACCCTCGGCCTTCACCGACATGGCCGGCTCGATTGCCGATCGCGCTTTCCTCAGGCGGGCGATGTCGGGCATCCGGCATGTCGTGCATGCCGCCACACTGCACAAGCCGCATGTGGCAACTCACGGCAATCGCGATTTCCTCGACACCAATGCCGGCGGCACGCTGAACATGCTCGAAGAGGCGGTCGCCGCGGGCGTTGCCAGCTTCGTCTTCACCAGCACCACCAGCACCTTCGGCGCGGCATTGACGCCGGCGGCCGGCGAACCGGCGGCCTGGGTGACCGAGGATGTGCTCCCGGTCGCCAAAAACATCTACGGCGTGACGAAACTCGCCGCCGAAGGTCTGTGCGAAATCTTCGCCCGCAACTCCGGCCTGCCGGTCATCATTCTTAGGACATCGCGTTTCTTTCCCGAGAGCGACGACGATCCTGACATTCGCGGCAGCTATTCGGCGGAGAATGCACAGGCCAACGAGCTTCTTCACCGCCGCGTCGACATCGCCGATGTGGTCGGCGCCCATATGCTGGCGCTCGAGAAGGCGCCGGCAATCGGCTTCGGCCGCTATATCATCTCGGCCACGACGCCGTTTTCATTAGACGATCTTGCCGCGATCAGGCGCGACGCGTCTCAAATCGTCGAACGACTGTTCCCGGACGCGGGCGCCCTCTATGCATCACGCGGCTGGAAGATGTTTCCGACACTCGACCGCGTCTATGTCAACGACCGCGCAAGGCAGGAACTCGGCTGGCAGCCGCGATATGATTTCCGTTTCGTGCTCGATTGCCTCGGCGACAACAGGGAATGGCGCAGCCCGCTGGCGCGGGAAGTCGGTTCGAAAGGCTACCACGACAAGGTCTTTGACGAAGGCCCCTATCCGGCCGATTAGGTGGCCGCGTTCGCCCGGTCGGGCCGGCATCTTCGCTAAAGCTGGAAGGGAAGGTGCGATCCACGACCACCGATGGATGTTTACGATCCTGGGTGCCTACAAACGTAGGTGGGCGCCGTGTGCCCAGGCCCACGGGCCTGGCCAGGGACAGCTCCCTTTGGATCGAGTATGGCCCCAGGGATTGTGGTTCCTGTCGAGAGGCGCAGACCGCATCGCGATATATAAGGTCGTTTACGCTGACGCGCCAGTGGCGGCGGCAGGTCGTTCTTATTTAATTGAAGATCAATTGAGGTCGGGGGCGGGCCGGCCGTTCAGCTTGTCGGTAATGCCGCGGATGCGGCTTGAAACCTCACTGAGCGCCGCCGCGAGATTTTCCTCGGTGCGGGCGGTGGCTGCAAGCACCGTGTCGCGGTTGCCGCGCAAGGACTCGAGTTCGGATTCCAGCCCGGCGACGCGGCGCGTCAGCTCGGCGATCTCGTCCATGATCATGATCCCGGCCATAACAGTGATCCTGAGATCGCCGATTTCCCCGAACTGCCCCTTGAGATGGCCGACATAGCGGTCGAAACGCGTGGCGAGGTCGGTCAGGTGATCCTCCTGCCCTTCCTCGCAGGCCATGCGGTAGGCCTTGCCGTCGATCGTTACCGTTACCTGCGCCATGCCAAAATCTTTCTAAGAGAACATAGTGCCGAAAAGTGTGAGCGGTTTTCTCATGACATCATGCTCAACTTTCAAATTAGAACAGGATTCAGATATTGGGCCAACTTGGCCTAAAATCATCCTGTTCTAGCGGTCCAGAACCGCGCGGATCGTTTCCATGGCCGTTACCAGCCGCCGCGATACCTCGCGGTTGACTTCCTCCAGCCGGTTGGCACGGAATTCGGCCTGATCGAGCTCCTGCGCCAGCCGGGAGCGGTCGGCGTGCACACGCCGCACCTCGCCCTCGATCTCGCCCTGATCGCGCTCCCGCTCGACACGCATGTCGACGGCGTTTTCGAGGCCTGAAATCGCCTGTCTCAATTCGTTGAGCGCTGCTTCCATGGTTTTGCCTGTGGGCATCATGCCTTCCCGATTCCCGCGCAGGATCCGCGAATCGGCACGCCGCGCCGATCCTGCGATTTCAAAAGGATATGCAGCTCGCCGACGGCCCGTCAATAAATCCTGTCACTTGCCCACCGGCCTATCCTGTGGATGAGCGTTTCAGACATCCTCGCCGCACAAGATTCGTCTTTTGTACAATCGCGCGATCAAATGTCAAAAATCGCGGCGGCCTGCCCGGGATTTGGCGCCCCATTTATTGACTTGCCAGCGCCAACTGCTATGTGTCTGCCGCTTTCACTCGATGGTCTTGGAGGCTCGAGGCCATCCCCCGACACCCGGAACTTGCGGAAAAGCCATGACCTCTCCCGAACAACACGACCGGATGGCGAATGCGATCCGTTTCCTCGCCATGGACGCCGTCGAAAAGGCGAACTCCGGCCACCCGGGCATGCCGATGGGCATGGCCGATGTGGCAACGGTCCTGTTCACCAAATATCTGAAGTTCGATCCGAAGAAGCCGCATTGGCCGAACCGCGATCGCTTCGTGCTTTCAGCCGGTCACGGCTCGATGCTGCTCTATTCGCTGCTGTATCTGACCGGCTATCCCGACATGACGATCGAGGATCTGAAGCAGTTCCGCCAGCTCGGCTCGAAGACCGCCGGCCATCCGGAATATGGTCATGCCACCGGCATCGAAACGACGACCGGCCCGCTCGGCCAGGGCATTGCCAATTCAGTCGGCATGGCGATTGCCGAACGCAAGCTGCGTGAGGAGTTCGGTTCCGATCTTCAGGATCACTATACCTATGCGATCTGCGGCGACGGCTGCCTGATGGAGGGCATCAGTCACGAAGCCATCGCGCTTGCCGGCCACCTGAAGCTCAACAAGCTCGTTCTGTTCTGGGACAACAACTCGATCACCATCGACGGCGCCGTGTCTCTGTCGGATTCCACCGATCAGATCGCCCGGTTCAAGGCCGTTCACTGGAACACGATCGAGATCGACGGTCACGATCAGGCCGCGATCGCCGAAGCGATCGAAGCTGCCCACAAGTCCGACCGACCGACCTTCATCGCCTGCAAGACGATCATCGGCTTCGGCGCCCCGAACAAGCAGGGCACCCATAAGGTCCACGGCAACCCGCTCGGCGCCGAGGAAATCGCCGCCACCCGCAAGGCGCTGAACTGGGAGTCCGAAGCCTTCGTCATCCCCTCGGACGTCCTGGAGAGCTGGCGTGCAGCCGGCGCCCGCTCCGTCGATCTTGTCAACGCCTGGGAGCAGGGTGTGGCCAAGGCTCCGGCCAGGGCCGAATTCACCCGCCGTATGGCAGGCGAACTGCCGGAAGGCTTCGATGCCGCAATCAGCAGCTATAAGAAGAAGCTTGCCGAGACCAAGCCGACCGTTGCCACCCGCAAGGCTTCGGAAGACGCGCTCGAGGTCATCAACGGCTTCCTGCCGGAAACGCTCGGCGGCTCCGCCGACCTGACGCCGTCGAACAACACCAAGACCAGCCAGATGCACTCGATCACGCCGACGGATTTTGCCGGCCGGTACATGCATTGGGGCATCCGCGAGCACGGCATGGCCTCGGCCATGAACGGCATTGCGCTGCATGGCGGCCTCATTCCCTACAGCGGTGGCTTCCTGATCTTCTCGGATTACTGCCGCCCGCCGATCCGCCTCGCTGCGCTGATGGGCATCCGCGTCATTCACGTCCTGACGCATGACTCGATCGGCGTCGGCGAAGACGGCCCGACGCACCAGCCCGTCGAACAGCTCGCCGGCCTGCGCGCCATCCCGAACCTGATGGTCTTCCGTCCGGCCGACGCCACGGAAACGGCGGAATGCTGGCAGATCGCCGTCAAGACGCACAACCGTCCTTCAGGCCTTGCCCTGACGCGTCAGAACCTCAGCCCGGTCCGCACCGAATACAGCGAAAAGAATCTCTGCGAGCAGGGTGCTTATACGCTGGCCGGCAATGCCGACGCCAAGGTGACGATCTTCGCCTCCGGCTCGGAAGTCGAAATCGCCGTTGCCGCCCGCGCGGCCCTTGAAGCCAAGGGTGTCACGGTGCGCGTCGTGTCGGTTCCCTGCACGGAACTGTTCTTCGAGCAGCCGGACGCCTATCGCAAGGAAATCCTCGGCAACTCGCCGGTCAAGATCGCCGTCGAAGCCGCCGTCCGCGAAGGCTGGGATGCCTTTATCGGACCGGAAGGCACTTTCGTCGGCATGAAGGGCTTCGGCGCTTCCGGCCCGGTGAAGGACGTTTACAAGCATTTCGGCATCACCGCCGACGCCGTCGTTGCGGCCGCGGAAGCAAAGCTTTAATGAGGGCGCCTTGAGGCGCTCTCCATCTCCTCAATTCCAGGCCCCATCTTTCGGGCCCTACTCTATCGGGAGTGAATGAACATGACAGTCAAGGTTGCCATTAACGGTTTCGGCCGCATCGGCCGCAACGTCCTGCGCGCCATCGTCGAATCCGGCCGCACCGACATCGAAGTCGTCGCCATCAACGACCTCGGCCCCGTCGAAACCAACGCCCACCTGCTGCGCTACGACTCGATCCATGGCCGATTCCCGGCAACGGTGAAGGTCGAGGGTGACACGATCATCGTCGGCAACGGCAAGCCGATCAAGGTTACAGCGATCAAGGATCCGGCAACGCTGCCGCACCGGGAACTCGGCGTCGACATCGCGATGGAATGCACCGGTATCTTCACCGCCCGCGACAAGGCCGCCGCTCACCTGACGGCCGGCGCCAAGCGCGTCATCGTTTCGGCGCCTGCGGATGGCGCCGACCTGACCGTCGTCTTCGGCGTCAACCATGACCAGCTCACCAAGGAGCACTTGGTCATCTCCAACGCCTCCTGCACCACCAACTGCCTGGTGCCGGTCGTGAAGGTGCTCGACGACGCCGTCGGCATCGACCACGGCTTCATGACGACCATCCACTCCTACACCGGCGACCAGCCGACGCTCGACACGATGCACAAGGACCTGTATCGCGCCCGCGCCGCCGCCCTTTCGATGATCCCAACATCGACGGGCGCTGCCAAGGCCGTCGGCCTCGTTCTGCCGCATCTGAAGGGCAAGCTCGACGGCACCTCGATCCGCGTTCCGACCCCGAACGTGTCCGTCGTCGACTTCAAATTCGTCGCCAAGAAGGCGACCAGCGTCGGCGAAATCAACGAAGCCATCCAGGCTGCCGCAAACGGCAAGCTGAAGGGCATCCTCGGCTACACCGACGAGCCGTTGGTCTCGCGTGACTTCAACCACGACAGCCACTCCTCGATCTTCGCAACCGATCAGACCAAGGTCATGGAAGGCAACTTCGTGCGCGTCCTGTCCTGGTACGACAACGAATGGGGCTTCTCCAGCCGCATGTCCGACACGGCAGTCGCTTTCGCCAAGCTCATCTGAGAGCCTGACGATTGAATATTCGCAAGCGGCCCGGGAAACCGGGCCGTTTTGTTATAGTCACTGCGCCGGATCGATTGTAAAATCTGGTGGCGCACCAAGCCCTGAACGGCATCGCCGGCCGGGGAGATAGAGAGAGATCGATGGATTACTTTACCGTTGAGATCGCCGGCCGCGCCATTGCCAGCTTTCGCTCGAAAAACCACGAGGAAGCGACGCATTTCTTCGAGGCGGAAGATTTTCGCGATGACCTGACGATCCTGGAGTCCGAGGGCAAGCCGCTGTGGGACCGCAAGGCCGCGCTCAGCCTGCGCAAGGCGACCGCAGAGGAAGCCAGCGAAGTCGAGCACGCCTATGAATTCGACGATGATCCGCAACGAACCATCGACGACGAGTTCGTCGTTTTCCTGGTTCCGGTCGAGGATCTGACCGACGAGAGCGAAGACACCGAAGACTGACAGTCGATCAGCATCGTTTCCGGCTTTGAAAGCCGTTTCGAAGCGACGGGGCGGTGTGACCGCAAGGATAGAATCACGGTTGGCAATCCGCTGGCCAAACGTGATAGATTGAGAGATGCATAGCGCTGCACAATGGCTGAAATGATCCAAGCGGAGGCGATAAATGGCAGGGGCGCAGAAACGCTTGTCCCACACCACCCTCAAGCGGCGGCAGCGGTTTCATCCCAAGCGGGACGTCCGACCTGCCGTTCTGGCAAAGGCTAATCGTCTGGTTATCTGGGTTGCCGCGTTCATCGGCCTTGCATTTCTCGCCATCATCATAGTTCAGGCAGTGTTGGGATAGCAGAGCGGCGGCGGACCGGCAGGAAAAATCTGTGCGCGTCTCTTTTGCCCTGCTCTCGCCTGATTTTCCTATACATTCTTTATAGAGATTTTCTCCCGTAGCATTCCGTGTCGGTTGGCCGTCCGGCAGCCGTTCAGCAGCATGATGCAGCATCGCGACGAGGTTAAGCCCGCAAGGCCTACCCTTCTCTGACGTTTTGCCGTTTACTGATGGGCCGCCACGCGTGAGGAGGGGTTGGATTACGACGAGTCGGCCTGACGTGGCTATCCTCGTCAAGCAGTCGATGGAAAGGGGTGGGCATGGAAGCGTTCTATATCGTGGTGCTGGTGTCGACGGCGCTCGTGCTTCTTGCCGCTTTTTCAAGCCTGCTCGCCTTCCGGTTCGGCGCCCCGCTACTGCTGCTTTTCCTGATGATCGGCCTTGCCGCCGGCGTCGACGGCCTCGGCATCGAGTTCAGTAATAATTACCTCGCCTATATTCTCGGCTCCATCGCGCTGGCCGTCATCCTGTTTGATTCCGGCTTCGGCACGCCGATGCACGCCTTCCGGCTGGCGGCCGTGCCCTCTCTGGCACTCGCCTCGGTCGGCGTGCTGATTACCGCCTCGCTCTTTGCCTTCGCCGCCATGTGGCTCTTGAACTTCACCTGGCTGGAAGGCCTGCTGCTCGGCTCGATCGTCGCCTCGACGGATGCCGCCGCCGTCTTCTTCCTGCTGCGCATCGGCGGCATCAATATCCGCGACAAGGTGCGCTCGACGCTGGAGGTCGAATCCGGCACCAACGACCCGATGGCGATCTTCCTGACCATCGCTCTCGTCGAGGTGCTGGCGAGCGGCGAACGTTACGCCGGCATCAATATCGGCATGCTCGCCATGTTCGTGCAGCAGATGGGCCTCGGCGTCATTCTCGGCCTGCTCGGCGGCATGATGATCGTGCTGATCGTCAGCAAGCTCGACACCGACCGCGGCTTGACGCCGATCTTCGTGCTGGCGCTCGCCCTGCTCGTCTTCTCCTTCACCGGCGCGGTCGGCGGCAGCGGCTTCCTCGCCGTCTATGTCGCCGGCATCTACGCCGGAAACCGCAAGATGCAGGCGATCGGCACCATCAAACGCTTCCAGGACGGCATGACCTGGCTGGCGCAGATCATCATGTTCCTGGTGCTCGGCCTGCTCGCCACGCCGTCGCAATTCCCGGTGATCATCGTGCCGGCCATTCTGCTTGCCCTCTTCCTGATCTTCATCGCCCGACCCTTAGCGATCTGGCTGTCGCTGCTCCCCTTCGATTACACGCAGCAGGAGATCGGCTTCGTCGCCTGGGTCGGCCTGCGCGGCGCCGTCTCCATTCTGCTCGCCATCATGCCGATCCTCGGCGGCCTGGAAAACGGCCAGATCTATTTCAACACGGCCTTCATCATCGTGCTGGTCTCGCTGCTCGTCCAGGGTTGGACGATCAAACCCGTCGCCAAGAAGCTCGGCCTGATTATTCCGCCGCGCATCGGCGCGGTCGACAAGGTCGAGGTCGATCTGCCGGGTGCCGCCAATCACGAGCTGCTTTCCTACCGCGTCATCAAGGATAGCCCGGTGCTGCGCGGCGAGCGCATTCCGCGCTGGGCAACCCCTTCGCTCGTCATCCGCGACGGCAAGTCGATGCGCTATCAATATGCCGGACGGCTGCGCGAAAACGATCTCGTCTATCTCTTCATCGTGCCGAGCTATTCCCGCCTGCTCGACCGGCTTTTCGCCAGCCGTGCGCCGGTGGATGAGGACGATGCCGAATTCTTCGGCGCCTTCGCGCTTTCCCCTGCCCGCCCCGCAGCCGACCTCGACGCCGCCTATGGCCCCGGCCTGCTCAACGAATCCGAAAAGGGCCTGACCATCGCCGAACTGATGCGGCAGCGCCTCGGCGGCAAGGCCGATTATGCCGACCGCGTCCGTCTCGGTTCGATCATCCTGATCGTCCGCGATCTCGATGAGCACGACCACGTCACCTCCGTCGGCATGTCGCTCGAAGCCGTCGAACCGGCGATCACCCTGCCGATCTTTATCAATCTCAAAGACATTATCGCGCGGATCCGCGACCGGCTGAAGGGGCGCCGGAAGCGAGAAGCCGCAGCCTCCGAAGCCGCTCCGAAAGCAGCGGCCGGACGCGACGAAGGCACACACGAAAACGGTCGCTGAACGCCTTGCGTCTCGAATGATCCTTGCTATGGTCGGCGCAATTTCCGCCAACCAAGACTGGATCTCCCCATGCCTTCCTTCAAGACTCTCGACGATCTCACTGACATCCGCGGCAAGCGCGTTCTCGTCCGCGTCGATCTCAACGTCCCGGTCAAGGACGGCAAGGTCACCGATACGACGCGTATCGAGCGTGTGGCGCCGACGATCCTCGAACTGTCCGAGAAGGGCGCCAAGGTGATCCTGCTGGCTCATTTCGGCCGGCCGAAGGACGGCCCTTCGCCGGATCTGTCGCTGTCGCTGATCGCCCCTTCGGTCGAGGAAGTGCTCGATCATGCCGTGTCGACCGCCTCCGACTGCATCGGCGAGGCTGCCGCCTCCGCCGTCGCCGCGATGAATGACGGCGATATCCTGCTGCTGGAAAACACCCGCTTCCACAAGGGCGAGGAAAAGAACGATCCCGACTTCACCAAGGCGCTCGCCGCCAACGGCGACATCTATGTCAACGACGCCTTCTCCGCCGCCCACCGCGCCCATGCCTCGACCGAAGGCCTCGCCCACCACCTGCCGGCCCATGCCGGCCGCACCATGCAGGCCGAGTTGGAGGCGCTGGAAAAGGGCCTCGGTGATCCCGCCCGCCCGGTCGTCGCAATCGTCGGCGGCGCCAAGGTCTCGACCAAGATTGACCTCCTGATGAACCTCGTGAAAAAGGTCGATGCACTGGTCATCGGCGGCGGCATGGCCAATACCTTCATCGCCGCCCGCGGCACCAATGTCGGCAAGTCGCTCTGCGAGCATGACCTTGCCGAAACCGCCAAGCAGATCATGATCGAGGCCGCGACATCAGGCTGCGCCATCATTCTGCCGGAAGACGGCGTGATTGCCCGCGAGTTCAAGGCGGGTGCCGCCAACGAGACGGTCGATATCGAGGCCATTCCGGCCGATGCCATGGTGCTCGACGTCGGCCCGAAATCCGTCCAGGCCATCAACGCCTGGATCGAGCGCGCTTCCACTCTCGTCTGGAACGGCCCACTTGGCGCCTTCGAGATCGAGCCCTTCGATGCCGCGACCGTCGCTGCCGCGAAATACGCCGCTGGCCGCACCGCCGCCGGCAAACTCACCTCGGTTGCCGGCGGCGGCGACACCGTCTCGGCGCTGAACCATGCCGGCGTTGCCGACGATTTCACCTATGTCTCCACAGCCGGCGGCGCTTTCCTGGAATGGATGGAAGGCAAGGAGCTTCCCGGCGTCGCCGTCCTGAACGCCGGCCGGTAACTGCCTGCGCATCGGCCCGATATTTGGGCCGATGCCTCTGTTCGAAATGCTGTCGCGTCCTTTGCGCGCCGAACAGGGCGCGCAACGCCCTCAGCCTGATTTGACAGGTTTTACATGTGGATAGACCGCTGCGGCGAAGGGCCTTCCGCGGTCTTTTGCTCACGGGCTGAAAGAAATCCCACTTTTTCAAACGATTGAATTGATTTCAATCGTTTCAGTGACTTAGGCTTCCATTTTCCTCTCTATAAACTTCTGTTATCGCCGTCCTATATTCTTAAACCGCCGATGTTTAACGCTGTGGAGAGATCGAATGAGCGAACGACTGGAAGACATTGCAGTGCAGATGGTTGCGGGCGGCCGGGGACTGCTTGCTGCCGATGAATCGACCTCCACCATCAAGAAGCGTTTCGACACGATCAATCTCGAATCGACCGAAACGAGCCGCCGCGATTACCGCGAGATGCTCTTCCGCTCCGACGAGGCGATGAAGAAATATATCTCCGGCGTCATCCTGTTCGAAGAGACGCTCTACCAGAAGGCCGCAGACGGCACACCTTTCGTCGACATCATCCGCGCTGCCGGTTCCATTCCCGGCATCAAGGTCGACACCGGCGCCAAGCCGATGGCCAAATTTCCTGGCGAAACCATCACCGAAGGCCTCGACGGTCTCGGCGAACGGCTTGCCCGCTATTATGAAGCCGGCGCCCGTTTCGCCAAGTGGCGCGGCGTCATCGCCATCTCCTCGTCGCTGCCGACCCGCGGCTCGGTCCGCGCCAACGCTCAGGCGCTCGCCCGTTATGCCGCCCTCTGCCAGGAGGCCAAGATCGTGCCGATCGTCGAACCGGAATGCCTGATGGACGGCAAGCCGGGCGACCACAACATCGACCGCTGCGCCGAAGTCACCGAAGCCACGCTGCGCATCGTGTTTGAAGAACTGGCCGATGCCCGCGTCAGCCTCGAAGGCATGATCCTGAAGCCGAACATGGTCATCGACGGCAAGAACGCCCGCAAGGCCTCGGTCGCCGAAGTCGCCGAGCGCACGGTCAAGGTGCTGAAGGCGACTGTTCCGTCAGCCGTTCCCGGCATCGCCTTCCTCTCCGGCGGCCAGACCACGGAAGAAGCAACCGCGCACCTGTCCGCCATCAATTCCAGCGCCGACCTACCCTGGCTCGTCACCTTCTCCTACGGCCGCGCCCTGCAGGACAGCGCGCTCAAGGCCTGGAACGGCAAGCCTGAGAACGTCGCCGCCGGCCAGCGCGAATTCACCCACCGCGCCGAGATGAACAGCCTCGCCGCCAAGGGCAGCTGGAAGAAGGACCTGGAAAAGGCGGCCTGATTTTTCAGCAGCCTTAACTCGGATGAAAAAGGGGCGGCAACACATCGTTGCCGCCCCTTCTTGCATTGTCACGGCGACAAGAAACCGGCTCGCCTCGCCGGAAAATCGTGCTTATCCATAGCCTCAGCCGCAACAGGAGCCGCCATGGACACCCTCTCCTACGTCACCGTCGATGTCTTCACCTCCACCCGTTTTGAGGGCAATCCGCTTGCCGTCATCTCCGATGCGCGGGGCCTGAGCGATGCGGCGATGCAGAAGATCGCCACCGAGTTCAACTATTCCGAAGTCACCTTCGTCCTTCCGCCGGAAAATCCGGAAAATTCCGCCCGCGTGCGCATCTTCACCCCGACGATGGAAATTCCCTTCGCCGGCCATCCGAATGTCGGCACCGCCTTTGTGCTCGGCCAGCAGGCGGAGATCTTCGGCAAGCCGCTCGGCGAAAAATTGCGCTTCGAGGAAAAGGCCGGCATCGTCGAAGTCGACCTGAAACGCAGCGGCGGAAGGGTCGCGGCCACCGCCATCCGCGCACCGCAGCCGCTGGCGATCGGCGATGTCATTGCCGAAGGAACCATCGCCCGCTGCGTCTCGCTCGAGCCCGGCGCCATCGTCAAAACCACCCACGCGCCGGTCTTTGCCTCAGTCGGCCTGAATTTCGCCGTGGCCGAAGTGAGCGGGCTTGAAGCGCTGGCCGCCGCTCGCCCCAACCTTGCCGGTTTCCAGGCGGCTGCCGGCCGCCAGACGACGAGCGGCCATGATTTCTCCCTCTTCGTCTATGCCAGAACATCTGAAAACCCCTGGCATATTCGCGCCCGCATGTTCGCACCGCTCGACAACGTGCCCGAGGACCCGGCAACCGGCAGCGCCTCAGCCGCCCTCGGCGCCTATCTTGTCTCGCTTACGCCTGATGCGTATATGAACGTCCGCATCACCGTTGAACAGGGCGTCGAAATGGGTCGGCGCAGTATCATCGCCCTCGATGTCACGAAGTCCAATGGCATCGTTACAGATGTCGTCATCTCGGGTGGCTGCGTTTCCGTCATGCGCGGGGAAATCATCCTGCAGGACTGACGATCGCAGGCCGACGACAGGCCTACATCAGGAAATCGCGCAAGAGCAGGTCCAGTGCCCAGATCCCGAAAGCGATCAGCGCGATCTTCCAGAAATCCGTCCGCCGCCTAAGGCCGGGGAGCCCGAGCGGCTTGATCAGTTGTATCGCCATGGCAAGGATGAGCAGCAAGGCTATCAGCTTTGTCATGCTTTATTTTTTCCATTTTTCGGAATGTCACAGGACGGACATTTTTCCGCGCCAACACAGGTGCTTCGCACGCCGTAAAGACATTCCGGGGCACAATCAATCATCTTGAGGCTGGGCTGACGCAGGTCATGCCTTATGTCATTCCAAAATCACTGAGACCGAGTCTGGGGAAATGAAGAGAAACCTTCTGTCCGTCGCCGCGCTGCTTTTTGGCACGCTCTTCCTATTCATGGGCAACGGCCTGCAGGGCATCCTGCTTCCCGTGCGCGGCAATCTCGAAGGTTACGCCACCACGACGCTCGGCCTGCTCGGCACCTCATGGGCCGGGGGCTTCGTCATCGGCTGCCTGGTGGCGCCGAAACTGGTGCGCCGCGTCGGCCATGTCAGAGCCTTCTCGGGCTTCATCTCGATCATCGCCATCATCGCCCTGGTCAGCGGAATCATCATCGATCCGATCTGGTGGGTGGTCCTGCGCGCCGTCACCGGCTTCTCCACCGCCGGCACCTCGATGATCATCGAAAGCTGGCTGAACGAGCGGGCCAGCAACGAGAGCCGCGGCGCGATCTTCTCGCTCTATATCGGCATCACGCTGCTCGGCGTCGTCGGCGGCCAGATGATGATCCCGCTCGAGGATGTGCGCACACCGGTACTGTTCATGATTTGCGGCATTTTCTATTGCATCGCCATGCTGCCGACGACGCTTTCCACCGCCGCTTCGCCGCAGCCGCTGAAGGCGGTCCGCCTCGACTTGCCGGCGCTCTATCGCAATTCGCCGGTCTCCTGCCTCGGCATCCTGCTCGTCGGCATCGCCAACGGCGCCTATGGCACGCTCGGCGCCGTCTTCGGCGCCGGCGCCGGCCTCTCCGATACCAGCATCGCCGTCATGATGAGCGCCACCATCTTCGCCGGCGCCGTGATGCAACTGCCGGCCGGCCGGCTTTCCGATCGCATCGACCGCCGTTATGTGCTCGCCGCCATGTCCGGGATCGCCGCCCTTGCCGGCTTGCTGATCTTCTTGATCCACCCGACGTCGCCCGCCCTGCTGATCGGGCTCGTCGTCCTCTACGGCGCGGTGGCCAACACGCTCTATCCGATCGCCGTCGCCCACGCGAACGACTTCGCTGCATCGGAGGATTTCGTCAAGGTCTCCGGCGGCCTGTTGCTGCTTTACGGCATCGGCACGGTGATCGGCCCGACCATCGGCGGCCCCGTCATGTCGATGATTACCCCGCATGCACTTTTCCTGGTCACCGCCATCGCCCACGTGCTCATCACCGTTTACGCCATCATCCGGAGCCGCATCCGCGCCGCCGTCCCGGCCAGCGATCGCGACGCCTATACGACGATCCCGACCGGCACCTCGCCGATGCTGACACCGCAAAGCATGTCGCTCGCCGATCGCGGCAGCAGCAAAGCGGCCGAAACCGGCAAACCTTCTGAAACGGGGAAGTCTCCCGAAAGCAGCGATCCTGCTGTAAAGTTCGGCTAAGCAATTCCAGGAAAAGTGCGAAGCGGTTTTCCGTCCGGAATTGCGATAAAGCAAAAAGCTAGAGCGGTTCTGCGCTTCTATGAAAAGCTGAATCGCTCTAAAGCGCGTCGCGATCTTTCAGCTTCGCTCCTCGCGCTTTGGGTCTTTATTTTCGAGGCAGCAACGGAGGAGGAACCCATGAGCTTCATCGATGACGACCGGCCGCAGAAGAAGACCGCCCACGAGATCGGCGCCGATCTCTCCATGCTTTCGGTCGACGAACTGAAGGCGCGGGTGGATTTGCTGAAGGCGGAGATCGCCCGCCTCGAAGCCGAGGCCGCCCGCAAGGCCTCCGGGCGGCAGGCCGCGGAAGGCTTCTTCCGCTCGTGATCCGATAAACCCCCGAAAAACAAGGCTATAGGCGGATAAATGAGCCCGCCTCAAGTCTTGCTTCGGCACAATGTTAATAAAATATTAAGCTTTATAAGGTATTACTGTACTCATCCAGATTTTCTCTGGATTTCAGACAGTTTTCCAAGCGGTGAATTGGTCTGATTTTTCTCCCTGTTTTACCTTGAGAGCCGCGTTTGCGGCTCTTCTTTTTCCTTGTGCCCGGCGCTTCTCCACGAAACTGTGGAGATTAACCCTTTCTTAAGAAACGGCTTGCGCATTTGGGCTAATGATACCATCTTAAAGTCATAAAAACCGGGCTCGGAAACTTTTCTGTCGGCGCCCGCGTTACCTGAATATATGTAGCTGCGTGCAACAGGGACTATTGCGATGTCGGAAGTTGGATTGAACACGATCAGTTTTGCAGGTCGCGCCGCTGCATCCTCGCAGTTCAAGGCACTTTATGCGGAAGGCATGTCGCTGGTCGAAGAGACCGCCGCCTATCTCGACGGCCAGGGCCGCGCCGCTTCCAAGGTTCTGCCGCGGATGGCCTCGGTTCTCTACGCCGCGGAATCGATGCGTCTCACCACCCGTCTCATGCAGATGGCCTCCTGGCTGCTGCTGCAGCGCGCCGTCAACAACGGCGAAATGTCCCGTGACCAGGTGCTGGCCGAGAAGAACAAGGTTCGCCTCGACGGATTCAATGTCGATCGCGCCGCGCCGGGCTGGGGCGACCTGCCGGAATCCTTCCGCGACCTCGTCGAGCGCTCGCTGCGTCTGCAGAACCGCATTGCCTTGCTCGACCGCGAGATCTACCGCCCGTCCGAAGCCGTGATCGTTCACGATAATCAGAACAGCGTCCAGGCCCAGCTTTCCCTGCTGCAGACCGCCTTCGGCAACAACTGACCAGATCTGCGAGTATTCATTCAAACCGGCCGCGTCTGACGCGGCCGGTTTTTGTTTGCCTATGAACACCGGTTCCCGAGCCACACAAAAAAGCCCGGTAAAACCGGGCTCTTTTCGAATTCCGTCGAGCAGAAGCGATTAGAGGCCGAGGCCGCCGAAACGCTTGTTGAACTTGGAAACGCGGCCACCGCGGTCCATGAGCTGCTGGTTGCCGCCGGTCCAGGCCGGGTGCGACTTGGAATCGATTTCGAGGTTCATGACAGCGCCTTCCGAACCCCAGGTCGAGCGGGTTTCGTATTCGGTGCCATCGGTCATGACCACCTTGATCACGTGATAGTCGGGATGGATGCCTGCCTTCATAACAATCTTCCTGCGATACCGGAGTTCAATTTGCCGCATGCAGTTGCGGCCACCGAACCGATTGAATAAATGAAGCCGCAGTCGTGATGGCTACGGCTTCCCATTAGGATGGCGTGCCTATACATGAAGGGCGCTTAGATAACAAGAGCCAACAGGTCGCATTGCGCGGGTCCTGCGGGTGATCGGAGACGATTTGGCAGAGCAGGCACGGGCTGAGGAAAACAAAAGGCGGTCGCTACGGCCGCTCGGCAGGCTGACGCCCTACGTCATGCGTTATCGAGGCCTGGTGGCCGGTGCGCTGACGTCGCTGGCGCTGGCGGCTATCACCTCGCTGGCGCTGCCGCTCGCCGTGCGTCGCATGATCGATCACGGTTTCACCCAGTCCGACGGCCGCTTCATCAACAGCTACTTCGCCATGCTGATGATCATGGCCGTCGTGCTCGCGGTGGCGAGCGCGCTGCGCTATTATTTCGTCATCACCATCGGCGAGCGCATTGTCGCCGATCTTCGCCGCGACGTCTTTTCCCATGTGACGCGGCTGTCGCCTTCCTTCTTCGACGTCAACCAGTCCGGCGAGATCGTCTCGCGCCTGACCGCCGATACGACGCAGATCAAATCCGCGGTCGGCGCCACGGCCTCGGTGGCGCTCAGAAACCTCATCCTCTGCATCGGCGCCATGGGCATGATGATCGTCACCTCGCCGAAGCTTTCGAGCCTCGTCATCGGGGCGATCCCGCTGATCGTCTTTCCGCTCGTGGCTTTCGGCCGCTCGGTGCGCAAACGCTCCCGCGCCGCCCAGGATACGCTCGCCGATGCCTCCGCCTTCGCCAACGAGACGATCGCCGCGACCCGCACCGTCCAGGCCTTCAACGGGGAGGATACCGCAGCGACGCGCTACGGCACCGCCGTCGAATCCGCCTATGAGGCGGCCCGCGCCGCTATCCGCTCGCGCGCGCTGCTGACCGGGATCGCCATCACGCTGATCTTCGGCAGCGTCGTCGCCGTGCTCTGGGTCGGCGCCCACAGCGTGCTTGCCGGCACGCTTTCGGCAGGCACGCTCGGCCAGTTCCTGCTCTATGCCGTCATCTCCGCCGGTTCGCTGGGCGCGCTGTCGGAGGTCTGGGGCGAGCTCTCGCAGGCAGCCGGCGCCGCCGACCGGCTGACCGAGCTTCTCGACGAAGTTTCGCCGATCGCCGCCCCCGCCAGTCCGCAGGCTCTGCCTTCGCCCAGCCTTGGCCGCGTCGAATTTGCCGATGTGCACTTTGCCTATCCCTCGCGCCCCGGCAAATCGGCGCTGCATGGGTTGAGCTTCGCCATCACGCCAGGCGAGACCGTCGCCATCGTCGGCCCTTCCGGCGCCGGCAAGAGCACCGTCTTCTCGCTGCTGTTACGCTTCTACGATCCGCAGCAGGGCAGCGTGAAGATCGATGGTGTCGACGCGCAGCTGACGACCCCTGACGAATTGCGCCAGCGCATTGCCATCGTGCCGCAGGATGTCACCATCTTTGCCGCCTCGATCCATGACAACATCGCTTTCGGCCGTCCCGGAGCCTCGCGTGACGAAATCCGCGCCGCAGCCCTCGCCGCCCAGGCCGATGAATTCATCACCCGGCTGGATCAGGGTTATGAGACCGAGGTTGGCGAACGCGGCATTACCCTCTCCGGCGGCCAGCGCCAGCGCATCGCCATCGCGCGTGCCATCCTGAAGAATGCACCCGTGCTGCTGCTCGACGAGGCAACCTCCGCGCTCGACGCCGAAAGCGAGACGCTGGTGCAAAAGGCGCTCGACGGCCTTGTCGACGGCCGCACGACGCTCGTCATCGCCCATCGCCTGGCAACCGTGTTGAAGGCCGACCGCATCCTTGTCATGGATCAGGGTCGCGTCGTCGAGGAGGGTACGCATCAGAGCCTGATCCGCCACGGCGGCATCTATGCGCGGCTGGCGCGGCTGCAATTCGACGCCGCCAACGAAGATGTGCTCGCTGGCGCGAAATAAGCGGTCGTCGCTACTGCGCCGATAGCGACTAAAGTCTCACCCGTCACGCGCCTCCCCGCGGTTGTCATTCGCGTCTCCTGCCCTACCCTCTTCCTGCCCCGGGGTGGGGAAATTACAGTTGAGATTCTTGGGAGGAGATAGGAATGGCGCCTTTCGATATGACGCGACGTGCGGGCCTTGCGCTCGGTTTCGGTGTGCTTGCGGCCTTTGCAACAGGCGCGTCTGCCGCTGCTGCGGATTTTCCCGATCATGCAATCACCATGGTCGTGCCCTTCGCGGCCGGCGGCTCGACCGATGTCGTCGCCCGCATCGTCGCCCAGAAGATGTCGGAGGATCTCGGCCAGCAGGTGATCGTCCAGAACGTCGCCGGCGCCGGCGGCAATCTTGGCGCCGGTAACGTCGCCCGCGCCGAACCTGACGGCTACACCATTCTGATGGGCACCGTCGCGACCCATGCGCTCAATCCGCTGATCCTCAAATCGACCCCCTATGATCCCGAGAAGGACTTCGCGCCGGTCTCCCTGCTCGTCGTCGTGCCGAACGTGCTGGTCGTCAATCCGGAATTGCCGGCAAAGACCGTGCAGGAGCTGATCGCGCTGCTGAAGGCCGAGCCCGACAAATACAGCTATGCCTCGTCGGGCAACGGCACGCCGCTGCACCTGTCCGGCGAACTGTTCAAGTCCATGGCCGGTGTCAGCATGCAGCATATTCCCTATAAGGGCGCCGGCCCGGCCTTGAACGACGTCATCGGCAATCAGGTGCCGATCATGTTCGATAACCTGCCCTCGTCATCGAGCCACATCAAGGCCGGCACTTTGCGGGCGTTGGCGGTGACCGCGGCCGCGCGCGCGCCCTCCTTCCCCGACGTGCCGACGGTCGCCGAGTCAGGCATACCGGGCTACGAGACCTATACTTGGAATGCGCTTTTCGCCCCGGCCAAGACGCCGAACGAGGTCGTCATGCGTCTCAACGCCTCGGCCAACAAGGCGCTTAAAGACCCCGCCGTTGCCGAACGGATGAAGGAATTCAGCGCCACCATTGTCGGCTCGACGCCGGATGAACTCACCGCCCATGTGAAGGCCGAGCTCGCCAAATGGGGACCGGTGGTCAAGGGCGCGAACATCCAGATGGAGTAATGCCGGTGGCGCAGGCGCCTTCGCTTGCCTTCCGATGGAAACAGTGACAATTGGACGCCGATCAGCCAATTCTAATTAAGGTAGTGGAAAAGCTCGCCATTTTGATCTAGCCTCCCTGATGCTGATGGTTGCAATTCAGCGTTTCGGGAGACATCCATGTATAAATTCGAAGTTTATAAGGATAAATCAGGCGAGTTCCGCTTCCGCTTCAAGGCATCGAACGGGGAAGCCATGTTCTCGTCCGAGGGCTACAAGGCGAAGGCGTCCGCCATGAGTGCCATCGAATCCATCAAGAAGAACACGCCCGGTGCCGACGTCGTCGATCAGACGAAGGCCGAATCCTGATCAGATAGGCAGCGGCGGCTTGAATGCCGCCCCTGCCCTTCCGTGCGCCCTGGCAGCGCCGCTACCCTTGAGCCCACCCGGCCTGGTTGCTTGTCATTTTCGGCGACATTTTCTTTCTCGCATATTTTTTGAAAGCCATGTCGAAACGACCCGTTGCCGCGCCTCATTGTATCGGAACGGCGGAGCCGTTCTGCCGGGCCTCACAGCTTTCGGGATATCCGCCCCCGAAATCGGATGCCCGGATCAACGCCACAACGAGATCAGGAGTTTTCCATGCAATATGCTCTTATCATTCGTGAAGCCGCCGAGGATTTCGCCAACCGCAGCGATCCCGCTTATCGCGACGGCTGGGTCGCCTACAGCAAGGCACTTGCCCAGGCTGGGATCATGACCGGCGGCGCCGGGCTGACGGCGCCCGAGACCGGCACGGTCGTGCGCCGCAAAGGCGAGGAGCACGACGTTCAGGACGGCCCCTATCCGGAAGGCAAGGAACAACTCGGCGGCTTCTATCTGATCGACGTTCCCGACATCGACACCGCGCTGGAATGGGCGACCCGCGTGCCGATCTCCGACAGGGGCTCGGTCGAGGTGCGCCCGCGCCTGCAGATGTGAGGCGGCAATGCCGCCCGACGCCGGACGCGCCGCCGAGAAGGTGGCGCGTCAGTCCTACGGCAAGCTGATCGCCTTCCTCGCCGCCCGCTCGCGCGACGTGCCGGCGGCAGAAGACGCATTGTCGGAAGCGCTGGCTTCGGCCCTTCGCGTCTGGCCGGAGCGCGGCGTTCCCGGCAATCCGGAAGCCTGGCTGCTGGTGGCCGCACGCCGCAACCTCATGCAGGCTGCCCGCCGCCGCACCGTCGAGACTCATGCGCAGACGACGATAACGGTGGCCTTCGAGGAAGCGGAGGAACGCATGAACGCGGCCGGCAACGCCGTCTTTCCCGATGAGCGGCTGAAGCTGCTGTTTGCCTGCACCCATCCCGCCATCGACAGCTCCGTGCATACGCCGCTGATGCTGCAGACCGTTCTCGGCATCGAGGCGAGAACCATTGCACGGGCCTTCGTCGTTTCGCCTGAAGCGATGAGCCAGCGGCTGGTGCGGGCCAAGGTGAAGATCCGCGATGCCGGCATTCCCTTCGCTGTTCCGCCTCGCCCCGCTCTGTCAGGGCGGCTCGCCGCCGTGCTTTCGGCGATCTACGCCGCCTATGGCCTCGGATGGGACGGTCTCGACGGCGAGGAAGAACGCCATTCGCTTGCAGGTGAAGCGATCTGGCTCGGCCGCGCGCTGCTGGCCGTGCTGCCGGACGAACCGGAAGCGATCGGCCTGCTGTCGCTGATGCTTCACTGCGAGGCCCGCCGCAACGCCCGGCGCGATCGCAATGGCCGCTATATGCCGCTGGACGAACAGGATATGGCGGCCTGGAACGCGATGATGATCGCCGAGGCGGATGCGCTGTTGCGCAAGGCCGGAGGCTTCGATCGCTTCGGCCCCTTTCAATGCCAGGCGGCGATCCAGTCCGTGCATGCGGCGCGCCGGCCGTCTGGAGCCACCGACTGGCAGGCACTGACGACACTCTACGCGGCGCTGGTGACGATGAAACCCACGCTCGGCGCACACGTCGCCCAGGCTGCGGTTATCGGCAGGGCCTTGAGCGCCGCCGCCGGCCTGGAGCGGCTCGACAGGCTCGATCCGCGCGAGGTTGCGGCCTATCAGCCCTATTGGGCCGTGCGCGCCTTTCTTCTGGCACGAGCCGGCGACGATGCCGCCGCAGTCGACGCCTACATCACGGCGATCGGCCTCAGCGACAGCCCTGCCGTGCGCGATTTTCTCGCCGACCGGCTGAAAGAGGCGCGACAGCCCCCGCCAGGCTGATTATTTCTCGGTCAGCTTCAGCTCGATGCGGCGGTTGGTGGCGCGCGCATCCGGCGTTTCGCCGGGCGCGATCGGCTGGAACTCGCCGAAGCCGGCGGCAACCAGCCGGTCGGCCGGCACGCCCTGGGCGATCAGGAACTTGACGACCGAAATCGCGCGCGCCGAGGAGAGCTCCCAATTGTCGCGATAGCGGCCGGTCCCGGCAAGCGGCACATTGTCGGTATGGCCGTCGACACGCAGCACCCAGTTGATCTCCGGCGGGATTTCCTTGGCGAGATCGAGAAGGGCGGTAGCGAGCTTGCCCATCTCGGTCTGTCCCTCCGGGTTGAGATCGGCGCCGCCCGAGGGAAACAGCACTTCCGATTGGAAGACGAAGCGGTCGCCAACGATGCGGATATTCTCGCGGTCCGAAAGGATTTCGCGCAAGCGGCCGAAGAAGTCGGAACGATAGCGGTTCAGCTCCTGCACGCGCGCGGCGAGCGCAACGTTGAGGCGGCTCCCGAGATCTGCGATCTTGGTCTGCGAGACCCGGTCTTTCTCCTCCGAAGCCTGAAGAGCTGCTTCGACGGCGGCGATCTGGCTGCGAAGCGCTGCGATCTGCTGGTTCAGCAGCTCGACCTGGCTCAGCGCCCGCTCGCTGACCTGTTTCTGCTCGTCAAGCTCCTGCGTCATCGCGCCGATCCGCTTCTGCGCCGCGTCCTGGCCGCCCGATCCCGCATTCAGCAGCGCCTGCAGCCGCGACCGATCGCCCTCGGCGCTGGCAAGCGAGGCCTGCAGATTGGCGACCGAATCCTGGAGATCCTGATTGCTGCCCTTTTCGAGGGCAAGAAGCTGCGTCAACTCGTTGATCTGGCTGTTGAGGCGACTGAGCACCTCGTCGCGTCCGGTGATCTCGCGGCTGAGGATGAATTGCCCGACGACGAACACCGTCAGCACGAACATGATCGAGATGAGCAGCGTCGACAGCGCATCGACGAAGCCCGGCCAATAATCCACGCTGCGTTCGCGGCGCCGGTTGCGGGCAAGAGCCATGGCTTACTTGCCCTCGCTCTTTTCGGTCTGGCTGGCGCGGTCGCGCACGCGCTCGCTCCGGTCGCTGCCACGCTCCTGTGAGCCGATGCGTTCGGCCAGCCGGTCGAGCGTGCGGCGCATCGCCTTGGCCTCGTCCTGCTGCGCCTCGATCCAGTCGCGCAGCATCTGCTGCTCGTTACGCATGTTCTTGACCAGGCCTTGAATGCCTTCGGCAAGGCTCGCCATGGCGGCGACGGAGCGCTGGCTGCCGGCGCCTCCCTCCTCGGAGACCTTGCGCAGATAATCGGAGAGCGCGCGCATATCGTCCGAGGAAGCGCCTGAAACAGCGTCGAGGGCCGGCGCCAGGTCGGAACCGACATCGGTGACCGAAGACAGCCAGTTTTCCAGCTCCATGTAAAAACGGTTCTGCGCGCGGCCCGCCTGAAGGTCGAGGAAGCCGAGAATGAGCGAACCGGAAAGGCCGAGCAGCGAGGAGGAGAAGGCCTGGCCCATGCCCGAAAGCGGCGTCGAAAGCCCTTCCTTCAGCGCCGAGAGCACGTCCCCCGTGCCGTTCGAGCCGGCATCGAGCGACTGGATGACGAGGCTGATCGAACCGATCGTGCCGATCAGACCCCAGAAGGTCCCGAGCAGGCCGAGGAAAACCAGGAGGCCGATCAGGTAGCGCGAGACATCCCGCGATTCGTCGAGACGGGTGGCGATCGAATCGAGAATCGAGCGCAGCGCCGTCGTCGACAGCGCCACCGAGGACTTGCGGCTGCCGATGAGCGCCCGCATCGGCGCGAGCAGCCGCGGATTGCGGTTGACCTTGTCGGCGCTGCCGGCGGCGCGGAACGAGTTGAACCAGCGCACTTCGGGGCGAAGCGCCAGCACATGGTTGAAAACAAGAATGATTCCGACTGCGAGAACGCCGACGATCAGGCCGTTGAGGCCCGGATTGTGCATGAAGGCGGTCTGCGTCTGCCGGAAGAGGATGGCGGCGATAAAACCGACGATGACGAGGAAAAGCAGCATCGTCCAGAGGAAGGGCATGGGGCTCGAAAGCCTGTAGGCATAACCGCCGGCCGTCTTTTCGGTGGAGCCGATCTCCGCCACATTCACATTTTCCATAGGGTCCGCTGCCTCCGGAGTCATTGCTGGCGGAGACTAGAGCAACATTGTGCCGAATTGAAGTATGCCGAGGCGAAAACCGTGACTTTACAACAGCCGGTTTTTCCTTCGCTTACTTGGCAGGGATCGGCCGCTTGACGACTTCGATCAGCGCCTTGTGGATGGCTTCGTTGCCGGCGACGATCGCGCCGCTCTCCAGAATCGCCGTCCCGCCGTCCCAATCGGTGGCGAACCCGCCGGCTTCGCGGATGAGCAGGATGCCGGCTGCCATGTCCCACGGCGCAAGCTCGGCTTCCCAGAAACCATCGAAACGCCCGGCGGCGACATAGGCGAGATCGAGCGTCGGCGACCCCAGACGGCGGATGCCCGCCACTTCGCCCATCACGTGGCGAAGCTCGACCAGAAACTTGCCGTGATTGCGCTTGCCGAGCGCCGGTACACCGCAGCCGATGACGCAATCCGATAGCGCACGGCGCGCGGCGACGCGCAGGCGCCGGTCGTTGAGGAAGGCGCCGCCGCCACGCTCGGCGGTATAGAGTTCGTCGGTTGCCGGATTGAAGACGACCGCGGCAACGATCTCGCCGTTACGCTCGAGCGCGATCGAGACGGCGAAGGCCGGGATGCCGTGCAGGAAATTCGTCGTGCCGTCGAGCGGGTCGACGATCCAGCGATGCGCGCCGTCCGTGCCTTTGATCTCCTCGCTTTCCTCGTCGAGGAAGCCATAGGTCGGGCGCGCCTTGAGAAGCTCTTCCCTGACGATCTTTTCGGCCTTGCGGTCGGCGGTGGAAACGAAGTCGCCCGGTCCCTTGACAGAAACCTGCAGGTTCTGCACTTCGCCGAAATCACGTCCCAGCGATTTTCCTGCCTTGAGGGCAGCCTGAACCATGACATTGAGAAGAGCTGAACGGGCCATCGGCGCATTTCCTTGGGACTGACACGGGGTGCGCGCTGCCAGGGGCGGGAAGTGTCCCTGAACTTGCATGACAGGCAGCGCTGCAAAGATTGGCGGCCTCAAGACCACAAAATCAGGGAAATTTCAAGGGCCGGCGCGCATGGCTGCCATCCTCTGCCGGAAACCGGTACTAATACCGGACCGTCACTCAAACAGTCTCAGAACTTCTGCTGGGTCATCAGCACTTCGCGGGCGATCTGATCGAGCGGCAGGATACGGTCGACGCCGCCCTTGGCGATCGCCTCCTTCGGCATGCCGAAAACGACGGAACTCGCCTCGTCCTGCGCCACCGTGTAGGCACCGGCCTGATGCATTTCCAGCATGCCGCGGGCACCATCGTCGCCCATGCCGGTCATGATGATCCCCATGGCGTTCGAGCCGGCCGAGCGCGCCGCCGAGCGAAAGAGCACATCGACGGAAGGCCGGTGTCGCGACACCAGCGGCCCGGTCTTGACGCTCACATGATAACGCGCACCCTGGCGTTCGAGCAGCATGTGCTTGTCGCCTGGCGCGATCAGCACATGGCCGCGCAGCACGGGGTCGCCGTCGACCGCCTCCTTGACCTCGACCTCGCAGAGACCGTTCAGCCGCTTGGCGAAGGCGGCGGTGAATTTCTCCGGCATATGCTGGACGATCACCATGCCGGGCGCATTGGCTGGCAATTCCTCAAGGAACTCGCGCAACGCTTCGGTGCCGCCGGTAGAGGCGCCGACGCAGACGACCATTTCCGTCGTCTTCGCCATGGCCTGCCCGGTCGGCGGCGGCAGCATGACATCCGCCGTCAGCTTCTTGGCCGGCCCCTCTGCCGAAGCCGAGCGGACGGTGCCGGCGGCGCGACGCACGTTGGAAAGCCGCGCATGCGAGGCGCTCTTGACGACTTCGCGAATACGCATGGCATCTTCGGCGAGGCCGTCGGCGGCCCCGATCTTCGATTTCAGAATGACGTCAACGGCACCGGCCTCCAGCGCTTGGAGCAGTGTTTCCGAGCCCGCTTCCGTCAGCGACGAGCACATCACGACGGGGATCGGCCGCTGCGCCATCAGCTTGCGCAGGAACGTGATGCCGTCCATGCGCGGCATCTCGACGTCGAGCGTGATGACGTCGGGGATTTCCTCCAGCAGCTTGCGCGCCGCCACGAAGGGGTCGGATGCCACCGCCATGATCTCGATATCGGGATCCTGCTCCAGCACATGCGTCAGCGTCTGACGGATGCTGGCGGAATCGTCGATGATGAGAACGCGTATTTTCTTAGCCATGAAGCCTCTAAATGCGCTGAAACACCGTGTTCGAGACCTGCTTCAAAGGCAGATCGAAGCCGGAGATCGATTCGGAATGGCCGATGAACATGTAGCCGCCCTTCGCCAGGCAGCCGCAGAGACGGTTGAGCACGCCGGCCTGAGTCTGCTTGTCGAAGTAGATCAGCACATTGCGGCAGAAGATGACATGCATCGGCTCGCCGATCGGGTATTTCTCGTCCATCAGGTTCATACGGGCAAAGCCGATCCTGCTGCGCAGTTTCGGCGTAATGCGCACCTCCCGCCGATCCGGCTGCTTGGCCGTCAGCACATATTTTCGCTGCAGGTCGCGCGGCACCGGTGCGATGAGATCTTCCGGATAGATGCCCCGCCGCGCCGTCTGGAGCACGTCGGTGGAAAGATCGGTCGCCAGCACGCTGTAGGAAACGTCGTTGCGGGCTTCGGTGAATTCCGCCAGCACCATTGCCATCGTATAGGGTTCGGCTCCGGTGGAGCAGGCCGAACTCCATGTACGAATGGTGCGAACGCCGCTGCCGGCGATCGCCGGCAATGCCACGCTCTGCATATAGTCGAAATGCTTGGCTTCGCGGAAGAAGTCGGTCTTGTTCGTCGTCACCACGTCGATCAGGTAGATAGTTTCCTGGGCAAGACCGTCTTGATTGAACAGGAAGTCGCAATAATCGTCGAAGGTCGCATGATTGGTTGCCCGAAGGCGGCGCCTCAGCCGCCCCTCGAGCATCGTCAGCTTGGTCGGCGGCATCTTGATGCCGCTATAGTCGTAGATGAACCGGGCAAGCCGCTCGAAATTGCGCTTGCTGATCCGGTCGCCCGGCAATTGGGTTTCCACCGCTGCTGCCATACTCATGAGACGCAGTACTCCGGGTTGACGCGCGGTCAGGCCGCCGATTGCAATGCAGAGGCGTCCTCGCGCGACAGCAGCCGCGCGAGATCGATGATGACGACGAAGCCGTTTTCACGGCGAACGACGCCGGCGATATAGTCCGAGCGCCAGCGCACGCCGATGTCGGGCGCCGCCTCGATCTGGTCACGCCGGAAGGGCGTGACCTCGAAGACGCGGTCGGCGACGAGGCCAAGGGTCAGGAGCCGGCTTTCCATCGGCACGTCGAGGACGAGCACCCGGGTATGCGGCGTCGGCTCGGTCTTCGTCATGCCGAGCTTCAATCGAAGATCGATCGTCGGCACGCCCTGCCCGCGCACATCGCGCAGGCCGAGCAGATAGTCGGGACCATTCGGAATCTTGAAAGCTTCGGCATAGTCGAGGATTTCCCGTACCACCTCGACCGGCACGGCGAAAATCTCCTCGCCGAGGCTGAAGGTCACGAATTGCGCTTCCAGAGATGTCGTGGCCATGATCATGCGCTTTCCTTGAATTCGGCGTCGCCATCATCGGGACCGCCCATGGAGAGATCGAGTGCGAAACCCTTTGCCCGCGCCTGCTGACCAGCGACACTGTTGGCGGCGAGCTTCCTGCCGCCGGGGCTACGGCCGGCGACGGGCGTCTGATTGCGGACAGTCATCCTGGCGGCCGGCATGCGGGATTGGCGATCGCCCGCCGTATCGACTTTGAAGAAGGCGATCGACGTTTGCAGCTCTTCCGCCTGGCTCGCGAGCTCTTCCGAGGTCGCAGACATCTGCTCGGAGGCGCCGGCATTCTGCTGCGTCACCCGATCGAGCTGCTGGATCGCTTCGTTGATCTGGCCGGCACCGATATCCTGTTCGCGGCAGGCGGCGCTGATCTCCGAAACCAGCTCGGCCGTCTTACGGATATCAGGCACCAGGCGGCCGAGCATCTCGCCGGCGTCCTGGGCGGCCTTGACCGTATCGCCCGACATCGAGCTGATTTCCGAGGCGGCCGACTGGCTGCGTTCGGCAAGCTTGCGCACTTCCGAAGCGACGACCGCAAACCCCTTGCCATGCTCGCCGGCGCGCGCGGCTTCGACGGCGGCGTTGAGCGCCAGCAGGTCGGTCTGGCGGGCGATTTCCTGGACGATGCTGATCTTCTCGGCGATGGTCCGCATCGCCTGTACGGCACGCGAGACTGCTTCGCCGCTCATCTCGGCATCCTTGGCCGACTGGCGGGCGATCTTTTCCGTCTGGGCGGCATTGTCGGCATTCTGCTTGATGTTGGCGGCCATCTGCTCCATCGAGGCGGAAGCCTCTTCGGCCGAAGCCGCCTGTTCGCTGGCGCCCTGCGATACCTGCTCGGAGCTCGAAGACAGTTCCTGGCTGCCGGCTGAAACATTTTCCGCGGCCACGATCGCATCGGCAACAACGCCGCGCAACCGTTCGACCATCTGCTCGAGCGCAATGCCGAGCGTATCCTTCTCGGAAAGCGGCTTCGGGGACACCGTCAGGTCGCCGTCGGCGATCCGGGCGGCGATGTCGGCGGTGACGCGAAGGTTATCCGTCATGGTGTTGATCATGTTGACCAGGTCCTTGATCTCGTCGTTGGTCCTGATCTCAACCTTCTGGTTCAGGTCGCCGATCGCGACAGCGCTGGCGACATTCATGATCTTGCGCAGGCCGTTGTTGACGCCGAGTGCGATCCACAGCGCAGCCGCAAAAGCAATGACGGAAGCCCCGATTGCGATGCCGATTAACATGTTCTTCGTCGAACTATAAAGAACATCGGTGTCGTTATCGGCTTGCGCCATCGACTTCTGCTGAAGCGCGACGAGTCTTCCAAAAACGTCCTCCATTTCCACGACGAGGGCGCGAACCTCCCCCGAGGAAAGCGCCACGGCACCTGCCCTGTCGCCGCTCGCCTGTGCGGAGGCGACTTTGCTGGAGCCTTCGTCGAAGCGTTTGGCAAGGTCGACCAGCCTGTCCCAATTGGGCCTGCCCTCGGCGGTTGCGAGCTGTAGACCGCTCGTTACGAGGGTAAGCATCTCATCCACGCTTTTCGCCGAGTTCTGATAGTCCTTCCTGGCGATTTCGGGATCCATTTCCAGAAGGGCGTTCTTCTGCCAGCGGACGGCGTCGAGCTCGGCAGTTTGCGCTTCCAGAGCCAGTTCCAGCCTCTTTGCAGGACCGGAGATAAGGTCACTGACAGCGTCGTTCAGCGAGCTGAGGCTGATGATCCCATAAACCGCGCTGCCCACCAGCAACAAAATAACAAAGCCGAATGCAGCCGCAAGTTTGAGTTTGATCGTAATACGCATCTCAATATTCCTCTCAGAGAGCGAAGCAATAAATATGGTCCAAGTGTCGCGGCATCATGCAGCAAATAAATTCCATCTGGCGAAAGCCGATGGCAGAAATGAATAGGCTTCGATATCGCTTCCCCAAGCGCCGAAAGCCTGCGTCGCGGGCCGTGCCAGCCGGCCCACAACAGTTGCGAAGGGGAACGCCTAAGCGTCCCCCAGGAAGCGCTCACGCGCTCTCCCGAAACTCGTCATCCACGGTGTCGGGACCGCCCATCGACATGTCGAGGGCAAACCCCTTCACGCGGGCCTGCTGGCCAGCAACCGTATTGGCCGGTGACTTGGTGGCCGGCTTGCGCGGCGCGGCCTGAGGCCGGCTGCGGGCGGTGGCTTTTGCCGCCGGCGGGCGCTCACGGCGTCCGCCCGCCATATCGACCTTGAAGAAGGCGATCGACGTCTGCAGTTCTTCGGCCTGCGCGGCGAGTTCTTCCGAAGTCGCAGACATCTGCTCGGAGGCGCCGGCATTCTGCTGCGTCACCTTGTCGAGCTGCTGGATCGCTTCATTGATCTGGGCAGCGCCGATATCCTGCTCGCGGCAGGCCGCGCTGATCTCGGAAACCAACTCGGCCGTCTTACGGATGTCGGGCACCAGTCGGCCGAGCATTTCGCCCGCTTCCTGGGCAGCCGTCACCGTATCACCCGACATGGCACTGATTTCGGCAGCAGCCGACTGGCTGCGTTCGGCCAGCTTGCGTACCTCGGAGGCGACGACTGCAAACCCTTTGCCGTGCTCGCCGGCACGGGCCGCTTCGACGGCGGCGTTCAGAGCCAGCAGATCGGTCTGACGCGCGATTTCCTGAACGATGCCGATTTTCTGGGCGATCGTCCGCATGGCGTCGACAGCACGGGTCACCGCATCGCCACTGGCTTCCGCATCCTTGGCCGACTGGCGAGCGATCTTTTCGGTCTGAGCGGCGTTGTCGGCGTTTTGCTTGATATTGGAGGCCATCTCTTCCATCGAAGCGGAGGCCTCTTCTGCCGAAGCCGCCTGTTCGGTGGCGCCCTGCGATACCTGCTCGGAGCTTGCCGACAGTTCCTGGCTACCGGCCGAAACATTTTCCGCAGCCGAGATCGCATCGGCGACGACGCCGCGCAGCCGCTCGACCATCTGCTCCAGGGCGATACCCAGCGCATCCTTGTCGGAAAGCGGCTTCGGAGACACCGTCAGGTCGCCGTTGGCGATCTGGTCGGCGACGCCGGCGGTGGTTCGGAGGTTGAAGATCATGCTCTGCATCGCGATGCCGAGCGTATCCTTGTCCGAGAGCGGCTTGGCATCGGTGCTGAGATCGCCCGTGGCGATCTGGTCGGCAAGGGCCGCCGTGGCGCGCAGATTGGCGGTCATGGTATTGACCGTATTGATCAAATCCTTGATCTCGTCATTGGTTCTGACATCGACCGTCTGGTTGAGATCGCCGAGTGCGACGGCGTTTGCGACGGTCGTGATCTTCCTGAGGCCGTTGTTGATTCCGAGCGTTATCCACAATGCGGCGCCGAGCGCGACGAGCACGGCGATGCCGGAAGCGATAGTGAGGATCAACTTGGTCGAGTTGTAAAGCTCGGTATTGGCGTGGTCGGTCGCCTGCATCCCCTTGCGCTGGATCTCGGTGAGGGCAGCGATAGCGCCCCCCATGTCGTCGGTCATCGTCCTGAGGTCGCCGAGTGAAAGCGCCAGCGCACCGGATTTGTCGCCTCTGGCATCGAGTTGCTGCAGCTCGGCGGATTTCTCACGGAATTTCCCGCCGATCGTCCGCAGCTTTTCCCAATGCGGCTTGCCTTCCGGCAAAGCGATCGCAAGACCGGCATCGACGGCATCGAACATCGCCTGCAATTTCTGGTCGGCCTCCTTGTAGAAGCCGGCGGCCGCCTCGGGATCCGTGGAAAGCAGCGCATTCTTCTGAGCGCGGATGGCGTCGACTTCGGCAATATTGGCGTTCAGCGCCAGTTCCAGGCGGCGTACGGAGCCATCGATCATGGCGCCGCTCGCCTCGTTCAAGGTGCCGAGACTGACGCTTCCATACGCCGCGATGCCGATCAGCAGCAGCGTCAAGATGCCGAAGGCAAGACCCAGTTTGAGTTTGATGGTGAAACGCATGCGATACCCCCGATTTGCGGTCAAAACGAATGGAGAGAGACATGTCCCCTTGGCGGGACGTCGAGCTTGGAAGGATGTGTCTGAAAGGGGAAAACGACTCATTCGCTTCCCGGTGGCCGACATCTATCGATCGCAGCGCCAACGCCTACACGCGTTGGGGATATTCCCTCCTCGGGTCGCCGGAGCAACCCGAGGGATCACATGGGCGAAGGCGCTTACGCGCTTTCCCCCGGGGAGCGCTTACGCGCTCTCCCTGAAGTCGTCGTCGCCGGCATCCGGACCGCCCATCGACATGTCCAGAGCAAAGCCCTTGAGACGCTGCTGCTGGGCCGAAATCGTCTGGCCACGGCCCTGGCCGTAGGCCTGCGGGGCGGGTTTGCGGACGGCGGCCGAGGGATGCAGACCCTTGGCCGGAGTTTTCGGCTGTGCCTTGCCGACACCGGACCGCGCGCTGCCTGCGGTATCGACCTTGAAGAAGGCGATCGAGGCCTGCAGTTCTTCGGCCTGCGCCGCGAGTTCTTCCGAAGTCGCAGACATCTGCTCGGAGGCACCGGCATTCTGCTGCGTCACCTTGTCGAGCTGCTGGATCGCTTCGTTGATCTGCGAGGCGCCGATATCCTGTTCGCGGCAGGCCGCACTGATTTCCGAAACCAGCTCGGCCGTCTTGCGGATATCCGGCACCAGGCGGCCGAGCATGTCGCCGGCATCGGCTGCAGCCTTGACGGTATCACCCGACATGGCGCTGATTTCGGCGGCCGCCGACTGGCTGCGTTCGGCAAGCTTGCGCACCTCGGAGGCGACGACTGCAAAGCCCTTGCCGTGCTCACCGGCGCGCGCTGCTTCGACGGCGGCGTTGAGCGCCAGCAGGTCCGTCTGGCGGGCAATTTCCTGGACGATGCCGATCTTCTGGGCGATCGTGCGCATGGCGTCGACAGCGCGCGTCACCGCTTCACCGCTCATCTCCGCATCCTTGGCCGACTGGCGGGCGATCTTTTCGGTCTGCGCCGCGTTGTCGGCGTTCTGCTTGATGTTGGCGGCCATCTGCTCCATCGAGGCGGAAGCCTCTTCGGCCGAAGCAGCCTGTTCGCTGGCGCCCTGCGACACCTGCTCGGAGCTTGCCGAAAGCTCCTGGCTGCCGGAGGAGACGTTGTCGGCAGCCGACAAAGCATCGGCGACGACGCCGCGCAGGCGTTCGATCATGATGTTGACGTTGCCGAGAAGCTCGCCGATTTCGTCGCGGCTGGTGATATCGGCCATCTTCGTAAGATCGCCTTCCGACACTTCGCGTACCACGGTATTGGCGCGGCTGAGGCCCTTGCTGATCGTGCTGGCGATCCAGAAGGCGGTAATCGCCGCAACCAACAGGGCAATGGTAGCCACTGCCATCATCGTTGTCCGTGTGGTCGCATACTGCGCGTCGGCGCTTTCGTCCGCAGCCTTCATGCGCTGCTTCTCGAGAGCCAGGATTTCGCCGAGCGTCGCGTCGATATCGTTGGCAGCGGCCCGGGCTGATGTGACGGAGACGGTATTTGCGCCTTCGGCATTGCCGGCCTTCACAAAGTCGCGGATCTGGTCGTCGGCTGCATTGAAGGTCTTGGAAAGTTCGGCGATACGCGCCCAGCGCACCTTGCCTTCTTCCGTTGCCAGCGTCAGCACGTGGCCGAAGGCATCGGCGAAGTCTTTGCGGGCCTGATTGCCCTTGGCGATTGCACCGGCCGTCTCGTCGGGGGTGCGGGCAGTCAGCAGGTTCTTTTGCTGACGGATGGCCTCGAGCTGGGCAATGTTGATTTGCTGCGCGAGGTCGAGACGGGCTGCCGGACCGGCAAGCAGATTACCGATCGTGTCGTTCAGCGATCCAAGGCTGACGACACCGTAGCCGGCGGTGCCGACCAGCATCAGAATGATGAAGGTGAACGCGGTCACCAGTTTGGTCTTTATTGTCAATCGCATCGTCAAACCCCCAAGTTTGAATTCATCCAGCGTCAATTGGCGGCTCCCGCCGCCTTGTGTCTCGACGAAAAAATTGCCTGAAGATTGGGGAGAATGATGAACTCTCCGCCCCTCTTCACCAGGCAGTTGATATAGTCGGCGCGCCAGCGCATGCCGATGCTCGGGGGCGCCTCGCTCGCGGATTTTGCCAGTGTCGTCACCTCGTTCACCTTGTCGGTTCTGAGGCCGACGAGCGTCTGTTCGCCCTGCAGATCGATCTCGATGACGATGATGCGGCTGTCGATCGTCGCCTCCGCCGCCTCCATCCCGAAGGCCAGGCGCAGATCGGCGAGCGGAATGACCTTGCCGCGGAAGTTGATGACGCTGGCGACGAAGGGCTGGCTTCCCGGCACCGCGGTCTCCGGAAGCAGGTCCAGGATTTCCTGGACGATGACCGCCTCAAGCGCGAAGGTCTCGCCGTTGAGATCGAAGGTTAGCACCTCGACTTCCTCGGCATAGCTCCAGTGGTTGTCGAAACGTTCGGCTGTTGCTGCTGCACTCATCCCGCTACCCGCAATTGCGCCTCCTGCTGCTGACCCGCGGCAACCAGGTGCCCGACGTCGAGAATGAGGGCGACGCTGCCGTCGCCGAGAATGGTCGCGCCGGAAAAGGTCGCGACGTCGTTATGCAGTTTCGACATCGACTTGATCACCGTCTGGTGGTCGCCGATGATCTGGTCGACGACGAGGCCGACACGTTCCGTGCCGGTCGAGATGACGACGACCTTCTGGTGGACGTCGGGCTTCGTGCCGGTGCGGAAGAGATCGCGCAGGCGCAGGAACGGCACCAGGCTGTCGCGCAGCGAGATGAAGCTGCGGCCGCGCGAGCGCAGATCCTCCTCGAGCGACAGTTCGAGGCATTCCTCGACTGCCGAAAGCGGGATGACGTAGCGGCCGGAACCGACACGCACCAACAGCCCGTCGATGATGGCAAGCGTCAGCGGGATGCGCAGCGACACTTCCGAACCCTGTCCCGGCACGCTGACGATGTCGATCGCGCCGCGAAGCGCTTCGACCGTCTTCTTGACCACGTCCATACCGACGCCGCGGCCGGACAGATTGGTGATTGCCGCGGCCGTCGAGAAGCCGGGTGCGAAGATCAGTTGCAGCAGCTCGGAGTCGGAAAGAGACTGGCCGGGATGGATAAGCCCGGAGGATTCCGCCTTGGCGCGAACCCGTTCGCGATTGATCCCCCGACCGTCGTCCTTGATCGAAATAATCACCTCGCCGCCGGCCTGGCGAGCCGAAAGGACCACCGTGCCGGCTTCGGTCTTGCCGGCGGCGAGACGATCGGCCGGCATCTCCAGGCCATGATCGATAGAATTGCGCACCAGGTGCACCAGCGGATCTGCCAGCCGCTCGATGACTGTTTTATCGACTTCGGTCGTCTCGCCCTCCATCACCAGCTCGATCACCTTGCCGGTCTCGCGGGCGAGATCGTGGACGAGGCGGCGGAAACGGGAGAAGAGAGTGGTGACCGGCACCATGCGCAGCACCATCATCGTGTCGCGCAATTCACCGGAGAGGCGTTCGATTTCTTCCGACACGGAGCGCAGCCCGATATCGGCGCTGGCGCTGGCCAGCTGGCTGAGGCGAGATTGCGCGATGACGAGCTCGCCGACGCGGTCCATCAGTTCGTCGAGACGTTCGGCCGGAACGCGGACATTCTCGGCCGTCTTCGCTTGGCTGGCAGCCGCAGGCGCCTCGCGCCTGACTGGGACCGCCTCGACCGGACGAAACTCCGGAACGGCGGCCGCTACCGTAGTAACGGGTGCAGCTGCGGTCTTTTCCTCGATCGGAGCGACGGTTGTCGCAGCAGTGTCGATCTCCTCGACGCTGAGTTCCATATCGTCGAGCACGAAGATGAAGACGTCGTCGATCGCCGAGCGGTCCTGCTCGCTGGTCAGCATCACGTCCCAGGAAATGTGCAGTTCTGTCGGCGTGAGTTCGCCGAGCGGCGGAATGGCCAAGGTGTTGGCGCGCACGGTGCATTCGCCGAGATCACGCAACTCGTCCAGCAGGCCGAGCGGGTTGGTGCCGTTGGCCATGGAATTGGCGGGCAGGCTGAAGCGGATACGCCAGCTGTTTTTCTTCTTCGCCGATATCGCAAGCGCGGCCGCCGATGCGGGAACAGCGGCCGGTGCAACAGGAGGCGCCGCCTGCTTGCCGCCGACGGCAGCCTGCAGCTGCGTCAGAAGCTTGCTGCCGGTATCTCCGTGATCGGCATCAGGCTGATCGACGAGGGCGCGCATATGGTCCCGTGCTGCAAGAACGGCAGCGACGAGTTCGCTCGTCGCGGCGACCTCTCCCTTGCGGACGCGGTCGAAGGCGGTTTCACAATGATGGGTGAAGGCGGCGAGCGCCTCGAAACCGAACATCGCGCCGGAGCCCTTGAGCGTATGGAGCCCGCGGAACACGGCATCGACGAGATCCTTGTTGTCGAGCTGGTGGGTCAGGTCGAGAAGACCCGCCTCGATCGCTTCAAGGCATTCGGCAGCCTCCATGCGGAACACGGCAACGGGATCGAGCGTACTCATCGTCCGAGAACCTTCTTCACGATCTTTACGAGATTTTCCGGATCGAACGGCTTGGTCAGCCAACCCGTCGCGCCCGCGGCCTTGGCGCGCGCCTTGAGATCGGCGTCCGACTCCGTCGTCAGGAAGATGATCGGAACGCCGGCCTGCCCAGGCAGCTTGCGCAGTTCCTCGATCATCGTCAGCCCGTCCATGACAGGCATGTTGAGATCGGTCACGATGAGATCGAAGCTGCTGCCCTTGGCCGTCGCCAGGCCCTCGGCCCCGTCGGCGGCCTCGGTCACGCTGTACCCGGCATTGGTGAGTGTGACCTTGGTGGTCAGGCGGATGCTGGCGGAATCGTCAACAGTCAGGATGTTTGCACTCATAACTTTATACCTCTTTATGCAACCAAAACTTGGAATCTTCTTGATCGAAGGATTCGATGAAACCTGCGCGTTCAAGTACCTTCAGGAGCGAACCGCTTGCAGGCCTAGAAAGTTTGAATGTCTTCCCCTCAGCTTTTGCTTGGCGGCGCGAGGACTCGATGAGCTGAACGAAACTCAGATCCGCTTCGGCACTTTCGGGAATGCTAACTGTGATTGTATCGTGGACGCGAAATGCATCAGTAAACTTTGAATATAGTTCGGATGCCGAGCGAATACTGAGCGAGTCAGGCAAATTTATAGATTCGCAATATTGTTTAGGAGTATCCAATGCAGCCCCCTCGGCCGGAGAAATACTTGACGACCTTTAAAGGACTCTCACGGCAGCGTTAATGCCGGGTAAACAGCGGTTGTATGAAACTGTCGTATAACGAGTCCTGGGACTCCCAATTTCTCATCCGGAAAAAGTTGTATTTTCTTCTCAAAATTTAGAAACAAATAAAGTAAAAGCAATAGGTTAAGCAATATTAACCATCGATGAGATCCGGGCCGGCGCCCATCCACATCTTTCGTTAATCACAACGCTGACGAGTCTGGCGCGTTTACCGGACGTTTCCATCCTGCCCGTAGAAATAGAGTCAAATAAGCCTGTGTTTTAAGAAAAGGTATAAATGTTGGCACACGCTCTGGTATCGCCGATCGCTGCAGCCCACACATCCGGCCGGGACATCGGCCGCACCCTGGAATCCGCTCGCAGCCGGGTCGAGGAACGTTTTCTGGAAGGCGGCACCGTGCTGCTCTCGGTGATGGATGTTCTCAACCGGCTGTTGAATTCTCTGGAGAGTGTCACCGCGGCGCTCGACAATGGGGAATCGAGCGATACCGGCGCCGATCTCCGTGCCACGGTTCAGAGCCTGACGGCGCTGCCGGTCACCGAAGAAAATCGTCAGCAGGCACTCCTCTCGCTGGCGCAGACCGGCAGGGAACTACGCAAATACGTCTCCGACATGCAGGAGACGATGCGTTATCTCAGAACTTTCGCCGTGACCGTGAAGATCACCGGCGCCGGCATTGCCGAATTCGCCGGCTTCGCACAGGAGATCCTGGAGCGAATCTATTCCGGCACCGATGAGGTCAACCGTTTCGCCACTCATCTCGACAGTCTCGACAAGGAGGTCAAACTCGCCGCCTCCTTCGGCGCCAGCGTCTCCAAGGGTTATGCCGATACCGTTCCGGCCGTCGCCGCCGCCCTGCGCGACGATGCCGCCAAGATCGCTGAACACCGCAAGCATCTCGGCGTCGTCGCCCGCGAGGTCGGCGCGATTGCCCGCGGCGTCCAGAGCAAGGTCGCTTCGACGCTCTCTGCCCTGCAGATCGGCGATATCACCCGTCAGCGCATCGAGCATGTGCAGGCCACCCTTTCGCTGCTTGAGGAATTCTTTGCCGGCGAAGAGGGCGCGAAGCTCGATGCCGGCGCGCGCAAGCGTCTTCAGAATGTCATTCACCACCTGACCGCGGCACAGATGAGCGACATGTGCGCCAATTTCCAGCGGGAATCGGAAAACGTCGTCACGACGATCGCCAGTTTCGATCACGACATGCGGGAGATCCTCAAACTGCGCGACCAGATGAGCGGCGCCAGCGGCGAATCCGGCGGCAATTTCATGCGCGCGCTGGAATCCAGCGTTTCGGCCGCCCACGAAATCGTCCAGCAGGTCGACACGGCAAGCCGGCAGGCCGACCAGGTCAGCCAGTCGACGATCGGCACGGCCGCCAAGCTCTCCGAAGCGATCGCCAATATCCGTGCCGTCAAGACCGACATCCATTATATGGCTTTGAACACCAACCTGCGCTGCAGCCGTCTCGGCGAGGAAGGCAGGTCGATCAACGTCGTCACGGCCGAGCTGCGCATTTTCGCCGGCAAGCTCGACGAATCCGCCGATGCCATCGTCACCGGCCTGCCGGTGCTCGAAGCCGCTGCCGGACGCATCGCCCCCGCCATTGATGCCGAGGCCGGCGGCCTGGGAGAGAGCCTGACGTCAGCCGTCGGCAACATCCACTCCGCAGCCGACGTCATGGAAAACGAATTGAAGGTGCTTGCCGAGAACGGCCGCGAGGTCGCCGCCAAGATCGGCCTGCTGATCGGCAAGCTCGATTTCCAGCGCGATCTCGGCGAAGTCTTTGCCCGCTGCGCCGATGTGCTGGATGAGGCGGCCGGCACCGAGGTCGCCGATATCTCCGATCTCACCGAGACGATAGCGCCGCTCGACCGCAAGATCTTCAAGCACTATACGATGGTTCAGGAGCGCAGCATTCATCGCGACATCATCCCGGCGAGCGAGGACAGCGCTCCTGCCCCTGCTCTAGCCGAACCTGCCAAAGTCGAAAGCGACGAGGATCTTTTCGCCGACGCGCTGTTTTAAAGCCGTTCCCGGCCGGGACGCGCGGCGCTTAATTCAGCGCCGCCGGAACTTGTTGGCGGCCTCGATCGCCGCTTTCTGCTGATCGTCCTCGATGCCGAGATAGAAATCCTCGAGCGACGGATCGGCGAGCCCGGCGCGGCGCGACAGGACGTACCACTTCGCCGCCTCGACCGGATCGGGCGCCGTGCCGATGGCGTTGATATAAAGATGGGCGAGCTTGTTCTGTGCCGCGACGTTGCCGCCATTGGCGGCAAGTTTCAGCCATTCGAAGCCCTTGACGTAATCCTTCGGCCCGCCGACTCCATTGACGAGCCAGATGCCGAGATCAAGCTGGGCCGTGTCGAAACCGGCGCGCGCCGCACGTACCATCCATTCGCGGGCAAGCTGCTTCTTTTCCTCAGGCAGGTCCTTCAGCGTCGCATAGATCTGCGCCACGGCATATTGCGAATCGGCAATGCCCTGCTCGGCCGATTTCTCGTAGAACGGCAGCGCGAGCTTCAGCCCCTTTTCGCCGGGATTGTCGGCGATGAGAAGCTGCGCCCAGTTGAATTCCGCCGAAGGATTGCCAGCCTCGGCCGCCTTGCGCATGTAGTCGTCGGCCTTGACTTTGTCACGCGGCACGCCCTCGCCTTCCATCAGGATCAGCGCATATTTGAACATTGCCGCCGCATCGCCGCCTTCGGCCGCCTTGCCGTACCAGAAGGCGGCATTCTTCACGTCCTTCTTTACCCCAAGCCCTTGCGAGAGGATTTCGCCAATCAGCGTCTGCGCCGCTGCATCGCCGAGCTGGGCGCGTGGCAGCGCCTTGTCCATTGCCGTCAGGTAATAACCGCGCTGGAAGGCGCCGTAAGCCTCGTCGACGGGTCCCTTGTAATCCTTCTCCGGCGGCAGGTCCGGCAGTTTCGCACCCATGCGGTCGAACACGCCGACACCATCGGAGGGCCGTATGACCGAGCCAGAGGGTCGGTCGGTGCGGAAGGTCGAAGCCGGCGCCGAGCCCGGCTGGCTGATGACGCTGTCACTGGCTTGCGCCACGACGACATCCGGCCCGGCCGCAACGAAGGCGGCCATGCTGGCAAGGATAAATTTCAACAGGCGGGCGGTCTGGATCGGCATGAGCGCGATTTCAATCCTCAAACCGTGGCGCTTTTTCGTCAAGCAAGGCGTTGACTTCAGCGACGATAGACGGCGCCCGGCTGGGCTCGCCGAAGACCGCCAGCCGCAGCGCCACGAATTCCGCTCCGGTTTCGGCGACGGCGAGCGCCGAGGCCGGATCGGTGCCGCCCATGACGATGCAGGGAATCTCGATCATCGACGCCCACCATTCGCCGAGCGCAAGGTGCTTCGGATGCGCCTCCGGCTTGATATCGCCGTCGAGCTTGCCGAAGAAGATATAGTCGGGCCTGACTTCGCCGATCTCAAGCGCCTTGTGCCGGTCGGCTGCGTTGCCGCCGCCGACGATCAGCTTCGGCGCATGTTTTTCGATCGCTTCCGAAAGTGCCTCGGCATTGCCGGAGAGGTGCAGGCCATCGGCCTTTGACCGCCCCGCCACGCGGCTGTCGCCGGCAATCAACGCGGCCGCCCCGGCATCCTGGATCAGCGGCACCAGCTTCTCGGCATGTTTCTGGAAGGTGCCGTCGTCGAGCCCGTATTGCGGCACGATCACCGAGGCGACGTCGCCGCCCTTCAGCGCATCGGCGACGATCCTTGCCTGTTCATCGGCATCGGCAATATCGGGTGCGATCAGCACAAGGCGGCAGCGGTTTTCCGGTTCGGTCATCAGGTCTTTCCGTTTCCTGCGAATTTCCCTTTGAGACGAGGGATCCGCACTCGTTTTGTGTGAGTAGTTCCGTTAGACGAGGCTTGCAAGAGGAGGACGTCGAAAGCATGCCGCAAGATTTGTCATTCTACTACGCCGCCGTGCCTGCCGTTCTGCTGGTGGGCCTCGCAAAGGGCGGCATGGGCGACGCTTTGTCGCTGATCGGCCTGCCCTTCCTCGCCCTCGTCGTCTCGCCGGTCGAGGCAGCGGCGATCCTGCTGCCGATCCTGGTCTTCATGGACATGATTTCGCTCGTCATCTGGCGCAAGCACGGCGACTGGGCGACGCTGAAGATCATGCTGCCGGGCGCAGTCTTCGGCATCGCGCTGGGCTGGGCAACCTCGGCGCTCGTTCCGGGCAATGTGCTCCGCATCGTCATCGGTGCGGTGACCATCCTCTTCTGCCTGCGCTATTTCTGGAACAATTACGGCCCGGGCGCCGACAGGATAGTCCCGCCGCGCGGCCAGCGGCCGGTCGCCGCCAACCTTTGGGGCACGTTTTCCGGCTACGGCAGCTTCGTCGCCCACGCCGGCGGCGCACCCTTCCAGATCTACGCCCTGCCGCTCAAGCTGCAGCCGCGCGAATATACCGGCACCAGCGTGCGCTTCTTCGCGATCCTCAACGCCATCAAGCTGATCCCCTATTTCGCACTCGGCCAGCTCGACACCCAGAACCTTGCAACCTCCGCGACGCTCCTGCCTTTCGCCCCGCTCGCCACTCTTGCCGGCGCCTGGTGCGTGCGCCGCATGAAGCCGGCGGTCTTCTATCCCTTCATGTATGCGATGGCCTTGATCGCCGCCTTCCTCATCGTGCGAGAGGGTCTTGGCTGGTAACGAGCAATTCTTAAGTGTAACCGCGTCCTTAGCGCGCCTGAAAAGACGCGCGGCGCTGTAGTACGCTGCAATGCACAATTTCCTTGCTGGAACGGCCGGTTTGACGTAGCTTTCCCGTCATGTCGAACACCGATCCTTTCTCTGCGATTGCCGATCCGAACCGGCGGTTTCTGCTGGAGGAATTGCGTCGCGCTCCACGGACGGTCAACGAGCTTGCCGAGGGGCTGCCGATCAGCCGGCCGGCCGTGTCGCAGCACCTGAAGGCGCTGCTCGACAGCAACCTCGTCTCGGTGACATCCGAAGGCACGAAACGCATCTACACGGTCAACAACCGCGGTTTCGATAAGCTCAATTTATGGCTGGATCAGTTCTGGGCTTGATGCATGCTTCCGGATGCCGCGGGACCGGAACGAGGGAATAGAACTGGGTCCTAATCCGCGATGGGAACAAACATTCCGACTTTGATATCCTTCAACACGACATTCGTGTGAATGCTTTTGATCTGCGGATTCTCGGACATCAGGTTAGCCGTGATTTCATCATATTGTCCGACATCGCGCGCGGTGATGATCGCGACCAGATCGACTGAACCGGTGACGTAGTAGACCTGCTGAATGTGCGCCTGCTTCGCCAACCAGACCCGGAACTTGGAAAGAGCGTCATAGTTCTCCCGCTCGATTTCCATCCCCGCGATGAACATCATTGGGGTGCCGGCCGCCTTGCGGTCGACCAGGGCAATCTCAGCCGTGATGATTCCGGAATCGCGCATCCGTTTCAGACGCCGCTGCACGGCAGAAGCGGAGAGGCCGACGAGGTCGCCTATGATCTCGGCCTTCATCTGACAATCGATCTGGATAATGTCCAGGATCTTGCGGTCTAGCTGGTCAATCGGTTCCATGATCATCGCCGTCGGTTGTCTTTGCGCATATTATGTCGAATCTGCGCGGTGAAACTGCATATTTCCGCCCATTTGCAGCTATCGCCTTCATCGAGCACGATTCATCGCGGGAAATCTGCGCGTCGTGACCGATGCGTGGCAAAGTGGCCATCAATTTGGTCGTTCTGCAAGCTTCCCGATGACCTTCTGCACCGTCATCCTTTGCTCATCGCCCATGATGAGGAACCGAGATGGTACAATACAATATCGCGCTTATCGGATTTGGCGGGGTCAACCGCGCCCTTGCCGAACTCGTGGCTGAGCAGAACGATCGCTGGCGAACCGAGCTCGGTTTTCAGCTCAACATCGTCGCCGTTACCGACCTCAATCTCGGCTCCGTCGTATCAGCAAACGGCATCGACGCAGGCATGCTCATCGAGACAAGATTTGAGAAGGGCGGGTTCGCAAAGCTTTCCGGCGGATCAGCGGAAGCGAATAACGAGCAGGTCATCAGGCAAGCGCCCGCCGACATCGTCGCGGAAGCCACCTTCACCAATCCTGATGACGGCGAACCAGCTGTTTCCCATTGCCGCTGGGCGCTTGAAAGCGGCAGGCACGTGATCACCACCAACAAGGGCCCGGTCGCCCTTGCCGCTGCCGATCTCAAGGCGCTCGCCCGCCGCAATCATGTTTCCTTCGAGTACGAAGGGACGGTGATGAGCGGCACCCCCGTCATCCGCATGGCGAAAGCAACACTCGCCGGTTCTGGGCTCAACGGTTTCGAAGGCATTCTGAACGGCACCTCGAATTTCGTTTTGGGGCGCATGGAAAGCGGGCTTGGCTTCTCGGAAGCCGTCGGTGAGGCGCAGGCGCTTGGTTATGCCGAGGCGGATCCGACGGCGGATATCGAGGGCTATGACGTGCGGCTCAAGGTGGTCATTCTCGCGAACGAATTGCTGGGCGCCACGCTGGCGCCGGCTGACGTTTCCTGCCGCGGTATCTCGTCGTTGACTGTCGCCGACCTCGAGTCGGCGGCCAAGGATCGATGCCGCTGGAAGTTGATAGGCTCGGCAATCCGTGGGGAGGACGGTCGGATCGAGGCCTCCGTGGCACCCCGGCGCCTGGCTCTCGACCATCCACTTGCAGGGGTGAGCGGTGCCATCAATGCGGTTTCCTTCAATACCGGCTTGCTCGGCGCCGTGACCGTCACCGGCCCGGGAGCCGGGCGGGTCGAGACGGCCTATGCGCTTCTCTCCGACATTGTCGCCATCCACCGCACCGCACCGGCCCGCTTAAACAAGGAAGCTGCAGAATGACTGCTGTACAGCGCCAGATCGCCTCGACCACCCCAGAGATCGCCGTTTTAAGCCCTTACGATGGTTCCCTCGTCGATATCGTTTCGGCCAGCGGCCCGAACGACATTGACGCACTTCTTGCCCGCACCAGACATGGAGCCGCGTTGTCGCGAGCATTACCCCGGCATCGTCGGGCAGAGATTCTGGAAAAGACGGCACGGCTTGTCGAAGAACAGTGCGAAGCTTTCGCGCGGACTATCGTCAGCGAGGCGGGCAAGACAATTGTCCAAGCCCGCAAGGAGACCTTACGCTGTATCAACACGCTGAAGCTGTCTGCGGAAGAGGCCAAGCGCAATGCCGGCGAGATCGTGCCGTTCGACGCCTATGCGGGCTCTGAGGCCCGTCAGGGCTGGTTCACACGCGAACCGCTTGGCGTGATCGCCGCCATCACACCCTACAACGATCCTCTGAACCTCGTCGCGCATAAGCTCGGCCCGGCGATTGCCGGCGGCAATTCGGTCCTGTTGAAGCCTTCGGAGTTAACGCCGCTTTCGGCTCTGAAGCTCGTCGAGACGCTGGTTGCGGCGGGTCTTCCGGAAACGGTCGTCACCGTCGCCATCGGCGGCGCGGATCTCGGACACGCCATCGTTTCTGCTCGGGATATTCGAATGGTGTCGTTTACCGGCGGATTTGCGACCGGCGAGGCCATTGCCCGGTCTGCCGGGCTGAAGAAGCTGGCCATGGATCTCGGCGGCAACGCGCCTGTTATCGTCATGGCGGATTGCGATATCGACAAGGCGGCGGCGGGGTGCATTTCGGGTGCCTATTGGGCGGCCGGTCAAAACTGCATCGGCGTGCAGCGCATTCTTGTCCAGGCCGACTGCTACGAGCGCTTCCGCCAGGCGTTCGTAGCCGGCACCGCCAGGCTTAGCGCCGGCGACCCGAGTCGAGAGGAGACGGATGTTGGCCCGATGATCTCGCCGGTCGCGGCCGAGCGCGCGCAAACCGCCGTCGAACAGGCGATCGGAGCCGGAGCCCGGCTGTTGTGTGGGCACCAGCGCGACGGCGCGCTCTACACCCCGACGGTGCTTGAGGGCGTTCCTCGCCGAAGCAGACTCTGGCGGGAAGAGATATTCGCGCCGGTGGTTATGCTTGAGCACTTCGAAACGCTTGCCGACGCGATTTGCATGGCGAACGAGCCGGATTACAGCCTGCATGCCGGGATATTCACCCCCAACCTCGCCGACGCGCTGGAGGCTGCGGCCGGCATCGAAGCCGGCGGGGTGATGATCAACGATTCCTCGGACTATCGTTTTGACGCCATGCCCTTCGGCGGCTTCAAGCATGGGAGCATGGGGCGGGAGGGCGTACGCTTTGCCTATGAGGATATGACGCAGCCGAAAGTAGTCTGCATCAATCGCGCATGAGCCGGAAAACTGCGGTGTTCCCAAATATACGCGGAGGAACGCCGCAAGAACAGCAAACTGCGCGGCCGAACCCCATCAAACGGGGCTAAACTCCTTGACAATAAGCCACGCAAAAGTGGGGAACGAAGTGGATGACGAAGGATATTTCCTGCGCTTTGCGGGTCGATGACGTGCACAAAAGCTACGGCGCTCATCAGGTGCTGAAAGGGGTTTCCCTTACCGCGAGAAAGGGGGACGTCATATCGCTGATCGGCTCCTCCGGCTCCGGGAAAAGCACCTTTCTGCGTTGCATCAACTTTTTGGAGATTCCCGATCGAGGGCGCTTCGTCGTCAATGGCGAGGAAGTGGTCTTGAAGGCGGGATCGGATGGCCGCGCCCACCCTGCGAATTGGCGGCAGGTGGAGCGCATTCGCAGCGGCCTCGGCATGGTGTTCCAAAGCTTCAACCTCTGGGCCCATATGACCGTCTTGGAGAATGTCGTCGAAGCGCCGATCCATGTCCTGGGCATGGGCCGCAAAGAGGCGACGGAAAAGGCGGAGGCGCTGCTGCAAAATGTCGGCCTTTATGAGAAGCGCAACGTCTATCCGGCCTTCATGTCGGGCGGCCAGCAGCAGCGCGCCTCGATTGCGCGGGCGCTGTGCGTCGATCCCTCCGTGATGCTGTTCGACGAGCCGACCTCGGCACTTGATCCCGAACTGGTGGGGGAAGTGCTCAAAGTCATTCGTGATCTCGCGGACGAGGGCAGGACGATGCTGCTCGTCACGCACGAGATGAAGTTCGCGCGCGATGTTTCCAGCCATGTGATGTTTCTCCACCAGGGGCGCGTTGAGGAAGAGGGCAGGCCGGAGCAGATCTTCGGCGCCCCCAGCAGCATCCGATGTCGCGAATTCACAAGCTCTTCACGCCATTGAGCGCCGTTGCTCGCCGATCAAAAAGAAAGGGAACTGACATGAAAACTGCAATCTGCCTCATTGCCGGAGCCACTCTTCTCGCCTCAGCCGCCGGTGCGGACGCTGAGGTGCGCTTTGGCATCATGAACGAAGCCTACCCACCGTTCTTTACGAAGGACGCGAGCGGGAATTGGGTCGGCTGGGAAATCGACCTGATGAATGCCGTCTGCTCCGAAATGAAGGAAACCTGCTCGGTCGTCGACATGTCGTGGGATGGCCTAATTCCCGGCCTCCAATCGAAGAAGTTCGACGTTATCTGGTCTTCCATGTCGATCACCGACGAGCGCAAGAAGACGGTCGCTTTCACCAACAAGTACTACAACACGCCGAGCAAGCTGATCGGCGCACAGGACGGCAAGACCGGCACCGCGGCCGAGGATCTCGCCGGCAAGACGATCGGCATCCAGGTTTCCACGATCCAGGCGGATTACTACAAGAAATACTATGCGAGCGTTTCCTCGGAAAAGACCTATGCCACGCTTGACGAGGCGTTTCAGGACCTGGCCGTCGGCCGCATCGATTACGTCTTCGGTGATTCCATCCCGCTGATGAGCTTTCTCCAGACCGATTTTGGCAAGGGCTGTTGCGAGGACAAGGGCAACGTCAAGGATGACCCGCAGGTTTTGGGACAAGGTATCGGCGGCGGCCTGCGTCAGGAGGACACTGAGCTTCTGGCAAGGCTGAACACCGCCATCGCCGCCGTTCGGGCCAGCGGAAAATACGCTGAAATCTCCAAAAAATATTTCGACTTCGATCCCTACGGCGAATGAACGGAGTGCTTTGGCGCGGCTAAGGCGCCTCACTGCGTCTATCAACCCAAACCTTCTCAGAGAGAAAAAGCGTTCGAGCCGCAGGGACCTCGCTCGAACGCCGAGGAGCTGTTTTCATGGCGACAAGCTCATCCATTATGGAACTGCTTTCCCCATATCCGCCGGGGTGGGGTGGGGTGCTGCTTTCGGGCGCAGCCTCAACCATCCTGATTTCGCTCGGTGCGTACGTGTTCGGCATACTGATCGGGCTGGCGGGTGCAACAGGTAAACTCAAGGGAAGCCGCGCCGTCGTCACCTTGCTGGATTTTTACACGACGGCAGTGCGCGCCATTCCGGAGCTGATCCTGATCATCGGCCTCTATTACGCCGGGACGGACGGCATCAACGGGGTGTTGTCCACGCTCGGCCTTCCATCGATCGAGATCAACGGCTTCCTTGCCGCGGTCGTCGTGCTGGGCATCGTCCAGGGCGCCTACATGATTGAGGTGTTGCGCGGCGCGATCCTTGTCATTCCCATTGGCCAGATAGAGGCCGCTAGCGCCTTCGGCATGCGGCCCTGGTTGCGCTTCCGGCGTATCGTGCTGCCGGCGCTGATGCCGAACGCCCTGCCCGGCATGGCCAATTTGTGGATGTCGGTAACCAAGGACAGCGCGCTGATTGCTGTCGTCGGATACCAGGAGTTGGCCTTGGCCACGCGGCTCGCCGCCGGCAACACCAAGCATTACTTCCTGTTTTTCCTGGCCGCAGCCGTGCTCTACCTGGTGATCACCCTCATCTCCAATATCGTCTTCGGAGGTCTTGAAACCCGTTTCCGGCGTGGACAGCCGAAATCAGCCTGAGGGGATAGACAGTGGATTTCTCATGGGTTTCCAACTATTGGCCGCTTCTGGTTGCGGGCGCGACACAGACCGTATTGCTGCTTGTCATCTCGGTCGCTCTCGGGTTCGTCCTGGCGATTGGTCTTGCGCTCGCGCAGATCGGCGGACCCTACTGGCTGCGATGGTGCGCCAAAAGTTACTGCACCTGTTTGCGCGGCACACCCTTGCTCATTCAATTGTGGTTGCTCTACTACGGTGTCGGATCCTTGCTGCCGATGATCCCGGGTCTGCGCTCAAGTTTCGTTTGGCCGATCGTGCGCGAGGGCTTCTTCTTCGCTGCCGTCAGCTTCACGCTCAACTACGCAGCCTACGAGGCCGAGGTATTGCGCGGTGCGCTGCTTGCGGTGCCGAAAGGCGAACTGGAAGCCGGTCGCGCCTTTGGCATGACCCACCTGACGCTTCTGCGACGCATATGGTTGCCGCGGGCGATCCGCATCGCCCTGCCGACGATCACCGGCGAGGTGGTGCTGCAACTGAAGGCAACGCCGCTCGCCTTCACCGTCACAGTGATGGATCTCTATGCCGTCGCCTACAAGATCAGGCAGGACACGCTGCTCGTCTACGAGCCTCTGATCGTCGTCACCATCTTCTATCTCTGCCTCACCATCGTCATCACGCGCGCCTTTCGCATTGTCGAAAGCCAGGTGCCGGCGAGGCGCTGACGCTCTCGTTTGAAATTTATCGGAGAATGCAATGACCGTAACAAGACCGTCAGATCTGCCCGCGTGCGGCATCGACCAGCGCAGGGTAGTGCCTGCCGCAAACACGGGGCCCAGTCGAGAAACCCTGGCCCTGAACGGCGGGCTCGTTATCGACCCGGCGACGAAAGCGATCGCCCCGAACATTTCCATGTCGGTCAACAATGTGTTCATACCTGGTGGCGGCCCATTTTCCGCCGATGGCGTCGACGACCTGACGGCGCTGCCCTTTCTCTATGCGCGATGGACCAACCCGACCGTGCGCCAACTGGAACAGCGACTCGCGGCGCTCGAGGGAGCCGACGACGCCATGGCCACGGCGACGGGCGTCGCGGCGATCGGAGCCACGTTCTTCACCTTCCTCAAGAAGGGCGACCATCTGATCCTGAGCGATGTTTGCTATGCCGGCGCCAACGAGCTCGCCCGGCGTATATTGCCGGACTACGGCATTGAGGTTACGCCGGTCAACATGTCTCGCCCTGAAGACGTGGCGGCCGCCTTCCGGTCCAACACGCGGCTCGTCCATTGCGAAAGTCCGTGCAATCCGATCCTGCGTCTGACCGACCTTGCGGCCATTGCCGAGCTTGCGCGAAAACACGGGGCTTTGATGTCGGTCGATTCGACGCTCGCCACCCCTGTGGCCACGCAGCCGCTCTTGCTAGGCGTGGATCTCGTCATCCATTCGCTCACGAAGTTCATTAACGGCCATGGCGACGCATTGGGCGGGGTCGTCTGCGGACGTAAGGAATTGGTGGAGAAAATCCGCTCGCGCGCCGGCGTCTATCTCGGTGCGTCGATGCCGGCCATGAACGCTTGGCTGATCATGCGCGGCATCGATACGCTGTTTCCCCGCATCCGCATGATCTCGGAGTCGGCCGCGAAGATCGCGGCCTTCCTTCAGGGCCATTCCGCTGTGGAGGCCGTGACTTATCCCGGACTTGCTTCCCATCCTCAGCATGATCTGGCGAAGCACCAGATGGATGTGTTCGGGGGGATCGTGACCTTCCGGGTGAAGAATCCCGGCCAGGTGGCGCGACAACTCGCCGAGCGCCTCAAGGTTGCCCACTACACCTTCTCGCTCGGTCATCAGCGCTCGATCGTCGTGTTGCTCGACACACAGGAGATGATGAAATCCACCTATCAGCTGACCGGCAAGCAGCTTGAGGATTACCGCCGGTTTGCCGGCGATGGCGTGTTCCGCCTGTCGGTCGGGCTGGAAGCGACCGACGATCTGCTCGTCGATCTTGATCAGGCTATTTCAGACTGAGCGGAGAGAAAGGAGGAGCGGGACCATGGCGACAACGCGCATCGAGACAGATCTTTTGGGTAGTCGGGAGTTGCCGGCCAATGCTCTGATCGGCATTCATACGCTTCGGGCAGTGGATAATTTCGACATTTCCGGCATCAAACTGCAGGATTTTCCCGGGTTTCTCCAATCTTTCGCGATGGTCAAGAAAGCTGCGGCCGCCACCAATCTGGAGCTGCGGTTGCTCGACCCCGCGATCGCGGGCGCGATTGATCGGGCCTGCGACAGGCTGATCGCCGGTGAAATCCTGGCGCCACACTTTCCGATCGATATGATGCAAGGCGGCGCGGGCACCTCGACCAACATGAACGTCAACGAAGTCATCGCCAATCTGGCGCTTCAGGAGATCGGCCGGCAGGCTGGCAGCTACGACGCGGTCAATCCAAATGATCACGTAAACCTTTGCCAATCGACCAACGACGTCTATCCCACTGCAATCCGGCTGACTGTGTTGCGGGAAGGCGAAAACCTTTGTTCGGCGCTATCTGCTCTGGCGGCCGCCTTCCGGCGCAAAGGGGAAGCCTTCGGCGGTATTGTTAAGGTCGGGAGAACGCAGCTTCAGGACGCCGTACCAATGTTCCTTGGTCAGGAGTTCGAAGCCTTTGCCGAGACGCTGGAAGAAGACATCACGCAATTTCTCGGCGCCGCCGAGTTGATGCGTGAGGTCAATCTCGGCGGAACGGCAATAGGCACCGGCGTAAACGCGCCTGCGGGCTTCTCGGCTGCAGTCTGTGCGCAGCTATCCACGATCTCCGGCATCGCCGTTCGCCCGGCGCGAAATCTCGTCGAGGCTACGTCCGATACTGGCGCCTTTGTTTCGGTATCGAGCATGCTCAAGCGTATGGCGGTGAAACTCTCGAAGATCTGCAATGACCTCCGCCTGCTGTCGAGTGGTCCGCGCGCCGGCTTTGGCGAGATCCGTCTTCCGGCCATGCAGGCGGGCTCGTCAATCATGCCGGGCAAGGTCAACCCGGTGATCCCCGAATTGGTGAACCAGATCAGCTTCCAGGTCATTGGCAACGACTTGACGGTCACACTCGCTGCCAGCGCGGGGCAACTCCAGCTGAATGCCATGGAACCGATTATCGTGCTCAACATCCTGCAATCCATGCGGCTGTTGGTGAGGGGAATGGATGCGCTTCGCACTCGGTGTATCGACGGGATCGAGGCAGATTCCCAGCGCTGCCGCGCGCTTCATGATGGCGCTCTCTTTCTTGCCGCAGCCCTCAATCCCTTCGTTGGATACGCCCGGGCGGCCGCGCTTGCCCGTACTGCGCTTGCCGAAGGAATTCCGTTGCGAGAGGCGGTCGAGCGCGACAGCGGTTTGCCTGCAGCTCAGATCGAGACGATCTTCGGCATCAAAAACATCGAGGCCTACGAGTCGGTACAACACTGAAGGAAAGCAAAAATGGCTGTTTTCACGGATCTGTCGGAGGCAGATTGCGGCCGGATCGCGACGACCTATCGCCTGGGCAATCTTACATCGGTTATCGGCATTGCCGATGGCGACGCCGAAACGACTTACCTTTTCCGCTCCGGGCGGGGTGAGTTCATCGTCACCCTGTTCGAAAACGGGGCCGACCCCTTCGACCTCGAACTTGCCTTCCGCACGATGGAAACGCTCTCTGGCGCCGGCATTCCCTGTCCGGCAACCTTCCGCACTGATGCCGGTGCGGCGACGATTACCGTGTCGGACAAGCTTGTCGCGGTTGTCGGTTTTATGCCAGGCTCTCGACTGAGCGAAGTCACTCCCGCCAAATGCCGTGCGCTTGGGACCTGTGTCGCGCGAATCCACCAGACGCTGGGGCGGCCGGCGAAACGAGCGTCACTTGGGCTGCCGAAAGGTCCCGTGCACGGCGCACTCAATCGCGACAACGTCTTCTTCGTCGACGAGATGGTGAGCGGCGTCATCAATTTCCGCTTGCGCCATGATGATGTTCTGATCGCCGAACTCGCTGCCGTCATATTGCATTGGGCTGTGACCGCAAGCGGCACTCTTGAGAGGACGCTGGTCAGCGCATTGCTCGCTGGCTACGAAGACATCAGGTTCCTCAGCGAAGCGGAGTGGCGGGCCGTGCCGGCTTTCGTCATGGCAGCGGCCGCCACCGTGTTTGCGCAGGATGGCAGGCTAACCGATCTCGAATCCGCCACACAGCGGGTCTTCCTCTCCGCCAAGGACTGCATTGAGGAAATACGGCCATGAAGCGTATCCTCGACCGATCCGACGAACGCATTCTAACCGAGCTAACCCGCAATGGCCGGATTCCCCACGCGGAATTGGCCGAAAAGGTCCACCTGTCGCGCAACGCCGTTCGCCAACGCATCGAGCGATTGGAACGCGACGGCCTGATTCAGGGCTATACGATTGTCGTGGGTGAGGGAAAAACGCGGGCCGCAGCCATCACAGCGATGATCTTCGTGTATCGCCACGACCGCATGCGCGGCGGCGACGTCATCCAGACGCTCAAAGGGATACCGGAGGTCATTTCCTGCGACGTTATGAGCGGTGAATTCGACCTGGTCGTGCGGGTTGAAGCAAGCGCGGCAGACCGTATCCGCGAAATCTGGCAGGAGGTTTCGGCGCTGCAAGGGGTGCGCGACACGCTGACGGCATTTGCCCTGTCTTCGATGATCAAGCGTTGACCGAAATGGCAGGCAGATCAACGGCATAAGCACTTTGATATATGCGTTGTGCCGTGGCGCTCGCAAAAGCGCCAGCCGCAATGCCGCTGGCATCGGGCTGGCGCAATTCTGGTGTAAAATCACCGGTTCTTGCTGATTTTAGGCGGAATGGATGGATTTACCTTTTCTTTCGCAAGATGATCGACCGGCGACCCTTGGGAAGATCAGTGGACGGATGACTTGAGACGCATAATCTCGTCCTTGATGCGCAGCTTGCGGCGCTTGCATTCGGCAATTTCCGTATCGGAGATGGAGGGAGCTGTTCTGAGCGCGTGCAGCTCCTCCTCGAGAGCGACATGCTTTTTCTGGAGTGATTCAAGATGAGCTTGAACTGTCATTTGACCCTTCCTTCCTCTTACCCTCCCCGGCCAACATCGTCGGGGATCAAGGTGTCAACGCGGCGGACTGTGACATATTTTTGAAGGCTTGTCGAAGGCCAAAAGATGAAGACCGGATGGCAATTTCATGATCAAGACTAACTAGCCGTTACCTGTATTTGGTGATAGGAGCTTGCGGAAATCATCGGCAGGTCGGACAAGGTCCGAGGACGATAACGGGGAATGCATATGGCCGATCAGGAACAGGCGGAAATCAGGCTCACCGTGGCGCGGCTGCGCCAGGAGCACGAGGATTTCGACGCCGCGATCAACGCCATGATCCAGATCGGATGCGATGCTCTGCGGATCCAGCGCATGAAGAAGAAGAAGCTCGTCATCAAGGACAGGCTTTCGAAGCTGGAAGATCAGATCATCCCTGACATCATCGCCTGAGGGGGATAACAATGACGACAGACAGACCCTCCGTCGCCATCATCATGGGCAGCCAGTCCGACTGGGAGACCATGAAGAACGCCGCCGACACGCTGGAGGCGCTGGAAATCCCTTATGACGCGCGCATCATTTCGGCGCACCGCACGCCCGACCGCATGGCGAATTTCGCCAAGGGCGCGCGCGCCGAGGGCTTCAAGGTCATCATCGCCGGCGCCGGCGGCGCCGCCCACCTGCCGGGCATGACGGCATCGATGACGCCGCTGCCGGTCTTCGGCGTGCCGGTCCAGTCGAAAACCATGTCCGGCCAGGACAGTCTTCTGTCGATCGTGCAGATGCCGGCCGGCATTCCTGTCGGGACGCTCGCCATCGGCAAGGCCGGCGCGGTCAACGCCGCACTGCTCGCCGCCGCCGTGCTTGCCCTTTCCGACGAAGAGATCGCCGACCGGCTCGATGAATGGCGCGAACGTCAGAGTGCCGCCATCGCCGAATACCCGATGGACGACCAATGACTGTAGGAACGATCGGTATTATCGGCGGCGGCCAGCTCGGCCGCATGCTGGCTATCGCTGCCGCCAGGCTGAATTTTCGCACGGTCATTCTCGAGCCGCAGGCGGACTGCCCGGCCGCCCAGCTCGCCAACCGGCAGATTACCGCCGCCTATGACGATCCGGCGGCATTGGCCGAACTCGCGGATCTCTGCGATGTCGTCACCTATGAATTCGAGAACGTGCCGGTCGCAGCCGCTGAGACGCTCTCGGCAAGCCTATCCGTCTATCCGCCACCGAAGGCGCTGGAAGCCGCCCAGGACCGCCTCGTCGAAAAGCGTTTTCTCAATGGCTGCGGCATAACAACCGCCCGCTTCCACGCGATCGACAGCCAGGCCGATCTCGAAATGGCGCTTGACGATTTCGGCGGCCAGGGCGTGCTGAAGACCCGCCGTCTCGGCTATGACGGCAAGGGCCAGAAGGTTTTCCGCTCGGTGGCCGACAGCGCTGATGGCGCCTATGCCGCGCTCGGCGCCGTGCCGCTGATCCTCGAAAGTTTCGTCGCTTTCGAGCGCGAGATCTCGATCATCGCCGCCCGCGCCACCGATGGTAAGGTCGTCTGCTTCGATCCCGCCGAAAATGTCCATCGCAACGGCATCCTCCACACCTCGACGGTTCCGGCTACGATCTCGCCGGCGACGGCGGACGCCGCGCGCCGGTCGGCCGAAACGATCCTCGCAGCATTGAATTATGTCGGCGTTATCGGCATCGAATTCTTCGTGCTTGCCGATGGCGGCCTGATTGCCAACGAGATGGCGCCGCGCGTCCACAATTCCGGCCACTGGACGGAGGCCGCCTGCGTCGTCAGCCAGTTCGAGCAGCATATCCGCGCCGTTGCCGGTCTGCCTTTGGGAGACGCCGGACGGCATTCCGACTGTGTCATGCAGAACCTGATCGGCGACGATATCCTGGCCGTTCCCGGCTGGCTGCAGCGCCCCGATACGCTGGTTCATCTCTACGGCAAGACCGAATGGCGCCCCGGCCGCAAGATGGGCCATGTCACCACCTTGACGCCGAAATCACCGGTTTCGGCCTGAGAAAACACCTTTGCGCCTTGGGAAAAACACCGTCATGCGGTTGACACGGAAAAGGTGACGCGGTATCTGCTCCCCCACCTAAAGAGCGCGCCCGATGGCGCGCTTTTGATTGTTAAAGATACGGGCGAATGTGAATTCCCCCACAGAGATCGCGGATCAGAAAAATGAAGATCAAGAATTCGCTCAAGTCGCTCAAGGCTCGCCACCGTGACAACCGTCTGGTTCGCCGCAAGGGCCGCATCTACATCATCAACAAGCTGAACCCGCGCTTTAAGGCTCGTCAGGGCTGATTTCGCGCGTCCGGATCGCTTGCCCGCGTGAGCTTGCTCCGGCGGATATCCGGTCGGTCACTGCGGTGATCACGTCAAATTTGTTTGATCTTCGGCGTTGGCGGGCTAATATGTCCGCCATGCGCTTTTTTGCTTTGACGTCAGCGGCGCTGCCGCTCGCCCTCACCCTCCTCACGTCCACCTTTCCGGCCATTGCGGCGGAAAAGGACGTTATCGTCGAGCAGGCGGATGTCAATTCTTCGCCGAAACTGCACCTCGACCAGCTCTTCAGTCAGCTGAAACGCGAGCGCGACCCCGACAAAGCCAGCGGTATCGCCAATGAGATCCGCATGGAATGGAACGATTCCGGCAGCGCCACCATCAATCTGCTGATGCAATGGGCCGACAAGGCGATCGAGGAAAAGCGCAATCCCGCCGCCCTCGATTTCCTTGACGAGGCGATAGCGCTGAAACCCGATTATGCCGAAAGCTGGAATCGCCGCGCGACGCTGAATTTCGTCATGGGCAATTATCGCAAGTCGATGTCCGACATCGAACGTGTGCTCGATCTCGAGCCGCGCCATTTCGGCGCGCTCTCCGGCCTGGCGGCGATCCTCAGCAATTCCGGCAACGACCAGCTGACCTTGAAGGCCTGGGAGCGTTTTCTTGATATCTATCCCGCTGAACGCACCGCGCAGGAACAGGCCAACACGCTTGCGGAAAAACTCGCCGGCAATCGCACGTGATCCTCGAGGCGTGATCTTGATCTCCGGCCAAGCCGCGCAATTTAGAACCGTAGACGGGAAAAGACGCGGCGCGTCCTCTCTCGGCAAAACAGCCGCAACTATCGCCCGTTAAAATCATGCTTGCAGAAGTTTCCGCTCTTCTCGCCCCGCTCGCCGCCGCCATCGGTTACTCCTCCTACAAGGCGCGGCAATTCGAACAGACCTATCCGAATATCGGCGAAATGACGGATGTCGGCGGTTATCGCATGAATGCCGTCCATATCGAGCGTCCCGAAAACGCCGATCTGCCGGCGCTCGTCTTCATTCACGGCGCCAGCGGCAATCTTCTCGACCAGGTCGTCGCCTTTCGCGCCGCACTCGAAGGCCGGGCGGAAATGCTCTTCGTCGATCGTCCCGGTCACGGTTATTCCGAACGCGGCGGTCCCGATAACGCTGTGCCCTCCGGTCAGGCCGATGCAATCGCCAAGCTGATGGAAAAACGCGGCATCGAAAAGGCGGTTATCGTCGGCCATTCCTTCGGCGGCGCGGTCACCGCCGCCTTCGGCCTGCGCCATCCCGATAAGACGGCGGGCCTGCTCTTCCTGGCACCCGCCACCCACCCCTGGCCGGGCGGCATCGACTGGTATTACCACGTGGCAACCGTGCCGGTCCTCGGCTGGCTCTTCAACCACGCGATCGTCGTGCCGCTTGGGCTGAGCCGGCTGGAGCGCGGCACGCTGAACGTCTTCCGCCCCAATCCGCGCCCGGCCGATTACATTGAAAAGACCGGTCCGTCGCTGGTGCTGCGACCCGACGCGTTCCACAACAACGCGGCCGATTTCAAAAAACTGCTTGCCTATGTGAAGCAACAGTCGCCGCTCTATGCGCAGATCACTGCGCCGACTGTCATCATAACGGGCGACAGCGACGCGATCGTCTGGGAGCACCTGCATTCACGCGGCCTGGCCCGCGATATAACAGGCTCTGAGCTCATCACCGTTCGCGGCGTCGGCCACAAGCCGGATTATCTCGCAACCGATGTCGCCATCGCCGCCATTGAGAAGATCGCCGGCAAGCCGCGGGACCTGCAAGCAATCGCCCGCCGGGCCGAGGAGAGACTCGCCGCCGCCTCCCCCGATCGGACGGTGGCGACGGCGGCGTCGTTGGGGTCAGGCGCCCTGCACGGCGCATGACTCCTCCGGCTTTGGAACTCGTCACATAAAACCAATCCCTTGCATTGCCTGAGGCTGCCGCAGCCCCATATGCTTTCCATCATTGTCCATAGGAGGGGAAATCATGGGCCGCCTGCATATCGGGACAATCTCCGTCATAGCGGCACTGTCGCTGAGCCTGACGTCGGCCTTTGCGGCCTCGCCCGCGCCTGTCGAGGCAGAGCACGGCATGGTCGTCACCGCCCAGCATCTGGCGACCGATGTCGGCGTCGAGGTGCTGAAGAGCGGCGGCAATGCTGTCGATGCAGCCGTTGCCGTGGGTTATGCGCTGGCGGTCGTCTATCCCTCGGCCGGCAATCTCGGCGGCGGCGGCTTCATGACCATTCGCCTGAAGGACGGCACCAAGACCTTTCTCGATTTCCGCGAACGCGCCCCGCTTGCCGCGACGAAAACCATGTATCTCGATGCCAAGGGCGATATCGTGCCGCGCGCCAGTCTGGACGGTTATCTTGCCGTCGGCGTACCCGGCTCGGTTATGGGCTTCGAAACCGCACGCGAGAAATATGGGACAAAGCCGCGCCAGGATCTGATCGCGCCGGCGCTCCGCTTCGCCAGGGAAGGCTACACGCTGGAACAGGGTGATGCCGCAAGCTTCGCCGGCAGTGCCAAGCGCCTTGCCAAAGACGAGGCGGCGGCGAAGATCTTTCTGAAACCCGATGGCAAACCTTATGCATCGGGCGAAAAGCTTCAGCAGCCCGATCTTGCCGCGGTCCTGGCAGCCATATCGGAAAAAGGTCCTGATGCCTTCTACAAGGCTGCGCCCGCCGAGGAGATCGTCAAGGCAAGCCAGGCCAAGGGCGGCATCCTCGCCAAGCAAGATTTCGAGCAATACGCCGTGCGCGAGTTGAAGCCGGTCGAGTGCAATTATCGCGGCTACGACATCATCTCCTCGCCCCCGCCCTCCTCCGGCGGCGTGATCATCTGCGAGATCCTCAACGTTCTCGAAGCCTATCCGCTTTCCTACCTGGGTTACGGGTCAGCCGACACCGTGCATGTGATGGTCGAGGCCATGCGCTACGCCTATGTCGACCGCAATACTGCGCTCGGCGATCCCGATTTCGTCGAGAACCCGGTCGCAAAGCTCACCGACAAGGCCTATGCCAAGGAGATCGTCGCCAAGATCGATCCCTACAAGGCCGGCATTTCGGTGAACCTGAAGCCGCTCGGCGGCAAGGAAAGCACCGAGACGACGCATTATTCGATCATCGACGACGAGGGCAATGCCGTTGCCGTCACCTATACGCTGAACGGCTCCTTCGGCGCTGCCGTCGTGGCCCCTGGCACCGGCGTGCTGCTCAATAACGAGATGGACGACTTCACCTCCAAACCCGGCGTGCCGAACCTCTATGGCCTCGTGCAGGGCGAAGCCAATGCCATCGCACCGAAGAAGACGCCGCTCTCCTCGATGAGCCCGACGATCGTCACCAAGGACGGCAAGCCCTTCATGGTGATCGGCAGCCCCGGCGGCTCGCGCATCATCACCATCACGCTGGAAGCGATCCTCAACGTCGTCGATTTCGGCATGGATATCAGCCAGGCGGTGAACGCGCCGCGGATCCATCATCAATGGCAACCCGACAAGATCTATCTCGAACCCTATGCAATTTCGCCCGATACGGAAAAGACCCTCGCCGCCATGGGCTACAGCTTCGATGGCGGCAATGACGCGCCGCTCTGGGGCCAAGCCGCCGGCATCCTCGTCGGCGGCAAAAGTCTCGCCGCCATCGAAAAGGGCGGCGGTGCCCGGTATAATGGCGCCATGGACAGCCGCGCAGCGGAAGGCTCGGCAAGCGGCTACTGACGGCCGGCGGAGCGTGGGCGGCAATCGCAGCCTCCATTCATGTCACGGTGACAAAGTCGCCGTTCACAATCGGCTTGCCGCACCCTAAGCATGAGCGAACCCGCAAGCAGGACGATTCCCGAATGGTCAGCATCGAAATGATTGTCGCCGCCCGCGCCCGTCTGCGCGGTCACGTCAGGCGCACGCCGCTTCTCTCCTCTCCCTTCCTCAACGAGATCGCCGGCAGGCGCCTTTTCGTGAAGGCCGAATGCCTGCAGCATTCCGGCTCGTTCAAGTTTCGCGGCGGCTGGTCAGCCGTCTCCGGCCTCGATCCGGCGGTACGCTCGAAGGGTGTCATCGCCTTCTCCTCCGGCAACCATGCCCAGGGTGTCGCGCTTGCCGCCAAGCTGCACAATGTCCCCTGCGTCATCATCATGCCGAGCGACGCACCGAAGCTGAAGATCGCCAACACCCGCGCCTTCGGCGCCGACGTCGTCCTCTACGACCGTGTCAACGAGGATCGCGACGCGATCGGCGCCAAGCTGTCGGCCGAGCGCGGCCTGACGCTGATCAAGCCCTTCGACGAACCGCTTGTCATCGCCGGCCAGGGCACGACCGGCCTCGAAATCTCCGAGCAGGCGGAAGAGGAAGGCGTGACATCAGCCGAAGTCCTCGTGCCCTGCGGCGGCGGCGGATTGACCTCCGGCATCGCACTTGCGCTCGAAGCCAGCGCTCCCGGCTTTCGCGTCCGCCCCTGCGAGCCCAAGGATTTCGACGACACCGCCCGCTCGCTCGCCTCCGGCAGGATCGAACGCAACGCGTCGATATCAGGCTCGCTCTGCGATGCGATCCTGACGCCACAGCCCGGCAATATTACCTTCCCGATCCTCAGGCGCCTCGCCGGCGCCGGCATCGTCGTTACCGACGAGGAGGCGCTGCGCGCCATGGCGCTCGCTTTCGTCAGGCTGAAGATCGTCGTCGAGCCCGGCGGCGCGGTGGCACTCGCCGCCGCCCTCTTCCACGGCGAGGCGCTGGAAAGCGACACGATCGTCGCCGTCACATCGGGCGGCAACGTCGATGCCGATATCTTCGCCATGGCACTCGAACGCTTCGGCTGATGACATCGTCAGGCAGCCAAGGCAGCCCGCCGCCCGGGGGACGCCCGATAACAAATGCAAGTCGTGAGGCATCCGGCTCTCTCGAGCCGAATGCCGCATTCAGCCGTCAGATGGAGTGAAGCGCCCGGCGGATTGCCATCTCGACCGGCGAATAGGCGCCGTCCTCCCGTTCGAGCCGAAGAGGTTCGGAAGGTGCCAGGCCGGGCTGCGCCATGAAGCGCGGTTCTTTGCCGCGATGCATTTGCGCTGCATGGATAAGGAACGGGTGGCACAGATAGACCGTGCCCGCCTGCCCAGTCGCCAAGGCCAGCGGCCGGTCTTCGCCGACATGCTCGAACCTGAGATGCGCCATACCCGCCTCACCCGCCGGTGCCAAAAGGCGCGCGATATCCTTGTGCGAGCCGATACGGATGCGGGTCGGCGCATCCTCCTCTCTGACATCCGAAAACAGGAAAAGCATCAGCAGCGCCCGCCCGCGCGAGGTGATATTCACCCGCCAGGCGGAAAAGTCGCGTTGCTCGTTCGGATCGGATGCCACACCGGGAAAGCTCAGATCGACATGCCAGCCGGCATCGCCGGGATCGTCCGGATGGGGAAATCGCACCGGGAAACTTCCAAGCCCGCTGCGTGGCTCCCAGCGCCCTTTGCCGACAAGCTGGTCGAACGCCGAATGCAATACCGGTGTGTTGACGGCTTTCTCGAACGGTCCTCCGCCATAGCCGGCAAGCCGCACGACGGGCTGCGTCCACGTTCTTGGCTCATCCGCATCGAAGGGTATATCGCGCCACATGATGGCACGAGCTTCCTCCGCCAATTCGCGGGGAAAAGCCTCGTCGATCCGGATAAAGCCGTCCTCGATGAATTGCTCGATCTGCGCAGCGCTCAGCGCCGGCGGGTAAACATTTGATGTCATGAAATATCTCTCTATCGCCAAACCTGCAGGCTCTTTCCTTGGCCAGATGCAGGATGGTTACACCAACGGCAACGCGCCAGCCGCGAAGGCTGGTAAGCGACCGCATCTTCCGATGCCCGAAGGCAGAGCTTTAAAGGCTCAAGAAGAAGGCCGTGGCGATATTGAGAATGATCATTTTCATAACAAGCCAAAGCTATAGCCCCGCGACCGCAGGGTCAATGCGACGATGTCAGGCCGTCCCGCTGAGCGCGCCATGCACCGACTGCAGCACGAGCTCGGCAAGCCGGGCCGCAGCAGGCTGCGGTTCGGCTTCGGCCCGATGCAGGACCAGACCGAGCTTTGGCAAATCAGGCAGGCCGATCGTCTCCGGCGCCAGCGGCCGGACCTTTGCCGGCAGGCCGATTGGTGTGCGGATGGTGATGCCGAAACCCGCGGCTGCCGCTGCCCAGAGGCCGCCGAGGCTGGGGCTGACGAAGGCGAGCCGCCAGGAAATGCCGGCCGCGTCAAGCGCCCGGGTCGCCGCGCTGCGCATCAGACACGGCGCCTCCAGCGAGGCGAGCGGCATCGGCTCGCCGCTTGCCGCATGCCAGCCAGGCGATCCCTCGGCAGGTCCGATCCAGCGCATCGGCACCTCGCCGATCCGCTCGCAATGCGCCGTCAGCGCACCGTCGCTCCAGGCAAGCGCCAGATCGAGCTTGCCTGAGGTGACGCGCTCGAGCAGTTCGACATTGCGCACGACCCGCGCCTCGATCCGGACCTTCGGATGCGCCCGCGCGAAGCGGCCGAGCACCTCCGGCAGCAGGGTCTCGCCGAAATCCTCCTGCAGGCCAAGCCGCACCCAGCCTTCCAGCTCGATGCTATGCACGGCCGCAGCCGCCTCGTCGTTCAACTCCAGCAGCCGCCTGGCATAACCGAGCATCGTCTCGCCGGCATCGGTGAGCGCCAGCCCGCGTCCCGCTTTGCGGAAGACCGGCGTACCCGCCTGCTCCTCCAGCTTCTTAAGCTGCGCGCTGACCGCCGAGGTGGAGCGTCCGAGCTTTTCGGCCGCCTTGGCGAAATTGCCGAGCTCCATGCCGGTCGAAAAGGTTCGGAGCACATCGAGATCGAAGATCGTTCGCCGCATCGTACAGTACCAATTTTCAGGATCATTTGTTCATAATATTCTGATTTTCAGCATCATCGTGCCGCGCGATGGTACCGCTGTCAAGGCTGATGACGGCCTGAACCATGGAGATCCTGATGCCCTTCGTTCGCATTTCCCTTCGCAAAGGCAAATCGCCGGACTATCTCGCTGCCCTCGCCGACACCATCCAGCGCGCCTTGGTCGAGACCTTCGACGTGCCCGAAAACGACCGCTTCCAGGCCATCCATCAGCATGACGAAAACGAGCTGATCTTCGACCGCAGCTATCTCGCCGGTCCGCGCTCCAACGATTTCGTCTATATCTCGATCACCATCGGCCGGCCCCGCACGGCCGAGATGAAGGCAGCGCTCTATCGGCGGCTCGCCGATCTGCTGGCGCAGTCACCGGGCCTGCGGCCCGAGGATGTGATGATCGTCATCAGCACCAGTGCCCCTGATGATTGGTCCTTCGGCAACGGCATCGCCCAAATGACCAATCCTGATTGGCGGTTGCGGGCGGCCGGAGGTCAAAGATGAGCGTTTCAAACCCGAAGGCGATGACCGTCAGGCGCCCCGGAAAGGCGGTCCGCTCGCCGGAGGGTGTCGCAACCGCGCCTTTCTGGGTCGAGATGCTGCTCGAAGGCGGCGCCGACGGCGAAAACACTGCCATGCGCGCCACACTCGAACCCGGCACCATCACCCGCTGGCATACGCACCCTCGAGGCCAGTTGCTCTACGTGCTTTCGGGGCATGGACTGGCGCAGAGCGAGGGTGGTCCCGTCGAGGGACTGCGCGCCGGCGATGCCGTCTGGTTTGCGCCCGGCGAGCGCCATTGGCACGGTGCCGCAGACGACAGCCCCTTCGGCTATCTCAGCATTCAGGCGACGGAAAACGGCAGCATCGTCGAATGGCTGCAGCCGGTGGAGGCACGACCATGATCGCCATGCAATACGGCTTCACCCTGCCCGCCGATTACGACATGTCGATCATCGACCACCGAATCCGCGACAAAGGTCCGCTGCTCGACGGCTTTCCCAATCTCAGCTTCAAGGCCTATCTCAGCGCCCGCAGAGGCGAATTCGCCAGCCGTGAAAACCTCTACGCACCCTTCTATCTCTGGCAAAAGCCGGAAGGGGCGAGCGACTTCCTCTGCGCCCCCGCTTTCCAAACGCTCGCCGGCGCCTTCGGCTGGCCGCAGGTAAAAACCTGGATCGTCTGGCGGGCGGAAATCTCGCCCGATATCGCCGCAGCCAGGTTTGCCACCCGCGAGATCCTGCAAATCGAGCCTTACGCACCGCTTGCCGATATTCGCAGCGCCGAAAGCGCTGAGGCTGAAGCCGAGGTTGCGACAGGCCGCGCCCTTGCCTCCCTCTGCGGTTTTGAGCCCACGACATGGACACAGGTACGCTTCAGGCTATGGCGAGAGCTCCCCGAGAGCGGCAAGCACATGCTGGCCTATCGCGTCGGTCACCTATCCCTGGCTCGAACCTGAACTCAAACGGTGGCCCGGCGGTAGAGGGCGAGCGAGCCGGCCAGCGCCAGCAGCGCACCGCCGCAGGCGCGCTCCAGCCAGAGGGCGCCCGAGGTTTTCAGGAAACGCACCGCCTGCGAGCCGAAGAAGGCGTAGCCGAACATGATGAGGAAATCGAGCGCGGCAAAGGTGAGCGCCAGCAACGCATATTGCGTTGCCTGCGGCAGGGCCGGATCGATGAACTGCGGCAGAAAGGCCGAGAAGAACAGATAGCCCTTCGGATTGGTCGCCGCGACCATGAAGCTCTTCAGTCCGATCGAGACGGGCGACGCCGCCCCCGCAGGCGCCCCAGGCTTCAGCGCCGCATCGATCGTGCCCTTCGAGCGCAGCAGCATGATGCCGAGAAAGGCGAGATAGGCGGCACCTGCCCATTTCAGCATCGAGAACCAGAATTCCGATGCCGCCAGCAAGGCGCCGAGCCCGATCGCGACGGCGCCGATCAGCACGAAATCGGAAAGCACCGCGCCGATCATGCCGGCAATTGCCCGGCGCAGGCCATGCCGCGAACCGTTGGTCAGCGCCAGCAGCACCGTAGGCCCCGGTGTGGCGATGCCGACGAAGGAAACGGCTGCGAAAGCCAGAAGCGTGACGATATCCATGATGATCCTCCGAACCCAGGGATCGAAACTTGCATGCACCGCAGCCCTTGGCAATGCCGCCCCGTCAAAGAAAAAGCCCGCCACCTCCTGTGAACTGAACCCGGAAAGTTGGATATCAACCTTCGGGGGTTCAGTTCACTGAGGCGGCGGGCTTCGAACGGATACGATCGGATCAGATGCCGCTCTGGCCGTCAGAGCCGATATAGGCGATGCGGATCATGTTGGTGGCACCGGGCGTGCCGAGCGGCACGCCCGCCGAGATGATGATGCGGTCGCCCGGCTTGCCGAAGCCCTCGTCCGCGACGATGCGGCAGGCGCGGTTGACCATGTCGTCGAGATCGGTCGCGTCATGGGTGACGACGCAGTGCAGGCCCCAGACGACGGCAAGGCGGCGTGCCGTCTTGATGATCGGCGACAGCGCCAGGATCGGCACCTGCGGACGCTCACGCGAGGCGCGAAGGCCTGTCGTGCCCGACGACGTGTAACAGACGATCGCCGACAGCTTCAGCGTTTCGGCAATCTGGCGGGCGGCCAGCGAGATCGCATCGGCACCGGTCGCTTCCGGCTGGGCGCGCTGGGCATAGATGATGCCGGGATAATGCGGCTCGCGCTCGATGGCGGTGGCAATCGACGCCATGGTCGAGACGGCTTCGACGGGATAGTCGCCCGAGGCCGATTCGGCCGAGAGCATGACGGCATCCGCACCTTCGAAGACGGCGGTTGCGACGTCGGAGACTTCGGCGCGCGTCGGCACCGGCGCCGAGATCATCGATTCCAGCATCTGCGTGGCGACGACCACCGGCTTGCCCGAACGGCGGCAGGCGCGGATCAGCTGCTTCTGGATGCCGGGAACCGATTCAAGTGGCATTTCGACGCCGAGATCGCCGCGGGCGACCATCAATGCATCGGAAAGCTCGATGATTTCCTCGATACGCTCGAGCGCCTGCGGCTTTTCGATCTTCGACATCAGGCCGACACGGCCGCGGGCGATCTTGCGCACTTCGGCAAGGTCGTCGGGACGCTGGACGAAGGACAGCGCCACCCAGTCAACATCGTCGGTGGCAAGCACGGCGTCGAGATCGGCGCGGTCCTTGTCGGTCAGCGCGCCGACGCCGAGCAGCGTGTCGGGAAGGCTGACGCCCTTGCGGTCGGAGATGCGGGTGCCCGAAATAACGGTGCAAACGATGCTCTTGCCGTCGCATTTTTCTGCGCGCAGCGCCAGCTTGCCGTCGTCGATCAGCAGGCGGTGGCCGGGCTGCACCGATTCCAGGATCTCGGGATGTGGCAGATAGACGCGGTTCTGATCGCCGAGCGCTTCGTTGTTGTCGAGCGTGAAGGTCTGGCCGGGCCTCAGGTCGACCTTGCTGTCGACGAATTTGCCGACACGCAGTTTCGGTCCCTGCAGATCGGCGAGAATGCCGATCGGCCGGCCGGAGCGGGCTTCGACCGAGCGGATACGCTGGATCAGCGTGCGCATCACGTCGTGGCTCGCATGGCTCATATTGATGCGGAAGACATCGGCACCGGCCTGGTGCAGCTTCTCGATCATCGATTCCTCGGCGGAGGCTGGCCCGAGGGTGGCGAGGATTTTAATTTTGCGATTACGCTTCATCAATTCTGGCTTTCTTGCGTCCCTGGGGTGTCGGAGAGTTGGACCATCCAGCTGCCCTGGCGGCCCGTGTCATATTCCTTGAATCCCATCTTCTGGTAACCGCGGGCATAACAATCCTGCACGCCCGTGATCTTGAACTCGTTTTCCGCCACGCACATCTGCACGTCACCCGTCCAACGTCCTCCCCGGGCGGCGTCCTCTGCGTAGAGGTAATAATAACGCGATTGCAATTCTCCCTCGATCAAGGTGGCGCAGGTCGTTGCCGGCACCTGCCACCAGCCTTCCGTCATCCAGCCATCCTTGGCCCGATAGCCGATCGCGACGCCGACGAGATTTTGCGTTCCGTTGCAGACGCGAAAATCGGCGCGTGCGGCATCTGCGATAAAAAACGGCATGACAGCTGCAAGAGCGAACAGAGCGAGACGGACCAGCGGTCCGGACCGCGTGAGGAAACTTGGCGCGGCTTGGATCAACACGGCTCCCAAATAGCTCCACGGTTATTCGTATCCGTGTCTTCTTGCGCCGCCGTCAAGCGAAAGTCAACGCAATGCTAATCGATTATATTTCCTTTCCCAAACCGCCCGTCGGGGGTCCGGCTCAGCCTCTGTCCGACTGCGGCGCTTGAACGTGGCGCAGACGCATGCGATCACTGCGCCCGGCTGTGCAATGACGATCGGTAATTCCTGATGGACGACTTCCAATCCTTCGAAATTCTATCCGGCAAACATGACAAAGGCATGGTGATCCTCGCAGATCACGCGATGAACCGCCTTCCCGCGCGCTATGGCCGGCTCGGCCTGCCGGAGGCGGCCTTCGCCCGTCACATCGCCTATGACATCGGCATCGAGGGTCTGACGCGGCAGCTTTCGGCGAGCCTCGGCGTACCCGCGGTGCTCGGCGGCTTCTCGCGCCTGCTGATCGACCCGAACCGCGGCGAGGACGATCCGACGCTGATCATGAAAATATCGGACGGCGCCGTCATATCAGGCAATCACCCGATCACGCCGCAGGAATGGGACGACCGGATCGCAACCTTCCACCGCCCCTATCACCATGCCGTGGCCGCAACGATCGACAGGGTGGCGAACGCCACCGGCCGGGCGCCGCTGGTGCTGTCGCTGCATTCCTTCACGCCGGCCTGGAAGGGCGTTCCCCGCCCCTGGCACGCCGCCGTGCTCTGGGACAGCGATCACCGCGCCGTCGGCCCGCTGCTCGACCTGCTGCGCGCCGATCCCGATCTCATCGTCGGCGACAACGAACCCTATGACGGCGCGCTGAAGGGCGATACCATGTACCGCCACTGCATGATGACAGGCATTCCGCATGCGCTGCTCGAGGTGCGCCAGGATCTGATCGCAGACGAGGGCGGCATCTCAGCATGGGCCGAACGCCTGGCGCCGATCTTTGCGGCGATGAATGCCGATCCGACCTTGCACGAATACGACGTCCATCTCTCGCGCACGGGTCCTTATTGAAGGATTGGCCTCTATTGATGGAAAGGAGAGCGAGATGAGCACGCTCAGCAAGAAACAGCAGACCGAATTCGAGGCCGCCGCCTTCCGCCGCCTCCTCGCACATCTTCGGGACCGCAGCGACGTTCAGAATATCGACCTGATGAACCTGGCCGGCTTTTGCCGCAACTGCCTGTCGAACTGGTATCGCGAAGCCGCCGAGGCCGAAGGTGTCCCGATGACCAGGGACGAATCGCGCCAGATGGTCTACGGCATGCCCTATGAAGAGTGGAAGAATCTTCACCAGAACGAGGCCTCGCCTGTGCAAAAGGCTGCTTTTGACCTGAACAACCCACACAAATAGCTTAGGCAGCCGACAACGGGCTTGACCGTGACGCCGCTTCGCGGCAGTCACGTGCCTTCAAAATTGATCATCCCCAACCAGGAGAACACGATGTCTGATGCTCATGGCGTCGCCCGCGACCAGCTTCGCGCTTTCATCGAGCGCATTGAACGGCTGGAAGAAGAAAAGAAGACCATCGCCGACGACATCAAGGACGTCTATGGCGAAGCCAAGGGAATGGGCTTCGATACCAAGATCCTGAAGAAGGTCGTGGCGCTGCGCAAGAAGGACGAGCAGGAGCGCATGGAAGAGGAAGCCATCCTAGACACCTACCTGCACGCGCTCGGCATGATCGAATCGCCGCCGGAAGGCTGATCCGCCACATCGCCGATATCGATAAAGCCGTCGGACCTTACGGCGGCTTTTCTTTCTCAGGCTGATCCGCCGTTAAGCCGTCCGATCAGGTCCAATTGCATCACGATATCAGTCTGCGGGTCCTCGCCAACCATGAATGTCGTGCTGCCTATCGCAGCAAATCCGACCCGCTTGTAGAATGCCAAGGCTCGACTATTCCGTTCGAACACCGTCAGTTTCAAGTGTGTAACGCCACGCTGCCCGGCCTCGCCGACAACGGCGTCGATAAGATCGCCAGCCAATCCGCGTCCCCTCCACCTGGCATCGACGTAAATTCGATTGAGAAGAGCAGAGCGTCCATCGGCTGAGCGCACGACGACATACGCATATCCAATGATCAGATCATCGGCCATCGCGACAAAAACGGCGGCTGAAGGATCGTCGATCTCGACCGCCTGGCGTTCCGTGCTGAAATGCTCGTCGATATAGGATTCGAGATCGGATGCTGCTGTGTCGTCGCTGTAGGTATCGCGGAATAGTCGTACCGCGAAGTTGGACAAGGCTTCAGCGTCAGATCGGTGCGCACGTCTAATCACCGACGCGGCTGGCAAAGCACGCTCTGTCACGACACTCTCTCCCTTCGATCCTCGAGCGGATAGAGCGTGCAGAATGCTTCAGGAGGATAGTTTCGGCAAGGACAATGGCCGCAATGTGCCTCCCCGAGTGGGCCGGGCGCGTTGCGTCGATGGAATCCACAATTGGCTGGCTGCAGATCGCATCGGCAGCTTCCGATACTTCGATGTTCCGCAGGCTCAGTTCGTGTTGAACTTGCGCACTTCCATGAAGTTCACAGCCGTGCCGCTGAAGCGGGCAGGATCGACCGAAGCGGTCTTGACGTTGAAGCCCTCGGCATAGACGGCGGTCGGCTGGGCGCGCATAGTCTGGCTGACGAAACGCGGCGCCTTGACCTGCTTGGAGGCCATTTCGAGGCGGGCATTGGTCAGTGCCCATTGCGAGATCATCTTTTCCGTCAGCTTCGGCTCGGTACGAACCGTGGTGCGGCCGGCATCGGCTGCGGCGGCTTCCTTCTGAGTCGGGCGACGGCCCTTGGCAGGAAGTGCCTGGGTCACGGCGCTTTCGGCGGCCGGTTCGTCGAAGCCGTCGCCAAAGCTTGCTGATTTGGTCATCGGCGCCAAGGCTGCGAGTTCGAGCGGCGGCTTTGCGGCAGGTGGCTTTTGCGTCATCGCAGCATTGATCGCCTGCTCCACCGTCATCTCAGGCGCCTTCGACGCGATCTGACTTTCCCCCTCGTTCCGCTGCTGCTCGAGCGCATCGGCGACGGCGGGAGACAGGGCATCCTGATCGGCTTCGTCGGCCTCGGCTTCCGGATCGGCATCGGCCGCGGCAAGAAGGTTCTCGGCAACGGCAGGGCGTTCGATCGGCGTCGGAACCGGCAGACCGTTATCGCCCGTCAGCGACGCAACCTCGGCGTCGCCAGGCGCGCGGCGCGGGCCGAGAAGCGAGGGAACCGGAATGCTGTAGGCGCTGAGATCGGCAAACTGCTGCGGCTGGGCCTGGTCGGCCGGAAGGGCCGCTGCAAGAGCCTGCTGCGCGGCGTTACCCGAAGGCGGCGCGATGAGCGCACTCGCCACGTCGCTGCCGGCAGGCTGGTTGCTGAATGCCGGGCGAACCTGGGGCACCGGCGCGTTCAGATCGGCGACTTCGGTCTGCTGCGGCTCGGCAGGCGCCGGCTCGGCCTTCGGCGGCGTCGCCTTGGCGACGGCAACGGGCGTCGAATCGTCCGAATCGTCTTCCTGCTCGTCCGCTCCGCCGCCAAACAGCGCAGCAAACAGCGTCTTGTGTTTCGGCGCCGATTCGGAAGCGCTGGCGATCTCGATCTGCGTGCCGCTGACGCGGCGCTTATAGTCGGCCATCGCCTGCTGATAGCCCGGCAGCGGCTTGCCGTCAGCCGGAATATGAATGGTGTTGCCGTTCGGGAAAAGCCGGACCAGCTCGTCGCGGCTCATGCGCGGCCAGGCGCGAACGCCGCCGACATCCATATGCACGAAGGGCGAACCCGATTTCGGATAGAAGCCGACGCCGCCGACCTGCATCTTCATGCCGATCCCACGCAATGTCGCGAGCTTGACGTCCGGAATGAAGAAGTCCATTGCCTTGCCGAGCATATGCTGGCTCTTTTCGGCGACGCCCGAATTGCGCGAACGGCCCCGCAGCATCTCGTTGGTACCCGGCGAACGGAAACCGCAGACGACGTTGATATAATCCCTCGAACCGCTCTGACGATAGACTTCCCAGATCAGGTCGAACAGCCGCGGATCCATCTTCGTCGGCTGGTTCTTGCGCCAGTCGCGCAGGAAGCGGTTCAGTTGCTCCAAACCCTTGGGGTCGAACTTGCCGTTGCGCTTGTAGGTGATGACGGCCTTTTCGCCGGTATGGATGAAATAGAGCTTGAGGCTGCGGGTGTCGCCCGCTGCTTCAGAAGGGGTACTGACGAATACCGGTGAGGAAACCGCGAGCGCAAGAAGGGCGGCCGCTGCCGTCCTTGCTGCCTTTCCGCAGATGTCGGCGCACAAACGCCAGCTCAAGCGCCAAGGCTTGTAATTCCCATTCAGATTCGGCAACTCGATCCCCGTCAGACAGACAATGTCCCGTACTGTCTCAGATGACTGTCAAATGCGGTCACACGATGGCAAAAATGCCACACATGATCAACCTTTTCTTTACATAGTGAACGAGCCACTAACAAGTGGTTTATGATCAGTAACAAATCGTGGTTGCCTTAGTCTTAACAAAAAGCCCTTAAGCCGCATCTTTCTGGGGATTATCGGGGTCTATGCCGTAATCTTTGAGCTTGCGATAAAGTGTGGATCGGCCGATGCCAAGTTTGCGCGCCACTTGACTCATTTGCCCGCGATAGAATTTGAGCGCGAATCGGATGAGTTCCTCCTCGACATCGGCAAGCTTGCGCACGTCGCCGGCGGGATTGACGCTGGCGATCGCGTTTTCGGAAGTTTCGGACAGACGGTGGTGCACCTCTCCCGAGATCGACGCCCTGAACTCCTCACCATAGCTGTCGTCGGGATCGAGGCCGGTATTGTCGGCAACCAGCGCCAGGTGATCCACGACTTCGTATTCCGGAAGCTGGGCGGCGATCTGCGGGAAATCCCCCTCGGTCAGCTCCGGCCCTTCGGCCAGAACGACCGCGCGGAAGATCGCGTTTTCGAGCTGGCGGATATTACCCGGCCAGTCATAGGCAGTCAGCAGCGCCAGCGCGCCTGAATTCACCGTCATGCGGCGGCCGTTCTTCTGCTCGCTGGAGAAGCGGTCTGCAAAGACCCGCACCAGATGCGGAATGTCCTCCTTGCGCTTGCGCAACGCCGGAATGGTGATTGGGAAGACGTTGAGGCGATAATAGAGATCCTCGCGGAAATGGCCGTTCTTGACCTCCTCGATCAGATCCTTGTTGGTCGCCGAGATCAGCCGGACATTGACCTTATGCGCAGTGCGCGCGCCGACGGTCTCGATCTCGCCCTGCTGCACGGCGCGCAACAGCTTCACCTGCACCTCGAGCGGCAGGTCGCCGATCTCATCGAGGAAGATGGTGCCGCCGTCGGCTTCCATGAATTTGCCGATATGGCGCTCGGTCGCGCCGGTAAACGCGCCCTTCTCGTGGCCGAAGAGGATGCTCTCGACGAGATTGTGCGGGATCGCCCCGCAATTGACCGTGACGAAGGGTTTGTTCGAGCGGTCGCCGCCGGACTGGATGGCACGCGCCACCAGCTCCTTGCCGACGCCGGATTCACCTTCGAGCACGACCGGAATGTTGGATTGCGCCGCCCGCTGGGCGAGATCGATGACGCGGAGCATCGCCGGGCTTGCCGATACGATGTCGTCGAAGCCGACCGAGCCCGAGCGCGACCGGCGTCCGGCCCGCGCCTTCACCTCGCGCTGATCGAGCTTCATCGCGTTCGAGATCGAGGTGGCGATGCGTTCGGGCGAGACCGGCTTGACGACGAAATCGAAGGCGCCGGCGCGCATTGCCTGCACCACGGTCTCGATGCCGCCTTGGCCCGTCTGCACGATGACGGGGATCTGGGTGCCGAATTCGTGAAGCGCGTCGAGGAATTCGAGGCCGGTCATCTCCGGCATCATCAGGTCGAGCACGATGACGTTGAAAAGGCCGCTGTCGCGCTTGACCATTTCCAGACCGATACGGCCGTTTTCCGCCTGGTGCACGACATGGCCGTGACGCTCGATTGCGTTCTTGAGCAGGCGGCGCTGCACCGGGTCGTCCTCGACCACGAGGATTTGCCCTACTCCCTTGAGCTCATTGTAACCGGTCATTGTCGCCTCACTTCATGCGAAACCATGAAGCGCACTCTGACAGCAAGGCTTGAACATCCAGTTTTGAGAAACAATTGCATTTTAACGATTGGAACGGGTCATTTTCGTGCCGAACCGACGCCTTTCTTGCGCCGAAAGGCCCTTGATGCCGGGCCTTCTCGCGCTTATTCAAGCAGACCTGTTATGAAAGTGGAGAGGAATTGCCCCATGAAAATCGAGCTCCCGCACGCCCGCCTTCTTTTGTCGGCAGCAGCGCCAGCCGGGCCCTCCGATCCGGCGCTCGGCGATCTGCCGGTCTGGAAGCTGCAGGATCTTTATCCCTCCGCCACTTCGACCGCCTTCGTCGCCGACATGGAAAAGGCCGGCAAGGCGGCGATCGCCTTTGAAGAAAAATGGAAGGGCAAACTCGCCGAGGCGGCGACGAAAACCGGCGACGAAGGCATCGGCGCCGCGCTGAAGGAATATGAGGCGCTGGACGATATCATGGGCCGCCTCGGCTCCTTTGCCGGCCTCACCTATTTCTCCGACACCACCGATCCGGCCAACGGCAAGCTCTACGGCGACGTGCAGACCAAGATCACCGAATTTTCCGGCCACCTCTTGTTCTTCGCGCTCGAACTCAACCGCATCGACGACGCGGTGATCGATGCCAGCATGGCCAAAGACCCCGTCGCCGGCCACTACCGTCCCTGGCTGGTCGATCTGCGGAAAGACAAGCCCTACCAGCTCGACGACCGGCTGGAACAGCTCTTCCTCGAAAAGTCGATGACATCGGCGGCCGCCTTCAACCGCCTCTTCGACGAAACCATGGCGGAACTGCGCTATGAAATCGACGGCGAAAAAGTGCCGCTCGAGGTGGCACTGAACATGCTGCAGGAGAAGGATCCCGAAGTGCGCCGCAAGGCGGCCATGGCGCTAGCGGCAACCTTCAAGGCGAATATCCGCATCTTCACGCTGATCACCAATACGCTTGCCAAGGACAAGGATATCTCCGACCGCTGGCGCGGCTTCGAGGATATCGCCGACTCCAGGCATCTCGCAAACCGCGTCGAGCGCGAGGTCGTCGATGCGCTGGCTGCGGCCGTGCGTGAAGCCTATCCCCGCCTTTCGCACCGCTATTACAAGATGAAGGCGAAGTGGCTCGACATGGAGCAGATGAATTTCTGGGACCGCAACGCGCCCCTTCCGGAAACCTCCAGCGCCGTTATTCCCTGGCCCGAGGCGAAGGATACGGTGCTTTCGGCCTACGGCAATTTCGCCCCCGAGATGGCTGATATCGCCAGGCGCTTCTTCGACGAGCAGTGGATCGACGCCCCGGTCCGCCCCGGCAAGGCGCCCGGCGCCTTCGCCCATCCGACGGTTCCCTCGGCCCACCCCTATGTGCTCGTCAATTACATGGGCAAGCCGCGCGACGTGATGACGCTTGCCCATGAACTCGGCCACGGCGTGCACCAGGTTCTCGCCGGCGCGCAAGGGGCGCTGATGTGCCAGACGCCGCTGACACTTGCCGAGACCGCGTCGGTCTTCGGCGAAATGCTGACCTTCCGCGCGCTTCTGGAAAAGACCGGCGACAAGCGCGAGCGCAAGGCGATGCTCGCTCAGAAGGTCGAGGACATGATCAACACGGTCGTGCGCCAGATCGCCTTCTACGAATTCGAGCGCAAGCTGCACACCGCCCGCAAGGCTGGTGAACTCACCGCCGACGACATCGGCGAACTCTGGCTCTCCGTCCAATCCGAAAGCCTGGGGCCGGCGATCAGCATTTCTGAAGGCTACGAGACCTATTGGGCCTATATCCCCCATTTCATCCACTCGCCCTTTTATGTCTACGCCTATGCCTTCGGCGATTGCCTGGTGAATTCGCTCTACGCCGTCTACCAGAAGGCCGAGAAGGGTTTTCAGGAGAAGTATTTCGAACTGCTGAAGGCCGGCGGCACCAAGCATCACTCGGAGCTGCTGAAGCCTTTCGGCCTCGACGCCACCGATCCGTCGTTCTGGAGCCAGGGCCTGTCGATGATCGAAGGGCTGATCGACGAATTGGAGGATTTGGATAAGGTCTGAGAGAGGCGAGTCCCTTCTCCCCTCGGGGAGAAGGTGCCGGTAGGCGGATGAGGGAGCCACACGGCAGAACCTCTCCTTCGCATACGTTCAGGACGTCGCTTCGCTCCAACCCCTGCCCTTCGGGCATCTTCTCCCCGAGGGGAGAAGATGGAAAATATCTGACGCTCCCAATCGCATCTGAGCAATGAGGAGCAGAACAAACCGAAAGCGTTGCGTGGCCGATCAACCCTATATTCTCTTCCACGACGACACATCAGGCCAGGTGATGCTTTTCGCCGAACCGGCCGAGATCATCGTCGCGCGAACGCGCGCCGAGTTCTTTGCCGGCCTTGTCAGGATGGAAGAGGCCAAGGCCGAGGGCAAATGGCTTGCGGGCTATATCGCCTACGAGGCCGGATATCTCTTCGAGGAGAAACTCGCCTCCTTCACCCCTGAGGACCGCGAAACCCCGCTGCTCTGCTTCGGCGTCTTCCACGCGCCACAGGCAGATACACACCCGCTCGCCCAACCGAAACAGCGCCTCGAAAACGAAGAATTTCTCACCGTCCCCAAGGCGGCCTGGGATTTCCCCTTATATAAAGAGCGTTTCGACCGTCTCCACGAGCACCTGCGGCTCGGCGATGCCTATCAGGCGAACCTTACCATGCCGGTCGAGGCCCGCTGGAATGGCGATCCCCTTGCCGCCTTCTGGTCGCTGATCGAGCGCCAGCCGGTCAAATACGGCGCTCTGATCGATCTCGGCGGTCCGCTCATCCTGTCGCGTTCACCCGAACTGTTCTTCCGCACCGACGAAGAGGGCTGGATCGAGACCCATCCGATGAAGGGCACGGCGAAACGCGGCGCCACCGCCACTGAGGATGCCAAAATCGTCGAGGCCATGCGCCGCGATATCAAGACGCAGGCCGAAAACCGCATGATCGTCGATCTGCTGCGCAACGATATCTCCCGCATTACGGAGGTCGGCACGCTCGACGTGCCGAAGCTCTTCGACATCGAGACCTATCCGACCGTCCACCAGATGGTCAGCCATGTGCAGGCCAGGCTCATCCCTGGTCTTTCGATCCGCGACATCTTTTCCGCCCTCTTTCCCTGCGGCTCGATCACTGGCGCGCCGAAAATCCGCGCGATGGAAATCCTCCACGCGCTGGAAGATGGACCGCGCGACGCCTATTGCGGCGCGATCGGCATGATTTCGCCGAGCGGCGCCATGCGGTTTTCCGTCGCCATCCGCACCATCACGCTTTTTGACGGCGGCCGGGCCGTCTTCAATGTCGGCGGCGGAATCGTCTTCGATTCCACCGCCGAGGCCGAATATGAGGAATGCCTGCTCAAGGCCCGCTTCGCCGTCGGCGATCAATGGATCGCGCGATGAACGATTTTTCGCTGATCGAGACGCTGCGCTGGCAGCCCGGCGACGGCTTTATCCGCCTGCGGCTGCATCTCGCCCGGCTTTCCCGCTCCGCCCGCCGCCTTGGCTTCCCGCAGCCGATCGATGCCGTGGCAAGGCTTGACGAAGCCGTTGCAGACGCCACCGGTCCGCTGCGCGTCCGCCTGACCTTCGACGCCCAAGGCCGCATCGAGGTGACGAGCGCCGCCTTCGTTCCGCTGCCGCCCGACACCATCTGGACCGTCCGTCTCGCCGAGACCCGTCTGAACTCCGCCGACAGGCTAGTGCGCTACAAGACCACGCGCCGTGCCGCCTACGAGGCCGCGCGCGCCGAATACACCCCTGCCGAGGCCGATGAAGTCATCCTCTTCAACGAGCGCGGCGAAATCTGCGAGGGCACCATCACCTCGATCTTCTTCGATGATGGCACCGGCATGCTGCGCACCCCGCCCATTTCTTGCGGCCTGCTCGCCGGCGTGCTGCGCACCGAACTCATCTGCGCGCGCAAGGCCCGCGTCGGCCGCCTCGGCCTTGCCGATCTCGACGCCGGCACGCTTTATATCGGCAACTCGCTGCGCGGCCTGATCCGCGCCCACCTTCTGAGGAACTGATCATGTTCATTCTTTCGCTGACCTATCTCAAATCCAATGACGAAGCCGACAGGCATATGGAGCCGCATTTGGCCTGGGTGAAGGAAGGTTATGCCAAGGGCTGGTTCCTCGCCTCCGGCCGCAAGGTGCCGCGCACCGGCGGCGCGATCCTCGCAATCGGCGACCGCGCCGCGATCGAAGCCTATGTCGCCGCCGATCCTTTCACCCTCCACGGCGTCGCCGCATACGACATCATCGAACTTGCCGTGACGACGACGGTCGAAGGACTGGAAATCCTGAAACGCTGATTTGGCAGGAGTCGACCAGACGATCTCGTTGACCTCTCGCCCGTCCGATATTTGAGCTTTCCCGCTCAACACTCTTTATTGTGACGCGGTTTTATGGTTAGAGCCGGTCACTTCGCAATTTCTGCGGCAATTTCAAAAGAATTCTTCGGGCTGAACGCCTTCGTCCCCTTCCACAGGAGAAAAGAATGACGGAACAGAACTATCCGGTATATGCCGAAATTACCGGTCCGATCGTGATGATCGGCTTTGGCTCCATCGGTCGCGGCACCCTGCCCCTGATCGAGCGCCACTTCAAATTCGACAAGAGCCGGATGGTCGTCATCGACCCGCGCGAAGAGCCCTCGGACATGGAGATCCTGAAGAAGCACGGCGTCCGCCACATCAAGGAATATGTCACCAAGGACAATTACAAGGAGCTGCTGAAGCCGCTCTTGACGGAAGGCAAAGGCCAGGGTTTCTGCGTCAACCTCTCGGTCGACACCTCCTCGCTCGACCTGATCAAGCTCTGCCGCAAGCATGACGTGCTCTATGTCGACACCGTCGTCGAACCCTGGCTCGGCTTCTATTTCGACAAGGGCATGAGCAATGCCGACCGCACCAACTATGCGCTGCGCGAAACCGTGCGCAAGGAAAAGGCGAAGAACCCGGGCGGCGCCACCGCCGTCTCCACCTGCGGCGCCAATCCGGGCATGGTCTCCTGGTTCGTCAAGCAGGCGCTCGTCAACCTGGCCAACGACACCGGCTTGAAGTTCGACGAACCGGACCAGCACGATCGCGAAGGCTGGGCCAAGCTGATGAAGAAGCTCGGCGTCAAGGGCGTCCACATCGCCGAGCGCGACACCCAGCGCACCAAGCACCCGAAGCCGCTCAACGTCTTCTGGAACACCTGGTCGGTCGAAGGCTTCATCTCCGAGGGCATGCAGCCGGCCGAACTCGGCTGGGGCACGCATGAAGAGTGGATGCCGAAGAACGCCAAGAAGCACAAGAAGGGGAACAAGGCGGCCATCTATCTGGAGCAGCCGGGCGCCAATACCCGCGTGCGCACCTGGTGCCCGACGCCCGGCCCGCAATACGGCTTCCTCGTCACCCACAACGAGTCGATCTCGATCGCCGACTACTTCACGGTTCGCGACAAGGACGGCGAAGTGACCTTCCGCCCGACCTGCCACTATGCCTACCATCCGGCCAACGACGCCGTGCTTTCGCTGCATGAAATGTTCGGCAATGGCGGCACGCCGCAGCCGGTCCACCACGTTCTCGACGAGGACGAACTGGAGGACGGCATCGACGAACTCGGCGTCCTGCTCTACGGCCATGAGAAGAACGCCTACTGGTACGGCTCGCGCCTGTCGCTCGAAGAAACGCGCCGCATCGCGCCCTATCAGAACGCCACCGGCCTGCAGGTCACTTCAGCCGTTCTCGCCGGCATGGTCTGGGCGCTGGAAAACCCGACTGCCGGCATCGTCGAAGCCGACGAGATCGATTACAAGCGCTGCCTCGAAGTGCAGATGCCCTATCTCGGCCCGGTCGAAGGCCATTACACCGATTGGACTCCGCTCGACGGCCGTCCTGGCCTCTTCCCAGAGGACATCGACACCAAAGATCCTTGGCAGTTCCGCAACATTCTCGTTCGCTGAGAGTGCTCGCATAAGCTCGATAATGCCCGCCGCAAGGCGGGCATTTTTGTAACGCTGGCTGTATAAATGGCCTCCCCGCCGCGCCAAGCCTTGCCATCATGGCGGGCGCACGCCATGTTTTGCCCGAACTTGGCGGGTGACCGCCACGCCGAATCGCCGGGAGAAGCCTTATGAAAATCAGAACTGGTCTCGTTCTTGTCGGTGCCGCCGCCGCGCTTGCCGCCTGCGTTTCATCGGAGCCGCGACAGAGGGCGATTGCAGTCGCCCCACCCGTTACGAATTCTGTTGAAGGCGAATGGACGGATGCCAATGGCTTAACCTCCACCTTCACAGGCGGGCAGTTTGTAACGCGCACAAGCGACGGAACAAACACGCAGATGGCATCGGGAACTTATACGGTCGGATCTGATCAAATTATCCAGATTAACCTTTATTCGAATGTGAAAAAAACAAGCTCTCTCGTCAATTGCGCCCTCATTGGACCAAGCCAGCTTAATTGCACCACCGCAACAGGGTCCCAGTTCACCCTTTCCCGCCGCGGCTGAAGGGTGAGGCGATAGGCCGAAAGCACACTATGCGGGCCGTCGCCGCTTACCTCATCCTGCTGCTCGCAATGCCGCTTGCCGCGTTGGCCGTCGTTTTGCCGGCCAACGTCTATCGTGCCCAGGGCATCGACGCTCCCGATTGCGACGGACCGCTGCAGGTGTTGATCTTCGCCCTGCCGGTCGTGCTGATCTATGGCGTCGGCACGTTCCTTGTCTATCGAGCCGGGCGGCGCTTTCATCGCCTCATTTCCCTTCTCTGCCTGATCATGGCACTCTCCGCGGTTCCGAATATTGTCGAGGCAGTGCACGAACTCCATCGAAATGCCGCCGCTGACGAATGCCGGGGATAGCAGCGCTTTTTTGTCCCGCCCCTCTTGGAAAGAATGCCGTCTGGCCCAGCTTTCCCTTGCAGTCATATGTCGTGTCATGGAACATCGGCATACCGGGTACCGCCCCGGCGGACTATGGAAGGGATCGGCGAGGGGGATCTTTCGCCTCAATCAGGAGAACAGGGATGACGAAGTCTTTCAGCTTCGGTCTTTTGACCGCGTCCATGCTGGCGCTGAGCGCGGGCGCCGCTTTTGCGGATTACGAACTCAATATTCTTCATATCAACGATTTCCATTCGCGCATCGAATCGATCAACAAGTTCGACTCCACCTGCTCGGCCGAGGAAGAAGGCAAGAAGGAATGCTTCGGCGGCGCTGCCCGCCTGAAGACCGCGATCGACCAGCGCCGTCAGGCGCTTCCCGGCAAGAATGTCCTCCTGCTGAATGCCGGCGACAATTTTCAGGGATCGCTCTTCTACACCACCTATAAGGGCGCGGCCGAAGCCGAATTCCTCAACCTGATGAAATTCGACGCCATGACCGTCGGCAACCATGAATTCGACGACAGCGAGGACGGGCTTGCGACCTTCCTCGAAAAGGTACAGTTCCCTGTCGTTACCGCAAACGTCAAGGCGACAGCCGCCTCCAAGCTCGGCGACCGCATCAAGCCGTCGCTGGTGCTCGATGTCGCCGGCCAGAAGATCGGCATCGTCGGCGCCGTCACCAATGATACGGCAGAACTTTCCTCCCCCGGCCCGAATGTCACGATATCAGATGACGTCCAGGCCATTACGGCAGCCGTTCAGGATCTGAAGGGCCAGGGCGTCAACAAGATCATCGCTCTGACCCATGTCGGTTATCCCCGCGACCTCGCTTTGATTGCCAAGATCCCGGATGTCGATGTCGTGGTCGGCGGCCACTCCCATAGCCTGCTCTCCAATACCGACCCGAAGGCCGAAGGCCCCTATCCGACGATGGTTGACAATCCCGGTGGCTACAAGGTGCCGGTCGTCCAGGCCGCCTCCTACAGCAAGTATCTCGGCGATCTCGTCGTCAATTTCGACGATAACGGCGTCGTCAAGGATGCCAAGGGCGATCCTATCCTGATCGATTCCAGCTTTACGCCCGATCCGGCTGTGGTTGCCCGCATCGCGGAACTGGCCAAACCGATCGAGGAACTGCGCAAGAAGGTCATCGGCTCCTCCGAAGCCCCGATCGACGGCGACCGCAAGGTCTGCCGCGTCAAGGAATGCTCGATGGGCAATCTGGTGGCCGATGCCATGCTTGACCGCACCAGGAACCAGGGCGTCACCATCGCCTTCCAGAATGGCGGCGGCCTGCGCGCCTCGATCGACGGCGGTGAGGTCACCCAGGGCGAAGTCATCACCGTCCTGCCCTTCCAGAATACGCTCGCCACTTTCGAGACGACCGGCGCAGATGTCGTCAAGGCGCTCGAAAACGGCGTCAGCCAGATCGATCAGGGCGCCGGCCGCTTCCCGCAAGTCGCCGGCCTGAAATTCGCTTTCGACCAGTCGAAGCCTGTCGGCAGCCGCGTCAGCGATATCCAGGTGAAGGAGGGCGACACCTTCGCTCCGATCGACCAGGCCAAGACTTACAAAGTCGCCACCAACAACTTCATGCGCTCAGGCGGCGACGGCTATTCGATCTTCAAGGAAGGCAAGAACGCCTATGATTTCGGTCCGGATCTTGCCGACGTGACCGCCGAATATCTGGCCGCCCACTCACCCTATAAGCCCTATACCGACGGCCGCGTCACCGAAAACGGCGCGGCTGTGGCGCAGGCGGCCGAACCGGCCGCTCCCGCACCGGCAACGCCGCCAGCCCCTGCACCAACCGCCGAACCCGCGCCCGCTCCTGCGGCACCGGCGGCGCCTGCACCAGCGCCAGCAGCACCCGCCCCCGCCGCGGAACCAGCGCCGGCAGCCTCCGCACCTGCCGCAGCGACGCCGTCCACCCACGTCATCGCCGCCGGTGATACCTTCTGGGATCTTGCGGTGACCTTCTATGGCGACGGCACGCTGTGGCGGAAGCTTTCGGAGGCCAACGGCAGTCCGAACCCGCGTCACCTGACGGTCGGCAAAGAGATCGAGGTTCCTGCCAAGTAAGACGATTTGTCCCGATTTCCATGGCCGGCCCGGGCTTTCCCGGGCCGGCTTTTCTTTCTATAGGGTGAACCATGATCTTGAGGCTGCGTATGAGCCGACGAGACAAAAGAGCGTTGGGGCCAGAATGACAGCAGATATTTCACTCCGCCCGGCAGACCATCCGGCCGTCAAGTCAGGCAAGATCGGCGTCCTGCTGGTCAATCTCGGCACGCCCGACGGCACCGACTACACGTCGATGCGGCGCTATCTCCGGGAGTTCCTCACCGATCGCCGCGTCATCGAGTGGTCGCGCTGGAAATGGTATCCGATCCTGTTCGGCATCGTGCTCAACACCCGCCCGCAGAAGGTCGGCAAGGCCTATGAGCTGATCTGGAACAAGGAGAAGAACGAAAGTTACCTCCGCACCTATACGCGCAATCAGTCCGAGCTGATGGCCGGGCGCCTGAAGGATCTCGAAAACGTCAAGGTCGACTGGGCGATGCGTTACGGCACCCCGTCGATCGCCTCGCGCATCGACGCGCTGAAGCAAGAAGGCTGCGACCGTATCGTGCTCTTCCCGCTTTATCCGCAATATGCGGCAGCGACTACCGCCACCGTCAACGACAAGGCGTTCCAGAAGCTGCTTTCGATGCGCTGGCAGCCGGCATTGCGCACCGTGCCCGACTATCACGACGACGAGACCTATATCGACGCCCTCGCAAAGTCCGTCGAGAAGCATCTAGCGACGCTCGACTGGAAGCCGGAAATGCTGCTCGCCTCCTTCCACGGCATTCCGATGTCCTATTTCAAGCAGGGCGATCCCTATTACTGTCAATGCCAGAAGACCGGCCGGCTGCTGCGCGAGCGGCTGGGGCTGACCAAGGAAAACTTCATGGTCACTTTCCAGTCCCGCTTCGGGCCGGAGGAATGGCTGCAGCCCTATACCGACAAGACGGTGGAGAAGCTCGCCCAAGACGGCGTCAAGCGCATCGCCGTCATCAATCCGGGCTTCGTTTCCGACTGTCTGGAAACGCTGGAAGAGATCGCCGAACAGGCCGCCCATTCCTTCCACGAGAATGGCGGCGAGAAGTTCGCACATATTCCCTGCCTCAACGACGGCGAGGACGGCATGAAGGTGCTGGAAAAGGTCGTCCGCCGCGAATTGCAGGGCTGGATCTGAGAGATCCCACGCTGAAAAATCCGCCCTGACCCATCCTTCTTTTCCTTGGAGGCGGGGCCTTCGTGGGTCATTTCTTCCTCGCAAAGAACATGCTACCTCACCACATCAGTTGTGAGGCGCGCATGCATGCGCCGATAGGAGGAATTCATGCTGTTCGGCGGCTTCGACATCGTCGTGATCGTGCTGGTCATCTTCGTCATCCTGGTGCTCTTTGCCGGGATCAAGACCGTGCCGCAGGGCTACCGCTATACGATCGAGCGCTTCGGCCGCTACACCCGCACGCTGGAGCCCGGCCTCAACCTGATCACGCCCTTCATCGAGCGTGTCGGCGCCCGGATGAACGTGATGGAGCAGGTGCTGAACGTGCCGACCCAGGAGGTGATCACCAAGGACAATGCCTCGGTCTCGGCCGATGCCGTCGCCTTCTATCAGGTGCTGAACGCCGCCCAATCCGCCTATCAGGTTGCCAACCTCGAAAACGCCATCCTCAATCTGACCATGACCAATATCCGCTCGGTCATGGGCTCGATGGATCTCGACGAACTGCTCTCCAACCGCGATGCGATCAATGACCGGTTGCTGCGCGTCGTCGACGAGGCCGTGCAGCCCTGGGGCATCAAGGTCACCCGCGTCGAAATCAAGGACATCCAGCCGCCGCGCGATCTCGTCGATGCGATGGCCCGGCAGATGAAGGCCGAGCGTGAGAAGCGCGCCCAGGTGCTGGAAGCCGAGGGCTCGCGCAACGCGCAGATTCTGAGGGCCGAAGGCGCCAAGCAATCCGCCATTCTCCAGGCCGAAGGCCAGCGCGAAGCCGCCTTCCGCAATGCCGAAGCCCGCGAGCGCCTAGCCGAGGCCGAAGCCAAGGCAACGAAGATGGTTTCCGAAGCGATTGCCGCCGGCGACATCCAGGCGATCAACTATTTCGTCGCGCAGAAATACACAGAGGCGCTCACCGCGATCGGTTCGGCATCCAATTCCAAGATCGTGCTGATGCCGATCGAAGCCTCTTCCATCCTGAGCTCGCTCGGCGGCATCGGCGCCATTGCCCGCGAAGTGTTCGGCGATGCCGGCAACAACCCGGCATCGCCGCCGCCCCTGCCGCGTCCCCGCCCGGCGCCGGCGCGCTCGACGCCGCCGATCAGCCCGTCGACCCCCAATCCGTTCAATCCCGATCAGGAGCGCTAAACCATGCTGGCGAAGATCATCGCCGAACTTGGTCCCTGGAGCTGGTGGGTCGCGGGCCTCGTGCTGCTCGCCGCCGAAATGATCGTGCCCGGCTTCTTCCTGGTCTGGATCGGCCTTGCCGCCCTGATCGTCGGCGCGCTGTCGCTCATCTTCTGGGAGAGCGCCTTCTGGGTCTGGGAGCTGCAGGCAATCCTTTTTGCCGTGCTTGCCGTCGCCACGACCTTCGCCGGCCGCCGGCTGACATTGCGCAATTCGACGACCGACGAGCCCTTCCTCAATCAGCGCGGCGCGAGCCTGGTCGGCCGCACGGCGACGCTGCACGAACCGATCCGCGAGGGCCGCGGCCGCATCCGCCTCGATGATACGCTATGGCAGGTAATGGGACCCGACCTGCCGGCGGGAACGCAGGTGAAGGTGGTGTCGAGCAACGGCCGCGACCTGACAGTCGAGCCCGTCTGATGTAACAGCTCTGATCAAACCACTCTGATCAGGCGACGCCGATCCGTAGCAGGTCGTGGAAATGCACCAGCCCGACCGGCCGGCGGTCGTCGTCGATGACGATCAGCGCGCCGATGTGATGCTGGTTGAGCAGCGCCAGCGCGGCGGTCGCCAGCATCGTCGGCTTCACCGTCTTCGGCGTCCGCGTCATGATGTCGTCGACGGCAAGCTCGGCAAGATTGCGGGTCAGATTGCGCGCCATGTCGCCTTCGGTGACGATGCCGCAGAGCCGCCCATCCTCGTCAAGCACGCCGACGCAGCCGAAATGCTTGCGCGACAGCACCGTGATCGCCTCCGGCATCGCCGTGCCCCTGGCCACGAGCGGCAGCCGCTCGCCGGTATGCATGATATCGGCGACATGCATCAGGCTCGCGCCCAGCTTGCCGCCGGGGTGGAAGACATGGAAATCCGTGGCGGTAAAGCCGCGCGCCTCCAGCAGCGCCACCGCCAAAGCATCGCCGATCGCAAGCTGCATCAGCGTCGAGGTTGTCGGCGCCAGCCCATTCGGGCAGGCCTCCTGCTCGTTCGGCACGAGAAGGACGATATCGGCGGCGGTTGCAAGCGAGGAACGGTCGCTGCAGGTGATCGCGATCAGCGGAATGGAGAAACGCCGCGTAAAGGAAATGATGCTTTTGAGCTCGGCGCTCTCGCCGCCTTTGGAAATCGCCAACACCACGTCATCGGGCGCGATCATGCCGAGGTCGCCGTGATTGGCCTCCGCCGCATGTACAAAAAAAGCAGGTGTCCCGGTTGACGCGAACGTCGCCGCAAGCTTGGCGCCAATATGCCCGCTTTTGCCGACGCCGGTGACGATGACACGGCCGGAGATGTCGCTGATGGCTTCGACCGCGCGGGTGAAGGGAGCGGCCAATCCATCGTCGAAGGCCTGTTCGAGCGCTTCAAGGCCGCGTCTTTCAGTCTCTATCGTGCGTTTTGCCGATTCGAGCACGCTGTTTTCAACGAGGTTTATCGCTCTTCTGTTCATGAAGCTGCGTTAGACCTTTTCACTTTCCAAGTCCACCCCGCACGCTTTCCGAAATGTGAACGGCGCCCGCCATCGGCAACGAATGATTAACCACGAGGCTTTACCTTTGGGTAAGAACCGAAAGCATGTCAGGCGCGAATTGCATGGGCCAACCAAAACAGACGAGCAGTGTGACGCCGCTCCGCGCCATGAGCCGTGCCGTCTCTTTTGCTGCGTTCGGTGGCCTGCTTCTCAGCCAGACGGCTGCCCTGGCGCAGTCCGCTTCGTTGCAGTCGGCGACCAGCCGCGCAGTATCCTCCGAGAACAATCGCGCTACGACCGGTGCGGCATCAGAAGCCGGTTTCGATGACGAGAGCGACGGTTCGGCCGCGCCGGCGGCAAACAGTGTGGCCACAAACGCAGACGATGCCCAGAGGCCCGCCATACCGGACGCGCAATCCGGCGACGACATTACCGGCTCCATCCTCGACGACGACATCCGCCGGCTGAACACCCGCGAAGCACCGATCGACGAAACGCTGCCGCGACGCCGGGCTGCCGAAAGTGCCTCGACGGCGGAAACGCCGGGCATTCCGATCGGCACCTTCGTGCTGCGCCCGAGCGTCACCCAGAGCATCAACACCGAGACCACCAAGGACGGCAATACCAGAGAGCAGCGCTCCTTCCTAGAAACCGATGCGGCCGCGACGCTGACCTCCGACTGGGGCCTACACCAGCTGACAGTAACCTCGGAAGGCGCCTGGCAAAAGAATGTCAGCGGCGACGGCGAGGAGCAGCCTTCCTTCAAGATCAACAGCGACCTCAGGCTGGATCTTCCCGACGATACGGTCGCCCACCTCACCGCCGGTTATAATTTCTATCGGGAAGATACAGACGACCCCGACGCCATTGCCAATGCCGCGCAACAGTCCGACGTGCAGGAATTCACAGCCGGCGCCTCCGTCCAACGCGATTTCGGCATCCTGCGCGGCACGACGGCGCTGGCGCTGACCCGCTCGATCTATTCCGACGCCACGCTTTCGAACGGCACAACCGTTGCGCTGAGCGACCGCGATCAGACGACCGGCACGCTGCGCGGCCGCGTCGGCTACGAGCTGTCTCCCGCGCTCATCCCCTTCATCGAGGCGACGGTCGGCCGAACCCTCTATGACGAGACGCGCGATTCCGCCGGCTACGAGCGTTCCGGCCATAGCTATGGCGCCAAGGCAGGCGTCGAGGTCGATCTCGGCGAAAAGCTGAAGGGTGAAGTCGGTGTCGGCTATGAGATGGCGGATTTCGAAGACAGCCGTCTGTCGTCGATTGATACCGCGACACTCGATGCGAGCCTGCTCTGGTCGCCGATCCGCGGCACCGATGTCAATTTCGACCTGCAGACGAGCATCCAGCCCTCGACCACGGCGGGCGAGAGTGGCTACGTCTCGCACGCCTTGACCACGACGGTCACCCACCAGCTGCGCGACAATCTGGTGGGCACGATGATCGGCGGCGTCATATGGCGCGATTATCCCACTGACAGCACCATCAACGACGAGCTCGTCTACACCGCGGCGACTGGGCTGACCTGGAACATCAACCGCTATCTCGATCTGACCAGCACGCTCGGCTACGAGCTGACCACGCGCAAGGACGGCGACGACTCGCAGCAATTCCGCGCCGGCGTCGGCCTGAAGCTCAAACGCTAGAGCATGATGCCGAAAAGTGTGAGCGGTTTTCGGGCGACATCATGCTCTAACTCTTTAATTTAGAACAGGATTCAGATTTAAGGCCGACCCGGCCTTAAATCATCCTGGTTCTAGCGCAGCGCTACCTGCCCCAGACCACACGCAAAAGCGTCTTCCGAAATTGCTCCGAAGTGATCTGCCACCGGCTCAGGCTGATGCTATCAGATCCTGCAGGATGCCGATGATGCGACGGTGCTGATGGGCGTGGCGTGTGCGGATGCTGGTTGCGGCATAGACCGTCTGTTGAATGGGTGGAGCGTCCTCTATCGGGAAAGCGACACCCTCCTTGGCAAGTCGCGCGGCGCTGCTTTTCATGACGTAGGCAGCGCCCCCCAGCGTCGTGAGCAAACCCGTGATGGCGGTGTTCTGCCCCGACGCCAGCGGTGCCGCCGACAGATGCGGCAAAGCCAGTCTGTGGGCACGGTCGAAGGCCGGTGAATAGATGGCCTGGATATAGGTTTCCGGTCGAAGTGCGCCGACGGTGCACGCGACTGTGCTGACCAGATTATATGTCATTTCCCCGATTCTTTCATAGTGAAGGTCGGGCAGATAGTGCGGCGTATAGAGAACGGCCAGATCGAGATCTCCAGCTGCGAGGTCTCGGTTCATCTGGATCGAGTAGTCCGCTTCCAGGTAGATCGATGTCCCAGGCAGCTCAGCGCGGACCGCAGAAAGCCAGCGCCCGGCAAAGATTTCGGCAAGGTCGTGTTGGATGCCAAGCCGCATGGATCGCTCATAGGCGCCCGCATTCTCGACCGCCCGAGTTGCTTCATGCCACTGGTATTGCAGGGCTTTCGCATGATCGAGGAACCGCAGGCCCGACGCCGTCGGTGCGGTGCCACCCTTGTTGCGCGTGAAGAGCTTTCGGTTGAACTGCGCCTCCAGCGCCTTGACGCGATGGGAAACGGTTGATTGCGTGATGTTCAACCGCTCCGCCGTGCGGTTGAAGCTGCGGGTTTCCATCAGGTCGAGAAAAGTCTCGATGAGATCAATCTGCATGTTCTTTCCGGGCTCACTGGGGCGAGGGCAATCTTCGCGTTATCTAATCGAATTCTTCGATCAATAAAGCAAGTTCCCTCCGCTTGATGCCGTTCCCGTTCGTTGCCAGACTTGCCTTTGAACGAGGAGCAGCCATGTCGAATTTGCCATCTCACGCGCGCGTTGTGATCATCGGGGGAGGTGCTGTCGGCGTTTCCGCACTCTATCATCTGGCCATGGCGGGCTGGACCGACGCGGTGCTTCTGGAAAAAAACGAATTGACGGCCGGATCGACTTGGCATGCGGCCGGCAATGTGCCGACGTTTTCCTCCTCCTGGTCGATCATGAACATGCAGCGCTATTCGGCCTCGCTCTATCGCGAGCTGGGCGCTCAGGTCGACTATCCGATGAATTACCACGTGACCGGCTCGATCCGGCTCGGCCACTCGAACGAGCGGCTGCAGGAATTCAAGCGCGTGGTCGGCATGGGACGCTACCAGGGCATGGACCTCGACATCCTGTCGCCCGAGCAGATCAAGTCGAAATATCCTTTTGTCGAGACCCATGACCTCATCGGCGCGCTCCACGATCCCTATGACGGCGACATCGACCCGGCGCAGCTGACCCAGGCCTTGGCGAAGGGCGCGCGCGACCTGGGGGCGAGGATCTTCCGCTTCTGTGTCGCAACCGGTGCGCGCCGGGAAAACGACGAATGGATCGTTTCCACCCCGGAGGGTGATATCCGCTGCGAATATGTCGTCAATGCCGCCGGCTATTACGCCCGCGAAGTCGGCAAATGGTTCGGCCGCGAGGTGCCGATGATGGTGATGAGCCATCAGTACATGCTGTTCGAAGAAATTCCTGAGCTTGCCGCCTGGTCGAAGGAGGTCGGCCACAAGCTGCCGCTGCTGCGAGACGTCGATAGCTCCTATTATCTGCGGCAGGAAAAGACCGGAATGAACCTCGGTCCCTATGAGCGCAATTGCAAGGCGCATTGGCTGACGCCCGACGATCCTATGCCGGAGGATTTCTCCTTCCAGCTTTTCCCTGACGATCTCGAGCGGCTGGAATGGTATCTCAATGACGCAGTCGAGCGCGTGCCGATCCTCGGCACGGCCGGCCTGTCGCGCATGATCAACGGGCCTATCCCCTATACACCGGATGGAAATCCGCTGATCGGGCCGATGCCGGGCGTGCCGAATGCGTTTGAGGCCTGCGTCTTCACTTTCGGTATCTGCCAGGCGGGCGGTGCCGGCAAGGTGCTGGCCGAATGGCTGACCGAAGGGCAGACCGAATGGGACATGTGGTCCTGCGACCCGCGTCGCTACACGCGCTTTGCTTCCGACCAGGACTACTGCCTCGCCAAGGGCATGGAAGTGTACGGCCACGAATATGCGATGCATTTCCCGAAACACGCCTGGCCTGCTGGTCGAAACAGGAAACTCTCGCCGATCCATGATCGGATCGCGGCACTTGGTGCGCAATTCAAGCCCTATAATGGCTGGGAGCGCGCCAACTGGTACGCCAAATCAGGCGATGACACGTCGGTACAAACAACGCAGACCTGGAATCGGGCGGGGCCGTGGCAGAAACGGATCGAGGAGGAATGCCTGGCAGTGCGTGATGCTGCGGGCATTCTCGATCTGCCGGGCTTTTCCCGCTACTGCCTGCAGGGTGAGGGTGCACGCGACTGGCTGCTCGGCTTGATCACCGGCAAGGTGCCGAAACCCGGCCGCATCGGACTTGCCTATTTTGCCGACGACAAAGGCCGTATCGTCACCGAGATGTCGGTGATGGCGCTGGAAGAGAACCTTTTCTTCTTGACCACCGCAGCGACAGCGCAGTGGCACGATTTCGCATGGTTGCAGAAGCATCTGCCGAAAGACGCGCGATTCACGCTCGACGATGTGACGGACGATTTGACCTGCCAGATACTGTCAGGGCCGCAATCGCGTGCCATCCTTGCAGACATCACGGACGCCGATCTTTCCAAGCCGTGGCTGACGCACCAGTCCTGCCAGATAGCAGGCCGCCGGCTGCAGTTGGTGCGCGTCTCCTTCGTCGGCGAGCTTGGCTGGGAGCTTCACACGAAGGTGGACGACACGGCCACGGTCTTCGACGCGGTCTGGGCCGCGGGCGGGAAGCATGGTCTGAAGCCCTTCGGCATGGAAGCACTCGACAGCCTGCGTATCGAGAAGGGCTACCGCGCCTGGAAGGGCGACCTTTCGACCGATTACACCATACTGCAGGGCGGGCTGGAGCGTTTCGTCGACTGGGCAAAACCCGATTTCAAGGGCAAGGCGGCGCTCGGGCGCGAGAAGCAGCAAGGTGTGACGAAGCGCTTCGTCACACTGGTCGTCGATGCCGGCGAATGTGACGCCCCCTATATGTCGACGCTCTGGTGCGACGGTCAGTTGGTCGGAGAGACAACGTCGGGCAACTGGGGCTACCGCGTCGGCAGGTCCGTGGCGCTCGGCATGCTGCGGTCGGATCTGGCGGTGCCGGGCACGGAGCTGGAGGTTGAAATCTTCGGCGACCGGTTCAAGGCCGTCGTCCAGCCCGACCGGCCGTTATGGGATCCCGAGAACGAGAGGCTGCGAGCGTGACGAAACCCATCCCCCAAAAGGCACGCGCCGTGATCATCGGCGGCGGCGTCTCAGGCTGTTCCATCGCCTACCACCTGGCCAAGCTTGGCTGGACCGATGTCGTGCTGCTCGAACGCAAACAGCTCACCTCAGGCACCACATGGCACGCGGCCGGCCTCATCGGTCAGCTCCGGGCCTCGCAAAACATGACGCGCCTTGCCAAATATTCCGCCGATCTCTACGTCAGGCTGGAGGCCGAAACCGGCATCGCCACCGGCATGCGCCAAAATGGCTCGATCACGGTTGCCCTGACCGAAGAGCGTAAGGAAGAGATCTACCGTCAGGCCTCGTTGGCCCGGGCGTTCAAAATCGACGTTCGCGAGATTTCGCCGGAAGAGGCGAAGGCGCTTTACCCCCATCTCAACATCGGCGACGTCAAGGCAGCGGTTCACCTGCCGCTCGACGGACAATGCGACCCGGCAAACATCGCCATGGCGCTCGCCAAGGGAGCGCGGCAGCACGGTGCAACCATCATCGAAGGCGTAAAAGTCATCGAGGTGCTTGCCAGAGATGGTCGAGTCGTCGGTGTCGTCTGCGAGCAGGCCGGCGAGCGTTTCACGATCGAGACGGAAAATGTCGTCAACGCCGCCGGCATGTGGGGCAGAGATCTCGCTCGGCAATCCGGCGTCACCCTGCCGCTGCATGCCTGCGAGCATTTCTATATCGTCACCGAGCCGGTTGAAGGGCTGAAGTCTCTGCCTGTGCTGCGTGTCCCGGACGAGTGTACCTATTACAAAGAAGATGCCGGCAAGATGCTCATCGGCGCCTTTGAGCCGGTCGCCAAGCCTTGGCCGCCGGCGGGCGAGGCGATCCGCGAGGACTTCTGCTTTGACCAATTGCCGGAGGATTTCGACCACTTCCAGCCGATCCTCGAAATGGCGATCAACCGGATGCCGATGCTGGAAACTGCCGGCATTCACACCTTCTTCAATGGACCGGAGAGCTTTACACCCGACGATCGCTATTATCTGGGCGAGGCGCCGGAAGTGAAAGGCTATTGGGTGGCGGCCGGATACAATTCGATCGGCATCGTATCTTCCGGTGGCGCCGGCATGGCGCTTGCCCAATGGATGAACGACGGCGAACCGCCCTTCGATCTCTGGGATGTAGACATCCGGCGCGCCCAGCCCTTCCAGAAGAACCGGTTCTACCTGAAGGAGCGCGTCACGGAGACGCTCGGCCTGCTTTACGCGGACCATTTCCCCTATCGGCAGATGGCGACCGCGCGCGGCATACGTCGCTCGCCGATCCATGAGCACCTTGCGGCGCGTGGCGCCGTGTTCGGCGAAGTGGCCGGCTGGGAGCGTGCCAACTGGTTCGCCAGGGAAGGGCAAGAGCGGAAATACGAGTATAGCTGGCGGCGGCAGAACTGGTTTGAAAACCAGCGCGAGGAACATCTGGCAATCAGGACCGGCGTCGGTCTCTTCGACATGACCTCCTTTGGCAAAATCCGGGTCGAAGGGCGAGACGCCTGTCGCTTCCTGCAACGGCTCTGCGCGAACCAGATAGACGTGCCCGCCGGCCGTATCGTCTACACGCAGATGCTGAACCGTCGTGGCGGCATCGAAAGTGACCTCACCGCAACCCGGCTGACCGAAACCGCCTTCCTGCTCATTGTTCCAGGTGCGACACTGCAGCGTGATCTTGCCTGGCTGCGCAGGCACGTGGCCGATGAAAATGTCGTGCTTACCGATATGACGGCGGCCGAAAGCGTGCTCTGCGTGATGGGTCCGAAGTCGCGTCAGCTGGTGCAGAGGATCAGCCCTGACGATTTCTCCAACGATGCCCATCCCTTTGGCACCGCGCGGGAAATCGAGATCGGCATGGGACTGGCTCGCGCTCACCGCGTCACCTATGTCGGCGAGCTCGGCTGGGAGCTGTATGTCTCCACCGATCAAGCCGCCCACGTTTTTGAGGCGCTGGAACTGGCAGGCCTGGACCTCGGTCTGAAGCTTTGCGGCATCCACACGCTCGATAGCTGCCGCATCGAAAAGGCGTTCCGCCATTTTGGCCATGACATTACCGATGAGGATCATGTGCTGGAAGCAGGCCTCGGCTTCGCCGTCAAGACGGGCAAAGGCGAGTTCATCGGCCGCGATGCCGTCTTGCGCAAGCAGGAAACGGGCCTTGATCGCCGGCTGGTGCAATTCAAGCTCACAGATCCTGAACCGTTGCTCTTTCACAACGAGGCAATCATCCGCGACGGAGAGATCGTCGGCACGATAACCTCCGGTAATTACGGCCATTTCCTCGGCGGTGCAATTGGGTTGGGTTACGTGCCCTGTGAGGGTGAGAGCGTGGCGAAAGTGCTTGGCTCATTTTACGAGATCGAGATTGCGGGAACGAGGGTGAGAGCCGAGCCATCACTTGCGCCGATGTATGATCCGAATGCCGCGAGGGTCCGGATGTGATGACGGACCTATCGGTATTTCCGGAGACATTCCCATGCTAGCACCTGAAACCAAAACACCGGCTGCGCCATCGGTCGACCGCATCGATCAGCTCATTGCGGCTCATAAGCCGGGCCACGGTCTTGCCCGGCCATTCTACATAGATCCGGACATTTATGAGCGTGATCTGGAGCGCGTGTTCCGCCGCCATTGGCATTGCCTCGCGCATGAGAGCGTTGTTCCAAATCCGAATGACTTCGAAGTGTTTCGCATGGCCTCGGAGCAGGTGATCGTCACGCGACATGCCGATGGAACAATTCATGCGCTGCTCAATGTGTGCCGCCATCGCGGCGCCGAGGTCTGCACCCGGGATAAGGGCAATGCCCGTGTCTTCGTCTGTCCCTACCATGCCTGGACCTATGGCAATGATGGAAGCCTGAAGGCAGCAAGGCTGATGCCAAAAGATTTCAAGCGGGAGGATTACGGACTGAAGACGCTGCATGTCCGTGTGGTCGAAGGCTTGATCTTCATTTCCTTCGCAGACGACCCGCTCGATTTCTCCGAGGTCGAAAATCTGCTCTATGCGACCTGCGGCCAATATGGCTGGCGGCAGGCTAAGGTGGCGCATCGGCAGACCTTTCCTGTCGACGCCAACTGGAAGCTGGCGGTGGAAAACTATGTGGAATGCTACCATTGCGGCCCGGCGCACCCCGAATATTCGCAGACTCATGCGCTGGAACAGCCGCTGCACATGATCGAGACGCTGAACGCCGCGATGGAGGAACGCACATGCGCCCTCGGCATCGCGGTCGGTTCCGGCGATCACTGGCAGACATCCGCGGCGAACAGAGAAGCCATCCACGCGTTCCGCTATGCGCTTTATGACGGTGTTAAGACCGGCAGCCAGGACGGCTCGCCGCTCAGCATGCTGATGGGCCGATTTACCGAATTTGATGGCGGCGTCACCTCAGTCCATCTCGGCGGCACCTCATTTCTCGTCTGCTATCCCGACCACGGCATGATCTATCGCTTCATTCCGAAGGGCCCGACAGCTTGCGAGATGGAACTGATCTGGCTCGTCAACAGTGAAGCCGAGGAGGGCAGAGACTATGATCTCGCCAAGCTCGTGTGGCTCTGGACGGTGACGACCGACGAGGACAAGGCCATCATAGAGCACACGTCGCGCGGCGTTCTCTCGCACTATTTTGTGCCGGGACCGATCGCGCCGATGGAGCAGAACGAACTGCGCTATATCAACTGGTATCTGGACGAGATCAGTCGGCCGAACTGACCGAATTCTAAAGCCGCGCGCATCCGGTCTGGATGCGCGCGGCTCTTTTACTTGATACGCTGGGCGAAGCCCTATCTCAGGCTCGCAAGCAATTCCTTGAAGCCGCCTTCGACGGACGGACGGATGTCAGCACGTTCGAGGGCGTAGGCGACGTTCGCCAGGATGAAGCCGTCCTTGGCGCCGCAGTCATAGGTCGTGCCGCGGAAGTGGTAACCGGCAAAATCCTGTTCCTTCAAGAGCTTCAGCATGCCGTCGGTGAGCTGGATCTCGTTGCCGGCGCCGCGCTCCTGGGTTTCGAGGATCTTGAAGATTTCCGGCTGCAGGATGTAGCGGCCGTTGATGAAGAAGTTGGAAGGCGCGGTTCCCTTGGCGGGCTTTTCCACCATGCCGGTGATGCGGAAGCCCTCGCCGATCGCCTCGCCGACACCGACGATGCCGTATTTATGCGCCTGATCAGGCGCACATTCCTCGACGGCGATGATATTGCCGCCGCTCTGGCCGTAAAGGTCGATCATGCCCTTCATGCAGCCCTTGTCGCCCTTCATGATCATATCGGGCAGCAGCAGGGCGAAGGGCTCGTCACCGACGATCTCGCGGGCGCACCAGACCGCGTGGCCGAGGCCGAGCGGCTCCTGCTGGCGGGTGAAGCTCACCGTACCGGCCTTCGGCAATTGCTGGGCGAGAAGGGTGATCTCAGCCTTCTTGGCGCGTTCCTTGAGCGTCTGCTCCAGCTCGAAATGGATGTCGAAATAATCTTCGATGACGTGCTTGTTGCGTCCGGTGACGAAGACCAGATGTTCGATCCCGGCCTCGATCGCCTCGTCGACGACATATTGAATGATCGGCTTGTCGACGACGGTCAACATTTCCTTCGGAACAGCCTTGGTTGCGGGGAGGAATCGCGTTCCCAACCCGGCAACCGGAAATACTGCTTTACGAACTTTGTTGTGTTGAGCCACACCCGGCCTCCTGCTTCGATTCATATCGCTTTGGAAATGGAGCTTTTTAGCTTTAACTAGTATAGAATTGCTACTGTTTTGCAAATGGTGACCGCAGCGGATCGCCATGGTAAAGAATTTGTTGACTCCGTTCCTGTAGTCTCGGGTCTGGGCGGACATGATGCCCCGCTGCGCCAGAAACTGAAGATGACGGATAACACTGTCGATGACCCAGAATCACAAATACTCCCTTCGTGGTCTTGCTCTCGCCCTCATTGTCGCCGCCCATGTGGGACTGGTCCCCGACAACGCGAAAGCCGATTCCCGGTTCCAGAAATGGATCGCGGATTTTTACCAAACAGCCGCTCAGAGTGGCATCAGTAAGGCAACTTATCAAAAGGCCTTTTCCGGGGTGAGCGAGCCCGACCCGACCGTGCTGGAAAAGGCGGCCTACCAGCCTGAATTCACTTCGAAGATTTGGGACTACGTCGACTCCCGCGTCAATCCCTATACGGTCAAGATCGGCCGCGAGATGGCCGCCAAGCACGCAAGAACGCTGGCTGCGATCGAACAGCGATTCGGCGTCGACAAAACCATTCTGCTCGCCATCTGGTCGATGGAATCGAATTATGGCGCGATCCTCGACAAGGACGACCGGCTGCATTACGTGCCGCGCGCGCTGGCAACGCTTGCCTATGCCGATCCGAGCCGTGCCAAGTTCGCCAAGAAGCAACTGGTCGCCGCGCTGAAGATCCTGCAGAACGGCGACGTGCCGGCCCGCGAGATGACCGGCTCCTGGGCTGGTGCCATGGGCCATACCCAGTTCATTCCGACAAGCTACCTGCTTTATGCCGTCGATGCCGATGGCAACGGCCATCGTGATATCTGGAACTCCGTGCCCGATGCGCTGGCGACCTCGGCCAATCTGCTGATGAAGAACGGCTGGGATACCGGCAAGACCTGGGGCTACGAGGTTGTCGTTCCCGCCGCAGCCGCCAAACAGGCCGGCAAGACCCATACGCTCGCCCAATGGGCGGCCCTCGGCCTGACCCGCCCGAACGGCAAGGCCTTCCGCGAGAGCGCCACCAAAGCCATGTTGAAAATGCCGGCCGGGTCCAGTGGCCCAGGTTTCCTGATGACCGCCAACTTCTTCACCATCAAGAATTACAATGCCTCGGACAGCTACGCGCTTGCCGTCGGCCTGCTCGCCGACCAGATCGCCGGCTACGGCGGCATGCAGCAGCGCTGGCCGCGGCCGGACGGCGCCCTCGACATCACCGAGAAATTCGAGCTGCAGACCCGTCTGAAGACGCTCGGCTATTACAACGGCGAAGTCGACGGCAATTTCGGCTCGGGTTCGAAAGCGGCGATATCGGCCGTGCAGGAGCGCATCGGCATGCAGCCGGATGGCGAACCTTCATTGCCGCTTCTGAACGCACTGCGTCGCTAGAAGCGGCGGAATCGTGACCTAGATAATAGCGGGAGTGGACGCTGGCCTGCCCTGCGTGCAAGATGCCGGCAGATGCGGAACTGCCCATGACGAAGAAAATTGACCGCCCCCCCATCCGTTGGCTCGTGCTCGCCCTGGCGGCGGTTTCGCTATGCCTCGGCGCACTTGCGCCGATGCATGTGGCGGAAGCCCAGGAGCAGCGCTACCAGCGCCGTTCGATCCTCGATTTCTTTCTCGGCCGGCGCTATCTCGACGACGGGCCGCAGGCGCCCGACGTCCCGCAGCCGAAGCGCCAGCAGCAGCGCAAGCGTCCACCGTCGCAGAAAGCCGTCGTCAACACCCGCACCGCGCCGCCGCTCCGCGCACCTGTGCAAGAGGAGCCGGCGGTGCAGAAACTCGGCGATGCCAAGAAGATCCTGATCGTCGGCGATTTCCTGGCCAGCGGCCTCGGCGATGGCCTCACCGCCGCCTTCGAGACTTCGCCCGGGGTGGTCGTCGAAGCCCGCGGCAATGTCTCATCGGGCCTCGTCCGCGACGACTATTACGACTGGCCGGAACAGCTGCCGAAGATGATCGACGAGCTGAAGCCGGCAATGGTCGTCGTCATGCTCGGCGCCAACGACCGCCAGCAGATGGTGACCGATACCGCCAAGGAGAAATTCCGCACCGACGGCTGGTTTACAGAATACCGCCGCCGCGTCCTCTCCTTCGGCAAAGAGGTTACCGACCGCAAGATCCCGCTGCTCTGGGTCGGCCTTCCCGCCTTCGAATCCGATCAGATGACGGCCGATGCCGTCCAGATGAACCAGCTTTACCGCAACCAGGTCGAAAGCATCGGCGGCGAATTCGTCGACATCTGGGATGGTTTCGTCGATGAAAACAGCAACTTCATCGTCACCGGCTCTGATGTGAACGGCCAGCAGGTGCGCCTGCGCACCTCCGATGGCATCAACCTGACACAGGCCGGCCGGCGCAAGCTCGCCTTCTATGTGGAAAAGCCCGCCCGCCGCATTCTCGGCACCCAGGCAAGCCCGGATCTGATCCGCCTGGACGAAAGCAATCTGCCCGGGCTCGGCCTTCCCGCCAATCCGGTCGAACATACCGTGCCGATCAGCCTCTCCGATCCCAATCTCGACGGCGGCGCCGAACTTCTCGGCGCCAGGCCCCCGCCAATGGCTTTGACACGATCGCCCCGCGACCTCCTGGTCGAGCAGGGCGAAATGACGCCCGCGCCGCCCGGCCGCGTCGATGATTACCGCCTGCCTGCGGCAAAGACGCCGGCCGAAGTCTCGGTCAAATGAAAACTCCGCGCGGCAGCCTTCCTTTTCGTTCCGTTTACACCGCCCCCGCCTGCGGCCAGCTCAGATAATAATAATCCGCGCCGATCAGGCCGAAGAAGGCGTTGCTGTCGTTCGTCTGATCGACATAGCTGCCGTTTTCCTTGACGAAAGCGCCATCGGCGCCGCGCTCCAGATGCGCGTCGAGGAAATCGCTCCAGCCGCTGACATCGACCTGCTTGCCGGCCTTGCTTTCGGTATCAGCCTCGTCGGGATCGTCGACGTCCCAGGCGGCAATCGATACGCCCTGCGTCGGATCGGTGATGGTCAGCGTGCCGGCTTCCAGCGCGGCCAGCATGTCATGGGCCTTGCCGCTCTCGCCTTCGGCCGCAGCCGCATCCTGCAGCTGCTGCTTCAGCATCGACATGAAGGAGGCGCTGGTCACGTCGGCGCCGTCATCCGTCGCGTCGGCCTCATCTGAAGTATCGCTTTGGGATGAAAGCGTGTCGAGCAGCCCGGACAAAGCCTGATTGGAAAGCAGCGAGGCGGAGCTCGAATCGAGCCCGTAGCTGCTCAGGATACTGGCGGCCGACGAATTCTGCGTATCCTGCGAACTGTCGTCGTCGGAGCTGCGAAGGTTTTTCAGCGCATATTGGGCCGAAACCAGCCTTGTGCTGTCAACTGCGGAAACCATGTGAAAAATCCTGGTGAAATGCCTGTGCGGCTTCGGTCGCGGCCGGCTCCTCCTGAGCTCGGCGTCCGCTGGACAATCTCGCGTCCCGGCATTGCTTGAGGCTTGCGGCGGATGCCTCCGCGTCAAGCGGTCGCACCAGCAGCGGTCGCACCAGCGCATGCCCCCAACAAAAAACTCCGCCGGAAAGGCGGAGTTTTGTCTCGGGAGTTCTATGCGGGCTGCGGTCAGTTCGGCAGAACGCTCGACCCCATCAATGCCTCGTCGATGGCGCGCGCCGCCTGGCGGCCTTCGCGGATTGCCCAGACCACCAGCGATTGGCCGCGGCGCACATCGCCCGCCGTCCAGAACTTGTCGACCGACGTCTTGTAGTCGCGGTCGTTGGCGACGACATTGGTCGAGCCGCGCTTGTCGGTATTGAGCGTCAGCTTGCCCTCGAGTTCCTTCAGGACGCTCGTCGTGAACGGGCCGCGGAAACCGATGGCGATGAAGGCGAGATCGGCGCGGATGACGAATTCCGTGCCCGGAACAGGCCGCCGGCGCTCGTCGACCTCGCAGCACTTGACCCCGGTCAGCACGCCGTCTTCACCGACGAATTCGAGCGTCGCCACCTGGAACTCGCGCACGGCGCCTTCCGCCTGCGAGGAGGAAGTGCGCATCTTCGTCGCCCAGAAGGGCCAGACGGCAAGCTTGTCTTCCTTCTCCGGCGGCTGCGGCCGGATGTCGAGCTGGGTGACCTTGACGGCTCCCTGGCGGAACGCCGTGCCGACGCAGTCCGAAGCCGTGTCGCCGCCGCCGACGACGACGATATGTTTGGCCCCGGCAAGGATCGGGTCCGACGGCCAGCCGACGCTGTCGATATTCTCGCGCCCGACGCGGCGGTTCTGCTGCACCAGATAGGGCATGGCGTCATGCACGCCGGCAAGGTCCGTGCCGGGAATGCCCGCCTCACGCGGCGTCTCGGAGCCGCCGCAATAGAGGACGGCATCATGATCGGCGAGCAGTTGCTCGACCTTGACATCGACGCCGACATTGACGCCGCAATGGAAGGTGACGCCCTCGCCCTTCATCTGCTCGACGCGGCGGTCGATGAAGTTCTTCTCCATCTTGAAGTCGGGAATGCCGTAGCGCAGCAGGCCGCCCGGCTTGGTCTCGCGCTCATAGACATGCACCTCGTGGCCGGCGCGGCCGAGCTGCTGAGCGGCCGCCATGCCGGCGGGACCCGAACCGATGACGGCGACCTTCTTGCCGGTATGGACGGTGGCCGGCTGCGGCCGGATGAAGCCGAGTTCATACGCCTTGTCGGCAATCGCCTGCTCGACCGTCTTGATGGCGACCGGCGCATCTTCGAGATTCAACGTACAGGCTTCCTCGCAAGGCGCGGGGCAGACGCGGCCGGTGAACTCCGGGAAGTTGTTGGTCGAATGCAGGTTCTGGATCGCTGCTTCCCAATTGTTGTTGTAGACGAGGTCGTTCCAGTCGGGGATCTGGTTGTGCACAGGGCAGCCCGTGGGGCCATGACAATAGGGAATGCCACAGTCCATGCAGCGCGCGGCCTGTTTCTGCACTTCCGGGTCCGACATCGGGATCGTGAACTCACGGAAATGACGGATACGATCCGACGCCGGCTGGTACTTCGCCACCTGCCGGTCGATTTCCAGAAACCCTGTTACCTTACCCATATCTTCGTCCCTTACCCTCATGACCGCCTCACCGCAGCCAATCTGTCTATCGTCAGTCCCGGTACCCGGGGCAAGTTGCTTCTCTTGACCGTCATTGGAGCATGTCCTCTGAAACATCCGCGCGATCTGGACGGCTTTCCGCCGCCGGCATGATCGTCACGGGGTCATCGGGATGTCTCCGTCATCCGCCGCATCGGGTCAGCGGATGACGATTGTCCCATTGCACATCATTCCGCGGCAATGCCCATCCGGCTGCGCTCCATTTCCTCGAGCGCACGACGGTATTCCACAGGCATGACCTTGCGGAACTTCGGACGGTAATCGGCCCAGCTGTCGAGGATCTGCTTGGCGCGGGTGGAGCCCGTATAATGCAGATGGTTGGAGATCAGCTGGTAAAGGCGCTCCTCGTCATGGCGCGTCATGTCGCCGGAGACGTCGACGCGTCCCTTGTGCATGAGATCGCCGCCGTGATGATGCAGCTTCTCCAGCATGTCGTCCTCCTCGGGCACCGGCTCGAGCTCGACCATCGCCATGTTGCAGCGGCTGGCGAAATCGCCGGTTTCATCGAGCACGTAGGCAACGCCGCCGGACATGCCGGCCGCGAAGTTGCGGCCCGTGGCGCCGAGCACGACGACGACGCCGCCGGTCATGTATTCGCAGCCATGGTCGCCGACGCCTTCGACGATAGCGATCGCACCCGAGTTGCGGACGGCGAAACGTTCGCCCGCCACGCCGCGGAAGTAGCATTCGCCCTCGGTCGCGCCGTAAAGCACGGTGTTGCCGACGATGATCGAGTTCTCGGCGACGATCCTGGAATTTTCCGGCGGCCGGATGATGATCTTGCCGCCTGAAAGGCCCTTGCCGACATAGTCGTTGCCGTCGCCGATCAGGTTGAAGGTGACGCCGCGCGCCAGGAAGGCGCCGAAGCTCTGACCTGCCGTGCCGCGCAGCGTCACATTGATCGTGTCTTCCTTCAGCCCGCGGTGGCGATAACGCTTGGCGACCTCGCCGGACAGCATCGCGCCCGCCGAACGGTCGACGTTCTTGATGCCGACCTCGAAGGCGACGGGCGTCTTGTCGGTCAGCGCCGGCTGAGCCTGCGCGATCAGCGCGCGGTCGAGAATATCGTCGATCGGGTGCTGCTGCCGGCTCGTCCAGAAAGTCTCTTCCTTGGCGGCATCGACCTTGTGGAAGATACGGCTGAAGTCGAGACCCTTGGCCTTCCAATGCGCCAGCATCTCGTCCTTCTCCAGCAGTTCCGAGGCGCCGATAATCTCGTCGAGCCGGGTGAAGCCGAGCGAGGCGAGGATTTCGCGCACTTCGTTGGCAACGAAGAAGAAGTAGTTGATGACATGCTCAGGCGTGCCCTTGAAGCGCTTGCGCAGCACCGGATCCTGGGTCGCCACCCCCACCGGACAGGTGTTGAGATGGCACTTGCGCATCATGATGCAGCCGGCCGCAATCAGCGGCGCGGTGGCGAAGCCGAACTCATCGGCGCCGAGCAGCGCCCCGATGATGACGTCGCGGCCGGTCTTCAGACCGCCGTCCACCTGCAGCGCGACGCGCGAGCGCAAGCCGTTCAGCACCAGCGTCTGCTGGGTCTCGGCAAGACCGATCTCCCAGGGGCTGCCGGCATGTTTCAGCGAGGTCAGCGGCGACGCACCGGTGCCGCCGTCGAAGCCGGCGACGGTGATATGGTCGGCGCGCGCCTTGGCGACGCCGGCGGCAACCGTGCCGACGCCGACTTCGGAGACGAGCTTGACCGAGACATCCGAGGTCGGGTTGACGTTCTTCAGATCGTAGATCAGCTGCGCCAGATCCTCGATCGAATAGATGTCGTGGTGCGGCGGCGGCGAGATCAGGCCGACACCCGGTGTCGAGTGGCGGGTCTTGGCAACGGTCGCATCGACCTTGTGACCCGGCAGCTGGCCGCCTTCGCCGGGCTTGGCGCCCTGCGCCACCTTGATCTGCAGTACGTCGGCATTGACCAGATATTCGGTCGTGACGCCAAAGCGGCCCGAGGCGATCTGCTTGATCGCCGACCGTTCCGGGTTCATAGAACCATCCGAGAGCGGCATGTAGCGGTCGGATTCCTCACCGCCCTCGCCGGTGTTCGACTTGCCGCCGATCCGGTTCATGGCGATCGCCAGCGTCGTATGCGCCTCTCTGGAGATCGAGCCGAACGACATCGCCCCGGTCGAGAAACGCCTGACGATATCGGCGGCCGGCTCGACCTCGTCGATCGACACCGGCTTGCGGCCGAGCGCCTCGGCGCTCTTGATGTTGAACAGCCCGCGGATCGTGTTCATCCGCAGCGCCGAATTGTTCACCATCTCGGAAAATTCGCGGTAGCGATCCTCGGCATTGCCGCGCACGGCATGCTGAAGGGCTGCAACCGCATCCGGCGTCCAGGCATGGCTTTCGCCGCGCATGCGATAGGCATATTCGCCGCCGATATCGAGCGTCGTCGCCAGCAGCGGATCCGCGCCGAAGGCCGCGTTATGGCGGTCGACGGTCTCGGCGGCGATCGCCTCGAGGCCGATGCCTTCGATCATCGTCGCGGTGCCGAAGAAATACTTGTCGACCAGTTCCGACGACAGGCCGATCGCATCGAAGATCTGCGCGCCGCAATAGGACTGGTAGGTCGAGATGCCCATCTTCGACATCACCTTGAGGATGCCTTTGCCGACCGCCTTGATGTAGCGGTAGACGATTTCGGACGCATCGACTTCCTTGGGGAAGTCGCCCTTGGCATGCATGTCGAGCAGCGTGTCGAAGGCAAGGTAAGGGTTGATCGCCTCGGCGCCGTAGCCGGCGAGCAGGCAGAAATGATGGACCTCGCGCGGTTCGCCGGTCTCGACGACGAGACCGACAGAGGTGCGAAGCCCCTTGCGGATCAGGTGATGGTGTACGGCAGCCGTTGCCAGCAGGGCCGGAATGGCGATTCGATCAGGCCCGATCTGGCGGTCGGAGAGCACGATGATGTTGTAGCCGCCCTTGACGGCCGCTTCCGCACGCTCGCAGAGCCGGTCGAGCATTTCGGGCATGCCGGCAGCACCCCGCTCGATATCATAGGTGAAATCGAGCGTCTTGGTGTCGAAACGGTCCTCCGTATGACCGATCGAGCGGATCTTTTCGAGATCGCCGTTGGTCAGGATCGGCTGACGCACTTCGAGCCGCTTGGCATTCGCCATGCCTTCGTGGTCGAGAATGTTCGGGCGTGGGCCGATGAAGGAGACGAGGCTCATGACCAGCTCTTCGCGGATCGGATCGATCGGCGGGTTGGTCACCTGTGCGAAATTCTGCTTGAAATAGGTGTAGAGCAGCTTCGGCTTTTCCGACATCGCCGAGATCGGCGTATCCGTCCCCATCGAGCCGATCGCCTCCTGGCCCGTCGTCGCCATCGGCGACATCAGGATGCGGGTATCCTCAATCGTATAGCCGAAGGCCTGCTGGCGGTCGAGCAGCGACACGTCGCGGCGCAGCGCCCGCGGCTCCACCGGCTTCAGTTCTTCGAGAATCAGCTGGGTGCGGCCGAGCCAGTTGCGATAGGGATGCGCCGTCGCCAGCTTCGACTTCACCTCGTCGTCGGAGATGATCCGGCCTTCTTCCATATCGATCAGCAGCATCTTGCCCGGCTGCAGGCGCCACTTCTGGATGATCTTCTCCTCCGGAACCGGCAGCACGCCGGCTTCGGACGCCATGATGACACGGTCATCATCGGTGACGAGGTAGCGCGCCGGCCGCAGGCCGTTGCGGTCGAGCGTCGCGCCGATCTGCTTGCCGTCGGTGAAGGCCACGGCAGCCGGTCCGTCCCAGGGCTCCATCAGGGCGGCGTGATATTCGTAGAAGGCCTTGCGTTCTGGAGCCATCGACTGATTGCCGGCCCAGGCTTCCGGGATCAGCATCATCACGGCATGCGCCATCGAATAGCCGCCGCGCACCAGGAATTCGAGCGCATTGTCGAAACAGGCCGTGTCCGACTGCCCCTCGTAGGAAATCGGCCAGAGCTTGGAGATGTCCTCGCCGAACAGCGGCGAGGAAACCGAGGCCTGGCGCGCCGCCATCCAGTTGACGTTGCCGCGCAGCGTGTTGATTTCGCCGTTATGGGCGACCATGCGGTAGGGATGCGCGAGCTTCCACGACGGGAAGGTGTTGGTCGAGAAGCGCTGGTGCACCAGGGCGACCGCGCTTTCGAAACGCGGGTCGGTCAGGTCCTTGTAATAGACGCCGACCTGATAGGCCAGGAACATGCCCTTGTAGACCACCGTCGCCGACGACAGCGACACGGGATAGAAATTGCTCTCCTCGCCGTCGAACTCGTCATAGATGCGGTTGGAGATCACCTTGCGCAGCGTGAACAGCCGACGCTCGAACTCGTCATTGTTTTCGGCATCCTCACCGGCGCCGATGAAGACCTGCACATGATGCGGCTCTGTTGCGGCAATCGCCGGCGCCTTGGAGAGCGAGGAATTATCGACAGGCACGTCGCGAAAGCCGATGAGGACCTGACCTTCCTCGGTGACGACATCCTTGATCACCTTCTTGAAGTGCTCGATCTGCTTTTCATCGCGCGGCATGAAGATATGGCCGACGCCATATTCGCCGGCCGGCGGCAGGGTGATGCCCTGCGCGGCCATCTCCTCGCGGAAGAACCGGTCGGGGATCTGCACCAGGATGCCGGCGCCGTCGCCCATCAGCGGATCGGCGCCGACGGCGCCGCGATGCGTCAGGTTCTCGAGAATGAAGAGGCCGTCCTTGACGATCTGGTGCGACTTCTGGCCCTTCATATGCGCGACGAAGCCGACGCCGCAGGCATCATGTTCGTTGCGCGGGTCGTAGAGGCCTTGTTTCTTCGGCAGGCCGGAGGCGGATTTGGACATATTGGCCGTCGCGCGCACCTCTGCAGCAGCGAACCGGTCAAATTCCATGGATGGCGTCTTCGTCATCATCTTTCCTCCTGTCGAAGCCCGCGGGGCCGCGGGCGGCTTTTCGTCCTGGGCCGCAACCAAAATAGGTTCGGCGCATGACAGCGCTGTTGCATGGTGAAGATCGGCCGCAGACATCTGCTTATGAGGAAAGCAAACCGTCGCGTTCCGCGCCTGCCATTCGCCCTCCGCGCACCGCCCTTAAGGCTTGACGCTCGGAAGAACTATAGCGTGAAAGCCCGTCCGTTCCAGGGTTTTCGGCGCTTCTTCGGCCACTCGGGCCAAAATAGGACAGCAACACTGTCCTAATTCATCTGTTCTATGCCAGAAAGCATTCGGGTCCGCAAGAGCGCATCCCGAAAAAACATCAATTTGCGACGGAAGATTACCGAATCGGTCGCCGATGCGAAATAAAATTACGAAATATTCTGCTATTTTGTTTGTTGATTGCGTAGTTCAATTTTTGTGATGTGTCATGGGCAGCAGCCTTGATCCTGTGAAGCTTTGGCGTAATCTCCGCCTCGGCCCTGCCAAACTCTCCCTTCCAACGGTTCCCCACATGTTCTTTGCTTCCGATAACTGGGCCGGCGCCCATAGATCCATTGCCGAACGTCTGCTGGCGGAATCGGCCGGTTTTGCCGCCGCCTATGGTGCCGGCGATCTCGACAAGAAGGTCGAGGCTCGCTTTTGCGAAATCTTCGAGTGTGAGGTTTCGGTTTTCTTCGTCGCCACCGGCACGGCCGCCAACTCCCTGTCGCTGGCAAGCGTCCAGCGCCCCGGCGGCATCACCTTCTGCCATTCAGAGGCGCATGTGATCGAGGATGAATGCGGCGCTCCGGAGTTTTTCTCCGGCTCCGCCCGCCTCGTCGCCGTCGACGGCGAAGCCGGCAAGATCGATCCGGCCAAGCTTTCCGCAAAAATTGCAGGTTTTCCGGAAGACGCCCTCCGCCACGGACGCGCCAGCGCAGTGACCATCACCCAGGCAACCGAGATCGGCACGGTCTATTCCCTGCCCGAGATCGGCGAGATCGCCACCATCGCAAGAAAGCGCAACCTGCCGCTTCACATGGACGGCGCCCGCTTCGCCAATGCGCTGATTGCACTCGGCGCCACCCCGGCCGAAATGACCTGGAAACGCGGCGTCGATATGCTGTCCTTCGGCGGCACCAAGAACGGCTGCTGGTGTGCGGAAGCGATCGTCTTCTTCGATCCGGATCGGGCGCGCGAAATGCCCTTCATCCGCAAGCGCGCCGCCCAGCTTTTCTCCAAGTCGCGTTTCATTGCCGCCCAGTTCGATGCCTATTTCGAAAACGGCCTCTGGCTCGATCTTGCCCGCCATTCGAACGGCATGGCCGGCCGCCTGCGCGCCGGTATCGGCGCCAGCAGCGCCGCCCGCCTCGCCTGGCCGACCGCTTCCAACGAAGTCTTTGCCGTGGTTGGCAAACATGCGGCAAAAAACGCCGAGGAAAAGGGCGCAAAATTCTACGAATGGCCGGTGCCGGCGACAACGCCTGAACTGGTTTCCGAGAATGAAACCCTGATCCGCCTCGTCACCAGCTTCGCGACGACGGAAGCGGATGTGGATGGTTTCCTGAAGTGCCTGGCCGCCTGACCGCGGCAATCACTCACGCCGACTTCAGCCGCCTCACCTTCTGCAGGATATCGTCCGACAGTGCGGCGACCAGCGCCTGGTCCGCCCCCTTGCGTGGCACCAGCACGAATTCCACATCCTCCAGCAGCGGAAGGTTTCCCGCGGCGACCTCCTTCAGCCCTGAGGGCGCCATACTGCGCGGCTGCACCAGCACGCCCATGCCGGCCCGTGCGGCCGCCGTCAATCCGCTGAGGCTGCCGCAGGTGCAGACAATCCGCCACGCCACGCCGTTTCGCGCCAGCGCCTCCAGCGCGATCACCCGTGTGACGCTCGGCGGCGGAAAGGCGATCAGCGGCAAAGGGCCGGCGGCCAGCACACGCTCCGGATCGCGCGCCAGCCAGACGAGCGGTTCGCGATAGACCAGCTTTCCGCGGGCATCGCCGAGCCGGCGCTTGGCGAGCACCAGATCGATTTCGCCATTGTCCTGCATCTCGTAGAGGACGCCCGAGAGTGCCACCGTCAGTTCGAGGTCGACAGAGGGATGAGACCGAACGAAATCCTCCAGCACCGCCGGCAACTGGCTGGTGACGAAATCTTCCGATACGCCGAGACGCAGGCTGCCGCGCAGGCTGTTGCTGCGAAACAGCGACTGCACCTGTCCCTCGATCGAAAGCATGCTGCGCGCATGCGACAGCAGCGCCTCGCCATCGCCGGTCAGTATGACCTTATGCGTGTCCCGCGCCAGGAGTTTGCGCCCTAGGGCCGCCTCCAGCCGCTGGATATGCTGGCTGACAGTCGACTGACCAAGGCCGAGCCTTTCTGCGGCGAGCGTAAAACTGCCCATCTGCTCGACGGCGACAAAACTGCGCAGTTGCGAAAGGTCCAGCATGATCCAGTTCCTTGATAACTGTTATTCCTTGCATCGTGGATCACAATGGTCGACAAAACAATGACTACCTATCAAAGTCGCGAGACCGCCATGCGCCGCTTTCTGCCCGATACTTTCACGATCCTGCTGGTCTGCACCGTCATTCTCGCCTCGCTGCTGCCGGCGAGCGGCACATTCGCAGCTTATTTCGGCATCGCCACCGATCTTGCCATCGCGCTGCTGTTCTTCCTGCATGGCGCCCGCCTTTCGCGCGACGTCGTTATCGCGGGCCTGCTGCACTGGCGCCTGCATCTCGCCATCCTGCTGACGACCTTCGGCATCTTCCCGCTGCTCGGCCTGGCGCTCGGATGGATCCCCGACACGATCCTGCCGCAGCCGCTGTATCTCGGCATTCTCTTCCTCTGCGTGCTGCCGTCGACGGTGCAGTCGTCAATCGCCTTCACCTCGATGGCCGGCGGCAACGTGCCTGCCGCCATCTGCTCGGCCTCGGCCTCCAATATCTTCGGGATGTTCCTGACGCCGCTGCTGGTCGGCCTGCTGTTTTCTGTCGGCGGCCATGGCGGCTTCTCCTTCGACGCGCTTCGGCAGATCCTGCTGCAACTGCTTGCCCCCTTCATCGTCGGCCAGATCCTGCAGCCCTGGATCGGCGACTGGATCCGCGCCAAGAAGAAGATCCTGATGCCTGTCGATCGCGGCTCGATTCTGATGGTGGTCTACCTCGCCTTCTCGACGGCCGTCGTCGAGGGCCTGTGGCACACCTTCTCGATCGCCGATATCGCCGTCGTCATCGTCGCCGATATGGTTCTTCTGGGGCTAGTGCTGGTGCTGACGATGTTCGGCAGCCGCTGGCTCGGCTTCGGCAAGGCCGACGAGATCACCATCACTTTCTGCGGCTCGAAGAAGAGCCTCGCAAGCGGCGTGCCGATGGCAAACGTCATTTTCTCAGGCCAGTCGATCGGCGCAATCGTGCTGCCACTGATGCTGTTCCACCAGATCCAGCTGATGGTCTGCGCCGTCATCGCCCAGAAATACGCCGCCGCCGCGGCCCGCCGCGCAACCGAAAAGGAAATAGACGAAGCCGCCAGCCCGGCCTGAACCTATTGCCGCAATAAAAAACGGCGCCCCGATCGGAGCGCCGTTTTTTTCTTAAGGGATGTGATTAGCCGTTGATGACCTGCGCCTCGATGGCCTTCGGAGCCTCGACCGGCTCTGCGGCAATCGCAATCTTGCGGGGCTTCATGGCCTCCGGAATGTTGCGCAGAAGGTCGATGTGCAGCAGGCCGTTCTTCAGCGAAGCGGCGGTCACCTCGACATGGTCGGCAAGCTGGAAGCGGCGCTCGAAGGCGCGCTTGGCAATGCCACGGTAGAGGAATTCGCCGCTTTCGGCAGGTTCATCGGCCTTTTCGCCCTTGACGGACAGGACATGTGCATGGGCTTCGATCGAAAGTTCGGTCTCGTCGAAACCGGCGACCGCCATGGTGATCCGATAGGTGTTTTCACCGGTGCGCTCGATATTATAGGGCGGATAGGTCTGGGCCTGCTCCGGCTGGGCGAGGCTGTCGAGCATGGTGAAGAGCCGGTCGAAACCGACGGTCGAGCGATAAAGGGGAGAGAAGTCTACGTGACGCATGATGTCCTCCTGTGGAAGCGACGTGTTGCGATAAAATGCCCCTGAAACCCCATCTTTGGCGGCCTCGGGACGGTTGCGCGGGCCCTCTTCGGCACCCGCAGGAAGGAGATGGTGATGGGATTTGGCGAGTTCAAGACCCTCCCGAAATCGCCCGACCGGCGCCGTGAACCCCGCATGAACGGCCGGTTCGGAGCGCGTTCACACGCATCCGCCTAGAAATCGCAGCGTCGGGTGAATCTGGTCCCGATGGCTGAAGTGCATCGTCCCTTCTTCTTCAGCCTCAAACTCGGCCGGCTGTGAGCACCCTCATGCTCCTGCCGGCCCTTTTCGCGCTTTCCCGCCCTACGGGGTCGCCGCTTTCCAAGCCGGATGCCATGCGCTATCCCTGATGCGAAGCAGTCAGCAGCGGCGCATTGCAAAGTCATGGATCAGATTCTCTATTCGACGCCGGACAATCCCGCCCCGGAAAACCGCACGGAAGGGTTCTTCGAAACCCATGACGGCCACCGGCTGCGTTACGCCGTCTTCCGCGCCAGTGCTCAGGTCGCCAGGGGCACGGTGGTCATCCTGCACGGCCGCAACGAATATATCGAGAAATATTTCGAGACGATCCGCGACCTGACGGCCAAGGGTCTCTGGGTCGCCACCTTCGATATGCGCGGCCAGGGCGGTTCGGAGCGGCTTCTGAAGCGCCGCAACCACGGCCACATCCGCCGCTTCGTCGATTACGAACGTGACCTCGACACCTTCCTCGAAAAGGTGGTGTTGCCGGATACCCGCCTGCCCTTCTACCTGCTCGCCCATTCCACAGGCGGGCTGATCGCGCTCTCGGCCGCGCCTTATCTTACCACCCGTATCGATCGCATGGTGCTGTCGGCACCCTTTATCGGCCTGACCGGCCAGTCGGCCTCGCCCCGCGTCATCCGAACGCTTGCCGGCACACTGACGGCACTCGGCCTCGGCTTCCTGCCGCTGACCTCGAAACTGAAGGAGCCGGATTTCCGCGACAACCCGCTGACCTCGGACGAAACCCGCTTCGAGCGCAATGTCGCGATGATGAAAGCCCATCCGGAGCTGACGCTCGGGCCGCCGACGGCCCGCTGGCTGACCGAGGCTTTTCGCACGATGGACCGGGTCACCTCGCCCAACCATCTCTTCTCGATCACCATCCCGACCATCGTCATCGCCCCGACGCGAGATGGCGTCGTTCCCTACACGGCGCAGGAGCGGCTCTCGCGTTATTTCCGCGCCGGCCAACTGGTGCCGATCAACGGCGCCCGCCACGAAATCTTCCAGGAACGGGATACCTATCGCGCCGCCGCCCTTGCCGCCTTCCACGCCTTCATTCCCGGCAGCGACGCCGAAGAAAACCAGGACGTCGCCGCCCTCGGCACGTGAGCCGGATCGGCAGAGCCGACGGGGGGATCAGCAGAGCCAACCCCGGGGGACTGGCAAGCCAACCCAGGGATTGGCAAGCCAACCCGGGATTAGCGCTGCAGGATGGCGATCGCCTGATCGTAGACCGCCCGGCTGCCGGCGGCGATGATCGAGCCGCCGTTCTCAGGCCGTCCGCCGTCCCAGGTGGTGATGATGCCGCCCGCCCCCTCGATGACCGGGATGATGCCGCCGACGTCATAGGGCTTCAGGCTGTTTTCGACGACGAGATCGATATGGCCGGCGGCAAGCAGCGCATAGGCGTAGCAGTCGCAGCCGTAGCGGAAGAGCCGGACCTGGCTCTCGATCTCGCGGTATTTCTCCATCTCCTCGCCGGCGAAGAGATGCGGTGAGGTGGTGAACAGGATGGCGTTCGAAAGCGCCTCGCATTGGCGCGTCGCCAGCCGCCGCTCGCCCTCGGGGCCGCTATAGAGCGAGCCGTTCTGGTCGGCGAAATAACGCTCGCCGGTAAAGGGCTGTTCGATCATGCCCATGATCGCCCGCCCTTCCTTCTGCAGGCCGATCAGCGTTCCCCACACCGGCAGGCCGGAGATGAAGGCGCGCGTGCCATCGATCGGATCGATCACCCAGACATAGTCGCGATCGAGCCCGACATTGCCGTGCTCCTCGCCGAGAATGCCGTGGTCGGGGAAATTCTCCTCGATCAGCGCCCGGATGGCGAGTTCGGCCGCCCGATCGCCCTCCGTCACCGGATCGAAACCGGAAGAAAGCTTGTTGGTGATATCGAGGCCGGAGCGGAAGCGCGGCAGCGTCTCGGCCTTGGCGGCCTCCGCCAGACGGTTGAAGAACGAGCGGTCAGGAAGCATGAGGGATCCGTTTGGCTGGCGGGCGTGACGCTTTCATAACGAAAAGCAGCGGGAATGCAAACACAGCAGGCAGTTCGATCGGGACGTGGGTGAACCCTCCAATCGCTTCCATTGCGCGCCCACTGCCCAAAGATGTCGCAGCGCAATATATTGCTTGACATTTGTGCAATGCAATAGTAGCGTCCTTGGTACAGTCTTCTGACTGTAAATACCCTCCTTGGGTGTTTCCTCCCTAGACTTAGCCGCGCTTACAAGCGCGGTTTTTTTTGGCCGGGAGATTTTTGGCCCGCAGACATGGCCGGATAATATCGGTGAAATCGACGCAGGCTATTCGGCGGCCAGCGCCCGGTCGCCGGCGAATTTCTCGACATAATCCGCCATCTGCTGCATGAAACCCGTGACCGCCTCAGCCACCGCGGCGAAGTCGGCGCGTTTCTCCAGCGTAACCTCGTCGACATAGATCGCCCGGTTCACTTCGATCTGCAGCGCATGCAGGCCGCGCGAGGGCCGGCCGTAATGTTCGGTGATGAAGCCGCCAGCATAGGGCTTGTTGCGGATCGCCGCAAAGCCCATTTCCTCGAGGATGGCGATGGCGGCGCGCGAAAGTTCGGCCGAAGCGCTGGTGCCGTAACGATCGCCGATGATGAAATCAGGCCGCGCGGTGCTGCCGGCGACGCGCACATTGCCGGGCATCGAATGGCAGTCGATCAGCACGCCGAAACCGAACTGTACATGCGTTCGCGCGATCAGCCGCCGGAGCGTCGCATGATAGGGTTTGTAGACCGCTTCGACCCGGTCGAGCCCCTCCTGCACCGGCAGCCGCCGCGCATAGATCTCCATGTTCTCGGCGACGATGCGCGGAATAGTGCCGAGCCCGCCGGCGACCCGGAGCGAGTTGATATTGGCATAGGGCGGCAGCAGCCCGTCGAACATCCTGGGATCAAGCTCATAGGGCTCGCGATTGACGTCGAGATAGGCGCGCGGAAAGTTGGCGGCCAGGAGCGGTGCGCCGAGTACCACGGCCGAACCGAACAGCTCGTCGACATAATGATCCTCGGAACGGCGTATGGCGATGCCCTCGAGCCTGGACTGGGCGATAAATTCCGGTGGATAAATACGGCCGCTATGAGGGGAGTTGTAGACGAAGGGAATGGTCTGCGACACGGGCTCATGAACCTCAAAAAGCTCGTATTCGCGTATCTCCGGCACTTTCGGCCCTCTTTACCATGTCATGAACTGGCTGCTTTGCCCATGTTGCCAGTTGCCCGGCCCCAAGTCCATACTATGTAGGAGGGATGCGGTCGCGCACAGGCAATTCACCGGTTGTTTACCGGGTAAAGACTAGTGTAAACCCCGGGCACCCACCAAAAACTTATTGATCAGCGGTCTGGATTGATGACTCAGAAGATACTTCTCGCAGAAGACGACAACGACATGCGCCGCTTCCTGGTGAAAGCGCTCGAAAAGGCCGGTTACAAGGTCCTTTCCTATGACAATGGCGCCAGCGCCTATGACCGGCTGCGCGAGGAGCCGTTTTCCCTGCTGCTGACCGATATCGTCATGCCCGAGATGGATGGCATCGAGCTGGCGCGCCGCGCCACCGAGCTCGACCCCGACCTGAAGGTGATGTTCATCACCGGTTTTGCGGCCGTGGCGCTGAACCCTGATTCGAAGGCGCCGAAGGATGCCAAGGTGCTTTCCAAGCCTTTCCACCTGCGCGATCTCGTCGACGAGGTCAACAAAATGCTTGCCGCATAAGGCTTGCCGGGCGGCGCGTCACAAAACTGAAAAAAGCCTATTGACGGCTCCGAAGGTTTTGTGATCTATGCGCCGCCATCGGATGGGCGTGTAGCTCAGCGGGAGAGCACTACGTTGACATCGTAGGGGTCACAGGTTCAATCCCTGTCACGCCCACCATCCGATCTCCCTGACATCGTTGATAGATCCCCGTCTTGGGGATTTTCCGGCTCCGGTCATCGGCACGCGGATTTTCAATACGCTGCGGGAGCCCCGCAGATGGAGAAATGGGGGACGGACGACGCAGAGGACACGCAAGGCGATATCCATAGTCCTCGGCCTTACCCTGATTGGGTCGGCCTCGTCGGTTTCGGTTATATGCAGCTTCATGTCGTCGAACCCATCAGCATCAAGCTGTGGCTGATCCGATCACCCTATTCGCGGCTGGTGCAGCGATCCTCTGGGATGATTTCAAAAATCCCTAAGGCGCGCCCTATCACGATTCATGCGGCGCGCTTTTATGCATGTCGTTATCTCGAAGCCGCTGCACACTTCCGGGCAACATGCTTTGACATTGTTCGACGCCGGGCGCCGGCCGGTAAAGACCAAAATAAGTCACAGAACAGTGCCAATGCCTAGCTATCCAACGTATGGCTATTGACGCACGGGCGATTCGCCGCTGCAGACAGATGGGGTTGAGACAGAGAATGAGACTTTCCGCGCCTATTGCCGCCGCAATTTTTTCCACCGCCTTCGCCTTGCCGGCCTTTGCCGCGCCGGCGTCTCCCCCCGAGACCTTTCCAGGCGCGCCCGGTGTCATCACCCTTTCCGGCAAATGTGCCAAGCTTGTTGTTGCCAAGTTCGACGCCACCAAGGGCTGCAAGAACGAGCTTGCCAGCGTCACGCTGGTCAATGGCGTGGTGACCTTCATCTTCACCTCGGACGGCAAGGCGCTCGGCTTTCAGGGCGACGGCAGCGGCATCAAGCCCGCCTCCAACGGCAATGCCCGCCTGCCGCTCAGCCTCGTCACCACGGGTGTCGGCAACAAGATGACGGGCCAGGTCAAGGTCGCCGGCTTCTGCACTTTCGGCAATCCCTATGCCGGCAAGCCGATTGCGATCGAATGCACGGCCGAAAGCAAGGATTCCTCCTTCGCCGGCAGCTTCCGCACCGGCGGCAAGCTGGTGAAAAAGGGCAAATAACAAAAACAGCTCCGGCAAACTGCGCGAGAGCTTTGCGGCTATGCTTCGCTGAAAAAGCCGGATGCCGTCAGGCGCACCACGCGCCGCCGGCAGCCCCTGGCTTGCGCGCCAGCCCCTCATTGATCAGCTGCGCGCCGAAAGAGCGCCCGTCGCGCGAGACGACGCGCGGCGCGCCTGAGGCCTCCGTCTTGCCCGCGGCGTTCATGGTGAAGGGACCGGCGTTCAGCAGCCCCAGCAGCCGCGACTTGGCGGCAAAGGCCACCCTGCGTTCGCCGTCACAGCGCGCCTGATCGACGACGGGGCTTGCCATGTCGGCGATCACGATCTTCTCGCCCTTGTACCAGAAGACGCCGCCATCGCCGACACAGTTGATATGGGCGCCCTGGCCGCAATAGCCGAAGGCGACCGTGCCTGTTTCCGGATTGGCAGGGGTAAGCGGGGACGGCACCGCCTTGACCGGCTGGATCGCCGGCGTCGGGATCGTCGCCGGCGGCAGCAACTGCGATTGCTTCACCGGCGGCGCGGCTTTTGGCGTGGGTGTGGCAAGCGCCACCTGCTTCGGCGGCACGTCCTTGCTGGCGACAGGTCGCTGCTCCGCCGCTTCCCGCGCGACCGGCGCCGATTGCCGCGCAAGCATCGGCTCAATGCTCTTCCAATGGTCGTGGGCGACGATACCGCCGATCGCGGCAATGCCGATCACCGCCCAGGGCAGCAATCCGCCACCGCTGCTGCGCGCTTTGCTCTTTCCTCTCGCCGGCGCCTTGCGGCGGCCGCGTGTCGCTGTCTTGGCCATCTGTCCGATTCCCGTGAGGCCGCAATTATCGCCGCCCAATCCTTTCTGAAAGGTTGGCGCGGCGACAGGATGATGCAGGGTTCACCGATCTGTGCCTCGAACGGCATGCCGGCAGCGGCCGGCATGGGAGAATGCCCGTGGGGAATCCAGACGCACGAGTGAAAAAAGCCGAACAAATCTAGCGCTCACACGTTAGCCAGCGAAAATTTCATATGCTGTAGGAAGAATCCATGGATCTGATCATCGCCGACATGATACCGGCGTCGCGTATCCACTATCCCGTCATCTTCGCCCGCCTGCTCGGCGCCATCGTCTTCGGCGGGCTGATCGGCTTCGAGCGTGAGGCACGCGACCGCCCGGCAGGCTTCCGCACCCATATTCTGATCAGTCTTGCCGCGGCCCTCTTCGCCATCATTTCGATCGAGGCTGTGCACATGCCGGGTTTTGCCGATGACGCGCAGGTGCGGATCGATCCGCTGCGCGTCATCGAAGCGGTGACCGCCGGCGTCGCTTTTCTTGCCGCCGGCATGATCGTCTTTGCCAGAGGTCGGGTGCACGGGCTGACGACGGGCGCCGGCATGTGGCTCTCCGGCGCGATCGGCCTTGCCATGGGCTTCGGTTACTGGCCGATAGCCTTCTTCACGACACTGGCCGCCATCTGCGTGCTCTTCGCCTTCGGCAAGCTCGAACAACGGTTCGGCTACAATTCCGCACGGCGTGCCGATCGGGATGACGACCAATAAAAAACGGACGCCCGGCATATGCCGGACGTCCGTATCAGCGTGATGGCCGGTCTGCTCATTCCGAGCGTGCGGCCGAAGGATTGTTTTTTCCAACCGATGCCTTTGCGCCGAAGGACGGGGCGCCGATGGACGGGGCAAGCGGCTCTTGGCTTTTGCCGATATCGATGCGCTCATCCGCCGCCTCGCGTGCAGCCTGCCATTCATTTTCGTGCCGGATAAGGATCTCGCGGGGCACAAAGTTGATCGTCATATGTTTCTCACTTGTTCGAATTGCTGTCGGGGCGCCAAAAAGGCTTGCGGAATGCCGGTTATTTCTTGGTCTCTGCCTTGCCTTTCAGGTCGGGGTCCTTGATGTCGGGACCACCCTTGGAAAGGTCGGCACCGGTAACATGGGCCGGCACGTGAATGTCGTGATAGACACCCGGCGTCAGCGTCAGGTCGACATGATGCGGCGGCAGCACCTGCGCCTTCTGCATGCGGTTCGGCTTCGCCCGCTTCATGCGGTCGGACGCCTCCGTGCGTTTGTCGGGAACATGGGTCGAAGTGTGCATCATCGGCCTCCTTTTTAAGCTCAACCAGGGTCTAACGAGCAGGTGCCGGGATGGTTCCAAAAAAACACTTCATTTCCGTGCCGCCGCCGGACTTGACTGACCGGGGAAGTTGATTACCTAAGGCCTGTCCCGCAGCCTTCCAGACATCGGCTACGGGTAATTTGGTGCCGGGCCCCTCTGGCGAGAGTTTTACGGCGCTCTCGTGATGTCGGTACCGCCTGCAGCATAGCCGGCGGATTTTTCATCGATGAACAAGCTCAACATGCCTTATCCGCATGCCCGTCGTGGCATGCCGCATTTCCCCCTCTCCACCATGATTTGCGGCCGCGAGGTGCGGCCATGAGCCAGCCCGCGACCCACCACTCCTCGCTCAGCTATTTCCGCTGGGCCTTCATCGTCACGGCCCTCGGCCTCGTTCTTGGCGCCGTGCTCGGCTGGCAAACGACAGGCACGATCGGCGGCATGGCGACCGTCTTCTTCATCTGCACAGTGCTTGCGGTGCTGGAGATCTCGCTCTCCTTCGACAATGCCATCGTCAACGCCAACAAGCTGAAGGAGATGACGCCGGTCTGGCAGAAGCGCTTCCTCACCTGGGGCATCATCATCGCCGTCTTCGGCATGCGCATCGTCTTTCCGCTGGCGATCGTTGCGATCGCGGCGCGGATCGGCCCCTGGGATGCGCTTGTGCTTGCCGCCCGTGAGCCGGAAGAATATGCCCGCATCATGAATGACGCGCATCTGCCGATCGCAGCCTTCGGCGGCACCTTCCTGATGATGGTCGGCCTCAGCTATTTCTTCGACCACGAGAAGAAAGTCCATTGGTTCCGCGGCCTGGAAAAGGTGATGGCGCGCTCGGCCACCATCAGGGGCATCGAGATCGCTTTCGTGCTGGCGCTGATGCTTGTTTTCTCCTGGCTGATCGGCGGCGAGGAAGCCAGCATCTTCGTTCATTGCGCCATATACGGGCTGCTCACCTTCCTCGCGGTCGAGGTGGTGGGTGAACTGCTCGATGCCTCGCAGCAGACAATGAGCGCTGCCGCCAAGGGCGGCCTCGGCGCCTTCATCTATCTCGAGGTGCTGGATGCCAGCTTCTCCTTCGACGGCGTCATCGGCGCCTTCGCCTTGACGCAGAACCTCTTCGTCATCGCGATCGGCCTCGGCATCGGCGCCATGTATGTGCGCTCGATGACGATCATGCTGGTGGAAAAGGGAACGCTTGCCGAATACCGCTATCTCGAGCACGGCGCCTTCTACGCCATCCTGATCCTCTCGGTGATCATGTATGCGCAGACCCTGGTGCACATCCCCGAAGTGATCACCGGTCTCGGCGGCGCGACCCTGATCGGCCTGTCGCTCTGGTCGTCGATCCGCCACAACAAGCGCGAGCGGATGGAAGATCACGCCGCCCGGCAGGAAGAGCTTCACGCCTGACGATGACAATGCATGTCGCCCGGAACTGCGCCGCGGTTCCGGGCGACATGCATAAACAAAGACTAAGGCCGCAGCGCTTGGCGTCGCGGCACTCTCTTTCGGACAAAACAAAGCCCGCGACCACTAGTGAACTGCCCCCGAAAGTTGGACGACAACCTTCGGGGCAGTTCACGGGGGTTGCGGGCTAATTCATTCATGCATGGCTTGAAGCTGTTAGCGGGAAGCCTGACCGAAGGCGGCCGGGTCGATGCCAAGTTCCCTCAGATCGCGGGCACGCGGTCGGCGACCGGCTTCAACGGCGGCGCTGACGGCATTTGCGGCGCCAAGCACGGCAAATGCGCGACCAAAGAAACCCGTGCGAACTGAACTGCGGATGGCGGACATTGTCCATTTCCTCTTGTTTTGATTGACCGCTTGTAGATGGTATCGCGCAGGCACCACCACAATGCTCAGAAAATCACCGCAGCCATGCAAAAACAGAAGGCCGACGCATGTTTCCATGGCCGGCCTTGAGGCAGGGGTAATGTCGTCTTTTTAGTCTTCGTTTGCCGCGAGCTGCGACAGCACCTGGCCGCGGCCGCGAATCCGCAGGATCAGCGGGATGAGAAAGGCCGCTGCGGCAACGATCAGCAGGCCTGCCGCAATCGGCGACATCACCAGCGTCGTGACGTCGCCCTGGCTGATCGCCAGCGCACGGCGGAGCTGCTGCTCGGCAAGCGGCCCGAGGATCAGGCCGACGACGGTCGGCGCAATCGGATAGCCGAAGAGCCGCATCACGTAACCGAGCAGGCCGAAGGCGAGCAACATGCCGAGCTCGAACACCGACGGGTTGGCGCCGATCGTCCCGAGCGTCGCAAACAGCAGAATGCCCGCATAGAGCCACGGCTTCGGGATCGTCAGCAGCTTTACCCAGAGCCCGATCATCGGCAAGTTCAAGACCAGCAGCATCGCATTGGCGATGAGCAGGCTGGCGATCAGCCCCCAGACGAGCTGCGGGTTGGTGGCAAACAGCAGCGGCCCCGGCTGCAAGCCGTATTGCTGGAAGCCGGCAAGCATGATTGCCGCCGTCGCCGTCGTCGGCAGGCCGAGCGTCAGAAGCGGCACCAGCGTGCCGGCGGCCGAGGCGTTATTGGCAGCCTCCGGACCGGCCACGCCTTCGATCGCGCCATGGCCGAACTCCTCGGGGTTCTTCGCCAGCCGCTTTTCGGTGGCGTAGGAGAGGAAAGTGCCGATTTCGGCGCCGCCCGCCGGCATGGCGCCGATCGGAAAGCCGATCAGCGTGCCGCGCAGCCAGGGCTTCCACGAACGCGACCAGTCCTGCGCCGTCATCCACAGCGAACCCTTGACCGCCTCGACCTTCTCGGCGATCCGGTTGCCCTGCGCGGCGATGTAAAGCGTCTCGCCGATCGCAAACATCGCCACCGCAAGCGTCGTCACTTCGACACCGTCGAGCAGGTCGGGAATGCCGAAGGAAAGCCGCGCCTGCCCCGTTTGCTGGTCGATGCCGACCATGGCGAGTGCGAAGCCGATGAACAGCGAGGTCAGGCCCCTGAGGGCTGAATCGCCGAAGGCCGAGGAGACGGTGACGAAGGCCAGCACCATCAGCGCGAAATATTCGCGCGGCCCGAAGACCAGCGCCAGCTTGACGATATAGGGCGCGATGAAGGCAAGCCCGAGGGTGGCGATCAGGCCGGCGGCGAAGGAGCCGATCGCCGCGGTCGCCAGCGCCGGTCCGCCGCGCCCGGCGCGCGCCATCTTGTTGCCCTCGAGCGCGGTGACGATCGAGGCGCTTTCACCCGGCGTGTTGAGCAGGATCGAGGTCGTCGAACCGCCATACATGCCGCCGTAATAGATGCCGGCGAACATGATCAGCGAGCCGCCGGGATCGAGCTTGTAGGTGACGGGCAACAGCAGCGCCACGGTGAGCGCCGGGCCGATGCCGGGCAGCACGCCGACGGCGGTGCCGAGCGTCACGCCGACCAGCGCATAAACCAGGTTCATCGGCTGCATCGCAACCAGGATACCCTGCCATAGGAATTCGAATGTGCTCATCTTGGTGTCCCAAGCAGCGTTCCCGACCATGCGATTTCGAGGTCAGGCGCCGCGTAAAATCAAAAGAGCTGACAGCGCGTCCGCGCGGTCAGAAGAACAGACGTTCGAGCGGGCCGGCCGGCAGCGTCAACTGCAGCAGCTGCGAGAAGATCGACCAGACGACGAAGCTGAGAACGATGCCGAGCGGCAGCGAGAACCAGAGCTTGCGTTTGCCGAAGCCGCGTGCCGTCAGCGCGAAGAGGATGCCGGTGGCGATCGAGAAGCCGGCAACGCGCAGCAGCAGCATTTGGCCGGCAAGACCGGCAACGATCCAGATGACCGGCGCCACTTCCTGCTGATCGCGCTCCGGAAACTCGCCGCGCCAGGCTTCGGCGACTGTCCAGATCCCGAGACAGAAGAGGCCGAACGCCACCACTTGAGGCACTGTCGCCGGGCCGATGCGGTCGTATTGCGCGATCGTTTTCAGATGCGAGGCATCCCAGGCCATCACGCCGGCGATGACGAAGAGGAAAACGGCAATGATGAACGCCGCCCAATCAGGGCGGCGTGTCGTTGCCGAGGAGGTGTTATCCTCGCTCATTGAACAAGTCCGATATCTTTGAGAATGCCTTCGGTAGCGGAGACATCCTTCTCGAGCTGCGCCTTGAAGGCGTCGCCGGACAGATAGGTGTCGGCCCAGCCCTTGGTCTTCAGCGTTTCCTGCCAGGTGGCGGAGCTGTGCAGCTTCTCGAAATCGGCGGTGACGCCTGCCACCTGTTCTGGCGACAGGCCCGGGGCTGCGGCAACCATGCGCCAGTTCTGGATGGTGACGTCGGTGCCGGCTTCCTTCAGCGTCGGGGCATCGACGCCGTCGATGCGCTTGTCGCTGGAGACGGCGAGAAGACGGAGTGTGCCGGATTTCACCTGCGATTCGAACTCGCTGTAGCTCGAGACGCCGGCCGTGACCTGGCCGCCGAGAATGGCGGCGAGCGCTTCACCGCCGCCGGAGAAGGCGACATAGTTGATCTTCGTCGGGTCGACGCCGGAGGCCTTGGCGATCAGGCCGACCGTGATGTGGTCGGTACCGCCGGCCGAACCGCCGCCCCAGGAAACTGCGCCCGGATCCTTCTTCAGCGCCGCAACCAGATCGGCCATGGTCTTGATCTCGGAAGAGGCCGGAACGACGACGGCTTCATATTCACCGGTCAGACGGGCGATCGGCGTGACGTCCTTGAGTGTTACCGGCGACTTGTTGGTCAGGATCGCGCCGACCATGACATAGCCGCCGACGATCAGCGAGTTCGGATTGCCGGCAGCCTGGCTGCTGAACTGCGCCAGGCCGATGGTGCCGCCGGCGCCAGGCACGTTCTGGACCTGCACGTTGCCGGAGATCTTCTCCTGCTGCAGCGCGGTCTGCAGCGAACGGGCCGTCTGGTCCCAGCCGCCGCCGGGAGCGGCCGGCGCGATGATGGTGTAGTCGGCCGCATAGGCCGGCAGCGCGATGGTCGCTGCAAGAAGAGTTGCGATGAAACTATGCTTCACGATGTGTCCTCCGTGGGCGGCTGAGCGAACCGCCTGTTATTCTCTGGGAATCGGGAGGAACGACCGACAGCGGACACGATTGTCCTGATGACGAGCAGAATACCTCCCAAGGCTTCAGCTCTCCGCCTCCACGGAGAAGAAGTAGCCAAAGCCACCACAACAAGCTGTCATTTAGCTGACATCGGCGAGATATCCAGGAGAGGAGGCCACTTTTTTGCCGCAATTGCCAGGCGCCGGTCTAAACCGAAGTCCTATGTGTGGACCGGCCGAACCACGAAACGCTTCACTGCGCCCGCAGAACCTCGTTCCAGTGCGCGATCAGCCGCGCCCGTTTCACCTGGTCGAGATAGACCATCAACCCGGGGCTGACCGGCACCGGTCGAAGCTGGGCGCCGAGCAGTTCCTGCAGCGTATTGGCGGTATTTTCTCCCGCCACCTCGGGGCTGACCGCCGGGATCTGCAGCTCGCGCGCCATGATCGTCTGCCCTTCCCTCGACATGAAGAAGGTCAGATAACGCCGGCCGAGCTCCGGCTCGGCGGCCGCCTGCGGCACCAGCCCGATCCGCGACATCACCACGGTATAGTCTTTCGGCAGCACGATGCCGACATCCGGATATCGCGACGCCCAGTCGGCCGCATAGGAGCCGAGAATATTGTAACCGAGCACGAAGCGCCCGTCGGCAACACGCTCCAGGATCGCCGAACTCGTCGAATAGAGCTTGACGCCGGCAGCCCCCATCGCTCCGATCACCGACCAGATATCGCCGAACTGCTCCTGGTCGCGCGCCATGAACAGAAAACCGACGCCGGAGCGTTCGATATCGTAGGTGCCGATCCGCCCATAGACCCCGTTGCCCTTGCGGGTCAGGTAATCGACGAATTCCGCCCGCGAGCTCGGCACCGGCTCATGCACAAAGCTCGGCTTGTGATAGACGAACACCGCCGGCTCGAAGGTCAGCGCATAGGCGGTGTTGCGCCAGTTCGCCCATTTCGGCCATGCCGCACTCATCGGCAGGTTGCTGACCTGCGCATATCCGTCGTTGGAGAGTTTGACCTGCAGGTCCATCGCCGAGGAAAAGGCGAAATCCGCGGTCTTCTTGCCGGCATCCGTCTCCCTGACGATCCGGTCGTAGATATCGCCGGTCAGCATATCCTCGTATTTGACCGCAACGTCGGGATTGGCTTCCTGGAAACCCCGGATCATCGGCTGCGCCAACGGCTCGTCGAGCGAGGAATAGACCGTCAGCACCGGCGCATCCGAATTGCCCGATTTCGCCGCATAGAAGGCCTGATCGGCCAGCGCAAAGCCGGGCCAGAACGCCAGCAGCAAGATGAAAACTCTCCTCATGCAGCAACAATGCCTGAGCGCGCCGGGGGGAGCAAGTGCGCCGAATCTAGGCGATGACCCACTCCATCAGCGCATTTTGCGCGTGCAACAGAAAGGCCTTGGCGGCGCGGCTTTGGCAAAGCGAATGCGCCATCGCCTTGGCCGTCACCTCCTGGCCGCGCGTCACCGGCGGGCAGGGCAGGAAGATCGCATCTTCTGGCAAACGATCGAGAATTTCGGTCCCGATCCTGTAGCCGGCAAGCGCCTCCGAGGCGACGTCACCCGGCAATGAATCGGTGATGACGACGTCGGCATCCGATAGCTCGCCCATATCGGTGCTCGCGCGAAAGCGCTCGTTGAGCAGTGCGGCGTCATTTATATGCCAGCGTTCGGGATAGACCTGCACCACCTCGATCGGCAACACGATCGACGCCTCGACCCAGGAGCGGAGGATATTTGCGTCCGCCGCCACGCCAACGACCTTCAACCCGTCGATCGAGCCGCGCCGGCTCTCGATATAGGCAAGATCGCCGAGCGTCTCGCAAGGATGGTTGGAGCGTGTGCGTGCATTGATGACAGGCACCGGCGCGGCTGCCGCCACCGCCTTCAGCGTATTGAGCTCCTTCGTGCGGATCACCAGCATGTCGAACCAGTTGCCGAGATAACCCGCAAGATCGCCGGACTCCTCCCGCGCATTGAAGCCGATCGGCACATGCACGCAGATACCGCCCATCGCCTGGACGCCGAGATCGAAGGCAGTCGTATTGCGCCAGCCACCGTCGTCGGCAATCAGCGCGACTCGTTTGCCCGTCAGGCTCTGCGGCATGGAGCGCTCATCCCAAGCTATGGCAAGCTCCCGGGCGCGAGCGATAATCGACCGAAGTCCGGCCTCCGGAATATCATGAAACGCCAGAAAATCCCGGGCCGAACCTGTCATCCAAAATCTCCGTCGCGCACGAAACGCCGCCACAATAACCGGCATCGGTCTCGCAGCAACCCGAATCACATTCCCTACGGTGTTGGATACCGCTGGCAATATTCCGCCCCAAACCGATCGGCGACTACTTTTTTATATCGCCGATCGCGAAGCATCGACGGAAGCACATCATTTCCTGCTTCTCCGATTAGAAACGGATTTCATCACAAAGGATTATCGCTGAACACCATCCTTCACCCATTCAGAGTATTGATGAAGATCGGCGACGCTATATGGTCGCGCTGCCGTGTCAAAACGTCGAATCCGCCCGAATTTCTATTCAGGAGGCGACTCTCCACGACAAAAACTCTATAAAAAGCTGGACTAAACTGGGAAGATCCATGGGAGGGGTCATGGAACGACGACTGAGCGCTATTCTCGCTGCGGATGTCGTTGGCTATAGCCGACTGATGGGCATTGATGAGGCCGGCACGCTGCAGGCGCTGAACCGCCACCGCTGCGAACTGGTCGATATCCGGATTTCAGACTACAAGGGCCGGATCGTCAAACTCACCGGCGACGGCATCCTTGCCGAATTCCAGAGCGTGGTGAACGCCGTTGCCTGCGCCGCCGAAATCCAGCGCAGCATGGCCGCCCGCAACGAGAAAGTGCCGAAGGACGAGCGCGTCGAATTCCGTATCGGTATCAATCTCGGCGACGTCGTGGTCGAGAACGGCGATATCTTCGGAGACGGCGTCAATCTTGCCGCCAGGCTTGAGGGCATCGCGGCGCCGGGCGGCATCGCCGTGTCGGCCTCGGTGCGCGACCAGGTCGGCTCGCGCCTCAATCTCGGCTTCGAATTCATCGGCGAGCATGTGCTGAAGAATATCCGGCAGCCGGTTCAGGTCTATACCGTCACCCTGGCGCCGCCCTCCTCGGCGAAATTGGTCGCGCAGAACCGCAATACCTGCTTCATCGCCGTGCTGCCCTTCACCAATATGAGCGGCGATGCCGACCAGGACTATTTCTCTGACGGCATCACCGAAGACATCATCACCGATCTCTCCAAGATCTCCAGCCTGCACGTGGTGCCGCGCAATACCATTTTCACCTACAAGGGCATATCGGTGAAGGTGAAGCGGCTCGCCCAGGAACTCGGCGTGCGCTACGTGCTCGAGGGCAGTGTGCGCATCTTCGGCAATCGTGTGCGCATTTCCGGCCAGTTGATCGACACCGCCAATGGCGATCATCTCTGGGCCGAACGTTATGACCGCGATCTGACCGACATCTTCGCCATCCAGGACGAGATCACCCACGCGATCGTCGGCCAGTTGAAGGTGCGTCTGCTGCCGGAGGAGAAGAAGGCGATCGCCAACGAGCCGACCGCCAATGTCGAGGCCTATACCTATTATCTCAGGGGTCGCCAGCTCTCCCACACCTGGACCAAATCCTATCTCCAGCTTGCAAGGCGGATGTTCTGCAAGGCGGTCGAACTCGACCCGGATTATGCCCGCGCCTATGCAGGCATCGCCGATTGCGACGCGGCGATCCGCGATTGGGCAGCTGATGACGTGCCGCTGCGGCGCATCCTTGAGATGAGCGCCCGCGCGCTTGCGCTTGATCCCGACCTTCCCGAGGCCCACGCCTCTCACGGTCTGGCCCTGCATCAGAGCGGCTTTGACGAGAGGGCGGCCGCGGCCTTCGAACGAGCATTGGCGCTCGACCCAAACCTCTTCGAGGCGAATTTCCATTATGCCCGGTTCTTCTTCATGCGCGGCAACTTCGCCGAATCGGTTCAATATTTCACCCGCGCCGCTTCGATCCGCCCTGATGACTACGTCTCGCCGATCCATCTGATGTCTGCCTACCGCTCGCTCGGCCGTGTGTCGGATACGGAAAACTGGGCGCGCCTCGGCCTGTTGCGCGCCGAACGCGCGCTGAACCTCAATCCGGAAAATTCTGGCCCGGCCCATCGCGGCGCGCTGGCGCTTGCTCATATGGGCGACGCCATGAGGGCACGCGACTGGGCGGCGCGGGCGATCGCCATCGATCCTGATGACATCGTCGCGCAGTATAATCTGGCCTGCGTCTATTCCGTCCTCGGCGACGTCGACCAGGCTATCGATCTCCTTGAGAAGTTACTGCCGCACAGCTCCGTCTACCATATCAAATGGTTCAACAATGATTCCGATCTCGACAACATCCGCGACGATCCCCGCTTCCGAAGGCTGCTGGACGCCGCGATGATGCAGCGCGAACGGGTCGAAAGGACCGGGAGCTGACGCCGGCTTTCCCGCCAAATTCGGAATCGATTTTCGGAAAGCACGATGCGAGGATTGAAAATGTTACAGCGTCCTTTGCGCGTCTGAAGGAGGCGCGGCGCTGTAAGCTCCAAAATCGCTGTGACATCACTCCCCCACCTCTATAATCTCCTCTGAGAAATAGGGGGAGATCCGTGCGCATCCTGCTCACCGAAGACAATATCGCGCTGGCTGACGGCCTGTCGGCGATCTTGCGCGGCACGGGCCATGCCGTCGATGTCGTGCATGACGGCGCATCCGCCAATGCGGTCATCGCCGCGGAAAATTTCGATCTGGTGATCCTCGACCTCAACCTGCCCGAGATGGACGGGCTCGACGTGCTGCGCGCCATGCGCGCCCGGCAGAACCAGGCAGCCGTCCTCATCCTGACCGCGCGCGGCACGCCGGAAGAACGGGTGAAGGGCCTGGACCTAGGCGCCGACGATTATCTGATCAAACCCTTCGACATATCAGAATTCGAAGCCCGCGTGCGCGTGCTGCTGCGCCGCCAGGCCGGCCTGCGCTCGGCGACCGTCAGTTTTGGCAGCATCTCCTTCGATCTCAATTCCCGCGCCTTTTCATCAGGCGCCACGCCGCTCGATATTCCCGCCCGCGAACTTGGGCTGCTCGAAATTCTTTTCATGCGGGCCGGCAAGGTCGTCGCCAAGGAGGCAATCATCCAGTCGCTGACGGCCTTCGACGACGACATTTCTTCAAATGCCATCGAGCAATATGTCAGCCGCCTGAGGAAACGCCTCTCGCCGCACGGCCTGACGGTCAAGACCGCCCGCGGCATCGGCTATTATCTCGACAAGCTCCCCGAGGCCTCATGAAAGCCGCCTATTCCCTCAGGCGCCGGCTGCTCTTCTGGCTGCTCGTCTCCACAGCCGTCATCGGCACGCTGGCGCTCGCCGATACCTATCGCGAGGCTGTGCAGACCTCGAACATCGTCTCCGACCGCGTGCTCGCCGGCTCGGCACTGGCGATCGCCGAACGCGTCGTCGTCGCCGAGGACGGCACGCTGCAGGTCGACATCCCCTATGTCGCGCTTGAAATGCTGACCTCGGCCGCGCAGGACCGAGTCTTCTACCGCGTCGACGGTCCGCCGGGCAAATTCATCACCGGCTACCAGTCGCTGCCGGTCCTGCAGAAGACGCCCGCCAATGCTGCCGCCTTCGCCGACGACACCTTCCGCGGCGAGCCGATCCGCGTCGCCACACTCGAACGCTCCGCCTCGACAGGCATCCGCTCCGTGCCCTTCGTGGTGACGGTCGCCGAAACCACGATCGCCCGCAGGCGGCTGGCGCAAGCGATCCTCGTGCGCTCGGCACTGCGCCTCGCCTTCATGATCGCGGGTGCCGCCGTCATCGTCTGGATCTCGGTCACGGTGGCGCTGCGCCCGCTCTACAAGCTCGGCGATGCCATCGGCGAACGCAGCCCCGATGACCTGCATCCGATCGAGCAGACGGTGCCGAGCGAAGTCGAGCCGCTGGTCGATACGGTGAACAGCTTCATGGTCCGCCTGCAGTCGGCGCTCGATGCGCTGCGCCATTTCACCGGCAATGCCAGCCACCAGCTGCGCACGCCGCTGGCGATCATCCGCACCCAGCTTGCGCTTTCCGCCCGCGCCGGCTCGCTTGAAGAAGCGCAGGCGGCAGCTTTGAAGGGCGATCAGGCCGTGGCGCATGCCGAGCGCATCCTTGCCCAGCTTCTGCTGATGGCAAAAATCGACGCCGCCACCGCCAAGGAGGCGCTGACCGCCTCCGCCATCGATCTTGCCGCCATCGCCCAGGACATCACCGGCGAACAGATCCCGACGGCGGCCAGCGCCGGCATCGATCTCGGCTTCGAGGGCGAGAGCCCGGCGATGATCCGCGCCGAGCCGTTGCTGATCGGTGAAATGCTGCGCAACCTTGCCGGAAATGCCATCGCCTATGCCGGGAAAGGGGCGGAGGTCACCGTCCGCGTCATCGCGTCAGCGGAGACGATCCGCCTCGAAGTCGAGGACAACGGCCCCGGCATTCCCCGCAACAAACTGGAGGCAGTGCGCGGGCGTTTTTCGCGCGGCAATCAGACAGGTGCGCAAGGCACCGGCCTCGGCCTGCCGATCGTCGAAGAAATCGCCAATCTTTTCAACGCCGACCTGACACTGGAGCCAGGACGGGACGGCAAGGGCCTGAAGGCGGCCGTCACTTTCGCCAAGGCGGCGTAAAAGCCATTGGCCCTCCTTGCTTTCTTTCGCTGCATTGCACACACTGATGTCGGGAACAGCAAGCCGCACGACGATGCGCGCCGGATAAAAAGAGCAATATGTCGATCAAAGCCAGCATCTATCATCTGACGCATTACACTTATGACAAGCCGGTCCACCTCGGCCCCCAGATCATCCGGCTGAAACCTGCCTCGCATTCGAAGACAAGGGTGCTCAGCCACTCGCTGAAGGTCACGCCTTCAAACCACTTCGTCAACCTGCAGCAGGACCCTTACGGCAATTACCTCGCCCGCTACGTCTTCCCGGATCCGGTGACCGAATTCAAGATCGAGGTCGATCTCGTTGCCGACATGACAGTCTATAATCCCTTCGACTTCTTCGTCGAGGAGGAGGCGACCAAGTGGCCCTTCGGCTATCCGGAAACGATCCAGGAGGATCTGTCGATCTATATGACGCCGGAACCGGCCGGTCCGCGGCTGAAGGCGCTGCTGCCGACGCTCGACTGGTCGCCCGGCCAGGCGACGGTCGATATGATCGTCGGGTTGAATGCCCGCCTGCAGCGGCAGATCGGCTACGTCATCCGCATGGAAACCGGCGTGCAGACGCCGGAGGAGACGCTCGAAAGCGCCAAGGGCTCCTGCCGCGACACCAGCTGGCTGCTCGTCCAGATCCTTCGCCATCTCGGCCTTGCCGCCCGATTCGTCTCGGGCTACCTCATCCAGCTGACGCCTGATCTGAAGGCGCTCGACGGCCCCTCCGGCACCGAAGTCGATTTCACCGACCTGCATGCCTGGGCCGAGGTCTATCTGCCCGGCGCCGGCTGGGTCGGCCTCGATCCGACCTCCGGCCTCTTGACCGGCGAAAGCCATATCCCGCTTGCCGCCACGCCGCATTACCGCAACGCCGCCCCGATCTCGGGCGGTTATTTCGGCGAGGCCGAAACCGAATTTGCCTTCGACATGAAGGTCTCGCGCGTCGCCGAACATCCGCGCATCACCAAGCCCTTCTCCGACGAAAGCTGGGAGGAACTCAACGAACTTGGCGAGAAGGTCGACCGTGTCCTGGAGGCCGAAGACGTGCATTTGACGATGGGCGGCGAGCCGACCTTCGTGTCGATCGACGATTTCCAGTCCGAGGAGTGGAACACCGCCGCCGTCGGCCCGACCAAGCGTGAAAAAGCCGACAGCCTGATCCGCCGGCTGCAGGAACGCTTCGCCCCCGGCGGCTTCCTGCACTACGGCCAGGGCAAATGGTATCCGGGCGAAAGCCTGCCGCGCTGGACCTTCTCGCTCTACTGGCGCCGCGACGGCAAGCCGGTCTGGCAGAACCTCGATCTGGTCGCCGCCGAGGGCAAGGATACCGGTGTCACCTCAGAGGATGCCGAAAAGCTCTTGACGGCGATCGCAAAAGAACTGGCGATCAAGCCCGGCATGGTGCAGCCGGCCTATGAGGATCCGGCCGACTGGATCATCAAGGAAGGCAATCTTCCCGACAATGTCGATCCGGCGAATTCGAAGCTGAAGGATCCCGAGGAGCGCAACCGCATCGCCCGGGTCTTCGATCGTGGCCTCACCGTCCCCACAGGCTACATACTTCCGGTGCAGGCATGGAACGCCAAGGCGGCCGAAAGCCGGGTCTGGGTCAGCGAGAAATGGCGCACCCGCCGTGGCCGGATCTTCCTTGTCCCGGGCGACAGCCCGATCGGCTACCGCCTGCCGCTCGGCACCCTTCCCTATGTCTCCCCGGCGCGTTATCCCTACATCCACCCCGCCGATCCGACGATCCCGCGCGAACCGCTGCCCGATGTCTTCGTGCCGGCCGGCCGCGCCATGCCGGAAGCCTCCTTCCACGCCGGCGAGAGCAATCGCAGCCGGATCGAACAGACGCTCGGTGAGATCGGCGGCGCCGTGCGCACCGCCATGTCGGTCGAGCCGCGCGACGGCAGGCTCTGCGTCTTCATGCCGCCGGTCGAGCGCATCGAGGATTATCTCGAGCTGATCGCCGCGGCCGAAAACGCCGCCGCCGAGCTCAAGCTTCCCGTCCATATCGAAGGCTACCCGCCGCCGCAGGACGAGCGCATCAACGTCATCCGCGTCGCCCCGGATCCGGGTGTCATCGAGGTCAACATTCATCCGGCCTCGAACTGGAAGGAATGCGTCGACATCACCACGGCGGTCTACGAAGAGGCGCGGGCCACCCGGCTCGGCGCCGACAAGTTCATGATCGACGGCCGTCATACGGGCACCGGCGGCGGCAACCATGTCGTCGTCGGCAGCGCCAATCCGAACAACAGCCCCTTCCTGCGCCGTCCCGATCTCTTGAAGAGCGTCGTCCTCCACTGGCAGCGCCACCCCTCGCTCTCCTACCTCTTCTCCGGCATGTTCATCGGCCCGACCAGCCAGGCGCCGCGCATCGACGAGGCTCGTCACGATAGCCTCTACGAGCTGGAAATCGCCATGGCGCAGATCGCTGCCCCCGGCCGCGGCCAACAGCCGTTACCCTGGCTCGTCGACCGGCTGTTCCGCCACCTTTTGACTGACGTCACCGGCAACACCCACCGCGCCGAGATCTGCATCGACAAGCTTTTTTCGCCCGACGGCCCGACCGGCAGGCTCGGCCTCATCGAGTTCCGCGGCTTCGAGATGCCACCGAACGCGCGCATGTCGCTCGCCCAGCAATTGCTGGTGCGCGCGCTGATCGCCCGCTTCTGGGTCAATCCGGTCGACGGCAAGTTCGTCCGCTGGGGCACGACGCTGCACGACCGCTTCATGCTGCCGCATTTCGTCTGGGCCGATTTCCTCGACGTGCTTGCCGACCTTCGCGAAAACGGCTTCGACGTCAGTCCGGAATGGTTCAAGGCTCAGCTCGAATTCCGCTTCCCCTTCTGCGGCGAAGTCGAATACGAGGGCTCGAAGCTGGAACTGCGCCAGGCGCTGGAGCCTTGGCACGTCATGGGCGAAGAAGGTGCGCCGGGCGGCACCGTGCGCTACGTCGACAGTTCCGTCGAGCGCCTTCAGGTGCGGCTCGAAACCAGCAATACGGCGCGCTACACCGTCACCTGCAACGGCCGCACCCTGCCGCTGACGCCGACCGGCACGGCGGGCGTGTCGGTGGCCGGCGTCCGTTACAAGGCCTGGCAACCGGCGTCCGGCCTGCATCCTGTGCTGCCGATCAACACACCTTTGACTTTTGACATTTATGATACATGGTCGAAGCGTTCGATCGGCGGCTGCATCTATCATGTTGCCCATCCGGGCGGCCGGACCTATGACACCTTCCCGGTCAACGGCAACGAGGCGGAAGCAAGGCGGCTCGCCCGCTTCGAGCCGTGGGGACATACGGCGGGCGGCTATATCCCCCGCACCGAGACGGGTTCTCTTGAATTCCCGCTGACGCTGGATTTGAGGCGGCCTGCTGGAGTTTGAGGCCGGGCATGAGGGGTAGCTTGGGTTTTGATGGGTAAGAGGCCGGCAGTAGAGCGCAGGGAAGAGACCGTGGACCGCACCGGCAAACGTGCGGCCTTCGACTATGCGCCGCTTCCCGGCACCGCCGACGAGATGGTTGACAACAAGGGCAGGGTCCGCCCGGTCTGGCAGCATTTCCTCTCGCATCTGAGCGCCATGCCGGAAAAGGATCTTGCCGAGCGTTTCGCCCGCGCCGACCGCTATCTCCGGGATGCCGGCGTTTTCTACCGTGCCTATGGCAGCAAGGGCACCGGCGAACGCGCCTGGCCGATCTCGCATATCCCGGTGCTGATCGACGAACGCGAATGGCAGACGCTGTCGGCCGGCCTCGTCCAGCGCGCCGACCTGCTGGAGGCGATCGTCGCCGATATCTACGGCGACAACCGGCTGGTGGAAGAAGGTGTCCTGCCGCCGGCGCTGATGGCCGCCAATCCCGAATTCCAGCGCCCGCTCGCCGGCATCCGGCCGGCCTCCGGCCATTATCTGCATTTCTGCGCCTTCGAGATCGGCCGCGGACCGGATGGCAACTGGTGGGTGCTGGCTGATAGGACACAGGCGCCGTCGGGCGCCGGTTTCGCGCTGGAAAGCCGCGTGGCGACGACCCGGGCCTTCTCGGATATTTACGCCGAAACCCCCGTCCACCGCCTCGCCTCCTTCTTCGGCGCCTTCCGCGACGCGCTGCAGGGCATGAAACATTCAGGCGACGACCGCATCGCCGTGCTGACGCCAGGCCCTGCCAACGAAACCTATTACGAGCACGCCTACATCGCCCGCTATCTCGGCTTGATGCTGCTTGAGGGCGAGGATCTCACCGTCGTCAAGGGCCGCGTCATGGTGCGCACCGTCGCCGGCCTGAAGCCGATCGGCGTGCTCTGGCGCCGGCTTGATTCGGCCTTCGCCGACCCGCTGGAGCTGAACCAGAATTCGCATATCGGCACGCCCGGCCTCGTCGAAGCGCTGCGCGCCGAAAGCGTCACCATCGTCAATGCGCTCGGCACCGGCGTTCTCGAGACACGGGCGCTTCTGGCCTTCATGCCGACCATCTGTCGCCGCCTGCTGGGGCAGGATTTGCAACTGCCTTCGATCGCCACCTGGTGGTGCGGCCAGGAGGAAGAGCGCGAGCACGTCGCAAAGAATATCGAGAAGATGGTGATCGGCCCGGCCTATTCCCGCGCCCCCTTCTTCGACGACAGCGGCGAATCCGTCCTCGGCTCGTCGCTGCGTGCGGCCGCCAAGGATTCCATCACCGACTGGCTGAGTTCGGACGGCCCGAAACTTGTGGGACAGGAGGTCGTCACACTCTCGACGACGCCCGCCTGGGTGGATGGCAAGCTCGTGCCGCGGCCGATGTCGCTGCGCGTCTTTGCCGCCCGCACGGCGAACGGCTGGCAGATCATGCCCGGCGGTTTTGCCCGCATCGGCTCCGGCGCCGATGTCGCGGCGATCGCCATGCAGTCGGGCGGAGCGGCCGCTGACGTCTGGATCGTCAGCGACAAGCCGGTCGAACGCCACACGCTGCTGCCGGCCGAAGGCAGCTTCACCCGCAACATGCCGGGCAGCCTGCCAAGCCGGGCGGCCGACAATCTGTTCTGGCTCGGCCGCTACATCGAGCGCGCCGAAGGGGCGCTGCGCATCCTGCGCGCCTGGCATGCCCGTTATGCCGAAGCCGCCGATCCGAGCCAGCCGCTGCTAGCCGACGTCTCCGACTATCTTGCCGCCGTCGATATCGATACCGCCGAACCGGTGCCGGAGACGCTCCTGCGCCACATCGACAGCGCCGTTTATTCCGCGAGCAATATCCGCGACCGCTTCTCGCCGGATGGCTGGCTCGCGCTCAACGATCTCGCCAAGACCGCCCGCCGCTTCCATGTCACCGTGGCTGCCGGCGACGATGCCAGCCACGCGATGACGATCCTTCTGCGCAAGCTCGCGGGTTTTGCCGGCCTCGTGCACGAAAACATGTACCGTTTCATGGGCTGGCGCTTCCTTTCGCTCGGCCGCTATATCGAGCGCGGCCTGCACATGACGCGGCTGCTCGGCCACATGTCCGGCCCGGAAGCGCCGGATGGCGCGCTCGACATGCTGCTCGAAATCGGCGACAGCGTCATGACCCACCGCCGCCGCTACAACGTCAACACGGCGCGGCTGACCGTCACCGACCTTTTGGCGCTCGACCCCCTCAACCCGCGTTCGGTGCTCTTCCAGGTGAACGAGATCCACCACGAGGTCGAGCAGTTGCCGAATGCGCTGATCAACGGCCAGATGTCGCCCTTCTACCGTGAGGCGATGCGGCTCCACTCGGGCCTCGCGGTCATGACGCCGGAGGGCATGGGGGCCGAGGTCTATCAGCGGCTCGAACGCGAGTTGGAGCAGCTTTCCGATCTGCTCGCCCAGACCTATCTCGGGTGACGGCGATGCTTTACGATCTTTCGCTGCGCATGGGTTACAGCTACGACGTTCCCGCCTCCGGCGCCCGCCACATCATGCGCCTGATGCCGCTGTCGCTGACCAATCGGCAGCGCCTGGTCGCCGGCTCGATCACCATTTCGCCGACGCCGGACGAGCAGTCGCATTTCGTCGATTTCTTCGATCACCCCGCCACCGCCTTCATGCTGCGCGCGCCGCACGAGACGCTCGACATTCGCATGCAGGCCCGCGTGCAGGTGGAAAGCCAGCCGATCGCCGCCGATTTCTCACCGCTGCTGGCCGACCTGCCGGAGGAAATATCCGGCATCTGGTCGCTGGCGCCGGATTCGCCGCACCATTTCCTCGGCGACAGCCCGCGCCTGACCCAGACGCGCGAGATCAGCGACTATGCGCGAAGCTGCGCCACGCCTGATCTGACGGCAATGCAGATCGCCTATGCGCTCTGTGCCCGCATCCACAAGGATTTCAGCTACGACGCCGACGCGACGACGGTGGACACGACGCCGCTCGAGGCCTTCAGGCTGAAGCGCGGCGTCTGCCAGGATTTCACCCACATCATGATCCTCGCGCTCAGAAGCCTCGGCATTCCGGCGGGTTACGTCTCGGGTTTCCTGCGCACCATCCCGCCGCCCGGCAAGGAACGCCTCGAAGGGGCGGATGCCATGCATGCCTGGGTCAGGATCTGGTGCGGCGAAACCATCGGCTGGATCGAGCTCGACCCCACCAACGACATATCAGCCGGCACCGACCACATCGTCGTCGCCTACGGCCGCGACTATTCCGACGTCGTCCCCGTCATCGGCGTGTTGAAAAGCTATGGCGGCCAGCGCGCCGTCCAGGCGGTCGACGTGATCCCGCTGAAATAATCCCAAAACTGGAAAAATCCGCCGATTCGTTAGAATTGAATGGACGCCGTAAGGACGGCGTAAAGAAGTAGCGATGCCTAATGTAACCCACAGGGTCCATTTCGGGTGAACATGATGCGCACCTCCTTCTTGCATCCCTGCCTGCGTCGCATGTTGAGCGACCGTGGCGGCAATTTCGGTATCATGACGGCGATCATGATGCCCGTCCTCCTCGGTGTCGCCGGCATGGCGATCCAGGTGGGCGACATGTTGCTCTCCAAACAGCAACTCCAGGAAGCGGCCGACTCGGCCGCGCTCGCAACCGCGACCGCGCTGGCGAACGGCACGATCCAAACGTCGCAGGCCGAGGCCTTTGCGCAGAATTTCGTCGCCGGGCAAATGGCGAATTACCTGCAGAACGGCGTCGATATCAAGAACGGGACAGCCGTCAATGTCCAGACGAGCACATCGGGCAAGTCGACATCCTATCAGGTTACGGTTTCACCGGGTTACGACCTCACGCTCAATCCACTCATGCAGGCGGTCGGCTTCAAGACGCAGCATCTCTCGACCTCCGGCACGACGGTCGGCGGCCATTCTCAGACCCAAGGCTCGATCTCTATGTTCCTCGCGCTTGATAAATCAGGATCGATGGGAGACGCTACCGCGACCGTCAATGCGGAGGATCCAACGGAAACGTTCACCTACGACTGCAACCTCCACTACAACAGCAAGAATAATAAGTGGGTTTACGACAAATGCACGGGCAGCCGCACAAATTACTACACCAAGATAGAGGCGCTTAAGATCGCCGCCGGCAATCTCTTCAGCCAGTTGAACAGCGCCGACCCCAACGCCCAATACGTGCGCACCGGCGCCGTGTCCTATGATATCAACCAATACACCCCGAGCAATCTCGCGTGGGGGATCACCGGTGTCACCAGCTATGTCAACGCACTTCAGGCGAATGGCGGCACAAATTCAAGCGGCGCGATGAACACGGCCTACACCTCTTTGACAGCCAAGAACGCCGCGGGAAACGATGCCGAGGACGCCGCTCACAAACTTAAGACCGGGCAGATACCCAAAAAATACATCGTCTTCATGACGGACGGTGACAACAACGACGATAGCAGCGGTGGCCGTTCGTATGACACCTTGACCAAGAAGACGTGCGACGACGCGAAGTCCAAGGGCCTCGAAATCTATACGATCGCCTTCATGGCGCCCGAGGGCGGACAGGCGCTGCTGCATTATTGCGCTTCCGATGACGCTCATTATTTCCAGGCGGAAAAGATGGAAGATCTCCTTGCCGCCTTCAAGGCGATCGGAGCGAAGGCATCCGCACAAGTGACGCGCCTGACGAACTGACGATACTGCCAACTAAAAGCCGATCAAAAAAAGCCGCGCCGGAACAAACCGGCGCGGTTTTTCGTTATCGCTACCCCATCCATCCAATCGGGAAAAGCGTTTGAAATCAATTCCCTCGCGCCCCGTGACTATGAAGGTTTCGCAAATTTTTCGTTTGTCCAAATCCCTTGTTGCAAGTGCTTCCTAACGATGCATAAACTGGGGGCAGTGCAAGCGACAAATCGATTAGATCAGGCATAACACCCTGAAACCAAATTAAAATTGGCGAGATCTGACAATGAACACCGTTTCCAAGCCGGTTATCCCTTCCCCCGCCCCGCGCAGCTCGAAGCCGGAAATTCTCGCCGAAGAAATCATCGAACGCCTGACCTACCGCATCGGCAAGGACGCCAAGGTGGCAAAGCCGCATGACTGGCTGACGGCGACGATCCTGGTGGTGCGCGACCGCATCATCGACAGATGGATGGCCTCCACCCGCGAGGTTTATGCAACTGGCGCCAAGCGCGTCTATTATCTGTCTCTCGAATTCCTGATCGGCCGCCTGATGCGCGATGCCGTCTCGAATCTCGGCCTGATGGAAGAGGTGCGCGATGCGCTCGCCTCGCTCGGCGTCGACGTCAACGTCATTGCCGGCCTCGAGCCCGATGCCGCACTCGGCAATGGCGGCCTCGGGCGTCTCGCCGCCTGTTTCATGGAGAGCATGGCAACGGTTGATGTACCCGCCTACGGCTACGGCATCCGCTATGTGCACGGCCTCTTCCGCCAGCAGCTGGCCGATGGCTGGCAGGTGGAACTGCCGGAAAACTGGCTCGCCCACGGCAATCCCTGGGAGTTCGAGCGCCGCGAGAGCGCCTATGAAATCGGCTTCGGCGGCGCGGTCGAATTCATCACGACCCATGACGACCAGCCGCGCTACGTCTGGAAACCGGCCGAGCGTGTCATCGCCGCCGCCTTCGACACGCCGGCCGTCGGCTGGCGTGGCAAGCGCGTCAACACGCTGCGCCTCTGGTCGGCGCAGCCGATCGATCCGATCCTGCTGGATGCCTTCAATGCCGGCGACCACATCGGTGCGCTGCGCGAAAGCAACAAGGCCGAAAGCCTGACCCGGGTTCTCTATCCTGCCGACGCCACGCCGGCCGGCCAGGAACTGCGCCTGCGCCAGGAATTCTTCTTCTCGTCGGCCTCGCTGCAGGACATTCTGCGCCGTCATCTGCAGCAATATGACGATTTCACCTCGCTGCCGGATAAGGTGGCGATCCAGCTGAACGACACCCATCCCGCCGTCTCGGTGGCCGAACTCGTGCGTCTGCTCTGTGACGTCCACGGGATGGATTTCGACCAGGCCTGGGACATCACCCGCCGGACCTTCTCCTACACCAACCACACGCTTCTGCCGGAAGCACTGGAAAGCTGGGCGGTGCCGCTGTTCGAACGTCTGCTGCCGCGCCACATGCAGATCATCTATGCGATCAACGCCAAGATTCTGCTCGACGCGCGCAAAGGCAAAAACTTCTCCGATGGGGAAATCCGCTCGATCTCGCTGATCGATGAAAGTGGCGACCGCCGCGTGCGCATGGGCAACCTTGCTTTCGTCGGCTCGCATTCGATCAACGGCGTCTCCGCCCTGCACACCGACCTGATGAAGGTCACGGTCTTTGCTGACCTGCACAAGCTCTATCCCGATCGCATCAACAACAAGACCAACGGCATCACGCCGCGCCGCTGGCTGCAGCAGTGCAATCCCGGTCTCACCGGCCTGATCCGCGAGGCGATCGGCGACGAATTCCTCGACGATGCCGAGAAGCTGCGCCCGCTCGAGGCGCATGCTTCGGATCCGAGCTTCCAGGAGAAGTTCGCAGCGGTGAAGCGGGCCAACAAAGTGGCACTCTCCAACCTCGTCGCCAGCCGCATGGGCGTCAAGCTCGATCCGTCGGCGATATTCGACATCCAGATCAAGCGCATCCATGAATACAAGCGCCAGCTGCTAAACATTATCGAGGCCGTCGCCCTCTACGACCAGATCCGTTCGCACCCCGAACTCGACTGGGTGCCGCGCGTGAAACTCTTCGCCGGCAAGGCTGCGCCGAGTTATTACAATGCCAAGCTGATCATCAAGCTGATCAACGACGTCGCCCGCACGATCAACAACGACCCGTCGGTGCGCGGCCTGTTGAAGGTCGTCTTCGTGCCGAATTACAACGTCTCGCTTGCCGAAGTCATGGTTCCGGCCGCCGACCTCTCCGAACAGATCTCGACCGCCGGCATGGAAGCATCCGGTACCGGCAACATGAAGTTCGGCCTCAACGGTGCGCTGACCATCGGCACGCTCGACGGCGCCAATGTCGAGATGCGCGACAATGTCGGTGAAGACAACATCGTCATCTTCGGCCTCACGGCCGACGAGGTCTCAAAGGTCCGCAGCGACGGTCACAATCCCCGCGCCATCATCGAGGGATCGCGCGAACTCGCGCAGGCGCTCTCAGCCATCGGCTCGGGCGTCTTCTCGCCCGACGACCGCAATCGCTACACCTCGCTGATCGACGGCATCTATTCGCATGACTGGTTCATGGTCGCCGCCGATTTCGACGCCTACGCCCAGGCCCAGCGCGAAGTCGATCAGATCTGGACCGACCAGTCCGCCTGGTACACCAAGACGATCAACAACACGGCGCGGATGGGCTGGTTCTCGTCCGACCGTACGATCAGGCAATATGCAGACGAAATCTGGAGAGCCGGATGAAAACGCCGAAAAACGTCCCTGAAGTAAAGCTTTCCTGGGAAATTTCGGCAGATGAAATCGCGGCGATCCTTGCCGGCTCGCATTCCAATCCCTTTGCCGTCCTAGGGGTGCATCAGGCAGGCGACGCCTTCGTCGCCAGGTGTTTCATCCCGGGCGCGGAGGAAGTGACCGCCATGGCGCTCGACGGCAGCGCCGTCGGCGAACTGAAACAGCTCCATGCCGACGGCTTCTTCGCCGGCCCAGTTTCCCTCACCAAGCTCCAGCCGGTGCGCTACCGCGCTCGGCGCGGCGATGCCGAATGGGCCGTCACCGATCCTTACAGTTTCGGTCCGGTGCTCGGGCCGATGGACGATTATTTCGCCCGCCAGGGCTCGCATCTGCGCCTGTTCGACAAGATGGGCGCCCACCTCATCAAGCATGACGGCGCCCAGGGCATTCATTTCGCCGTCTGGGCCCCGAATGCGCAGCGCGTTTCCGTCGTCGGCGATTTCAACAATTGGGACGGCCGCCGCCACGTCATGCGCTTCCGCTCCGATAGCGGCATCTGGGAGATCTTTGCCCCTGACGTCCCGATCGGCGTTGCCTACAAATTCGAGATCCGCGGCCAGGACGGCGTGCTGCTGCCGCTGAAGGCCGATCCCTTCGCCCGCCGCAGCGAGCTCCGGCCGAAGACCGCCTCGATCACCGCCGCCGATCTGGAGCAGGAGTGGGAAGACGAAGCCCATCTGAAGCACTGGCGCGAGACCGACAAGCGTCGCCAGCCGATCTCGATCTACGAGGTGCATGCCGCCTCCTGGCGGCGCCGGGATGATGGCACGATGCTGTCCTGGGACGAGCTGGCCTCCAGCCTCATCCCCTATTGCGCCGACATGGGCTTCACCCATATCGAATTCCTGCCGATTACCGAGCATCCCTATGACCCCTCCTGGGGTTACCAGACGACGGGCCTCTACGCACCGACCGCCCGGTTCGGTGAGCCGGAAGGTTTCGCTCGTTTCGTCAACGGCTGCCACAAGGTCGGCATCGGCGTCATCCTCGACTGGGTGCCGGCGCATTTCCCGACCGACGAGCACGGCCTCGGCTGGTTCGACGGCACGGCGCTCTACGAGCACGAAGACCCGCGCAAGGGCTTCCACCCGGACTGGAGCACGGCGATCTACAATTTCGGCCGCACCGAGGTCGTTTCCTATCTCGTCAACAATGCGCTCTACTGGGCCGAGAAATTCCATCTCGACGGTCTGCGCGTCGATGCCGTCGCCTCGATGCTCTACCTCGATTATTCCCGCAAACACGGCGAATGGATCCCGAACGAATATGGCGGCAACGAGAACCTCGAAGCGGTCCGCTTCCTGCAGGATCTCAACACCCGCATCTACGGCAATCATTCCAACGTCATGACCATCGCCGAGGAATCGACCTCCTGGCCGAAGGTCTCGCAGCCCGTGCATGAAGGCGGCCTCGGCTTCGGCTTCAAGTGGAACATGGGCTTCATGCACGACACGCTGAGCTATATGAGCCGCGATCCGATACACCGCAGGCACCATCACAACGAACTTACCTTCGGCCTGCTCTACGCCTATTCGGAAAATTTCGTCCTGCCGCTCTCGCATGACGAGGTTGTCCATGGCAAAGGCTCGCTGATCGCCAAGATGCCGGGCGACGACTGGCAGAAATTCGCCAATCTGCGCGCCTACTACGCCTATATGTGGGGCTATCCCGGCAAGAAGCTGCTGTTCATGGGCCAGGAATTCGCCCAGTGGAGCGAATGGAGCGAGGCGAAATCGCTCGACTGGAACCTGCTTCAATACCGCATGCACGAGGGCATGCGGCGCCTGGTGCGCGATCTCAACTTCACCTATCGCAGCAAGCCGGCGCTGCATGAGCGTGACTGCGAGGGCGAAGGTTTCGAATGGCTGGTCGCCGATGACCACCAGAATTCGGTCTTTGCCTGGCTGCGCAAGGCGCCGGGCCAGAAGCCGGTCGCCGTCATCACCAATTTCACCCCCGTCTACCGCGAGAACTACACGATCCGCCTGCCGTCCGCAGGCCGCTGGCGGGAAATCCTGAACACCGATGCCGACATCTATGGCGGCAGCGGCAAGGGCAATGGCGGGCGCGTGCAGGCCGTCGATGCCGGCGGCGACATCACCTGCTCGATCACCTTGCCGCCCTTGGCGACAATCATGCTTGAACCTGAAAATTAGTACTGGTGGGAGGAGAAAATGGTAGAAAAGCGTGTTCAGCCACTTGCCCGCGATGCAATGGCTTATGTTCTGGCCGGCGGCAGGGGGAGCCGTCTCAAGGAACTCACCGACCGGCGCGCCAAGCCCGCCGTCTATTTCGGCGGCAAGGCCCGCATCATCGATTTCGCCCTGTCGAACGCCCTGAATTCAGGCATCCGCCGCATCGGCGTCGCGACGCAATACAAGGCGCATTCGCTGATCCGCCACATGCAGCGCGGTTGGAACTTCTTCCGCCCTGAGCGTAACGAGAGCTTTGACATCCTGCCGGCCAGCCAGCGCGTTTCGGAAACGCAGTGGTATGAGGGCACCGCCGACGCCGTCTACCAGAACATCGACATCATCGAGGATTACGGTGTCGAGTACATGGTTATTCTCGCCGGCGACCACGTCTACAAGATGGACTATGAATGGATGCTGCAGCAGCACGTCGATTCCGGCGCCGACGTCACCATCGGCTGCCTGGAAGTGCCGCGCATGGAGGCGGTGGGCTTCGGCGTCATGCATGTCAACGATAAGGACGAGATCATCGCCTTCGTCGAGAAGCCGGCCGATCCGCCGCCCATTCCCGACAAGCCGGATTTCGCCCTCGCCTCGATGGGCATCTACGTCTTCCACACCAAGTTCCTGCTCGATGCGCTGCGCCGCGACGCCGCCGACCCGAACTCGAGCCGCGACTTCGGCAAGGACATCATCCCCTATATCGTCGAGCACGGTAAGGCGGTCGCCCACCGCTTCGCCAAGTCCTGCGTCCGCTCCGATTTCGAGCACGAGCCCTACTGGCGCGACGTCGGCACGATCGACGCCTATTGGCAGGCCAATATCGACCTGACGGCGATCGTTCCCGAGCTCGACATCTACGACAAGTCCTGGCCGATCTGGACCTATGCCGAGATCACCCCGCCGGCGAAATTCGTCCATGACGATGAGGACCGCCGCGGCTCGGCCACCTCCTCCGTGGTCTCGGGCGACTGCATCATCTCCGGCGCCAGCCTCAACAACAGCCTGCTCTTCACCGGCGTCAGGGCCAACTCCTTCTCCAAACTGGAAGGGGCGGTCATCCTGCCGAACGTCAAGATCGGGCGGCGGGCGCAGCTCAAAAATGTGGTGATCGACCATGGTGTCGTCATTCCGGAAGGCTTGGTCGTCGGCGAGGACGCCGAGCTCGACGCCAAGCGCTTCCGGCGGACGGAAAGCGGCATCTGCCTGATCACCCAACCGATGATCGACAAGCTGGATATCTGACTTATGAAAGTTCTTTCGGTTTCATCCGAAGTCTTCCCTTTGATCAAGACGGGGGGCCTGGCCGATGTGTCAGGCGCCCTGCCAATCGCTCTCAAAGCCTTCGGGGTCGAGACCAAGACCCTTCTGCCCGGCTATCCCGCCGTGATGAAAGTCATTCGCGACCCGGTCGTCAGGCTCGAATTCCCCGATCTGCTCGGCGAGCCGGCGACCGTGCTGGAGGTCCAGCACGAGGGCCTCGATCTGCTCATTCTCGATGCGCCAGCCTATTACGACAGGCCGGGCGGCCCCTATGTCGATCCGCTCGGCAAGGACTATCCGGATAACTGGCGGCGTTTCGCCGCTCTGTCGCTCGCGGCCTCCGAGATCGCCGCCGGCCTTCTGCCCGGCTGGCGGCCGGATCTCGTCCACACGCATGATTGGCAGGCGGCGCTGACCTCGGTCTATATGCGCTACTATCCGACGCCGGAACTGCCGAGCGTGCTGACCATCCACAACATCGCCTTCCAGGGCCAGTTCGGCCCCGAGATCTTTCCCGGCCTGCGCCTGCCCGCCCATGCCTTTGCCACTGACAGCATCGAATATTATGGCACGGTCGGCTACCTCAAGGGCGGCCTGCAGACCGCCCACGCGATCACCACGGTCAGCCCGACCTATGCCGACGAGATTCTGACGCCGGAATTCGGCATGGGGCTCGACGGTGTCATCGCCAGCCGCATCGATGATCTTCACGGCATCGTCAACGGCATCGACACCGATATCTGGAATCCGGCGACCGATCCTGTCGTCCACACCCATTATGGCCCGACGACGCTGAAGAACCGCGAGGAGAACCGCCGCTCGATCGCCGAATTCTTCCATCTCGACAATGACGACGCCCCGATCTTCTGCGTCATCAGTCGGCTCACCTGGCAGAAGGGCATGGATATCGTCGCCAATGTCGCCGACGAAATCGTCGCCATGGGCGGCAAGCTCGTCGTGCTCGGCTCCGGCGAAGCCGCACTCGAAGGCGCACTGCTTGCCTCCGCCAGCCGCCATCCCGGCCGCATCGGCGTCTCGATCGGCTATAACGAGCCGATGTCGCACCTGATGCAGGCCGGCTGCGACGCGATCATCATCCCCTCGCGTTTCGAACCCTGCGGCCTGACCCAGCTTTACGGCCTGCGTTACGGCTGCGTGCCGATCGTCGCCCGCACCGGCGGGCTGAACGATACGGTGATCGACGCCAATCACGCCGCGCTTGCGGCGAAAGTGGCAACCGGCATACAATTCTCACCCGTGACGGAAACCGGCATGCTACAGGCAATCCGCCGTGCGATGCATTTTTACGCGGACCGAAAACTCTGGACCCAATTGCAAAAGCAAGGCATGAAATCGGATGTCTCCTGGGAGAAGAGCGCCGAACGCTACGCTGCCCTCTATTCAAGCCTCGTCTCGAAAGGCATGTGAACTAAAATGAACAAGTCCGTACCCACCACGCCCTATCTGGACCAGAAACCCGGCACGTCGGGACTGCGCAAGAAGGTTCCGGTCTTCCAGCAGCCGAACTACGCGGAGAACTTCATCCAGTCGATCTTCGATTCGCTGGAAGGCTTTCAGGGCAAGTGCCTCGTCATCGGCGGCGACGGACGCTACTACAATCGCGAAGTCATCCAGAAGGCGATCAAGATGGCCGCCGCCAATGGCTTCGGCAAGGTCATGGTCGGCAAGGGCGGCATCCTGTCGACGCCGGCCGCTTCCCACATCATCCGCAAATACAAGGCTTTCGGCGGCATCATCCTCTCCGCCAGCCACAATCCCGGCGGCCCGACCGAAGACTTCGGCATCAAATACAACATCAACAATGGCGGCCCGGCGCCGGAGAAGATCACCGACGCGATGTATGCGCGCTCGAAGACGATCGACAGCTACAAGATCGCCGATTTCGCCGACGTCAATCTCGACCGCATCGGCAAGGACGAGCTTCCCGGCGGCATGATCCTCTCGGTCATCGACCCGGTCGAGGACTATGCCGCGCTGATGGAAGAGCTGTTCGATTTCGGCGCCATCCGCAATCTGATCAGCCTCGGCTTCCGCATTGCCTTCGACGGGATGAGCGCCGTCACCGGCCCCTATGCCAAGGAAATCTTCGAAAATCGTCTCGGCGCTCCCCTGGGCTCGGTGCGCAATTTCATGCCGCTGCCGGATTTCGGCGGCCATCATCCGGACCCGAACCCGGTTCACTGCAAGGAACTCTTCGATGAGATGATGGGCGACGACGCGCCCGATTTCGGCGCGGCTTCCGACGGCGACGGCGACCGCAATCTGATCATCGGCCGCGGCATCTTCGTCACCCCTTCCGACAGCCTGGCGATCCTGGCCGCCAACGCCAATCTCGCCCCCGGCTATTCCGGCGGCCTGGCCGGCATCGCCCGCTCGATGCCGACATCGGGTGCGGCCGACCGCGTCGCCGAAAAGCGCGGCATCGGCATGTACGAAACGCCGACCGGCTGGAAGTTCTTCGGCAATCTGCTCGACGCCGGCATGGCGACGATCTGCGGTGAGGAAAGCTCCGGCACCGGCTCCAGTCACGTCCGCGAAAAGGACGGCCTCTGGGCGGTGCTGCTGTGGCTGAACATCCTTGCCGTGCGCGGCGAGAGCGTCGCCGATATCGTCACCCAGCACTGGCAGACCTACGGCCGCAATTATTATTCGCGCCATGACTATGAAGGCCTCGACACCGATGCGGCGAACGGCCTGGTCGACAACCTCCGCAGCCAGCTTTCCACCCTGCCTGGCAAGAACTTCGGCGGCCTGAAGGTCGAAAAGGCCGACGACTTCGCCTATCACGATCCCATCGACAAATCGGTGAGCGAGCATCAGGGTGTCCGCGTGCTCTTTGCAGGCGGCTCCCGCGTCGTCTTCCGCCTGTCCGGCACCGGCACGTCTGGCGCAACCTTGCGTGTCTATATCGAGCGCTACGAGCCGGATTCGACTCGCCACAATATCGAAACGCAGGAAGCGCTCGCCGATCTGATCGCCGCCGCCGAAAGCATTGCCAGCATTCGTGAACGCACGGGACGCGATACGCCAACCGTGATCACCTGATCCGGGGGGAATATGCGGGGAGAAAGTTCGGCGCAAAGCGGCGCGATCGTCTTCGAGACCGGCGTCGAATTTGCCGTGTGGTCGCATCATGCCGCACAGATCGAACTCTGCCTCTTCGAGGATGACGGCAACAGGGAATTCGCGCGCCTGCCGATGGCGCGCGACGGCAATCACGTCCATCGTCTATTCGTCGACGGGCTGAAGGCGGGCGCGCGCTACGGATACCGCGCCGACGGCATCTACGCCCCCGACAGCGGCCTCTGGTTTGATCCCTCCAAACTGCTGATCGACCCCTATGCCAAGGAGATCGACAGGCCGTTCCGCTACGATCCCCGCCTCGGCATCTATGGCGAAGACAGCCAGGATCTGATGCCGAAGGCAATCGTCACCACCGATACACGCGCCGCAATCGCCAAGCCGCTCTTCAAACCGGGCGGCTTCATTTACGAGGTGGCTGTCCGGCCCTTCACCATCCTCCATCCCGACGTGCCGGAGGCTCAGCGCGGCACGGTCGCAGCTCTTGCCCATCCCTCGGTCATCGCGCATCTGAAGCGGATCGGTGTCGACGCCGTCGAACTGATGCCGATCACCGCCTGGATCGACGAGCGCCACCTGCCACCGCTTGGCCTTACCAACGGCTGGGGCTATAATCCGGTCGCCTTCATGGCGCTCGATCCGCGGCTGGCGCCGGGCGGCATGGGGGAGTTGCGCGAAACGGTCACGGCCTTGCATGCCGAAGGCATCGCGGTCATCCTCGACCTCGTCTTCAACCATACAGGCGAGAGCGACCGTTACGGCACGACGCTGTCGCTGCGCGGCCTCGACAACCTGCCTTATTATCGCCACGCCCAGAACAGCCCCAGCGAACTCGTCAACGACACCGGCACCGGCAACACGCTCGCCTGCGATCATCCCGAGGTTCGCCGTCTCGTCATCGACAGCCTGCGCCATTTCGTGCTCAATTCAGGTGTCGACGGTTTTCGCTTCGATCTCGCCCCGGTGCTCGGCCGCACCGCGACAGGCTTCGAGCGCGACGGCGGAACGCTTGCAGCAATCCTTTCCGACAATGTGCTTGCCGACCGGATCATGATTGCCGAGCCCTGGGATATCGGCCCGGGCGGTTATCAGCTCGGCAATTTTCCGCCGCCCTTCCTGGAATGGAACGACCGGGTTCGTGACGATCTGCGCTGCTACTGGCGCGGCGACGATTGGAAGACCGGGGCGCTCGCGACCGCGCTCGCCGGTTCATCCGACATCTTCTCCCGCAACGACGGCAAGGGAACGCGCAGCGTCAATTTCCTCGCCGCCCATGACGGCTTCACGTTGACCGATCTCGTTTCCTACGCCGGCAAGCACAATGACGCCAATGGCGAGCACAATCGTGACGGCCATAACGAGAACCACTCCTGGAACAACGGCGTCGAAGGGGAAACTCTCTATCCCTCGATCCGCAAGCGTCGCCGCGACGATGTGATGGCGCTGATATCGACGCTCTTTGCCACCCGCGGCAGCATCATGCTGACGGCGGGCGATGAGGGCGGCCGCAGCCAGCATGGCAACAACAATGCCTATTGCCAGGACAACGAGATCACCTGGCTGGATTGGAAGGCGCTGGACGAGGATCTCGTCGCCCATACCGCCTTCGTCGCCGGGCTGCGCCGCCGCTTCACGGTCTTCTCCGAAACAAGCTTCCTGTCGGGAAACGGCGATGTCGAATGGATTTCGCTTTCGGGTGAACCGATGACCGTCGCCGAATGGGAGACGCCGTCGCTTTCCACCCTCGGCATGCTGCTTTCAACCGGCGACCGCTCCGCGCGCGGCAGGCAGACCCGGCTTGCCGTGCTCTTCAACCGGTCGGACCGCCGCCAGATCTTCACGCTTCCCTCGGAAGGCGAGGCGGCCTGGCGGCAGCTGACGCCGGAGGGAACGAAAAAAGCCGGTGCCAGCGTTACCGTCGAGCCACGCTCCGTCGCCTTTTTCGTCTAAAACTGACCCCCTCGGTCCACCTGGGCAAATCCTTGTCGCAATCGTCATAAATGCACGATAAGGCTTGAGCCGGCGGCCTATCTCACGAGGAATTCATGGTCACGGAAATTTCACTCTCCGACGTGCGGGGACTGATCGGCATGGAAACGGGCCTTTCGGACTGGATCACCGTCGACCAGACAATGATCGACGCCTTTGCAGGGGCAACCGACGACCATCAGTTCATTCATGTCGATCCCAAGCGCGCGGCGGCAGAAAGCCCCTTCGGCGGCACCATCGCCCATGGCTTCCTGACGTTGTCGCTGCTGTCGACGATGAATTACAATTGCTTGCCGAAAGTGCGCGAGCAGACCATGGGCATCAATTACGGCTTCGATCGCGTCCGCTTCATGACGCCGGTGAAGAGCGGCGCCCGCGTCCGCGGCCGCTTCCTGCTCGCCGACGCCCGCTTCCGCGGCGGCGGCATGCTGATGACCACCTATGACGCCTCGATCGAGATCGAAAACGAGAAGAAGCCGGCGCTGACGGCAAGATGGATCACCATCATCCAGTTCGACCCAAAGGACCGTCCCGAGGACGTTTGAGCAAAATGCCGTCTGCTACTCGGCCGACTTGCAGACGGCTTCAAGTGCGTGCCCGTCCGGATCCATCACGAACGCCGCATAATAGTGTTCGCCGTAGTGGGCGCGCAAGCCTGGACCACCATTGTCATCGCCGCCATGCGCGATTGCCGCGGCATGGAAGTGATCGACCGCCTCGCGGCTCGCAGCGGCAAAGGCCAGATGAAAACCCGGGCCGGCCGGGCGCTGGCCATCCGGCCGATGTTTGATCGCCAGTTTGTCTCCGCCGCCGGGAAGGCCGTAGCCGACCGCCTGTCCCGTCTGCCCCGGCCTGATGTCGTCCCAGACCCTGACATAACCGAGAGCACCAAGGGCGGCATCGTAAAATGCTACGGACCGCTCGATATCGGAAACGCCGAGGGAGGCATGGTGCAGCATTCGTCTCTCTCTCAAATAGTCGCCTATGAAGGCAGGATTAGCCCGGCTTCAATGGCCGGCATCATGAGCCGCCTCGTTCAGCAGCCCGAAGACGAAGTCCGAAAACGACCGCCAGCACTCCACCCGGAACGTGTCTTTATCCGTGCGCAGAAGCACGATCTCCGCCTTGCCGAGGATCGTCCGCGACGCTGCTCCGACCGGGAAGGAAGACAACGACAGATCCTGCGGGCAGCCGGCGGCAAGCGTTTTTTCCGCACCCGGTCCCGAGACGATGATCGCGAGATTGCGGTGCGAAACGTCGGTCGCCGAATGCACGGCACTGACCCCGGAAAGCACCGTCATCAGATCGGCCCCGTCCTCGTCGATGACAAGCCATTCGTCTGGCCCGATCCAGAGCACCGATCGGGCGCCGGCCCGCCCCGATGTTTTCGGGACGGTCGGGACGGACAGGCCGAGCGCTTTGGAAAGCGCGGCAAGCGAACCCGCCGGCGCGCGCAGCGCCACCCGGCTTGCGGTGGGTGCGATGGTCAACCGAACCGTGGCGGAGCCGCCGAGACGGCCGGCAAGCACAGGCTTGCGAATTGCGACATCAGCCATGGATGCGGCCTCCTTCCTTGTCAAAGAACACCAGATCCGTCACCTCGACGGCGATCGTCCGATCCGGCATCGGCACGTAGAGCGTCTCGCCCATCCGCGCCCGGCCGCCGGCGACGAGCGCGAAGGCAATCGACCGGCCGCAGTTTTCCGACCAGTAGGACGAGGTGACGTGGCCGAGCATGGTCATCGGCTTCGGCTCGTTCGGGTTCGCGACGACCTGCGCGCCTTCCTCGAGCACCAGCTTCGGATCCTTGGTGACAAGGCCGACGAGCTGCTTGCGCCCTTCCTTGATGAGATCAGGACGCTGCAGGCCACGAATGCCGACAAAGTCCTTCTTCTTCTTCGAAACGGCCCAGGCAACGCCCGCGTCATCCGGGGTAACCGTCCCGTCAGTATCCTGGCCGACGATGATGTAGCCCTTCTCGGCGCGCAGAACGTGCATCGTCTCCGTGCCGTAGACGCAGGCGCCGAGCGGCTCGGCATTGGCCCAGACGGCTTCGAGCACCGACTGGCCATAATCGGCCGGCACGTTGATTTCGAAACCGATTTCGCCGGTGAAGGAGACCCGGAAGAGCCGCGCCGGCACGCCGCAGACCGTGCACTCGGCAACGCTCATATGCGGGAAGGCCTCGTTCGAAAGATCGACCCCTTCGACCAGCGGCTCGACGATCTCGCGCGCCTTCGGTCCCTGCACGGCAATGACCGCCCATTGCTCGGTCACCGAGGTCAGCCATACCTTCAGGTCCGGGAATTCCGTCTGCAGGTAATCTTCCATGTGGTGAAGAACGCGCGGCGCTCCGCCGGTTGTCGTCGTCACATGGAAACGATCCTCGGCCAGTCGCCCGACGACGCCGTCGTCATAAACGAAGCCGTCTTCGCGGGTCATGATGCCGTAGCGGGCCTTGCCCGGCTTCAGCGTGTCCCAGGCATTGGTGTAGATGAGGTTGAGGAACCTCGCCGCATCCGGCCCCACCACCTCGATCTTGCCAAGCGTCGAAGCGTCGAAAATACCGGCCGACTCTCGGGCTGTGCGGCATTCGCGGGCGACCGCCTGGTGCATGTTCTCACCCGCCTGCGGATAGAACCAGGCACGCTTCCAGTTACCGACATCCTCGAAGACGGCGCCATGCGCTTCTTCCCAGTTGTGCAGCGGCGTCTTGCGCGTCGGATCGAACAGCTCTCCGCGCGAATGGCCGACCAGCGTACCGTAGGTAACAGGCGTATAGGGCGCGCGGAAAGTGGTGAGCCCGACCTGCGGGATCTCCTTGCCGAGCATTTCGGCGGCGATCGCCAGGCCGTGCATGTTGGAAAGCTTGCCCTGGTCCGAGGCCATGCCGTTGGTCGTGAAGCGCTTGATATGCTCGATCGAATGCATGCCCTCGCGCACGGCGAGGCGGATATCCTTGGCGCAGACGTCGTGCTGGAAATCGATGAAGGCCTTGGCGTTGGTCTTCGGGCCGGCGCCTTCGGCAGCGCCGATCATGCCGCCCGTCCAGTCATAGGCCTGCTCGGCCGAAATAGCGATCTTCTCGCCGCTGCTTTTGCCGGTGGCCTGCGCCATCAGCTCGCCGGCGGCAAGCGATTCCTCGATCGTCCGCTGCAGATCGTCCGTGCCGTTGCAGGCGCCGACCGAAAGGCAGTCCTGCGCGTAAGTGCCGGGCAGGAAACGCTGGCTTTCGGCATCGAAGGCCACTTTGCCCCGCGACTGCGAGAACAGATGCACCGACGGCGTCCAGCCGGCCGAAACCAGCAGCGCATCGACTGCGATCTTGCGCGGCGAACCGCCGCCGTTGCGCGCCACCGTCATCGACGAGATGCGCAGCCGCCCCGCCGTGTTGATCACCGACTGCCCGGTCAGGACGTCGATGCCGAGCGCACGCGCCTCCTCCAGCACCGCCGCTCCCGGCCCCTGCCTGCAATCGACGATGGCAGCGATCGAAACACCTGATCGTTTCAGATCGAAAGCCGCCTCATAGGCCGAGTCATGCGCCGTATAGATGCCTACCTTGGTTCCGACGGCGACGCCGTAGTGATTGAGATACATCCGCGCCGCCGAAGCCAGCATGATGCCCGGCCGGTCGTTGTTCGGAAATACCATGTGCCGCTCGATCGCGCCGTTGGCGAGGATCACTCGCTTGGCCCGCACCTGCCACAGCCGTTCGCGCGGCAAATCTTGAGAGGGCTTGGCGATATGATCGGTCACGCGCTCGGCGAGACCGACGAAATTGTGGTTGTAGTAGCCGAAGGCGGTGGTGCGGACCAGCACTTCGACGTTGTCCATCGCCTTCAGCCGCGCCACGGCCTTCTGCGCCCAGGCATAACCTTCCTGGCCGTCGATCGTCACGCCGGAATCGTAGCGCAAGGCGCCTCCGACTTCCGCCTGCTCGTCGCAGAGGATCACCTTGGCACCGGTCCCGGCCGCGGCCAGGGCCGCCGAAAGTCCGGCAACGCCGGCGCCGACCACCAGCACGTCGCAATGGGCATAACGGCTGGCATAATGATCCGGATCTTCCTCCGTCGGCGCGACGCCAAGGCCGGCGGCACGACGGATGAGCGGTTCGTAGACGCTTTTCCAGGCGGCGCGCGGCCACATGAAGGTCTTGTAGTAGAAGCCGGCGGCGAAGAACGGCGACATCAGATTGTTGACCGCGCCGACGTCGAAGGCGAGCGAGGGCCAGCGATTCTGCGAGTTGACGATCATGCCGTCGAAGACTTCCTGCACCGTAGCGCGCACGTTCGGCTGCTTGCGCGCCTTATCGCGGGCGACGTCGATCAGCGCGTTCGGCTCCTCGGCGCCGGCCGAAAGAATACCGCGAGCCCGGTGATATTTGAACGAACGTCCCAGAAGATGCACGCCGTGGGCGATCAGCGCCGAGGCGACCGTATCGCCTTCCAGCGCGGTATAGGTCTCGCCGTCGAAGCTGAAGCGTGCGGTTTTGGCCGGCGTCAGGCGCCCCTTGCCGACGATACGGTTCACGCCGCTCATTGCGCCTCTCCTTCCACGGCTTCATATGTCTCGACAGGCGCATGCTTCTCGGCCGCCGCACCGATCTCAGGCTTCGGCTCACCCGCCTTGTAGGTCACGATGAACTTGTCGCTCACCGTATCGCGCGCCGCGTTGAAGAAGCGCCCGCAGCCGTGAATGTGCCGCCAGCGTTCGAAGATCAGGCCTTTCGGATTGTCGCGCAGAAAGAAATAGGCCTCGAATTCCTCGTCCGAGACGGAGGCGATATCGGCGGGCCGCACGATATGCGCGTCACCCGCGCCGCGGAATTCAAGCTCCGAGCGCTCTTCCTGACAGTAAGGGCAATGGATCAGCAGCATGTAGGATTTCCTTCTCCTCCCCTTCTCCCCAGCGGGGAGAAGGTGCCTGCAAGGCGGATGAGGGGGTGAGCGACGAAAGGAGCGAGCGTTGGGAAAGCACTCATCATCAGTGCGCCACCGCCGCCGCCGCCGCCTCGTCGATCAGCCGGCCACTGCGGAAACGCTCCAGCGTCAGCCCGGCATTGAACTTGTGCGGTTCGTCGCGGGCAATCAGATGCGCGAAGAGATTGGCCGAGCCCGGCGTCGCCTTGAAGCCGCCGGTGCCCCAGCCGCAATTGACGTAGAGCCCGGGAACCGGCGTCTTCGACTGGATCGCCGAACGGTCCGGCGTATTGTCGACGATGCCGCCCCATTGCCGCATCATCTTGACGCGCCGGAACATCGGGAAGAGCTCGCAGATGGCGTCGAGCGTATGGGTGATGATCTGTAGCCCGCCGGTCTGCGAATAGGAATTATACTGGTCGGTGCCTGCGCCGATGACGAGTTCTCCCTTGTCGGACTGGGAGATATAGGCATGCACCGTGTTCGACATGACGACGCACGGAAAGATCGGCTTCAGCGGCTCGGAGACCAGCGCCTGCAGCGGGCTCGATTGTAGCGGCACGCGCACATCGGCCATCTTCATGATCGTCGACGTATGGCCGGCGGCCGACACGGCGACCTTTTTGGCGCCGATGAAGCCGCGCGAGGTCTCGACCCCGGTCACGCGTCCATCGGGGCCGCGGCGGATGCCGGTCACTTCGCAATTCTGAATGATGTGCACGCCTCGGTCCGAGGCCGCACGCGCATAGCCCCAGGCAACCGCGTCGTGCCGCGCCGTGCCGCCGCGCCGCTGCAGCGCCGCGCCGTTGATCGGGTAGCGGGCGCTCGCCGAGATGTCCAGCGGCGGGCAATAGGCCTTGGCCTGCTCCGGCGTCAGCCATTCATTGTCGATGCCGTAGAGCCGGTTGGCATGGATATGCCGCTTGAACGACTGCTGGTCGTGAATATTGTGCGAGAGCATCATCACGCCGCGCGGCGAATACATCACATTGTAGTTGAGCTCCTGAGAAAGCCCTTCCCAGAGCTTCATCGAATGCTCGTAAATGTGCATGCTCTCTTCATAGAGATAGTTCGAGCGGATGATGGTGGTGTTGCGCCCGGTATTGCCGCCGCCGAGCCAGCCCTTTTCGATCACCGCCACATTGGTGATGCCGTGCTCCTTGGCGAGGTAATAGGCCGCACCCAGCCCGTGACCGCCAGCGCCGATAATGACGACGTCGTATTCGGCGCGCGGCTCCGGCGAAGTCCACTGCTTCTCCCAGCCCTTATGGCCACGAAGGGCCTCCCTCGCCACGGCAAAAACCGAATATTTCCGCATCCGCCTTCTTCTCCTTCAGGAAAGGGCTGTTCTCCGCGCCCATACAAATCGCAAATCCAAATGCGGCACAACGGTTCTTTTGCGACAGCCGAACGCTTTGCTTTTGACACTAAGCGACATGATGCCGAAAACGGCGCGGTTTTTAGACGACATCGTGCGCTGCTTGCGAAATCCGCTCGGCAGCACAAGGCAAAACCAACTTTCCCCCCGGGCCCGCCGCCCGGTCCTAGCCCAAGTGGGCGAGAAGACAAGCAGTTACTAAAATGTTAATTCACCCTATATTTCCGGGGTTCTTGTATCATGTGGGGTCGGCGTTCATTACTCCAGGCGTTTTGCATTGTGGTTGCCGTCGCGCAACCGACACTCGCCGCCGAGCCGGTCGGCCAGGCTGTCGTCATCAAGACGGAGGTGACGGGACAGAGCGGCCCCATCGAAGTCGACGCCAGCGTCCATCGCAACGAACGCATCAAGACATCGCCCTCGGGACTTGGCCAGTTTCTGTTTCGTGACGGCACGAAGCTCGCGGTGGGCTGGGGCTCGTCGGTGGTGATCGACAAATATGTTTTCGATGATTCCCAATCGGTCAAGAAACTCACCATCAGAGCGGCAAAGGGCACGTTCCGCTGGGTGAGCGGCAGCTCCAATTCCTCCGCCTACCAGATCCTGACACCCGCCGGCACGATCGGCGTGCGCGGCACCGCTTTCGACTTCTACGTCGGCCCTGATGGCACGACCGCCGTCGTGTTGTTGAATGGCGCGGCCCAGTTCTGCGGCCCGGGCGGCTGCCGGCAATTGCAACAGCGCTGCGATTGCGTGGTGGCCAAGCCGAACGGCAATATGTCGGCGGCACGCCGGGTCGATCCCAGCATTCTCGATACGCTCGGAAATCCCCGCGCGCTCCCTTTCCTTTCGGGCAATCAGCGGCTTGCAGGCGGCATTGGCATGCTCGGCGGCTGCAATATGGCCTCGGTCGCGCCGGAGAGAAAAGACAGAAAACCGCCGCCGGCAATAGAGCCTGCGCCCCAAAAGCAGGATCCGCCGCAGAAACAGGCCGAGCCGCAAAAGGAGCGGCCGAACAAGCCCGACAAACCGCATCATGACAAACCGGATCATGACAGGCCGCATCACGACAAGCCGGATAAGCCCGACAAGCATGATGGCCATGGCCGGCATGACAACGACGGCAAGCCGGGAAATCACGGCGACGATCATCAAGACCATGACCGCCATCATGACGGATACCGCGATCGTGATCATGACAGAGATCGCGCCAACGACAGGGGCCGGAATTTCCATCGCGGACGCTGAAGTCCGTCAGTCGGCGGCGCTCTTTTCGCTCCCCTCCGGCGCCTCGCGAAAATGATCGGTCCTGCCGGATATGCGCTGGTAGAATTCCGCCAGAGCGCCGGTCACCTGCACCGCCCTGAGCTTGACGGCACCGATCAGCTTCCGGCTGTTCCGCGAATGTGATCGCAGGGCCTCCATCAACTGCCTGTGAACGACCTCTAGCGCGGCGAATTCCTGAGATTCCGCGACCCGCTCATCGCCGACGACGGCAAGGATCTGCGTCCGGCTGCTTTTTCCCTTGAGCGGTAGGGCGCCGGCCGCGATCAGCGCCATTCCCCGCACAGACCGCGCCGTGCTGTCGGAGATGAGGATATCGAAGCCGACCTCCTTGCAGCATGACTCGATGCGCGCCGCGACATTGACGGCATCGCCGACCGCCGAATAGTTGAAGCGCGTCTTGGCCCCCATATTGCCGACGCAGGCAAGGCCGGTATGGATGCCGATGCCGATACCGACCGGTTGTCCGGGCCCGAAGCCGAAGGCGTCGCCGGCGTTCAATTCGGCGAGCGTCTCGCGCATGGCAAGCGCTGCCCGGACAGCCTTGGTTTCATGATCGGCCACGTCGACGGGCGCATTCCAGAACGCCATGATCGAATCGCCGATAAATTTGTCGAGCGTGCCTTCATTGCCCACCACATGGCGGCTCAGCGCATCGAGCAGCGTATTCAGGAAGGCGACGACATCGGTCGGCGCCAGCCGCTCGCTGATCTCGGTGAAATTCCGGACATCGACGAACATGACCGTCAGTTCGCGGTCGTCGCCGCCGAGGCGCAAGGCATCGCGGGTATGCTCGATACGATGAAGCAGCGATGGCGAAAGATAATGCCCGAAGGCGCGCCGCACCTCACGCCGCTCCCGGTCGATCACCAGGATCCGGAAGGAGGTCGCAGCAAAATGGATGATCGACCCGCTGACGATCGGCGCCAGCGGATCGAAAAGAAGCCCGGCATAGAGAAAGGAGAGCCAGGAGGCGACAAGTGCCATGGCCGTGATCAGCAGGCCGCAGATCAGCGCGACGGCGGGGCTGACGAAGGTCGTCACCACGACGAGCAGGCAGCCGAGCACGGCGATCGTCAGGATTTCCATCCCATCCGCCCAGTCCGGCCGCGACAGGAACTGGCCCGATAGGATCTGCTCGACCGCCTGCGCATGCAGCGAAACACCGGGAACGTTCTCGCCGAGCGCCGTGACACGGATGTCCTGCAGGCCGGCCGCCGACGTGCCGACGAAGACGATGCTGCCGTCGATCGCCGCCGCGACCTCGGGAGAGGCCCCTTCGGCCGCAAGCACCTGCCGGGCGGATATATAACGCTCGGCCCGATCGGGCGTGACATAGAGCCAGAGTTCGCCCGCCGCCGTCAGCGGCACGATGAAATCGCCGATCTTTGCCGATGTCATGATCCCGGCGCGATCGGGCGCGCCCGACAGAACATAGGTCGAGACCCCCTGCGCGACGCGCAGCGCCTCGATCGCGAGATTGGGATAGAGCTGCTGGCCGTCGGTCAAAAACAGCGGAACCGCCCGCACCACCGGCGAGGGATTGCCGGGATTGAGGCTGATATGGCCGAGCCCCGCCGCATTCGCCTCCAATTGCGGCCTGAGCGGCGTCGAGGCGCCGAGATAGGGCGGCGCCTCGACCGGGCTTTCGCCGGTGAAGGCGAAGCCCGCTTTGACCGGCGGCCGGTAATTGCCCTCGTTGGAAAGGCCGAAGCCGAGCACGACGGGCTTCTCGGCAATCGACCGGGCGAATATCTCGTCATTATCGGGCAGCTTCTCGGCAAGCGAAGGATCGACCCCGGCGGCCTCGCGCACGACATTGCGCGGCGACAGCCGGTCCGGCTCGGAAAACAGAATATCGAAGGCGATGGCGGAAGCGCCCATTTGGGAAAGCCGGTCCACCAGCAGGGCAAGCCGGTCCCGCGGCCAGGGCCATTGTCCGAACTCGCGCAACGAGGCCTCGTCGATATCGATGACGCGGACCGGCATCGGCTGGAACGTCCTCGGAACCAGCCGCTGATATTCGTCGAAGGTCACACCGCGGATCAGCTTGAAAATCCCGGGATCTTCTGCCCGCAGGATCGTGAGCAGCGCCACGATCGCCAGGCCGATAACGACACCGATTTGCTGGACGCGCGTCATGAACTCACCGGGTGTCCCTTCCACGGCCCGCAGAACCGCCCGCACCTGCCGGCAGGCTACGCCGCTTTCGCTCCAAACGCCATTCGCACATGCCGTCCGGGCCTTCTCTTTCAATGGGCCGCGCTACGCCTTAAGTTTTGGCCGGGCTTTTGCCGGAATGACAGGGGATGGTAGGGCTTCGATCTTGCCGGGCAGCCGGCGAAATGTTCTTGTAGCGATCGAAAATCGAATGCCTTTCCAGAGAAGAACGAGGGGTCGCCGTGATTTCCGAAACCGCCGCGCGCCGGAGCGGCTATTGGCTGATAGTCGTCGTGCTGGCAATGCTCGCGGGACTGCCGCTGGCCGTCTGGCTCGATATCAGCGATCTTTCGGGAAATACCCTGCGGCGTCAGGCGCGCGACATGAGCTCGCTGATATCGAGCATCCGCTCCTATTATTCCGCCAACGTCGTGGGCCGTGTTCTCGCCGCCCACGCCAGCGGTGCGACCGAGGGCACGACCGTCTCCCACAATTACGCGAATATACCAGGCGCCATTCCGCTGCCGGCCACCCTTTCCCTGGAACTCGGCGACGTCATCAAGGAGCAGCAGGCCAATATCACCTATCGTTTCGTCTCCGACCTGCCATTCAAGAGCCGCGCATCCCACGAGCTCGACGATTTCGAGAGCAAAGCGCTCGCCGCGCTGCGCGCCAATCCGCAGCAGACGCTGAACGACCTCACCCGTGTCGGCCTGACCGATACCTTGCGGCTCATCACCCCTGTCGTCATGGGCCAGGCCTGCGTTGCCTGCCACAATACCCATCCCGAAAGCCCGAAAACCGATTGGAAAGTCGGCGATGTGCGCGGCATTCAGGAAGTCATCATCCGGCAGCCCTATGTGAGCAACGTCTTCGCCTTCAAATATCTGCTCTGTTATTTCCTGTTCGTCGCTCTCATCGGCATCAGCTTCATTCTGCTCCAGCGGCAGCAAACGCGTGCGATCCATAGTGCCAACCTGGATCTGGAAGCGGCGAACGAGTTTCTGGCCAGCGTTTCCCTGAAGATTTCGCGCTATCTCTCGCCGCAGATCTACAAAAGCATCTTCTCCGGGCAGAAGGACGTCGTCGTTCACACCGAGCGCAAGCGCCTGACGATCTTCTTCTCCGACATCAAGGATTTCACCGCGACCACCGAGCGCCTGCAGCCGGAAGCGCTGACGGAGATGCTCAACGAATATCTGACGGAGATGTCGAACATTGCCCTGGAACATGGCGGCACGGTGGACAAGTTCATCGGCGACGCGATGCTGGTGTTTTTCGGCGACCCGGAAACCAAAGGTCCGGAGGAGGACGCGAAAGCCTGCCTGCGCATGGCCGTCGACATGCAGCGCCGTCTCGGCGAACTCAAGGACAGATGGCGCAGAAACGGCACCGAAGAGCCTTTCGTCGTCCGAATGGGCATCAACAGCGGTTATTGCAATGTCGGCAATTTCGGCAGCAGCGACCGAATGGACTATACGATCATCGGGGCGGAGGCCAATCTCGCAGCCCGGCTGCAATCGATCGCCCAGGGCGGACAAATCGTCATCAGCTACGAAACCTATGCGCTGGTGACCGAAATCGTCGACGCGCACCCGCTGCCGCCGATCACGATGAAGGGCATACAGCGCGAGATCGTGCCCTATGCGGTGGATGGGCTGACGCTCGGGGCCGACCATAAGAGCCGCGTGCTCAGCGAACACCTGTCGGGCCTCGACCTGCATCTGGATATGAGCCGGCTGGAGCCGGCCGATCGCCTCCGGGTCAGGACGGCTCTCAAGGAGGCGATCGCCGCACTTGATGAAACCGCGCCCGGGGCGGCCGGATCGTGACCGGATAGGGGCAAGCGTGATTTTTCCACCCGCTTCCCATATCCATCTGGACTTCCAATACCCGATCTGCTATCCCGCATCACCAATCGCAAGGCTGCGGCCGCGCGAACGTTATATTTTTGCCCCTGGCGCTGCGCCGCCGCAGGCATCACCAACCAAAGGAACGTGATTCTCGTGCAGGTACTTGTCCGCGATAACAATGTCGATCAGGCTCTCCGCGCTCTCAAGAAGAAGATGCAGCGTGAAGGCATTTTCCGCGAAATGAAGATGCGCGACTACTACGAGAAGCCGTCGCAGAAGCGTGCGCGCGAAAAGGCCGAGGCTGTTCGCCGCGTTCGCAAGCTGGCCCGCAAGCGCGCCCAGCGCGAAGGTCTGGTCGCACGCTGAGCGTTGCCGTCGTTTTTTCGACGTTTTCAGATGCATTGTGGCGGGGGCGATGGGTTCGCCACCGCCTTTTTTAGTTTGCCGCTGAAGATCGCATATCCCGGTATCGGATATGCCGCATGGGGAAAGCGAGCCCGAATGGCTGTCAACACCTTCAATCCGTCCCGCGCCTGGCGCCTGCAGAAAACCGCATTCCTGCCCGCTTTGGCGCTGGCGGCAATGTTCGGCCTTGCCGGCTGTGAGACGACAAACACCACGGATGCCGTGATCCGCATCGACAAGGCGCAGGGTTCGGAAGAAAATATCGCCTCGCTGACGGCTGTCATCAACGCCAATCCCAAGGATCCCGAAGGCTACAACGTCCGCGGTTCCGCCTATGGCCGCGGCGGCCAGTTCCGTCAGGCGCTGAACGATTTCAACACTGCATTGCAGATCAATCCGCGGTTCTTCCAGGCCTATGCCAACCGCGCCCTGGTCTATCGCAACATGGGCCAGCAGGCCCAGGCGATCAGCGATTACAATGCCGCGCTGCAGATCAATCCGAGCTACGACGTCGCCTATATCGGCCGCGGCAACGTCTATCGCATGGCCGGCCAGGACGACCAGGCCTTCAACGATTTCGACAAGGCGATCCAACTCGGCACCACCGATGGGCGCGCCTATCATAATCGTGGCCTGATCTATCAGAAGCGCAATCAGCAGGACAAGGCGATCGACGATTTCTCGAAGGCGATCTCGCTCGCGCCGAATTCGCCCGAGCCCTATAATGGCCGCGGCATTTCCTACATCGCGCTGAACGACAACGACAACGCCTTTGCCGATTTCAACCACGCGATCGAACTCAATGGCAACATCGCCGAATCCTGGGCCAACCAGGCGCTCGTCTACGAGCGGCGCGGCGACAAGGCGAAGGCCGCCCGGTCCTATCGCCATGCCGTCGGCCTCGATCCCAAGTACCAGCCGGCCCGCGATGGCCTCACCCGCGTCGGCGCTTCAGCCGGCTAAGGACATGAAACGGGCGGCCGAAATATCGGCCGCCGCACGGCCTCGAAACGAGAAGCCGAAAAACTGCCGTCGTCCTCGATGACATATCATAGTATGTTGCAACCTGCTCCTGCTCCCCCTAACATGGCGCTGCTTCGATAGCCTGCTATCGGGCGTTCGAACCAGTTTGAGGGCGGCTTGCGAGAGATGCGGATCTTTGCTTTCCTGACCGCTCGCAAAAACCGTTGCCCGCTGCATGTGATGTGGCGCAACAAATGAAAATCGTCGCACTGTTCTTTCCCAAGGCCTCGATCGGCACCTATCTCGTCGCCATGGCGGTGGCGATCGCAGTGCCGATCTTCGCCTTCGTGGCGCTGCTTCTGCTGCAGCTGGAAGACAATCAGCGCTCGACGCTGAAGCGTGAGACGGCCCAGGATGCGCTCGCCCTGTCACGCATCATCGACCGCCAGCTTCAGGACATGGCGACGACGCTGCGACTGCTTTCGAGTTCACCGGAACTCGAAGACGGCAATCTCGCCGCCTTCCATCAGCGCACGGAAACGGCCCTCAGAGACAATACGCTGTTCGTCATCGCCGTCGACCGCGCCGGCCAGCAACTCTTGAATACGCGCCGGGCGTTCGGCACTCCGCTCGGCGAGATAGCGAACATCCCGGCCCTCCAGGAAGTCATGACTTCCGGTCGCATCGAGGCCTCCGACGTCTTTCGCGGCCGCACCAGCGGCGACTGGGTCTATAACGTCACCCTGCCGCGGAAGAATGATCCCGTCGCAGCCCTGATCATTACCCAGGACGCCAAGGATCTCGGCAAACTGGTGACGACCGAGGGGCTCGCTCCCGGCTGGTCGGCCGCCGTCATCGATCAGAGCGGCCACGTCGTCGCCGCCACCGGCCCCGCCAATCTCGAACCCGGTACGCCCTTCGATCCGCGCATCCTGCCGGCGTTCACCGCATCACGCGGCGTCTTCCAGGACGAGACGATCCTGCCGCACATGCTGCTCGGTTATTCCAGGATTCCCGGTTGGTCGTGGAAAACGGTGATCTGGGGACCGATCGCCCAGGCATCGATCCTCAGCACCTGGCGTTTCCTCATCATCGGCGGCGTGGCTCTGGTGCTCGTGGCGGTGCTCGGCGCCTATGCAGTCGCAAGACAGGTGCGCACCACCATCCGCGATATCGCCGAAATGGCCGACCGCATGGGTGAAGGCCATATCGTCTCGCCGGTCGAGACCAGCGTCATCGAGGCGAACCAGGTGGCGATCGCCCTTTCGAATGCCTCCTTCGATCGCAGCCAGACCGAGGACCGGCTGCGCTTCGTCATGCACGAGCTCGTCCACCGCACCAAAAACCTTCTGACGCTGGCCCAGGCAATGATGCGCCAGCTCGCCAAACAGGCCGACAGCGTCCAGACCTTCCAGGCCGCCGTCGCCGATCGTCTCGAGGGGTTGGGGCGTTCGATCGAGCTTCTGACCAGCGAGCAATGGGGAGGCGTATCGCTGCGGCGGGTTGTCGACATTCACCTGCAGGCCTTTCCGCAATCGCATGAACAGATCGAAATCACAGGCAAAGACTTCGTGCTGAAGCCCGATGCTGTGCAGAATCTCGGCCTTGCCCTGCATGAACTCGCCACCAATTCGGTGAAATATGGTGCGCTCTCCGTCCCGCAAGGACGTGTCCGCTTCGAATGGCACGATGTCAGGGAGGAGGACAAGCCGGACGCCCTGCTCCGCTTCACCTGGGAGGAGCGCGGCGGCCCGCCTGTGGTAGAACCGACCCGCTCTGGCTTCGGCACGACCGTCATCAAGGCGCATGCCGCCTCCGCCTTCCGCGGCACGGTGCAGGTCGATTTCCGGCCCGAGGGACTGTTGTGGGTGCTGACGGCGCAGCGCGCCACGCTAGAGCGGGAATAACTCCCGGAACAATCGCCACCCCTACCCGTTTCGAACAGGTCGTTCTCAAGGAGAAAGATCATGTTCAAGCAAACGATGATCGCAGCCGCTACTCTGGCGGCCGCTGCCTGGGCAAATCAGGCCGGCGCGGAAAACTATGTCACGCTTGGCCGCCTGGTCTGCGGATCGGATGGCGGCCAGGGTCTGATCATCACCTCGCAAAAGAACCTTATCTGCACCTATACGCCGGCATCGGGCGGCGCCAAGGCTGTGTATGCCGGTAAAATCGAGAAGTTCGGCCTCGACATCGGCCAAACCGGCAAGAGCGTGATGATCTGGCAGGTGCTGGCAAAAACCGGCACGGATATGCCGCAATACGCGCTGGCCGGCGAATATTACGGCGTCGGGGCGGATGCGAGCATCGGTGCAGGCGCCGGCGCCAAGGTGATCGCCGGGGGCACCAACAAGGCGTTCATGTTGCAGCCGCTGAATGTCCAGGCCCAGGAAGGGCTGAACCTTGCCATCGGGGTCGAGAAGATGACGCTCGTGCCGGGCGAGGTATGACGGCACAGGCCATCCCCCTCAATCGAACAGCCGCCCGAGGGGCGGCTGTATCGGCGTCACCCATGCGCGATCGCCTTGTTGATATCCTCGGTCATTTTCTTCGCGTCGCCGAGCAGCATCATCGTGCCGTCCTTGTAGAACAGCGTGTTGTCGATGCCGGCATAACCCGAGCCGAGCGAGCGTTTGACGAACAGGCAGGTCTTTGCCCGGTCGACGTCGAGGATCGGCATGCCGTAGATCGGCGAGGTCTTGTCGTCGCGCGCCGCCGGATTGGTGACGTCATTGGCGCCGATGACATAGGCGACGTCGGCCTGGGCGAATTCCGAATTGATATCCTCGAGTTCGAAGACCTCGTCATAGGGAACACTGGCTTCGGCGAGCAGCACGTTCATGTGGCCGGGCATGCGGCCGGCGACCGGGTGGATCGCATATTTCACTTCGACGCCGTTCTTCTTCAGATTGTCGGCGAGTTCGCGCAACGCATGCTGGGCCTGGGCGACCGCCATGCCGTATCCCGGCACGATGATGACCTTCGATGCATTGGCCATCAGATAGGCCGCATCCTCGGCCGAGCCGAGCTTGACGGTCTTGTCTGAAGTGTCCGGCCCGCCGGATGCCGTCTCGCCGCCGAAGCCGCCGAGGATGACGGAGACGAAGGAGCGGTTCATGCCCTTGCACATGATGTAGGAAAGAATGGCGCCGGAAGAACCGACAAGAGCGCCGGTGATGATCAGCGCCAGATTGCCGAGCGTGAAGCCGATGCCGGCCGCAGCCCATCCGGAATAGGAATTCAGCATCGAGACGACGACCGGCATATCGGCGCCGCCGATCGGCACGATAAGCAGAACGCCGAGCGCCAGCGACAGCGCCACAACGGCCCAGAAGTCGAAATGGCTTTCGGTGGCGGCAAGCCCGATGATGAACAGCACGATCAGCACCAGCAGGGTCGCGTTGATCACATGCCGGTAAGGCAGCAGGATCGGCTTGCCGGACATGCGCCCGTCGAGCTTCAGGAAGGCAATAATCGAGCCGGTGAAGGTCAGCGCTCCGATCGCCACGCCGAGCGCCATCTCGACGCGCGCCTCGGTATGGATCTGGCCGATCTCGCCGATGCCGAAGGAGGCGGGGGTATAGAGCGCCGAGGCCGCGACCAGGACGGCGGCAAGGCCGACCAGCGAATGAAAGCCGGCGACGAGTTGCGGCATCGAGGTCATGGCGATGGTGCGGGCGACATAGGCGCCGACGCTGCCGCCGATGGCAAGGCCGAGGATGATCAGCACGAAGCCGCCGAAATTGGGCGTCGCCAGTACCAGCGTCGTCAGGATGGCGATCCCCATCCCGATCATGCCGTAGAGATTGCCCCTGCGGCTGGTGGCCGGATGCGAGAGACCCCGCAGTGCCAGGATGAAGAGAACGCCGGAGACGAGGTAGAGGAAGGCTGCGATATTGGTCATCGGTTCCTCACCGGTCTTTCTTGCGGTACATCGAGAGCATCCGCTGCGTCACGAGGAAGCCGCCGAATATGTTCACTGAGACGAGCACGAGCGCCACGAAGCCGAAGCCGGTCGCAAGCCCGCTTGTCGAGATGCCGACCGCCAGAAGCGCGCCGACGACGATGACGGAGGAGATTGCATTGGTGACCGCCATCAGCGGCGTGTGCAGCGCCGGCGTCACCGACCACACGACATAATACCCGACGAAGATCGACAACACGAAGATCGCCAGTTGGAAGACGAAGGGATCGATCGCCCCGCCGGTCGCAGCACTGGCCGCCTCAGGTGCATGGGCCGCCGCGGTGACAACGGCGGTCACCGCCTGGTCGAGCTGTTCCAGCGCTCTGTCCATTGCTTCACTGGCCATCACAGATCTCCCTTCTTCGCGCCGCCGAAGGCGGGATGAACCACGTCGCCGGCATAGGTCAGCATCGTCGCCTTGACGAGCTCGTCGTCGAGGTTGACGACGACGCTCCGGCTTTCCTTGTTGACCATGGTCTCCAGGAAGGTGACGAGGTTCTTGGCGTAGAGCGCCGAAGCGCTGGCCGCGACCCGGCCCGGCATATTGGCGAAACCGATCACCTTGACGCCGTCGACATCGGCGATCTCGCCGGCGACGACGCCCTCGATATTGCCGCCGCGCTCGACCGCGAGGTCGACGGCGACCGCGCCCGGCTTCATCGCGGCAAGCATGGCGCGCGAAACGAGCCGCGGCGCCGCGCGGCCGGGGATCAGCGCGGTGGTGATGACGATATCCTGCTTGGCGATATGTTCGGCCACGAGTGCGGCCTGCTTGCCCTGATAGTCGGCAGACATTTCCTTGGCATAGCCGCCGGCCGTTTCCGCCGCCTTGAACTCCTCGTCCTCGACGGCGATGAACTTGGCCCCGAGCGAGGCCACCTGCTCCTTGGCGGCCGGGCGCACGTCGGTGGCCGAGACCGCAGCACCCAGGCGCCGTGCGGTGGCGATCGCCTGAAGACCGGCGACGCCGGCGCCCATGACGAAGACCTTGGCGGCCGGCACAGTGCCGGCAGCCGTCATCATCATCGGCATGGCGCGGTCATAGACCGCCGCCGCCTCGATGACGGCCTGATAGCCGGCGAGATTGGCCTGGGACGACAGCACATCCATGGACTGGGCGCGGGTAATGCGCGGCATCAGTTCCATCGCGAAAGCCGAGAGGCCGGCGCCTGCCAGCGCCGCGATCGCTTCGTCATTACCGTAGGGATCCATGATGGCGATGACCACGGCACCGCTTTTATAGCCCGAGATTTCCTGTTCGGTCGGGCGGCGCACCTTCAGCACGACGTCGGCGGAGGCTGCATCGGCAAAACTGCCGATCCTGGCGCCCGCAGCCTCGAACTCTCCGTCCGGAACACGCGACGCCGCACCGGCACCGGCTTCGACGACGATGTCGAAGCCGAAACTTTTCATCTTCTTCACGGTCTCGGCGGAGGCCGCGACGCGCGTCTCCTCACCCGCAATTTCCCTAGCAACGAAAACGATATTGCCCAACTGCCCCCTCCTCCGGGTCAGCCAGACCGCCGCAGGCTTCCCTGCGCAGGCCAAGCACCTAAAGCATGTCGCGCAAAACTGTCCGGCGGTTCTGCGATAACGATATGCGAGAAAATAAAGACCTGAAGCGCGAGCAGCGAATCTGACCGATCGCGACGCGCTTCAGTGACAAGCTTCGGCGAAGCCCTCCCCCCTTTGCCGCGATCAGCGGACCAGGAAGACGCCGGCAGCGAGAAGAATGATGAAGACGAAGAGGCCGCCGAGAAGGCCGGCGCCGCCGAAGAAACCTGCGGTCATCGCAAGCAGGAGGACGATGAGAAGCATCGAGCCGTATTTCGTGGCGGTGATGAACATGTCGTAGGTCTTTTCATGTTCCTTGTAATCCATCGGTGCCCCGGTCTCGACCGGTCCGGTATGATGTTCGGCCATAAATATCGTCTCCCTGAAATGCCTCTGCGCTGCCTGATTCCCGCGCCCAGGCGCGGGAAGTCCCTGCCTGCAGGGATTACACAATGACAGGCGAAAGCGCAATGCATGAGAATGCCGCAGACGCGCTTGATAACCGCCATGTCCTGGGGCTGGAACAAGCCTCAAGCCCGCGGCGCCGTGATCACAGCGGCAGGTCGGTGCCGAGTTCGCCTTGCGGCACGAAGCGCGCCGTCGGAATGATGGTGAGCGGTGGCAATGTGTCGTTGGGATTGCGCGAAAACATCATCCGCTGCTCACTGGCGCTGGAGATGAAGAAGGGATAACGCGTCAGCAGCTTGCGCCCGACCTCGATCACATTCGTCGCCATCAGCGTCATGTCGATCCCGTAATTCTTCGCCAGCCGGCCGGGCACGACCGTGTCGGCATAGAAGACCCGCTTGTAGAAGGCTGCATGCGGCGGCCGAACGAACTGGAGAACGCGGTCCGCGCGGAAATACGCGGCTGCGACGATGGTCGGCCGCAGAGTCAGATAGGGAACCCAGGGCAAATCGGCGGTGAGTTCGGGATCGGCCGCGAAACGCGCCGGATCGATCAGCGTCAGCCCCGCATCCAGAAGCTCGTCCATCGCCTCGGGAAAGGCGCCGCCGGATTGGCTGAGGCGATGCTCCGGTGTCACATAATGAACCCGGATGGTGCTGACCAGTTCCCCATAATAATACAGGCCGAAGATATAGGCGTGGCTGTCGAAATCGCTGTCGTCAAGCAGTCCCTTCGGGGCGAGCGCGAGCACGTCGTGGGCCTTGTAAGCCTTGTAGCGCAGGCGTTCCACCTGCTCCATGTCTTCGCTGCTTTCGACGCGGCGATACTCGACATGATCCAAAACTTCCAAAATTTTCGCGCTGAAATCGCTACGCTTGAACAGTGTCTCTGACATTTTCCCGATCCGCTCGTTAACGGATCATTAATCATATGCCGGCGGGATTTAGGCAAGGAAATCCGATAATTCGGGCCGTTTATAAAGTATTAAGGTTAACGCTGGGGAAAATTGTCAGAGGAAAAGCGGCCGATGCGGAGGCTCAGGCGACCTTGTTGCGCCGGCGCTGAACCGGGCGGCGGCCGATGCCCTGCTGCAACAGCGGGATATTCTGGGAAGGCACGGGCTGCGAGAAAACATAGCCCTGCACGAGATCGGTGCTGCGGTGCTTGTTGAGCAGAGCGAGCTGCTCTTCGGTCTCGACGCCCTCGATGACGATCTTCAGGCCCAGTTCGCGGGCGAGGTGGACCGTGCCGCGCAGGAGTTTGAGGCGGCGGGTGTCCTCGACGATATTGCGGACGAAGGAGCGATCGATCTTGACGATATCAAGCGGCAGCGTGTCGAGATAGCTGAGGCTGGAGAAGCCGGTCCCGAAATCGTCGATGGCGATGGTGATGCCGCGGGCCCTGAGTTCAGCCAGGATGGCGCGCACAGCCGCCGGCTCGTCGATCAGGCAGCTTTCCGTGACTTCGAGATGCAGTCGCGCCGCGTCGAGGCCGGAATGAGCAAGCGCAGCGGCAACCACCTGAAGGATGTCTGCATCCCTGAGGTCCCGCGCCGAGAGGTTGACCGAGACGGCGATATGGTCCGGCCAGTTCATGCATTCGCTGCAGGCCTTGAACAGGACGAAGCGGGTGATATCGGAGATGATGCCCATATCCTCGGCGAGCCGGATGAAGACATCGGGCGGGATCGAGCCCTTCTCCGGATGCACCCAGCGCGCCAACGCCTCGGCGCATTCGATCCGCGAACCGTCGGCCCTGAACATCGGCTGGAAGACCAGATGCAGCGCTTGCGCCGAAACCGCCTCGCGCAGATCCGCCTTCAGCTTCTGCTGTTCGATGTAGCGGCCGTCCATCTCCCGCTCGAAGCCGGAGATGCCGCCCTTGAAGCGCGACTTGCTTTCGAACAGGGCAAGATCCGCCTTGACGCTCCATTCGTCCATGGCAAAGGCGGTGCTTTCGAGGATGGCGTAGCCGGCGCTGAGCGAAACGAGGAAAGTCAGCTCGTCGACCTCGTAGTGCCCCTGGATCGCGGCGTGCACACGGCGGATCTCGATGTCGAGCGAGGCCGGCTCCCTCGCATGCGGGAAGAACAGGATGAACTGGTCGCCCATCAGCCGGCCGAGAATGGCGTTGCCGGAGGCCTGCTTGACGCGGGCGGCGATAGCGCAGAGCAGATGATCGCCGGTGACATGACCGCGCATGTCGTTGACATGTTTGAATTCGTCGATATCGAGCACCATGAAGCCGAGCGGTCCGGTCTTTCTCGGATGTTTGGCGAGATACTCCTGCACCAGCTGCCCGAAATATTCCCGGTTCGGCAGGCCGGTCAGCGCATCGAAGCGGACCATATGCATGATCTTCTGCTCCGCCTTCACCCGGCTCGACACGTCCTCGAAGATCAGCACGGCGCCGCCATCGGCCCTTCGGCTGGCGGAGAATTCCAGCGACAGGCCCTCGGGAAAATGAACGAGCGTGCGCGACAGGTTGCCTTCGGCGACCTGGGTGAGCTGGCGCAGGATGAGTTCCGGCTGCGAGGCGTCCATGAAGCTGTAGCGCGCGCCGTAGCGCAGCACGGCGCCGAGATCGCGGTCTTTCAGCCGCTCCGGCGCACCGATCTTCAGAAGCTCGCAAGCCTTGCGGTTGACGACCTGGATACGGTTTTCGGCATCGACCATGACCAGGCCATGCGGCATGTTGTTCAGCGCCGTATCGAAGCGGTCGGCGATGATGGTGATTTCCCGGCGCGCGATGACATTCTCATAAAGGAACTCGCGCACGCCGTTCGCCATCGCCCGCGTCGTCAGCCAGAAGGGAATGAGGAAGATCGACAGCAGGCCACGATAGAAATCCAGCGCCATCAGGCTGCAGACGATCATCGGCAGACAGCAGGAGAAGGTCTGCAGGTCGACCGCCAGGCGTGAACCGTAATTGCGGCCGACGACGGAAACCATGGTCGCCATGGTGACGGCGATGCAGGCAAGTTCGGCAAAGGAATCGTGAACGACGAAGATGGCGTAACCGCTGGCAAGGCCAAGCAGCGCGGTGGTGCAGGCCGCACCGGCAACCAGGATCCGCTCCCAACGCTCGATTCCGGCGTGCGACAGGCTCTCCTTGTCGACCCCATCGAACTGCCGGAAAATGACCATGCGAATGCAGAAGACCAGGAGGAAGGCAGCGGCCAGCAGGATGTAGACGAAGGATTGGGTCTTGGCGGCAACGGCAAGGCACGTCGCGACGTGCACGATCACGCCGGCGAGAAGCGTCATGCGGTTCCCGGAAAGGGAACTCACAAACGACAGATACACATCTAAAGGGACCCTGTTCGGGTTATCTGGCTTCATCCACACTTTCCCTGTGCGCGGGAATTCTAAGCCCAACCCTTTAAAAATTGATTTCAATGGAATCAAACATTTGGTCAAATTTTCTAAAACCAGAGGATGAACCGTGCAGCTTACACGCGTTATTGCAGCCTCTTGGCGAGGTTGTTGAAATTTTTATCCACGCCTGGGTTGTCGAATTAGTATCCGGCCACACCACCGGGTCACGCCATCTAAGACTATACTCCAAGCCGAGGCATTTATCCTTCCAATTTCGAAGGCCGTGGTCTACATCGATTGCAAGAGGGAAAGCTGCCGGAAAAACGGCAGGGCAAAAACAAGGGAAACGAATGTCGGGACTTCTGGCGGCAAGCCGGCTGATCGATTCGGTCAGTCGGATCATGGGCAAACTTTCCGAATATATGGTGCTGTTCTGCTGTCTGATCAGCGCCGGAAACGCCATCGTCCGCTACGCCTTCAATTACAGTTCGAACGGCTGGCTCGAGATCCAATGGTATCTCTTCGCCTTCGTCGTCATGCTCGGCGCCTCGCATGCGCTGCGCAACAACGAGCATGTTCGCGTCGACCTGATCTATGGTTCGGTTTCCGACAAAGCCAAGATCTGGATCGACATCGTCGGCCTCATCGTCTTTCTCATCCCGGTTTGCGTCTTCCTCACCTGGATCTGCTGGCCCTTCTTCACGCTGTCCTATCAGCAGGGCGAAATATCGGGCAATGCCGGCGGGCTGATCCGCTGGCCCGTCAAGCTGGTCCTTGTCGCCGGTTTCGCATTGCTCTCCCTTCAGGGCGTTTCCGAGCTGATCAAGCGGATCGCCGCCCTGACCGGCCACATCAAGATCGACACGACATACGAAAAGCCGCTGCAATAGCGCTCCCGGGGAGAAACGGATTTGTTTGATTTCGGTATCATCCCGCCGGCGATGTTCCTGGGCATGGTCATTTTCATGCTCTACGGCTTTCCGGTCGCCTTTTCGCTGGCCGCCGTCGGCCTGTTCTTCGGCATCATCGGCATCGTCACCGGCCATTTCGGCGAAGTCTTCCTGCAGGCGCTGCCGCTGCGCTTCTTCGGCATCCTTTCCAACGACCTGCTGCTCGCCATCCCCTTCTTCACCTTCATGGGCGCGGTGCTGGAGCGCTGCGGGCTCGCCGAAGACCTGCTCGAAGGCACCGGCAAACTTTTCGGTGGCATACCGGGCGGCCTTGCCTATGCCGTCATCCTCGTCGGCGCGGTTCTCGGCGCCATCACCGGCACGGTCGCCGCCTCCGTCATCACCATGGGCGTGATCTCGCTGCCGATCATGCTGCGCTACGGCTACAGCCCGCGCCTTGCGACCGGCGTCATCGCCGCCTCGGGCACCATCACCCAGGTGATCCCGCCCTCGCTCGTGCTCGTCGTTCTCGCCGACCAGCTCGGCCGGTCGGTCGGCGACATGTATCTCGGCGCGATCGGCCCCTCGATCCTGCAGGTGTCGATCTTCGTGCTCTTCATCCTGGTGATGTCGATCATCCGGCCGAAATCGATGCCGCCGCTGCCGAAGGAAGTGCGCGGCGACTTCAACTGGGCGCTGCTCGCCAAAGTGCTGATGGGCATGGTGCCCTCGATCGTGCTGATCTTTCTGGTGCTCGGCACGATCTTCATGGGCCTTGCGACACCGACGGAAGCCGGTGCGCTGGGCGTTGTCGGCGCCATGGCGCTCGCCGCCATGAATCGCCGCCTCACCTGGCCGCTGATCCGCGAGGCGATGGCATCGACCACCCACATTACCTCAATGGTGGTGATGATCCTGATCGGCTCCACCTGTTTCAGCCTGGTCTTCCAGGGCATGGACGGCTCGCGCTGGATCGAGCACATGCTGTCGGGCCTTCCCGGCGGCCCGGTCGGCTTCCTGATCTTCGTCAATATCTTCATCTTCGTGCTCGCCTTCTTCCTCGATTTCTTCGAGATCGCTTTCATCGTCATCCCGATGCTTGCCCCCGTCGCCTCCCATCTCGGCATCGACCTGATCTGGTTCGGCGTGCTGATCTGCGTCAACATGCAGACGAGCTTCATGCATCCGCCCTTCGGCTTCGCGCTGTTCTATCTGCGCTCGATCGCCGGCAAGGACGTCAAGACCTCGGATATCTACATGGGTGCCCTCCCCTGGGTCGGCATGCAGCTGATCCTGGTGGCGATTGTGATCTTCTGGCCGCAATCGGTGACTTATTGGCTGGATCACGGCCCGAAGGTCGACCCGAACTCGATCAAGATCGAAGTCCCGGGGTTCGGAGGCCAGCTCGGCCTGCCGCCGCTGGGCGGCGGCGGCAACGGCTCGCCGCAGATCCCCGGCCTGACCCTGCCGCCAATCGGCCTGCCGGGAGCACCGCCGCCTCCCGCCAAATAACCCCGCCAAATAACAGGGCCAAAACAAAACCCCGGATCAAGCGATCCGGGGTTTTGTCATGCGTTGGTGTCATGCGCCGATGAAAGCCTCAGAGCTTTCCGGCCCGCTGCTGGATCATCATGAACGTATCGAAAGTGTATTCCGAAAGCTGCATCCAGAGATAGGCGTCCCGCTTGAAGGCGGTCTGATCGTCGTAGATCTTCTTGAAATACTGGTTGGTGCCCGAGATTTCGCTGTAGATGCCGGTTGCCGCCTGGAAGCAGGCTTCCATGATCTCCTGGCTGAACGGGCGCAGCGTCGCACCTTCTGCAACGAGCTGCTTCAGCGCCGTCGGGTTTTTCGTATCGTACTTCGCCAGCATGTTGGTGTTGGCGAAGGCGCAGGCGTCGGTCAGCGCTGCCTGATAATGCTTCGGCAGGTTGCTCCATTTCTCGAGGTTGAAGAAACCGTGCACCGTCGGGCCACCTTCCCACCAGCCGGGATAGTAGTAGTACTTCGCCACCTTGTGGAAGCCGAGCTTCAGGTCGTCATAGGGGCCGACGAATTCCGCCGCGTCGATCGTGCCTTTTTCCAGCGCCGGATAGATGTCGCCGCCGGCGATCTGCTGCGGGATGACGCCGACCTTCTCCATGACGCGACCGGCAAGGCCTGCAATGCGCATCTTGACGCCCTTGAGGTCGTCGAGCGTATTGATTTCCTTGCGGAACCAGCCGCCCATCTGCGCACCGGTATTGCCGGCCGGCAGTGCATACATGCCCTGGGTGGCATAAAATTCATTCATCAGCTTATTGCCGTTGCCCTCGTAATACCAGGCATTGGTCAGGCGGCTGTTCAGGCCAAACGGAATGGCCGTTCCGATGGCATAGGTCGGGTCCTTGCCGACGAAATAATAGGAGGTCGTATGAGCTGCCTCGACCGTGCCGGCGGCCACCGCATCGACGGCCTGCAGGCCGGGCACGATTTCACCGGCCGCAAAAGGCTGGATCGTGAAATTGCCGTCCGTCGCCGCGGCGACATGCTTGGCGATATCCTCGGCGCCGCCATAGATCGTATCCAAGCTCTTCGGAAACGACGACGTCATGCGCCACGCGATCTTCGGATTCTCCTGCGCGATCGCAGGCGCTGCCAATGCAGTTGCGGCGACCGCGCCGGCGCTGGCGGTTCCCGCCTTCTTGAAAAACGAACGACGATCCATCAAAAACCTCCCGTATGGATGGCACTGCGCGGCCAATCTTCACCCCACCCGCAGCCGGCGCAAACCTAAGCATGGCGGGGGCCGCGATTCAAGCTTTAGTCTATTAGCCTTTGGCATCAAGACGGCAATAAGGCAATGCGCGTGCCCCTATCAAAATCAGCGGCTTAGCGGCGAACCCGGAGCCACCGGGCGCTTCCGCCGTATTTTGGCCACCACGCGCAGCCAAGCGTTGACTTAAGGGCCATTCTGGCGCCAGAAACAGCAAGCACAGAGATTTTTACCGGAGTTGCTATGACGAAACCGATCGTTGCCATTCCTGCCGATATCCGCAGCTTCGACGGCGCGACCTGGCATGCCGTGCAGCATCAATATCTGCGTGCTGCCTTGAACGCGGCCGGCGTCATGGCCTTCATCATCCCCGCTTTCGAGCAAGGCTACGATACCGACGCGATCCTCGACCGCGTCGACGGCCTCCTGGTTTCCGGCTCGGCCAGCAATGTGCATCCCTCGCTCTACGGTGCCGAGGCGAGCGACAGGGACGGTCCCTTCGACCCTGCCCGTGACGCCATCAGCCTGCCGCTTATCCGCCGCACCATCGACCGCGCCATCCCGCTGCTCGCCATCTGCCGCGGCATCCAGGAGCTGAACGTCGCGCTCGGCGGTTCGCTGGCAAGCGAGATCCAGGAGCAGCCGGGCATCTCGGACCACCGCCGGCCTGAGGGCGTCGACCGCGACGGCATGTACGCCATTCGCCAGAGCGTCCACGTCAAGGAAGGCTCCTGCATCGCGACTATTCTCGGCCCCGGCGAGGTTCGCGTGAATTCCCTGCATCGTCAAGCGATAGCCAGGACCGCACCGCGCCTGCAGGTGGAAGCGATCGCCGAAGACGGCACGGTGGAGGCCGTCTCCGTCATCGACGCCAAGGCCTTCGCCGTCGGCGTGCAATGGCATCCGGAATATTGGGCCGAAACCGACGAGCCTTCGAACCAGCTATTTGCCGCTTTCGGCGATGCCGTCCGCGCCTACGCCGCCGGCAAGCTGCCGCTCACCCCCGCGCAGGCGATCGCCTGATGGTGCGACACCGGCGAAGCTGAAAGCGTGCTGTTTTAACGCTTCTGCGGCGTCTCCGGCACCGGCGTCAGCGCAGCACCTTTCTCGAACCAGGCGATGAGATTGTCGGCAACGAGATCGGCCATCGCGTTGCGGGTCGGCACCGAAGCCGAGGCGACATGCGGCAGGAGCACCGCATTGGCCGGTTCCAGCAGGCAGGCCGGCACGGTTGGCTCGTCATAGAAGACATCGAGGCCGGCCGCTCCGAGCGCGCCGGAGGCAAGGGCTGCGCTCAGCGCCGCCTCGTCCACCGTCCAGCCGCGGCCGACATTGACGAGAATGCCGTTCGGGCCGAGGGCGGCCAGAATATCGGCATCGATCGTCTTGTGCGTCTGCGGCGTCTTCGGAACGATGGCGATCAGCGTATCCACCGCTTCCGCCAGCCCCTTCAGCGTCGGATGATAATCATAGGGTGCATCGGCATGGCGCGACCGCGTGTGATAACTGATCTTCACCTTGAACGGCTCCAGCCGCTTGGCGATCTCAAGCCCGATGCGGCCAAGGCCATAAAGCCCGACATGGCGGCCCTTGAGCGAGAAACGCGACAGCGGATAGGCCGTGCCCGGCTTCCAGTTGCCCGCCCGCAGCCAGGCCTCGGCCCGCGGCAATTCGCGGACGGTGTTCAGCAGCAGACCGATCGCCGTATCGGCGACTTCGTCGTTCAGCACATCAGGCGTATTGGTGACGACGATGCCCTTTTCGGCGGCCCGCTTCACATCCATGCCGTCATAGCCGACACCGAAACTGGCAATCACTTCGACATGCGGCAGCTGGTCCATCCACACACCCGGGAAAGCGCCGGAGACGGCGACACCGCGGATGCGGCCGGCGGTCTCGCCGTCGAGCGCAAGCCTTTCCTCGCGCGCGACGGCGATGATGTCAAAACGATCCTCCAGCCTTTCGAGAACGCGCTCGTGTATCTTCCCGGGAACGAGAATGGCGATGCGGGACATGGCTTTTCCTCTTGGATGCGGTCTTGGCTCAGGCGCGGGGCCGATGGGGACTGGTGGACTGGCGGATGCGCATTTCCGGTTTGATCAGATGCATGCCGTCGGGCTCGTGGCTGCCGGCAAGCCGATCGAGCAGCGCCCGCGCCGCCAGGCGACCGACCTCGGTCTGGCCGTTCCAGACGGTCGTCAGCGCCGGCGTGGCGATCGACGCCTCCTCGAGATCGTCATAGCCGGTGACGGAAATGTCGCGTCCGGGCACCAGGCCGGCACGGGCAATACCGTTCATCAACCCGATCGCCACGAGATCGTTCCAGCAGACGGCCGCCGTCGGCTTCTGCGGCAGCGACAGGAAATGCACCGCCGCCTCGAAGCCGCCCTGCTTGGAGCGCGGGCCGGGAATGCGCAGGTTCGGATCGACCTCGATGCCGGCCTTGCGCAACGCATTGACATAACCCTGGTAGCGGTCGCGGCCGGTGGAGGTCTGGTCCGTGCCGCCGATCATCGCGATCGAACGATGGCCGAGACCGATCAGATGGTTGGTGGCAAGCGAGATGCCGTAGCTGTCGTCGCCGCGATAGGTCGGCAGGTCCTGGCCTTCCATCGAACGGGCGACCAGGATCGCCGGCATGCCGTTTTCTTCCGCCAGTTGCACGTCCTCAGGCGGCGTGCCGATCGCCGGCGACATGATGACGCCGTCGCCGCCGAGCTGCAGGAGCGTCTCGATGAAGGTGCGCTGCTTTTCGACATTGTCGTAGTGATTGGAAAGGATGAAGGTATGGCGGCTGCGATCGAGCTCGCTCTCGATCGCCTTCAGGATCTCCCCGTAGAAGGGGTTCATGATGTCGTGCACGACGACACCGATGATGCCGGAGCGCGAGGTACGAAGGCTGGCGGCGCGGCGATTGTAGATGTAACCGAGCGCGCGCGCCTGTTCCTTGATCTTTTCCCGGGTATTGCCGGCGACGAGCGGGCTGTCGCGCAAGGCAAGCGATACGGTCGCCGTTGAAATGCCGAGCGTTTCGGCGATCGTCGAAAGCTTGATCTTCTGGACCACGTGTCCTCCTCCAGGCAGCACGCAAGACAGCAAGCCCCGCCGGTATCAGGCGCGGCCCCTTAAAATGTTTAATTAAAAGATTTAACCGGCGGAGGCAATTCGTCTTTCGGGGAAATTTCACTCTTCATCCGGTTCTTCGATATGAAGGGCTTCGGCCTGCAGATTGCCGTCGATCGCCTTCAGCAACCGGACGAGATTGCGGATTTCCTTTTCGGAGAATTCCTGCGTCGCCAACCTGTCGCAGGCGGAAGCCGCCATTTCGATCCCCCGCACGCTGCCGCGCCCGAGCTCTGTGAGATAGACCTTGGTGAGACGCGCATCCTCGGCATCGGGCTTGCGCTCGAGAAAGCCCTGCGCCTCCATGCGGCCGATCGTGCGCGTCATCGTCGGCGCTTTGACGCCGAGCTTCTGAGCAAGGCCGCCGGCCGTCATGCCGTCGCTCTCGGCAAGCGAAAGAATGACGCCGTCCTGGCCGGCATAGAGGCCGCTTTCGAGCAGGTTGCGCGAGAGCACGGTGCGCATGGAACGAGCCGCCTGGGTGAGCGCCGGCGAGAGGTCGACGAGCGTATACTCGGTCTGGTCCTTCTTCTTGGACTTGTTCTTCTTACCGTCCTTATGCTTCTTTCCCATAGCCATCCCTTTGATCTTTAAGCTCCGGCGCCGCTGCGATATGACATTGCCCAGGATCTCGTCATAAACAAGAGGCAACGACCGGATGATGACGCCTTCGCCCCGCTTCGACGACAGCGACCCGGCCTCCGTCCGCGGCGGGCGCCGCCCGATCGCCGTGCTGCCGCTCGGCGCTCATGAACAGCACGGCCCGCATCTGCCCTTCGAAACCGACACCCTGATTGCTGAAGGCATCGCCGGACGATTGAAGATGGCCCTGCCCGCCGGCCTGCCGGTCGCCTTCCTGCCCGCCGAATCCGTCGGCTATTCCATAGAGCACATGGATGTTGAAGGAACGAAGACGCTCGCCTTCGACGAAGCGGTCAGCCGCTGGCTCGGCATCGCCGAAAGCTTGGCGAAGCAAGGCACCCGCAAATTGGTGATGCTGAACGCCCATGGCGGCAATTCTCCCCTGATGACGATCGTGGCCACCGAGGCGCGGATCCGCTTCGCCATGCTGGCGGTGGCGACGAGCTGGACCCGCTTCGGCCTGCCGGACGGCGTGATCGCGCCGGAGGAAAAGGCGATCGGCATTCATGGCGGCGATATCGAGACCTCGGTGATGCTGGCCCTTCACCCCGGCAAGGTCGATATGGCGAAGGCCGCGGATTTTCCCTCGCGACAGAGTGAATTTGCCGGGCGTTTCAAACATCTGCGCGCCTACGGGCCGCATGCCTTCGGCTGGAAGATGGCCGATCTCAATCCGCAAGGCGCGGCAGGCAACGCCGCGGCGGCGACGGCCGAAAAGGGCGAGGCGCTGATTGCGCATGCGGTGAAGGGGCTGGTGGAACTGCTGGAGGACGTCGATGCCTTCGACGTTGCGCAACTGCGATAAAAGGGTGATCTGCAGCGGGCGGATGATGTGATCTTATAACATTATAAAACCCTTTGAACTGCCGCGCCCATGCCATTATATGAGACCAACCGTTTGAAGCAGCCGATCTGAAACCGCTCGGCCGCACGCCTAATCCTAGAGGTTCTCATGACCGACGCGATCTCCACCCAGAAGCCCATTCCCGTCACCGTGCTCACCGGTTATCTCGGCGCCGGCAAGACGACGTTGCTCAATCGCATCCTGTCCGAAAATCACGGCAAGAAATATGCGGTCATCGTCAATGAGTTCGGCGAGATCGGCATCGATAACGACCTGATCGTCGAATCCGACGAAGAAATCTACGAGATGAACAATGGCTGCGTCTGTTGCACGGTGCGCGGCGACCTGATCCGCGTCGTCGAAGGCCTGATGCGCCGCCCCGGCCGCTTCGACGGCATCATCGTCGAAACAACCGGCCTTGCCGATCCGGTACCCGTCGCCCAGACCTTCTTCATGGACGATGACGTCCGCGCCAAGACCGAGCTCGACGCCGTCATCGCGCTTGTCGATGCCAAGCACCTGCCGCTGCGGCTGAAGGACAGCCGCGAGGCCGAAGACCAGATCGCCTTCGCCGACGTCGTCGTCATCAACAAGAGCGACCTGGTGACCCCGGACGAACTCGATGTGATCGAGGACATCGTCCGCGCCATCAACCCGGCCGCCCGCGTCTACAAGACCAGCCGCTCCGGCGTCGACCTCGCCCGCGTGCTCGATCAGGGCGCCTTCAACCTGGAGCGCGCGCTCGAAAACGATCCGCATTTCCTGGAGCAGGGTCATGACGACCATGTCTGCGGCCCGGATTGCGATCACGACCACCACCATCACGACCATGACCATGACCACCATCATCATGATCACCACGGGCACGAGCATCATCAGCATGGCGCCATGTCGGCGATCCACGATGTGACGGTGCAGTCGGTATCGCTGCGCGGCGGCCAGATGAACCCGGAGCGCTTCTTCCCCTGGATCCAGAAGGTCACCCAGACGCAGGGGCCGAACATTCTCCGCCTCAAGGGCATCATCGCTTTCAAGGACGATCCCGAGCGTTATGTCGTTCAGGGCGTGCACATGATCATCGAGGGCGATCACCAGCGGCCATGGAAGGAAGGCGAAAAGCACGAGAGCCGTCTCGTCTTCATCGGCCGCGATCTCGATCGTGAGAAGCTCGAAGCCTCCTTCAAGGCCTGTGAGGCAGCCGCCTGATGCCGACAGTTGCACCGCTTGATCTCGACGGCCACATTCTGGCCGTCGATTTTTTAGGTGATGTCCCCTTCTTCGCCAGCGCCAACGGCACGTTTCACCGGCTGGACGGCGGCGACAGGGTTTCAGAAGCCCATCAAGGCATGCTCACCGCCATCCGCGATCCTTATAGCCAGAGCCTGATCTCGGGCGGCGAGGATGGCAAGGTGTTGCGCATATCCGCCGACGGCAGCATCAGCGAGCTCGCCAGCGCGCCGCGCAAATGGATCTCGCAGGTCGCGGCCGGCCCGCAAGGCGCCATTGCCTATTCCTACGGCAAAAGTTCGCTCGTGCGCCTTGCCGACGGCACGACCAAGGAATTTGCCGAGGAGCGCACGGTCGAAGGCCTTGCCTTCGCGCCGAAGGGCCTGCGCATCGCAGCCGCGCGCTATAACGGCGTGTCGCTGCACTGGATCGGCATGAACGCCAAGCCGATCGATCTCGAATGGAAGGGCGCCCATACCGGCGTCACCTTCTCGCCCGATGGCAATTTCCTCGTCACCTCGATGCAGGAAAACGCGCTGCACGGCTGGAAACTCGACAGCAAGCCCGGCGCTGAAGCCCGCCACATGCGCATGACCGGCTACCCCGCCAAGGTGAAATCGCTCTCCTGGTCGGTCAAGGGCAAATGGCTCGCCTCGTCAGGCGCGCCGGCGGCGATCGTCTGGCCCTTCCAGGGCAAGGACGGGCCGATGGGCAAGGCGCCGCTCGAGCTTGGCACTCGCGCCAACATCATGGCGACCGCGGTGAAATTCCATCCGCTCGAAGATATCCTCGCCATCGGCTTCATCGACGGCATGATTCTCGCCGTGCGCATCGCCGACAGCAAGGAGGCGCTGCTGCGCCGCCCCGGCAAGGGCGCGGTCACGGCGATGAGCTGGAGCAAAAACGGCAAGCTGCTCGCCTTCGCCTCCGAAGCCGGCGATTGCGGCGTCATCGATATTTCGGCTTGAGCCATAGTGCCGGCTAGAACAGGATGATTTTAGGCCCGTTTGGCCTAAAATCTGAATCCTGTTCTAAATTTAAAGAGTTAGAGCATGATGTCGTCCGAAAACCGCTCACACTTTTCGGCATCATGCTCTAGGAAGACATCGTGACGGAAGCGGAAATCGTGGCGCTCGGCGCCGATCACATGCAGGCGGCCGCAAAGATCAGGCGCCTGGCGCTTTGGCAGCGGCTGCCATGGCTGCCGGATCTGCATACGCCTGATGAAGAAGAGCAGTACTGGCGCATGCATCTGCTGCCGAATTGCACCATCCTCGGCGCCGCCATGGGAAACCGGCTGGCCGGGGTCATCGCCTATGGCGACGACTGGATAGAGCAGCTTTATGTTCTCCCCGATTTCCAGGGCATCGGCATCGGCTCCCTGCTTCTCGGCTGCGCCCAGGAGGAGATGGATGAAATCAGGCTCTGGACCTTCCAGCGCAATACGGGCGCCCGCGCCTTCTACGAGCGGCACGGTTTTTCCGTCGAGGAAGAAACCGACGGCGCCGACAACGAGGAAAAAGAACCGGATGTGCGCTATCACTGGCGGCAGCTTCCGGAGCTGACGCCTGGCCTGCGACCGTCTGGCGGCTAAAATCAGGGCTTGCCAAACGCCTTGCCCGGGCAAAACATGAATCGCGCAGGCATTGGCTGCGCAGTTGCCGACAGAGGAAACGGGAATGCCGAAATCGACCGGCCTTGGTCTGGCCGCGCAACAGCCGCAGTCCTTGGACAAGGCATTCGTCTGGGCGGTAATCCGCGCCGAGGCACTCGAACTTGCCGCGCGCGAACCGATCCTGCAACGGCTGCTCGCCGCGCAGGTAACGGCCACCTCGGGCAGCAATGAGATCATCGCCCGCGTGCTCGCCGCGCGGCTCGCTGCGACACAGGTGGAGACCGGCGATCTGTTCGATCTGATCCTGTCCACCCTCAACGACGATATCATGCGCAAGATCGAGGCCGATCTCGTCGCCGTGCGCGAACGCGACCCGGCCTGCACGACATTCCTGCACGCGCTCCTGAACCTCAAGGGGTTTCATGCGCTGCAGACGCACCGCATCGCCCACGCGCTCTGGAATGCCGGCCGGCCGGAGATCGCCACCTGGCTCGCCAATCTCGCCTCGCTGGTCTTCGGCCCGGACATCCATCCGGCCGCACGGATCGGCGCTGCCATCATGCTCGACCACGGCTCGGGCATCGTCATCGGCGAAACCGCTGCCATCGAGGATGAAGTCTCGATCCTGCAGAATGTCACGCTCGGCGGCACCGGCAAGGAAACCGGCGACCGCCATCCGAAGATCCGCCATGGCGTGATGATCGGCGCCGGCGCCAAGGTTCTCGGCAATATCGAAATCGGCGCCTTCAGCAAGATTGCCGCCGGCAGCGTCGTGCTGAAGCCGGTTCCCGAACATTGCACGGTCGCCGGCGTGCCGGCAACGCTGGTGCGCGTCCACCGCGCCGACGAAATCCCGGCGGAGACAATGGATCAGAATATTTAATGCATGTCGGCCGGAAGTGTGCCGCGGTTCCGGGATAACGACAAAACAAAGAGCTAAAGCGCGTTGCATGAATCAAATTTGATGCGGCGTGCTTTAGAGCCGTTCCGCGGCGGGTTCTCCCCGTTCGTTACGCGGCCTGCTGATTTTCTCCGAAGGCTTCGACCCGGTTGCGGCCTTCGCGCTTCGAACGATAGAGCGCCTCATCCGCCTTCTGCATCAGCTGTTCAAGATCTCCGCCGGTTTCCCCTCGCGCGGCGACGCCGATGCTCAGCGTCGGAAAGACGGCCAGATCCTGCCGCTGCAGCACGGCGGCGGCGAAGGCGAGACGGATGCGCTCGGCAATCGCCACCGCATCCTGCCCGGACACATTCTTCAGCACCGCCAGGAACTCGTCTCCGCCTTGCCGGGCGAGCAGATCGCCGGAGCGCATGACACCTCTGGAAACACTGGCGAAAAGCCGCAGGATATCGTCGCCGCTCGCATGGCCATGCCGGTCGTTCAGCTGCTTGAAATGGTCGATATCGATGATCAGCAGCGCGACCGGCTGGGAGCCGAGAGCAGGCAGATGCTGAGCAAGGCCGCCGCGATTGAGCGCGCCGGTCAGCGGATCGTGGTGAGCGAGTTCGGTCAGCTGATTTCGGCTGCGCTCGGCGGCCATCAGCACCATGGCCATGCTGCGCAGCATGATGAAGGCGACCGCCGATACCGCCATCCAGCTATGGACCACACTGCCGCCGAAAGGATCCGGCCCGCCGATTGCCCCGGTTGCCGCAAGAACGCTGCGCACCGCAAAGATCATGGCAGTGCAAACATAGAGACCGACGAGCAGGGCGGCCGAATACAGCTTCTCGCGCCGGGCAATACCGATTGCCTCCCTTGCGACGGCCAGATCGCAGAGGCAGCAGACGACCGAGACATAGAAGAGCCTCGCCGACACCGCCGAGGGATCGCTGACGATAAGTGCGACAGGCACGCTGACGAGAAGGATGGCGAGCCAGAAATAGCGCTGGTCGAGGGCCCGGCCCGCAAAGACCCGCACCGCGAAGAACATCAGCATATAGCCGGCAATGGTCACGATATTGCCGCCATCGATCGAGACCGCATAGGGAACGATATTGCGCAGTGCGACGAGGAAGGACCCGACGCCGACTAGCATGTTGCTCAAGCCCCACCAGAGCGGCCACCTCTCGAAGCGGCCGGTCGCATAGGCTGCAAGCTGGAGAATGCCCAGCACGAAGCAGCTGACGGCAACAATGAAATAGATCGTCCTGAGATCCAGCAGCATGACGCTTTCCCGAAATTCTCGCGGAACATACAGGAAGCGTTTTGCGGTTTGATTGGGGGCTTCGCTAGAAGTTTAACGATCATCGGGTTTTTCAGGCGGCCCGCACCGCGCCGATGATATCAGCCAGCAGCCCGTGCAATAGATCCCGGTAGCCGTTTCGGGCCGAGGGACCGCTTTCCTCCGAGGTCATGACGACCGTCAGATCGAGCGACGGCACGATATAGAGCATCTGCCCGCCGTAACCCCAGGCGAAATGCACCTGCTCGCCGCCGATCTGCCGGGTGAACCAGCCATAGCCGTATTCGTCCCCCGAGAAACGCGAGTTGGTGCGGTGCTGCCACGACTGGGAAATCCAGTCGGCAGGAACCACCTGTGCTCCTTCTTGGGTGCGCCCGCCATTACGATAGAGTTCGCCGAAGGCAAGCAGGGACCGGGCGCTCATCGCCATCTGATTGCCGCCGAGATAGATGCCCTGCGGATCGCGCTCCCATGCCCCGATGCGAAAACCGTCGACCGGGCCGAGCCATTCATGCGCCAAGGCCAGCGTCGACCGCCGGCTAACCCTGGTGAGGATGGCCGACAGCAGATGCGTGGAGGCGGTGGAATAGAGCATCTCCCCGCCGGGCTGATCGACGAAAGGCTGCGAGAGCGCAAAACGCACCCAGTTGCGCGAGGAGACCCAGCGGCCGTAATTCGGCCCCGACATGCGATCGAGCCCAGCCTGCATGGAGAGCAGATGGCCGACGGTGACATCGTTGATGCGCGGGTCCGGCGTCGCTGGGAGATCGGCCTTCAGGATCGCTGCGATCTTCTGATCCGGCCCCTTCAGCAAGCCCTTGCCGATGGCGATGCCGACCAGCGCCGAAATGATCGATTTCGAAGCGGATTTGATATTGGTCGATTCCGACGGCGAATGGCCATGGAAACCGCGTTCGACAAGCACCCGCCCGCCGCGCGCGACGATCACCACCTTGAGCGGCCGCATCGCCGGGTCAGCAGCCGCCTGATCGAGACGCGGATCAAGCCCGGTGTCGGCTCGGGCCACGCTCTGGGCAGCGGCCGGCGCCGTTGCGGCAAGCGGCAGACAGAAGAGAAGCAGAAGGGAGAGAACGCGGATCATGCGGCGCAAGATAGGACATCGCCGCGGCATGTTCGCGGGCTGGCGGCGCTTCTCACGCGATTGTGTTGCCACGGTTACCGGGCATCCCGGCCACCCTGCGCCGCGGCATCCGAAAAAACAATCCGCGCCGCAACCATGGCAGGCCCGCCTGCCCCCATGGTCAAGCGGCGCGGATATTGCCGGCCGGGGTAAGGACGTTCAACCCCGGCCAGCCGATCGGCACAGCCTCAGGCGGCGCGGCGAACCTGCGCGCCAGCCAGCATGCGTCCCGAGGGGACGATCATGCCGGCGGCGCCGTCAAGCCAGCTTTCCGTGAGTTCGAGCGCCAGAAAGCGCGAGCGTTCGAACGGTCCCGGCATGACAAGATGGCGAGCCTTTTCGGCAAAAAAGCCGAAACGCTCGTAATAGGCGGCGTCACCAACGAGCAGGACGGCGCCATGCCCGCGCTTCTTGGCTTCGAGAAGCGCCGCGCGCATCAGCGCCGAGCCGATGCCCTTGCCGCCGTGATGCGGCGCAACGGCGAGCGGGCCGAGCAGCAGTGCATTGATCGGCGTGCCCTCGTCGTTGACGCCGGCCTCGATGTTCCAGAGCCGCACCGAGCCGATGACATGGCCGTCGCGATCGCGCGCGACGAGCGCCAGGCCCTCGGCCGGAACACGGTTACGGCGGATCTTTTCCGATGACTTCTTGCGGCGGTCGGCGCCCATGACTCGGTCGAGCAGGTTTTCACGGGCAACGACATCCGACGGATTTTCGGCGTCGATGGCGAAAGTGGTAGGCGCAAAGAATGCGCGGACAGAATCAAGAACAGCGGCCATCTTGGCCTCCCGTACCCAATACCGTTATCAGCGGCGATGAAGGAAAATTGTGAAATTGCCGCCCCGGCTGGTTACGGGGCCGGCGGAAACGACCTTAGATGACGTAGGCCTTCAGCGGTTCGAAACCGTTGAAGGCGACCGCCGAATAGGTCGTCGTATAGGCACCGGTGCCTTCGATCAGAACCTCGTCGCCGATCGAAAGGGAGATCGGCAGCGGATAGAGGTTCTTTTCGTAGAGCACGTCGGCCGAATCGCAGGTCGGGCCGGCGATGACGCAGGGCTCCATCTCGTCGCCGTCGTGCTCCGTGCGGATCGGATAGCGGATGGCTTCGTCCATCGTCTCGGCGAGACCGCCGAACTTGCCGATGTCGAGGAAGACCCAGCGCGCATCGTCATTGTCCGACTTCTTCGAAATCAGCACGACCTCAGCCTTGATGACACCGGCATTGCCGACCATGCCACGGCCCGGCTCGATGATCGTCTGCGGGATCTGGTTGCCGAAATGCGTGCGCAGCGCCTGGTAGATCGACTTGCCGTAAGCTTCCGCCGACGGAACGTCGCGCAGATACTTGGTCGGGAAGCCGCCGCCCATGTTGACCATCTGCAGGTGGATGCCCTGCTTGGCAAGCGACACGAACACGCGCTTGGCATCGGCGAGCGCCGAATCCCAGGCATCGACCTTGGTCATCTGCGAACCGACATGGAACGAGACGCCGTACGACTGCAGGCCAAGCTGATGAGCGTAGACGAGAACGTCGACAGCCATCTGCGGAACGCAGCCGAACTTGCGCGACAGCGGCCATTCGGCGCCTTCGCCGTCCGTCAGCACGCGGCAGAAGACACGGGCGCCGGGAGCGGCGCGCGAGATCTTCTCGACTTCCTCATGGCTGTCGACCGCAAAGAGGCTGACGCCGAGCGCATGCGCGCGGGCAACGTCACGTTCCTTCTTGATCGTGTTGCCGTAGGAGATGCGGGCGGCGGTCGCACCGGCTTCGAGCGCCATTTCGATTTCGGCAACGGATGCGCAATCGAAATTGGAGCCGAGGCCTGCGAGCAGCTTCAGCACTTCAGGGGCCGGGTTGGCCTTGACGGCGTAGTAGATGGCGCTATCCGGCATGGCGTGACGGAAGGCGTGGAAATTGTCGCTGATGACATCGAGGTCAACCACGAGGCAGGGACCGTCGGGACGTCGGGTTGCGAGAAAGTCGCGGATGCGCTGGGTGGTCATATCGTTTCCCTCTTCCAGTTCCAGAACTCCGGCATCAGCCGGAGGACAAAGGGCATACGAGAACTCGCATTGGAACCAGCCGGTGGAGACCCCGGAACCATAGCAAGCGCTCGATGCGCTGATCGTGAACCAACGCCGCGATGCGGTGTAAGTTCGGCTTTGTCTGCCATGGATTGGAGGGAGAATCCCAACCGCACTTCCGGCAATGATGGTGTGCCTCTTCAGTAACCCCCGCTGATGGAAAGCAGGGAGAGAACAAAAAGGCCCGCACCGTCGTTGCTTCAGGCGTCCTCGCATTTTCCGGTTGGCCGGAATAGCGACTGGAGGGGTTAATTCCAGGTACCTTACCGATTTCCTCACCAATTCGAGGGTTCGGCGGACACCCATGGGCACGTGCGACTTTGGGCTGAGGTGGAAATAAGAATATTCGCCTTCATAATCAAGCGTTTTTTTGATCTCAGGGTTAAAAAAATAATTGAACAGGGCGAGCCGATTTGTTCAACATTCCGATACAGCCTGAGGGATATTCATGGATACCTTGACCCGCATACGCGCCTTCATCGATGTCGTCGAGGCCGAAGGCTTTTCCGCCGCCGCCAGACGCACCGGCCGTTCCAAGGCGCTGCTCTCCAAATATGTGCGCGAGCTAGAAGATGAGCTTGGCGCCCTGCTGCTCAACCGCACCACCCGGCAGTTCTCCATGACCGAGGCCGGCCACACCTATTACCGCAGCGCTTCGGATATCCTCAAGGAGATCGACAACCTTGCCGATCTCGTGCGCGAAAACAATGCGCAGCTGAAGGGACGGCTGCGCATATCCGTGCCCCGCACTTTCGTCGATGCCGATGTCGGCCAGTCGCTGATCGACTTCTCCAGGGAGAACCCGGATCTTTCGCTGGAGATCGCCGCCGACGACCGATTCGTCGATCTGATCGAGGAAGGCTTCGACGTGGCGATCCGCATCAGCAAGCTCGAAGATTCCGGCATGATCGCCCGCAAGGTCTCCGATTTCCGCGTCCATCTCTGCGCCACCCCCGATTTTCTTGAGCGCCATCCCGATCTCGCGCATCCGAGCGACATTTCCAACGTTCCCTTCATCATCGACACCAATTCGCGCACCCAGGCGAGCATCCGCTTCCACAATCCCGACAACACCTCATTCGCCGTCGCCGTCTCCGGCCCGATGGAAGTCAACAGCCCGCATGCGACATTGCGCGCGGCCCTTGCCGGCATCGGCATCGCCCTCATCCCTGACTTCATCGCCCGCAAGCCGATCGAGAGCGGCGAGCTGGTGACGCTGTTCAACGACTACCTGCCGACCGACCGCGGCATCTATGCCGTCTATCCGCACCGCCGCTACCTGCCGGCCAAGGTCAGGATCTTCGTCGATTACCTCAACACCTGGTTCAAGAAACATCCGTAGCGCCGCTCCTGCGGCTGCGACATCGCGCCCCGGTCCAACCCGCGGCTATCTGAATCCGGCACGGAATCCGGTCCCAATTCCGTCCCAATTTCTGGCAAGAAGTCAGGATCACGAACAGGCAGCGGAATAGATGAGATATTCGACGATACTGATGGCCGCGCTTGTTTCGTTGGCGCCGACCGCCGCTCTTGCCCATCCGCATATTTTCGTGGAGGCTCGCCTCGAGGTCGTGGCCGACAAGGATGGCAACGTCGAAGAATTGCGCAATGTCTGGCGTTTCGACGAGGTTTTCTCCTCCTCGGTCGTCATGGATTTCGACAAGAACACCGATCTGAAGCTGGAGCCGAACGAGCTCGCGGAGGTCGGAAAAACGGTGAAGCAGTCGCTTGCCGAATATGATTACTACATGAACCTGACGATCAACGGGAAGAACATCACGGTTCAGAAGCCCGACATCATCCATGTCGATTACAAGGACGGCCAGCTGCTGATGTTCTTCGCGGTCAAGCCGGTGGAGAAGATGCCGCTGAAAGGCAGGCTCAGCTTCGGCGTCTACGACCCGACGCTCTATACCTCGATCGACTTTCCCACCGACAACGAACTGGCAATCGTCGGCGACGGCTTCAAAGCCTGCAAGCATCAGGTGGTGCGGCCGGATGCCGACCAGGTGATCTCGCAGAACAAGCAGTCGTTGACCGACGCCTTCTTCAATGACCCCACCGGCACCAACATGTCCAAACTCTTCGCCACCCGGCTGGAGGTCACATGCTGACGAAACGCCCGCCGTTCATCCTTGCCGCTTCGGTCTTGGCGCTTCTGGCGGCGGCAAGCCTCGCCCATGCGCAATCGCCGCTCGGCATCGGCACGGCGGAGCCGAGCTTCCAGCCGACCGGTGGGCCGCTCGCGCCGCTTTTGCTCTATGTGAACTATGAGCAGCAGGCCTTTTACCGGGCGCTGACCGATGCCTTGAAGGCGATGCGCGAGGATCCGTGGCAGCTGGCCTCGCTGATCGGCCTCTCCTTCGCCTACGGCGTCTTCCATGCCGCCGGCCCCGGCCACGGCAAGGCGGTCATCTCCTCCTACATGATCGCCAACGAGATCGAGCTGAAGCGCGGCGTGGTGATTTCCTTCATTTCGGCTTTCATCCAGGGCGTTGTGGCGGTGGCGCTGGTCGGCGGCGCCTGGCTGGTGCTGCGCGGCACAGGCATCACGCTGACGGCGGCGACCCACGCGATGGAGATCGCAAGCTTCGTCATGGTCATTCTCTTCGGCGGATGGCTGCTGTTGCGCAAACTGCGCTCGATGGTGGGCAAGATGCCGCGCCGCCGGCTGATGGCGACGCCAGCCGGTCCGGTCAGCATGATGCTCGACTGGAAGGACAATGCCGCCGAACGCCAGGCCTATGCCTTCAACGGCAAGGCGCAGCCCGTCGAAGCCGGCCATACCTTCGTTCCCGGCATGGCCTGCGAGACCTGCGGCAACGCCCACGTGCCCGATCCCGCCTTGCTCGCCGGCGACAGGTTCAGCGCCCGCGAGGCCTGGTCGGCAATCGTCGCCGTCGGCCTTCGCCCCTGCTCCGGCGCGCTTCTGGTCATGACCTTCTCGCTGCTGAACGGGCTCTATCTCGGCGGCGTGCTGTCGGTCGCCGCCATGTCGCTCGGCACGGCGATCACCGTTTCCCTGCTCGCCACCCTTGCCGTCACCGCCAAGAGTGCCGCCGTCCGCCTCTCCGGACGCGGTTCGACCGCTTCGGTCTGGGTCGGCAACGCCATCGAAATCCTCGGTGCCGTGCTCGTCATCCTGATGGGCGCCCTGTTGCTCGGCGCCTCCCTGCAGGGCTAGCCCTATTTGCCCCTGCCGCGCTGGTAACGCGCCCGCAGCCAGAAGACCGCAAAAAATGCCATGATCAGGCAGACGCCGACGAAGATCGCCAGCGTCGGCGAGAAATTGCCGATCCACAGGACGATAGTCGGCAGGAAATAAAGGACGAGGCCGGCGCCGAGGAGGATGATGGCGGCGGCGGTTGCCTGCGAGCGGCTCTCCGGGCTCATGCAAGCCTTTCCTTCTCGAGATCGGCGCGAATATGCTGCAGACGGCGGATCTGGTTGCCGGCGGCGTCGAAATTTTCCGGCGAAAGCCAGGCCTCGAAGGCATCGTTGAGCAGAGGCCATTCACTATCGATCATCGAGAACCAGGCGGTGTCGCGGTTACGGTGTTTGGAAATCATGTGCTGGCGAAAGACGCCCTCGAAGCTGAAGCCGTACCGTGCGGCCGTCGTCTTGCTCGCCTCGTTCTTATTGTCGCATTTCCATTCGTAGCGGCGGTAGCCGAGCTCCTCGAACACATGCTTGGCCATCAGATAATGCACTTCGGTTGACAGCGGCGATCGCTTCATGTCGGCGCCATGCGCCACCCCGCCGATCTCGACGACGCCGTTTGCCGGATCAGCACGCATATAGTTCGCCATGCCGACAATCTTGCCGGTGGTGTTGTCGCGGAAGATATGGGTGAGCCAGCCGGACTTGGTGTAGACGGCCTCAAGCCAGTTGGCGAAATCCTCGATCCCGGAAAAATCGTCCTGCGCGAAATAGAGCAGCAGTGGGTTGATGGCCATGCCGCCGAGCCCGTCCCACAGCGCTTCGAGATGTTCGGCGCGCCGATAGGGTTCGACGGTGACGAAACGGCCCTTCAGCGTCACCGGTTTCGGCGCCGGGCAGCCCTTGAAATTTGCAAGATCGCGCATGGTCACACCTCTTTTCTGAGGAGTGGATAGGCCAGCCGCCCGACAAAGGCAACCGGCCGAGATGTTACTGTGACAAGGTAACTTTGGCTGAGGACACCGTCGCCTCGATATGGTCGACCAGCTGGTCGGCAAGGCCGAGTCTGCCGGCGAGCAGATCGAGATAGCCGCGCTCTGCGCGCGAATCCGGCTCGATGGTAAGCCGCGAAGCGGTATAGAGTTCGACGCGCTGTTCTTCCGTCACCGCCGCAGCGACGAGCGCATCGATATCCGTCGGCGAAGCGAGTTCGCGCTCGATGAAGGCCGCAGCCTCGCCGCTGACATCGGCGGCCTTGACCTTGTCCATGATCAGCGCGCGTTCGGCATCATCGATATGGCCGTCGGCCTTGGCGGCGGCGATCATCGCGCGGATCAGCACCAGCACGAATTCATTGCTGCCGGCAGGCGACGCCGGCCCAAAACCGGATTCGACCGGCGGCGGCAGGAGAACCGGATTGTTTGCCGAGGGCGCATCTGAGGGAGCTGCAGGCGCTTGCCCCGCCTGGTAATTCTTGTAGGCTTGGTAGCCGAGGCCTGCGATGGCGGCCAGACCGCCGATCGCCAGGGCATTGCCGGCAATACTCCGGCCGGTCTTGGTGCCGAGAAGCGCGGCTGCGATCGCACCGGTCTTCATCGGATTGTTCTTTGCCGTCTGCATGGCCTCGCCCGCCCTGTCACGGACAGAACCGCCGAGACCCGGCACCTGCGAACCCAAGAACTGGTCGAGAAGCTTCTTCGCGTCGAACATTCCTTGTCATCTCCCTGTTTAAATCTGGAGGAGTAGATAGGTTTGCGACGGTTGGAATACAAACAGAGGAGAGGGAATTGTGCCGTGAGGCTCACCCCTCTCCCTGCCGAAACTCAGGCCTTCAGCGCCGCCGCTTCTGCCGCAAGCCGGGTAATCCCCGCCCAGTCGCCGGCTGCGACCATTTCCTTCGGCGCCACCCAGGAGCCGCCCACGCAGATGACGTTCGGCAGCGACAGATAATCTCTGGCGTTCTTCAGCGAAATGCCGCCCGTCGGGCAGAACAGCGTACCGGCAAGCGGTGAGGAGAGCGCCTTGAGAAGAGCGGCGCCACCGGCCTGCTCTGCCGGGAAGAACTTCAGCACCTGGTAGCCTTCCTCGCGCAAAGCCATGACTTCGCTGGCGGTCGCAGCGCCGGGAAGCAGCGGCACATCGGAATCGGCGGCGGCATCGAGCAATTCCTGCGTCGTGCCCGGGCTGACGATGAACTTCGAACCGGCTTCGACGGCGGCTTCCCAATGGGCGGCATTCAGGATCGTGCCGGCGCCGACTTCGGCGCCCTCGACCTCGGCGGCGACGGCGCGCACGGCATCGAGTGCCGCCGGCGTGCGCATCGTGATCTCGATCGCCTTCAGGCCGCCCGCCACAAGCGCGCGGGCGAGCAGCACGGCCGACTTGGCATCGTCGACGATCAGGACCGGAACGACCGGCTGGAGTTTCAGGATGGAAAGGAGCTTCTCTGTTTTCTCACCCATTGGTCGCGCGACCTCCTTGAAACGATGGCTTGAAACGATTGAATTGGTCCCGAATACCGCCCCGGCGGAACCTTGTCGAGGTAAAACCAATTCACATGACAAGATGGGTAGGAAATCCCTGGAAATTGGGCTACCGTGCCCCGATCGTCACAAAAGGTTCACCGGAATGGCGAAAGAGATCGAGCGGAAATTTCTCGTACGCAGCGATGGATGGCGTTCCGCCGTCGAGACGAAGTCTGTTCTGAAGCAGGGCTACATCGCCTCGATGGACGATCGTTCCGTCCGGGTGCGCACCCTCGACGGCAGGAAGGCGAGACTGACGATCAAGATCGGCCGCAGCGCCATCACCCGTGACGAATTCGAATACGACATCCCTGTCGCCGATGCCGAGGAACTGTTGCAGAACGCGATCGGCATCGTCATCGAGAAGACGCGCTACCGCGTTCCGCATGAAGGTTTCGTCTGGGAGGTCGACGTTTTCACAGGCGAGCATCGCGGGCTGGTGATTGCCGAGGTGGAAATGACGGCGGAAACCGACGATCCGGCCCTGCCCGCCTGGCTCGGCCGCGAAGTAACCGGCGATTTCCGCTATTCCAACCAGGCCCTTGCCACCGAATACGGGCACGACAGGCATGGCCTATCGCATTCGGCCTAAGGCCGATTTCACCAGCGAGTTCCGCAGCGCCGCGAGGGAACAGCTGGACGGTGCGATCGCACTGATCGAAGAACAGCCGGACGGCGCGCATGAGGCGATCCATTCCTTCCGCAAGAATCTGAAACGATTACGCTCGCTCTACCGGCTGGTGGCTCGCGAGGCGCCGGATTTCCAAGATCGCGAAAATGCCAGGCTGCGCGATGTCGCACGTTCGCTTTCGGCGATCCGCGACGCCAACGCCCTGATCGGCACCGCGCAATATCTGCAGCAGTCGGCCCGCGACCCGGAGGAGAGCGAGGCGCTCGGCCGTATCGTCGCCATTCTTGAAGGCCGCCGTGACTGGATGGCGAAAGCCGAAAGCGGCCTTGAACAGCGGCTGGCGGAAACCTCGGACGTTCTGAAGGCGGCGATCACCGCCCTGGATGCGGTCTCATTTAACGGTGGCCACCGCAAGAATGCCCGCAAGCTGGCAAAGAGCTGGCGCCGCACCGCCCGGAAGGCGCAGGCAGCGCTTGCAGCCTGCCACGGCGAGGCATCGGCCGACGACTTCCACAATCTGCGCAAACGCACCTATGATTATCGGCTTTATCACACCCTTTTGCGCGATATCTGGCCGGGCGCGATGAAGGCCAAGCGAGATGCCGCCAAAGAACTCGTCGAGGATCTCGGCCACATTCACGATCTTGCCGTCCTTTCCGAACTGGTCGAGGCCGAGCCGCAGCTCTTCACCCGCAACGACGACCTCGCCCACCTGCTCGACGCCATCATCTTTCGCCAGCAGGAAGACCGGCGCCAAGCGCTTGTCAAAGCCGAAGCCGTCTTTGCCGATGATCCCGACGAGGAAGCGCAGCGCATCGAGCTTCTCTGGCTGACGGCCGGCAGTTGAGAGGCGGCGTTATAATTTCAATTGCGCCAGCACCTCTGAAATATCGCAGGAAACCTATTGACCTCAACCAATCTTGAGGTCCTAGCCTCCGACGGTCGAAAAGCAGAGACCTGATCCGCGAGGAAGAAATGACCGCCGAAAATACCGCGACGCCAAAGCTGCTCGGACTCTACGAGACCCATCTGACCGTTGCCGATCTCCAGACCTCCACGGACTTCTACCGCGATGTCGTCGGGCTCGAACCGGCGGCCTTGTTCGAGGAGCGCAAAGTCGCTTTCCTCTGGGTGGATGACAGGAAGACCGGCATGCTCGGCCTTTGGGAAACCGGAACTGGGCCCCTGAAGATGCGGCTGCACATCGCCTTCCGCATGACCGCCGACGGCGTGCTGCAGGCGCCCGCCCTCCTCAAGGCAAAAGGGGTCGAGCCTCTCGGCTTTACTGGTGAGCCGGCAACGGAGCCGGTAGTTCTCGGCTGGATGCCGGCGTTGTCTATCTACTTTAAGGATCCCGACGGACACTCGATCGAATTCATCAGCATCCTCGACGACACTCCCGACCGAAGCTTTGGCGTGCGACCGTTTTCCGAATGGCAGGCGAAAGCGTAATCGCTCAAGCCAAGGCGGGTATCGGCGAAGGCAATTGCGCGAGCCGCCGATTTTCTGTATTTCCGGCCCCATGACCGACAGCCTGACACACACCAGCCCGTTCCTCGTGGCCGCACTCTACCATTTCGTTTCCGTGCCGCGCTTTGCCAGCCTGCAAAGCCCGCTGCAGGCGCTTTGCGAGGAGAACGGCGTCAAGGGAACGCTGCTTCTGGCGCATGAGGGCATCAACGGCACGATCGCCGGCCCGGACGCCGGCATTGGTGCCGTACTCTCCTTCCTACGCGCCCAGACGGAATTTGCGGGGCTGGAGCATAAGGAAAGCCGCGCCTCGAAAATGCCCTTCCTGCGCATGAAGGTGAAGCTGAAAAAGGAAATCGTCACCATGGGCGTCGAGGATATCGACCCCAACAAGGTGGTCGGCACCTATGTGACGCCTCAGGACTGGAACGCGCTGATCTCCGATCCCGATACGATCGTCATCGACACCCGCAACGATTACGAGACGGCAATCGGCACCTTTCGCGGAGCGCTCGACCCGAAGACGAAGACCTTCCGCGAATTTCCCGATTGGGTGCGCCAGAATTCCGGCCTGCACAACAAGCCGAAAATCGCCATGTACTGCACCGGCGGCATACGCTGCGAGAAGGCCACGGCTTTCATGAAGGCCGAAGGCTTCGACGAGGTCTATCATCTGAAGGGCGGCATCCTGAAATATCTCGAGGAAGTGCCGCAGCAGGAAAGTCTCTGGGACGGCGCCTGCTTCGTTTTCGACGAGCGCGTCTCCGTCGAGCACGGGCTGAAGGAAGGCGAACACAGGCTGTGCCATGCCTGCCGCAACCCGATCACCTCAGAGGAAATCACCTCGCCGCTCTACGAGGAAGGCGTTTCTTGCAGCCATTGTTACCACACGCGCACGGAAGAGGATCGGCTGCGCTACCGTCAGCGGCAGCACCAGATCGCCCTCGCCCGGAAACGCGGCCAGCGCCATATCGGCAGTTGAGTCGGAATCCTTTCCGGATCAACCTCATTTTACAGAATTCCGCGCCCGTCAGGCTGCGCCGAGGCGTCGGTGGCCTGCCGGCTCGGCGGCATGCAGCATCTCGGTGATCCGATCGGCCGTCATCGGTTTTCCGAACAGATAACCCTGCAGGCAATCGCAGCCGAAGAGGCGCATGGCAATTGCCTGCTCTTCGGTCTCGATGCCCTCGGCCGTCACCGGAATGTCGAGTGAGCGGGCGAGCGCTACGGTCGCCTGCAGCATCTCGCGCTGGCGCTTGTCCTCGTTCACCCCCATGACCAGCGAACGGTCGATCTTGATCCGGTCGAAGCCGAACTGCCTGAGATAACCGATCGAGGAGAAGCCGGAGCCGAAATCGTCGAGCGCCACCTTGACCCCCAGCGCCTTCAGCCGTTCGATCGACTGGCGGGTGCGCTGCGGATTCTGGATCATATAACCTTCGGTGATCTCGAGCGTGATGCGGCCGGCCTCGATCTCCGTCTGCTTCAGCACGTAGCGCACATAATCGGCGAAGGCGGGATTGCGGAACTGGCCGGGCGAGACGTTGACCGAGACGTTGAGTTCCGGCCATTGCTTGGCTGTCTCGCAGGCCTTGCGCAGCACAAACAGGCCGAGCGATTCGATGAGGCCGCTGGTCTCGGCGATCGGGATGAACACCTCGGGTGAAACAGGCCCGTGACCTGGACGGTTCCAGCGGACCAGCGCCTCGACGCCGGTCGGCGCATAGGAGGCCGCATCGATCAGCGGCTGATAGGCGAGCGTCAGGTCTCCGCTTTCGATGGCCATCCTGAGATCGAGTTCCAGCGCATTGCGCTGCTCCCGATCGGCATCCATCGACGGATCGTAGAGTGTCATGCGCGCGCGGCCGGCTTCCTTCGCCTTGTACATGGCAAGGTCGGAGCGGCGCACCAGTTCCTCGCGTCCTATCGTGCCGGCAGGCGACATGGCGATGCCGATGCTGGCCCCGACGACGACGACACGACGGCCGATCTCCAGCGGCTCGACGAGAAAATCGAGGATCTGCTCGGAAAGTTGCAAGGCCGCGGCATTCTCGCCATCCGAGAGAAAGGCGATCGCAAATTCGTCGCCGCCGATGCGGGCGAGGACCGCGCCCTGCGGAATGAGCACGTCGAGCCCGGCCGCAACCGCGCGGATCAACTGGTCGCCGGTGCCGTGGCCATAACTGTCATTGACTTCCTTGAAGCCGTCGAGGTCGAGATAGAGGAGCAGCACGTTGCGCTTGGTCTGGCGCGCCTCGACGACGAAGCGGTCGACGGCAAGCCCGAGACCGTCGCGATTGGAAAGTCCGCTCAGCCGGTCACGCAGCGCCTCCTCGCGGGCGCTGTTTTCCTCGGCCTTCAACCGGCGGCCGGCAAGCCAGCCGATGACCAGCAGCACCACGAAGAACAGCCCGACCAGGCCGAGCGCCTGAATGACCATCGGCCGCACCTGTGCGTAGCCGACATCACCGGGTGAACGCGAGGTCCAGACGAGTTTTTTGAGCGTTGTCCCCGCCGGATCGACGATCGGCACGAAGTAATCGGCCTCGAAGCTTGCCGGCGCCAGCCGCAGCCCGCCGATGACATAGGTCTGGCCAAGCGCGGCCACCCGGTCATTGTCGAGATGGCGGGCAAAAACGAGATAACGATGCTTCCCGGCGGGCATATCCAGCGCGCCGGATTTTTTCCGCACCAGGGCGACACCGACAGCGGCAACACCGCGTTTGGTGGTGACGAAACCGACCGCTTGGGGCGATGCGGCCGGGCCTGCCGCCTTCGCCGTCTCGAACAGCGTCCAGATCGACGGCGCGAAGAAATCCGCGAGCGGTTCCTCCATCGGCTTGCCGTCGCGATAAGCCATGATCGGCTTCTTCTCGTCATCGATGACGATCGCCATGTCGAAAAGCGCGCTGTTGACCGACATCTCGCCGTAATTGCTCACCGTCCAGGCCATGCCATCGGGCGCATAGACGTTGGCAGCGGCATCGTCCCAGGCGGCGTAATCGTCGAGCGTCGCGCCGAGTTGGTCCTCGAAAGTCTTCAACGCCCCGATCGTCGTTTCGCGCGAGCGCTCGTCATCGAGGAGATTGGAATTTTCGGCCACGCGTTCGAGCGCTGTCAGCACCATGATGGTAGCGACTGCGACGATAACGGCAAAGGAAAAAAGCACGCCGGTCACGGCGATGTGGCGGCCTATTCCCAATCCCTTGCTCTGCGACTTTCCGACTGTCTGCATTACAACTCCCTGACCGTCCGACTTTGCCAGTCAAGGGTTCAAAAACGTTTAAGCAACCACCTGTTGAAGATTTGCGAAGGCCTATTTCTTTGTGGAAAATTCAGGGAGCCCCAGCTAACCCGCCTTGTGATTGCCCTTCGGGAATTGCGTAGCGACGTCGCGATACCACTTGCCGCTCTTCTTCACCGTGCGCAGCTGGGTCTGATAGTCGACATGGACGAGACCGAAGCGCATGCGGTAGCCTTCCGCCCATTCGAAATTGTCCATTAGGCTCCAGGCGAAATAGCCGCGCATCGGATAGCCGTCCTTGATGAGGCCGGCCACGACATCGAGATGGTCGCCGAGATAGTCGAGACGCATCGTATCGTCGACCTCGCCATCGACGATACCGGTGTTGTCGCAGGCGCCGTTCTCGGTGATATAGCATTCCGGCAGTTCGTAGCGGCGGTAAAGGCCCTCGACCAGGAGCTTCAATCCCGGCGCATAGATTTCCCAGCCGATGTCGGTCTTGACGTCGCTTGCCGGCAGCGCTTTCACCGTCCAGGGGAAATCGCCCTTACGCTCGGCATCGTCGGTAACCCGCTCGGGCGTGTAGTAATTCAGACCCCACCAGTCGAGCTTCTGGCTGATGAGCTTCATGTCGCCGTCTTCGATGACAGGCATGCGGTCACCGAATGCGTCGACGAATTCCTTCGGATATTCGCCTTTGAAGACGGGATCGAAGAAGGCGCCGTTGTGGAACTGATGCGCACGTTCGGCGGCAGAAAGATCGGCCGGGCTGCCGGAACCGGGGATGATCGAGGCGGCGTTGAGCACCAGCCCGACGGGCACAGCAGGGGCTTCCGAGCGGATCGCCTCGACGCCGAGACCGTGGGCAAGGTTCATATAATGCATGGCGTGAAGGGCGGCCTGCATATTGCGCTCGCCCGGGGCGTGGATGCCGTAGAGATGGCTGAGCCAGACGATACACCACGGCTCGTTGAAGGTGGCGACAGCGTCGAGACGATCGCCGAGACGGTTCATCACCGTCTTGGCATAACGCTGATAGGCGTAGGCGGTCGAGCGCGCCGTCCAGCCGCCGTCGCCGGCAAGCAGCAGCGGCAGGTCCCAATGATAGAGTGTCGCGAAGGTCTTGATCCCGCGCGCCTTGCAGCCGTCGACCAGCCGGTCGTAGAAATCGAGGCCGGCCTCGTTCACCGGACCCGTGCCGTCGGGGATGATGCGCGGCCAGGCGATGGAGAAGCGGTAGGCTTCGACACCCATATCCTTGATGAGATCGAGATCCTGCTCCAGCCGGTTGTAGTGATCGCAGGCGACGTCGCCATTGTCGCGATTATAGACGCGGCCGGGCATATTGCAGAAGGCATCCCAGATGGAGGGCTTGCGCCCGTCTGCCTTGCCGGCGCCTTCGATCTGGAAGGCGGCGGTGGCGACGCCGAAGGTGAAATCGCCGGGAAGGCGGCCTGCAAGCGTCTTCGCATCGATCATCTGTAAATCCCGTCTCAGCGTGTGAATGGACCGTTTACGCTCGGATTTAGCCAAGCCGGAAAGCAAAGTACAGGCCCGGAAGGAGAAAAACTGTAACGTTACAGTCGGAGCATTGATCGGCACTGACTGCAGCGCTGCCTCACCCCGGCCCGTGGCGCTTTTCGCTCTGACTGCCCTCATAACGCGAATGTCAGCAGTCGTGACTTGCCGTCGCGCCTGTGATCGCGGACACAGCCAGGATATCGCAAACATGAAAGGAATCCGATGCTGTCTTCGATCCATCTGCTGCAGCCGCATCTGCTGAGCCTGCTGCGCATCGTCTCGTCACTTGTGCTGTTCAGCTACGGAACACAGAAGATCTTGCATTTCCCGGCCGCCGCCAGCGTGCCGCCTATGGGCTCGCTTTCCTGGATCGCCGGACTTATCGAACTCACCCTCGGTTTCCTGGTTCTGGTCGGTTTCCAGACCCGGATCGCAGCCTTCGTGCTCTCCGGCCTGATGGCTTTCGCCTATTTCATCGGGCATGCCTCGAAGGGCATCTACCCCGCGCAGAATGGCGGCGTCGCGGCGATCCTGTTCTGCTTCGTGTTTCTGTATCTGGTGGCGGCGGGTGCGGGACCGCTCAGCGTCGATAATCTGCTGAAGCGTGGCCGCACTGCTGCGGCCTGATCAGCATACGTGAAAACGCCGAGGCGGCTTTGAGCCGCCTCGGCGTTTTTCATTGGGCGACGCAGATCGGTAAAGTCAGACCTTGACCCAGGCGCCGTTCTTTTTCGACGACGCGACGCAAGCCTCGACGAAGGCCACACCCTTCACGCCGTCATCGACGGTGGGGTAGACCACCGCCTTGTCGACGGCCTTGCCCTGCTTGCGGGCATTGATCGCATGTGCAGCTTCCGTGTAAATCGTCGCAAAGGCCTCGAGATAACCCTCCGGATGTCCTGACGGCACGCGGGTGACACGGCCGGCAGCCGCGCCCGAACCGGCGCCGCCCCGGGTGATCAGCCGCTTCGGCTCGCCGAACGGCGTGTACCACAGATAGTTCGGGTCCTTCTGGGTCCATTCCAGCCCGCCCTTGCTGCCGTAGACGCGCACCATCAGGCCGTTTTCATGACCGGGCGCCACCTGGCTGCACCAGAGCATGCCCTTAGCCGGCTTCTCCGAACCCTTCGCCTTGAAGCGCAGCATGACATGGGCATTGTCATCCAGCCGCCGGCCGGGGACGAAGCTGTCGAGATCGGCCGCCAGGCTGTCGAGTTCCAGGCCCGATATGAAGGCGGCGAGATTATAGGCATGGGTGCCGATATCGCCTGTGGAGCCGCCGACGCCGGATTGCGCCGGATCGGTGCGCCAGGCGGCCTGTTTCTGGCCGGTCTGCTCGACCGCCTCGGTCAGCCAATCCTGCGGATATTCGGCCTGGACGACTCTTATATCGCCGAGTTCGCCGTTGGCGATCATCTCGCGCGCATGGCGGACCATCGGATAACCGGTGTAATTATGCGTCAGCACGAAGAGCGCGCCGCTTTCGTCGGCAATTTTCTTCAGCTTTTTCGCATCGGCAAGGTTGGATGTCAGCGGCTTGTCGCAGATGACATGGATGCCGCGCTTCAGGAATTCTTTGGCCGCGTCGTAATGCACATGGTTCGGCGTGACGATCGCCACCGCCTCGATGCCGTTCTTCAGCTTCGCCTCGCGGATCGCCATTTCGCGGTAGCTGGAATAGGTCCGCGATGGATCGAGGCCGAGGTCGCGGCCGGACTGAACGGCCTTCTCAGGCGTCGACGACAGCGCGCCGGCGATGAGATCGTACTGATCGTCGATGCGCGCCGCGATCCGGTGCACCGCCCCGATGAACGCGCCGGCGCCGCCGCCCACCATGCCGAGCCGGATGCGCGGTTCGCGGGTCTGTTCCGTTGATGCTTCTATTGCCATTGATTCCTCCTGAAATTTAGCCTGGTGCGGATGCGCGCCCCTCATCCGGCTGCCGCCACCTTCTCCCCGCAAGCGGGGCGAAGGGGATATGCCGCAGCGTCTTTTCCGCTCTCAACGTTTGGTCGGGCAAGTCCCCTCTCCCCGTTTACGGGGAGAGGGTTAGGGTGAGGGGCACCCACCAGATGCCCTGTTTAGGAAAGCCCCAGCATCCGCCGGTTCGCCGCCTGGTCCGTGCCGCTGCCGGCGAAATCGTCGAAGGCTTTCTCAGCGACGCGGATGATATGGGCGGCGACGAATTCGGCCCCTTCGCGGGCGCCGTCCTCAGGATGCTTCAGCGCGCATTCCCATTCGACCACGGCCCAGCCGTCGAAATTATTCGCCGTCATCTTCGAGAACACCGCACCGAAATCGACCTGGCCGTCGCCGAGCGAGCGGAAGCGGCCGGCCCGTTCCACCCAGCCCTGATAGCCGCCATAGACGCCCTGGCGCCCGGTCGGATTGAACTCCGCATCCTTGACGTGGAACATCTTGATGCGGTCCTTGTAGATGTCGATATTGTCGAGATAGTCGAGGCACTGCAGGACATAGTGTGAGGGATCGTAGAGCATGTTGGCGCGCGGATGGTTCTTCACCCGCTCCAGGAACATCTCGAACGTGATGCCGTCATGCAGGTCCTCACCCGGGTGGATCTCGTAGCAGACGTCGATCCCGTTCTCATCCGCATGGTTGAGGATCGGCGTCCAGCGGCGGGCAAGCTCGTCGAAGGCTGTTTCGACCAGGCCGGCGGGGCGCTGCGGCCAGGGATAGATGAAGGGCCAGGCGAGCGCGCCGGAGAAGGTCGCATGCGCCTTCAGCCCGAGGTTCTTCGATGCCGTCAGCGCCATCTTGACCTGCTCGACCGCCCATTCCTGACGAGCCTTGGGATTGCCGCGCACTTCGGGGGCTGCGAACCCGTCGAAGGCTTCGTCATAGGCCGGGTGAACGGCGACGAGCTGACCCTGCAGATGGGTGGAGAGTTCCGTGATCTCGATGCCGTTTTCGCGGGCCTTGCCGGCGAACTCGTCGCAATAATCCTTGGAGGTCGCGGCCTTCTTCAGATCGATCAGCTGGCTCGCCCAGGTCGGCACCTGGACGCCCTTGTAGCCGATATCGGCCGCCCATTTGGTGATCGCGTCCCAGGAATTGAAAGGCGCGGCATCGCCCGCGAACTGGCCAAGGAAAAGGCCGGGGCCCTTGATCGTCTTCATGTCAGATTCCTCCCTGAATATCGACCGTAAACGTTTCTGAAATGTTGTAGCACGCAATCTGGCGGGCGCAAGGCGCCTCCTCGCCCTTTATCTGCCGATTTGGCGCGAGGCCAGATGCGAATGGCTGCGAGCTAATCATGGCGGACTTTGGCGGGCAAGAGGTACGTGCAGCATTTTCGGCTGCGCGCCGAATGGAAACATGAAAACGCGCCCATCCTCTCGAATGGGCGCGCTCTGCAATCGGTGGATCAGAACGGCGAATCCGGGAAGTAGAAGTCCTTGGCATTGTCCTTGGTGACGAGCGTCGCGTCGAGGATGTAATTGCCGTGGACCGGAACCTGATCGTAAAGTGCCGCAGCCGTCAGTTCCATCGCCGTGCCGACCATTGCCGGCGGATAGAGAACATCGACCGGGATCAGCTTGTCGCCGTCCATGACCTTCTTGACCATGTCCTTGGAACCGGCGCCGGCGACGACATATTTGATGTCGGTGCGCTTGGCCTGCTCGATCGCCTGCAGAACGCCGACGGCCATGTCGTCGTCCTGGCACCAGACGACGTCGATCTTCTGGTACTTGGTCAGATAATCCTGCATGACCTTGAAGGCATCGTCGCGGTTCCAGTTGCCGTATTGGCGGTCGAGAACCTTGACGTTCGAGCCGGCAATGCCCTTGTCGAAACCGTCCTGGCGCTGTTGGTCGATCGGGATCGGCAGACCCCGGATGATGACAACTTCGGCATCCGGCGTGGTGTCCTTGATGTACTTGCCGGCGACTTCGCCGAGAGCCGGGTTGTTGCCGGCGACATAGAGGTCGCGCACGGAATTGTCGTTGCTCGACGGCGCACGGTCGACGAGCGCGACGAACTTGCCCTTGCCCTTGACTTCCTTGATGGCGTTGACGAGCGGATCGGGATCCGACGGCAGGATGACCAGCGCATCGATGCCCTGCGTGTCGAGATCCTGCACGGCGTTTGCCTGGCTGGCGGCATCCGGCGAGGTCTTGACGATGACGTTGAGACCAGGATGTTCGGCCATCAACTTCTTGGCAATACGCTCGGCATGGAACACGACGCCAGAGGTCCAGCCGTGATCGGCAGCCGGAATGGAGACGCCGATGGTGAATTTTTTATCCTGGGCGTGAGCGGCGCCGGCGAATGTCACCGCCGCAACCGCCAGGCCCAACATCAATTTACGCATGCTGTTTCCTCCCAATAATCAGGGACTTTTCCATATCGGGACCGGACGCCCTGTAAGCCCGATCAATTTCCCGGCCAAAAGCGGCCGGTCAATTCATGATTTGCGCACCAGCGAGCGCTGGACGAACATAGCGATGATGATGATCGCACCCTGGATGGCGCCGATCAGATACTCGCTGATGAAATTCGAAAGCAGCATGATGTTGCCGACGAGTTCGAGAATGAAGGCGCCGCAGATCGTGCCCCAGACCCTGCCGGCACCGCCTTTCAGCGCCGTGCCGCCGACAACGACCGCCGTGATCGCCTGCAACTCCCACAGGATGCCTGTCGTCGCCGATGTCGAGCCGAGACGCGGAACATAGAGCAGCACGGCAATGGCGACGCACAGGCCCTGGATGACGAAGGCGATCGTCCTGACTCGGTTGACCGCGATACCGGAATAGCGGGCGACATCGCTGTTCGACCCGACTGCGACGACATGGCGCCCGTAGCGGGTGCGGTAGAGAATGAAGGCCGCAACCGCCGTCACCGCCAGAATCACCGCAATCGGCACCGGCACGCCGGCGATCGTACCGAAATAAGCCGGACGATAGAGCGTCTGGATATCGGCGGAACGCAGGGTGATCGCACCGCCCTGCGACAGCCATGTCGTCAGGCCGCGGTAGATGCCCATCGTGCCGAGCGTGGCGATGAACGGCTCGATCTTGCCCACCGTGGTGATCAGGCCATTCGCCAGGCCGCAAAGCGAGCCGGCAACCATGGTGAAAACCACAGCGACCGTCAGCATCAGCGCCGGGTTTTCAATGGCGCCCGAATTCATCAGCAGGATCATCAGGCTGGCGACGAAGGCCACCATAGAGCCCACCGACAGATCGAGGTCACCGGCCGAGATCACGAAGGTCGCGCCGACGGCGATGATGGCGATAAAGGCGCTGCGCGTCGCGACATTGGCAAGGTTGGTGATGCCGATGAAATTGGGATTGACCAAGGCTCCGACGATCAGAAGCAGCGCCAGAGCGACGAAAGGTGCGACCGCACGCAGATCGACATCCCGCCAGGATCGGCGCCGGATCTCCCTGGTCTCCTCGTTGACACTCATTTCCAAAACCAACCTCCCGTCCCATCTTTTTTGGGCATCTTGTCTGTCCGCTTCGGCCCTCAGGCCGCCGCCTTCTTCTTCAGCCCGGCGGCGTAACGCATGATCTCCTGCTCGGAGATCTCATCTCCTTCGAGCACGCCGACGATGTGCCCTTCGCGCATCACCACCACCCGCGTGCAGAGGCCGATAACCTCCGGCATCTCCGACGAGACGATGATGATCGAGCGGCCGTCCCGGGCGAGCGCCGAGATGAAATGATAGATCTGCTGCTTGGTGCCGACATCGATGCCGCGCGTCGGCTCGTCGATGATGATGATGTCGGGCTCGGTCTCCATCACCTTGGCGAGCAGCAGCTTCTGCTGGTTTCCGCCCGACATCCGGCCGACGACGATATTGCCGTCGCGAACCCTGATGTCGAAACGGCGCTTCGCCTTTGCCATCGCGGCCGCTTCACTGCCGGGGCTGAGATAACCTCGGCGGGAATGCCTTCCGAGCGATTGCAGCGTCAGATTGGTGACCATGCCGGAGCGCAGCAGCAGGCCCTTCGACTTGCGGTCCTTGGTCATATAGGCCAGCCCGCAGCGATTGGCGGCGTGCACGTCGCCGGAAGGAACCGTTTCGCCCTTGATGATCACCTCACCCTCGAGGCGGGTCCGCAATCCGGCGATCGCTTCCATCAGCTCGGTGCGGCCGGAGCCGATCATGCCGGAAAAACCGATGATCTCGCCCTTGCGCACCTCGAAGCTGGCATCCCTGACATAGCCCGTCGACACCGAGGCGACGCTCAAGACGACCTCCTCGTCGACATCGGGCTCGACCTTGGCCGGATAGAGACTGGAAAGTTCGCGGCCGACCATCAGCTGCGCGATCGATTCTCCATCCAGAATGGATGTCGGCGACGTCTTGATCCATTGGCCGTCGCGCAGCACCGTGACGCGATCGGTCAATTCCATCACTTCGTCGAGCTTATGCGAAACGAAGACGAAGCTGGTGCCCTGATCGCGCAGTTTGCGGACCTGCCTGAACAGCATGTTGGTCTCTTCCCGCGACAAGACGGCGGTCGGCTCATCCATGAAGACAACCCGCGCATCGCGGCTGATTGCCTTGGCGATCTCGACCATCTGCTTGTCGGCGATGGACAGCGTGCTGATCAGCGCATTCTCATCGACATGCGAACCGAGCACATCGAGAATCTTGCGTGTCTCCGAGCGCATATATTTGCGGTCGAGCACGCCGAAGCGGGTGACTTCGCGCCCGAGGAAGAGGCTCTCCGTCACGGTCAGATGCTCGGCGAGATTGAATTCCTGGTGAATGATGACGATGCCGAGCGCCTCGGCAGCGCCGTTGGGCGGCAGGACGACAGGCTTGCCGTCAAGCAGGATCTCGCCGGAACTCGGCTGTTCGAAACCAGACAATACCTTGACGAGCGTGGATTTGCCGGCGCCGTTTTCACCCATCAACGCATGGATTTCGCCGGCGCGGAGATCGAAATTGACGCTGAAAAGCACCTGAACGCCGCTGAAGGATTTGCATATACGCCTGGCGGACAGCACCACGGGTGCGGTGTCGGCGATCTCCACGGTCATCATGCCCTCCCCCAAGAGCGCCTTGCATCCGGCAGAACCTGCCGGAGCCGCTCCATCACCTTGAACTAGCGCACATTCCCATTCTGAAAACCGCTTGCTGTTTTCGGGTGCTGTGCGCTGCGGCTCCCGTCCGCTTTGGAGTTTATGTAAACCTTTACATCAGGCATGTAAAGGTTTACATGGTGGATTTACGCAGATCCGTTGAAGCCTGCCTTTGACCTGTCGACAAGTCTGTGTAGTGTCGCGGCGAAGACAGCCCAAGGCAGAGCTCAGTGTCGAATTCCACGCCCGCAACAATCGAAGACGTCGCCCGGATCGCCGAGGTCTCCATCGCGACGGTGTCCCGGGCGATCCACATGCCGGAGAAGGTCGCCAACTCCACCCGTCTCAAGGTCAACCAGGCAATCGCCGTCACCGGCTACACCACCAATGCCATGGCCCGCAGCCTGAGGCTCGGCCGCTCCAATATGATCCTCGTCGTGGCGCCCGACATCGGCGACCCCAATTTTTCCAACATTCTCGTCGGGCTGGAAAACGAGGCGCGCGCGCATGGCTACGGCATCCTCATCGGCCATACCCAGAACGACGCCCAGCGCGGGCTCGAATATTTGAAATTCCTGAATTCCAACCAGGCTGCCGGGCTGATCCTGTTCACCGGCATTCTACCCTTCGGGCACCAGACGATGACGGCGCGGCTGCCGCCGAGTGTCGGCGTTTTCGAGCCCGTCTTCAACGGCGGCATTCCCTATGTCGGCGTCGACGATACCGAGGGCGCCCGGAAGGCAGTGGATCTGCTGCTGGCCGAAGGCCATCGCAAGATCGCCTTCATCGGCGATTCGCGCACCCGGCTTGCCTATAGCAGACGCCGCATGGGTTACGATGCTGGCCTCGACGCCGCCGGCGTCCCGCCCGACATGAGGATCGTGCTCGAAGGCGACGGCACGATCGAAAGCGGCCGGCATGCGGTCGAACAGCTTTTCATGCGCGACACGCTTCCCACAGCCTTCATGTGCGTCAACGATCAGACGGCGATCGGCGTCATGGTCGGCCTCGGCGCCCGAGGTTATGACATTCCAAGGGATTTTTCGGTGACCGGTTTCGACGACGTGCCGCAGGCCGTCTTCATATCCCCGCCGCTGACGACAATCCGCCAGCCGCGAACGGCGATCGGCAAACAGGCGATGGCGCTGCTGCTGGAGCTCCTATCGGATGGCCGGCCGACCGAAACGGAAATCCTGCTGAGGCCGGACCTGGTGGTCCGAAACTCCGTCTCCGCACCGTCGCGCAACTGGTTGAAGCGCTGAACAGAGACATAGCCGGCTACAAAAATTGCGCCGGCGACCGCTGGCCGCCGGCGCGCTTTATCAGACGTAACGGTTGACGACGTTCTCGAGCAGTTCCTGCTTGCCGGATCTCGGCTGCGGGTTGACGTCCTTGGTCTCGACCCAGCTGGTGATCTCATCCAGCGAATATTCGCCGCGGAACAGCTTCTGCGCCTCGGCGGATTCCCAGCCTGCATATCGATCGGCGAGCGGCTGCGACAGAGCCTTGTCCTCGATCATCCTGGCAGCGGCCTTCAGGCCGCGGGCGCAGCAATCCATGCCACCGATATGACCGATCAGCAGATCCGCCGGATCGAGCGACTGGCGGCGCAGCTTCGAGTCGAAATTGGTGCCGCCGGTCTTGAAGCCGCCGCCTGCCAGAACGTGATAATAGGCGAGCGCCATTTCGGGAACGTTGTTGGGGAACTGGTCGGTATCCCAGCCGGACTGGTAGTCGTTGCGGTTCATGTCGATCGAGCCGAAGATGCCAAGCGCATTGGCAAGCGCCAGCTCATGCTCGAAGGAGTGACCGGCAAGGATCGCGTGGCCCTGCTCGATATTGAGCTTCACCTCGTTTTCAAGTCCGTGCTTCTTGAGGAAACCGTAGACGGTTGCGACGTCATAATCATACTGGTGCTTGGTCGGCTCCTGCGGCTTCGGCTCGATCAGGATCGTGCCCTTGTAGCCGATCTTATGCTTGTATTCGACGACGAGGTTGAGGAAGCAGCCGAGCTGGTCGAGCTCACGCTTGAGATCGGTGTTGAGCAGCGTTTCGTAGCCTTCGCGGCCGCCCCAGAGCACATAGTTCTCGCCGCCGAGCTTCTGCGTCGCGTCGATGCAGGTCTTTACCGTCGCGGCAGCGAAAGCGAAGACATCAGGATCGGGGTTGGTCGCAGCACCCGACATATAGCGCCGGTTAGAGAAGAGGTTGGCCGTGCCCCAGAGCAGCTTGGTGCCGGTTGCGGCCTGCTTCTCGGCGAAATAGTCGACGATCTCGTTGAGGTTTTTGGTGTTCTCGGCAAAGTTTTTGCCTTCAGGACGCACGTCGGCGTCGTGGAAGCAGTAATAGGGCGCGCCGAGCAGCGAGAAGAATTCGAAGGCGACGTCGGCCTTGAGCTTGGCAGCCTTCATCGTGTCTTCGAACCAGGGACGCAGGAAGGTCTGGCCGCCGAAGGGATCGCCGCCCGGCCAGGTGAAGGTGTGCCAATAGGCCACCGCAAAGCGCAGATGGTCTTCCATGCGCTTGCCCATGACGATTTCATCAGGCTGGTAGTGGCGGAAGGCCAGCGGATTGGTGCTGTCGGGGCCTTCATATTTCACTTTTTGGATATCGCCGAAAAATCCGGTGCTCATATTGGGTCTCCTTGGGTTCGTGTCTTTTCGAAGTTCTGAATTGATGGTCTACGCCAGAGGCCCCTCATCCGCCTGCCGGCACCTTCTCCCCGAGGGGAGAAGAGGTTCGCCGCGGCGCCTCTTTTCCCTTCTCCCCTCGGGGAGAAGGTGGCCCGAAGGGTCGGATGAGGGGGCCGCTGGCTGAAACTTTCAATGCGCCAGCGACTTGATCGCCGGATAAAGCGCGCGGTAACGCGTATAGGCATCCTCGTAAGCGCCGCTCAGCGCCGACACCGGCTCGATCGTGCCTGAGGTGACCGGCGGCGTGCAGACGGCGATCGGATCGCCCCCCGTTGCCGCGATCAGGCCGAGGCGGGCGGCACCGAAGGCCGCGCCGAAATCGCCATCGGCCGGCAGGTCGACCGGAACGCCGAGCGCCGTGGCGATCGACGCCAGCCAGTAATGCGAGCGCGAGCCGCCGCCGATTGCGGTGACACGGGAGATGCCGGTGCCGGCCGAGCGCAGCGCTTCGAGATTGTCGCGGATGGCAAAGGCCACACCTTCGAGCACCGCCTGGGTGAGAACGACACGGCTGCTTTCATGTTCGAGGCCGATGAAGGCGCCGCGGATGACGGCATCATTGTGCGGCGTACGCTCGCCGGACAGATAAGGCAGGAAGGTGACGCCGGTCGGCGCCTTCAGCGTCTCGCCGAGCTCACCGGTGAGATCGGCAGCCGACTTGCCGGTGACCCCGGAATGCCAGTTGAGCGCATCGGTGGCCGACAGGATGACGCCCATCTGGTGCCAGGTGTTCGGCAGTGCGTGGCAGAAAGCATGCACAGCGCTTTCCGGCTTCGGCAGATAGGTGCCGTTGGCGGCAAAAAGCACGCCCGACGTGCCGAGCGAGACGAAGGCGGCGCCATCGCTGACGGTCCCCATGCCGCAGGCCGATGCGGCATTGTCGCCGGCGCCGCCCGCAACGACGACATCACCTGATATGCCCCATTGCGCCGCCAGTTCGGGCCGCAGCGTACCGGCCTGCTCGGTGCCTTCGACAAGCGCCGGCATCTGCTCCTTGGAAAGATGGGTGGCGGCGAGCAGATCGGCCGACCAGGCGCGTTTGCCGGTGTCGAGCCAGGAGGTGCCGGCCGAATCCGACATTTCGGAAATATAATCGCCGGTCAGCCAAAGACGCAGATAGTCCTTCGGCAGGAGCACCTTGGCGATCCTGGAGAAAATGTCGGGCTCATGCTTCTCGACCCAAGCGAGCTTCGGCGCCGTAAAGCCGGGGAAGACGATATTGCCGGTGAGGGCGCGAAAGCGCGGATCCGCATCGAGGGCCGCAGCCTCGACATGGCTGCGCGTGTCGTTCCAGAGGATGCAGGGGCGCAGCACCTTGTCGGCGGCATCGATGAGCGTCGCGCCATGCATCTGGCCGGAAAGGCCGATGCCCTTGACCGCGGCAAGCTCCTTCGGGTGTTTCGCCTTTAGTCCGGCGACGGCCTCTTCGGTGGCACGCACCCAATGGGACGGCTCCTGCTCCGACCAGCCGGAATGCGGACGCGAGACGTCGAGCGAACCATTGGCCGAGCCGACGATCTTCTGATCGCCGTCGATCAGCATCGCCTTGACACCGGAGGTTCCGAGATCGAGACCGAGATACATGAGGTCTTCTCCTTTGCCGTTACGGCAGATTGTCTTTCACGAATATGTCGAGGCGGATGCGCTCCTGCGCGTCGATGACGGCAAGCCCGTCCGCCTTGGCTTTCAATATGCGGATGGCGCTGCGCACCTCATGGCCAGCGTCCTGATTGAGGATCGCATCGATCGTGTTGTCGATGAGCGCCGCGCGGGTGTAGGCGGTCAGTTCGTGGGCAATCACGGTCAATGTCCGGTCGACGGCCTTCTCCTTCAGTGCCCGGATGAGGCCGCGATTGCCGGCGCCGAGGCTGTAGACGCCGACGATGCCGGCATTCCCGAGCGCATCGGCAACGAGCCTATGGGCGACTTCGGGATCGTCGCGGCCTTCGAGAACCGGCAGGACGGCAAGATCGGGAAATTCCGCGGCCATGACGGAGGCAAAGCCTTCCAGCCGCTCGCGATGGTCGCGCACCAGCATGGAACCAGCGAGCACGGCGATCTCGCCCTTTCGCGGCCCGAGAAAGCGGCCGAGCAGACGCGCCGCCGTGCGGCCGGCCGCGATATTGTCGACACCGGCATAATGATGACGCAGCGACCCGGTGAGATCGGAAACTAGGGTGACGATGGGAAAGCGCTCGCGCACCAGCTTGTCGACGACGGCGCGCACTTCAGGCGCATCGGTCGCCACCATCGCAATGCCGCAAGGTCTTTCCCGGGAAAGCCCCTCGAGCACGGCGACGAGGGCGGCCGGATCGAAGGCCGGCACCTCGATAATGCGGATATCGGTGCGCTCGGCCGGCGAGCGCAGGACCGCCTGCCGGATCTCGGCATTCAGCCCATGCATGAAGGAATTGTCGCTCGCCGGCAGGATGAAGACCAGCGGATAGGTGCGCCCCTTGGCAAGATTGGCGGCAGCCACGTCTCTGATATAACCGAGCTCGCGGATAGCGGTCTCGACCTTCGCCCGCGTGACATGGCGTACGCCTGGGCGCTGGTTGAGAACCCGGTCTACTGTCGCAAGACTGACCCCGGCAGCGGCGGCGATATCGTGAACTGTTGGCCTCATCATTCCTCCTGACGAGACCATTAGCGCCAAATTTGATGTACGTAAATCAAAAAATCGAACGGGCCGATTGGCGCACTGTTTTTCTGACACCGGTCCGCTTCGGACCGTCCCACAGAGGATTAGATGCTGATGACATAGCGGCCGGAAAGCGGCAAGCAAAAAGGCCCTCCGGAGAGGGCCTTTTCAAGGGGCGGCAGGCCGGAGGTCAGTGGCCGCCACCGCCTCCCCCGCCTTGCGGCGCGGGTTTCTTGATCATGGCGACACCGAAGATCATCGCAACGAAAAGCGCGGTCAGGATCAGGAAGATATCGCTGAAGGAGAGGATCACCGCCTGCTTGGTGGCAAGGCCGACCATCTGCTTGATCGCGACCGAGGCGCCATCCATGCCGTATCTGTTGAAATTGGCGGCCATGTTGTTCATCTGATCGATGGCCGCCGGATTGCCCCAGTCCATATTCTCCCGCAGCCGCTCGTAATGCACGTCCTGGCGGTTGGTGAGCACGGTGTTGATGACGGCGAGGCCGACGGCGCCGCCGAGGTTTCTGGTCAGGTTGAACAGGCCGGACGCGCCGCGGATGCGCGAGGGCGGCATCGTGCCGAGCGCGATATTGTTGATCGGCACCATGCACATCATCAGCCCGAAACCGCGCAGGATCTGCGGAATGAAGAGCTCGTAGAAATCCCAATCCGCCGTCAGGTGGATCATGATGTATGTGCCGGCGGCGAAGCTGGCGAAACCGATCACCATCATCAGGCGCAGGTCCATCTTGGTCGACAGCTTGCCGGCGATCGGCGCGGTGAAGAACATCGCAAGCCCGGAGACGAACATCGTCTCGCCGATCATCAGCGAATCATAGCCGCGGATGCGACCGAGATAGACGGGGTAGATGTAGGTGAGGCCGTAGAGGCCGATGCCCATGACAAAGGAGAAGATCGAGCCGAAGGAGAAATTCCGGTTCGCAAAGGCCTTGAGATCGACGACGGGGAACTCCACCGTGAAGGCGCGATAGAAGAAGACGATTGCTCCAACGCAGGAGGCTACGGCGGCAATCGCGATGGAACTGTCGTTGAACCAGTCGTTCGAATTGCCCTCTTCGAGCACATATTCCATCGTACCGAGGAAGATGCCCATCGAAATCAGTCCCCACCAGTCGAACTTCTTGAAGAGCGACAGTTCCGGCTTGTCGAAATCGATGAAGTTCCAGGTGACGATCGTAACGACGATGCCGGGAACGATATTGACGAGGAACAGCCAGTGCCAGGAGAAGGCGTGGCTGAGATAGCCGCCGACGGTCGGGCCAATGGTCGGCGCGAGCGTCGCGATCAGGCCGATGATCGGCGAAACGATGCTGCGCTTCGACGCCGGGAAGATGGTGAAGGCGGCCGCGAACACCGACGGGATCATGCCGCCGCCGATAAAACCCTGAATGGCGCGGTAGACGATCATCTGGTCGATATTCGTCGCCGTGGCGGCGAGCGCGCTCGCCATGGTGAAACCGGCGGCCGAGATCGCAAAGAGATACCGCGTCGAGATGATGCGCGCCAGCGTGCCCGAAAGCGGGATCATGATCACTTCGGCGATCAGATAGGCCGTCTGGACCCAGCCGACTTCGTCGCTGCCCGCCGAAAGGCCGGCCTGGATTTCGGCAAGCGAGGCCGAGACGATCTGGATGTCGAGGATCGACATGAACATGCCGAGCACCATCGCAAAGAAGGCGATGAGCTTCCTCGGATCCATGCGCTCGTCGGCGTGGGCGGGCGCTGCCGGAATCGTCCCCGCTGTTGCTGTCGCGCTTCCGGCCATCGGAGAACCTCGGTCTTGTCTAAAGGCTTACTTGCTCGGCGCCGTGCGGGTATCGACGTCGACGACGACGCTGAGGCCCGCCCGCAGGCGCCCGCTGTCGAGCGCGTCCTGCGGCAGCGCGATGCGCACCGGCACGCGCTGGATCACCTTGGTGAAGTTGCCCGTGGCATTTTCCGGCGGCAGCAGCGAGAAGACCGAGCCGGATGCCGGCGAGATCGATTCGACGGTGCCGACGACAGGATGGTCGCTATAGGCGTCGACATGGACGTTGACCTTCGAGCCGGGAACCAGATGCTGGATCTGCGTTTCCTTGAAGTTGGCGTCGATATAGAGCTCATGCACCGGAACGAGCGCCATCAGCCGCTGGCCGGGCGAAACGAGATCGCCTTCCTGGACCGAGCGATTGCCGACGATGCCGTCATAAGGCGCCTTGAGCACGGTGAAAGAGAGGTCGCGGGCGGCCTTGTCGCGCGAGATTTCCAGCGACCGGACCGAGCCTTCGGCCTCCTTGCGCTGGGCCTGGAGAATGGTGATGTTGGCCTGCGCGGCGGTGATGTTGGCGTCGCCGCCGGCAAGATTGGCCTTGGCCTGGTCGAGCGCGATATTGGCATTGTCGAGATCGGCGGCGGTGCCGACCGACTTCGCCTGCAACTCGCTCTGGCGCTTCTGGGTAATCTCGGCACCGCGAACGGCCGCTTCGAGTGCCACCTTCTGCGCCTGCGCCTGCGCAAGGCTGGCATCGGCGCCTTCGATCTGCGCGTCGATGCGCTGCAGCGAAAGCAGTTCGGTGGCGATCTGGGCCTGCGCCTGATCGAGGGCGTTCTGATAGTCGCCGTTATCAAGCGTGGCGAGCACGTCGCCGGCTTTGATTTCCTGATTGGCGACCACATTCACCCTAGCGACGTAGCCCGTGACCTTCGGCGAAATCGTTGCGATATCGCCCTCGATATAGGCGTCGTCGGTCGACACCATGAAGCGGCCGTTCGTCCACCATTCGTAACCATACCAGCCGCCGCCCGCGAGAATGGCGAGCACGACGATCGGCAGCACCGGGCTGCGGCGCTTCTTCGGAGCTGCAGGTGCAGCGACCGGAGCTGAAGCCGGCGCTGACTGCGCAGGCGCAGACGGCTTCTCGCGGGCTTCCGCCGTCGGCGCCTCGGCAACGCTTGCGACTTCGGCCTTTACCTCTTCGGCTCCGGCATTTTCGCTGACGATCCGCGCGACGTTGCTTTTCTGGTTGCTCGACATGACCACTTTACCGATCTTGGAGTAAATAATCGAACTGAACGGTTCGGTTCAGTTGACTTAAACCTGTTTTACCGTCATATCAAGATGTATAGAACCAATCGGTTCGATTTCTTTAAAGAAAATACGAAACCGTGAACACGGTTAAAGAGACATGACGCTGAAACCCGACCACGCCGCCGTCTTCAGTCCCCCCGTCGGAGGAGGCCGATTTGCCGCGGGCGAAGATCCGGCCAAGCGCCAGCAGATTCTCGCCGGCGCCAAGCGCGTCTTCATGAAGTTGGGCTTCGACGCCGCCAGCATGAACGACGTGACGCGCGAGGCCGGCGTTTCCAAGGGCACGCTCTACGTCTATTTCACCAATAAGGAAGAATTGTTTTCGGCGATGATCGAGGACGAGCGCGCCGCCTTCGTGGCCGCCGTGCGCACCGCCCTAGCCGAACATGACGATCCTGAAGCCGGCCTGTACGAATTCGGGATAAGCTTCGTCACCCACATGACCGACGAAAAGGTCATCAATGCGATGCGCACCGTTCTCGGCGTGCGCGACCGCATGCCGGTGCTCTGTCAACGCTTCTTCAAGGGCCCGGTAAACCTGCGCACCATCATGCGCGACTTCCTCGAACGGCACGTCGCCGAAGGCACGCTCAAGATCGACGAGATCGATCTGGCCGCCGGCCAGTTCCTCGATCTCGCCAGCGGCAGCTTCTTCAAGCTCCGCCTGTTCGGAAGCATGGAAGAGCCCCCGTCCCGCGAGGAAATCGACCGCGTCATCCGCGGCGCGATCCACGTCTTCATGGCCGCCTACGGCGCGCGCCGGCACGGCGCCGGCTGACTGCATCCTTGACGGTCGCTTCCCTTCGGCCGAAACTCCGCAACAACGATCAAACCCGGCTGCCGACTTTTTTCTAAGGAAGAAGCCGCAACCAGGGGAGTAGGAATGAGCGCCATCGCACGGGCGATATGGTTCATAGAGAGCCATTTCGAAAGCGATCTGTCGCTGGAAGAGATATCGGAAGCAGCCGGATTGTCGCGCTACCATCTGTCGCGCGTCTTCGGGCTGGTCACCGGCCACTCGATCAGCGGCTATATCAGAGGGCGGCGCCTCAGCCGCGCCGTGCCCGCGCTTGTCGGCGGTTCATCCACCATTCTCGAGGTTGCGCTTTGTGCGGGCTACGGCTCACACGAAGCCTTCACCCGTGCCTTCCGCGACCAGTTCGGCATGACGCCGGATGCTGTGCGCAAACAGGGGCACGCCCGTAACCTTGCCTTGCTGGAGCCGATCAGAATGGACCCCGCCCACCTCAACGACCTCGAACCGCCCCGCTTCGAAACCCTGCCGCCGATGCTCTTAGCCGGCCTGCAGGAGATCTATCCCTATGGCGGCAATGCCGCCATTCCCTCTCTCTGGCAGAAGTTCAATGCCCATTTCGGCCATATATCAGGCCAGAAAGGCAACGTCGCCTACGGCATCTGCACGCATATCGACGGCGAAGCGGAGAAATTCCGCTATATGGCCGCGGTCGAGATCTCCGACGCCGGTGATCTGCCGGCGGATTTTGCAACGCTCAAGCTTCCAGGGCAGCGCTACGTCGTCTTCACCCATCGCGGCCATGTCTCCGGCATTTCCGTGACCATGAACCGGATTTTCGGCACATGGTGGCCGACCTCCGGCCTGGAACACGGCGCCTTGCCCGACATGTTCGAGCGTTACGACGAACGCTTCGATCCCCATACCGGCATGGGCGTCACCGAAATCTGGTTGCCGATCAAGGAATAAAAGTCACACCAATTTCGTATACCCCCTTGCGGCGCTTGCGTGGCAGGCCGCCGACACTACATTGCGCGCGTCATCCAATCATGTGACGCAAGAGGGATATACGCTGATGCAGGAAATCATGACGCTCATTCAGGATCCGGCCGCCTGGGTGGCGCTCATCACGCTGGTGGTGATGGAAGTCGTTCTCGGGATCGACAACCTGATCTTCATTTCCATTCTCACCAACAAATTGCCGCCCGAGCACCGGGAGAAGGCCCGCAAGATCGGTATCGGTCTGGCGCTGGTCATGCGCCTGGCTCTTCTCGGCACCGTCGCCTGGATCGTGCAGTTGACCGAGCCGCTGTTTGAGGCCTTCGGCCACGGCTTTTCCTGGAAGGACCTGATCCTGATCGCCGGCGGCTTGTTCCTCGTCTGGAAAGCCACCAAGGAAATTCACCACACCGTCGATCCTGTAGACCATCAGGAGGATTTCATCGCGACATCCGTCACGACGGGTTTTGCATCGGCGATCGGCCAGATCCTGCTGCTCGACCTCGTCTTCTCGGTCGACAGCATCATCACCGCCGTCGGCATGACGCCGCATCTGCCGATCATGGTGATTGCCGTCATCGCCGCCGTCACCGTCATGCTGGTTGCCGCCAACCCGCTTGCCAACTTCATCGAGAAGAACCCGACGATCGTCATGCTGGCGCTCGCCTTCCTGCTGATGATCGGCACGACGCTGATCGCCGAAGGCATGGGCTTCCATGTGCCGAAGGGCTACATCTACGCCGCCATGGCCTTCTCGGCAGCGGTCGAAGTGCTGAACATGATCGCGCGCAACGCCCGCAACCGGAAACGCGACGGCGCCCACTGAGACTGAAGCGGGACAGCGCGTCGCAACCGGCGCGCCGTCCCGCTCACCGCCCTCGGGCCTTTGCAGACGTGGTTTTTCTTGACGCGCCCGGTTGAATATGGCCTAAGGCCAGCCGAACGGACGATCGGCGGATAGTGCGGGCGCATGCCCTTTTTCGGCCGGTTTGCCGATGAAGATATCTGCATCCTCCGGCCGAACGTCGCTTTCCCTGGAAAGCCGTCCGGCGTTCATTGACGGGCCATACCAATGACAACTTCCGGCGTCCGCGTCCGCATCGCTCCCTCGCCGACCGGCGAGCCGCATGTCGGCACCGCTTACATCGCTCTCTTCAACTACCTTTTCGCCAAGAAGCACGGCGGCGAGTTCATCCTGCGCATCGAGGATACCGACGCGACGCGCTCGACCCCGGAATTCGAGACCAAGGTGTTGGACGCCCTGAAATGGTGCGGGCTGGAATGGAAGGAAGGCCCCGATATCGGCGGTCCTTACGGCCCCTATCGCCAGTCCGACCGCAAGCCGATGTACCAGCCTTACGCTGAGGAGTTGCTGGACAAGGGCCATGCCTTCCGCTGTTTCTGCACGCCCGCGCGCCTCGAACAGATGCGCGAGGCGCAGCGCGCCGCCGGCAAGCCGCCGAAATATGACGGCCTCTGCCTCAGCCTGACGGCCGAGGAAGTAACCTCGCGTATGGCAGCCGGCGAGACGACCGTCATCCGCATGAAGATCCCGGCTGAGGGCTCCTGCGACTTCACCGACGGCGTCTACGGCGACGTCTCCATCCCCTGGGATTCCGTCGACATGCAGGTGCTGATCAAGGCCGACGGCATGCCGACCTATCACATGGCCAACGTCATCGACGACCATCTGATGAAGATCACCCATGTGGCGCGCGGCGAGGAATGGCTGGCTTCGGTGCCGAAGCACATCCTGCTCTATCGCTATTTCGGCTGGGACCAGCCGGTCTTCATGCATCTGTCGCTGATGCGCAATGCCGATAAGTCGAAGCTGTCGAAGCGCAAGAACCCGACCTCGATCTCCTATTATTCCGCGCTCGGCTATATCCCGGAAGCGCTGATGAACTTCCTCGGCCTGTTCTTCATCCAGATCGCCGAGGGTGAAGAGCTGCTCGATATCGACGCGCTCTCCGAGAAGTTCGACCCCGAGAACCTCTCCAAGGCCGGCGCGATCTTCGATATCCAGAAGCTCGACTGGCTGAACGGCCGCTGGATCCGCGAGAAACTGTCGGAAGAGGAGTTCCAGGCGCGGGTGCTGAGCTGGGCCATGGAAAACGACCGCCTGAAGGCCGGTCTGCGCCTGTCGCAGACGCGCATTTCAAAGCTCGGCGAACTGCCCGATCTCGCCGGCTTCCTGCTGAAGTCCGATCTCGGCCTGCAGCCTTCCGACTTCGCCAAGATCAAGTCGCCGCCGGAGGAGATCCTCGAGATCCTCAACACGGTGCAGCCGGATCTGGAAAAGATCCTGGAATGGAATGTCGAGACGATCGAGGCGGAGCTGCGCGCGATCGCCGACCGCATGGGCAAGAAGCTGAAGGTCGTGGTCTCGCCGCTCTTCGTCGCCGTATCAGGCTCGTCGCGTTCGCTGCCGCTCTTCGATTCCATGGCGATCCTCGGCCGCTCCGTCGTGCGCCAGCGCCTGAAGCTCGCAGCCCAAGCCGTCGCCGCCCTCGTCGGCTCGAAGTAAGAACAGTCAGAGGATTTCGACAGTGGCTGACAACAAGACCGAAAACACACTTTCCTCCGACGCGACTGAGGTGCGCGCCCAGAAGCTGAAGCTGCTGCGCGAGCAGATCGGCGACGTCTACCCGGCGCATTTCCACCGGACGATGACCAATACCGAACTTAGCGCCAGGTACGAATCTCTGGAACCGGACGTCGAGACGCAGGACATCGTCACCGTCGCCGGCCGCGTTTATTCCTCGCGCAACTCCGGCATGTTCATGGACATCCACGACGCCGGCGGCAAGATCCAGATCTTCAGCCATAAGGATACGACGCCGGAAGAGGCCCGCGCCCTGCTGCCGATGATCGACATCGGCGACATCATCGGCATCACCGGCATCGTGCGCCGCACCAAGCGCGGCGAGCTGACGATCAACGCGCAGAAGATCGAGATGCTGACCAAGTCACTGCTGCCGATGCCCGAGAAGTGGCACGGCCTCTCCGACATCGAGCTGCGCTATCGCAAGCGCCATCTCGACATCTTGACCAATGAGGATTCGAAGCTTCGTTTCCAGCAGCGCTCGAAGATCGTTTCCGGCATCCGCCGCTTCATGGAAAATGACGGCTTCATGGAAGTCGAGACGCCGATGCTGCAATCGATCTATGGCGGCGCCACCGCCGAGCCGTTCAAGACGCATCACAATACGCTGAAGCTCGACATGTATCTGCGCATCGCGCCGGAACTGTTCCTGAAGCGCACGCTGGTCTCCGGCCTCACCGACAAGGTCTTCGAGATCAACCGGAACTTCCGCAACGAAGGCGTCTCCACCCGGCACAATCCCGAATTTACGATGATGGAGTGTTATTGGGCCTATGCCGATTACGAGGACATGATGGATCTCGTCGAGCGGCTGTTCGAGACCCTGGCGCTCTCCATTCATGGCACCACCGAATTCGATTTCGGCGACAAGCGCCTGTCCTTCAAGGGGCCGTTCAAGCGCGTGCCGATGCCCGATGCCGTCAAGGAAGTGACCGGCATCGACTTCCTCGCCATCAAGACCGACGAGGAAGCACGCACTGCTGCCAAGGCTGCCGGCTTCGCGGTCGAGAAGGACTGGACCTGGGGCGAATGCCTTGCCTTCATCTTCGAGGAGAAGGTCGAATCGACGCTGATCCAGCCATCTCACGTCACGCATTTTCCGAAGGACATCTCGCCCTTCGCCAAGGAAGTGCCGGGCGAACCGCGGCTCGTCGAGCGTTTCGAGACCTATTGCAACGCCTGGGAACTCGGCAACGCCTTCTCGGAGCTCAACGATCCCGAAGAGCAGCGTCGCCGCATGGTCGAGCAGCTCGAACAGGCGCATGCCCGCGGCGAAAAGGAAAAGCAGCTGGACGAGGAATTCCTCGACGCGATCGACCAGGGCATGCCGCCCGCCGGCGGCCTCGGCATCGGCGTCGACCGCCTCATCATGCTGCTGACCAACGCCCCGTCGATCCGCGACGTCATCCTCTTCCCGGCCCGCCGCAACAAGGCCGATTGACGGGAATAAAACGTCACCAACATAAGCGGAATGCCGGCCGGTCCTGCCCCAGATGTGGAATACTTTCTGCAGCAAATAGCTGTCGCGAGACTCCAACTGAGTTTCGCGACAAGCCATCCTCGGGGGACGGTGGCACCGGCCTACAGTGGCTTTCGGAAGAAGACGACGCGCTGTGTCTCCTCAAATCCTAAAGCGGCATGGAGCGCATGGCTGGCTGAATTCTCAAGCCGCGCGTCAGAGCCAAACTCAACACAGCCAAGCGACTTCCCCCAATCGGCAACGGCATTGCAAAGCAATCGTGCGATACCCTTTCGCCTGTCAGCGGGCCGAACATAAATACCTTCGAGGAATAGAACGGGCGAGCTGCTGCATCCATTCACATAATCATGTCGCAAAGTGGCCTCAGCAAACCCGACAGCTTCATTCGCAGCATTTCGGGCGATGAACGCGATGGCTTCTCCACTTTGTGAAAGAAACGCCCGGCCCAACTCAGCGCGATGATATTCAAGCGAGCGATGCGGCCACAGCTCAACGCGAAGCTGCGCCCATGGCTCAACATCTTTTATGGTCGCAATCTCAATAATCGATTCCATATTGCGGTCCCCCTCTTGTCGCAAAAAGCTCAATTGAAGCGACAGTTTTGCGGCAGGTGAGTGCGCAAAATTCTTCAGCAAGTAAACCGCCCCAAACACCTATGCGACAAGGGGATTGGGCACCAGTATCTGCTTGGATGCCACATTTCGGTTAGGGGCTGGGCCGGCCGGCGCTCCGTTTTGTATGCCGTTTGTTCAGTGGGTCTTTGGCGCTTCCGCCGGCGGCTCTTCGGCCGGTGCCTCGGCCACCGCATCGGCGCCGGCGCCCTCGGCGGCAGGCGCCGCTTCGCTTTCGGGCTCGGCAGCCGGCGCTGCGCCATGGGTGCCGCCTGCGGACTTCTTTTCCTTGCCCTTTGCCGCGTTGGTCGTCGAGCCGACCGCGACCGGATCGACGCAATCCTCGGGATCCTTGAAACCGGCGCTGATCATGGCGATCTCATCCACCGGCAGATCGATCCGCTCGCCGAAGAACAGCCCGTTTTCGCTGGCCCTGCCGTCATAGTAGCGCGCCGTATAGGACTTGTCGTCGAGGCCGGGAACGGTTTTGTCGGGATGCGGGATATAGACGACATCGGCGCCGATCGCCCGGCCGCGAATGTCGGCGCGCAATGTCGGGCCGTTCTCGTCGAGCACCACCACCTGGACCAGATCCGGCTTCTGCGCCGCATAAACGGCCTGGGCGACACGAAGCGCGGTCCTGACGCGCGTCATCCCGTCGGTCGGTTCGGTCTTGATGTATTTGCGCACCCAGATGTGGTTCTGCTTGCGGATCGTCACCAGATTGACGTCGCTGCATTCGAGCCCGGAGCCACCACCAGCGGCACTCATCAGCCTGTCCTTGCCGACATAAACGGCCGCGCCGCCGGAAACGCCCGCCAGAAGAGCGACTCCACCGATGATGATTGCCAATTTCCGGGAAGGCCGGAACATGCGCAGTAAGGCCTTCACGCCAACTGCTCCGCCATCTGAAACTCCAACGCAGGACAAGTGCTGATAATGTTAGGGAAATGACGTTTCCGAAAGTTTAAGTGGGCGCGCGAAGCCCGCGCCATTTTGAGAAAAGACCAAAAAAGGTCCGCATTTTCCAGCCGCTTGCCATGGCCTGTTGCGCCATGCTCTAAACGCTGATGGCCTTCACGCTTCGCCAGGTTCAATATTTTGTCGCCGTCGCCGAACAGGGGTCGGTAACGCGCGCCGCACAGAACCTGTCGATCTCCCAATCCTCGGTGACGGAGGCGCTGAAAGAGCTTGAAACCGACCTCGGCGTTGCGCTCTTCGAGCGCCATCCGCGCGGCCTGACCATCACCCATAACGGCCACCAGTTCCTGCGTCACGCGACGAAGATCCTGGCCTCCGTCTCCGATGCGCGCACCAGCTTCTCCGGCCAGCAAAGCGCGCTTTCCGGCACGCTGAACATCGGCGTCACCTCGCTCGTCGCCGGCTACGTGCTCTCCGACCTCCTGGCGCGATACCGGCGCGCCTGCCCGGGCATCGAGGTCAGCGCCATTGAGGACAATGGCGGTTATCTCGAACATCTCCTGGTCGGCGGCGAACTCGACGTCGCCGTCATGGTGATCTCGAACCTGCGCGACCGCATGGCGCTGCAAGCCGAGATCCTCGAAACCTCACCCTATCGCCTCTGGCTGCCGATGGGCCATCCGCTGGTGTCGGCCGACATCATCTCGGTCGCCGACATCGCCCGCGAACCGCTGATCATGCTGACGGTCGACGAAATCGAGGAGAATACCGGCAAACTGCTCTCGGCCCTCGGCGCCCGCCCGCATGTCGCCTTCCGCACCCGCTCGGTGGAAGCGGTGCGCAGCCTGGTGGCCACAGGCGCCGGCGTGGCGCTGCTGCCCGATCTCGTCTACCGCCCGTGGTCGCTCGAAGGCGACCGGATCGAAAGCCGCGACGTCTCCGGATCGTTGCCGGTCGTCCAGGTCGGCATGGTCTGGCGCAAGGGCTCCAGCCTGCCGCAGGCGGCCCGCGATTTCGTCGGTATCGCCGAAAGCCTGCGCTCCGGCCGCGTCAGATGATATCGGAATTTCCGATAACGCCTTTCTGATAAATGAATTTGCGAAAGCGACCTTTTCGGATCACCTTTTCCTTCGGGAACAAACCGCCACGGAAAGTGGCATCAGACCGGGAGACGGATGATGACGCATCTCTTGAAATCCTGCACGGCAGCGCTCGCCTGCCTGAGCTTCGCGACGCAGGTGATTGCCGCCGAACCGCTGAAGGCGCTCGGCAAGGGCGAAGGAGCGGTCAGCATCGTCGCCTGGGCCGGCTATATCGAACGCGGCGAAACCGACAAGAACTACGACTGGGTCACCGATTTCGAAAAGGAGACCGGCTGCAAGGTTTCCGTCAAGACCGCCGCCACCTCGGATGAAATGGTCTCGCTGATGAACGAGGGCGGCTTCGATCTCGTCACGGCGTCGGGCGACGCCTCGCTCCGACTCATCGCCGGCAAGCGTGTCCAGCCGATCAACACCGATCTGATCCCGAGCTTCAAGACCGTCGACGAACGCCTGCAGAAAGGCCCATGGTATACGGTCGGCGACGTGCACTACGGCGTGCCCTATCTCTGGGGCCCGAATGTGCTGATGTACAATACCGACGCCTTCAAGGACAAGGCGCCGACCAGCTGGAGGGTCGTCTTCGAGGAGGAGACCCTGCCGGACGGCAAGTCGAACAAGGGCCGCGTCCAGGCCTATGACGGCGCGATCTATATCGCCGACGCCGCCCTGTATCTAATGGCCCACAAGCCGGATCTCGGCATCAAGGACCCCTACGAACTGACCGAGGACCAGTACAAGGCCGCCCTCGACCTGTTGCGCGGCCAGCGCAAGCTCGTCTCCCGCTACTGGCACGACGCGATGATCCAGATCGACGACTTCAAGAACGAAGGCGTCGTGGCCTCCGGCTCCTGGCCGTTCCAGGTCAACCTGCTGCAGGCCGACAAGCAGAAGATCGCCTCCACCTTCCCGGAGGAAGGCGTCACCGGCTGGGCCGACACCACCATGCTGCACGCCGACAGCGAACATCCGAGCTGCGCCTATATGTGGATGGAACATTCGCTGCAGGCCAAGGTCCAGGGCGACGCCGCCGCCTGGTTCGGCGCCGTGCCCTCCGTTCCCGCCGCCTGCAAGGGCAACGAACTGATGGGCGATGCCGGCTGCGCCACCAACGGCTTCGATCACTTCGACAAGATCAAGTTCTGGAAGACCCCAGTCGCCAAATGCACGACGCAGAGCGAATGCGTGCCCTATCATCGCTGGGTGTCGGATTATATCGGCGTGATCGGCGGGCGGTGAGCCGACTCGCTTCGTAGGGTAAAAATCCCCTCCCCAACCCCTCCCCACAAGGGGGAGGGGCTATAGGTGGCACCGCCTCACTCCTCACTGAACGCCGAATTCTTCGCGAGGGTGCGGCAGGGTAAGCCCCTCCCCCTTGTGGAGAGGGGTTTGGGGCGGGGTCTTTTTTAAGACCGCACTGAAGCCCTCTCAGAACATGAAAGACCCGGAGCTCCAATGACGTCAGCCGTCCGTTTCCAGCAGGTATCGCGCCATTTCGGCCAGGTTCGCGCCGTCGACGGCGTCGACCTCGAGATCGCGCCTGGCGAATTCTTCGCCATGCTCGGTCCGTCCGGCTCCGGCAAGACGACGTGCCTGAGGCTGATCGCCGGCTTCGAGCAGCCGAGCGCCGGCCATATCCAGATCTTCGGCGAGACGGCAGACGGCGTTCCGCCTTATCGGCGCAACGTCAACACCGTGTTCCAGGACTACGCGCTCTTCCCGCATTTGAACATCCTCGACAATGTCGCCTACGGGCTGATGGTCAAGGGCGTCGGCAAGGCGGAGCGGATGAAGGCTGCGGGCGATGCGCTCGAACTCGTCAAGCTGCCGGGTTACGGCGCCCGCCGTCCCGGTCAGTTGTCCGGCGGCCAGCGGCAGCGCGTGGCGCTCGCCCGCGCCCTCGTCAACAAGCCGAAGGTATTGCTGCTCGACGAGCCGCTCGGCGCCCTCGACCTGAAGCTGCGCGAGCAGATGCAGGAGGAATTGAAGAGCCTGCAGCGCGCGCTCGGCATCACCTTCGTCTTCGTCACCCACGATCAGGGCGAGGCGTTGTCGATGGCCGATCGTGTTGCCGTCTTCAACAATGGCAACATCGTCCAGGAGGGCACGCCGCAGGATATTTACCGCCGCCCGAAGACCCGTTTCGTCGCCGATTTCGTCGGCTCCTCGAATGTGATCGCGCCTGAACTGATGGCCGCGCTCGGCGGCGAGAAACGCTGGGCGAGCCTGCGCCCCGAAGCGATCCGCCTGGCAGGCGACGGCGTCGAAGCAACAATCGAAAATGCAAGCTTCCTCGGTGCTGCCACCCGTCTCAGCGTCGATCTCCGGGGCAGCCGGCTGCATGTCATGCTGCCGGCGGGCGCGCCGGTGCCTGACCTCGGTGCCGGTATCCGCCTCGCCTGGCAGCCGGCTGATATCCACTACATGGACGATGCGGCATGACGACGCTCACCCTGTCCAGCGGCAAGACATCGATCCGTCCGGGGCGCGGCGGGTTCTTCGGCCGGCTGTCGGATACGTTCTGGCGGCACCCGAAGCTCTTGCTCTTTCTGATGCTGACGCCGCCGCTGCTCTGGCTCGGCATCATCTATATCGGCTCGCTGATCGCCCTCTTGCTGCAGAGCTTCTTCTCGATCGACGATTTTTCCGGCCTGGTGAATTACGAATTCACCCTTGCGACCTACGCCCAGCTGCTGAGCCCGACGAATTTCGACATCATCATCCGCACCGTCGTCATGGCCGCGCTGGTCACGGTGGCTTCCGCGCTGATCGCCTTTCCGATCGCCTATTACGCGGCGCGTTATGCGCAGGGCAAATGGAAGGCGCTCTTCTACCTCGGCGTCATGCTGCCGCTCTGGTCGAGCTATCTCGTCAAGATCTACGCCTGGAAGCTGATCCTCGCCAAGGAAGGCATTCTCACCTGGATTTTCGCAAAGCTCCATCTCGCCTGGCTGCTCGACGGCATCCTCAATCTGCCCGTCGTCGGCGGCAATTCGCTGTCGGTGAGCTATCTCGGCACCTTCATCGTCTTCGTCTATATCTGGCTGCCCTATATGATCCTGCCGACCCAGGCGGCCCTCGAGCGGGTGCCCGGCAATTTGATCGAGGCCTCGGCCGATCTCGGCGCGACGCCGCGCCAGACCTTCCGCAGCGTGCTGTTGCCTTTGGCGCTGCCCGGCATCGTCGCCGGTTCGATCTTCACCTTCTCGCTGACCTTGGGCGATTACATCATCCCGCAGATCATCGGTTCGTCGAGGCTCTTCATCGGCCAGGCCGTCTATGCCCAGCAGGGAACCGCCGGCAACGTGCCGCTCGCCGCCGCCTTCTCCGTCGTGCCGATCGTCATCATGGCGCTTTATCTGTCGCTCGCCAAAAAGCTGGGGGCCTTCGATGCGCTCTGACCTCAAGAGATCGCCGCTGCCCTTGAAGATCGCCGCCGCCGGCGGGTTGCTCTTCCTGCACCTGCCGATCCTGCTGATCTTCGTCTATGCCTTCACGACGGAGGAAAAGAGCTATCAATGGCCGCCGCCGGGCCTGACGCTGCAATGGTTCACCGTCGCCTGGAACCGGCCGGATGTCTGGTCGGCGCTCGGTCTTTCCGTCCAGGTCGCCGTCATTGCCACGGCGATCGCGCTCGTCCTCGGCACACTCTGCGCGGCGGCCGTCAGCCAGACGAAGTTCTTCGGCCGCGAGGCGATCTCGCTGCTGGTCATCCTGCCGATCGCGCTTCCCGGCATCATCACCGGCATTGCGCTGCGCTCCGCCTTCAGTCTGTTCGACGTCCCGTTCTCAGTCTGGACCATCGTGCTCGGCCACGCCACCTTCTGCGTAGTCGTCGTCTACAACAATGCGGTCGCCCGCTTCCGCCGCACCTCCGGCTCGCTGATCGAGGCGTCGATGGACCTCGGCGCCGATGGCTTCCAGACCTTCCGCCATATCATCCTGCCGAACATCGGCACCGCCCTTCTCGCCGGCGGCATGCTGGCTTTCGCGCTTTCCTTTGACGAGGTCATCGTCACCACCTTCACCGGCGGTCAGCAATCAACCTTGCCGATCTGGATGCTCGAAGAACTCATCCGCCCGCGCCAGCGCCCGGTCACCAATGTGGTCGCCATGGTGGTGGTGCTCGTCACTTTCCTGCCGATCCTGGCAGCCTACTACCTCACCCGCGACGGCGACCAGATTGCCGGCGCCGGCAAATAACAGGGAGAACATCATGGATACCCAGATGCTGATCGGTTCGCGCTTCGAAAAGGGCACGGAGACGGAAGAGCACATCCTGAACCCGAAGACCGGCGAGACGGTGATAGACCTTCCCGAAGCCTCGCTGTCCCAGGTCGACGCCGCCGTGGATGCCGCCGAAAAAGCTTTCAAGAACTGGTCGCAGACGACGCCGGGCGAGCGCTCCGGTTACCTGCTGAAGATCGCTGACGCCATCGAGAAGGATGCCGCCGGCTTCGCCACGCTCGAGGCTTTGAATTGCGGCAAGCCGATCAATGCAGTGCTGAACGACGAAATCCCGGCGATTGTCGATTGTTATCGCTTCTTCGCTGGCGCCGTGCGCAACCTGCACGCACCGGCCGCCGGCGAATATCTGCCCGGCCACACCTCGATGATCCGCCGCGATCCGATCGGCATCGTCGGCTCGATTGCGCCGTGGAACTATCCGCTGATGATGATGGCCTGGAAGCTGGCGCCGGCGATCGCCGGCGGCAATACCGTCGTCTTCAAGCCCTCGGAGCAGACGCCGCTGACGTCGTTGAAGATGGCGAGGCTGCTCTCCGAAATCCTGCCCGAAGGCGTCGTCAACGTCATTCTCGGCCGCGGCGAAAGCGTCGGCAACGCGTTGATCAACCATGCCAAGATCGGTATGGTCTCGATCACCGGCGATATCGCCACCGGCAAGAAGGTGCTGCAGGCCGCCGCCAAGACGGTCAAGCGCACCCACCTGGAACTCGGCGGCAAGGCCCCGGTCATCGTCTTCGACGACGCCGATATCGATGCCGTCGTGTCGGGCATCCGCACTTTCGGCTATTACAATGCCGGCCAGGACTGCACCGCCGCCTGCCGCATCTATGCAGACGCCAGGGTCTACGACAATTTCGTCGCCGATCTCTCCTCGGCCGTGGCAAGCATCCGCTTCAACCAGGCCGACGACACAGAAAACGAGATCGGCCCGCTGATCTCCAGGCGCCAGCGCGACCGCGTCGAAAGCTTCGTCGCCCGCGCTTCCGAACACAAGCACATGGAAATCACCACCGGCGGCAAGGTCGCCGGCGAAAAGGGCTTCTTCTTCACGCCGACCGTGATTGCTGGCGCCCTGCAGGACGACGAGATCGTCCGCCGCGAGGTCTTCGGCCCGGTCGTCTCGGTCACCCGCTTTTCCCAAGCTGACGATGCCATTGCCTGGGCAAATGACAGCGATTACGGCCTGGCCTCTTCGGTCTGGACCAAGGATATCGGCCGCGGCATGAAGACGGCCGCCCAGCTGCAATATGGCTGCACCTGGATCAACACGCATTTCATGCTGGCCAACGAAATGCCGCATGGCGGTGTCAAACAATCGGGCTACGGCAAGGACATGTCGGTCTATGCGCTCGAAGATTACACCGCCGTGCGCCACGTGATGATCAATCACGGCTGAGCGGCGAGAAAGATCGAATCCGGAGCGGTTCAGGCCAAGTTTCAGCGCCTTCATATTCGCTTGGGCGGCGGCGGTGGCGATCTCATCGCATGCGATCGGGAACAATTTCGCGGCTGCCGCGTCTTCCAGCAAACGCAAAGGATGATGCCATGCTGAAATGGGCTCTGATATTTTTCGTGATTGCAATCATCGCCGGCTTCTTCGGCTTTTCCGGCGTCTCTGCAGCCACTGCGACCATCGCCCGCGTTCTCTTCGGCATTGCGCTGGTGATCTTCCTGATCTTCCTCGTCCTTGCGCTGATGGCAGGACAAGCGATCTTGTGAGCAGTTGCTTCTGCCAGAGGGTGAGATCGGCGGGGAGCGCTAGCCGCGATGGTTCCGCAATCGGCCGGACATCCTCGCTTTTTCAGGAGAGCACCGCCCGAAGCCAGGGATGCAATCTGTTTGTTCGCTCTCGCAGCAGCTTGTCGATCGACATCGATCCGGCGCCGGACGCCGCCAGCACGAACATGCCGCCGGCAATCGCCAGGTCCTTCTCGAAATGCAGCAGCTCGTTCTGGCTCGCAAGATTTGTGTGAAAGAGCAAGGCGGTCGCCAGACAGAAGAAGGCCAGCGCCACGGCACCAAGCCGACAGAGAAAGCCTGCCGCAATGGAAAGGCCGGCGCCAATCTGAAGGGCAATGGTGGCAAAGGCAACCGGCGCCGAAAGCCCCAGTTCTGCGAAAGTGTCGATGGTCGCGGTGATATTCATCGCAAGCGACCAACCCTCATGCAGGAAGATCAGCGACAGCAGAAGCCTGCCCAGGAGAAGAATGACATCGGCCGGCCCGGGCCGGCTTGAGGCGCTTTCCATCATACCCTCCTGCTCTCAGCTATTCGACCTTGCCGCCTTCGCATGTGATGGCTCTCTGGCTCGGATCCTCACGGCTGCGGCGATAGGGCGCATTATAGCAGGCTCGCCCCGACATTGATCGCCAGCGCCAGGATCGTCGTATTGAACAGGAACGACAGCACGGCATGCAACAGCGTCAGCTTGCGCATGCTGGTCGAGCTGACCGCGACATCCGCCGTCTGCGCGGCAACGCCGATGGTGAAGGAGAAATAGAGGAAATCCCAGTAGCCGGGCTCTTCGATTCCGTCAGGAAACTTGAGGCCACCCTCCTCGTCCGCACCGCCATAAAAATAATGGGCGTAGTGGATGGTGAAGAGCGTGTGCAGAAAGACCCAGGAAATCAGGATCGTCAGCACAGCGGCCCCTGCGCGCGCCAGCGCGACGTCAGGTGTTGCTTCCTTGATCGAATGAAGCTCGAGGCCGATGCCGGCGATGCTGGCAAGTGCTGTACCGATCGAAAGAGCCAAAAGGACGGTGTCGGAGAAATCGAGATCCGCGGAGCGTTTCCGGATGCTTTCAACCGTCGCCCGCAGCATCTTGCGCCAGCTGAGCGCGACAAAAACGCCGGCGCTGACATTCCAGCCGAACAGTATGTTGCCGGCGCTGACGTCGCGCGAGGTCACAGCCAAGAAGACCACCAGCCCGGCAAGGACTGATATGACGAAGCTCGCATGCTTATAGGCAAATGCCGCAAGCGAATTTGCCCGTTCCTCATCCGCCATACCAGTCTCCGACAGCATATGTCGTTGATAACAGCACGAAAAAGGCGCGCCTGCCAGCGGCAGCCGCGCCTCCGATTGCATGCCGTGCTCTATCAGGCGGCGGCGAGCTGCAGTTCCTTCTGCACCATGGTACGCAACGTTCCCAGATCCTTGGCGAAAGCGCGAATGCCTTCGGCGAGTTTTTCCGTCGCCATCGCGTCTTCGTTCATCATCCAGCGGAAGGTCTTCTCGTCGACAGAAACCTTCGGATCCGGCTTGCGGCTTTCCGGCGAGAGCTTGCGCTCCAGCTTGCCTTCATCCTTGGCGAGCTCGTCGAGCAGGTTCGGGCTGATGGTCAGGCGGTCGCAGCCGGCAAGGGCTTCGATTTCGCCGGCGCTGCGGAAGGAGGCGCCCATGACGATCGTCTTGATATCGTTCGCCTTGTAGTAGTTGTAGATTTCACGGACGGAGATAACGCCCGGATCTTCCTCGGCTGTGTAGTCCTTGCCTGTCGATTTCTTGTACCAGTCGAGGATACGGCCGACGAAGGGCGAAATCAGAAACACCTTGGCGTCGGCGCAGGCGATCGCCTGCGCCTTGCTGAAGAGAAGCGTCAGGTTGCAGTCGATGCCTTCCTTCTGCAGCACTTCGGCGGCGCGGATGCCTTCCCAGGTAGAAGCGAGCTTGATGAGGATGCGGTCCTGATCGATGCCGCGATCCTTGTAGGCGGCGATGATCGCCCGCGCCTTGGCAAGCGAAGCCTCGGTATCGAAGGACAGATCGGCGTCGACCTCGGTCGAGACGCGGCCCGGAACGAGCTTCACCAGCGCGGCGCCGACGGAGATGGCGAGGCGGTCGGCGACGGCCGAAGACACGGCTTCGGAATTGCCGCCCTGCTTCTTGCCCCAGGCGACGGCTTCCTTGATAGCGTCGGCGAACATCGGCGTGCCGAGCGCCTTCAGCACGATGCTCGGGTTCGTCGTGCAATCCACAGGCTTCAGGCGGGCGACGGCCTCGATGTCGCCGGTGTCGGCGACGACGGTGGTAATCTCGCGGAGTTGGTCAAGCTTGGATGTCATGGTCAATAATCCTTGTTGAACTTGGGCTGCGACCGGCGCGAGTTCCGCCCGGCAAAAGGTGATCTACCGACAGGCTATCTGCATGCTGCAGGCGAAAAGGCGCGCACCCGTCACGGATGATTCATAAACGTGAAGGACAGTGGCCGTGTTCCCGCGGGCAAACCGCACGCCGAACACCGGCGATGCCGCCTGCGGCTGGAAGGCCGGTCGTGACTTTCGGCATGCCCGCACTATGTCCTCCTCGGACGGACAGAACGATTTCGTGTCGCCAGGACTATCGCCGTTCGCCTGAGGGAAAGTCAAGGACATTTGTGCATTTCAATTGACATAAGTGTCACACCCGTCATTATCCCCCAACAAACGCGCCGTGACAGCCGTTCATCCCCAGCGGGATTTAGGGCGGAACTTCGGCTGGAGGAGATGTGGTCAAACTCAAACGCGGCACGCATACCGCCTATTCCGAAGCATCCTCGCTGCGGCTGAGGGCAGCATGGCTCTATTACAATGAGGGCTTGACCCAGAAGGACGTCGCCGAACAGCTCGGCATCAGCCGCACCACCGTCATCCGCCTGCTCGACGAAGCGATGAAGCGCAGCGAAGTGCAGATCTGGATCAACGATTCGATCGGCGACTGCGTCGAGCTTTCGGTGAGGCTGGAGCGCGCCTATGGCCTCGACGAAGCGATCGTCGTCCCCGCGCCGGTCAATGGCGACGTCAATGCGCTGGCAAAGAATGTCGGCTTGGCGCTCGGCCAGTTCCTGTCCGAAGCCATCCCCGACGACTATACGATCGGAGTCGGCTGGGGCCGGACCATGACCGCCTCGCTGTCGAGCTTCCGGCCGCCGCGCCGCGCCAATTGCAAGGTCGTCTCGCTGCTCGGCGGCATCGTCGCCGTGCATCAGACGAACCCGATCGATTACACCTGGCGGCTGGCCAATCAGCTCGGCGCCGAATGTTATATGTTCCTGGCGCCGCTTCTCGTCGATTCCATCGAGACCAAGCGCAATCTGATCGAGAAATGCGGGCTGGACACGATCTACCGTCTGGCCGAGAGCCTCGATCTGGCGATCGTCAGCTGCGGCGATATCGGCCCGCATTCGACCTCGCTGTCGGAGGGCTGGATCTCGAAGGCGGAGCTGCAGGAACTGATCGATGCCGGCTGCGTCTGCGACACCATGTTCAACTTCCTCGACAAGGATGGCAATTCGGTCGACCACTCGATCAATCAGCGCGTCATGTCCGTCGATCTCGACACGCTGAAGGAGGCCAAGCACATCGTGCTCTCCTCCGGCGGCGCCCACCGCGCCGTCGCCATCCGCGCCACGATCAAGCGCATCGGCTGCAACACGCTGATCACCGACGAGGGCGCGGCCCGAGAACTCTTGCGACTGGCGGAATGAAATTATGCTTTCACTCGATAGCCGGCGTTGGAGCGAGTTACGACATTGCTATGGTCCAGCAGCAAATACGCCTGAGCTTCTTAAGGCCCTGGAACGATCTGCAGGGCCAAGGGCGGCGCGTGATGCGGAACCCTGGGTTAGTCTATGGTCAAGCCTCAGGGCGATATCTATACGGCTTCATATGCCGCTGTTCCTCATATCGTCAGGATCGCGCTTACCACGGCCACCCCGATCGACTTCTCATTTTATCAATTGCCGGCGTGCATCGAAGTGTCTCGAAAGGGCGGGCAGGGACCAGAAATACCACCTGATCTGCACGAAGCCTACCAGCAAGCGATTGCATCCCTGACCGAATGCGTCAGCTTACATCGTCACGAAGCATGGAACCGATCGACATTCCTGTCGGCAAGCGCCGCCCAGGCAGTCGCCAAAGGGCATATTGATATCGCCGAGGCCTTATTGAATCTGGACGACGATATCATCGCCCGAATCAACAATTTCGATTTCGACTAACGCCGCAGGTCCCTCAGGCGTGCGCCGATTCCCAGCCGAGCATCGCCCGCTTGCGGGTGAGCCCCCAATGGTAGCCGGTCAGCGCGCCGTTCTTGCCGACCGCCCGGTGGCATGGCACCACGAAGGAGATCGGGTTGGCCCCGACCGCCGCACCCACGGCGCGCTGCGCCGTCGGCCGGCCGATATCCTTGGCGATATCGGAATAGGTGACGGCCTTGCCGAACGGGATTTTCATCAGGCTTTGCCAGACGCTCACCTGGAAATCCGTGCCGATCAGCACGACCCGCAAAGGCTGTTCCGAAGACCATTTGCCGGGCTCGAAGATGCGGGCGGCGTAGGGAACCGTCGCCTGCAGGTCTTCGACATATTGGGCGTTCGGCCAGCGGCAGGTCATATCCTCGAGGCAGGCCTTCTCGTCGCCGGAATCGCTGAAGGCAAGGCCGGCAAGGCCGCGGTCGGTCACCATGATCAGCGCGATGCCGAAGGGGCAGATGTGGAAGCCGTAACGGATCGTGAGACCACCGCCCTTCGCCTTCCATTCGCCTGGTGACATCGCCTCATGGGTGACGAAGAGATCGTGCAGCCGGCTCGGCCCGGAAAGGCCGACCTCGATCGAGGTCTCGAGCAGCGGCATGTCTTCCTGGCGCAGCAGCCGCTTGGCGTGATCGAGCGTCACCGCCTGCAGGAAACCCTTGGGCGACAGGCCGGCCCAGCGGGTGAAGGTCTTCTGCAACTGGGTCGGCGACTGGTTGAGCCGTGCCGCGATCACCTCCAGCGAAGGCTGGTCGCGATAATCCTCGGTGATGAGTTCGATCACCCGGCGGACAATGTCATAATCAGGGCCGTCAGGCGTGATGTCTGTTTGCAGGTTCGCAATCATATTCATCGTCTTTCTCCTTGTCACAAGGAGATAATCAATAGGGTGTTCGCAAACCACCCGTTTCTTGCGCACCCGCCAGATAAGCTCAGATACGCTGCTTGACCGTGGCGAGCGCGCCCTTGAAGGCTTTGGCGAAGCTTTCACGATCGTCAGGATTGAGGAAGGAGCCGATATCGGTGCGCCGGCCCTCTCCGAAGATCTGCATGGAAAGGATGCCGATCTCGTGATGCCGGCGAATAAGAAAGCGCGCCCAGAACGGATTGAAGTGATGCTCCACCATCCGTCCCGATGGCGCGAACTTGCGCACCGAAACGTCGGTGCGCGACACCGTCACCTCCTCACGCGCCCTTCCGGAGCGGTAACTCAGCCAGAAGGCGCCGTAGAGAAGCAGGAAATCCAGCCCGAAGAAGAAGCCGATCGGCCAGGCACCGGTGGCGATGAAGAACATGCCGTAGAAGAAGCAGACGGAGCCGGACAGGATCAGCAGCACCTTGAAGCCCCGGCGGCCGAGCGACCGGTGGGGAAAGAGCTCGGCGGCGAAAACAGGCTGCTCGTTGGAGCTGTCGGCGTTGCTTTCCATCATGGCTGCTGAGTATAGAGTTTCCATGGCAAATCCGAAACTTAAATCCGTGACCGGACCGTCGCAAAATTCGAGTGTGATCGCCCGCCGCAAGCCGGCGGCTGCGGCGGTGAAGACCGCCTATTCGCCGGCCGAGCGCGAGGAGATCTTCCGCCGCTTCTCGGTGCAGCGGCCGGAACCGAGGGGCGAGCTCGAGCACACCAACCCCTTTACGCTCGTCGTCGCAGTCGCGCTGTCGGCGCAGGCGACCGATGTCGGCGTCAACAAGGCGACCCGCGCCCTCTTCAAGGTTGCCGATACGCCGGAAAAGATGCTCGATCTCGGCGAGGAGCGGCTGCGCGATTACATCAGGACGATCGGCCTCTATCGCAACAAGGCGAAAAACGTCATCGCCCTCTCGCAGATGCTGGTCGATGATTTCGCCGGCAAGGTGCCGGAAACGCGCGACGAACTGGTGAAATTGCCGGGCGTCGGCTGCAAGACCGCCAATGTCGTACTCTCAATGGCCTTCGGCCAGGCGACGATGGCCGTCGATACCCACATCTTCCGCATCGCCAATCGCATCCGGCTTGCCCCCGGCAAGACACCTGACGAGGTCGAAGCGCGGCTGATGAAGGTGATCCCGCAACATTACCTCTATCACGCCCATCACTGGCTGATCCTGCACGGCCGCTACACCTGCAAGGCACGCCGTCCCGAATGCGAGCGCTGCGTCATCGCCGATCTCTGCAAGTCGCCGGAAAAGAGTTGGGATGTGCCGGCCCCGCTCGTCGAGCTACCGCCGCAGGTGATCGGCGAGGCCGTCGAGTAGGGCTGCAATCGCCTGCTCGTAATCCCGCCTCTCCCCGCCCGCTTCGATCGCGATCGCCGCACGGTCGAAGGCGGCCGACAGCAGCGATGTCAGCGGGTCGAGCAGGCTTCCTGCCGCGGGCATCAGCGCTGCAAGTCCTCCACGCAAACTCGCCTCCGCATTCTCGGCCTCCAGCGCCGCAGTCGCCGGCAAGCCGAGAACGGCGGGCGCCTCCATCAGCAGCAGCCGTGTTCGCCCGGGCTGCGCCATTGCGGTGAAATAGGCCGAAGCGCCGGCAATCAGCGCATCGCGTGGCCCATACTCCGGCGCTGAAGACGCCTCGATTGTCCTGGCCACCTCCTGCATTTCGCACGCGATCACCGCGCGGAAGAGCGCCTTCTTGTCTTCGAAATGATGGTAAAGCGCCCCACGCGTCACCCCTGCCGCAGTCACGATCTCCGGTGTCGCCGTTTCGGCATAACCTTTCTCGACAAAGATGCGCCGTCCGGCGTCGATCAGCGCCTGCCTTGTCTGTTCCGTTCTCTCGCGATTGCTCCGGCTCATGGCATCTATTTACATACAAACTGCGTGTATGTTAATAGCTAAAAACATACAGACTGTATGTAAAAATGGAAAGGAGCGAGACATGAAATCGACCAGCTACTACCCGGTGATCATGACGGACGATGTTGCGGGCACCGCCGCCTTCTACAGCAGCCACTTCGGCTTTCGGGCGCTGTTCGAAAACGGCTGGTACATCCACCTGCAATCGACCGAGACGGAGCATGTCGCGCTCGCCATCCTCGACAGCAGCCACGAGACCATTCCTGCCGTCGCTCGCGCCGGCGTTCGCGGCCTGCTGCTCAATTTCGAGGTCGAGGATGTCGATCGTATCTACGAAACCTGCCGGAGCGCCGGCCTGCCAATTCTCCGCGAGATCCGCGATGAGGATTTTGGCCAGCGGCACTTCATCACCGCCGATCCGAACGGCGTGCTGATCGATATCATCACGCCGATTGCGCCGAGCGCCGAATTCGCGGCGATGTATGACGCCGCGGCCCTGCCCGGCTGAACCTCACACCCGAAAACCGGCGTCGCGTGCGGAAACCATCTTGTGCAGATGCACCATCATGCCGGCGGCAAAGAGCGGCGTCAGAAGATTGACGAAGGGGATCGCCAGAAACAGCGCGATCACCAGCCCGCCAAGAAAGACGGTGGAGGCGTGCTTGGCGCGGAAGAGCCGCGCCTCTCCAGGCGAACGGAAGCGCATGGCGGCGAATTCGAAAAACTCCCGTCCGAGCAGATAGCCGTTCACCAGAAAGAAGGCGACCAGATTGACGCCGGGGATGAACAGCAGCAGCAGCGCGACGATATTGCCGAGGATCACCACGCCGAGGAACTTGATCGAGCTTGCCATCGCCGGGCCGAGCGGCATGGCCGTGCCCGCCGCGTCCTTGGGGTAGTCGCGTTTTTCAATGACGTCGGCGACATCGTCGAGGAACAGGCCGGCGATCAGCGCCGTGACCGGCGAAAGCAGCAACGCCAGCATCAGCGCAAGGCCGATACCGGCAAGGATTGCGAAAACCAGGGCAAGCCATCCCGCCCAATCCGGCACATCGGGAAAGAAGCTGGTGAGCCAGGGAAAGAGGAAAGCCATGAAGGCCCCGCGCAGCGCGAACCAGAGGCCGGCCAGCACGAGAATCGTCAGGCCGAGCACTTTCCAGAAGACCGAGCGGGTTTCCGGCGCGAACAAATTGGCCAGCGATAGTCGAGCGGCGTCAAGGATCATGTCTCAGGCGTCTCCGGTTGCGCGGAAGATGTAGGAAAGATTGATGCCACCGACAAGAGAGAATAAAATTGCAGGCGGTAATAGAAAACTTGTCGAAAATTAAATGCTAATATAGTATTGTCGCGTATCAATATGCATGGGCCTGAGAAGCAGCTTCCGAAATAGTTGCAAAGACAAGGGGTCGCAACAGCGCATCCGCGGAACGCCTCTAAGGTAAAACGGGGGAGGCTGATGTGGAAGACTTTGTCCAAAAACTCAGGCAATACGCAAAAACCGGCACACCGGCCGAACGCCGTATCGCGAAATATTTCACCGAACACCTGAACGACCTGCCGTTCGAGACGGCTGCCTCAGTCGCCGACAGGCTGGATCTCTCGCCGATGACAGTCGGGCGCTTCCTGCGCGCGCTCGGCTATCAGGGATTGGACAGTGTCAAAGTGGAGATTCGCGAGACCGTGACGACATCGCCGGCGCAATTGCAAAGCGCCATGAGCGAGCTGCATCAGGACGCCGCCGAGGGAAAACCGCTCGCCGTGCTGGTTGCCGAACAGATCCAGGCGCTCCACCATATCTATCATCTGACCGCGCAGCCGCACTGGTCCGAAGCCGTCAGCCTGATCAGCACCGCCCGCGAAGTGTCGATCGCCACGCATGCCCGGCTCGCGAGCCTTGCCCATCATTTCTGTCAGCGGCTGACGCAGGCCCGTGACGGCGTACGCACGCTCGATGGCGCCGACAACCGTTTTGCCGAACTCTTCGCCCGGCTGGCGGTCGACGACGCGCTGCTCGTCATCATCGATTGTCGCCGTTTCGCCAAGGCCCGGCTGCTCGCCCGAACTGCGCGGCGTTACGGCTATAAGGTCGTGCTCATTTCACCGCAGCAGGCGGACTGGATGGCGGACCAGTCGAATGTCATGCTGCCCTTGCCGCCCGCCCGCGCGCCGGATCTCGACAATCTTCCGCCGCTGATCGCGCTGCTCGATTGCCTGTCGGAATCGGTCATCCTGGAAGTCGGAGAAGAGGCCGGTCTGCGTCGCCGCCGCATGATGGAATTCGCGACCGTGCTCGGCGAGGCGGCAAACCACTGAACTGCTACTGCATTGTTTCCAGTTCGGCCCTGTGCCGGTACATGGCGAGAAGACGACGGTAGTCGCGGTCGTAGAGCGCCTGCTTCGTCTTGTCGGGAAGCCGTTCGTCGCCGCCCGGATACATCGCCTCACCGGCCGCTGCCAGATCTCCGTGCAAGCCGCAGGCGACGGAGGCGGCGATCGCCGTGCCGAGCAGCACCGCCTCGTACATCTTCGGCACCACGACTTTGCAGCCGGTGGCATCGCTGTAGAGTTCCATCAGCACCGGGTTCTTCACATGCCCGCCGGCAATATGCAGCGTATCGGGCACGTAGCCGTATTCTTTCATCATCTCAAGGATATGGCGGATGCCGAGCGCAATCGCCACGGCGGTGCGCCAGTAAAGCGTGCAGAGACCATCGAAGGACGTATCGAGGCTCAGCCCGCTGACGACGCCGACGGCGTGCGGATCGGCGAGCGGCGAACGATTGCCATGAAAATCCGGCAGCACGAAAATGCGTGCCCCGAAGGCATCGCCCTCCTCGGCCCGCAATTCGGCAATGCGTGCGACGATCCTCTGATGCAGCGCCGTCGTCGGCTCGCCGCCGGCAGCATGCATGCGGACGATGTGGTCGAGCAGTGCACCGGTCGCCGATTGCCCAGCCTCCACCAGCCAAGATTGCGGGAAGACCGCTTCGTAATAGGGACCCCACATGCCATGGCTCGGCTTGCGTTGTCTGGAGAAGGTGACGATACAGCTCGACGTGCCGGCGATCAGCGCCAGCTGGTGCTCGCGTTTCACCGGATCGGCGGCATAACCGCCGAGTGCGCCGAGCGCGCCGGCATAGGCGTCGATCATCCCGGCCGAGACATGGCAGTCCGTGGTCAGCCCCAGCGCCTCTGCCGCACCAGCCGTCAGCCGGCCGACGCTGCCGCCGACCGGCACCGTCTCATCCGGCAGCTGGCCACGCGCCTGAAGATCCTCGAGACCGATCCGCTCCAGGAAGTCCTGCTGCCAGCCCCTTTCGAGATGGGCGAGATAATTCCATTTCGCCGTCAGCGTGCAGCGCGATCGGGCAGCCGACCCGGTCGATTTCCATGTCATGAAATCGGCGAGATCGAAGAAGTAGCCGGCCTTTTCCCATGTGGAGGGCAGCTTCTTCTTCAGCCACATCAGCTTCGGCATCTCCATCTCGGGCGACATGACGTGCCCGGAATGTTCGAGCACGGCGTGCTCCGTCGCCGTGCAGAAATCGGCTTCCTTCAGCGCCCGGTGATCGAGCCAGACGATCGTGTCGAAACGCCTCTCGCCGCCGGTGGAAACGCTGAGCTGCCGGCCCTCGACGTCGCGCACGACAAGCGAGCAGGTGGCGTCGAAGCCGATCGCGCCGACCGACGCCGCAGCGATGCCGGATTGCTCCATGGCACGACGCACCGCCGTGCAGGCGGCGGACCAGATGTCCTCGGAATCGTGTTCGGCATGGTTTTCGCGCGGCCGGTTCATCACGATCGGATGTTCGGCCTTTGCGAGCAGGTGGCCGCGGGCATCGAAGACGCCGGCGCGCGCACTGCCGGTGCCGACATCCACCGCAACCACATGATCCCGCATCAAATCTTGATCCCGTCCAGTCTATGGTTGCGGACAAGGTGTATCAATTCAGGCATGGCGTCAAACACCACTTCCGGCGAAAGCCGGTCGAGTTCGGCGCGATAACCGGCGAAGTTGGCATGCGATCCGCCGGTGAAGGCGAACACCGTCATACCTGCCGCCTTGGCAGCGGCAATGCCGGCCGGGCTGTCCTCGACGACAATGCAATGAGCAGGCTCCACCTGCATTTCGCGCGCCGCATGCAGGAAAAGATCGGGCGCCGGTTTGCCGCGCTTGACCATCGTCGCACTGAAGATGTCGGGCAGCCGGTCGAGAAGTCCGGTGACGGACAGCGACAGCCGGATTCGCTCCATCTGGCTTGAGGAGGCGACGCAGCAGCGAACGCCGAGCCCGTCGATCGTCGCGGCGATCCCGTCGATCGGCTTCAGCTCGGTGCGGAAACGGGCGTAGAGATCGGTGCGGATGCGTTCGAGGAATGCCTCGCCGGCATGGACGTTGAATTCGGTTTCCAGCCTGTCGACGAGCGTCGCCAGGCTGCGGCCGAGAAAGCGCTCATAGGCCTGGTCCTCGGTGATCGAGACGCCGAGATCGTTCATCGCCGCGACCAGCACGCTGATCGAAATCGGCTCGCTGTCGACGAGCACGCCGTCGCAATCGAAGATGATCAGCCGTGGTTCAGCATCAGCCATGGAAAACCCAACCTGAGTTCAATTTCGCACGCGCGACCGTCCCGCTTTACCCGCAAGACGGGACGGATGGCGGCAACGAATGCCGCCATCCGGATTTCCTACACTGCGAGCTTGCCGTCGAGATAGAGCTGCAGCGTCTCCCGCGTGCCCTTTTCCCACAGGGTTTTGAGAGCATGGGCGAAACGCTTGCGGAAAAGATCGGATTTCGCCACCTCGCCGAAGATATCGTCGAAGACGAGGAAGGCCGACGGATCGTCCTTGGCCTTCACAGCCGCCGCATGCAGGCGATCGGCGCTGGCGTCGTTGAAGACGATATCCTTGCCGCTGTCGGTCTTGCCGGCGAAATAACGGCACCAGAGCGCCGAAACCAGCGCCAGGCCGACGATATCCCGGCCCTGGCTGAGATTGTCGAGCGTCGACGGCAGGATGAATTTCGGCTGGCGGTTCGATCCGTCCTGCGCCAGCCGCGGAATAGTGTCGGCAATCTTCGGATTGAGCAGGCGATGTTCGATCAGCGCGAAATAATCCGTCAGCGACGTGTTCGGCACCGGCGGCACGATCGGGATGATCTCGTCTTTCTCGAGCTTGGCGAGGAAGGCGCGAATCAGCGGATCTTCCATGGAATCATGCACGAAATGAATGTCCATCAATGCCGCCGGATAGGCGATTGCCGCATGACCGCCATTGAGGATTCGGATCTTCATATGCTCGTAGGGCGTGACATCGGGCACGAAGGTGACGCCGACCTTTTCCAGCGCCGGCCGGCCGGCGGTGAACTTGTCCTCGAGCACCCATTGCTTGAATTCCTCGCAATAGACCGGCCAATTGTCCTCGATCTCGAAATTGTCCCGGAGGAAATCGATCTCCCGCTGACCGGTCGCCGGCGTGATGCGGTCGACCATCGCATTCGGGAAGGCGACATTTTCCCGGATCCACTCGGCAAAGCCAGGGTCCGAAAGGGCCGCCGTGCCGACCACGGCATTGGCGGTGACGGTGCCGTTATGGGGAATGTTGTCGCAGGACATGACGGTGAAGGGACCGATGCCCTTCGCCTTGCGTGCCTTCAGGCCGGCGACGATCAGGCCGAAGACCGTCTTCGGCGCGTCGGGGCTGTGCCCGTCGGCAGCGATATCAGGATGAGCCGGATTGAAGGTGCCCGATGCATCGATGAAATAACCGCCCTCGGTGATCGTCAGCGAGACGATGCGGATCTCAGGGTCGACAAGCCTGGCGATGATTGCAGCGGGATCGCCGACCGGCAGGATGTCGATCATCGGCGCGGTGACGCGCGCCGCCGTCTTGTTGTTGTCCTGTTCGACCACCGTCGTCAGGAAATCCTGCGCCACAAGCTTTTCGCGCATGGCGGCATCCGACGGCAGCACACCGGCGCCGACGATCGCCCAGTCGTGATCCGCGCCAGTGTTGAAGAGATCGTCGAGATAGATCGCCTGGTGGGCGCGATGGAAATTGCCGACGCCGAAGTGCACGATGCCGGCTTTCAGCGACGCCCTGTCATATCCAGGGATGGCGGCAGTGCGCGCCGCGTCCGAAAGCGTTGCAAGCGATAATTTGCACGTCATGTTTCAGTCCTCTTGAAGGTCTTGCCGAGACGTCCGGGCGCCATCGCCCGGCTCGCATGCCTGCCCCCAGCCGGCCGCCCGCCTCAAATGGCAAGACCGCCCTCGTTGAATTTGTGAATACGCGAACGGTCCGGCGTCAGGTAGACCGTATCGCCGGCCTTGGCGGCGAAGTCGCCGCTGCCGCGCGCCGTCACCATGCCGATGCCCTCGGCATCGATATGCAGGAAGGTGTCGGAGCCGAGATGCTCGGCGACCACCACCCTGCCCTTCCAGTCGCCGCTCTCCATCGACAACAGCATATGTTCGGGGCGGATGCCGATCGTATGGGCGCCGAGCTGGGCAGCGTTCTGGCCCTTGATGAAATTCATCTTCGGCGAGCCGATGAAACCGGCGACGAAAAGGTTGCGCGGGCGGCTGTAAAGTTCGAGCGGCGAGCCGACCTGCTCGATATTGCCCCTGTTCAAGACGACGATCTTGTCGGCCATGGTCATCGCCTCGACCTGGTCGTGGGTGACGTAGACCATCGTCGTCTTCAGCTGCTGATGCAACTCGCTGATTTCGAGGCGCATGTTGACGCGCAACGCCGCATCGAGGTTCGACAGCGGTTCATCGAACAGGAAGGCCGAAGGCTGACGGACAATGGCGCGGCCGATCGCGACGCGCTGGCGCTGGCCGCCGGAAAGCTGGCGCGGCTTGCGCTCCAGATAGTCGGTGAGGTTCAGCACCCGCGCCGCATCCGTCACCTTGCGGTCGATCTCCGCTTTGTCGACGCCCGCCATCTTCAGTGGAAAGGCGATGTTGTTGCGCACGCTCATATGCGGATAGAGCGCGTAGGACTGGAACACCATGGCAAGGCCGCGTTCCGACGGCGCCTTTTCGGTGGCGTCCCGGCCGTCGATGACGATCTTGCCGCCGGAGACATCCTCGAGCCCGGCTATCAGCCTGAGCAGCGTGGACTTGCCGCAGCCCGACGGGCCGACGAAGACGACGAACTCGCCGTCCCTGATGTCGAGATCGATCGAAGGGATGACCTTGGCTTCGCCGAAGACCTTGGAAACCTTCTGAAGGGTAATGCTGCCCATGTTTGTCTCCCTTTATCTTATTTCACAGCGCCGAAGGTCAGGCCGCGGACGAGTTGTTTCTGACTGAACCAGCCGAGGATCAGGATCGGCGCGATTGCCATGGTCGAGGCCGCCGACAGCTTGGCGTAGAACAGGCCCTCCGGGCTGGAATAGGAGGCGATGAAGGCCGTCAGCGGCGCCGCCTTCGAGGCGGTGAGGTTGAGCGTCCAGAAAGCCTCGTTCCAGGCGAGGATGATGTTCAGAAGCAGCGTCGAGGCAATGCCGGGCACGGCCATCGGCGTCAGCACATAGACGATCTCTTTCATCAGCGATGCGCCGTCCATGCGGGCCGCCTCAAGGATCTCGCCGGGGATTTCCTTGAAGTAGGTGTAGAGCATCCAGACGATGATCGGCAGGTTGATCAGCGTCAGCACGATCACCAGTCCGGTGCGGCTGTCGAGCAGGCCGGAATTGCGGAACAGCAGATAGATCGGGATCAGCGCGCCCACAGGCGGCATCATCTTGGTCGACAGCATCCACATCAGCACGTCCTTGGTCCGCTTGGTCGGCGAAAACGCCATCGCCCAGGCGGCCGGGATCGCGATGATCAGGCCGATCAGCGTCGAGCCGAAGGAAATGATCACCGAGTTCATGAAGTGGCTGAGATAGTTCGACCGGCTCTGCACCTCCGCATAGTTTTCCGTCGTCCAGTGGAAGAACAGGAACTGCGGCGGCGAGGCGATGGCATCGGCTTCCGACTTGAAGCTGGTGAGGAACGTCCAGAGGATCGGGAAGAAGATCAGGATGCCGAGCGTCCAGGCGATCGCAGTGACGATGACCTTGCGTCGGGTTGTGACTTTTCTGGCCATCTCAAGCCTCCAGATTCTTGCCGACGAGGCGGACGAGGAAGATCGCGACGATATTGGCAAGCACGACCGCGACGATGCCGCCGGCCGATGCGCCGCCGATATCGAACTGCAAGAGCGCCTGGGCATAGACGAGATAGGTGAGGTTGGTGCTGTCGGTGCCCGGCCCGCCATTGGTGGTGACGAGGATTTCGGCAAAGACCGAAAGCAGGAAGATCGTCTGGATCAGGATCACCACGGTGATGGCGCGCGCCATATGCGGCAGAATGATATAGATGAATTTCGAGATCGGCCCGGCGCCGTCCATTTCGGAGGCCTCCTTCTGCTCCTCGTCGAGAGACTGCAGCGCGGTCAACAGGATGAGGGTGGCAAAGGGTAGCCACTGCCAGGCGACGATGAGAATGACGGAGAACAGCGGCGCATTCGCCAGCCAGTCGATCGGCTGCAGGCCGAGCGCCTTGGCAAGATGCGCAAAGAGGCCGTTGACCGGGTTCATGAACATGTTCTTCCACACCAGCGCGGCCACCGTCGGCATGACGAAAAATGGCGCAATCACCAGGATGCGCACAATGCCCTGGCCGTACATCGGCTGGTCGAGCAGCAGCGCGAAAGCGATGCCGCCAATGACGGTAATCAAGAGCACGCCGGCGACGAGCAGCAGCGTATTGATCAGCGCGGCGAAGAAGGCCGGATCCGTGAGGAAATATTCGTAATTCAGAAAGCCGACGAAGCTTTCCATGCCGGGATTGAGCAGATTGTAGTTCAGCGTCGAGAAGTAGATCGTCATCGCGAGCGGGACGATCATCCATGCAAAGAGGAGCAGCACGGAGGGCGCAATCATCAGGCGCGCTGCGGAGCGAGTATGCAAGGTTGCCATGGCAATCACCGATCTGATCTGAAGCGGGGAGCGTCCGCAGGAAAGCTTTGTCTGAAAAAGCGGCCGCCGATGCAGTTCGGGCATCGGCGGCCCAGAGGGGCGGATTGTCAAGGATCCGCCTCTTGCTCAGGAGGTGTTATTTAATGTAGCCGGCCTTGGTCATTTCGCGGGTTGCCAGTTGCTGTGCGCTCTGCAGAGCCTGGTCGACCGAAATCTGGCCGGCAAGCGCTGCCGAGAACTGCTGGCCAACAGCCGTGCCGATACCCTGGAATTCCGGGATCGCCACGAACTGGACGCCGACATAGGGGACCGGCTTGACGGTCGGCTTGGTCGGATCGGCCGCCTCGATCGAGTCGAGCGTCATCTTGGCAAAGGACGCCGCCTTCTGGTAGTCCGCGTTCGCATAGAGCGACTTGCGGGTGCCCGGAGGTGCGTTTAGCCAGCCTTCCTTCTCAGCGACGAGATTGCTGTAGTCCTTGCTCGTCGCCCAGGCGACAAACTTCTCGGCAGCTTCCGCCTTCTGTGTACCTGCCGGGACGGCGAGGCTCCAGGCCCAGAGCCAGTTGCCGCGCTTGCCGAGGCCCTTGTCCGGGGCGAGCGCAAAGCCGACCTTGTCGGCGACCTGCGACTGCTTCGGATCAGCGACGAAGGAAGCCGCAACCGTTGCGTCGATCCACATGCCGCACTTGCCGGTCTGGAACAGCGCCAGGTTCTCGTTGAAGCCGTTGGAGGAAGCGCCCGGAGGGCCGGCATCCTTCATCAGCTTGACGTAGAAGTCGAGCGTCTCCTTCCACTCGGGCTGATCGAACTGCGGCTTCCATTTTTCGTCGAACCAGCGCGCGCCGAAGGAGTTGGACATGGCCGTCAGGAAGGCCATGTTCTCGCCCCAGCCGGCCTTGCCACGCAGGCAGATGCCGTAGATTTCCTTGTCCTTGTTGGTGATCTTGCGGGCAGCGTCGGCAACGAAATCCCAGGTCGGCGCGTCGGGCATCTTCAGGCCGGCGGCGTCGAACAGGTCCTTGCGATACATGACCATCGAGCTTTCGCCGTAGAACGGCGCCGCATAGAGCTTGCCGTCCACGGTCAGGCCGCTGCGGATCGCCGGCAGCAGGTCGTCGACGTCATAATTGGCGCCGAGATTGTCGAGCGGCAATAGCCAGCCCTGCTTTGCCCAGATCGGAACCTCGTAGGTGCCGATCGTCAGAACGTCGTACTGGCCGCCCTTGGTCGCGATGTCGGTCGTGACCTTCTGGCGCAGCACGTTCTCTTCGAGGGTGACCCATTCAAGGTCGATGCCGGGATTCTTCGCCTTGAAATCATCCGTCAGCTTCTGCATCCGGATCATGTCGCCGTTGTTCACGGTTGCGATTGTCAGCGTTTCGGCCGAAGCCATGCCGGCAAACGCCAGCGCTGAGCAGGCGCCCAGCAGAAAAGTTCTCAATGTCATATCTTCCTCCCAGAAGATGGGTGTGAGCATTCGCTTCGCTCATGGGCAATTACTCACCAAGCAGTAAAGAATGTCAATCGGCAATCGTTGCTGCGATGCCGAAGGACATGTTTATCCCATTGAATAAAAATGGAGAATTTTTTGCTCAGCTCTTGAGCAAAAACTCGGCCGTCTCTTCGTCGGTGATCAATCCATTGATTTGCTGGCCGACAACGGCGGCCCGGATCGCCTTGAACTTGCGCTTGCCCTTGGCCAGTCCGATGACCATCGACGCCTCGCGGGACGGGATCGGCGCCGAGGCGACGCGCTCATTGATCGGGTTGTCGAGCAACCTGCCGTCGACATCGAAGATCCAGCCGCAGATCTCGCCAACCGCGCCGCCGCGCATCAGCTCCATCATCTCGTCCTTCTCGAGGAAACCGTCGACGCAGAGCGGCCCGTCGATGCCGAGCTCGCCGATGCCGACGAAGGTGACATCGGCCTGCGCGCTCATGTCGAGCGTCGAGCGCACCAGCTGCTGGCCATGCAGCAGCTCCCGCTCTTCCGCCGAAGTGACAAGCACCGGCAGCGGCATCGGATAGTGCCGCGCCTTCACCGCATCGGCCATGCTGAAGATGACGTTGTAATAGGCGGCCGATCCGTCCGGGGCGATATTGCCGGTCAGCGAAACGATGCGGTGATTGGGACATTCGATCGCCGGAAGCTGGTCGACGGCCGCCTTCAGCGTACGGCCGGTCCCGACGGCAAGCACGATCGGCTCGGCCCGTTTGAGCCATCGTTCGATCTCGGCCGCGGCCGCCTCGGCAATGCCGACGGTCGCCGACGACCCCGAATCGCTCGGCACCACTTCCACATGTTTCAGCCCGAATTTCCGCCGCAGCTGACTGGCGAGTTCCAGGCAGGCGGCGATCGGATGGTCGAGCCGCACCTTGATCAGACGCTCGGCGACCGCCAGCGACACCAGCCGCTGCGCCGATTGCCGCGAGATGCCCATCGCGGCGGCGATTTCATCCTGCGTGCGCCCGGCGACGTAATAGAGCCAGCCGGCACGTGCCGCATCGTCGAGGCGTGCCGCGGTCTCGGATCTTTTTGCCATTGAATGCCTACCACGCAAAGTGAGCCGGCGTGCCGCCGCCGAACATGATTTCAAACTCTATCGCGCCAGATGAAAACAAAATTCCGGCAAATGTCGAGCCTGTTGAAATGAGCGCCGTCAAATAACCGACGTCACCCAGGCAAACCCATTCAGGCACCCCCCCTTTCAGGCAAACCATCGCATGACGAGATAGATCGCCGTCTTCGCCAGGCCGTAGATCACACCGCCGGCAACGACCAGCGACACCGCCGTCATGATAAAGCCGATCAGCGCGAAGAGCCCGTCGCGGCCCAATATGCCGAAGGCGAAGACCGAGATCGTGATCGCCGGCAGCATGTTGCCGAGCGGGACCGGCAGCAGCAGCACGATCGACAGCAGCAGGCAGGCCGCCCCGGCGAGATATTCCGCCGGCGGCTCGGCGAAGATCGCCAGCCTCGGCTTCAGCATCCGCTCCGCCCAGGCCAGCCAGCGGTGGATGCGGCCAACAATGGTTTCGAAATCCTCCCGCCGCATCGAACGGTCGGCAATCACCCTCGGCAGCCAGGGTTTCAGCCCGAAGGTCAACTGCACCGCCAGGAAGACCAACGGCGCGCCGAGGACGGCCGACGTCCCGGGCGGCGTCGGAAAAGCGTTCGGCAGCGCGAAGATCAGCATCAACGCGCTGATCGCCCTGTCGCCCATCGTCTGAAACAGGTCGCCGATCGAAATCCGCTCCCGGCTCCGGTCGGCGGCCAGCTGCCGCAGGATGGATGAGAGGCGGCGACCTTTGGGACGGGGTGGACGTGGTCTTCTGCGTCTGTGGGAATCGGCGTTTTCGATGGTCATGATACCAGTGGATGATGGAAGTGCAGGCTCGGATTTTGGCCGCGCAATATGCCAATTGAATGACTTGTGGGACGGGAATAGCCGTTGACGGCGATTTGGCCCGATCATCCCCCTCTACGCCGCAAGCGCCTGGCGGGCAACGGAATGAAGGCTTGTAATTCGCCGCCAACAGTGCGAGCAGACACCACAGACCAGAGAAACGGCAGGGTGGCAATGATCATCTCATTCGACATCGGCGGCTCCGCCATCAAGGGCGGCATCGCCCGCTCCGAGACGGACATCGTCCCCCTCGGCCGGCGACCAACGCCGAGAGATGATTTTGCCGCTTTCGTCGCGACCTTGCGCGCCATCATCGCCGAGACAGGCGAAAACCCGGGCCGTATCGCGCTCTCCATCGCCGGCGTCGTCGATCCCGATACGCAGCGGCTGATCTGCGCCAACATCCCCTGCATCCATGACCGGACGCTGGCCGCCGATCTCGAAGCCGAACTCGGCCTGCCGGCGCTGATCGCCAACGACGCCGACTGTTTCGCAATCGCCGAAGCCGGCCTCGGCGCCGGTCGCGGCCACCGCATCGTCTTCGGCGCCATTCTCGGCACCGGCGTCGGCGGCGGCCTGGTCGCCGACGGCCGTCTCGTCAACGAGGCCGGCGGCTTCGCCGGCGAATGGGGTCACGGGCCGATCATCGCATCCGCGGCCGGCAATCCGCCGGTCGCCATTCCCGCCTATGCCTGCGGCTGCGGCCAGAAAGGCTGCGTCGACACCGTCGGCGGCGCCCGCGGCCTGGAACGGCTGCACAAGACGCTGCATGATCTCGACCTTTCCAGCGAAGAGATCATCGCTCAATGGCAACATGGCGAGGAGGAGGCGACACGGACGATCGACGTCTATGTCGATCTCGTCGCCTCGCCCCTGGCGCTGACGATCAACATCACCGGCGCCACCATCGTCCCGGTCGGCGGCGGTCTGTCCAATGTCGAGCCGCTGCTTGCCGAACTCGACCACGCCGTGCGCGCCCGCATTCTGCGCAAATTCGACCGGCCGCTGGTGGTGCGCAGCCAATGCCGCATCGAACCCGGTCTGATCGGCGCAGCGCTGCTGGGGCTGAAAGCGGAACCGTTGCTTTCTAAAGCATAGGCCACATCCGCACGATCGCTGCGAACCGGTCCCAATCCTTCCGGTCCAACGGTGTCCATGCAGCTTCGGCGACAGCCGGAAGACGCGGAAAGACCAGCCGGTTGAAATAGGCGCGCGAGATGAAGTTTTCAGTCCAGATGCAGGCCTGGATGCCGCGTATCTTCTGCTGCAGCGCCTGCGGCAGCTCGCCCTCGGCCTCGTAAGCATAGGTGTGTTCCGGGGCCGAATGGCCTGCCCATGCCGCGCCGGGCTCGGCCCAGGCTTCGGCCTGCGCCATGTCGAGATAATAGGCCTGCCCCGGCGTCATCACCACGTCGTAACCCTGCTGCGCCAGCTCGATGCCGACGGCGGGCTTTTCCCAGGCCATCAGCAGCGTGCCGTCGCGGTCGACGCCGCCGCCATGCGAGACCTCGTTCCAGCCGGCGAGCTTCCGGCCACGCTCCGACAGCATCGTCTTGATGCGTTTCAGGAAATAGGACTGCAGCTCGGCGGTGCCGGCAAGCTTCTCCCGTCTCATCAGCGCCTGGCAGAGAGGGGAGGAAAGCCAGGCGCCCTGCGCCACCTCATCACCGCCGATATGGAGATACGCGCTCGGAAACAGCGCCACGATCTCGTCGAACACCTTGCCGAGAAATTCATAGGTGAATTCGACCGCGGGATTGAGGGCATTGTTGGGATAACCCTGCACCGCGCGATAGCTGTCCGGCGCCTCCTGCCCGTCGACGAGCTCCGGCAGCGAGAGCAAGGCTGCGGTGCTGTGGCCGGGAATGTCGATTTCCGGCACGACCTCGACACCGAGCGAGGTGGCATGCGCAACGATCCGCCGGATATCATCCTGCGTGTAATGGCCGGCGCGTGTTTCCGCTCCGTCGCCGAGTTGCGGCACGAGCACCTCATCCGGCCCGCGCCGCGCGCCGATCTCCGTCAGCGCCGGATAGGCCTTGATCTCCAGCCGCCAGGCTTCGTCGTCGGTCAGGTGCCAATGAAAGATATTGAGCTTGTTCCAGGCGAGAATATCGATCAGCCGCAGGACGTCGGCGACCGGATAGAACTGCCGGGACACATCGAGATGGCAGCCGCGCCAGTCATAACGCGGCTGGTCGGCGATCGTGCCGAAATTGGGGAACTTGAAGCGCTCACCATCGGTGCGGGCGCCATGCAGCAGTTGCGCCAGGCTGATCAGCCCATAGCGCCGCCCCGCTTCATCGGCGCTCGACAGCACGATCTCATGCGCGGTGAAACGCAGCTCGTAGGCGAAGGCGGCGATCGACGATTCGGCGACGAAACGAATACGCCGCCCGCCTTCGACATCACTCAGCGAAAATGGCGCGTCTTCGGCTGGGTAGAAGCGCTGGTAAAGTGAAAGAACCTGAGAGAGGGCCTCGATCGCATCAGGCCGCGTCCTCTCGGCCGGATAGAGGGTGGCCGGCAAGTCACCCGCCTTCAGCCCGAGCGATAGCGGCCAAGGGAGCAACGCATAGGGTTCATCGGCCTTACCAGGCGGCAAGAGCGGCGGCGACACACCGCCATCCCGGCCTTCGAGCATCAGATCGCCGAAATCGACGGGAAGGTGACGGCCGTCGGCCAGTGTCAGATAGGCGGATTTAACGCCAGCCGTGACATGTTTCGGCTCTCTGCTCAGCCCCTCGACCGTGAACCGCCAGCACCCTTCCGGCGGCACGCTCAGCCCCTCGGGTGGCAGGAACTCATGGAAGTGCGCGACCTGTCGCTTGATGCTGCCGCCGTCGCAGACATGCTTGTCGGCAACCCGCGTCTCCGACGTATAGGCGAGCGAGAAGCCGGACAGCGGCTCGGCCGAAAGATTGCGGAGCGTGAAGGTCAAGCGCCCGAAACTGCCTTCGACCGGGCACCAGCTTGTCTCAAGACGATAATCGACCATGTCGCGCCCTCCCCGTCAACGAACGGCCGGGATCACGGCTGACTTCCGGCATTCCTTTGCAGCTTAGCCTGTTCGGGACGGCAATGGAATCGGCGCGAACTCAGGCGAGGCGAATAGCGATGAGAATCCAGAATGGTCAGTACGGTCGCAACGAGGATGCCGCCTATCATACCGCAGCCAAGCGGACCCCGGCGACCAGATCGCCTATGGGGCGCCATGCAGATGGCGTATGAAATCTGCGAAAAAGGCTGAGGCATGGATGGCTCTTTTATGCACGGCGATCGTCTGGGGGATTTCGGAGAATGTTTCTTCCAAGAGCCGGAAGCCCGAAATGCGCACCGAAGTCTGAATGAGATATTCGGTCAACCCGGCAGCCGCGTCACACTGGGATCCGACAAGTAGATCGACGGCTGCTGCGGGGCTGTCAGTGTGGAAAACCGTTGCTCTTTCAAGCATTCGTTCGAGCTGTTTCGTGTAGGCTGCACTCCTTGCAGAGGCGATCCGGACTCCCTCGACGTCAACGTCCTGGACCCGCCGGAAGGACGAACTGTCAGGCACGAGGTAGGTCGCTTTGACGGAGATGTATGGAGGCGAAAAGGAGAAACGGTCGGCTCTGGATGGATCCGAAGCAATGAAAGCAATGTCCCATTCATCGCCGTCTGCATCGGCGAGTATGTCGGCGGCCGAGCCGTACTGGATCAGGAAGAGGCCGCAATCAAGTTGTTCGGCGATCTTGCGGGCTATCTCGGCGCTCGGACCGACCAAGGCGCCCGCCTCATCGTCCCGTCGGACCAACGCCGAATTTGACATGTTGACGGCGGCCCTGATCGCGCCGGTCGGCGCTATCTCAGCCAAAATCTGCTTCCGCGTCGGCATCTTCGAACTCCCTAAGATGCGAACCTGGCCGCGAGCGCTTCGGATCCTCTTGCAAGCAGGGCGACGTCTACACCGACTGCGGTAAACAGCGTCCCCAGCGAAATGCAGCGGGCTGCGAACTTCTGGTCGGGGGTGAGTATGCCGGTCGGTTTCCCAAGCGCCTTCAGACGCCTTATCGCGTCTTCGATCGCAGCAACCACATCAGGGTGACCCGGTTGACCAGGATGGCCAAAGCTCGCCGCGAGATCAGCCGGTCCGATGAAGATGCCGTCCACTCCTTCGACAGCGGCGATGGATTCGAGACGATCGAGCGCTTCACGGGTCTCGATTTGAAGAAGCAGGCATATCTCCTGCTCCGCGATCTGCGCGTAGTTCGCAACACGCCCGAAGCGGGTGGCACGCGTCAAGGCGGAGACACCACGAATCCCGCGCGGCGGATACCGTATGGCTGCTACAGCGGCCATCGCCTCCTCCTCATTCTGCACATATGGAACAAGCAGCGTCTGCACGCCGATGTCCAGGAACCGCTTGATCAGCACGGGGTCGTTGAAGGCAGGGCGTACGACGGGCGAAACCTTGTAGGGCGCGACCGCCTGCAATTGGGGCAGGACGGTGAGGACGTCACTGGGAGAATGCTCGGTGTCGAACAGCAGCCAGTCGAAACCCGATGGCGCGACGATCTCCGCTGCGTAGCTTCCCGGAAGGCCGCACCATAGACCGATCTGGCTTTGTCCGGCCATGAGCTTTCGTTTAAAGTGATTGACAGGGAGTTCCATCGCCACCTCACACGAACGAAACGCCGATGGAGCCGACCGGCCCATAATCGGCCTGGATGACGTCGCCTTTGGCGATATCCACGGGGCGGGTGAACGAGCCGGCAAGAACGATCTGGCCCTTCTTCAAGCCGCCCCCGACAGCATGGAGCTTGTTCACGAGCCATGCAATTCCGGCGGCTGGATGGCCCATGATGGCTGCGGAAACGCCGGATTCCTCGATGATGCCGTTTTTCGAAAGCGTCGCACCGACCCAGCGGATATCGACATCCATCGGTCGAACGATGCGACCACCTATGACGATCGCTCCGAAAGCCGCGTTGTCGGCGATTGTGTCGGTGATGGCTCTTGGCACTTCGGTTCGATAGTCGATGATTTCGAGAGCGGGAACGACAAATTCGGTCGCCCGCATGACGTCATAGATGCGGGTGCTTGGACCTTCGAGATCCTCGCCCATTACGAATGCGAGTTCGACTTCGAGACGGGGCTTGATGAACAGATCCGCTTTGATCTGCGCTCCGTCATTGAAGAGAGCGTCGTCGAGAATGACGCCGTAATCGGGTTCCGTCATTTTCGAGGCCATCTGCATTGCCCGCGACGTTAGTCCGATCTTGTGGCCAGCGATTCGTGCGCCTTTCGCAATCCGCGCCTGCGCCCAGAGCGCTTGTATTTTGTAGGCGTCTTCGAGGTCCAGGTTCGGATATGTCTTGCTTGGTTGGACGATTGGTTTGCGTTCGACTTCGGCCTTCAGCAGCGCGTCAGCTGCCTCCTGGCGTTCCTTGTCCGTCATCATGATTTGGCTCTGCTGCTTTCGTTATTTGATCGGAGGGCGTGGCAGGGCTGCCTCGCCTGGCTCCATGACATATGTGTAATCGAGCGAGAACCACGGCCCTGAAATGTCCGTATCGGACGGGTGTGGCTCTTCATGCCGGACGAAGTCGCCGGTCAACGCCGCGGTCACGCCAAACTGCACGTCGGAGTCGATGTTCGGATCGCTCGGATCAAAGACCTGCGAGATGAGTGTCTTGTATCCGTGCTTGAAGATGAGCGCGTGCAGATGGGCGGGGCGATAGGGGTGGCGGCCTTGCGCCTTGAGAAGGCGACCCACGACCCCGTCGACTGGGATCGGATAGCCAACCATTTTGACCGTCCTGAACCAGAAGCGGCCTTCTTCGTCCGTGGTGAGCTTCCCGCGGAGATTCATTTCTGCCTGGTCGGGATCTTGGTTCTCGTAAAGACCGACAGGCGACGCGTGCCACACGTCGACCTCGGCGCCTACGATAGGCTTGCCCTTCCGATCGATCACCTTCGCATGGACGAACAAAGGCGTGCCTGGAGTCTCGGACCGGATGATGGTTCCGCCGTTCTCGACTCGCGGCGAGTTAAGCCGCCAGAATGGCCCGAGCAACGATTGCGACGTCTCTGTCTGCCCCTTGTCGCCGTTATTGAGCAGGCAGACGAGCGAAGAGACCCCGAGCGACCCTGCCATGAGCACGAGCTCGTTGTGACTGTCAGTCTGCAATTGGCCAATTTCGTTGAGGACCGCCGTGGCCTCCCGGAATTCGGCTTCGGAAAGCCTGACCTCCCGTACGAATGCGTGGAGATGCTTCACCATTGCGACGAGTATTTCACGCAGCCTGGGATCCTCGGTGCGGTTCATCACAGCGACGACGGCAGGCGTTACCTCGCTCTCAGTTCTGATTGGCATTCAGCCACCTCCTCATGGAGCGCCGAATATAAAAATAATCGATTATTTGTCAAGCAAGCGAAAATCTCCCAACCGCGCTCGCCTACCTCATCTCTTGCGAAGACCATCATCAATTAATTGATTATCATAAGAAAACTCTGTTAAAATCACTCCTTCTCCAGGAAGCTCGATCGCTAGCACTGACGACAAGTTGACATAAATAATCGTTTATTATATCGATCATCGAAAGTTAAGCCGGATTGCCTGGGAGGAGTGATGGACTCGAGCGACGACAGCGGCCATGGCGCGCCGACAGAAGAAGATGCGCCGCCCGCCACCTTCGCCGACGATGGAAAAAACACCATCGGAAGCCAGCTCGCATCGCGTCTTCGAGAGGCGATCATTTCCGGCGAACTGGAGGCGGGCAGCAAGATCAATCTCGACAAGGCCCGGAAGACGTTCAATGTCAGCCTCAGCCCGTTGCGCGAAGGCCTGGCCCGACTCATTTCCGACGGCCTGGTTGAGTTTCAGGACAATCGAGGCTATCGCGTCGCCCCGATCTCGCTTGCCAATCTCGAGGAAGTTACGACCCTTCGGGAGGAGCTCGAGGTATTCGCACTGCGCGAATCCATTCGCATGGGCGACATCGAGTGGGAGGGCAACATCATGCGTGCGCTCCATCGCCTGAACCGAACCGAGCGCGACGCCGCCCGTCCCGAAACGCTGGAACACTGGGAAGCGCTGCATCGCGAATTCCACCTCACCTTAATCTCGGGCTGTGGCAAGCCGCTGCTTCTCCACTTCTGCAATCTTCTGCTGAATCTCAACGACCGATACCGCCGCGCCTTCCTCATCCGTACATCCGGGGACCGCAACGTAGGCCAGGAGCACAGCGAGATTGCGCAGGGTGCGGTGGTGCGAGACGTTGACTATGCCTGCGAGAAGCTGCGCCAGCACATCCACCGGACCGGGACCAATCTTCGAAATCATCTTGCGACGAAAGGTGTCGTATGATGGCCGCCTCAACATCAAAGTCGCCCGTCCCGATCGGCGTGGCGCATTTCTCGTCTATAATGCTGCCCCCCGCGGAGTTCGCGAAGATTGCCAAACGGGCAGGTTTCACCAGGATCGGCCTCAGGCTCCATCCAGCCTTTCCCGGTGCGCCGTATTATGAACTGCCTGTCGGCAGCGCAGCAGCCGGAGAGTTGAAGGCTGTGCTTGCCGGCGAAGAAGTCGAGGTCTTCGATATCGAGTTCTTCGTGATCGATCCCGCTTTCGACGCATCGTCAGTGGAGGCGACCGTCGCAGCAGCTGCGAATATTGGAGCGCGTCGGCTCAGCGTCTGCGGTGACGATCCGGATCATGCCAGGCTGCTATCGAACTTTTCGGATTTCTGCGTCCTCGCGGAACGGTACGGGTTGGCGGTTGATATCGAGAACATGGGCTGGCGGGTTGTCAAAGCCTTTGCAGATGGCATCGACCTCGTGACCGAGGCGGGGATGGAGAATGCCGGCGTTCTCGTCGACGGCATTCATTTCTTCAGGAACGGTGCGGCTCTGGCAGACTTACGAGCCAACCTCGACAAAGTGAAGCACGTCCAACTATGCGACGTGGCCGGTCCGGCGCCGACGAAGCCGGAGGAAATGATCGCGGAAGCAAGAAGCGACCGACTGCCTCCAGGGGAAGGTGAGTTGCCGTTGGACGATCTGGTTGCTGCGGTCGGCGCCGCCGCGTCCATCTCGGTGGAGGTGCCTTTGGTCGGATCCATGGCGCCGGAGGTCCACCTTAAACATCTTTTCGGCTGCGCGGAAAGAATAGTCGGACCGGATCGATAGTCCGGCGCGGATGCAGGTGATCCGCACCGGAAGGAGGAAATCATACATGGGTTATACATTCGATTTTGGTGCGGTCTTTGACCGCGCCCCGGAATTGCTTTGGGGTTCGCTCGGTACGATCGGACTGGCGCTGGCCGGAATGGTCCTCGCGCTGGTCATCGGTATTATCGGCGTTGCCGCCAGAACGTCCAAGATCCGACTCGTTCGAGCTCCCGTCATCGGGTTCGTGGAAATCGTCCGGAATACGCCCTTCCTCGTACAGATTTTCTTCATCTACTTCGCGCTTCCCTTGATGGGGATACGCCTCAACCCGACGGTTACCGCGATTATCGCACTGGGCATCAACGGCGGGGCATACGCGATCGAGATCATCCGTGGCGGCGTCGAGAGCGTCAGCAAGGGTCAGATCGAGGCAGGCTTCGCACTTGGCCTCCACAAGGGCGACGTCTTCCGGTTGATCGTGCTGAAGCCGGCTCTTCGGGCAATCTACCCATCGCTCACCAGTCAGTTCGTGATGCTGACTCTCACCACCTCCGTCTGCACCTCGATCGCAGCCTACGAGCTGACGTCGGCGGCGCAGAGAATCGAATCCGACACGTTCCGAAGCTTCGAGGTCTACTTCTCCGTAACTACCATCTACCTCGTGATTTCGACCCTGATGATGGGCCTCTTTGCCCTCATTTCCCGCCACTACTTCAACTACCCGACGCGATAGGAGGCACTTATGGGTCCCATCGGCGAAAACGAATTTCTATTCATCTTGCATGGTCTGAAATGGACCGTCCTGCTCGCGATCATCGGCTTTGTAGGTGGAGGCGTGTTCGGGATAGTGATCGCCCTGGCGCGCGCATCAAAAAACCGGACGGCGCGCGTCGCAACTTCGGGCTACATCGCACTCTTCCAGGGCACGCCGCTCCTGATGCAGCTCTTCGTCGTTTACTACGGCGTGGCGCTGCTCGGCGTTGATGTCAACGCCTGGATCGCGGTGGCTATCGCCTTCACTCTTCATGCGAGCGCCTTCCTCGGCGAGATCTGGCGCGGCTCCATCGAAGCCGTGCCGAAAGGTCAGAACGAAGCCGCAAACGCGCTGGGCCTGCACTACGTATCACGGATGAAAGACGTCATCCTTCCGCAAGCCCTGAAAATCTCCATGCCTGCGACCGTCGGCTTCCTTGTCCAGCTGATCAAAGGAACGTCGCTCGCCGCGATCGTCGGCTTCATCGAGCTGACCCGAGCTGGACAGATTATCTCGAACCAAACCTACCGCCCGCTCCTCGTCTTCGGGATCGTCGGCGTGATCTATTTCATCATTTGCTGGCCGCTGTCGCACCTTGGAAGTGGCCTCGAAAAACGGATGGCGAAAGCAGTCCGCTAACCGCTTCGTTCGAAGCAAAAACAAAGAGGAGGAATAAGCAATGCAGACCAACCGTAGGAAATTTCTGGGAATCGCTTTTGCGACGGCCGCTTTCGCCACCATCGGCGCCGCCGCCGCATCGGCCGCCACTGTCGAAGAGATCAAAGCCAAGGGCACTCTCGTCGTCGGCATCCAGGGCGACAACGCGCCATGGGGCTTTGTGAATACGAGTGGCAAGCAGGACGGTTTCGACGCGGATATCGCGACGCTGTTTGCCAAGGAACTCGGCGTGAAGGTCGAATTCCAGCCGCTCGCCGTCGCCAACCGAATTCCGGCGCTGACGACGGGGAAGGTCGATATCCTGTTCGCCACAATGGCCATGACCGAGGAGCGCGCCAAATCGATCCAGTACAGCAAGCCGTATGCAGCGAACACAATCTCGCTCTATGCCGCGAAGGCCGATGCCGTAAAGGCGCCGGCCGATGTAGCGGCCTGGGAGATCGGCGTGCCGAAGTCGAGCTCGCAGGATAAGGCCGTGACGGACGCCGTAGGATCGACTGCAACGATCCGCCGGTTCGACGATGACGCCGCCACCATCCAGGCTCTCATTTCCGGTCAGGTGAAGGCTGTCGGCGGCAACCAGTTCTACGGACAGAGGCTCGATGCGGCCAGCGCCGGGACTTACGAGCGTAAGATCGACTTCCTGAAGACCTATAACGGCGTCGGAACGCGCCTTGGCGAGAAAGACTGGAACGAAGCCAGCAACAGCTTCATCGACAAGATCAAGGCAAGCGGGGAGCTGGCGGCCATCACCAAGAAGTGGATGGGCATCGACCTTCCGACATTCCCCGAATCCATCCCCAACATCCCGTTCACCGTCAAGTAAAGCTGGAGGGCGCCGTGCTCAATTCTTCAAACGATCAGTCGATGTTGATTTCACTTGAGAAGATGGAGAAATGGTACGGCTCCTTCCATGCCCTGAAAAACATCAGCCTGTCGGTTCGCAAAGGCGAGAAGATCGTCCTTTGCGGCCCGTCGGGTTCCGGCAAATCGACTTTGATCCGCTGCATCAACGCGCTTGAGACGATCCAGGACGGGAAGATCGTCGTCGAAGGACAGTTGCTGGATGGCAGCACCAAGGCAGTGGATGCGATCCGGCGCGAAGTGGGCATGGTGTTCCAGAGTTTCAATTTGTTTCCTCACATGACCGTGCTCCAGAACTGCACGCTGGCCCCCATGCGCGTTCGTGGCACCAGCCGCGCCGACGCCGAACGACTGGCACGAAAATATCTGGAACGTGTCCGGATCCTCGATCAGGCGGAGAAATATCCCGCCCAGCTTTCGGGGGGCCAGCAGCAGCGCGTCGCAATCGCGCGTGCGCTCTGCATGGAGCCGAAAGTGATGCTGTTCGATGAGCCCACGAGTGCGCTGGACCCCGAGATGGTCAAGGAAGTGCTGGATACGATGATCGGGCTCGCACGCGATGGCATGACCATGATCTGTGTGACCCATGAAATGGGCTTCGCCCGTCAGGTAGCAGACAGGGTCATCTTCATGGCCTCTGGTGAGATCATCGAAGAGGCTGAGCCCGAGGTTTTCTTCAAGTCTCCTCAGCACGAGCGTACCAGGGCGTTTCTCGGCGAAATACTTGCCCATCACTGATCCGGTAGAGCTATCAAAATGGACCACAGGAAATTCCATGTCGGGCTGATCGGCGCAGACATTCAGATGTCGAAGTCGCCGGCTCTCCATGAGACTGAAGCATACCAGCTTGGACTGGAATATCGGTACGAGCTTCTCGATCTGGCCGAGCGTGATCTTCCTGCATCTGCGCTGCCAGACCTTCTCGACGAGATCGAACGCCGAGGCTTTGCGGGAAGCAACATTACCCATCCGTGCAAGCAGACCGTCGTAGCTCACCTTACCGATCTGTCGGAAGATGCCCAAATGCTCGGCGCAGTCAACACGGTCGTGCTTCGCAACGGAAAGCGGATCGGGCACAACACCGATTGGTATGGCTTTTATAAGAATTTCGAGCGCGGATTACCCGATGTTGCCAAAGCACATGCGGTTCTGCTCGGCGCTGGCGGCGCGGGGGTCGCAGTCGCGCACGCAGCCATCAAGCTCGGAATCGAGATGCTGTCGATCTTCGACCAGGACGCAAATCGCGCCGCCGCGCTTGCCGATCAGCTCAACCAGCGCTTCTCAAAAAGCTGCGCACAGCCGATCAGGGATGTCAGCGCCACGCTCGCTTCGGCCGACGGGCTGATCCATGCCACGCCGACGGGTATGCGAAGCCATCCTGGCATCCCGATCGACCCGGGATTGCTTCAATCGCGTCACTGGGTCGCTGACATCGTCTACATGCCGCTTGTGACCGAACTTCTGGCTTTGGCCGGGAAGAAGGGCTGCAGAACGCTGCCCGGTGGTGGAATGACGGTATTCCAGGCCGCCGCCGCGTTCGAATTGTTCACGGGCGTGCAGCCGGACGCGGAACGCATGTCGCGTCACTTCGAAGAGTTGTGCCGAGCTGCAGTGTGATCGGGAGGACATGCGATGCCGCATATCATCATCGACTATAGCCGGGGCGCTGGCGAACGCGTCGTTATCGACGAGCTGACCAGAGCGGTGCATCGCCGAGTCCGCGACGGGGGCCTCGTAAAGCCTGCTATAGTTCGCACATTCGCCAGGGAAGCGACTTTCTCCTGCGTCGGTGACGAGCATGCCGGCAATCACTTCATCCAGATCATTGTGCGCATGGCTCCCGGACGGCCGGCGGAGGTGAAACGAGAGCTGCTGAAAGCGGTTCTCGACGCCGCGCGCAATGTCGCAGCACCCGCATTGCAGGAAGGACGGCTCGGGCTGCGCGCAGATCTCTACGAATCCGATCCCGATTTCGCGTTCCAGGAAATAGCGTTCGCCTGAACTCAGGCGTTGCCTTCACAAGGATAATTGCAATGAGCCTGCTTTATGTTTTGAACGGTCCAAATCTCAACCTTCTCGGCAAGCGCCAGCCTCATATTTACGGCCACGAAACGCTGGCTGACGTCGAGACCGACTGCCGGAAACTGGCATCGGAACTCGGACACGAGCTCCGCTTCCACCAGAGCAACCGCGAATACGAAATCATCGACTGGATCCATGAAGCGCGTGAGGATGGAGCCGGCATCGTCATCAATCCAGCTGCATTCACGCACACGTCGCTAGCCATCCTCGACGCTCTGAATACATTCGAAGGTCCCGTCATCGAGATCCATATCTCCAACGTGCATAAGCGCGAAAGCTTCCGCCACCACTCCTTTGTCTCCCACAGGGCAGACGGCGTAATCGCCGGACTTGGGACGGAAGGCTACCAGCTCGGCATCCGCCGCGTCGCGACAATGCTAAAGACCCCGAAGAACGGCTGACACAAAATGGTCGACCAGGTCAAACTAGCAGTCCTCGGCGCGGGACTGATTGGGAAGCGTCACATTCGACATGTCCTGGAAGAACCCGCGGCGGACCTCGTCGCCGTGGTGGATCCCACATCGGTCGGTCAAAAAATTGCAACGGAGGCCGGCGTCAGATGGTTTCCGAGCTTTGCCGACATGATCGCCGTGCTGCGTCCGGACGGCGTCATCATTGCCACCCCCAACCAAGTGCATATCTCGAACGGCATGGAGGCTGTGGAAGCCGGCATCCCGGCACTGATTGAGAAGCCGGTTGCCGATGACATTGCAGCCGGCGAGAAACTCATAGAGACGGCAGAAGCCAAGGGGGTCCCGCTTCTGACGGGTCATCATCGCCGGCATAATCCGATGATGCAGAAAGCAAAACAGATCATTGAAAGCGGGAGGCTCGGTCGGATACTGGTCGTCAACGCAATGTTCTGGCTGTTCAAGCCGGACGACTATTTCGACATGCCCTGGCGACGGGAGCGCGGCGCGGGACCTGTGTTCCTCAATCTGATCCACGACATCGACAATCTTCCCTACCTGTTTGGGGATATCGCGGCCGTCCCCTCGTCATAGGCTCGGAGTTCGAGACGACAAGCGAATTGTCCGCCGGAATTCAAATCGGAAGGAGCAGGCGGTTCGCGTTTCCGTGAGCCGCCCCAAGAGACGCGTTTTGTTAGACATCTGCGACCCGTAAGGAAAACGGCGCGGCTTTCGCCGCGCCATCTTCACTCAGCTGCCAACGCCGGCGGATGTCTGTCATCCGCCTCTTCCTGGATGGCGTCGGCATCTCGGCCTGGCTCGTCCTTTGCCTTCGGCTCCCGGCCGAAGAAAAGGGCGTAGCCGGCGGGCAGAACCAGAATGGTGAGCACGGTGGCGACCAGGATGCCGCCCATCATCGCGTAGGCAAGCGGACCCCAGAAGACGCCGCGCGAAATCGGGATCAGCGCCAGGACGGCGGTCAGCGCCGTCAGCATGATCGGCCGGAAACGCCGCACGGCAGCACCGACGATCGCCTCCTGCCGGTGCATGCCGGCCTTGATATCCTGGTCGATCTGATCGACGAGGATGATCGAATTGCGCATGATGATGCCGAGCAGCGCGATGACGCCGAGGATCGCCACGAAGCCGAACGGCGCACCGCTGATCAGCAGTGCGGCCGCAGCACCTATGATGCCGAGCGGTCCGGTTGCCAGCACCAGCATCGCCTTGCCGAAATGCTGCAACTGCACCATCAGCAACACGATGATGACGGCGAGCATGATCGGCGCCTTGGCGGCGATCGACATCTGGCTTTCCGCCGCATCCTCGGCGCCGCCCTGGATTTCGACATTGTAGCCGGCCGGCAGGCTGTCGCGCATGTCCTTCATGTCGGCATACATCTTCATCACCACGTCGTTCGGCTGCACGCCGTCGGGCAGCGTCGCCCGCACGGTGATCGTCGGCAGGCGATTGCGCCGCCATTCGATGCCCTGCTCCATAACCGGCACGACCTTGGCGACCTGCGAGACCGGCACGAAGCCGCCGAAATCCGTCGGGACATAGACCGAGTTGACCGCCGACAGCAGCGAGCGGCTGGCATCCGGCTCGCGGGCGACGATCGAGACCGTCTCCTCGCCGTCGCGGAAATCGTCGAGGGCCGCCCCCGACATGGCGGTCTGCAGCATCTGGCGCACACGCTGCGAAGTCACACCCAACGCCCGGGCGCGGTCCTGGTCGATCACCAGCTTCATTGCCGGCACCTGTTCCAGCCAGTCGTCGTGGATGGCGCCGAGCATCGGGTTGGCCGCAAAGCGCGCCTTCACCTGATCGGCGATTGCTCGCACCTCCTGGCGGTCCGGCCCCATGACGCGCATCTGCACCGGCCAGCCTGTGGGCGGGCCGAGGAAGAGGCGGTCGACCTTGCCGCGGATCTCCGGGAAATCTTCCGCAAGGATCGTGCGCAGCTTGACGATCAGCCGCTCGCGCGCCGGTTCGTCATTGGCCATGACGAGAAGCTGGGCGAAGTTCGGATTGCGCAGTTGCTGGTCGAGCGGCAGGAAGAAGCGCGGTGCGCCTTCGCCGATATAGGTGGCGATGAACTTCTTGTCGGGATCATCCATCATCTTGGCTTCGAGCGCCTTCGCCTGGACCTCGACTTCCTTGATGCTGGTGCCCTCGGGCAGCCAGAGATCGACGAGGATTTCCGGCCGCGACGATTGCGGGAAGAAATTCTGCGGAATGAACTGGAAGGCCCAGAGGCTGGTGACGAAGGTGCCGAGCGTCAACAGCAGCACGATGACCCGGTGGCGAACCGCCCAGCCGACCGTGCCGCGCAGACGCCGATAGAATCCGGTGTCGAAGGCGTCGTGATGCTCGCCGGCATGATGGCGCTGCTTGAGGATCATGTAGCCGAGCCATGGCGTGAAATAGACCGCGACGAACCACGAGGTGACGAGCGCAATGCCGACGACGTAGAACAGCGAACGCACATATTCGCCGGCCGTCGATGCGGCGAAGCCAACCGGAATGAAGCCGGCCGTGGTGATCAGCGTGCCTGTCAGCATCGGGAAGGCGGTCGAGGAATAGGCAAAGCTCGCCGCTTCGATCTTGACCAGCCCCTCCTCCAGCTTTCGCTCCATCATCTCGACGACGATCATCGCATCGTCGACCAGCAGGCCGAGCGCGATGATCAGCGCCCCGAGCGAGATGCGCTGCAGGTCGATGCCGAGTTCGTACATCAGGGCGAAGGTGGCGGCGAGCACCAGCGGAATGGCGATGGCAATGACGAGGCCTGAACGCCAGCCGATCGACAGGAACGAGACAATAAGCACGATGACGAGGGCTTCGCCGAGCGCATGCATGAATTCGCTGATCGCATCCGTCACCACGTCGGGCTGGTTGGCGATCTGATCGACGGCGACGCCGTAAGGCAACGCCTCCTCGAAGCGCTGATAGGTCGCCTCGACGCCCTTGCCGACATCGGTGACGTTGAAACCCTTGGCCATCACGACGCCGACCTGGACGCTATCATGGCCGTTGAAACGGTATTTGCGCTGATAGGGGTCTTCGAGGCCGGAACTGACGGTGGCGATATCGCCGAGACGTGTCACCTGGCCGCCGGCGCGAAGCCGCAGCTCGCGGATATCGGCCGCCTTCTTCACGTCGCCTTCGACGGAGATGCGTACCGAGCGCAGGCCGGTATCGACGGAGCCGGCCGGATCGACATTGTTCTGGCCCTTGATGGCGTTCTGCAGGTCGAGGATCGTCAAGCCGCGCTCGGCGAGCGCCTTGGACGAGACATCGATATAGATCTTCTCGGGCTGGTCGCCGATGATGACAGCCTTCTCGACACCCGGTGTCGTCAGCAGCATATCGCGCGCCTGGATGGCGAATTTCTTCAGCTCCGGATAGGAATAGCCCTCGCCGCTGATCGAATGCAGCGTGATGAAAGTGTCGCCGAACTCATCGTTGAAATAGGGGCCGAGCAGGCCCTGCGGCAGCTCGCTGGAGATGTCGCCGACCTTCTTGCGCACTTGGTAGAAGGCATCCGCCACGTCCTTCGAATTGGTGTCGCCCTTGACCTGCAGGGTGATGATCGCACTGCCGGCTCGCGTGTAGGACTTGACCCAGTCGATATGCGGCGTTTCCTGCAGCTTGCGTTCGATCTTGTTGACGACCTGATCTTCCATTTCCTGGATGGAAGCGCCCGGCCAGATCGCCTGAACGACCATGACCCGGAAGGTGAATTCGGGGTCCTCGCGCTGACCCATGCGCATCAGGCCAAGCACGCCGGTGATGATGATCAGCCCGAAGAGGAAGCGGGCGATGCTCGGATGTCCGATCGCCCAGCGCGACAGGTTGAAGGGCCGCTTTTCGGTGGTGTTGGCGTCCATGGTTTTCTTCCCTTTTGCGACGCAATCAGCGGACGGTCTGGTCTGTATCGGCGAGCGCCGACTGCTGGTTGGGCACCTTCACCTTCAGATTTTCGCTCATGAACTGCGTGCCGGCCGCAACGACCAGATCGCCGGCATCGAGGCCTTCGATCACATGCACGCCGTCACCGGTGAAATCGGCAACCTTGATGTCGCGGCCATGCACGGTCGCCGTGTCGCGGTCGACGGTCCAGACCATCTGCTTGCCGTCCTTTTCAGCGAGCGCACTGAGCGGGATCGAGACATAGCTGGCGCCATTGCTGATATCGGCCTCGATCGTTGCCGTCATGCCGAGCAACACGCGCGGATCGTTCGGCAGGCTGACCCGCACCGCGAAGGTGCGCGACTGCTGGTCGGCGCTGCCGGAAACCTCCCGCACCTTGCCGTCGAGCAGCAGCTTGTTGTCTGCCCAGAAGCTTGTCTTGACGGTTTTGCCCGGCTTGAATTCGGCAATGTCGTTTTCCGGAACCGCGATCTGTACTTCCTTCTCGCCATCGACGGCAACGGTGACGACGGCGGCACCGGAACCGACAACTTGACCGGTATCGGCATTGATTGACGTGACGATGCCGTTCTGGCCGGCCTTGAGTTCGGTATAGCTCACCTGGTTCTTCGCCTGATCGAGTGCCGACAGGGCGGCATCGCGCTGTGAAATCGCCTGGTCGTGGCTCAGCGCCGCCTGCTCGACCTGCGACTTCGGGGCGACACTCTTGTCGAAGAGCTGCTCGGCGCGTCGATTGGCAAGATCGGCGGTTTCGACGCTTCTTTCGGCCGCGGCAAGATTGGCTTCCGCCGTTTTGACCGCCAGTTGGTAATCGGTGGCGTCGACGCGGGCGAGAACGTCGCCCGGCGTCACCCGGTCGCCGATGTCGACGAGGCGCTCGGTGATCTTGCCGGCGACGCGAAACCCGAGATTCATTTCCGTGCGCGCCTTGACCGAGCCCGAATAATCGAGCTTGCGGGTGTCGCCGGCCTTGGCGATCTCGACGACCTTCACCGGCCGGATAACCTCCTTGACCTCAGCTTTTTCTTCCGAGCAGGCGGAAACACCGATGCCGATGGCGCCGACAAATACGAGGCGGGCGACGGACGGCATGCAATGGCTGAGGGTCTTGAGCGAAAACATCTTCCGCACTCCTGGATCGTTTCGGGGGTCTCGACGGCGGCTGCCGTCCATTATTTCTTCAACGCCCTGATCACGTAGTCGATCAGTTCGTCGACGCTCGCGCGGTTCGTTTTGGCAAGACATTGCGCCACCATTTGCGGATGGCAGAGATTGATCGTCGCTGCGCCGAAGCAGCGCGAGGCCACGACCGGATCCTGCTCGGCGAATTCTCCGGCCGCAATGCCTTCGGCGATGATTTCGGCAATGAGATCGTGGACGCGGTCGATATGTTTCTCGATGACATGCCAGTCGCGCTCGATCGCGACGATGATCATCTCGTGCACCTTCATCTCGTCAAGCATCAGATCCAGCGTCAACTGATGCTGGGTCTGGACATAGCGGCGCAGTCGCTCGCTGGCGCTGACCGGCTGATGGCGGATGTCGTAGGCGATTTGATAGGCGGTGGCGAGCATGCGCCCGCAGAGCGCCTGGTGGATCTCCACCTTGGAGGCGAAGAAGCGATAAATATTGGCCGGCGACATGCCGAGATCGCGGGCAATATCGGCCACCGTCGTCTTGCTGTAGCCATAGTGGCGAAACAGCCGCTCGGCGGCATCGAGAATGCGGGTGACATTCTCCTGCCGGGTGACGTCGAGTGTATTTTCCGCGATGTCGTCCATGGTTTCGATGCCCGAATTACGACTGACGAATTTTGAATTTCGTCAGTCGTAAAATATCAGGCGTCATTTGTCAATACTCGAACGGGACAACGGGCGTCGTCAACCGACCGCACCGATGGACAGCCAGGGTTTAGAGAGAGATGATGAACACCCGGTAAAATTGAAAGTGCCGCGGCTTGGAAGCACGCGGCACATCATCGGCGGCAGCAGGAGGTCAGCCGAGCTTGACGTCGAGGGTGATGGGAACGGCGGCAAGCGCCTTGGAAATCGGGCAGCCGGCCTTCGCCTTGTTGGCGAGTTCGGTGAAGGTTGCCTCGTCGGCGCCGGGAATACGGCCGGCGAGCGAAAGATGGATAGCGGTGATGGCAAAGCCGCCCTCGACGCTTTCGAGCGTCACCTTGGCGGAGGTTTCCATATGCTCGGCGGTAAAGCCGGCTTCACCGAGGATCAAGGACAGCGCCATGGTGAAGCAGCCGGCATGGGCGGCGCCGATCAGCTCTTCCGGGTTGGTGCCGGGAATGCCTTCGAAGCGGCTGGCAAAGCCGTAGGGATAGTCCGTCAGGGCGCCGCTCTGCGTCGAGATCAGGCCTTTGCCGTCTTTGAGGCCACCGGTCCAATGAGCCGAAGCCGTGCGATTGATCTGCATGCCGTCCTCCTGTTTCGATTGAGCTTTCAGGCAGCGGCGGCGCCGCTCCAAGCCTGTGGGAGACCAGGTTAGCCTTCCCGACAGGCAATATAACGCTCTATCGGCAGAAGACGACAGGCTTGTAAAAATCACCGCCGGCAATGCCGCTCAGACGGTATGCTGCAGCACGCTGAGGCCGCCGTCGATCGTCAGGCAGGTGGCGTTCATGAAAGGGCATTCGTCGGAAATCATGAAGACCGCCGCCATGGCGATCTCCTCAGGCGTTGCGATCCGCCCGCCGGGATGCAGCCGCATCGTCTCCGCTTTGGCCGCCTCGGGATCGGGAAAGCCGTTCCAGTAGTCGATCACCTTCTGGGTCGAGACATAGCCCGGCGCCAGAGCATTGACCCGGATATTGCGGGCCGCGTACTCCAGGCCCAGGGATTTCGTCATGCCGAGCAGCGCATGTTTTGCCAGCGGATAAGGAAAGGTATGCGGAATGATGGTGAAGGCGTGCGTGGAGGCGATATTGAGGATGACGCCGCCGCCCTGTTCGATCAGCCCCGGCAGCACCGCCTTGCAGCAGTTCCATGCACCCTTGAGGTTGATGTCGAAGCAGCGGCTCCACTCTTCATCCGTCGTGGCGAGCGGTTCAGCGAAGACGTTGACCCCGGCATTGTTGACGAGCGCGTTCAGCGGACCGATCTCCTCATTCGCCTCAGCAACCGCCCGCCTGATCGTTCCGGCATCGGTTATATCGGCCGGCAGATAACCGACCCGGCCGCCGGTGCTCGCCAGCTCCCCCGCTGCCCGCGCCAGCAGCACCGCATCGCGGTCAACGAGATAGACGGCCGCATTCTCACTGACGAACGCCTTCGCAATTGCAAGGCCGATACCCTGCGCAGCGCCCGTTATCAGGATGTTCTTGCCCCGCAGGCGATTGCTCATCATCTTTCCTCCGGTTGAACCGGCAACGCCGACAGATCGATCGTCACCTTGCCGGAAAGAACCTCACCCGGCGCAAGCGGTATGAGGCCGCCGAACTCCGGCAGGTGGTGGCCGTTCGGCAGGTGGCTCATCGGCTCGAGGCAGAAGAAGTCGTTCCGGTCCACCGGCATATAGAGCATGAAGCGATCGAGCGCGCCGTCGGCCTCCAGCACCGCCTGAATTCCAAGCTCCGGCCAGGCGATGGCCGCCCGTCCGTTCCACCCCTCGAAGGCATTGTTCATCCATCTCTGCGGCAGCAGCTTTTCCGATCTGAAATCGAAATAGCCGGGCACAGGACCGGCCATGTCGGGCAGATGGTCCGGCCGCTCGCTCCAATAGCGATCGGCCGCAATCGTCAGTCTCGTCTCTGGCGTCCGTACGAAGAAAGGATGTTGCCCGAGCCCGAAGGGAAGCGCCGCCGCGCCGCGGTTTTCGACGGACAGCGTCAGCACCAGCGCATCGCCGGCGAGACGGATCTCCTGCCGGGTCAGATAGGCATAGGGTGAAACCCTGTCGGCGCTACGGGAAAAGGAAAACCGCGCATGCTCTGAACTGGAGTCTTCAAGCTGCCAGAGGCCGAGCCAGCCGTCGCCGTGCCGATAGAGCGGATCTGCGGTATTTGGCTGGAAGGCATAGTCGCGTCCGGCAAAAGACATGCTGTTGCCTTCGACGCGATTGCCGAACGGCACCATCGCAAAATTCGCCATCGCCCCGTCGGGCCCGCCGGCCGCAACGAGAAAGGGCATGCCCCGAAACGTCGCGGCGGTGACCGCGGCACCCCTGGCGCTGACCCGGACGGCGAGCTCGCCGTGCCTCAGTTCGATGTCGCCTACGGCTCGTTCTTGGTTCATCCACGTCGTCCCGCGGCCGAAGATCTCAAATTGTCGAGCAGCACGGCGATCAGCAGGATCAGCCCGCGCACGACATACTGATAGAATGCCTGGATATTCAGCAGATTCATAACGTTTTCGGCAATGCCCATGATCAGCACGCCAACGATGACGCCGCTCATTGCCGCCCGTCCGCCGGCCAGCGAAACGCCGCCGAGAACGCAGGCCGAAATGACCGAAAGCTCAAGTCCCGTCGCCGCATTCGGCTGGCCGGAGGTGATGCGCGAGGCCAGCAGGATGCCGGCAATGCCGCAGACGAGGCCCTGCAGCGTAAAGATCCAGATGCGCATGTTGACGACGTTGACGCCGGCAAGCCGCGAGGCCTCCGGATTGCCGCCGATCGCCAGCGTGTTCTTGCCGAAGACGGTGCGGTTGAGCACGAAACCGAAGAGGAGGAAAAGCATCAGCATGATCCAGATCGGCGTCGGCACGGTCAGGAAGCGCGACAGGGCCAGTTGATAGAAAACCGGATCGTTGATGCCGACCGCACGGCCATCCGAGGCGATCAGCGCCAGCCCGCGCACGATCTGCATGGTCGCAAGCGTGGTGATCAGCGCATTGATGCGGAACCGGGCGATGACGATACCGTTGACGAAGCCGACGACGGCGCCGCACAGCAGGGCGGCCAGCAACCCGAGAGGAATGGAGCCCGTGGCGTTCGAGACCATCACGGCGATCATGCCGGAGAAGGCGACGATCGACCCGACCGAAAGATCGAAATCGCGCGACGCCAGGCAGAACATCATCGTGCAGGCGACGATACCGATGGTGACCACCGACTGCAGCAGCCCCAGCATGTTTCGCTCGGTCAGGAAGTTCGGAACGAAGAGCGAGACGATCACGAAGGCGGCAGCGAAAATCACCACCAGCCCCTGCTCGCCGAGAAGAATCTTTTTCAACGAATTCATTATCCGTATTCCTGGTCCTAAATGATGCCTGCAGCATTCTTGTCGGGGAGTGCTGCCGTCAGGATGGCGCGCTCGTCGAAATCCCGGCGGGCGACATTGGCCGCCACCCTGCCCTGGCACATCACCATGATGCGATCGCAGATGCCCATCACTTCGGGCAATTCGCTTGATATCACCACGATCGCCATGCCGTTGGCCGCCAGTTCATAGAGGATCTCGTAGATTTCCGATTTCGCCCCGACATCGATGCCGCGCGTCGGCTCGTCGATGACCAGCACCTTGATGCCCTGCTCGGAGAGCCAGCGGCCGAGAATGACCTTCTGCTGGTTGCCGCCGGAGAGATTGATGATGTCCTGCTTGCGCGACGGGGTTCGCACCCGAAGCCGGGCAATGAACCGATCGGCCAGCGCTGCCTCCTTTTTCGGGCTCAGAATGCCGAAAGGCGAGAAATGCCGGCGCGACGAAATCGCGATATTCTCTTCGATCGATCGGCCCTGGACGATGCCGTCGAACTTGCGGTCCTCGGGGCAAAGCACCATGCCGGCATTGATCGCAGCCTTCGGATTGTTCGGCGAGACGACAACGCCGTCGATGGCGACCTTGCCCTGATGCCTGGTATCGGCGCCGTAGAGCAGCCGCGCCATCTCGCTGCGGCCGGCGCCGATCAGACCGAAGAAGCCGAGGATCTCGCCCTGGCGGACGGAGAAGCCGATCGGATTGCGCAGCTTCGTTCCCGACAGGCCGTTGACCTCCAGCCTGATGTCGCCGAGCGGACGTGCGCGCCATCCCCAGACATTGCTGATCTCGCGCCCGACCATTTCCGAGATGATCTGTTCGCGCGTCGTCCCGGCGATGTCTGGATGGTGGGCGGCGAGCTTGCCGTCGCGCAGCACCGTCAGGCTGTCGCAAAGCCGAAAAATCTCGTCGAGACGATGCGAGACGTAGAGAATGACCGTTCCCTTCGCCTTCAGCCTGTCGATGAGGGAAAACAGGATTTCGCTCTCGCGCGAGGAGAGTGACGAGGTCGGCTCGTCAAGCGCGATGACCCGTGCGTCGAGCATGACGGCCTTGGCGATCTCGACCATCTGCCGCGCGCCGATCGAAAGCGAGGCGACTTTGGCTGAAGGATCGACATCGATGCCGATTTCCTCGAGCTTCGCCCGCACCGTCTCGATCAACCTCGTCGAATGGATGACGCCGCCCTTGGCCGGAAAGCGCCCAAGCCAGAGATTTTCGGCGACGGTCAACTCCGGCACGAGTTGCAGTTCCTGATGGATGACGACGATGCCGGCATGAAAGGCGTCGCGCACGGAACCGTATTTCTGCTCCTCACCGTCGATGAGGATGCGGCCGCTATCGGCCGCCTGATCGCCTGACAGCACACGGATCAGCGTCGATTTGCCGGCTCCGTTCTCGCCCATCAGACCGTGCACGGCGCCCTTCTCGACGGAGAAAGAAACCGCCGCCAGCGCCTGCACGCCGGGATAACCCTTGGAGATATTGTTGAATTCGAGGAAAGCCATCGCCGCTCCGCCGAGAGAACCCGGCGGCAGCTAGAAGCCGCCGGGTATAAGGTCATCCCGAGAGGACGATCACTCGATGCCGAGATCCTTGCGGACCTTGTCATAATCGCCGCGCAGCGCCAGCGAACCGGAGGTCAGCGTCAGCTTTTCCGGCGCCTTGTCGTTGGCGATCCAGTCGTACATGTTCAGCGCCGTCTCGTAGCCGTGGCGCTTCGGCGAGATGATGACCGTGCCGAAGAAGCCGGTCGCGGCCGGCTTCTTGAACTCGTTGATCGCCGATTCCGCGCCGCCGATGCCGACGCCGATAACGTTGGCCGCCGGAATACCCACAGATTCCGAAGCTCGGACAGCGCCGAGAACGGCTTCGTCGTTGAGGCCGAAGGCAACCCAGTATTTGACGTCGGCATGTTTGTTGAGAACGGTGGTTGCGGCATTGAGAGCCGCTTCCGTATCGGTCTTTGCCTGCGGCGCGTCATAGATGTTTTCCGCCGGGAAGCCGGCGGACTTCAGCACCGCGATGGCGCCTTCGACGCGGTCGACGGCGGTGGGCAGCTGATCGTAGGAGACCCGGATCGCGCCGACATTCTTCATGTCCCAGCCGCGCTTCTTGATTTCGTCGACGATCGCCTGGCCGACGGTCTCGCCGATCTTGGTGGCCGAGATGCCCATATGCGGCACCTCTTCCAGCGGTTTGCCGTCAGCGCTGACCAGACGGTCGTCGACCGTCATCAGCTTCAGCTGGTTGGCTTCGGCCTTTGCGACGATGCCGGGGCCGAGCTTGACGTCGGGCGTGCAGATGATGAAGCCCTGCGCGCCTTGGGCGCCGAGATTGTCGATTGCCGACTGGACCTTCTCGCCGTCTTCGGCGCCGATCTTGACGACGGTGAAGCCTTTTTCCTTCGCCGCCTGGTCGGCGAATTTCCATTCGTCCTGAAACCACGGCTCTTCGGGCTGCTTGACGATGAACCCGATCTTGACGTCTGCGGAAAATGCCGAGCCGGCTGTCAGGATGGCGAAAGTGCCAGCCAGGATGGCTGCTTTGAACAAGCGCATGTCTCTCTCCCAAAATCCCAAAAAATCATGCAGCCGCCTCCCGGGCAGCGTCTATGAATTAAGATAAATCATCATACCAGTCAATTGCCAATGTATGATGATTGCAATATTACGATAATCGAGAAGCGGGCCGGAGGAAGCGTCGCAAAGCGGATCGAATTCGGATAATGAGGTTCGATTGCCTGGCGCCAGAGATAGAGCGGAGAGGTAAGTTGGAAACAAACGAGCGACAGGGCGGGGCCGAAAGCCCCGGCATCGAGCGCCGCCCGCGTGTACGCCGCAACGTCACAGCGGCGATCGCTCAGGATATCTGTGCGGAGCGTTATCCCTCGGGCTCGCCGCTGCCCCGCGAAAACGATCTCTGCGAACTCTACGGCGTCAGCCGCACCGTCATCCGCGAATCGTTGAAAGTGCTGGAATCCAAGGGTCTCGTCCGCGGCAAGCCGCGCATCGGAACCACCGTCTGCGACAGAGACGACTGGAATATTCTGGATGCCGACGTGCTCGATTGGATAGGTCCTTATATCAAGGACTTCGACCTGCTCGGCTGCATTCTCGAAGCCCGCCGCACCATCGAGCCGGCAGCGGCCGAATATGCCGCCGAGCGCGCCAGCGCCCAGGAGATCGCCGATCTCGACAAGGCCTGGCGGCAGATGCGCGACAGTGCCGGCGACCCGGAAGGTTTCACCGATGCCGATGTCATGTTCCATGCGGTGCTGCTCACCGCCAGCCACAACCAGGTCTTCCGCCGCCTGTCGAGCGCCATCCACGCGGCGCTGAAATATGCGCTGCATGCCTCCAACATCGGCGTCGAAAATCGCGAGGATGCGGTGCTCGTTCACGGCCAGTTGGTCGAGGCCCTGCGCATGCGCGACAAGGCTGGCGCCCGCGACTGCGCCAACCGCATGCTCGATCTTGCGGTGCGCGACCTTGCCGCCGCTGAAAAGGCGATCGGCAGAACCAAATGATGGATCATGAGCAATCCACGGCCAGGCCGCCGGTCAAAAATCCGAAGAGAGACTGAAGAACCCCAATGAAGATCACCAAACTCACCACCTATATCGTTCCGCCGCGCTGGCTGTTTTTGAAGATCGAGACCGATGAGGGCATTGTCGGCTGGGGCGAACCGGTCGTCGAAGGCCGCGCGCTCACCGTCGAGGCCGCCGTCCACGAACTGGAAGACTATCTGATCGGCAAGGACCCCTTCCTGATCGAGGACCACTGGACCGTGATGTATCGCGGCGGCTTCTACCGCGGCGGTGCTGCCCATATGAGCGCGATCTCCGGCATCGACCAGGCGCTGTGGGACATCAAGGGCAAGGCGCTGGGCCAGCCGATCCATTCCCTGCTCGGCGGCCAGCTGCGCGACCGCATCAAGGTCTATTCCTGGATCGGCGGCGACCGTCCCGCCGATGTCGCCAACAATGCCAGGGACGTGGTCGCCCGCGGCTTCAAGGCAATCAAGCTCAACGGCTGCGAAGAAATGCAGATCGTCGACACCAACGAGAAGGTGGAAAGGGCGGTCGAGACCATCGCCGCCATCCGCGAGGCGATCGGCCCGCATATCGGCATCGGCGTCGATTTCCACGGCCGCGTCCACAAGCCGATGGCGAAAGTTCTCGCCAAGGAACTCGAGCCCTACAAGCTGATGTTCATCGAGGAGCCGGTGCTCTCCGAAAACAAGGAAGCGCTGCGCGATATCGTCAACCACACCTCGACGCCGATCGCACTCGGCGAGCGGCTCTTTTCGCGCTGGGACTTCAAGCAGGTGCTGTCGGACGGCTATGTCGATATCATCCAGCCGGATCTTTCCCATGCCGGCGGCATCACCGAATGCCGCAAGATCGCGGCCATGGCCGAAGCCTACGACGTGGCGCTGGCGCCGCATTGCCCGCTCGGCCCGATCGCGCTTGCCGCCTGCCTGCAGGTCGATGCCGTCAGCTACAACGCCTTCATTCAGGAACAGAGCCTCGGCATCCACTACAACACCGGCAACGACATTCTCGACTACATCTCCAACAAGGAGGTGTTCCACTATGCCGATGGTTTCGTGTCGATCCCGCAAGGGCCGGGTCTCGGCATCGAGGTCGACGAGGCCTATGTCATCGAGCGCGCCAAAGAGGGCCATCGCTGGCGCAACCCGATCTGGCGCCATGCCGACGGCAGCTTCGCCGAGTGGTGAGAGAAATGATAGGGTCGCGCAAGCGGCCCTTTTTCATTCGTCGTGTCGGATATCGCGCGTCTCATCCGTCATAATGGAAATTCAACCGGGAGATTTCAGATGGCCAGAGCAATCGCAATCATTGTCGCGCGCATCATTTTCAGTTTCATCTTCTTCATGGCCGCCGGCTTCAAATTCGCCGATATCGGCGCGACGGCGGGCTATATCACCGCCGCCGGTTTTCCCATGGCGACATTGCTTGCCTGGGTCGCGGCCTTCTTCGAGATTGCCCTGGCGCTCGCCTTCATCACAGGCGCCTTCTTCACCGAGGCCAGCCTGCTGGCGGGCATCTATGTGATCTTTCTTGCCTTTGCCTTCCACGGCCCATCCCATTGGCAGCAGAACCAGGCCGAGTTCGGCTTCTTCGTCGATCACTTCACCTTCCTTGCCGGCCTGCTCTTTGCCGCCGTCCATGGGCCGGAGAAATGGGCGTTGAGACACAGCCTCCTCAGATAGCCCCCGAGACACCCTCCGCCGGAACCAACAGCCATGCCGAACATTGGCTTACCGGCAAACGGCAAGGAGAGCCCGACCATGGAGCTGAAGGGAAGGATCGCGTTGGTGACGGGTGCCGGTTCCGGCATCGGCAAGGCGGCAGCGCTGAGGCTTGCCGCCGACGGAGCAAGGGTCGCCGTCTTGAGCCGCACCGCCGACGAGGTCGAAAAGACCTGCGCCGAGATCAAGGCGGCGGGCGGCGAATCGATCGCGTTGATCGCCGACACCAGCGACGAGGCGCAGATGCGGCGCGCCGTGGAGCAGCTGACCGATATGTTCCACGGCCTCGACATCGTCGTCGCCAATGCCGGCATCAATGGCGTCTGGGCGCCGATCGACGATCTGAAGCCGGATGAATGGGACAAGACCATCGCCGTCAATCTGCGCGGCACCTATCTGACCTTGCATCTGACAGTCCCCTACCTGAAAAGAAATGGCGGCTCGATCGTCGTCGTCTCCTCGATCAACGGCACCCGGACATTCACGACGCCGGGCGCCACCGCCTATACCGCAACCAAGGCCGGCCAGGTCGCCATGGTTCAGCAGCTCGCCCTCGAACTTGGCCGGCACGGCATCCGCGTCAATGCCGTCTGCCCCGGCGAGATCGAGACCAATATCGGCGCCAACACGAATAGCCGGCATCGCGACGACACCGAGGTTCCGGTCATCTGGCCGCAAGGGGATATCCCGATCGCCGGCGGCAGAGCGGGCAAGAGCGAAGATGTCGCCGAAACCATTCTCTTCCTCGCCTCCGACCGGGCTCGACACATCACCGGGACGCCGATCTGGATCGACGGCGGCCAGGGGCTGCTGCGATAGGCCTGCGTCCTGCGACGATCAGGCGCTCAGCCGGGCGTTATCGAGCGTATAGAGTTCCTGCGCGCGCTTCACGCCGCGCAACGCATAACGTCCAACACAGGCAAGTGCCGCGCGCTGTTCCTCCGGTATCGCTGTGGCGAAATCGGAGGAGATCAACAGGTTGAGATCCACTGATCGGCACATCGAAGCGATGCGGCTGACCTCGTTGACGGCAGGGCCGATGACCGTGAAGTCCAGCCGGTCCTGACTGCCGATATTGCCGTAGAAGACGTCTCCGATATGCAGGCCGATATAGACATCGGTCGTTGGCCGGTCGTCGGCTTTGCGTTCGGCATTGAGGTTGGCGAGCTTTTCCCGCAGCAGCGCTTCGGCGTGGAGCGCCGCACGACAGGTCTCCGCCGGCACCTCGCCCTTGAAGATCGCCAGCACGCCGTCGCCGATCAGCTTCAGCACATTGCCGCCGGATTCGTGGATCGCCGTGATCACCGCCTCGCTATAGTCGTTGAGCAACGGGATGATCTCCTCCGGCGGTACGCTGTCGGAGATCTTTGTGTAGTTCAACAGATCCGAAAACCAGAGTGCGGCGGAAATCCGCTCCGATTTGCCGCGACTGATCTTGCCCTCCATGACCTGACGCGCCGCGTCCTCGCCGAGATAGACTTCGGCGATGGTGCGGGCGATGCGCCCGAGCCCGATGCACTTGATCGCCAGCCCCAGCACCGGCACCAGCTTGCGCAGGATGGCGAGGTCGTGATCGGAAAAACCCTCGGGATGTTTGGTCGCGAAATGCGAGAAGAAACAATCCATTTCGCCGATCGTGCCGGCCTCGCTGAAACGATGGACCATCGCTATGAAATCCGTATGGCCGGCTTCAGCGATCGTATCGAGCAGGCTGAAATCGATCGGATCGCCAAAGCCGAGGCGCCGGCGTATCTCCCGTTCATTGTTGGCCCAGAGATAATAAAAGGCCGAGCGCTGCCAGTTCGCCGCGGCCTCCCCGGAGCTCGTCGAGCCATATTCGAACTCGGTCTCGATCTCCTCCTCGCTGTCCCAGCGGAAGGCGCGGCCCTCATGCACCGGGTGCAGCGTATCCATCAGCGCCAGGCCGCGGTCGAGCGGCAGCCCGGCATTGCGGCAGGCCGCGCAGAAACCGGTCATCAACTCGGCTTCCGAGGCGCCCTTCAGTCCCTGCTCCGTGATCCAGGCTGCAATTGTGCTGACGTCGCTATAATCCATGCCGCTCACCTTCACTCTCGCCCAAGCTGTAGTCCGAATTCGGCATCGAAGGAAGCCAATTGGCTCAATCGCCGACGGGCAAGTTGTAGGGCGTGACGATTTCGACCGATGAGAGCGAGGCCGGAACCGCCCGACCCGGTGACGTCGCCCGGCCCATGATCGCCCTGAAGGCCGAACGCGCATCGGTCCTGAGATCATGGTGCAGCACGAAGCCGATCCGGCGGGCGGCAAGCAGGGCGCGGTTGTCGACGTCGAGATCATGAGCGACGAAGACGTGGACCGGGCGGTCGGCCGCATCGAAGGCCGCCAGCACCGCCCGGTTGCCGCCACCGATCGAATAGACGGCATTGATGGTGGGATCGGCGGCAAGGGCAGCCGCCGCAAGTGTTCCCGTCGCCATATCGGTGCCATGCCCCTCGCTGATTTCGGTGATGCCGATCCCGGGATAACGGGCGCGAATGATGCGGCGAAAGCCGATCTCGCGCTCCTCCTCGCCGCGAAACCGCCCGCTCGACAGCGTCACCAGCACCTTGCCGCCAGCGCTCGCGAGCACTTCGCCGATCAGATAGGCCGCGGTCTCCCCCGCCGCCCGGTTGTCGGCGCCGGCATAGGCGATGCGCGCCGAATTCGGCAGGTCGGTCACCAGTGTCACCACCGGAATGCCGGCCGCATCCGCCCGCGCGACGGCGGCGGCCACCTCGGCAACATCAGGTGCCTTCAGCACGATGCCGTGTGTACCGCGCAGCCGGATACGGTCGAGAAGCTGCACCATCTCGGCCGGCTTCATCACCTCGGCGAAATGGAACCGGCACCGGAAGACGCCGGGCAGGAAGGCCGCCATCTCGGCCTCGAAGGCGGCGCGCACCGCATCGCTGAAACGCTGAGGCGTTTCCATGACGATATCGATCGCCAGCATGCGCCCACTCGCCACCGCCCCGGCCTGCTGCTTTTCGAGTTCGGCAATCGCCGCCTGCACCCGCATTTCCGTCTGCTGGCGCACACCCGGCCGGCCGTTCAGCACCCGGTCGACAGTCGCGGTGCTGAGGCCCGCTTGAAAAGCGATATCCTTGACGAGGAAGAGATGGGCCATGGAATCCGTTTGATGGCTTTTTGATGGATTCCTGATCTATATCACCTCTGATCACGGCGTATAGTGCCTCTATTCGAAAGAGGAGGAGCCATCATGAAGACCGACAATCCGCAAAAACTGCGCGCCGACCGTGTCTGGCTGAGCGAAGACAGCTGCGATCTCGACGACTTTCGCCGCCTGGCGGAAAAGACCACCGCGCTTGCCGATTATCCCTCGGCGTCTGCAGTCGAAAAAAACGTGCTGATCTACGACAGCCGCAAGGTGACGGCGGCGGCCGCAACGCCGGAGGGCCGGCGCGCCGTGCTGGCCGAGATCTGCGAGGCCTTCGGCGACGGTCCGGGCGTCGCCGTGTTCAAGCATGCTTACGAGGATCCCGGCATTATCGACCGCGCCAGCGCGGTCTTCGATCAGATCATCGAGGAGCAGCACCGCACCTCGACCGGCGGCGGCGATCACTTCGCCAAGCCCGGCGCCAACGACCGCATCTGGAATTCGCTGGAGAAACATTGCCTCGCCGATCCAGCGAATTTTGCCGAATATTACGGCAATGCCATCGTCGCACTCGCAAGCCAAGCCTGGCTCGGCCCAAGCTACCAGATGACGGCGCAGGTCAACCGCGTCAATCCAGGCGGCGCGGCGCAATCGGCCCATCGCGACTATCATCTCGGCTTCCAATCGTCCGCGGTGATCGAGCAGTTTCCGGTGCATGTGCACCGGCTTTCGCCAGTGCTGACGCTGCAGGGTGCGGTCGCCCATTGCGACATGCCGCTCGAAAGCGGCCCGACGCTCTTCCTGCCGCACAGCCAGACCTATGTGCCGGGCTATCTCGCACTCAAGCGCCAGGAATTCCGGGATTATTTCGAGGCCAACCACATCCAGCTGTCACTCGAAAAAGGCGACGTCGTCTTCTTCAATCCCGCCCTCTTCCACGCCGCCGGCACCAATCGCTCGGCCGACATCAAGCGCGTCGCCAACCTGTTGCAGGTCTCCTCTGCCTTCGGCCGGGCGATGGAAACGGTCAACCGCGAAAAAATGAGCGCTAGGCTCTTTCCCGCCCTGAAGACATTGCAGGTCAGGCTGTCGCCCGACGAGATCGCCAATGCCGTTGCCGCCTGCGCCGAAGGCTATTCCTTCCCGACCAATCTCGATCGAGATCCCCCGCTTGGCGGCCTGGCGCCGAAGACGCAGGCGCAGCTGATGCACGAGGCGTTGAAGGAAAGCTGGAGCGACGAAGCCTTTGCGGCGGCACTTGCAGAACAGGCGCAAAAGAAGCTGAGCTGACTAAGGATCAGGAGCCGACCCGCACTGAAATAAAAGCCTCCCGCACCCGCGGGAGGCCATTCGCATATCATCACCAAGGAGGAACAACATGAGCACGGACCACGGCCGTCTCGACGGCAAGATCGCCATCGTCACCGGCGGCACGCAAGGATTGGGCGCCACGATCGCCCGTCTCTTCGCCGAACGCGGCGCGGAGGGCATCGTCATCTGCGGGCGTAACGAAGCCAAGGGCAAGGCGAAGGCGGCGGAGATTTCGGCCGCGACCGGCGTGAAGGTCGTCTACACCAGGGCCGATCTCGGCAAGGTCGAGGACACCAGGAATGTCGTCCATGCCTGCGACGAGGCCTTCGGCCGGGTCGACGCGCTGGTCAATGCCGCCGCCATCACCGATCGCGGCACCATCCTCGATACCAGCCCTGAACTCTTCGACGCCATGTTCGCCGTCAATGTGCGCGCACCGTTTTTCCTGATGCAGGAGACGGTGAAGGTCATGCGCCGCGAAAAGACCGAGGGCACGATCGTCAACATCGGCTCGATGTCGGCCAAAGCCGGCCAACCCTTCATCGCCGCCTATTGCGCCTCCAAGGGCGCGCTGGAAACCCTGACGAAAAACACCGCCTATGCGCTTTTGCGCAACCGCATCCGCGTCAATGGCCTCAATATCGGCTGGATGGCGTCGGAAGGCGAGGACCGCATTCAGCGCGAATTTCACGATGCACCCGCCGACTGGCTGGAGAAGGCGGCGGCAGCCCAGCCCTTCGGCCGCCTGGTCGATCCCCATGAAGTGGCGCGCGCCTGCGCCTATTTGTCATCGGCCGAATCCGGCCTGATGACCGGTTCGGTCATCTGCTTCGACCAGTCGATCTGGGGGGCCTACGACGGCTCGCCGCATCCGGTCGCAGCCCTCTGATCGGTCGCGAGCCCGGCATTTCCCATGCCGGGCTCTGGCACCTCCCAGGATTTGCAGCTAGGAAGGGACGGCAGCATTCAGGGAGAAAATGGCGTGGCCGACAATCCGCTTTACGACATCCGCGATGAACGTTTCGGCGCCTTGGTCATCGGCAGCGCCGCCCTCGAGGAACTCTATTCCGGCTGCCGCTGGACGGAAGGCCCGGTCTGGTTTTCCGACCTGAACTGCCTTCTCTGGAGCGATATCCCGAACGAACGCATGATGCGCTGGACGCCGGATGGCACGGTCTCGATCTTCCGCTCGCCCTCCAACTACGTCAACGGCAATACCCGCGACCGGCAGGGCCGGCTGATCTCCTGCGAACATGGCGGCCGCCGCGTCACCCGCACCGAGATCGACGGCACCCTCACCGTTCTCGCCGACAGCTACAAAGGCAAACGGCTGAATTCGCCGAACGACGTCGTCGTGCATTCCGATGGCGGGATCTGGTTCACCGATCCGACCTATGGCATCCTCTCGGATTACGAAGGCCACAAGGCCGAGCCCGAACAGTCGACCCGTAACGTCTACCGGATCGATCCTGCAAGCGGCGAGATCGAGGCGGTCGTCGAGGATTTCATTCAACCGAATGGCCTTGCCTTCTCGCCCGACGAGACGAAGCTCTACATCGCCGATTCCGGCTCGGCAAAACATGAAGTGCCTTGCCATATAAGAGTTTTCGACGTCGTCGACGGCAGGAAGCTTACAAACAGCCGCTATTTCTGCAGCCTCGATGCCGGCCACCCCGACGGTTTCCGCTTCGACGTCAGCGGCAATCTCTGGACGAGTGCCGGCGACGGCATTCATTGCTTCTCGCCGGATGGAACGCTGCTCGGCAAGATCCGGGTGCCGCAGACGGTCTCCAATCTCACCTTCGGCGGTCCTAGGAAAAACCGGCTCTTTATCACCGCGACGCGCTCGGTCTATTCGATCTATACGAAGACCAACGGCGCCCAGTATCCGTAAGGAACATGGCGCCGCGCGCTCGACAGACACAGCCGACGATCCCAGCGTCGGCGAGAAACGGCATCGCTCCAACACATCTAACCCGAAAAAGCGTCAAGCGGTTCCGGATGACGGCGTGCATGAAAAAAGCTAAAGCGCGTCGCATGAATCGAATGAAATGTGACGCGCTCCAGCGGCCCGCAGCTTATTGCATCAAGGAGGAATACAAGATGACCCGATTTTCACGCGCCGAGAGACGCTGCACCGCTCATGATGCCATGACCGGGAGGGGCTGAAATGCGTTCTATCGTTTCCTTCAACGAAGGCTGGAGTTTCCACGAGGGTTTTGGCCAGCGTCTGCTCGAAAGCTTTGATGCCGCCAGGTCGGTCAGCCTGCCCCATACCGCCGTCGAACTGCCTTTCAACTATTTCGACGAGACGAGCTATCAGCGCGCCTTCACCTATCAGAAGGTACTGCGCTGGCTGCCGGAATTCGAGGGCCGTGAAGTCTCGCTCGTCTTCGACGCCGCCATGGCCGACAGTGTCGTCTATCTGAACGGCGAAGAAATCATCGCCCATAAGGACGGCTACACCCCCTTCGAGGCCCGCCTCACCGGCAAGCTGCTCAAGGGCGAGAACCTCGTGACCGTCAAGATCGACGGCAGCGAAAACCCTGCCATCCCGCCCTTCGGCGGCCGCATCGATTATCTCACCTATGCCGGCATCTACCGCGACGTCTGGCTGAAGGTCACCGATCCGGTGTCGATCCGCAATCTCAAGATCGAAACCACAGACGTTCTCGCTCCGGAGAAATCGGCAACCATCCGCGTCGATATCGCCAACCCCGAGGGCCGCAGCTTCTCGGCGACCGTCACCGCCACGCTGAAGCAGGCCGACGGCGCGGTGATCGCAACCGCAGCAACCGAGACGATCGGCGACCGCACCAGGCTTTCCTTCGGCGGCCTCACCGGCATTACCCTCTGGGACATCGCCGACCCCACGCTCTACGAGGTCACCGTCGAACTCAGAACCGAACACGGCTCCGACCGCGTCTCCACCCGCTTCGGCTTCCGCACCGCCGAATTCACGCCGGAAGGTTTCCTGCTGAACGGCAGGCCGCTGAAATTGCGCGGCCTCAACCGCCACCAGTCTTTCCCCTATGTCGGTTATGCCGCCGGCCGGTCCGCCCAGGAGCGCGATGCCGACATCATGAAGAGCGTGCTGAAGTGCAATATCGTCCGCACCTCGCATTATCCGCAGTCGAAATGGTTCCTCGACCGCTGCGATGCCATTGGCCTGCTCGTCTTCGAGGAAATCCCCGGCTGGCAGCATATCGGCGATGCCGACTGGCAGAAGGAATCGATCGAAAACGTCCGCCGCATGATCGAGCGCGACTGGAACCATCCTTCGATCATCATCTGGGGCGTGCGCATCAACGAGTCCCAGGATAGTCATGATTTCTACGTCGAGACCAATCGTCTGGCCCGCGAGCTCGACAGCACCCGCCAGACCGGCGGTGTGCGTTATATCACCGAGAGCGAGCTGCTCGAGGACGTCTACACGATGAACGACTTCATCCTCGGCAATGAGGAATTGCCGGGCGCCAACCGCCCGCGCACGGTGCTGCGCGGTCAGCAGGAAAATACCGGCCTATCCCGCAAGGTGCCGTACCTCATCACCGAGTTCAACGGCCACATGCACCCGACGAAGATCTACGACCAGGAGCAGCGCCAGGCCGAGCATGTGCGCCGTCACCTCGAGGTGCTGAACGCCGCCTATGGCGACCCCGATATCTCGGGCGCCATCGGCTGGTGCATGTTCGATTACAACACCCACAAGGATTTCGGCTCCGGCGACCGCATCTGCTACCACGGCGTCATGGACATGTTCCGCGAGCCGAAATTCGCCGCCTATGCCTATATCAGCCAGTGCGATCCGTCCGAGGAGATCGTCATGAAGCCGGCGACCTTCTGGGCGCGCGGCGAGCGCAATATCGGCGGCGTTCTGCCGCTGATCATCCTGACCAATTGCGACGAGGTGGAACTGCAATACGGCGCGCTCAGCAAGCGCATCGGCCCGGACCGCGAGAATTATCCGCATCTGCCGCATCCGCCCGTCGTGCTCGACCATCGCCACTTCACTGCCGATGAGCTCGGCACCTGGGGTCTCGAATGGATCGACGGCACCTTGACCGGCTATATTGGCGGCGAGCCGGTGGCGAGCCTGACGCTGGCGGCCGATCCCTTGCCGACGACGCTGGAAATCGTCGCCGACAGCTCGACGCTGAAGGCGCGCGAACGCGACAGCACCCGCGTCATCATCCGCGCGCTGGATCAGTGCGGCCAACGCCTGCCCTTCATGAACGACAGCATTTCGCTGAAGGTGCATGGCCCCGCGAAGATCGTCGGCCCGGCCAATGTGCCGCTGCAGGGCGGCACCGCCGGCTTCTGGCTGGAGGCAACGGGGCTGGTGGGCGAGATCACCGTCGAAGCGGTCTCCTCGCGTTTCCCTCCGGTGACCCTCAGCGTGACGGCGGCCGCCTGATTCAGCCCATAGCCCGCGCGCCTTCTCGGGCGCGCGGCGCTCCGATGGCCGTCACACAATCCGCATCTGGCTATTGGGATCGAAGAACACAGCCTTGTCGAGATTGAAGGCGAGGCGTGTGGTCTGTCCGG
>NZ_LFIO01000402.1 GCF_001187535.1 Rhizobium ecuadorense
ATGAAGCCCGTCCAGCTCGTTTTTGAAAAACGCTTCGAAATCCATCATCTGCTCCTTCTGCATGCCCAAGCGATATATCCGGAGGGCGTCCGCGTATTTGATCTTCGTCAAGTTCAGCAAGGAGGCCGCGACCGCCCATTCCACGCCGCGATCCATCGAACCGCGACTTCATTGCTTTCAATCAAAGAAGAAACCGGCGGCCGGGCTAAGGTCGGCGCGCGAGTCGGGAGTTTCCGTGTCAAGCAGGGAAGTTGACAGACGGCTTGCCCGATCTGGAAGATCGAGCAAGCCTCCTCGTCACGTTAGAATATTTTCGTTTTTCTTCGAATCAGGAAAATGCCCTATCTCTCGTTTCACGCACTTCCCGGCAAAAGCGCTTCGCGCTTTGCCTAGCAAAACCGCGCTGCACACTTTTGCTGGAATTGCTCAAGCGGGATGACGGCGCGCCAATGCGGCCAAGCCTTAATCCTGGCTGTGAGCAGCCGATACGTGCAATTGATCCCGATAGCCGGCAATTCCCCCCAAGCCTTCGACAAGAACCTTGATGGCCTTGCGCTTCAGCTCGGATTCCACCTCGCCGTCAACAGTCACCTGCCCGTTCCTGACGGAGACCTGCACTCGTTGAGAGGTGAGGCCGAGGTCAGATCTCAGCCTGGTGCGCACCGCCAGTCTGATCGCCTCGTCCCCTCGCGGCAAGGCGGTCGCCGGCGCTTCGGCGATGACCCGCAGAATATCCCTCCGGCTGACGATCCCGACCAGACGTCCGTCTTCGACGATCGGCAAGCGTTTGATACGATGTGCCTGCAGGCTTTCGGCGATATCGGACACTTCGCTGTCCGGCCGCGCGACGATCACATCCTGGGACATGACATCGGTGACACACCAACCGTTGCTGCAGATGTAACGTTCGAGATCGATCTCGGAGATGAGCTCCGGCGCCCGCGCAGGGCGGGGCGTGAACCGGACTTCCCGGCGCAGAAGCAGATCGCCCTCCGTGACCATGCCGCAAACGCGTCCCCGATCGTCGACGACCGGAAGACCGCTGACATGGTTCTGCAGCATCATCGCAACCGCATGGCGCACGCTGACCGCGGGGCTGATCGCAACCACCTTTGTGGTCATTATATCCCTTGCCTGCATGGTCGCCGTCTCCCTGGTCGCGGTTATTGTGGGGAATATGCTAAAGGCCGACCGGATGCACCGCTTTGATCTTCGTCAAACGTCCTGATCGCCGGCCAACACATCCGGTCCACGATAGGACGGCATCGCTCATTGCGCCGCTTGGGCTCCCTGCCCCTCCCCTTGAGCCTCGTTCCACAGCCCCTGCTGTTTCAGCCGGTCGGCGACATCCTTCGGCATGTAGGTCTCATCATGCTTGGCAAGCACGGTGTCGGCGATGAAGACGTTGGCCCCCGGCGCAAACATGCCTTCGGTGACGACCCCCTGCCCCTCGCGGAAGAGATCGGGGAGGATACCGGTATATTGGACCTTCACGGCATTGGCGCTGCCGTCGGTGACGGAAAATTCCACCGTCGAGCCGGCGCCGCGCACGACGCTGCCTTCGCCGACCAGGCCGCCGAGCCGGATGCGGGTTTCCGGCGCCACCGGCGTCTTTGCCAGATCGGCCGGCATGTAGAAATAGGCGACCGACTGGCTGAAGGCGAACATAACCAGCAGCACGGCGGCGGCCATGAAGCCCATGCCGCCTGCTATCACCGCCAGCCGCTTCTGCTTGCGCGTCATTTCGGATCTCCTGTAGCTGTCATGGAAGGTCAGCATGCCTTGCGAAGCTGATCGACGCTGTCGACGAGAACGACCTTGCCCCTGATTTCGACTCCTGCGGGAACCAGCGCGGCGAACGCCCGCGAGAGGGCCTCGGGGGCAAGCCCCAGTTTGCCGGCCAGAATCCTCTTTCGGTAGGGAAGGCGGAAAGTAACCTGCGAGGCGGACGCCGGGCATCGGCTCATGAGGTAATTAGCAACGCGTTGCGCGGCCGTGTGCAGCCGGTCTCCCGCAATGCAATCCATTGTGCTGAGCAGATATCGAGCCATGATGCGCATGACGTTTCGATGCATGACGGGGTGCCGTTCGGCAAGTGCCCGCAAGTCCGCAAGTTCGAACAAGGCGACCTCAGCCCCATCGGCAGACCACGCGCTATAGGCATAAGAGCCGCCGCCCGAGAGAAGATATTCGCCGAAGGTGTCGCCCGGCTCACATACGTAGATATCCGCCTCGCGCCCGGCGGATTCCGATTTGGAAAGTCGCACGAACCCGCCGATGACGTAATAGACGAATGACGCCTCCTGGCCTTCGGCGACGATCCGCTCGTCGGGAGCGAAGGTGCGAAGCTTAGCCGTGGCGGCGAGTTGCTGCATGATCGCCTGGTCCAGGCCGTCGAACAGGTCAGACTGCAAAAGCACGGAATTTTTCGCAGGCATTGATCTTCCTTTCGTGTTGGGCCTGTGTGTGATCAAGGTTTATTCCCGTCGGCTTCGTCTTCGCCGAGAATGCGCCAGGCGGCTCCCTCAAGATCGTCGTACTGGCCGCTCTTCAGCGACCAGAGGAAAGCCAGGAGCCCCATGCCTCCCATCAGAAGCGCGATCGGTATGAGATAGATCAGCATGTTCATGCGGCTTTCACCTCCGCTTGCCCGCCGGCCCGCTCCGCAGTCAGGATGCCGGGAGGTTTGGCGAATGCGTTAAGGCGCAGCGCATTCGTGACGACGATGATCGACGATGTCGACATGGCCACCGCAGCGATGAGCGGTGTCGCCAGCCCGGCGATTGCGATGGGCACCGCCAGTACGTTGTAGCCGATGGCCAGCGCGAAGTTCTGCCGGATGAGGCCGGCGGACCGCCGCGCGACGGCGATCGCTTCGGGAACGGCGTCGAGGCGGTCGTTGAAGAAGACGAGGTCGGCGGCCTGCCGGCCGATATCGGAGGCCGTGGCGGGCGCCATCGAGACATGCGCGGCGGCAAGTGCGGGAGCATCGTTGATGCCGTCGCCGACCATGAGCACGCGATGGCCTTGATCGCTCAATCTCTGGCATTCCTCCACCTTCTGCTTCGGCGTCAGGGTGCCCAGGGCCCTGTCGATGCCGAGAGCATGCGCGGTATTGTCGACGACGGTCTGCCGGTCGCCGGATACCATCAGCGTTTCAAGGCCGGCCGCATTGAGCTGGGCGATGGTCTCGGCAGCACCCGGGCGAAGCGTGTCGTCGAAAAAGAAACGGGCAAGAACGACCCCGTTTTTCGACAGGACCACTTCCGAAAACGGAGTGTCAGTGACACTAGTCACGAAGCCGGTTCCGCCGGCGAACGTCGCATTGCCCAGCCGATAGACATCCCTTCCCTTTTCAGCCTCCAGCCCGCCGCCTGGAATTTCCGTCACGCCGTCGAAGGGCGGGAGATGGGCGAGTTCGGTGTCCCGCACCAGCGCCTCGGAAAGCGGATGGCGCGAATGCGCGGCTAACCCGCGAGCGATGGCGGCACTGCCCTCTTCGATCGTCTCGATCCCGACGAGGCGCGGCATGCCCATCGTCAGTGTGCCGGTCTTGTCGAAGGCGACGCTATCCGCCTCGGCCAGCCGTTCCAGCGCCGAACCGTCCTTGACCATGATGCCATTGCGGAAAAGCTCGCCTGCGGCCACGACCTGGACCACGGGAACGGCAAGACCCAATGCGCAGGGGCATGTGATGATCAGGACCGCCACCGCAACCAGCATGGCATGTTTCCAGTCGCCGCCGAGGAAGCCCCAGGCGAGGAAGGAAACCAGCGCCAGCAGATGCACGGCCGGGGAATAAAGCGCTGCGGCGCGGTCGGCGACCCGGCGATAGCGCGCCCTGCCGCCTTCGGCAGCTTCCATAAGGGCGATGATTTCGGAGAGAAGCGAGTTCCTGGCAATTCTCGTCGCCCTGAAGACGAGCGAACCGGTCAGGTTCATCGCCCCGGAATTCACCTCGCTGCCTCCAGCGACGCCGACGGGGCTGCTCTCGCCTGTGACGATGGAGAGGTCCACATCGCTTTCTCCGCTGACGACGACGCCGTCGACCGGGACGCGTTCGCCGGCCGCGATCGAGATTTCATCTCCCACCGCGATCTCCTCCACCGCGATATAGCGCCGCGACCCGTCGGGCATCATCAGCAGCGCCCCGCGTGGGGCCAGCCTTGCGAGCCCGTTGATTGCCGCGCGCGCCTTTTCCCGCATGACATGATCCAATGTCCTGCCGATCAGTAGGAAGAACAGCAGGGAAACCGTGGCATCGAACCAGGCATGTTCGCCATGGTGCGCGGTCTCCCACAGTGAAACGGCATAGGAGAGCGTCACGGCAAGCGAGATGGGAACATCCATGTTGGTGCGCCCGCGCTTCAGCGCATTCCAGGCCGATTGGAAGAAGAAGCGCCCGGCATAGATCAAGGCCGGCGCGGCGATCATCGCCGAGATCCAGTGAAACATGTCGCGCGTCGCAGCATCCGCACCCGACCAGACCGACACCGACAACAGCATGATGTTGGCGGCTGCGAAACCGGAGACTCCGATCGCCAGCAGGAGCTGGTTTCTGATCCTGTCGTTTTCGGGGGCTGCGGGCGTGAAGAGATGCGCGCGGTATCCTGATGCATTGATCGCCGCAAGGATTTCCGACGGATCGGTCGCGCACGCGTCGATCTCCTCCTGATAGACGCAGCTCACCCTGCGCGCGGTGAGATTGACCCGGGCCTTCCTGACGAAGGGCAGCGCTGTCAGTGCTCCTTCGATGGTCGAAATACAGGCGCCGCAATGGGCGTCGGGAACACTGAGGTCGAGCTGGCGCAATCCTGCGCCGAGCGGGTGACTGGCAAGACGGGCCTCCTCGGCGCTGGATGACGTCGCGCTGAGAGCAAGCACGCTTTCCGTGTCCATGGAGCAGCAGCTCATTGGCCGAACTCCGCGGTATCGATGCGTTTGGCCTCGTGCATGACGACCAGTCCATCCTTTTTGGAAATCACTTCGACGATCCAGTCGCCGGCAGCGACCTTATGATCCGCCTCGAACCGCCCTTCCCCCGTCTTCCCGAGCGTCAGGTGGAAATCCTCGTGGTCTCCGACGGGCCGCTTGAAATTCACCACAACCTCATCGACGATCGCGGGCGAACCGCCTTTGTCGTGAATGCCGTAGCGGATCTCGCGCCCCTTGATGGAGAGATCGCCTGTGATGCCGGACTCGGCCATCGCCTTCATTGCCGCCGCCTTGCCGTTAAATTCCTGACTGGCGACGTAGGTGTTTTCAACGACGAGACCGCTCCAGCTGGAGGAGGCATAGAAGGCCATGGTGACGTTGACGGCGATCACCACGGCGAAGAATGCCGAGGTCGCCAGCAGCATATGCAGGCCGGTAAAGCCTTGCGTGGACATCTTCATTTCACCTCTCCCGGTGCATTGAACGCCGCGCGATAGGTTGCCCGATCGGAATGGCCGGTATCTTCGACGACGAAGAGGAACTCATTGACTGCGGCTCCATCGGGCCTGCGCGTGATGAAGACCTTGAGCGTCGTAGCCTGGTCGGGCTCGGCATGGACCGTAAAACTGCGGCCGTCGTGCTTTCCGAATTCAGCAATGCGCATCGTCGCCCCCTCCAGCCCGACGAGGGTAATGGTCACGTCCCTCGGTGTCGGCATCATGTTCAGGACGCGAAGCGTGTAGCCGTTGCGGATCGATCCGTTGCTTTCCAGAACATATTGGGGGTTCCGATCGTGGACGACGTTGAGCTCCAGGCGTTCGCGGAAAGCGAGATGGACGATCATGGCGATGCCGATCGACGCCCAGACGGCGGCGTAAAAGACGATTCTGGGACGAAAGATGATGCGCCAGTCGAAGTGCCGGACCGCCGGGACGAAACTTCCATCCTCGTTTCGCACCCGGGACGGCTGGATGGCCATTCGTCCCTCGTCGGTCGCAAGCGCCATATTGGCCGAATACTCGTTGAGGGTCGCATAGGCGATCAGGCCGCGGGGCTTTCCGATCTTATCCATGACGCCGTCGCAGGCATCGATGCAGAGCGCGCAGGTGATGCACTCCATCTGCTGTCCGTCGCGAATGTCGATCCCCATCGGGCACACGGCCACGCAGGCATTGCAATCCACGCAATCCCCAACCGGCTGGCCCTTGGCCTGGGCCTTCTTCGCATGGCGCGACCGCTGCTCGCCCCGCCAGTCGTTATAGGTGACGACGAGCGAATTTTCGTCGAGCATGGCGCCCTGGATACGCGGCCACGGGCACATATAGGTGCACACCTGCTCGCGCATCAGGCCGCCGAGCACATAGGTCGTCGCGGTCAGAATGGCGACCGTGGCGTAAGCGGCGGCGGGCGCGCCGCCGGTAAACAGCGATACCGCGAGGCTCGGCGCGTCGGCAAAATAGAAGATCCACGCTCCGCCGGTGGCGACGCCGATCAGCAGCCAGATCGAATGCTTGACCACCCTTTTCCTCACCTTGTCGAACGTGAAGGGAGCGGCATCGAGCTTCATCCGCGCATTCCGATCGCCTTCGATCGCGCGCTCGACGACGAGGAAAAGATCGACCCAGACGGTTTGGGGACAGGCGTAGCCACACCATGCCCGCCCGACCGCGGAGGTGACGAGAAACAGGCCGAAACCCGCCATGACGAGAAGGCCCGCGACATAATAGAATTCCTGCGGCCAGATCTCGATGAAGAAAAAGAAGAAGCGCCGCGAAGCGAGATCGACGAGAATGGCCTGGTCGGGCGCATAGGGACCGCGATCCCAGCGGATCCATGGCGCGAGATAGTAGATGCCGAGCGTGATCAGCATCACGATCCACTTGAACCGGCGGAACCGCCCCTCTGCGCGCTTGGGAAAAATCTTCTTGCGCGCCGCATAGAGAGGCTGCCGGTTGCGGCGGGCGTTGACCGGCTCGACGCTGACCCGCTCGACATCATTGGGATCTGGTGCAGTGTAGAGATTCATGGGACCTATCCGGTTTTCACCTGCTCTTCTCCCACCTGCCGGCATTCCGTTCCTTGATGCAGATCAAGAAAGTCGGCCTTGCCAAGGACGGTTTGCCTCCCCGGCAAGAAGAAGGCCACGCCCCGGGGTAAGGGCGTGGCCTGGAGGAACTGCGGGGGAGAGCACCGCTGGGACGTCCTCGACAAATCCAGAACTAGCGGGTCGTCCTGTCGTGATCTTTGAGGCAGGTCAAACTGACGATCGAATTGCCGATCTTTGCCGGATCGTCCTGCTCGGAAGATGATGGCAGCGCCTTGGCGCGCGCCGACACGCGTGACCGGATGACGGCGCGCGGCGTGCCGTAGAGGCCGAGGATCGGATTGTGGTCATGAGCTGTCATGGCTTGCCCCTCACGTGCCGCCGCCAAGCGAATGGACGAAGACGGTGAGTTCCTTGACCGTCGTATCGCCGAGGCGCCCTGCCCAGGCTGGCATGACGCCATGCTTGGGATTGGCCACCTGGCGAGCGATGGCGTCTTCGCCGCGCGCCTTCAACCAGATCGCGTCGGCGAGATCCGGCGCGCCCATTTCCACCTTCCCCTTAGCGTCCTCGCCGTGGCATGCAGCGCAGTTGTCGAGGAAGACCTGTTTTCCCGCAGCCGCGAGAGCGGGATCGGAGGGCGTATTGGTCAGCCCCCAGACATAAGCGGCGACCTGTTTCATCTGGATAGGCTCCAGGACATCGGTAAAGGCCGGCATCTCGGAAGCGTGAGTTTCGGCGTCCGAATCGAAGCGTATCCCGTGCGCGATCGTCGTCTGGATAGCGTCGAGATCCCCGCCCCACAGCCAGTCGTCGTCGTTTAGGTTCGGAAATCCCGGGCCGCCGCTGGCGCCCGAGCCATGGCACTGCGCGCAGTTTACCTTGAAAGCGGATGCACCGCCGGCAATGGCGAATTCCCGAAGAACAGGATCGGTGTCGATCTCCTCAACCGTCTTGGCGGCAATCAGATCATGGAACTTCGTCTGGGATGCCTTGGCGAGATCGAGATCCTGCTGCAGTTCGGCGCGCGTCGAGTAGCCGAAATAACCTTTCGTGGCGGAGGTGATCATCGGAATGGCCGGATAGGCGATGGCATAGCCGATCGCCCACAGGATCGTGACGTAGAACGTCCAGACCCACCAGCGCGGCATTGGGTTGTTGAGTTCGCGAATGCCGTCCCATTCATGGCCGGTCGTTTCGACGCCACTGAATTCGTCAATATGTTTTTCCGACATCTCAATCGTCCTTCAAGGGAATATCGGCGGCCTCTTTCGCCGTCTGCTTGCTGCCGGGGCGAAGGGTGAACGCAACCGCGCCCACGAAGAAGGCCGCCATCGCCAGAAGGCCCCAGCTGTCGGCGAAGTGTCTCATTGCAGTGTAGGTTTCCATGGATCACCTCAGCGGTAGCCGGTGGCGTCGTCATAGGTCGAGAAATCGACCAGCGTGCCGAGCATCTGCAGGTAGGACACCAGGGCGTCCATTTCGGTCAGCCTGGCGGGATCGCCGTCGAGGTCACCGACTTTCGCCTTGGGATAGCGCGCCAGCAGATCTGTCGTATCCGCGTTCGGATCGGCCTGGGCCTTCATGTCGGCCTCGGCATTCGCCAGCATGTCGTCGTTGTAGGGCACGCCCACATCCTCATTGGCCTTGAGGTCCATGCCGATATCCTTAATCGTCACCTCCTGCTCCTTGAGGAAGGCGTAGCTCGGCATGATCGATTCCGGCACCACTGCGCGCGGATCGGAGAGATGCTGGACGTGCCATTCGTTCGAGTAGCGGCCGCCGACGCGGGCGAGATCCGGCCCGGTCCGCTTGGACCCCCACTGGAAGGGGTGGTCGTACATGGACTCGGCTGCGAGCGAATAATGGCCGTAACGCTCCACCTCGTCGCGGAACGGCCGGATCATCTGGCTGTGGCAGAGATAGCAGCCTTCGCGGATGTAGATGTTTCGTCCGGCGAGCTCGAGCGGCGTATAGGGCCGCATGCCTTCCACCTTCTCGATCGTGTTCTGCAGGTAGAAGAGCGGGGCGATTTCGACGATGCCGCCGATGCTCACGACCAGCAGCGAGCCGACGAGAAGAAGCGTCGCGTTCTTCTCGAGGATCTGATGTTTATCAAGTATCGATGCCATGTCTCACCTCATTCGGCAGGCTGTGCTTGGGGCACGAAAGTGGTCGGGATTGCAGCTTCGTCGCGCAGGTGGCCGCGGATCGTCATGAACACGTTCCAGGCCATGACGAGGCCGCCCGCCAGGTAAAGCGCTCCGCCGACCGCGCGCAGCACGTAGTAGGGGATCATCGCCGCGACAGTTTCCGCGAAGGAATAGACCAGGAAGCCCTGGGAATTGTATTCGCGCCACATCAGCCCCTGCTGGATGCCGGCAACCCAGAGCACCGCGGCGTAAATCACGATCCCGAGCGTTGCGAGCCAGAAGTGCCAGTTGACCATCCGCAGACTGTAGAGGCGCTCGCGTCCCCAAAGTTTCGGCGTCAGATAGTAGATCGCCCCGAAGGTGATCATCCCGACCCAGCCGAGGGCGCCGGAATGCACATGGCCGATCGTCCATTCGGTATAGTGGCTGAGCGAATTGACCGTCTTCACCGACATCATCGGGCCTTCGAAGGTCGACATGCCGTAAAAGGCGATGGCGACGATCATCATGCGGATGATCGGATCGGTGCGGATCTTGTCCCATGCGCCCGAGAGCGTCATGAGACCGTTGATCATGCCGCCCCAGGAGGGCATCCACAGCATCACAGAGAAGACCATGCCGAGCGTCTGGGCCCAGTCGGGCAGCGCCGTGTAATGCAGGTGATGCGGGCCGGCCCAGATATACATGAAGATCAGTGCCCAGAAGTGGATGATCGACAGCCGGTATGAATAGACGGGCCGATTGGCCTGCTTCGGCACGAAGTAATACATCATGCCGAGAAAGCCGGCGGTGAGGAAGAAGCCGACGGCGTTGTGGCCGTACCACCATTGGGTCAGCGCATCCTGGACGCCCGAGAAGAGCGAGTAGCTCTTGGAGCCGAGGAACGACGCCGGAACCGCCAGATTGTTGACCACGTGCAGCAGCGCGATGGTGACGATGAAGCCGAGATAGAACCAGTTCGCCACATAGATATGCGGCTCTTTGCGCTTCAGGATCGTGCCGAGATAGACAGCGAGATAAGCGACCCAGACGACGGTCAGCCAGAGGTCGACATACCATTCGGGTTCGGCATATTCGCGGGCCTGGGTGATGCCGAGAACATATCCGGTCGCAGCCATCACGATGAAGAGCTGATAGCCCCAGAACACGAACCAGGCGAGGCTGCCGCCGAAGAGACGGGCTCGACAGGTGCGCTGCACCACATAGAACGACGTCATGATCAGGGCGTTGCCGCCGAAGGCGAAGATGACCGCCGAGGTGTGAACGGGCCGCAGCCTTCCGAAATTCAGATAGGGCGCGATGTTAAGGTCGGGAAAGGCCAGTTGCAGCGCGATGACCACCCCGACGAGGAAGCCGACCACGCCCCAGAACACCGTGGCGATCAGGCCGTAGCGGATCACCTCGTCGAAATAGCCTGACACATCGACCTTTCGCCGCTGGTCCGCCGGTGCGAAGTCGACGTTCCTGACCAGCAGCACCGTTCCCACCGCGAGGCAGAAGCAGAGTATGCCCATATGGACCGCAAAGAGATGATCGTGCGCGAATGCGGCTCCCAGCAGCGCTAGAAACGCCGCGACCGCGACCACCATCGTTTCCGTCGTGTAACTCATGATGTCGTCCCCAATGCAAAGACGACCGCCTCGCGGCCGGCTTTCTCGTCGTTGGAGGCAGGACTGTCACGAAGCCGGCAATTGCTCCTTGATCTACATCAACCAGAAAATGGTAAGGCGGGATCGGGCCGCGGCCGTTACAAACTGTTACACTCTTTCACCCTTTGGCACCGTCCGCTCATTCCTGTGTGACGCAGCGGAGTTCTAGTCAGCCTATCGATCACGAGGGACAAGACGATGCTGATGCAGAACAACCAGGCGTTCGAAAATGCGAAGATGACGGGCGACGCGATCCACGCCGGTCACTCTCTTTCATCGCTTTTTCTAACATCGGCGGCAGAAACCGTCCCCGCCGGGAAGGCTATCTGCTGGGAGGGCGACGAAGCGACCCACCTCTTTCAGGTGGAAGAAGGGGTCGTGCGCCTCCATCGCATTATCGGCGAAGGCCGCCGAGTGATTATCGGGTTTCACTTTGCCGGCGATCTGATCGGCGCGTCGCTGCAAAACGATTTCCTGTTCACGGCGGAGGCTGTTACCGAATGCAGGATCCGCCGCATAGCCCGGAAGAGCTTCCATGAGGAAGTCGCCCGATCGAACGCACTCGGCCCCGCATACGTCTCGCTCCTCTGCCAGGAGGCGGCGGCGGCGCACGAACAGATGGTGCTCCTGTCGAAGAAGAACGCCGAGGAGCGGCTATGCAGCTTCATCGTCAAGCTCGCCTCCCGCCGCAGTCCTCAGCCGCGGCAGGGCCTGGTGCGTGTTCCGATGAACCGCCAAGACATTGCGGACCATCTCGGTCTGACCATCGAAACCGTATCGCGCACAATTACAAAACTTGCGTCGCGAAACATCGTTGTGCCCGAAGGCAGGCACGACCTCAGGATCGTCAATCTCGCCCGCCTTGCACAGTTGTCCGGTGATGCAGATGATTTTTCGGAGAATTCCTGTCATAGGGTCAAGCTGCACTGATGCAACGAACCGCAGGATCGACGTTCATGCCCCATCGCCTCGTTTCTCCGAGAACTGCATCGTACCAGGAACTGGATGCAATGGTGCACGTGCTCGATGGAGCGGACATTCTGATCCATCGTTTCGACGGAACCGTCACGCACTGGTCCATCGGCTGCGAGAACATGTATGGCTGGGCGAGAGAGGAAGCCGTCGGTGAGAAAGTTCACGAACTTTTGGCGACGACCTTTCCCGAACCGGCCGACAACATCCGCGACCAGCTGAAGTCGCGTGGTTTCTGGCAAGGCGAGATCATTCATCGCCACAAGGGCGGACACGACATTCACGTCGCATCCCGATGCGTGCTGGTCAATCTGCCGGATGGGGACTTTGCCGTCATTCAAACGAACAGCGACGTGAGCGCGTTGAGACGCGCCCAGGACGCGGTTAAATCCCGCGAAGCGCATCTGAGTTCGATCCTGGACACCGTGCCCGACGCCATGGTGGTGATCGATCGCAAGGGAATAGTGCTATCGTTCAGCAAGGCTGCCGAAAAGCTGTTTGGGCTGTCTTCCGATCAGATTTGCGGCCGCAACGTCAGCAACCTGATGCCGAACCCCTACCGCGACGCTCACGACGGCTATATCGATCATTATATCGAAACCGGCGAGAAACGCATCATCGGCTACGGCCGTGTCGTCACCGGGCAGCGGGCCGACGGGTCGCAATTTCCCATGGAACTCCATGTCGGCGAGACGACGGTGAACGGTGAGCAGATCTTCACCGGTTTCGTCCGCGATCTTACCAGCCGGTTCAAGATCGAGGAAGACCTTCGTCAGGCCCAGAAGATGGAAGCGATCGGGCAATTGACGGGAGGTATTGCCCACGACTTCAACAACCTCCTCACCGTCATCAGCGGCAATCTCGAAATGATCGAGGACAAGCTGCCGCCCGGCACCCTCCGCGAAATCCTCAACGAGGCCCAATCGGCCGCGCAGGACGGAGCGATCCTCACGGGTCAGTTGCTCGCCTTCGGCCGGCGCCAGCCATTGAATCCGAAGCATGCGGACCTCGGTCAGCTCGTCAGCGGCTTCTCCGATCTGCTCCGGCGAACGCTCAGCGAGGATATCAAGCTGTCGACCGTCATCGAAGGGGCCGGCCTGGACGTGCTTGTCGACAGTTCCCAGCTTCAGAATGCCATCCTGAACATCGCCTTGAACGCAAGGGACGCCATGCCGAAAGGCGGCAGTCTCACGACGACGATCTCGCGCGTCCATCTCGATGCCGATTATGCGAAGATGTACCCGGAGGTGCGTAGCGGCAACTTCGTGCTCATCGCCATGACCGATACCGGTTCCGGCATGAGCGAGGAGGTCAGGAAGCGTGCGATAGAACCGTTTTTCACGACGAAGGAAGTGGGCTCGGGTACAGGTCTCGGGCTCAGCATGGTTTATGGCTTCGTGAAGCAATCGGGCGGGCATCTCCAGCTTTACAGTGAGGTCGAACGCGGCACGACGGTTCGGATATATCTGCCCGCCGTCAACGGGGCGAAACATCAGCAAGCCGCGCCGGACCAAGGCTCAGGCGAAAACAGGCTGCCGGGAGGGGACGAAACGGTGCTGGTCGTCGAAGATGACGCCCGCGTCCGCCGCGTCGCCGTCGCCAGGCTCGCCTCGATGGGGTACACGGTGCTCGAAGCCGAAAGCGGCCACCGCGCCCTCGATCTGCTGCGCGACAATAGCGAGATCGCGCTCCTCTTTACCGACATTGTGATGCCGGGAGGGATGACGGGCGACGAACTGGCGCGGGAAGCGCGCCTCTTGCGGCCCGACATCGCCGTGCTCTTCACATCGGGATATTCCGAGCCGGGCCTTGCGGCCAAAGGCATTGTTCCCGGCGCGCAATGGCTGCGCAAACCCTACACTGCAAAGGACCTTGCGCTGAAGATCCGCGAGCTTCTCGACGCGCAGTGACATCTGCGGCCGCCATCCGGCTTATCATATCGAACCGACCTTCGCCGAGCCGATAATGCTCCGGCGAGAGGCCGGTCGTTTCGTTGTAAATTGACGATCGTCGCCTGATGTCGACGCTCCCCGGAACCCGATAATCTCAGGCCCAATCGCACGCTTTTTCCTATATTTGACGAGCGTCAAAGAACCCCGGCGCCGCATATCTTAAAGCATGTTCACGAGGTCAAATCGCCTCGCAAAACAGGAGATATGCACATGCGCTTGAAATTCGCTCTGATCGCTGCAACGGCAGCCCTGATCGCTTCGGCCATGCCGTCGATGGCTGCCGATCATCAGGTTCAGATGCTCAATAAGGGTACGGACGGCGCGATGGTGTTCGAGCCCAGCTTTCTGAAGATCGCTCCCGGCGACACCGTAACCTTCATTCCCACCGACAAGAGCCACAACGTCGAGACCTTCAAGGGGCTCATTCCCGAAGGCGCTCCCGAGTTCAAATCCAAGCCGAGCGAACAGTATCAGGCAAAGTTCGATGTTCCGGGCGCTTATGTCCTGAAGTGCACGCCGCATGTCGGCATGGGCATGGTTACGCTGATTGAGGTGGGTGACAGCCCGGCCAATCTCGACGCCATCAAGACCGCCAAGGTGCCGAATATGGTGCGCAAGCGGTTGGATGCCGACCTCGCCCAGATCACCCAGTAGTCAACCGACCGGTGCGGATGGCCGCGCTTGCGCGCCATCCCGCACGGTGGAGAGCCATCATGTTGAAGTCCATGGCAATTGCTTTCGCCGCAGCGGTTTGCGCAGCAGGCGCGGCCAGTGCCCACATCACCCTCGAGCAGGGCCGGGCGCCGTCAGGCACGGCATACAAGGCAGTTCTTCGCGTCGGCCATGGCTGTGAGGGCAAGGCGACGATCGAAATCCGCGTGAAGATCGCGGAGGGTTTGCTGTCGGCCAAACCGATGCCGAAATCGGGCTGGTCGGTCGAGAAGATCAACGCCGCCTACGAGAAAAGCTACGATCTCTACGGCAAGCCCGTGAGGGAAGGCGTCAGCGAAATCAGATGGTCCGGCGGCACCCTCGCCGACGACGAATATGACGAGTTCGTTTTCCGCGCGACGGTCGCGAAGGAGATTCCACCCGGCACCCGCATTTACGTTCCTGTCGTGCAGGAATGCACGGAAGGCGCCGTCGAGCGCTGGATTGAAGTTCCGGCCTCCGGCAAGTCGCCCGACGATTACGAAACCCCGGCTCCCTACTTCGACGTGGTCGAACAACCGCGTTCGTGAACCGGCGGGAGCCGTCGACCATGTGGCCCTCGAAAACAGGAAAACGGGTGACGCGTCGTCTTCAGGCGGCTCTTGTTGCAGCCATCATCGCGATGGGCATGCTGGTGCCGACAGGCGCGCTTGCCCACGCCGCTTTGAAAAGCTCGACTCCGGCGGCCGGCGAGACGCTGGACCGCGTGCCGGACGAAATCGAACTGCATTTCAACGAGCCGGTCAGGCTCATCCGGGCTACGGCAATCGACGGCAACGGCACGAACCAGGCCTTGGACGCCGACACATCGGGTGCGGATGTCCGATTGCGCTTCTCCGATCCGAACATCCGCGGCACAGTGATGGTGAGCTACCGCGTCGAGTCCGAAGACGGCCACCCTGTCGGCGGCACTCTGGTGTTCGAAATCGGCACGCCTTCTGCAAAGCCGCCGGTTACGGTTGGCGAGGGCTCCGGTCTCTCTTTGCCGATCGCCATGTGGCTCGTGCACACCGCCACGGTTCTATTCCTGGCCTTCGTGGTTGGCGGCGCGCTGTTCGATCGTTGGTTGGGCGCCCGTAACAACCCAACAGCGAGGGCCGCGACCGTCATGCTGCCGGGAGCCGCGTTGCTGGCGGCGGGGCTTTACCTGCAGGGGCTGGACGAAGCGGGAAGCGGTCTGGTCCTTGCCGGCGCGGCACCGCTCGAGATCGCCGTGCAGGGCAATGCCGCAATTTGCGCCAGCCTGTTCTTCCTGTCGCTGCTGACGATCGCGCTCCCCCTCGCCCGCCGCAAAACCACCGGGCGCGTTCTTGCCGTCGTCGCCCTGATATTGGCGGCGAGCGCTTTTACCTTCAGCGGACACTGCAGCGCGGCGGACCCGCGCTGGCTGGCGAGAACCGCCATATTTCTCCACAGCGCGACGCTGCTGTTCTGGGCGGGAAGCCTTCCGCCGCTCTGGAAGCTCGGCCGGACATCGCCGAACCTGCGCCCGCTGAGCAGCTTCTCGCGGATGATTCCGATCCCGTTCTTCGTCATGATCCTTGCCGGGATCATGCTTGCGATAGTAGAGCTTCCGGCGCTCATCCAGCTCCTGTCGTCGCTCTACGGCCGGATCCTTACCGTCAAGGTCGCGCTCGTGGCCTGTCTTTGCATGGTGGCCGTCTACAATCGCTTCTGGCTCACAGCGCCGACATTGGCCGGAAATCCGGTTGCGAGGGAAAGGCTGCGCCGAAGCATCCTCTTCGAAATCATTCTTGCCGTCGCGATCATCGGCACGGCGGGCCTCTGGCGCTTTGCCGGTCCGGGACAGGTAGAGGCCGCCGAGGTTTCGCAGGTTCTATCGATCCATCTGCATTCCGAAAAAGCGATGGCTCAACTGGAGCTTGGAGCCGAGGCGAGCGGCACGAGGAAGGTTCACGTCGCAATCATGGGTCCCGATTTCGATGCCCTCGATCCCAGGCAGGTCGTTCTTCGCCTGAGAAATCCGGGGTCGGCGATCGAGCCTATCAAGTTCGAACTCACCAAAGCTCCGGAAGGCGGGTGGGAGGTGGAGGGGTGCCCGGTACGGGATCCGAAGGGCTGGCTCGCCGATCTCGAAGTGCTCGTGGATGATTTCCATGCAGTGCATCTCGAAGGTGGACTGTCGGACTGACGGCCGACCTATCACAGCCCTGTCTTGGCTTGCCCGCCCGGTAGCAGGAGGTCGAAGACGTGACCATAAGACGAAGTGGAGCGCCGCAACGATCCATTGTGTAGTTCCGCGATACGCTCCACGATCTTCAGCCCTATTCCAAGACTGTCCGTATTCCGGGTTTGGTGAGGGGGATCCTCTTGTCGAACGTCCCGCTTATCCTCGACGTGAATGCCGTATTCTCCCACCCTGACGATGATCTGCGTCGAATCCGGCGTATGGCGAACCGCGTTCTCGATCAGGTTGCGAAGGGCATCTTTGAGGAGGGCCGGCGCGGCGCTGACACTTGCCGTCTCGGCATCGGCGAACACCTCGAGCGAATGTTTGTTTTCGTAAACCCAAGGCGCAAGCTGCTCTGCAACACCTGTCGTGAGGGCGACGAGATCGACCTCTTCGAACGCGCTGTGATCGAACGTGTCCAGCCGCGCCAGCGCAGTCAGCTGAGCGACGAAATGCATGAGGTCGTCGAGATCTCCTTCGGCTCTCCGCGCCCTCGGATGGTCGATACGGCCGAGTTCGAGTTTGATGGCCGCAAGCGGTGTGCGGACCTCATGTGCAATGCCGGATGTCAATATCCTCTGTGAATTCATGAGGTCACCGACACGCTGAAACGCCCGATTTACGGCCACAGCGAGGTGAGCGATTTCTCGCGGCATTCCCTCGAACGGCAGATGAGATCTGGAATCCATCGGATCGATGAGTTCGGCAGCATCGGCCGCGGCCTTCACGGGCGTCAGAGCGCGGCGCACCGACCACAAAGTCGCCCCGAGAACAAGCCCGAGCAGGATGCTCATCGGCACGATCATATGCTCGAGAATCTCGTTCCAGAAGACGCCGGAGGCGAGATTCTCAGGATCGCCCACGGTGGCGACATCAACGAGAATCCGGTGCTCGCCGATCTTGAAGGCTCGCCCTCCGACCAGCGTGAGAGGTTTTCCAGGCTTGACGGTCCGAAGCCAGAAATCCGGCGGGTTGACCTCCGCGGGCAGAAATCGGCTTTCGCAGGCATCGTCGCAGGATTCGAAAATCAGATCGCCCCGGTCGTTCCGAATGCGGGCGACATAACCTGTTTGCGAATGTGCGTAGCGCCGGCTGATGGTTTCGGGCAGCTGGTAGGTAACTGCGCCGTCCCTATCCCCCACGCCCGAGGCAAGCCGCTCGGTCTCCTGCTCGACATACAGGCGGGAAAGCTCGCCTACATTCCAATAGTAGTCGGAAAAGATGACGCCCAGTTGGACCAACATCGCGACCATGGCGAAAAACGCGATCCTTCGCGTCAGAATGGCCGTCAGCGTGGGATTCGACCGAATCAATCACGTTCCTCGCGCAGCATGTAACCGACACCTCTCACGGTTTCGATGACGGCATCGGCGGGATGTCCCTCCAGTTTCCGGCGAAGTCGGGAGACCGCCAGCTCGACGGCATTGCTGCTGCGCTCGTCGCCGAACTCGGAGAAAGCGTGTTCGATCTTGCGCTTGGAAACCACCTTCCCGCCATTGCGCATCAGCAGTTCGAGCAGCGACTTTTCCGAGGGGGCGAGCGCCATCTCGGTGCCGTTGCAGGTAACCTGGCGGGACGCCATTTCGAACCTGACGTCAGCAAATTCCAATGTCGGCATTGTTGTCACCGGCGAGCGCCGCATCAGGGCGCGAATTCGCGCGATAAGTTCGCCATTGTTGAAGGGTTTGATCAGATAGTCGTCCGCCCCGGCATCCAGCCCGGCGATGCGCTCGTCGACGGCTCCCCGCGCCGTCAGCACAAGCACCGGGATCTGCTGCTTGGCGGCGCGCAGGGACTTCAGCACGGAGAGACCGTCCTCGTCGGGCAGGCCGAGATCGAGAAGAAGGAGATCATAGCCAGCGCCCTCAAGCGCAAGGCGGCCTTCATTCGCCGTCGCAAAGGCGTCGATGCGCCAACCGGCCTCGCGGATGGCTTCGCAAAGAAGTTCGCGAAGCCGGGCACTGTCCTCAATGAGAAGTATCCTCATGCTCTCTTTCGACCCGTCACCATGGACCAGACAAGATTCTCCCTATGTCTCCAGCTCTCAACCAATGCCGCCCCAGCATGGATGAAGGCCAGGATCATAATGCTGTTGGCGAGAGCACCGTGCACCTCCTCAAGCCACTTGTCGCCCCAGAAGGCATCGAGTGTCGTCATCCAGCCGGTTGCCGCGGTCATCGCAAGAAGCGTCATAAGGCTCAGCATCATGATCGATGCCACGGGATTGTGGCCGATGTAGCGCCGCTCCCTGCCGTTGATCATGCCGAGGATCTGCTCCCTGACTTTGCCGGGCGTTGGGAAGAAATCACCGAACCGCGCATGTCTGGTTCCGACGAAGCCCCAGATGATCCGCATGGCGATGGCAGCGGCGACGACATATCCGGTCAAACGATGCCAATATTTTCCTTCCCCCAAAACAAAAAGGTTGAGGATGCAGGCGGCAACGACAGTCCAGTGAAACAGCCTGACCATCGGGTCCCAGACCTTGACGGTATCGTTTACGGTCTCGGAGGGCCGAAGGCCCTCCTGCTCCTGCAACTGAACGGGCGTCATGATCAGTCGCCTTTCTGGACGATTTCGCCCGATACCGGATTGAAATAGACCTCGGCGCGATTGCCGTCCTTGTCCTTGCCGTAGATTTCGTAGCAGCTTCCGGTGATCTCGAAGGTTTTCACCTTGTAGCCCAGCGCATCGATCTTTTCCTTCATGGCTTTCTCCGGCATCCATTTGGACTTCGGCTCCTTGGTGCAGCTTGGGCTGGCGAGTGCCAAGGCTGGAGTTGTGGCCAGGATGACAAGGGCGACGGTCAGTTTCATTTTCATGGTTCGATCCTTTGCTTGTGCCTTCCATAAGGCGGCAAGCGACTGGATAGAGACCGGAAGCTGTCTGTTTGCTGTCGGCGAGATCATTCATGTGCGGCAGGCAGAGACCAGAGCCTGCAGACGACGGCATTGTTCAAGCCGCTTCGGTTTGCTCGATCGCATCCGTCAAGTCCCGCGCCCGTTCAGCCTCCACCGCCCGCTGCATCAATCTGATGATCTCGCGTTCCGATCTGATATGCCCACGCATCGAGCAGAAAAACGAACGCAGCTGGTATCCCACGGCCTCCCAGGAGAGCCGGCAGCGCCCCTCGCCTAGGGTTTCCAGCGTAACGGCGACGTCTTGAGCGGCGCCGCGATCAAACATACGTCCTGCCCGCCGGCGTTCGGCCGCATCGGCCTTGTCACTCGCTTCCATGATCAAGCCCAGTCCCGACGAAATAAGGCGCTCTTCGAGTTCATGCGTCGTCAGCAGGAGCGGGATCAGTCCGCTTGAGATACGGCCGCAGAGGCTTTCGTCGATATGGCAAGGCAGGAAGTCGGCGATTGCCTGGAGCACGTCGCACCATGCCATGAGCTGGCCGTAGCAGCTTTCGAGTTCTGCGAAATCGGTCGGGATCGGGTTTTTCATCATATTACCTCTGCAAGAATTGACCGACGGCGATCGCTATTGTCGCGAGAATCGCGGCGACGGCGCCCGTTCGCTGCAGAACGCCCATCTGATAAAGGGCGATTGCGAACACTGTGATCACGGGAGTGGCTATCGATAGCCCCATCTGCGCATCAGTCATCAGGATCTCCTCTCGGCAGAACCCTAGGCTGTATGACCGGCACGCTCTTTGCGATCGATCAAAGAGATGGCGTGATACCGCCAGCTCTGCCGATCAGGCGGCCTTGCTGTGCGTGCGTCCGAGCGAGCCGAAATAGGCGTCGAATGCCGCCGCAACGGCACGGACCATGAAGCGTGCGTCCTGGGAGACGACGATCCTGTTGTCGCGGATCGTCACGACGCCATCGGTCACGAGTTCGCCGAGACGTTCGTTACGCTCGACGAGGAAGCCGGTGTCGAAACCCAACTCTCTGCTCAGCCTTCCCAAATCGACTTCGAAATCGCACATCAGTCGCTCGATGATTCTGCCCCGAAGCTTGTCCTCTTCGGTCAGAAGATATCCCTTGGCCGTCGGCAGCACGCCGGACGCGACACGCTCCGCATAGAGACCCAGTGGCACGTGGTTCTGCATATACCCGGTCGGCAATCGCCCGATCGCCGAAGCGCCGAGGCCGATGAGGCTATCGCAATCGTCGGTGGTGTAGCCCTGGAAATTCCGCCTCATTTTCCCCTCGCGCGCGGCGACCGCCAACTGATCCTCCGGCAGCGCGAAGTGATCGAGCCCGATGCGCTCATATCCGGCTTTTTCAAGCTCCTGGGCGATGGCTTCGGCCTGTTCGTTGCGCTGCCTGGCATCCGGAAGCGATGCTTCGTCGATGAGGCGCTGATGCTTCTTGAAGGCAGGTATATGGGCATAGCCGAAAACGGCGAAACGTTCCGGACGCAACTGCGCGGCGAGCCGGACAGTTTCGACGCAGGATTGCACGGTCTGCTTGGGGAGGCCGTATATCAGGTCGAAATTGATGCTGGTAACCCCTGCAGACCGAAGCCCGGCGACCGCAGCCTCCGTCTGTTCGAAGGATTGCATCCGATGGATGGCGGCCTGCACCATCGGGTCGAAGCTCTGGACGCCGAGGCTCGCGCGGTCGACGCCGTTTTCGCCCAGCACTTCGATCATGGACGCGGCCAAGGTGCGCGGATCGATTTCGACCGCGACGCTGGCATCCGCCTCGAAAGCGAAGGCGCTCCTGAGCTTCGCCATCAGTGCCGTAAATTCCTGCGGCTTCATGATCGTCGGCGTGCCGCCGCCGAAATGAACGTTCTTGACGGGCACGTCGTTTCCGGCGGCAAAGGAGACGAGTTCGATCTCCTGGCTCATCACATCGAGATATTCGACAACGGGGGCGTCCTGCCGGGTGATGGTCGTGTGGCAGCCGCAATACCAGCACATCGAACGACAGAAGGGCACGTGAAGATAGACGGAAACCGGTCCGGCTTTTCCGATATTCGCGAGGCCCCTGACATATTCATCCGGCCCCACAGCGGCTGAAAAGGCCGGGGCCGTCGGGTAGCTCGTGTAACGCGGGAGCCGCGCATCGCCATATTTGGCGACCAAATTGTCGGACATTGTCGCATCCTTTATCAAAATCAGGATGCTTTATGACCTTCGGCCGCGCGGTCTTCCTTGTCCCAAATCAAAGAGGATGCTTGGCCGGGAATCATCCGGATATTTGTCCGCCGTCAAAGTGGCTTTCCGCAAAGCCCTTTACCGTCTCGTTCTGGCGCGGGACGAGCCGCGATCCCGCCAGTCTGCAAGATGCGGCAAAAGGAAACAGCCAGATGACCGATGCGCAAACCATCCACGCCGAAGCTCCCCACATCGATGTCAGGACGATACATCCTATCGAGCGGCATCCCCGGATTTTTGGCACGCTCAGCGCACTGACCCCCGGCGACGCCATGCTGATCACCAGCGATCATGAGCCCCGGCCCCTGCATTACCAGCTTGAAACCGCATTTCCGGGAAAATTCCTCTGGGAATATCTGGAACAGGGGCCTGACGTCTGGCGCGTACAGATCACCCGCCAGGATTCCGGTTGCGACTGCTGCTGCGGCAGCCACTGAGTTCGGGGCAGCGCGATGATGCCGGTGGGAGCAACACTGTCGCGTTGGACGATGTCATATTTCGGTGCGGCGCTCTTCTTCCTGCTTCTGGCCGAAGGCCTGCTTGCGGCCGGAGCCTGGGCGCCGTCGTCGAATGTCGCCGAACCCCATGCGCTGATTATCGTCCATTGCATCACGATCGGTTGGCTCGGCCTCCTCATGATCGGGGCGCTTCTGCAGTTTACCCCGGTTCTGACAGGCCTCAGCCTGCCGACCGGGCGGCTCGACCTGCCCTGCCTTGCGGGTTCCGTCGCCGGGCTCGGACTTCTCCTCTTCGGCTTTCATCTGATCGATACCGGGTCCGAGGCGGCAGGCCCGGTCATGGTCGCAGCATCATCGGTGCTGCCGGCATCGCTGTTGTCGATCGGATTCGTGCTGCTTTCCGGTCTGTGGCGCGGCAGGGCGGCTCACGCCGCCTCACCGCTCGTCATGATCGGCATGGCATGCCTTGCCGTGACCTTGGCATTGGGAGCACTGTTCGCCGTCACGGTTTCCGGGTTGACGGAGGCCACGGGCATCATCGCCTTCGTCGCGAATGCCGTGCCGTTCCATGCGAGTTTCGGCCTCGCCGGCTGGATGAGCTTCGCCGCGATCGGCGTCAGCTATAAGCTGCTGCCGATGTTCTTGCTTTCCGACGATATGAAGAGGGCGCCGTTCATTCGCGCCACGGGATTGCTTGCGGCGGGCACCCTTGCCGTGGCGATGGTTTCGACGATATTTGCACCCGTCCTGGGCCAGCGCCTTTTCCTGTTCGGATCGCTGCTCTTCCAGCTGCCGGTTGCGCCCTACCTCGCCGACCTGTTTTCGACCTACCGCGCGCGGCGCCGGAAGAGCCTCGAGCTCAACATGGTCGGATCCTTGCCGGCATTCGTTCTGCTGGGGCTTTCGGTGCCGATGTTGGCCATCGCCCTGGCATCGGATGCCGCGCCAGAGGTCTTCACCGCCATAGGCTACCTGTTCGTCTTCGGCTGGCTGACCGGGTTCGGCCTGTCGCAGCTCCTGAAGATCGTTCCGTTCCTCACCTGGATCGAAGCCTTCGGACCGCTGCTCGGACGCCGGCCGACACCGCGCCTGGCCGAGCTGATAAACGGACGCCGGGCGACGGCCTGGCTCTGCATCTTTTACCTCGCCGTCGTTGCGGCGGCGGCCGCGATCACGCTCGGATCGGATGCGGCTTTTCATCTTGCCACGATAGCCCAGACTTTTTCCACAGCAGCTCTTACGATCGAGCTCGCACTTGCCCGCACTCTGGCGAATGTCGATCCGGCCGCCAAGAGCGCACCCTTTCAACCGCCGGCGCTTTTTAGCGCCGCAAACCACAGAGGTAACGCCCATGGTTCAGCTTCGTGAACTCGACGTCAGACAGATCCTGCGCGACGGCGGGATGCCGTTCCAGCTCATTATGGATACTTTCGCAAAGCTCGGCCCCGACGAGGGCGTGCGGCTTCACGCCATATTCGAACCCATCCCCCTGATCCGCCAGCTGGAGCGGCGCGGCTATTCGCATCTCACCAAACGCCTGGCCGACGACGACTGGGAAATCGATTTCGTTCCGCAGGAGAAACCGGACAGCGATCCCATGCCGGCAGCTGCAACCGCGGAGGCGATCTGGCCGGAACCGACCTGGAACCTCGATCTGACCGACCTCGCACCGCCCGAACCGATGGAGCGCATCCTTTCTCGCCTGGAATCGATGGAAAGCGGTGAGGTGTTGTTCGCACTCCTGAACCGTGAGCCCGTCTTCCTGTTCAATGAGCTCAAGGCGCGAGGTCATGAGTGGATCGGCGATTTCGATGCCAGCGGCAAGATCTACAGGATCATGGTCAGGACAACGCCGGCGAATGTTTCCGATGTCCGCGCTTAAGGTCTCCAAACCAACGATCCTGGCGGCATTGCGCGGGATCGAAGACCCGGAACTCGGGACGGATATCGTGACGCTCGGGCTTATATACGGCATCGATATTTCGGATGATGGCGCGCTCAGAATAGAAATGACGACGACGACCCGCTTCTGTCCAGCCTCCGCCTTCATCGCCGAGGCGGTGAAGGCCAGGGCGGAAGAGGTCGAAGGCGTTTCGGCCGCCGTCGTCGACATGGTCTATGAGCCGGCCTGGTCGCCGGAAATGATCGGACGATTGCCGAGCGTGTGAATAGGAGCGCCGCCACCGGAAAACGGGGCGGCGCTCTCCCTCATGGATTGCGCGCGGCCAGAGGTTTGCGGTCCCGGCACAGGAACGGCGCATGTTCGAGCGCGAACAGCCCGAAGGCAACCGTCCAGCCGGCCGCGGACGCCATCAGTATCTGGGTCGTGAAAGCAGGCATCAGCTCCGCTATCGGCCGAAGCAGCGCAGCGGCGGCAAGCAGGATGTAGGATGCATTCGTCACCTGGCTCGACTTCAATTTCCGCCCCGTATGACCTCGGCTTGCTCGCGTCATGACCGCCAGCATCATCATGGACATGGCGCCGATCGCAAAGAGATGAAGAACGGCGACCTGGGGCAGCCCCATCGGCCCGAAGGCGACAGCAGCAAATCCGAGAGGTACGAAACCATAAGCGATGTGAAGCACGAAGAGGATGGGCTCCGGCCAGGTCGTCCATCCCCGCCAGCGGAAGAGCCGTATTCCGTTCATGATTGCAGCAACGGCGGCAGAAAAGCCGGTCGCGACGGATTCAGGCGCAATCGCCCAGGCAGCGAGAGAAATGGCGCCAACGACGATCGTCGCCGCGTCGAAGCCGTTGTAGGCGACGGGAAAATCCGTGCGGCCGCGCTGATTGATCCAGTTTCTGGTAAAGCTCGGCAGGATGCGCCCTCCGACGACCGTGACGAGCAGGATATAGGCGCCGAGGCCGAGACGGATGGCAAGCGCCGGATTGCCGTCTCGGATCACCTCGAGATGAAAGAAGACATTGGCCGCCGACAGAACCGCCAGCCCCGCGATGACCTTCAGGTCCTTCCATTTCCTTCCCGCAATTACCTCTCGCGCCGATAAGGCCAGCATGAGCGGGAGAAAGAGGCTGTCGATCGCGACGGCGGCCATCAAACCGATACTGTTACTGAACAGCATGACGATCCGGCCGATGCACCACACCGCAAAGAGTGCGGCCAGCGGGTGCCCTGAAATGGGAAGGCGGCCGGTCCAGTTCGGGATTGCGGTCAGGAGGAAGCCTGCCAGGACAGCCGGCGCGAAACCGAAGAGCATCTCGTGAGCATGCCAGTAGAGCGTACCGTAATCGCTCGCCACGGCGACGCCGTCGTTCAGGAACGCCACCCAGAGGCCGATACTGACGATCGCCCATAATGCTGCCGCCAGAAAGAAAGGCCGAAAGCCGTAGGAGAACAAGACCATTCCGGAGCGGCTCATTCCCCGCGGCGCCCTGGTCTCCACGTCCTTTATAGTCTGCATGATCAAGATCTCCATTTTGATCATACAGAAATGCCCGGATGGAAGACGGCAGTCGTTGAGATTACGCAAAGAAGATCTTTTGAACTTTGCGCCGGCACAAACAACCAGTTTGCGCCACGTCAAAGATTTCCTTCGGCTTTGTTCTACTCTCCCCTTCGACAGGGCGGCGTCCGCCCGGTCTTCGACTACAGGAGATAAGCAATGACGAATACTCTGCAAATGACCCGGCGCACGATGCTGACGGGTGCTGCTGTTGCCGGAGCGCTGACGCCAATCATCGTATCCAGCACGGTGGCCCATGCCGATGAAGAGGTCGCCGCAGCGGAAGCGCTGAAGACCGTCAAGCCGAGCAAGGTCGACATATCGAAGCTTCCCCGCGAGAAGGTCGAGCTCGTCAAGCCGCCTTTCGTTCATGCTCACGAGCAGAAGACCGCGGACGGGCCGAAGATCAAGGAGTTCACGCTTACCATCCAGGAAAAGAAGATGATCCTGGACAAGGAGGGCACCGAGATCAACGCCATGACCTTCGATGGATCGGTTCCCGGTCCCTTGATGGTGATCCATCAGGACGACTATGTCGAGCTCACGCTGGTAAATCCCGACACCAATGCGATGCAGCACAACATCGACTTCCATGCCGCCACCGGCGGGCTGGGCGGCGGGGCGCTGACGGTCGTCAATCCCGGCGAGAGCACCGTTCTTCGCTTCAAGGCGACCAAGGCCGGCGTCTTCGTCTATCACTGCGCCCCTCCCGGCATGGTTCCGTGGCACGTCACATCGGGCATGAACGGCGCGATCATGGTGCTGCCGCGCGAAGGTCTCAAGGACGGCAAGGGCAAGCCGCTCGTCTACGACAAGGTCTACTACGTCGGCGAACAGGACTTCTACGTGCCGCGCGACGAAACCGGCAAGTTCAAGACCTACGACAGCCCCGGAGAGGCCTATGAAGATACGGTGGCCGTGATGAAAACGCTGACGCCTACCCACATCGTCTTCAACGGCGCGGTCGGAGCCCTGACCGGTGACAATGCGATGACGGCCAAGGTCGGAGAAACCGTCCTGATCGTTCATTCGCAGGCCAACCGGGATACCCGGCCGCATCTGATCGGCGGACATGGCGAATATGTCTGGGCAACCGGCAAATTCCTCAACCCGCCCGACACGGACCAGGAAACCTGGTTCATCCCCGGCGGCACGGCAGGTGCCGCCCTCTATACCTTCGCTCAGCCAGGCATTTATGCCTACGTGAACCATAACCTTATCGAGGCCTTCGAGCTGGGGGCAGCGGCCCACTTTAAGGTGACCGGCGAATGGGACGACGATCTCATGACCTCGGTCCGGGCACCGTCGGCAAGCTGACCTGGCGGAGGGGGCGGTGCGCGGGTCAGGGGTGGCCCGCGCACCAATCTCATTTTGGGGGCGCTATCTGCGTAAAACCATGGCCCGCATTGCAGCCATCGAACCAGTTTCAGGCATATCGATCGCAATTCCTCTTGCGCTGCTCGTGGCACTTTCTGTGGCTGTCGCAGTGCAATCGGGATTGCTCGTGACGGCAAGCCCCGACGGGGCCGTTGCCGCCCCGCAGACCGTCGTGATCGCGCCGCATGGCTTCGCCTACCGCGACGCCACCGAATATTTCCGCAACGGCCTGGCCGTGGATGCGCCCAAGCTGGATAGGGAAGTGACCACGACGCTCGAAATCATGAAATATCAGACCACGCTTCGCGACTATAACCGCTGCGTGGCCGATGCCCGTTGCGAGCCGGCCGAACAGCGATATGACACGCTGTCGCAGGAGAAACTTCCCGCGACCGGCGTGAGCTATGACGATGCGGTCCGCTACGCGGCCTGGCTGTCGGAACGCACCGGCGCCGAATGGCGGCTGCCGAGCGATTTCGAGCTGGCCTATGCCGCGGCCGATCGTTTTCCCGACGATGCTCTCGGAATCGATCCCAACGACAAGAACGCGGCAAACCGCTGGCTTGCGGACTACGAACGCGAAGCCCGCAGGGCTGCAGCGATCGACCCACGGCCGCAGCCGCAGGGCTCGTTCGGAATCAGCCAAACCGGACTGGTCGATTTCGCCGGCAACGTCTGGGAGTGGACTTCGACCTGCAACAAACGGATCGATCTCGATAGAAACGATCCTGCGGCGGAGCCGGACCCCAGGAATTGCGGCATCATGATAGCAGCAGGCAAACACCGCGCCCCGATGAGCAGTTTCGTGCGAAATCCCAAGGGCGGCGGATGCTCGGTCGGAAGTCCGCCCGACAATCTCGGCTTCCGCCTCATTCGCAGGCCGGGTTTTCTGGAAAGCGTGAAAGACTTTGCGCAAAGAGCAATGGCGGAAATGTTCGCACCGGCGACGAGTGCCCAGGGCAGAGCAGGATGACGATGAAAATTGACCGGACGATTTTGAAATCATTGCCGCTCTTCGAGCGCATGACCGACGCGGATCTCGATTCGATGCTGCAGCACGCGTCGCCGCGTCGCATCGTCCCGGGAGACGCGGTTTTCGAGCAAGGCGCTCGGGCAAAGTCGTTCTTCCTTCTCCTGCACGGCCGTCTCAAGGTGACGCAAGTGACGCAGGACGGACAGCAGATCATCGTTCGGATGGTTCATCCCGGCGACCTGTTCGGCTTTGCAATGGCGCTCCGCCGGGAGGATTACCCGGGAAAAGCCGTTGCGGCGGCCGAGAGCCTCGTCATTGCCTGGCCGACGGACATGTGGCCGCGGTTCGTCGAACAGAACCCGCGCCTTGCCGTGACCGCGATGCAGACGATAGGCCAAAGATTGGAGGAAGCGCACACGCGCATCCGGGAAATGTCGACAGAGGAAGTGGAAAAGCGGGTGGCCCACGCCGTCCTCAGGCTTTCCAAACAGGCTGGCCGGCCGGTTGAAACGGGCATCCGCATCGATTTCCCGATATCGCGCCAGGATATCGCCGAAATGACCGGAACGACGCTGCACACGGTCTCGAGAATTCTCAGTGCATGGGAGGCGAAGGGAATGGTGGAGGGCGGCCGCCAGAAGCTGACGGTGACCGATCCGCAAAAGCTCCTCAATCTCGCCGATGGCATACGGGATTGATGCCGATCGGGAATTGCCTGCAAAACCGGGAGAATGAGCTTGATAGAGTTCCTTGCCGCCTTTGCGCTTTTCGTAGCGCTTCACTCCGCCCCGGCCGTACCGGTCATTCGCTCCGGGATCATTCACCGCGTCGGTCGGCCGATCTATTTCGTCGGCTATTCTACAGTTTCCATTCTGGCGCTGATCTGGGTTTTCTCCTCGGCGCTCGCAATGGAGTACATGCCCCTGTGGGAGTTGCAGCCATGGCATGCCGCGGTCACTTTTGTACTCGCACCCCTGCGCATCTTCCTCGTCATCGCGGGACTTTTGAGCGCCAACCCTCTTTCTATCACGCTGAACCCATCGCCCACACTCGGCTCCGTCACCAAAATCACCAGACATCCCGTCCCTTGGGGATTTGCCGTCTGGGCAGGCGGCCATATCGCCGCAAACGGCGATCTGCGCTCCCTATTGCTGTTCGGAGGGTTTGCCGGGTTTGCATTGGCCGCGATTCCGATGATCGAAAAAAGAGCGAAACGGCGCCTTGGCAGCACGTGGACTGATCTGGCGGAACATACTTCGATCTGGCCGCTTGCCGCCTGTTTCAAAGGAGAGCAGCCGATGATCGACATGCCGATGTTGCTCGCGGTCCTCGTGACTGCAAGCCTGACAGCGTGGCTCCTATTCGCAGGAGGTCACAGCGCGATGTTCGGTGCCGATCCCGTCGCCATCTTTGCCTGACCCAACGCGCTGCCGCCCCGCCGCGAGACAATGACCGGCACGCGCCGCCGTGGCCACGCGGATATACCGGCATCGCATTGATCGAGGTCAAAGTGTCTTTGCGCTGGCGTCGTAACGTTGAAGAAAATCTGGAAGCAACCGCGACCAGCCTATGAGCGGAGCAATAGAATGCCGTACGATGTCATTGCAGCGAGCCTGAACGCGAGGGATAAGTCCGGGCGCATCGAGGTGCGTTTCGGCGCCGACAAAAAGACCGTTGTCGTCTCGCGACGCGCATTGCTGTCTATAGCCTCGCCACCTCGTGCCACCGAAGTGCGCCTTCTTCAGCACATCGACACGTTCTGTGAAATTGCGGCAAGCTGCCTCGCATCGGAGGGAATGGACGGGGATACGATTCTGATCACCGCAAACGACGTCCGCAGGTGGTGCCATGCCTGGGAAACATCCGGCTTGGCGGCCGAAGCGCCGGCAGCACCCCGCCTTCTGCCGATTTGAGGCCGGATTCCGAATCCGGATCTGAATCGAAGCAGTAGACCATGAAACGCCGCTCGCTTTTCGGCATCATTCCCTCCCGATCCCGATGAGGACAACCGACCGGCTGCTGGTGACATCGGGACAGCGAGCGTGTTAAAGACGATGCCATTGGACACGATCTGTAACGAGCAACGGCTTGACGGATGGACGATGGCAACAGCTCAGAATGACGCGCATCTTCTCGTCGTTGACGACGACCCGCGCATTCGCCAGATGTTGACGCGCTATTTCGAGGGCGAGGGCTACTCAGTCTCCGCCGCCTCCGACGGGACCGAGATGCGGGTACGCCTGCGCCAGCAGACTTTCGATGCCATACTCCTCGATCTTGTCCTTCCCGGCGGCACTGATGGTCTCGATCTTGCCCGTGAAATTCGAGCCACCTCGGATGTCCCGATCATGATGCTGACCGGCCGGGACGATGTCGTCGACCGAATCGTCGGCCTGGAGGTCGGCGCCGACGACTACATCGCCAAGCCTTTCCATCTCCGGGAAGTCCATGCCCGCCTGAAGTCGATCCTGCGCCGCCGGCAATCTTCGCCGCGCAATGCCGAAGCCGCGAGCGAGGAGATCGTCGGCTTCGAGGATTGGAAGCTCAATCTCAGCCGTCGTCAGCTTCTCGACCCCGATGGCGCGGAGGTCGAGTTGACGACCGGCGAATTCGACATGCTGGCGACCTTCGTGCGGCATGCCGGCCGGGTCCTCACGCGCGATGTGCTGATGGATCTCACTCGGGGACGAAATCTCGAAGCCTTCGACCGGACGATCGACGCTCAGATCGTCCGCCTGCGCCGCAAGATCGAAACCGATCCGAAGAAGCCGCAATTCATCAAGGCCGTGCGCGGCGTCGGCTACGTCTTCACCGCCAGGCTCGACTGACGTTTCAAAACCGCCATGCCCAGACCAGCCATTTCCTCCGTGACGAGGAACTGGTCAGGCAGAGTTTCTCCGAGAGACCGGATCCTATTCGGGATTACGTCTGTCACTCCCGGTTTATCACGGCATTGGAGGACTGCCGGAAGGCGGCGTCTCCTGATTAACGTCAGGTCCACAGGGTTATTTAGGGCTCTCGACAGGCGGTGCCCCTTTGACCCAAGGAGATTTCAGCGATGCTTGACGGAAATCAACGATAGTCGCTCAAGACGGCACCATCATGACGTCTGACCTGAAAGAGGTTCGTCGTGAGCGATATTGAGCTTCAAAGACACATCTCGATGCGCTGCAATTCAAGCCGAGCGCCGATGCCGCCCATATCTGGCCGGCGACAGCGGCGTCGTGCCTGTGACGGACCGCACCAAGCGTGTCGCGCACTCGACGACCGGCTGTCGGTCGGGCAACGGCCGGCAAACGGCGGCCAGGAGGATGTCAATGACGAACGAAGAGATGGAAAACAAACTGAAAGTCTTGAAGACGGACTTGCAACGCCGGCTATCGGCGATTGACGCCGATCTCGGTGCTGCGCTGGATCCAGATAGCGAGGATCGTATCACGCAGGTCGAGAACGATCAGGTGCTGACGGAAATGAGACGGGAAGCGCGTGAACAGATCGCATCGATCGACGCTGCTCTCGAGCGCCTTAAACGCGAAACGTTCGGTCGTTGTGTCAGATGTCTCCGCCCAATCGAGACAGAACGGCTGAATGCTCTCCCCTACACACCCTTTTGCGTGGCATGTGCTCACCTGGCGGTCTAGCGAGTGACATCGCAGACTGCCTGCAGAGATCGCGTGAATGACGCTGTCGGGTAGTGTGCCCCGATGGCGGGGCACGCCCATTCGCTGACAAGCTTGTCGTCCGCGACCGAAAGCGACGGGATTGTGGCACGCTCGATGAAGAGGCGTGCGGGGCAACGGCACTTGCCGGGGCGTTTGCGATTCATCAATGCGTGAAACGGGCATCGGCCTATCATGACATCGCAAACATGAGCGAAAGGAGCGCGTCATGTCATTGGGATTACGCGAATACACGCAGGCCGAGTGCTATTCGGCCCTGGAAGAGGCGCGTTTTGGGCATCTGGCCTGCTGCAAAGACAGCCAGCCATATGTCGTGCCGATCTATTTTTCATACGAAAATGGCGTGGCCTATTGTTTCTCGATGCCTGGCCGCAAGCTGGAATGGATGCGAGAAAACGATAAGGTTTGCCTGCAAGTGGATCAGCGGGTGGGCGGCGGCTGGGCGAGCGTCATTGTCGAGGGAAAGTTCGAGGAGTTTCCCGATGCCGATGTCGGGAGGAGCCAACGTCTGCACGCATGGGAGCTGTTGCAGAAGCACTCGGATTGGTGGGAAGTTGGTTCGCTCAAGCCGAAAGAGCTTCCGGTCCTGGCCGAGTCGCCGCACGTATTCTTCGGAATTTTTGTCCACGCTTTATCGGGCCGCGTTGTTTTCAGAAGTGACTAAAGGCTGGAGCCGGGAGATGCCGAGAGCGTAAAACTGCACATGATGCAGCGCGCGATGTTTGGCGCCACGCTCGAGATCAATTTTTCCAGCGGCCGGGCTCAGCAGCGGCAGGAGCCCTGATGCCTTCGTCACAAGGTCAGATGCCAAGTGGATCGTCTGATCCCGCCAGAAGAGGATTGATGATACATGTCATCCAATTGCAAAGGCTTTTGGACGACATGCACAAGGACAGGACCCGGACACGCCGCTCCGGAGAAGGCCGATCCCTATAGGGCGGTCTCGCAGCCGAACGTGTCGAAACGTAAGGCCCGGCAATTTCAATGGGCCATGAATATCGGCATCTTGCTTTCCTCGATCATGCTGCGGGTCACCCCGCCAAAGATCGTTTGCTGCCAGCGGGGATGATTGTAGGCGCCCATGACGATGAGATCGGCGGATACGTCGACCGCGTGCTGCCGCAGGACCTCGTCTGCCGGCTGTCCGCCGCTGGCGACGCGGTCCACCTGGACCTTGACGCCGTGACGCGCGAGATAGGCGGCAATGTCTGCGCCTGGCTCTTCCCCGTTCACGCCTGCCCTTGCCACCGGATCCACCATGGTTACGTAGACGGTGTCGGCCTGCTTGAGCAGGTCAAGCGACTGGCGAGCGGCCCGGGAAGCTTCATCGCTCGAATCCCATGCGAGAAGAACCGATCTCGACGATGAATTCATTGCTCGCGTTCCGCGGTTGATGAGGATCGGAGTGGGCGTTCGGAAGAGAGCACCGTCGATGATACGTTTGCGAAGCTCTTCGTCGCGGGCCGCCTGCCGTCCGATCAGGACCACATCGGCATAGAGAGCCCTTTCGGCGATATCCTCGTCTGCCAAAGCGAATTCGGTATAGACGTCCTGAACCTCGTAGGAGATATCGCTTCGGCCGAGAATTTCCTTGATCTCTTCAGTCTTGTGGGAAAGCGCATTGATCTCGCGCTGCCGCTCCTCGATCCAGACGGGCGAGATGGCATTATAGTCCCCGATGATCGGAGACGCTCCCAGCGCGATTACGAGCGCATTCAGATGCGCGCCCTGAGCGCCGCAAAAGTCGATTGCGGTTTTCAGATCTTCCTCGAACTGGTTGACGCCGAGGATGCTTAATACCGTCCTGATTGTCATGTCGATATACCTCTCTGATTGGTGTCAGAAGGATAACCAGCCTGGCGGCCCGTTCCTTGACCTTCGTCAAAGCGATGTCGATTTTGGCGGTATAGCCTGTCTAAAGGATGTAGCCGACAGCAAGAGCCGCGCCGTCATTCTGCGCAGGCTTGAGCGGGGTGCGGGATGCTGGAACCGATGAGAACGAAGATGGGAGGTCCTAGATGCTGTCGACGGAACGAGACTTCAGACGAGGCGGCGAACGGTTCCCTATCCCTTCACAAGGCGAAGTCGAAGGCAGGCTTCTGATGTTCGAAGTGGTTGCCGTCACCTGCTTGCAGGAGCTTCTCGCCAAGCGGGACTCGCATCTTGTCTCTAGACTTCGCCAGAAGCTCCTTCGAAACCTGAAGGTAAAATGCGCCCCTTTGAAGCTATGTGCGGATGACGAAAGATCCGCGAAGGAATTCGCGCTTCAGTTGTTGAAGGCGGCCTTGCAAGAGGCGGAAAACGAGAGGCAGGCGGGTTAGCGAAGATCTGCGGGAGGTCCCATGAGCAGAATTGCAGTTACCTTCAATGCCGGATCCTCAAGCTTGAAGATCGGCGTCTTCGAGATTGGCGCCGGTGGCGCTGCCCGGCCGCTGGCCAGAGGTGCGGCGACTGTTGATAAAAATAGCCGCCTCGCCTGCGAGATCGCCGGTGAGCCTCATGACGCCGACTTGCCAGATATCCAGGAAGTCGGTCCGGCTTTGATTGCCGAGGTCCTCTCCCGGCTCCTGCCGCAAGGTTCAGCGCCGACGGTGGTCGGGCATCGCATTGTTCATGGGGGTTTGGCCTTCACCGGCCCTGTGTTCTTGGACTTGGATATTCAGGCACGGATCGAGGAACTTGTGCCACTGGCGCCTCTGCACCTGCCCCCGGCTCTGAAGGTGATCCGCGCTGTTCGGGCGACATATGCTGATGTGCCGCAGACCGCGTCGTTCGATACAGCGTTTCACACATCTCTATATCGTCTTGCCGCACGTTTCGCGATTCCGCGCGAAATGCATGAAGCGGGAATCCGCAGGTATGGGTTTCATGGACTTTCCTACAAGTCCGTTTCTGAAAAGCTCAAAAAAATCGCTCCCGATGTCGGCAGCAGCAGGGTCGTATGCGCGCATCTGGGAAGCGGTGCGAGCCTTTGCGGGATGGTGGACGGCGTCAGCATCGATACCAGCATGGGCTTTTCCACGCTCGACGGGGTACCCATGGCCACCCGCCCGGGATCGATCGATGCGGGCGCCCTGATCCATCTTCTCCGCAACGAATTCCATGACGCCGACCGGCTCGAAGATTTCCTCTACCACAGATGCGGCCTGCTCGGCGTCTCCGGCGTGAGTGGAGACGTGCGGGTGCTCGTCGACGATTTCCACCCGGCGGCGCGGGAAGCGTTGGACCTCTTCTGTTTCAAGATCGCCGGCGAGATAGGCAGGCTGACGGTGTCGCTGGGCGGCGTCGACGCCATCGTCTTTACCGCCGGTATCGGAGAGCATCAGCCGGAAGTCCGGAAGGGCGTGGCACGTCATCTCGCGTGGATGGGCCTCGACCTCAGCGAGCCTGCCAACAAGGCGAACGCGACGGTCATCAGTGCTCGGGACAGCGCGATAACTGCCTTCGTCATTCCGACCGACGAGGAGCAGGTGATAGCCGACGAAGCGCTTGCCGTTATTGGCAGACACGGTCTCTGACGATTCGGGGAAACGAACTTTCGCAAGCGGCATGGCGGAATGAACCGAACTTTCGCCGCTCCGTATCGACTGTGGCAAGATTGTTCAACCGGCTTCCAGCGAGCGGTAGATTTCTTCTTCCTGCGCAAAATGAAGGCGCGTGATAGCCTCCAGGCCGTGCAGCAGTCGCTGGACCTCATAGAGCTGCGCATCTGTCGGCACCTCGGCGGCAAACGCCTTGCACACATCGCTGAGGTTATGGATCTGCCGTTGGATCTCCATGTGAGTCCGGCTCATGCCGGCCAGAACGTCGGGTGCTGCCCTGTGCTGGCGCAGTCGCGCATAAACCTTCTCATCCTGTTTCTCGTGTGGAAGCAGGCGCTCACGGAGTTCGCGATCCAGCTTTTCGAGTTCGTTTTTTGTCTGCTCGCTGGGGAGGCGATGTATGCGATCCGCGGTGATGCGGATGTCGTCGATGACATCAGCCAGAGCCGCATGTTCCGCCTCCAATTGCAGCAGGTCTGCGTTGCTCAGTCGAGCGGATGCGGTACCAAACGACAAAGGCGGGCCAAGGGCGCGTAGCGCATTCATGATGGTGACGACGTCGATCGCTTCCTGAAAAAGCGCTCCTTCCACCGGTGTCAGATGACCAAGTGCGGCCGCGACCATACCTGCCATCGAGAGGGCCATGCCGGCACTGACGCTCTGCAGCGCAATCCTGCGCGACCGTCGCGCGACGTGGATGGCGTCGACCAGCCGGTCCAGCCGGTCGACCAGGATCACGACATCCGCTGCTTCGGATGAGGCAGCGGCCCCCCGCGCACCCATGGCAATGCCGACGTCGGCGGCCGCAAGCGCCGGCGCATCGTTGACGCCGTCACCAATCATCAGGACTGGGCGGCTTCTTGCTTGCTCCTTTTGCACGGCGATCGTCTTATCTTCGGGCTTCATTTCGCTGATGACCTCATCGACCCCGACAAAGGCGGCGACATCTTCAGCGACGTCGGCGCGGTCGCCGGTCGCAAGGACAATGCGCGCGATGCCGGCGTCCCGCAGATGCCGCAGCACATAACCGGCTTCCGGACGAATTTGGTCAGCCAGCAGAATGGCTCCGGCCAGTGCGCCGTCGATTGCGACGATGACCGCGACCGTTCCGTCGCGCCGTATCCAGTTTTTGATTTCTTCACGAAAGTCCGAATTTTGAAGCTTCGCACTCGCGAAGTTCCATCCGCCGGCCAGAACGTCATGCCCGCCGACGCGGCCCGTCAACCCGGAGCCGGGAGCCTCGCGCACATCCGAGGGCGTGTCGAGCACGAGCCCTCGCCCGCGGGCCGCGGTCACGAGAGCCTGCGCCACCACATGGGGAGAGCTCTGATCCAGCGACGCCGCCAGTCTGAGGACCTCGAGTGCGTCGAGATCGCCGCGCGCCTTTATCTCAATCAGCCGCGCACGGCCGTCGGTCAACGTTCCGGTCTTATCGAGGAGAGCGGTCCTTGCGGCTGCAAGCGCTTCAAGAGCGCCGCCATCCTTGACCAGGATACCTTTCTTCGCACAGCGGGAGATGCCGGACACGATGGCGACCGGCACGGCCAGTATCAGCGGACAAGGTGTCGCCACGACAATGACGGCCAGGGCCCGCGTCGCATCTCCGGTGAATGCCCAGGCGGATATCGCGATCGCCAAGGTCAGAGCCAGGAATAGCATGCCGAACCGGGCGGCCAGCCGCACCATCGGCGCTTTGTTCTCCTGTGCCGCCTTGACCAGCCGGATGACTCCCGCGTAGGTGCTGCCCGCCGCGGCACGCGTCGCCTGCAGGTCGAAAGCATCGCCGGCATTCGTTGAGCCGCTCATCACCGCCTGCCCGGATTTTCGCCGCACCGGCAGCGCCTCGCCCGTCAGGGCGGATTCATCGAGCACAGCGGCACTCCCGGCAACGATGCCATCGACGGGAACAACTTCACCGCGGCGGACAAGAATGCGATCGCCGGGCACGATGGCCGACAAGGCGACGTCCTGGATGCGGCCGCATTCATAACGGGCTGCGGTGTTCGGCACCCTGCCGAGCAGCGCCGTCATCTCCCGGCCCGCCCGGTTTTGGGCAAAGTTCTCCAGGAACTGCCCGCTGGTAAACATGAGCGCAACAATAATTCCGGCAAAATACTCGCCGAAAATAATGGCTCCGCCCATCGCCAGCGCCGCGATGAGATCGAGGCCGAATTCTTTCTTGTGAAGGCTGATCCCTACATCGATCAGGAGGGCAGCAAGGACAGCCGCCGTTCCCGTCGTCCACAATTGCGTGGCAACATGCGGTTGCCCCGCCAATCTGGCGAGCCCACCGGCGACCAGCGCCAATGTGACCAGGGGCAGCATCCATGTTTTTGCGCCACGCCAACCCCGTATCAGCATGCGGTGTTTCTCCTACCCGAGACCGACGTGCAGAACGCGCCGGCAAGCCATCTTCGGCGTGCGCTAAAAAGGCCACGCCGGCGCCATGCAGGCGTCGCAGACCCGTTGAGCCTTGAGAATGCTCCTCCTGCGGAGGAGAATGTTTGAGCCAAATCAAGAAGAGGCCGGAAAGTGAGCCCGGGGAGCACATTCGGCGTGCGGCATCAGTCAGCAGCACCTGTATTTCCGCGGAGAGCTCATTCCAAAACCTGCACCGATTGCAAGGCCATATTTGACGCCGATCAAAGCGGTCCGCCTGCAGCGCGCTACCTTGGTTCCGTCGGCTCGGGTAACGGCCGGCCCGTTCAAAGATTTCGGTACACCGCGCTCATAGACGTGATGCGGTGTCCACTTCGTCATGGAGTCGAAAATGCTCGTTCAAACCATCATGACTGCGCCGGCGATCACCGTAGCGGCGTCCTCTTCCATTGCGGAAGCCGCCAAACTGATGCTCGACAACAGGATCAGCGGCCTGCCGGTCGTCGACGCCAACGGAACGCTCGTCGGCATCGTCAGCGAAGGCGATTTCCTGCGCCGCAGCGAATTGAACACCGAGCGTAAACGCCCATGGCTCCTCGAGTGGCTGGCCAGCCCCGGAAAGATTGCCGACGAATATGTTCGTACCCATGGGCGACGGGTCGAGGAAGTGATGACCTCGCCGGTCAGCGCAATTGCGCCGACAGCCGCCATTTCCGATGCGGTCAGATTGATGGAGCGCCAGGATATCAAGCGCCTTCCCGTCGTGGCCGATGGCAGGCTCATCGGCATACTCGCCCGCTCCGACGTGCTGCGGGCACTCTCGCAGGCCCTGCCGCCCACCTCGGCTTCCACCAGCGATGCAGAGGTCCAGGCGGCGATCGAGGCCGAACTGGCAAAGCAGAGCTGGAGCCGCAATGGCTTCATCCACTGCCATGTCGCCAACGGCGTTGCCGAACTGACTGGCACGATTTTCGATGAACGCGAGCGTCTTGCCGCAAAAATCGCGGCCGAGAATGTGCCGGGCGTCACGTCGGTCAGGGATCTCCTCGTCTGGGTCGATCCCTACTACGGCATAGCGCTTCCGCCACCGGACGCAGAGGCCAGACAGGCTTGAAACTTCAGGGAGACAAACCATGGGACATCCCTCGCCCGTCATTCGCAATGGTGCCGGCCGTTCCGGTTCGGTGAGGTCGCCGTGGCGGCAGAGCCGAGGCGCTGCCGAATATCTTCGAAGCGCAAACACGAGGACGGGACGCTGAAATGCCGAAAAGTCTGTTCGGTTTCGTGTTCCTGATGGGCCGCCATCACCAGATCGCGATCGCGGCTCTTTCTGTTGTTCTCTTTCTCGCCGCCACCGCGCCGCTGGAAGTCCAGAGGCGCATCATCAACGCCGCCACAGATGCGACCCCCTACCAGACCATCCTGATCCTCGTCCTTGCTTATCTCGGCCTTGTCCTTCTGGAAGGTCTGACCAAATTGCTGTTGAACATCTACCGTGGCTGGGTTGGCGAGGTCGCGGTCCGCTGGCTGCGCAAGTCGGCGCTTGCCGCTTCGGAACCCTCGAGCGGGGCTCCCATCGATGCCGTTGCCGAAGGCGTGCAGCTCTCGATCATCATTGCCGAGGCCGAACCGGTCGGCGGTTTCGTCGGCACCAGCATCTCGGAGCCGCTGCTGCAGGCCGGCATCCTTATAGCGGTCGGCGGCTACATGATCTTCCTGCAGCCCCTGATGGCGCTTGCCGTCGCCGTCGTCTTTCTTCCGCAGGTCGGTTTCGTGCCACTGATGCAAACGGCGATCAACCGCCGGGTCGAAACCAAGATCACCGTCATGCGTCATGTCAGCCAAAGCATGGTTCGGCATGTGGCAACGAATGATGCGCTCGATGCCCAGGGCGCCCGGGTGGAGAGGCTCTTTTCCCTGAACATGAGCATCTACAAGATCAAGTTCACGATGAATTTCATGATGAACCTGATGACGCAGCTGGGTTACGCCGGCATCTTCGCGCTCGGCAGCTATTATGTCGTCACCGGCAAGACGGAGATCGGAACCGTCGTCGCCTTCATTTCCGGGCTCTCCAAGATCAGAGATCCGTGGGGAGAACTTATCGATTGGTACCGCGATGTGAGGGTTACGCAGGTCAAATATGCCATGATCCGCGATGCGTGTGCTGTTCCAGAAGCGCGAAGCGGGGCGTCCATTGATGACGCGACGACTGCCACTGGCGCCATGAAGGCTTGAAGACTTGCGGCGGCTACCGCGGGCCGAGGCGGCATCGAGGATATAATCCCGGAGCTTGTTGCTCCGAAGCCGATTTGAACATCGCCCGCACGCTCTCAATGTGACAACAGGACAGGCAGGGTGATGCTCGTCAGTATTGATAGGGTGGCGCCGCCGAGCACGAATTCGCGCAGGCGAGAATGGCCGAAGCCGCCCATCACCAAAAGATCGGCCCGCACTTCGAAGGCTTTGCTTTGTAGCACCTCGCCGACCGGTTCACCACGCGCGCGCACTCGTGTCGTCTCTGCCGGCACCCCGCTCTTCAGCAGGTTCTCGACGAGATCGTCGGCCGTTTCATCTGCCATCGGCTTTTCGTCGATGACGGAAAGTACGAAGACCTTGGAAGCCTTCTCCAGGAAAATGGAGGCGTCATGGGCTGCCCGAGCGGCTGCGCGGCTGCCATCCCAAGCGATGGCAACATGATCTATCCGGCCGCCGAAAGGCGCCGAGGGATAAAGGATGAGCGGCCGCCCGGACCCGAACAGAACCGCTTCGACGACCGGACGCGAGATCCCGGTCGATTCCAAAAGCACGAGATCGTAGGCGCGCGCCGCTTGCGCGAGCGCTTCGACGACGAAAGGCTCTTCAATCTTGATCTGCCGCGTGCGCGCATCGACAGAAGCCGCCTTTGCCTCGTCGACTGCCAGCCGGGTCAGTGCCGAGGCGCGCTTGCGGCTCAGCGCCTGCGCATCACGCGCCATCTTCGCCGCATCGATGATCAGCGACGACAGCGCGTTGGAGACATTGGGAATAGTGATCTCCACGGCACAGACGGTCAGTGTTGCCTGCATGTGGTGCGCGAGTGCAACGGCATTGGAGATGATGAATTCCGAAGTCGCATCCGGATAGGTGAGGAGCGGAAGAAAGATATGCCGTTTCATGATTTACTCCGAATGAGGATCGGGACCTGATGCTGGCATTTTGAAGCCTGCCGGGAGGCGCGCATTGACATGCCTCAAAAGGAGCTTTGCGATCTCGAACGGTCAGAGAGGGGCTTGCATAGACAATCACATCTACGCCGGGGCGCTCTGGTGTTTCGCGATCGCAGTCAATCACCGATTTGTCCAGCTTGTTGATCGTGGAGAAAACGCCATTCCGCTGATCGGGATCACTTCAAGTGGGCATCGGGTGGCCAGCCTCATGTTCGGTCCTTCCGGCTTTCCGGACGGTGCTGACGTTCGGCGCGATCCGGTAGCGAGATTTAGGAGATCATCACTGCCATCCGGGCCAACGGTTTCTGCGCTGTGCAACGAACTGGCGTGCGCGGAAGGGACTTAAGGCTGGGGCCGAGATTGCGGCGTCGGCGGGATCGAAGCAGCTTTGCGTCCAGAGGGCGCATGCTCACTCGGCGGCCGGGCTTATCTCAGGCCTCAGATGGCGCCGGCGCCAGGTGGCGGGCGCCTCGCCGGTGCGTTTACGGAAGAAGCGGGAAAAATAGGCCGGATCCTCGAAGCCGATCTCTCGCCCGATGTCTTCCACCGAACGGACGGTGAACATCAAAAGGCGCTTGGCTTCCAGCAACCGCCGCTCCAGCGTCAATTCCTTGACGGACAACCCGAACACTTCGCGGGCCGCCTTGTCGAGGAGATGCGGCGTCGGCGCACCACGCCCGATCTGCACCAGCTCGCCATAGGCTTCGCGCCGCAACCGCGGCTGATGAAACGTCCGCCGCTGCTTGCGCGATAGCCAAAGGCCGGCATCCAACATCCAGCTGCGCAATGTCTCGCGCGACACACACAATCCATCGCGTTCGGCAAGCCTCTCGGCGGCCACCGTCGGACCGAAATCCGCATAGTGCTGATCCGATTGTTCGATGGTCGGCCGATCGCCTTGTGGCGGATCGATGCCGCACCGGTCGTTCTGATGCGATCCAACAGCCGCCGCACCTGGCGCTCGCTGAGAGCAAGCACATGCGACGCCAACACCATCGTCATACGCCCGTCGGCAACCTTCGACAAAACCTCGATCCGCTGCAGGTCACGCTCGCTCATCGCAATCAATCCCATCAGCAATCTCCGCCGTCATCAAAAAGCGGGGAGAGTGTGACATTCTAACTTTGCAGAAACAGGACATTCTAACTTTGCGGCTAATGGGAATTATGGAACTATTTCGGCAGTTCAGCCATGCCGACCTGCCACTATGGATAGGCGGGTTTGATTGATAGCAGCCCGTCTGCAGACACCACCGGTACGATATTTGTATAGTCATTTATTGTTGGGTTGCTGGTACACTCGAAATCATGCCCGGCGGCGGTGACAACCACTACATGCGCTCCCGCCGTGCGTCCGGCTTTGATTCCTGCCTCAACATCCTCAAAAACAAGGCAAGTTGCAGCCGAGACCCCAAGCCGTTTTGCCCCCAGTATAAAGCACTGAGGATCCGGTTTTCCGAGCGCGACATCTTCGCCAGTGACGATAACGCGTGGGATGGGCAGCCCTGCGGCCTCAAGGCGCCTCTGAGCGAGCTTCTTTGACGCAGACGTAACAATCGCCCAGCGGTCGACGGGTAGAGCAGCCAAGAAGCCTGCCGCTCCGGCGATTGCGAAGACGCCTTGAACATCCTCGATCTCTGCTTGAGTGATCTTTGAAGCTTCAATTTCCGGATCCACGCCTGGAAGATTCAGTCGATGAATGGTGTCGATCGCTCTTTGTCCATGCATTGTCGGCAAGAACGTTACTGGATCCAGGCCTTGCCGTTGCGCCCAAGCACCCCAAACCCGCTCGGCGGCTGCTATGGAAGTGAGAATTGTCCCGTCCATATCGAACAGGAAGGCCGAGAATTGCTTATTTGGATCGAGTTTCAACAGAGGAAGTATCCTTGTCTGAGGGCGCCGAGCTGTGAGGTGAGCCGCCATGGAGAGGCGGCCAACCCCGGCTAGGCTGCCTTTTCGGTATCATCTAACGGAGGTTCATTCAGTGCAAAGGACCCTACCAACTGGACGAGGTCGTCGACCTGTTCCGCAAGCCGGCGAGTGGCCGCGCCCGCCTCCTCGGCCATTGCGGCGTTGAGCTGGGTCACGCTTTCCAGGGTGCTGACGGCGTCGTTTATCTCGTTGAGGCTCTTTGCCTGGCTTTGGCTCGAGAGTGCCAACTGACCGACATCCCGGGAAACCTCGCCGATCTTCAGCGCGATATCGTCCAAGGCATGGCCGGCTTGCTGGACAAAGTCCACGCCCGCGTCGACCTCGGTCGTCGAATGATGGATAAGAGTTCCGATTTCTTTCGCAGCCACAGCGGCGCGTTGGGCAAGTTCTCTGACTTCATGCGCGACGACAGCAAATCCCTTTCCTGCTTCTCCAGCTCGGGCGGCCTCAACTCCAGCGTTTAACGCAAGAAGATTTGTTTGGAATGCTATTCCGTCGATCACGGTGACGATACTCGTTATGCGGTCGGATGCCTCCTTGATCCGGGACATCGCACCGATGGCATTTCCCACGATAACCAGCGAGCCATCGGCCTCGAGCTTGACGCGCTGTGTGATGTCGGCGGCACTCGCTGCACGCTTTGAGGCCTCCGCGACAGTTATGGTGATCTCTTCGATCGCCGCCGCGGTCTGTTCGATCGAACCGGCTTGCTGTTCATTTCTACGAGAGAGTTCTTCTGAGACATCCGCCAGGAGCCGGCCATTGGTGTGAATTTCGGCTGACGTCGCACGGACGTCCAGCATGGTCGAGCTGAGGTCGCTGACGGTGCTGTTGAAGTCCCGTCTGAGAGTATCCAGATCCCCGGCAAATGGGACCTCGAGGGTTTTCCGCAGATCTCTGCCCGCCAGATTCCTGAGACCGTCCGCAAGTGACGTTACTGCCAATTCAATGTTTTTCTGGGTGGAGGCTCGTTCGCGTTCGTTTGTGTCCCGCTCAGACTCGGCCAGTCGATGGAGTTCTTCCGTATGCGCCTGTATGGCAATCTTCTGAACGGCGTTTTCCTTGAACACTGCAAGTGCACGCGCCATCTCGCCGATTTCGTCTTTTCGCCGGTCTCCGTCGATCGCAATGTCCAACGAACCGCCGGCCAAACGCCGCATGATGTCTGTGATTGAGCCGATCGGCCGCTTGAGCGTGATCACCAATGCAGCGCCTGATGCTATCGCGACGAGAAATCCAATCGCCATCGATGTCAAGGAGACCGAATTCGTCAACGACCGCTCGGTCGATGCCATGTGCCGCTGAGCGTCCGCAAATGCGTCCATCAGCCCCCAGATCTCGTTGATTTTATCAGTCGCGTGGCGGTACTGCTCCTCGCCACTTGCCCGATTGGCTTCCAGTCCGGCGGCGCTGTCGCGCAACTCATCGGCGATTTCCTCCACCTTTCCCGGGATCTCGCCGAAGTAGGGATCGATTGCCACCAACTCGGTCAGCAAGCTTACCTCGCCCGTATAGACAAAAAGGGTTCGCTCCACCGCCTTGACGTTATCCTCAGTCGGTTCACCCAGGATGCTGGCGAAGGCGATTTTTACGTCGCTGCTGTTGCTTACAATCGAGCGGAGCTTTTTCGTCACCTTGTCGGCGTCAAGTGAGCCACTGCTCGAACCATTCAGATCCGCAGCGGCCTGATCGACGGCTGCCACACTTTGCGTCTGCAATCTTTCCGATAAACCAGCCAAGTCATTTGCGATGGCCAGCTCCTCAGGCTGCCCCCCTGCTCCCTGGTTCCCAATTTGGTTGAGGAACGCCAAAATCCGCTCGGCTGTCAAGGATCCGTCTCGCACACCTAATGAATTGAGAAGACGGTCGGATTTCGAGAGTTTGTGTGCGAGGTCTTCCAACGATGCTCGCACGGCTTTTCCTTCCGGACGCAAAGACCAGCCATCCGCCGACCGCAGTCGAGCCTCGAGATTTTCGCAGCTGTTAAGAATCGATTGAAGCGCCAGCGTCTCGGAAAGCCTTGATTTTCTTTTATTATCAAGCTGAGCAGCTTGGGCGACGATTTTGAAGGCGTGCTTGCCAAGTTCCATTTGGAGGGAATTCAGCGCGTTGAGTTGCGCGGCAATGTTGTTCGTCAGCCGCGAACGGTCCTGTCGAAGTGTCCATATCTCGTTGATGTGCTGCAGGATCGTGCGCGTAGCTTGCTGCGCTTTCCGTAATTCGCCAGCAGCCTGGGCGTCCGGAATCTTTTCGACCATATGGTCGAGTTCGTCGTAAGCGATGTTCTCAGGCCACGGGCCGCAGATAGGTTTGGAGCGATTACTGGC
>NZ_LFIO01000547.1 GCF_001187535.1 Rhizobium ecuadorense
CCTTCCAATCCTCATCGTCGCTCTGTGTGTTCGCCTCACCTCGCCCGGACCAATCCTCTATTGGTCAAAACGTGTCGGCCGTTTCAATCAGATCTTTCTGATGCCAAAGTTTCGCAGCATGCGCGTCGACACGCCGACGGTTGCCACGCATTTGCTTGAAAACCCGGATCGGTTTCTGACGCCCATCGGCTCCTTTCTGCGCAAATCCAGCGTCGACGAACTGCCGCAGCTCTGGTGCATTCTCGCGGGGAAGATGAGTTTCGTCGGCCCGCGGCCGGCACTCTACAATCAATACGACCTAATAGAATTGCGGACGGCCCATGGCGTCGACAAGCTCTTGCCCGGATTGACG
>NZ_LFIO01001221.1 GCF_001187535.1 Rhizobium ecuadorense
GCGTCGGGGACCTCCTCACCGCGTAGGTCCGAGTCGATGCGGTGTTGGCCATTTGCTTTGTCTCCATCCGATCCGTGGGCTGGCGGCGAGCCACGCTGAGGCCACCTCATGCGTCGGAAGATGACCGAACGAGCAGGAAGAAGAAACGTATGTTACTGTAGCGTACGGCCTTCACGGGCCGTATGAGGCGTCGGAGACCCGGAACTCGGTTTCGATATCCGTCGCGCTCGGCACCGGCAGTCCAGCCCGCCGAAGCGCTGCGATCATGCGCATGCTGTCCTTCGGCGACAGGTTTCTCTTCCGGTTCTCGGCCACGATGTTGGGCAGATAGTCGGGGCGCATCTTCATGAAC
>NZ_LFIO01001809.1 GCF_001187535.1 Rhizobium ecuadorense
CAGCATCCTTCTTCGGATCCGCCAATCTCATCGTCATCGTCGGGCTGAGCGGCGCGTTGTTCATGGAGCCGAACTATGGATCGGGTGGCCTGATTGCGATGTTTGCGGCTCAGGACCCCGCGTGGTTTTTCCAGTGCAAGGTCTTGTTGGTCATGGCCACACTGCTGCGGGGACTATCCGATTTCATCTGGGCGGTCCGGCAGATCAACTACTGCCTGGCGGCGATCGGGGCGAGCCCATCCCGCGATGAAGACCGGGACATCGCCAGCTGGACAAACGCCCTGACCCTGGTTTTGAACCCTGCTCTTCGATCCTTCAGCGTCGGTGTCCGATCTTACTACTTCACCGTTG
>NZ_LFIO01000297.1 GCF_001187535.1 Rhizobium ecuadorense
GCATCAATGCTCGCGTATTGGCTGGCGAGTTGATCAACAGGGATGTTGTTTGCCAGCTCATCAGGTCGAACGCAAGGAGTGACACCCAGCTCCGCATTGACGACGACACGCTGCTTGAGGCTTTTCCGGGGGTCGAAAGTACACCTGCTTCAGGAGAATCCTTCATCGGCAGGCATGACGAGTTGGAAAAGCTGCATAACGCGTTGATCGGTGCCCGGAGGCCGAGTCCGGTCCTCCTCACAGGGATGCGACGCATCGGGAAAACGTCTCTGCTTTATGCATTTCATGGCCGACATCGCCAACCTGACAGAAACACCCCCGTTACCGTCTATTTTTCGTTGGCGGAACGGC
>NZ_LFIO01000513.1 GCF_001187535.1 Rhizobium ecuadorense
GCTTGCGGACCAAAGACGAGCCGGCCTTTGATGATGAAAGATGTGCAGATTATTGTAGAGAAATAGCAACCGCTGTTTTTTGACAGCCGCCGTTCGCTCGTCATGACTGTCGGCATATGCTGAATTGCGGCAACGAAGCCTTATGCCTGCCGACGGAGTTGAGTTTGTTATTGCGCTGCTCATTGGATGGTCGCTAAGTCATGCTGCCATAGCAGTGCGTCTTTGTGTCGGACGAGCTACTTCGGCCAGATAGAATTCGAGACTCCGAGGCAATTCAATGACCGAACAACTTTCTCTTCCTCGCGATCGAATTTCCGTGCTTCTGATGGAAGGGATCAGTCAGAGCGCGG
>NZ_LFIO01000068.1 GCF_001187535.1 Rhizobium ecuadorense
CCAAGGGAGCCATCCGCGATGTCGTCAAGGCGCTGGGCCTGCCGGAGGACGTGATCAAGGCGCTGTCATCTGGCATGTGGTCCTGGTCGGAAGAAATTCCCGACCGAAACATCAGGGAACTCAATCTCAACCCGGACGACCGGCGCTTAGCGCTCACCCTGAAACTGGCACAGCAGCTGATGGGCGCGCCGCGTCATCTCGGCCAGCACCCCGGCGGCTTTGTCCTCACCCATGACCGGCTGGACGATCTTGTACCGATCGAGCCGGCGACGATGAAAGACCGGCAGATCATCGAATGGGACAAGGACGATGTCGAGGCTCTGAAGTTCATGAAGGTGGATGTCTTGGCG
>NZ_LFIO01001509.1 GCF_001187535.1 Rhizobium ecuadorense
GGCATAGGTGCCGGAGCCTTGACGGCGCCAGATGCGGCCCTCGGCCTCCAGCACTTCGAGGGCGCGACGGACGGCACGGCGGCCGACGCCAAGCATTTCCGAAAGGGTGCGCTCGGTCGGCAGCTTGCCGTCGGCGTCGAGACTGTCGGACCGCAGGAGAGCCCTCAGCCTCTCCAGCGCATAATTCGAATTGCCCTGCGTCTCATCCATCGGCATTCGCTGAAATGGTCCGTACCAATTTTCTATTGGTTCAGTGTAAACCAAATCGCGCCGAGCGTCAAGCGCTTTTTTGTGCAAATCCAAATCTGCTCGTTTTTTGCTCAATTCCCGCGATTGCCGCGATACGGGAA
>NZ_LFIO01000415.1 GCF_001187535.1 Rhizobium ecuadorense
ATCCTGGCCGACAGTGTCGACGTCACCTCGAAGACGTTTGCCGGCCTGCTCGGTGTCGGCTACTCGGTGCTGGAGAGCCCATCCGGCCACCTTGATATCGTCGGGGGCATCAGGGTCTGGTCGGTCGACACGACCATCGGATTCAACGGTGGGCTGCTCGACGGCGTGGAGGGCGACGATGGTGATACCTGGGTCGATGGCATCGCGGGTTTCCGGGGCAATTACTTCTTTACGCCGGAAATCTACATGACCGGATGGGGACTGGTCGGGGCAGGCGGCGCGGATATCGACTGGGACGTCGCCTTGGCCCTCGGCTACAAATTCAACGAGACGGTGTCCGCGGTCGCGGG
>NZ_LFIO01000583.1 GCF_001187535.1 Rhizobium ecuadorense
AACCTCGATCTCAATCAGCAGCCCATCATTCGACCACGTTTTTTCGACATGTCCCTTCAGCTGTTTTTCGATGAGCGCCCCGATGATCGCGGTACCGAAACCTCTTTTGGTTGGCTTGGGCGCTCTTCTGACGCCGGCCTCCCACCATCGAAGCTTAAAACCTGCTCCTGATGGCCCGGGCGCCCAGCTGATTGAAAGCCCTCCCTTGCGAAGCCACAAGCGCGCCGTGACGGGCCGCATTGACGGCAAGTTCGTGGAGTACGAGTGCGACAGGTTGGACAACCGGCGCCGGCAGTTTGATATCAGGTCCGCGACAAACAGCGCGGGTCGCTGCGAATGGCGTCACCTGC
>NZ_LFIO01000594.1 GCF_001187535.1 Rhizobium ecuadorense
CGCCTGGTCAGACCACGCACCGACGCGGATGATGCATGTTTTACGAAATAGCATTATGATCGGCTGAGCGCCTGACTGGCGGAGGGGCTGGCCGCGGATTTGTGATCCGCGCGGAATGGAGGACGGCAGGATTTGGAACGGCTAAAGGATCTGGACAGTATTTCCGCGCAATCAGGTGGCGGTTCCACATCGCCTCCGTATGAACGGCCCGGCGTCGTGGCTGCTGCCGTTTACCAGCATGGGCAACGCATTCGCGACATCAGGATAGAAGAGGCCGGCGAATGGCGAAGCAGGGAGAATGCCATCGTCTGGATCGGCCTGCACGAGCCGGATGAAGTGCTGCTGCAC
>NZ_LFIO01000886.1 GCF_001187535.1 Rhizobium ecuadorense
ATCTCGACCGCTATCCGCGCCAGCTTTCGGGCGGCCAGCGCCAGCGCGTGGCGATGGGACGCGCCATCGTCCGATCGCCGCAGGTTTTCCTGTTCGACGAGCCCTTGTCGAACCTCGACGCCAAGCTGCGCGTGCAGATGCGCAAGGAGATCAAGGAACTGCACCAGCGACTGAGAACCACGACGATCTATGTCACCCACGATCAGGTCGAAGCGATGACCATGGCCGACAAGATCGTGGTCATGCAGGGCGGCAAGGTCGAACAGATCGGCACGCCGCTGGAACTCTACGATCGTCCCCGCAATACATTCGTGGCAGCCTTTATCGGCTCGCCGTCGATGAATCTGCTGAAAGGCCGTTACAAGGCCGATGGTGCGATCTTCGTCACGGAGACCGGCGACGAGATTGCGCTCGGTTTTATCCCGCAGACGTCCGACGGGCAGGCCGTGCTTCTCGGCGTGCGGCCTGAACACCTTTCGCTCAGCCAAAGCGGCCTCGACACGACGGTCAGTGTCACCGAACCCACCGGCCATGAGACGATGGTCTTCCTGCGCTACGGGTCCGGCGAGCTTGTCGCGGTGCTTTCCGACCGTCACGACTTTGAGCCGGGCCAGGTCGCGACGATCGCTGCTCGGCCAGGGAAGCTTCATCTTTTCGATGCGGAATCCGGCAAGACATTGCGACCGGATTGAGCGGGCATCGCTTCAGAAGAGCCGCCGAACGTTTAGTGGCGGGTCAGTTCAATTTCAGCTCCAACATCAATTGTGCTGGAAGATCGATCGTTATTGTCGATCCGTCGGCTTTGGCAAAGGCCATTTCGCCCTCCTGCCATGCATCATATTGCATGTCGATCCGTATCCCGCCGCGCTCCAGGATAGCCCAGGAGAAATCGAGGCCGCCGCCCTTTCGGACGGACCAGCCGGCAGCCCCCAACGTTTCGATGACCGCTCGCCAGCTTTCTTCCGATATGTCGGACAGACAAATCCGATCAGACATGCACTCTTTCATCCCACAACGAGATAGGTTCAAAGTGGAATCGCGGTCACGGGGCCAACCGCTACGCACTCGATTTGGAGTAGAGTCCAAGGTTGCCGCCGATGGCGAATCCGCTGCGCTGATAAAATTGCGACAACGCCCCTTCCCGCTGTGAGATCAACCAGACGCTGTTGCATCCCTCGATCTTTGCCGTTTCGAAAACGGCTGACAGCAGCGCGGTCCCTATTCCAGTACCCTGCGCCTCAGGCAGGACCGAAAGCTCATCCAGATAAATGACCGGACCGGCATGGCGCCTCTGTCGTATGCCGAGCGCAATCCCCAGCACCTTGCCTCCGTCGATGGCCGCAAGGGCAATGGATTTGGGGGTTTCAAGCACGTTGTTTACATTTTCAATGGCCGCTTCAAGCGACCAATTCTCGTTCCACGGAGGTCCCGCATAGGCACTGACCAGCACGCCGGCGGCGCCACTGAGATGTTCTCGCATAAGACGTTCAATCCGAAACGACATAATCCACCTGACGTTGAGTGAAATGACATGTGCCGCAGTTCGGCCAGTAACGCAACCGGGTTCCGAAACGTACGATATAAGCGGGACGGCAAAGCTCTTAAGCTTGACACGCTCACCGACGGCGCTTTACGACTATCCGCATTCACCAGGGGGGTCCCGGCAAGGGGCTGAGATACTGCTGGACAATACGGCTTTGCCGGTTGTGGCGCAGTGACCCGTTGAACCTGATCCAGTTCATACTGGCGTAGGGACGGTGCAAGCGCTCGAAGGCTTCGGATTCACGCGTGGAATCCATGCCGGCGTCTTTCCATCATTCCGGCTGATTGACTGGGTCTCCAACCACCACTTGGAGCCTCAAACCATGACCATTGCCGCAAAAAACCTCACCCCGACCGTCACCACCGGCCCGCTGCCCGCCTCGCGGAAGATCCATATTCCGGGAGATATCCACAGTAATATCCGCGTGCCGATGCGCGAAATCAGCGTTCACCCGACCGCCGGCGAGCCGCCTGTCATCGTCTATGATTCCTCAGGTCCCTACACGATCGAAGGTGCGGAGATCCGCATCGAGCAGGGCCTGCCGCCACTGCGCCGCGACTGGCTGCTGGCCCGCGGGGATATCGAAGCCTATGACGGCCGCCATGTCCGCCCCGAGGATAACGGCTTCGTCAGCGGCGACCGGCTGACGCCGGAATTCCCCCGACGGCGCCAGCCGCTGCGCGCCAAAAACGGCAAAGCCGTCACCCAGTTCGCCTATGCACGCGCCGGCATCATCACGCCGGAGATGGAGTTCATCGCCATTCGCGAGAATCTCGGCCGCAAGGCCAAGGCCGAAGCGCTGGTGCGCGACGGCGAGAGCTTCGGCGCCGATATTCCCGATCACGTCACGCCGGAATTCGTCCGCCGGGAAGTCGCCGCCGGCCGGGCGATCATCCCCGCCAACATCAACCATCCCGAAAGCGAACCGATGATCATCGGCCGGAATTTTCTGGTGAAGATCAACGCCAATATCGGCAATTCCGCCGTCACCTCATCAATGGCCGAAGAAGTCGAGAAGATGGTCTGGGCCGCCCGCTGGGGCGCCGATACGGTCATGGATCTTTCGACCGGCCGCAACATCCACAATATCCGCGAATGGATCATCCGCAATTCGCCACTGCCGATCGGCACGGTGCCGCTGTATCAGGCGCTGGAAAAGGTCGGCGGCATCGCCGAGGATCTTACCTGGGAAATTTATCGCGATACGCTGATCGAGCAAGCGGAACAGGGCGTCGACTATTTCACCATCCATGCCGGCGTGCGGCTGCATTACATCCCGCTCACCGTCAACCGCGTCACCGGCATCGTCTCGCGCGGCGGTTCGATTATGGCCAAGTGGTGTCTGCATCATCACCGCGAGAGCTTCCTTTACGAGCATTTCGAAGAGATCTGCGACATCTGCCGGGCCTATGACGTCTCCTTCTCGCTCGGCGACGGCCTGCGTCCGGGTTCGATTGCCGACGCCAACGACGCGGCACAGTTCGCAGAATTGGAAACGCTCGGCGAACTGACCAAGATCGCCTGGGCGAGGGATTGCCAGGTGATGATCGAGGGCCCCGGCCACGTGCCGATGCACAAGATCAAGGAGAACATGGACAAGCAGCTCGCCGTCTGCGGCGAGGCGCCCTTCTACACGCTGGGACCGCTGACGACCGATATCGCGCCCGGCTACGACCATATCACCTCCGGCATCGGTGCGGCGATGATCGGCTGGTTCGGCACGGCTATGCTCTGCTACGTCACCCCGAAAGAGCATCTCGGCCTGCCCGACCGCAGCGACGTCAAGACCGGCGTCATCACCTATAAGATCGCCGCCCATGCCGCCGACCTCGCCAAGGGCCATCCGGCGGCGCGCCTTCGAGACGACGCGCTGTCGCGGGCGCGTTTCGAATTCCGCTGGGAAGACCAGTTCAACCTGTCGCTCGATCCCGAAACGGCCCGCTCCTTCCACGATGAAACGCTTCCGAAGGAAGCCCACAAGGTGGCGCATTTCTGTTCGATGTGCGGCCCGAAATTTTGCTCCATGCGCATATCGCATGACATCCGCGCCGAAGCGCAGAAGGAGGGGCTGGACGCGATGGCGGCGAAATACCGTGAGGGCGGCGATCTCTATATGCCGATCGAGACCTCCGCGCACGGGGCGGACTGACATGCGCGTGCTTGTCAAAGGGGCCGGCGTCGCCGGCCTCACCGTCGCCCGCGAGCTGCATGCCCGCGGTGCCGATGTCACGGTCTTCGACCCGCACCCGAACTTCGCTCGTGCGGCGTCCTGGCTCGCCGGCGGCATGCTGGCGCCCTGGTGCGAGCGGGAAAGCGCCGATGAGGCGGTGCTGACGGGCGGCCTCGATGCCGCCGATCGCTGGGAAGCGATCCTGCCGGGCAGCACCGTCCGCAACGGCACGCTCGTCGTCGCCTCGACGCGCGACCATGGCGAGCTGAAGCGATTTGCCGGCCGCACGACCGGTTATCAATGGGTTGACGAGAACGATATCGCCGCCCTTGAGCCCGCGCTCGCCACCCGTTTCAGGCACGGCCTGTTCTTCCCAGGTGAGGCGCATCTGGACCCGCGCCAGGCGCTGCGGGCGCTGAAAGAGCAACTGGCGGCAAACGGCGCCACCTTTACCGACGTAGCGCCGGACGATGACGATTTCTCCGATATCGTCGACTGCACAGGTGCTGCCCGCATCGGGCGAGAGCGCGACCTGCGCGGCGTGCGGGGCGAAATGCTCTATCTCCATACCGAAGAGGTCACGCTGGCCCGGCCCGTCCGCCTGCTGCATCCGCGTTTTCCCGTCTATATCGTTCCCCGCGGCAACGGCTTTTTCATGATCGGCGCGACGATGATCGAGACCGATTCCGACGGCCCGATCACCGCGCGTTCGCTGATGGAACTGCTGAACACGGCCTATGCGCTGCACCCGGCTTTTGCCGACGCCGCCGTCGTCGAAACCGGCGCCGGCATCCGCCCTGCCCTGCCCGACAATCTTCCGCGCGTCGTGCGGGAGGGGAAGGTCGTCGTTTTCAACGGTCTTTATCGCCACGGTTTTCTGCTGGCGCCGACCATGGCGGCCGAGGCCGCCGATCTCGTTTTTTCCAAATAGCCGAAGCAAAGGAACTCCCAATGCAACTGATCATCAATGGCGAAGTCCAGACAATCGCCGCCACGACGCTTTTGCAGCTTCTGGCCGCGCTCGATTACGAAGGCGACTGGCTGGCGACCGCCGTCAATGGCGAACTGGTCCATCGCGAGGATCGCGGCGAGCATATGCTGCACGATCATGACCGGATCGAAATCCTGACCCCGATGCAGGGAGGCTGAGCATGCTTGATCTTTATGGAAGCCAAATCGCATCACGCCTGCTTCTCGGCACCGCCCGTTACCCCTCGCCGGCGATCCTCGCCCAATCCATCACGCGCTCTAAAACGGAGATCGTCACCGTATCGCTGCGCCGCGAAATGGCCGGCGGGCGCAATGGCGGCGCTTTCTTCGACATGATCCGCTCGCTCGGCGTTCACGTTCTCCCCAACACGGCCGGCTGCCACGGCGTCTCCGAGGCGGTGTTGACGGCAAAGATGGCCCGGGAAGTCTTTCGTACCAACTGGATCAAGCTGGAGGTGATCGGCAATCACGACACGCTGCAGCCGGATGTTTTCGCGCTGGTGGAAGCGGCGCGCATCCTCACCGGCGATGGTTTCGAGGTCTTTCCATACACGACCGACGATCTGGTCGTCGCCGAGCGCCTCATCGACGCCGGCTGCCGGGTGCTGATGCCCTGGTGCGCGCCGATCGGATCTGCGGCGGGACCTCAAAACCTCGCCGCACTTCGATCGATGCGGGCGCATTTTGCAGACGTGCCGCTGATCGTGGATGCCGGCATCGGCAGGCCCTCGCATGCGGCCATCGTCATGGAGCTGGGCTTCGATGCCGTGCTGCTCAACACTGCTGTCGCTGGCGCCGGCGACCCGGCCGCGATGGCGGAGGCCTTTGCCAAGGCAATCGATGCCGGTAGGCAGGCGTTCGGCGCCGGCATGCTGGAGCCGCGCGACATGGCCGTGCCTTCGACACCGGTGATCGGAAAGGCGGTGTTTGCATGACGCTCGACCCCTTTTATCTGATCGTCGACAGCGCCGACTGGATCCGAAGGCTGGTGCCGCTTGGCGTCAAATTGGTTCAACTTCGCATCAAGGATCGCACTGTGACGGAGACGCGAGCAGATATCCGCGCGGCGAAAGCGATCTGCAAAGCCCACGCATGCCAGTTGATCGTCAACGACTACTGGCAACTCGCCATCGAGGAAGGCTGCGATTTCATCCATCTCGGCCAGGAGGATCTGGCCGCCGCCGATCTTGGCGCCATCCGCGAAGCAGGTTTGAAGCTCGGGCTTTCGACGCATGACGAGGCGGAGCTGGCGGTCGCGCTTGCCGCACATCCGGATTATATCGCCCTCGGCCCGATCTATCCGACCATCCTCAAGGCCATCCCCTGGGCGCCGCAGGGCCTCGAACGCATCGGGGCGTGGAAAACCCATATCGGCGGCACACCGCTTGTCGCGATCGGCGGGCTGACGGTGGAACGCATTGCCGGCGTTTTCAAGAACGGGGCCGACAGTGCCGCGGTCGTGACCGATATCACGCGCAATCTCGATCCTGAACAACGGACCCTGGCGTGGATTGCCGCAACCCGCTCATTTCGCCGTGACCCTTGAAGAGCGAATTTTCTCGCGCAAAGGACTGTGCATACAAACTATGATCTGCTTCCGCGCTTCTGGCCTATCCATTGTACGTCGCGTGAAAGGACCGCTGCGGCAACATCCACATTTCCGGCACGCAACGCATTGAGAATGGCACCATGATCGCGGTCAGTGGGCTCCTGTTCAGGATCTGAAAGGCTGCCAAAGGCGCTGACGCCAATAGGAGCGCCTCATTCGTTGCGGTTCCAGCCTTTGCTTTCACCGGTCTTGGCGACAAGAGCCGCATAGTCCGCGCTTATCTCTTCCAGCTTTTTCACCAATTCGGAATCAGCCCCGCCGAGCAGGCTTATGTAAGCTTCGCCTTGTTTGGACTTCGCCCAACATTGCCGACAAATCGTGCCACTGCCTTGCCGGAGGCGGAGACTTCTGGGTTCGGGGCGCCAAACGAGGCCGCGGTTCGCTTCAGGCCGTCCAGGAAGGCAGCGTCGTCGAGTCCGCTGTAGGGTTTCCCTTCGGAATTGGTGACATTGAGAAGGATTTGTTCGTCTCCGAATGATGAACAGCCATCAGCGCCTGGTGCGATCCGAGACCGGCAGAATCGTTGCGGAGCAGGTCCCCATCCGTCTCGGCAAGGGAAAGGCCGCTTTCGAAACGGTCTCGGATGTCAGCTTCACCGTCGCGCCCGGCGAATTCGTCTGCCTGCTCGGCCCCTCCGGCTGCGGGAAATCGACGCTTTTCGGCGCGCTCGACGCCCTGACGCGGCTGAAAATGCAGGGGTTGCTGCTTGCCATATGGGAGCAGTTCCGCAAGACCGTCCTGTTCGTAACGCATGACATCGACGAGGCGCTGCTGCTCGCCGACCGGATCATCCTGATGAAGGCGCAGCCCGGCCGCATTCACGATCACCGTCCCCTTCCCGCGGCCGCACTCGACCGATATCGTCGCCTCGCCCGAGTTTTCGCGGTTGAAGCGCCATTGCCTCGAACTACTTCATGAAGACAGGGGCGCGGATACCCTACCTCGTCTGACGCCGCTCGGCCTTGGGCGGCGATGCTCGTAACCATATGGATCGTTCGTCAGGTACGCCTCATTTCGAGATCTGGCGAATACGCGTATAAACTGCCGGAAGGATCCCCGCTTACAGGTAAGCGCGCGAAAAGAACACCGCCGTCGTCAGCAAGGCGACCGCAAGGGTTAGCACCCGGACGACCGATGCCGGCAGCCTCCGTCCGACATGCGCTCCGATCCACCCGCCGATAACGGCTCCGATCGTCATCGGAATGCACTCTTGCCATACGATTGCGCCGGCCAGTACGAAGACGACGACGGCGACCGCGTTTGCGGCAGTTACCATCACCATTCTTGTCGGATTCAGGCTCTTGATGTCCCCGCCCCCGAGCGCGCTCCATGCCGCAAGCATCATAAGGCCCACCGCGCCGCCAAAATAGCCGCCATAGAGACCGAGAAAGAATTGAACCGTTGCGAAGGCCAGAAAATTCGGACGTGCCTGCGTCCGGAGCTTTGCGCTGAGCCTCGGACCTGCAGCCAGCATCAATGTCGCCACCAGCAAGAGCCATGGCAGGATCCCATCGAAAATCCTGGATGGGGTCAGAAGCAATAAAACGCTTCCGGCCACACCACCCACCACTGTCACGATAGCAATGGGCATGACATTGATGCCGCACACACTCCTGACCCCGTCACGGTAGACCCATGAGCTCGTCATACCGCCTGGAAACAAGGCCAAGGTGCTCGTCGCGTTTGCGGCAACCGACGGCACTCCGACCGATATCAGCGCCGGCAGGGATACGAACGACCCGCCGCCGGCCAATGCATTCATGCTGCCTGCCAACAAGCCAGCGAGGAAAAGAAGAATGATATCGTACATGTTCAGGTCGCTTTAGCCTGCAAATTTGATTTCCGCCGAGACGCTTTTGCAAAACAGCGACTGCGGGCGGGTTTAAGTGCGCTGACGCTTTACAGCGCTCTCGGTGACGCGGCAATCCTCGCCATCACGTCAGGAAACCATGCGCTCTCGCCTCACGACTGTCCCAAATTAACCCATTATTTAGCAATCGCTTGCATGCGCGAACCACCATGTTACCGTCGCTGACATCGTGGGGGCGCGTATGACAATTGAAGAGCTGATCGATTTGCAAGAGGCCGGCTCAAGGGCACGGGTGCTCGGACTAAAGGCTCACGAAAACCCATACCTCGCGGCCCATCGATTGCCCACCGGTGATACCGGCGCTCTCGGGGATTGGCTTGCGCGTCACGACGCGTGGAAGTTTGGTTGGGAAGCGGAGGACGCTAGCCGCGAAGGCAGGATTGAAACTCACTTCAAGGCGTTGATCTCGATTCCCAAACGACGGGCATTCGACGCTTAACGCCCTTGATGGTAATCACAAGCTGCCGGCTCGGTTTTCCTCCCTGGCAACGAAGAACAAGCGCGATCAGACGGACGTTCGATTGCCGAGGACAAATTTGTATCGCTCGGGCCGGATGAAGAATTCCGACCATTCGGCGCAGGCGCCATGATCGAAATATGAGGTCCGTTCGAGAACGAGCAAAACCGCATTCGCGGCTGCACCGATCAAGGATGAGATGCGAGGCGGCACCGCGCGCGCGCCGATGGCGATCTCGGCGGAGACAATATCGGCGCCGGCTTTGTCCTTGAGGAGCGCATAAGTCGGCCGTTGTTCGGCCGTTTTCAAATCCAGTTCCGACATGACGGCGGGCAGGAGGCTTCGACCCAAGGCAATGGGCTCGTCGTCCACCATATGAAGACGCTCCAGCAGCGCGCATTTTGCTCCGAACAACGAGACAAACGCCGGCGGCGTTTCAATGGTAGTCAGTTCGACAATCCGCATTGTGGCATCGAAGCCCTGCACTTTCAGCGACTCGTGGAAACTGCGCAGGGTATCGATCTGATGGCGGACCTGCTTGCCGGTCACGAAAGTGCCCTTGCCTTTCCGGCGCTGGATCAGCCCGTCCTTATCCAGCTGCTCGAGCGCGAGGCGGACGGTGACGCGGCTGACGTCGAAGCGCGCCATGATCTGCGATTCCGACGGCAACCGCCCGGAGGGCTCGAATGTTCCTTCGGCGATCTCACGACGAAGGCGATCGGCGATCTGCAGATACATCGCCACCGGGTTATTGCGTATCAGGCTCATCTGTTTTCCATCGGGGTTAAAAAGACCACGGACTCTTGCAGCCTTGGAACAAAGTTCTCCTTTGCCGCCGGACAAGGGAAGGCCCCACGTTGATAACATGTATTATAATGTATTATAACCGAGGGCAATTCAAACTCCAGATCGTTCGAACGCAATATGGCATCTGTTTCCCCAATTCGGCAGCATTCACCCGGCGCCACCTTCTCGGTGAACGGCATCGGTTTCGCCTATCCCGAAAGCCGACGCAGCATATTCGAAAAATTTTCGCTGGAAGCCCGTCCAGGAGAATTCGTCGCGATCCTCGGTCCCTCCGGCTGCGGCAAGTCGACCCTGCTCAATCTGCTATCCGGCTTCCTGCGCCCTCAATCGGGACATATCACCATAGACGGGGCGCCGGTTGCGCCGGAACATTCCGCACTCGGCTATGTCTTCCAGTCGCCCCACCTTTTCCCCTGGCTGAGCGTGCTGGAAAATGTCCGCTTCGGCCTCCGTATGAATCGCAGAGGATCGCAGCAGGAGCAAAGGGCGATCGCCCTGCATTTTCTGCGGCTTGTCGGACTGGAAGAACAGGCAGAAGAGCCGCCTCACCGATTGTCGGGCGGCCAGCGTCAGCGCGTAGCACTTGCGCGCTCGCTGGCGCTTGAGCCACGCCTTCTGCTCATGGACGAGCCTTTCGCAGCGCTCGACGCCCTGACGCGCTCAGCCCTCAACGACGAACTGCTCCGCATCTGGTCGAGCTTGGGCAAGACCGTGCTGTTCATCACGCATGACATCGACGAAGCGATCTATCTGGCGGACCGCGTCCTCATTCTCGGCCTGCCTCCAACCGGCATCACAGCCGAAGTGAAGATCGATTTGCCGCGCCCTCGCGACCAGCGAGGCACGCGCGCCAATCCCTTGTTTGCAGAACTGCGCGAACGCCTCGCCGAGCAAATCGCCATGGTGATGACCAGCAATCAACCCGCTACCTGAAGGGGACATCCGATGAAACGCATTCTACCTGCAGCCCTTTTCGCACTTGCTGCTGCCTGGCCCGCCGGTGCGCAGGAATCCCGGCCGCTTCGTATCGGGTGGGTCCAGGCCATGGCGAACGCGCCTGCTCTCATCGCCGAAGAGAAAGGCTACTTTCGCGAAGAGGGATTGAACGTCGAGCTCAAGGGCTTTGGCGATGGCCCCGTCATTCAGCAGGCGGTGGCGGGAGGGGAAATCGACGTGGCCTATATCGGCGCCCCGCCCGTCTATCAATGGGCCGCGCGCGGGCTCGAAGCGAAGATCATCGCCAAAGTGAATTATGGCCAGGCAGCCTTGATCGCGAAGGCCGACGGCTCGATTCAGTCGCTCTCAGACCTCAGAGGCAAGAAGCTCGCCGGCGTCAACAGAGGCAGCGGCATGGACGTGCTGCTGCGCGGTTTCGTCCTGAAGGAGACTGCCGGCCTCAATCCCGACGCCGACCTCCAATTGTCGCAGATGCCGGTGGGCAACATGAACGCCGCCCTTGATACAGGGGTCGTCGATGCTGCCTTCTCGTGGGAGCCCTTCATCAGCCAGTCGGTGCTCCGTGGCACGGGCCGAGTCGTCTTCGACGTGAACGGCGCTCTTCCCGGCTATCCATGGTATGTCGTGGCAGCACCTTCAAAGACGCTGAAAGAGCGGCCGGACGATCTTGTCAAGCTGCTGCGGGCCAATGCCAAAGCCGTCGCCTTTCTGCGGGAGCATCCCGAGGAGGCCAATCGGATCATTGCACAGAGTTTTAAGCTGGAGCCCGTGAAGGCCGCGGAGGGAACCATCGTTCCGCCGGAAGCGATTGTCGCCGAGGCCAGGAAACGCCTCGGCTGGTCCGCAGAAATCGAGCCGTCCGACCGCGCCTTCATCCAGCGGCTCATCAACTACTCCGTCGATCTCGGCATCCTCAACAAGCCATTGAATGTCGACGACATCATTGACGACAGTTTTGCCGCCAAAGCGGCTGCCCAGCGGTGAGATCCGATCGATGAAGAAATTGACAGCGCGGCGGCGTTTTCCGCAGCCGTCCTGGCGCTGGGCAGCGCTTCCCTTCCTGCTTGCCGTGTGGAGCCTCGCAGCCAGCAGGGTCCCATCTTACGTCCTGCCACAGCCCTGGGAGGTGGCAGCGGAGGGACTGCGCTGGATCGAATCCGGCGAACTCGGCCGCCAGTTTCTGGCCAGCTTGTTGCGTGAATTCGGCGGCTTCGGCGCGGCGATCCTGGCGGCCGTGCTCATCGGCGTGTCTGCCGGACTTTGGCGGCCGTTCCGTGAGTTCGTCCAGCCTCTGCTCGGCCTTTTCATGGCGATCCCTCCGATTGCCTGGGCGCCGCTCTCCCTGATCTTCTTCGGCCTCGGATATCTGTCGATCGCCGTGGTCATATTCATCGCATCGGCCTTTCCGATGGCGGTGACAATCCAGGAAGGCGTGCTTTCGATCGGCGGCGGGGAGGTGCGCGCAGCCCGCATTCTCGGGGCCAAACGGTTTCAACTGCTGGCCCATGTGTATCTTCCTGCCTCCCTCCCCTTTCTGACCGCCGCATTGCGCATCGGCTTCGCGCAGGCGTGGCGGGCGCTCGTGGCGGCCGAGATGATCGGCGCCTCCCAGGGGATCGGCTGGATGGTCGCGATGGGGGGACAGGTCGGCAATTCGGCGCAGGTGCTTCTCGGCATCACGCTGATCGGACTCACCGCGTGGCTCATGGAGAGCCTCGTATTTCGACGGATAGAGCGCCGCTACGAAAGCTGGCGCGGACAATAACGGACCTCTCCCATGACAGAGACTTTGCAGCGAAAGGCGTCCCAAGCCGCTGTGCATTCCCCCGCTGGCCTTGCCACCTTCTTCGACACGCTTCCCTTCCTCGGCCGTCTCACCTGTCAGCGACAGACGCTGATTGCCGGCGATTGGACCGAACTGGAACTCGTCTATGAGGTTGGCGCAGTCGGCCTTGCGGACGGCGCATGGCTGAAGCTCGCCTTCAAATTCTATTCCGACTGGGCGCTGTTCCAGACGACGGACCCGACGGGCGCCAACTACGTTTCCGCCGAATATCACGCCGGGCCGCTGGTCCCTGGCCAGAGCCCGGCGACGGTGCAGGCGCTGAAGGTACGCTTCGACCAGAAGGGACACGAGCGCCCCTTCCAGAAGGCCGTCATCATCGATGTCGTCGATGGCTATATCAATCCCGGCGACAGGATCGTCATTCGTCTCGGCGACCGGCGCCAGGGAGGCGCCGGCACGCGCGTGCAGACCTTCGTGGAAAAGGCGTTCCGATTCCGGCTGTTCATCGATCCGCTGGGCAGCTCGAAATTTGCCGAAGTGCCGGGCGACTGCAGGCTCGAAATCCTGGCCGGTCCACCCCACGCCTTTCAGGTCATTGCGCCACGCCTTGTTGGCCTCGGCGAAACCGCCGACGCGATCGTGCGCATCGACGACATATGGGGAAACACCTGCCGTAACCGCAATTTGCGGGGCACGCTCGTGATCACCGCTCCGGACGCGACCCAACGCACGGAGCCGATCGCACTAGCCGCAGAGGATTGGACATTCGCGCGGATTTCCGGCCTTTCCTTCACCGAAACCGGCGAGTGGAAACTGGAAGCACGGCTGGACGACGAAACCTTCGTCGCCGCGGCCGTCGCCTATGTACAGAGTGAGGAAGAGACCTTGCGTCCTCTCTACGCGGATCTGCACGTCCATTCCGACGACACCGTCGGGACCAACGACGCGACCTATAACCTCACTTATGGACGCGACATCGCCGGGCTTGACGTGGTGGGCTACACCGTCAACGATTTCAACATCACCGAAGCGAATTGGGATAAGGCCGTGGAGATTATCCATGGCCTTAACGAGCCCGGCCGCTTCGTCTGCTATCCTGGCACCGAATGGTGCGGCAACTCCGCAGCCGGCGGCGACCGCAATGTCGTCTTCCTACGCGACGGTAAACCCCGCTTCCCGTTTGACAAAGAGGGGCGGTCTCTTCGCTCTTTCGAATGGAACGAGACGACGGCTGGAACGATCCGGCCGGGCATCTGGCCTGTAGACCGGCTCCATGCCGCCTATGAGGACGATCCAGAGGGCCATTTGCTGATCCCACATGTGGGCGGCCGGCGCTGCATTCTGGATTGGAACCATCCGGAGCTGGAACGGCTCATTGAAATTGGTTCCGCCTGGGGACAATTCCACTGGCTCTACACCGAGGCGCTCGCACGCGGATACAGGGTCGGCGCCTCGGCGGCGAGCGACGAGCACCAAGGCCGATGCGGCGGCGGCGCGCCGGCAACCGGAACTTTCGGTTCGCGCGGCGGACTGACCGGCGTCATCGCCGACCGCTTCGACCGTGCCGGCGTCGGGAACGCACTCCGGGCGCGGCGCACCTTCGCCACCACCGGCGAACGCAGTTTTGCTGTTCTGTCCCAGGGACAGCGTTTCATGGGCGAGGTATTCGATGCCGAACTTGACGAGCCGCTCTCCTACCGTCTGCTCGGCCATGCCGGCTGGGAAGAGGTTCAACTCTATGATGGCGATCGCCTCGTGTGGAGCCGCGATCTGCATGCGGAGGCTGGCTTCAGCGAACGCAGCGTGCGTGTCCGTTTCGGCGGCGCGCGCATCAAGGATCGCTATCGGGCGGCTTATTGGAGTGGTGATGTCGCCGTGACCGGAGTAGCGCTTCTCGATGCGCGCGGAGTGGGCTTTGACCACCCCGAACAGAGCGTATGGCGTACCGGACTGGGCAAGCTCGGCTTTAGAACGGCAACACACGGCGATGTCGACGGGATCGAGCTCACGCTTTCCGACCTAACCGATGCCCACATCACGATTGCCGCAAACCTTCATGGCTACAGCAAGATCGGTGACCCGCTGCAGCCGCCACCGCATGTGCATGCTCCCGAAGCAAGGCTGGAAGTCAATGGGAAGGATCTGATCGCGAAGGGCTCGGTCACACTCGATCTACTAGGCGTCGAGTTGCGCCTGATCGTGGAAAGGGTTACCGACCGACCGCTGCCGAGAGATCTTGCGGGTGAGATATTGCTGTATGAACTGAAGCTCGATCCAGAACGCGAACATCCGTTGTTCATAACGGCGCGGCAGCGGGACCAATCCCGAATTTGGACATCTCCGCTGTTCTTGACGCCTCGGTAATGATGCTCCTAAAACAGGTTTTACAAGTCGCAGCTTGGGCGGCCAATCGAGGACGCCCACGTCAAAGGCCACCCGCCGTCATCGAGCGCAATCGGCTGATATGGGCGTGCCCAAGGGGTCCATGAGGATGAAATTCGCGGAAACATTGTGGGGGGTTGTGGCTAACCAGCGCTCTGTCGAAAAATACGTCTTCGTCCTCACCTGCGAATCCGAAGTCGCCTTAAGACCAAGAACAAAATTAAAGTTATTTCCACTGCCGGCTTCGCGCGTGAAGCTGAGATAGGAGCCGAATCGTTCGTCTTCGACATTTCGAAGGTTTTGGATCGACGCAAGGGTATCCTCGAAATCACGCCAGCACGCCTGCTTCACAATGATCTCGAAAATACGCAGGACGGCCGGGGCGAGACGCCCCTGCGCATCTGTCGTCGGCCCAATGACCTTGGCGCGGATCTCAAGAACATCGCCCATTTCATTTCCACGAACCTTGAGGAAGGTGGAACTGAGGGGACGCACCTCGTCCCTTTCGTAGATGCGCTGAAAATAACATTCATAACTGCGATTGCGCATCGATGCGGCTTTCCATTCGCTCATCTCGATGCCGGCCTCTCGAAGAGCACCGCAAATAGTCGGCCCCGAGATGCGCCACATCCGCAGAAACTGACCGGCCAGTTCCGGCTTCGGGACTTCGATCAGGTGCAGCGGTATAGACATCGGCGGGAGAGAAAAAGGAGCCGCCATATCGGGGCCGACGGCTATGGGCGCTGATCGGGCAGCCTTATTGAGAGCTCGATCTTCAATGAGCCCGACCGGATCTTCGCTGTGTTGGATTTCACGGTAAAAAACAACGATGCCTGCAAGAAGCAAAACGCATATCAAAAGCACTGACCAAAGCAACCGGCGGCTGTTGCTCCGCAACACGGAATTCCAGCGCCGAAGCCGGATGTCGCGAGGCGGATCGACTGCTGATAACACTTTATCCACGGCGCGACCTCACAAGCAAAATCGGAGCGGATGCGAGTTCGAGCCCAGTCAGCCTCGATCCTGTTTGCGACCGACCGGTGTCGGTCGGCGCGTGAACCAATCAGCCCCTGCCGGCAATTCCTTCTGAGGTGAAAAACGGTACAGTCTGTCCGACTCAGCCTTCGACACCGCGAGTGTGAGGTCGTGTGTGGGGGGCGTCAAGCAGCAACCCCGGCGGACGGCGTTCGCCCCCCAAAAATTCGCGCGGAAGAGCGCATCGGCGACCCCTCAGGACAACAATACCAGCTAGTGTCGCGAAAACTGCGGTGGCCCGCAGTGGAGATGCTCAGCGTCGCATGTCTAACTGGCTGGCGACGTCCCGTCTCTGATCCGTCGTCGCTACATCAGCGCGAGCGATGGTTTTTGTAACCGAACATTGGAATAGCAATGTCATGCTGCCTGTCGCGGCTGGTGTCGGAGTTTCCGTGGGCTGCTTCGCCTTGGAATACTTCACCGTCCAACGCGCGTACACGCGGCTTCGGCGGTGTGTCTCTTGGGCCGCTACGTGCCGACTCTGGGTAGCCGGATTACGCGGGGCCCGCGGCGAACGAACTGGAGCAAATCCAACGCTTCTCGTTCGGGGCCCGCAGGCTTGCCGCTTGCCAGCCAAAGTACGAGGCTTGCCCCGAAATAGCCGATCCCGCCGATTGGTATCATGATCGCCAGTTGCAGGGACTCTGACCCGTCGGTGATCATGAGGCCGACGCCCCAGACACATCCAGCCATAACCAGCGCGGCGACGATCGAACGCCAGCAGGCGAGAAGCTGAGCCCTCACTGACACGCCGGTGAGACGCCTCGCCAGGAAGACATACATCAGGATGCCGATCGCGGCGCTGATGCATCGCGCGTACAGAAGACCAGCCAGCCCACCCCAGACCAGGCCCGCGAAAATCAGGGGAATGCGCACGAAGATGAAAGCGAGGTCAAGCTGAAACAGCGACCGCGTGCAGCCGAGGCCCATTGCCAAGGGAGTCACCGGCATTTTAAAGGCGGCGATGGCGAAGACCGCGCCCAACACCTGAGCCACCAGCACGGCCGAGGACCACGCCGGGCCAAGGACCATGGTGATGAAGGGCTCGGCAACCAGCGCGAACCCAATGCCTACCGGCAGCGCCGCCGCAACAAGCAGGCCTTGGGATCGAAGGAATGCATGCCGCAGGCGTTCAGGATCGTCCTGAAGCCGTGCAAAGACTGGGAAGAGCAAGCCTGCGATCGGCGCCGTCGATTCACGTACTGGCAGCGAGGCAAGCCTGTCGCCTACGGTGTACTGGCCGAGAGGGCCGGCGCCCAGCATCGCGCCAAGCGCAAGCTGGTCGGCGCGCCAGTTGACCTCATTGAGACCGGAGCTGAGCGCCACCCACCCGGAGAACGAGAACAGATTTCTCCAGTGAGCAAACGAAATGCGCGGCATATAAGGAAGCAGGACGTACGACATGATCACACCGGCCACCTGCGAGGCGAGCGTGCCGATCACGAGCGCCCAGTAGCTGCGAAGAATCAGGGCGAGGACGACGGCGACGACCACGCCAACCACCTTGTTGATCAGGTCGATGAATATCTCTTGGTGAAAGGAAAGGCGCCGCCGGAAGTCCACAAGCCGGGGGTTCACGAGGCCGCTGATCAGCGTGCCGCCTCCAAGCGCGAAGAATATACCGATCAGACGGTCGTCCTGATAGGCCCATGCGACGGGATAACCTGCGCTAACCAGCAGGACGGCGATCGCCGCCGCGCGCAGCATGTTCAGTGTCCATGCCGTATTGTAATGCTCTCGCTGCGGGCTCTTGTGCTGGATGAGGGCCGAACTGAGCGAAAGTTCGGTTATGGCCGCGATGATCGAAAGGACGATAGTCGCGAGGCTCACTACGCCGAAATCGGCAGGTGATAGCAGTCGAGCCAGTGCCAGCATGCTGACCACGCCCAGAAGATTTGAGACGACGCGTCCGCTGGCGGTCCACATTGCCCCGACACTCAGTTGTTTGCGTACACCTTCCAACGTTGTTTCCTCTCTTACGCCTACAGTGCTAATGCGGTGCAGTTCTCGGGAGAAATATTCATCGGGCCGCGATGTCCAGCTATGTCTTGCTGGAAGTATAAGACGAACGAAAGGTCAGGTACATCGCAACGCTGACGGCTGAGGCAGAAGAAACAGCGAAGCCAAAATCCCAGGGCTAGGCAAGTACTCACTGGATCGGTCGCAGCCTCATTGAAGAGCTGAAAAATGTTGATCTGATTCATCGCAAGACCATGTCAGTCGCTTTCTTCAACAGCCTGCTAGACCGGGGTGCTCCGGGCGACGGTACGCGCAATCTCAAGGGCTTCCTCATGTGTGTCGGCCCAGTGGACGGTGCTGTAGTTTCGACCTGTGTACTCGTACACAGCGCGGTTCTTGCCGAAGCGGTCGGGCAGCAGCACGCTGTGCTGCGAACGCAGGGCGCAGAGAATGTGTGGGTGCATGCGGTCCGTAACCAGCACCTTACCGGTATCCAGCCTGCGGTTGCCGCTCGCGAGAACGTAGCGCGCAAAGCGATCGTAGCTGCCGGCAATCTGCCTATTGGCGATCGAACGGAGCGTTGGCGCCAGTTTGCGGACGCGGGAGAAGAAGCGCCCTGGAAACAGAACCCGCATGGCCGCGGGATCATCGTGCGTCCAGTCGAACACTTCGACATCACTTGGTGCGAGGGATCCGACGCCCTCCATATCGTCGCGGGCGAGCCAGATGACATCGTGATCGGGCGCGGCGTGCCTTGGCTGCGGCGGGAGGAGCAGCGCGGAATCGTGGACCGTCTCCACATGGACGTTGCCGGGGAATACGTTGCGCGCTGACTCAGCGCTGACCGGGTCCCTGGCCAAAAGTACAGCATTGCGATGATTTCCGAAGATCGTGCTCGCCTCGCGGCGGTCCTCGTCGTCGGCGAACAGCATGGTCGACGGCAGCGACACGAGGCGATTATTGGGGCACGCCTCGGCGACGATGCGCTTGACCTCTGCGTGGCGCGGCCATAGGCGCGAGACCGTGACTCCGCCCGAGAAGAGTATCGTGCCGTCCCCGACAGCGCGAATCATTTGCTGAAGATCGAGGTTATGCCCATGCGCCGTATAGGCGATGGGCGCATTACGTTGCTTCAAGTAGTCCATGGCGGCCACCCACATCATGTGGTTGCCGACATTGAAGTCGAACGGGAACTGCAGAAGCGCTACAGGCTGGCATTCGGGGATGTATCGGTCGAGACACTCGCGAATCGCTCGCGCCTGCTGCGCCTTTTGCGCCGCGTCGTTAGGCGAAAGTGCTGTACCGATCATGTGCGCCAACCCTCGATTATGCACTGCCGCGATTGGCGAATGCTGGAACCTCTCTTTTAGCGCCCTACCAGGTGACAAACCGGCGCACGCCCTCTTGGACACTGTCATCCGCACCGCGCTGGAGGAGCGCTTACAGGCGCCCGAGCGAAGTGACGCCAACGATTGCTGGTCTTGCGAATTGGATCTTTGGCGCCGCGGTAGGCATCGATTCTCGAAGTCCTTTCTGTGTCCAGTGCAGGAGGTGCCGTCCCAAAAATGTCTTCTTGGACGGAGAAGGTTCAGTGCGTTCGGGTCACAAGCATGTGTCCAGCCGAGACGTCAAAGTCCAGTCCCTCCCGTCCTGCGCGAGAGAAGTAATCGTCTGCCGCCTTTCGGCACCCAGACCAATCCGAATAGGCGCGAAGTGCGACAGCGCCGCCGACGATGAGATGAGGCATAACCCGCTCTAGACAGGCGCTGACAGGCTCGTACCAATCAACATCGATATTGGCCAAAGCGACCGGCTCGGCGACTGTAAGCGTGTCTTGCACCTTACCCTTTATCAGCTGGACGTTGTTGGACTCGACAGGATAACCAAACCTAGCGAAGTTGTTCGTCACCGTCGCCATCAGGTCATCATTATAGAGATAGTATTGCTCGCCTCCAAGGCCGACGGCTTTGCCGGCAGCGATTTCAGCGTACCGAGCTTTCATGTCGTCGCCATCGTGCTCCGAAGGCGGAGGGAGCATCTCGAACAGGTCGTACACACGCATAGCGCGCTGAGGCGACTTGGCGGAACACATGAGAATTGCTGAACCGCCGCGCGCGCAACCTGCCTCAATGATCAAGGCTCCGCTCGGGGCGGTACGACGAACTACCTCAAGCAATTGATGAAGTTGACGATCAGTCGTGTAAGAAAGGTATTCGGTGCGCACCCTTGACCAAGCCTGTCGAACCGCCCCTGGGTAGGCGGTCCGACGGGCGCGTTCCAAAAGCGCGTTGAGGCGCCAACGCGCCCCACGCGCAACTCTATCTACTACTTTCATAACGCCCCATCTCCCCGCAACAGCGTCCGCCTCGGCGAAGCCTTACTGAACTCCCTACGACTCCCCTTGGCGGGGGAAGCCCGCTAGCGTCGTGCCTTGCCCTTCTCATCGACGTACTCGTCGTTGGCAAAGCTGATCTGTTTTCATGATACGATCATCTCCGGTCCTCACTCACATACCTTCAAAGCGTTGACGGATAACTTGGCGGTTCATCAGGACAAAGTAAGCCAAGAGGAGGGGGTCTGCGGTCTTACATCCATTTCGGAAAAAAGATTGACCGTCATCTGCTGCGCGCGGCGATCTACGCATGGCATATTCCTCATCGGAACAGTAACGACTAGAGACACCAAACCCTTTATCCAGTTCTTTATTCTTCTCCGCCAACTTCTCGTGAGCTGGGGCGGTTGGAAAGCCCAACTGTTGTCTAAGCCCCATACCCACTGAATTGATCCGGTCGAAAATACTCGCGCTCCACTCACTGCTCTGTAATGGATAGCATGGGAGATATTTGGACGTGTGCCACCTGGCAGTGGTGGTAGAATATCGTTGGCACGTGTAGAGGATTTCGAAAGAATGACGAGTCCGTCGGGAGATTCTTCGTTGTCTAGAACCGCATCCCATTCGTACCCGACCAGTCCCTTCAGCCTATCGCCGTTTCTTAAACCTGTGTGCGCGTAGATAGGGTCAGCAGCATTAGAAACGATGAAATCGAACCCCTCATAGATGTTACCTTGATCGGATACATAGCCCACCCCTATCAGTGCATTCTCCGGTCTATTGACCTCCTTAGAGCGAAACACTGAAGTTGCCGCAGGAGGATCTAGTTGAGCCACCGGATCGAGAGATAGGCCGGCGCCAATACCCGATGAGTCCTTGTATATGGTAACAACGCGGTTCGACTGCCCCCGGCTTGAGCAATCGAACCGAACCTGCCAATAAGCAGTATTAGCAGAGTAAAAGGCGAGATGAATACCATTATCGCGTGCCGACTCAACTCGATTACGCTGCTCCATCGACCAATACTCATCATGACCTACCGAAAGAAATATTCTGTGCGAAAGAATTTGTAAAGGGTTACTGTGAACGTCCACATTGGTGTAATAGGATATGTCATAGCCCTGCGACTCCAACCAGCGGACCATGTTATACTCCCAAGTGAGCATATTATTACAATTGAAACCATCAGTATTGCTGAATCCGAGATGGGCGGAATCATAGGGGCGATCAAAGCTTACCTGGTATGCTCTTGTGTTACTGGTGCTATTAGCATCGTATACACTGAAGCCGCCGAATATGTTATACGCTTGAGCAGTCGTTACTGCATCCTGAAAGCCTATATCGCTGGGGTGATTGTCTCTGCGCAGAACAAACGGAACAAGCGACTGTTTGCCGCTTCTGCAATCAGTTAACTTGATAACATAAAGTCCGGTTGTCCAAGCTGCTGAGGTTTTCAGTTCATACGATACGTCCCATAGACATTCGATCAAACGCGTGCCAGGATTGGTCATGGTGGGGCTTGATTGAGTTAACCCGTCTAGACCTAGCGCGCTGGCTATAAGTCGACCGCCTGCACCGCTGTAGTAGCCAAGGCGATAGACCTCAAGATTATATTGCCCAGCGGAAGACAAAGAAACCTTTAGGCTCAAGGATTCTCCTGCATTTATACTTGTTGCATCCGCATAAGCTTCGATCTCGTGGTTCGTCGCCAAATTTGTAATCTTCCAATCAGCTGTGCCGGCATTTAGATTTTCGATTACAATTGAGTTTTGAGAGTCCACTCTGATGCCATTACTGGTGAAGTTGTTAAGGCCCTCGGTCGTGGATACGACTGCTAGAGCTCGGATTTGGCTGCCAAGAAGACCCGACGGTATTCTGATGCGAGCACTCGTCTCTCCGGCAATATTCGTCCATGCCCCGTCAACTTTTTGCTGCCAACCGTAAGCCACCGCCTTCTCAGGACTTTGGCCGCATTCATTGAAAACATTTGCGGTCAGCGTATTTCCAACAGTGGCGCTCCCTCTAAGGAGAACATAATAGGTGTGTTCCTCGTTCGACGATGTGGGTATCTTTTGCGCGCCACTCTCGACACTGCCTTCCATAGATCCCCCTGACCGTTATCCCACATTGGTGCGTAGTGATTATTTATTCGCTGGGCGTGGCCGCGTTTCTGGAGCCTATAATTTCAAAGCCTTCCGATGACAGCACGAAACCAGCGTTCTGCAACGACCTATCGAGAAACTTTATAGACCCTTAGTAGGTTTCCCTCAACGGCCAAGTGGCCCGACTTAGACCGCTTTTCGGCTACGTAGCGGGGGCTATCACTGCCCGTTTGATGGCATCGGCGCGGCCATTCATCCTCCAATTGGGGGTCTGCTGATTTGCCCTTCCTGTGAACTGCCCCCATTTCGACCAGACAGTCGGCATAAGCAGAATGGCTCAAGCACAGGCTTGAGGACAGGCTTGAGGACAGGCTTGAGGACAGGCTTATCTCCAACGAAGCTGTCGTCGGCAATTCCGAGGTCAAATAGCTCGAAGAGCGGGTGCGTGAGCTGGAACGCATGCTCGGCCGCAGGACGCAGGAGGCCGAGATCCTCCGCGAGGCCATTTCCAAAACCCAGGCAACAAAACAGATATCGCGGCCAATCTTGTTGCCGAAGAAGGTTCCCGATGAAGACACGTCACGCGACGAGCTGCGGCCGGAAGACCACATCGGCATAGTAGTTGGCTGAATCATAGGTGCTGGTCGGGAAGAGACCTGCGGTGGCGGAACCCTCATACGCATAGACACCATTGCCGCCAGCCGCCGCACTCGATTGCCTTCCCTTTCCGCCGACGGTTAACCGTCGGGGATACGCAACTCTGAAGTATAGTCGAAAATGGGAGAGTATATCCTACGACTTTCGCTCTAATAGGCGACATCCTTTGGGCAAACGGGCGTGTTGCATGGCCCAGGTGATGGCTGAGATGCGCGAGGTCGGCAAGATGCGCCGCATCCTGTACAAGGCTCGAAGCCGCAAGCGGTGGCTTTTTTCGACATCACCGCATGGTGGTGCCAATGCTGGCCCCCCCAGGCAGGAAGCCACGCACTGGTCCGTTCGTGCAATGGCATAAGCCGCTGGGATCTCATGACCTGTTGATTTTCCCGGGCGATGCCTCGGTGTCGCACCGAAGATATGTGTTGCTGCTGGATTTAGGCTGAAGTACCCGCACCACCTCATCAATAGTGATGAGGCAAAATAAACGATCTCCACCTTCCTCAAGGCGTCGCCAGACTGCACACTAGGGACGCGGCTTCGGACTTGTCGTCCGGCGTGCGAACAGAATCAAGGCAGTTGGACCAGCATCCCTTTAGGATGTTTTGCAGGCGAGATATGTATATGAATTCATCGCACCGCGCCCCCCATGTGTTCTTTCGCGCGACGTTTGTCATCGGTGCACTCGCCTTTCTTGCCGGAGCTGTGTCGCCAGCTCTCGCCGATAGCGCGCCCTTGACTCCGCAAACGAAAATCCGCCTGACGATCGTCCAATGGATCCAGTCCAAAGGCCAATATGAACGCTGGGATGCGCTTGGCGGCGAATACACGGTGTCCGATGACGGCGCAGTCTTTCTGCCGTTTCTTGGATCCCTTTCGGTCAGCAATCTCGATAACGCCGGCCTCACAAACGAGATTGCCAAGCGCCTGCAGGAAAAAATCGGATTGGTTCAGGCACCTGCGGTCACCATCGAAATTCTCGAATACCCGCCAATCTACGTCGTGGGAGACGTAACCAAGCCCGGGGAATACAAATTCCGCCCTGGACTGACCGTCCTGCAATCACTGGCACTGAGCGGCGGCCCGTTGCGCGCCAAAAGCTCGCAGACAACACAGTATATCAAGCTCATAGGCGAATTGCGCGAAAACGATCACTCGATCCTGCGCAGTACTGCGAAATTGTCGCGACTCCAGGCCGAGATGGACGGCGCGAAGGAGATTACCTTCGATCAGACGACCGGCGTCGATCAGCAATTTTCCGCCGGGATATACAACGAGGAAAGGGTCATCTTTCAGGCTCGTGCAAATGCGATGGCGCGGCAGTCAAAGGCGTTCATAGAATTACGCGAACTTTTGACCACGGAAATTTCCACGTTAGAAGAGAAGCTGACGGGCGCAGACGACAATATCAAATCGGTCGAGGACCAACTGACAAACGTTAAGTCCCTGGTCGAGAAAGGGCTCACCGTCTCGTCAAAGCAGCTGGACCTGCAACGGTTGCTGACGACTTATCGCGCCGATAAGCTCGACCTTGTCACTGCCATCATGCGGGGCCGGCAGGCAATCAGCGAGACAACGCGGAATCTCGAAGGACTTTCCGACACGCGCCGGAGCGAAGTGGCGACCGAAGCGCAGTCTGAACGGGCAAATCTCGATGTGCTCAAGATGAAGCGCGAAATGACGCAGAAGCTGCTCATCGAGGATTTTGCGAGCAATGGCGGCATCAAAAGCCCCGAAGAGGAACTCCCGCTTACCTTTAGCGTGAGCCGTCGGAATGAAGGACAAATCAATCAATTCCAAGCCTCGGAAACGACAACATTGGCGCCTGGCGACGTGGTGAGAGTCGTTCAGCCTCACACTCTGGATAACTCGTCTGAGACCGCCTCCGACGAATCTTCCGAGACCCAGACGCTCGCAGATCGGGCCGGCCAGTGATCCGCAGAGGACAGGCATTCCCAACAAACTCCAAGCGGACGATCGAGCCCCATCACGGCGCTCGGGCTACCTGCCCGGAAGAAATCGCTCTCACGGCAGCGCGTTGGAGATTTCATCCCACCGGATAGACGGTTAGGACGAGGCGAGCCTCAGCAGGACGATCCCTTCCCTGCCAAACTGGCGAACCGACATTGGCAGCCCGTGTGCGCCTATCCGTCTGCTGTACCACCAGGTAGAGAGGCTGGTAACGGCCGCAATCGCCACGACAGTGGGTGCGATTGCCTGTGCGTCGAACAGATAGATCAGCGGGATGCTGACCACCGTACCGAAAAAACCTGTGAGCACATTGATGCGCGCAAGGTCCGCAATGTCTCGCAGTCCCTGGATCAGTGCATTCTGTCCGGAGGACACGATCCGGAGGAATACCGCGAGGCAGAGCAACGCGATGCCGCCGGCGTGCTGGCTGTCGCCGAAGGTAAAATTCGAGACCGGAAATGCCAACGCCGCCAGAAGGAGTGCACCAAGCAAGCCGAGCACCAGCGATATGCGTCTCAGCGCTTTCGCCGACCGCGCGATCCTTGCTGCGTCGCCAATGCCGGCAGCCTCGGCGATCTGGCGCACCCCGCTGACGGCCATTCATGGCCAGCCGACTTCTGACCTTCGGCGCGGCCTATGCCATCCGCATCATCGTCCTGAAGGACGGGGTCATGGCAACGGGATTGTATCAGGCGGCCTGGGGACTTGGCGGTCTTTATGCCGGCTTCTTTTTGCAGGCGATGGGAACAGACTTCTATCCACGCTTGACCGCAACCGCAGACGACCATGTCGAATGCAACGATCAGGGGATGGATCACGAAAATCGCATAGCGAAAAATGCGCATCAGGCTGTGGGGCAAATAATTATTGCGTCACACGATCAGGAAATCACACAAGGGCGACATCCCGATCGGGCTGTGCGGCGGCAGGGGCGGTTGCTGCTTCAGCCAAAAAATGACGAAGTGACTCGACAATCCTGACGATGTCGAACTCTGTCATCTGGACATAAAGCGGCAGGATCAGCGTCTGCTGCTGCGCCGCTACGCTTCGCTTCAGGCTCGTGGCAAGGCGATGGGAGCCTTGGCTCGAATAAGCCCGCTCCAGATGAATGTTCATCACGCCGCGTCGGGTGGAAATCCCTTGATCGAGCAGCGCCTGCATGACCGCCTGCTGGCCGACAGCGTCAGGCAATCGTACACAAAAGCTCTGCCAGTTGCTGCGAGCCCAATCAGGCTCGACCGGCAGTCCCAGTCCAGGGATAGTGGACAGGCGCTCAAGATAGTGAGCGGCAAGCCGCCTGCGCTGCGCAATCAGCTCCGGCAGCCGGCGCAATTGCTCACGTCCGACGGCGGCCTGAAGGTCGGTCATGCGGTAGTTGTAGCCCAGCTCATCATAATTCTCGAAAATCACCTGCTTCGAGCCGTGGCGGACGGCGTCGGTGACACTCATGCCATGCTGGCGCCACAGCCGGAATTTCCGGTCATATTCGGGATTGGCTGTGGTCAACATGCCGCCATCGCCTGTGGTAACGACCTTCCTCGGATGGAAAGAGAAGCAGGCAATGTCACCATGCGGCTTGCCGATCTTTTCCCAGCGACCATCCCACCGGATTTCGCTTCCCGTCGCGCAGGCCGCATCTTCGATCACCGGGATCGAGTGACGCTTGCCGATCTCCACGATAGGTCGCAGATCACAAGGCATTCCCAGCTGATGCACGCACAGGATTGCCTTTGTGCGGGGCGTGATGGCCATTTCGATCAGGCTGGGATCGATGTTGTAACCATCAGCCTCGATGTCGACAAATACAGGCACCGCATTGCAATATCGAATAGCGTTCGCGGTTGCGATAAACGAATGGCTGACCGTAATGACCTCATCACCGGCGCCTATGCCGACCGCCATCAAGGCCAAATGCAGCGCCGTCGTGCAGTTGGAAACGGCACAGGCGTGTACCGCGCCGACAAAGGCCGCGAATTCACGCTCGAAGGCGGCAACTTCCGGCCCCTGCGTCACCCATCCTGACAGGATGACGCGGCGCACGGCCTCAGCCTCTTCTTCTCCGAGAACCGGCTTTGCGACCGGAATGACAGGTAGCGACGGGCTCATGCAGCTTGGCCTCCTGCTATAGCGGTATTCAGCCGCCACCATGTCACCAGGTCACGGAGCCCGTCCTCGATTGAAATATCGGCCTTGAAACCCAGGAGCCGTTCGGCCTTGCGTGTATCGGCCAGACGGCGGGTGACGCCGTTGACTGTCCGCGCCGGAAGATGCTGAGGCTCGAGCGACGACCCCATGATGCCACTCAAAGCCTGCGCGAGTTCCAGGAGGCTCGTCTCTTCGCCGCTGGCGACATTGAACACTTCGTCCGTGACATCGCTCATAGCGGCCAGCACGTTTGCCCGGGCGATGTCCCGGACATGCACGAAGTCCATGGTCTGACTGCCGTCTCCGTAGATAAGCGGCGGCATCCCAACCGCCAGACGTTCCATCCAGCGGATCAACACCTCGGTATAGGCGCCGTGAACGTCCATTCGCGGGCCGTAGACGTTGAAATATCGAAGTGCGACGTAACGCAGACCATACATTTCCGCAAAGCTGCGCAGCAGCCCCTCATTGAACGTCTTAGCCGCGCCGTAGATCGTGCGGTTGTTGTAGGGGTGATGCTCTTCGGTCGTCGGAAAACTCTCGGCCAGCCCCAGCACGGACGCGGAAGAGGCAGCGACCAGCTTCGACACACCCGCCTTGACGGCAGCTTCCAGAACGTTGAACGTGCCTTCCGCCAGCACATCGAAAGCCAGCCGTGGTTCTTCGGCGCATTGCGTAATGCGGATGGCCGCCTGATGGAAGACGATATCGACACCGTCGAAGGCTTTCGCCAGCAGCGCCCTGTCGCGGATATCTCCGTCGATGATGTTAAGGGGGGCGCTGCCGATTGCCGAGCTGAGATTGTCCCGGCGCCCGCGCACGAAATTGTCTAGGATGATGATCTCGCGAGGTTTTTCCAATGCGACAAGATCGGCAATATGCGAACCGATCAGACCGGCACCGCCGGTAATGAGTACCCGTTTGTTTCTCATGATCTTCCCTCACGCGATATGTTCGTCATCGGATCATTCTCCGAACGCCAACGTATGAATTTCGCAGGTACACCTGCGGCGACCGAAAACGGCTCGACGTCGGAAACGACAACTGCCCCCGCTCCAACGATCGCCCCCTTCCCGATGGTCACGCCGGGAAGAATGGTCGCATTCGTTCCGATATCGGCCTCTGCACAGATGCGTACCGGTTTGATTTCAAGATCCGTGCGGATGATCGGCACATCCACCGGCAGTGCCGTGTGGGTCGAGCCGAGCACCCTGGCGCCAGGTCCCCACCCGACAGAATCCTCGATCACCAGATCGCGAGCGTCGAAATAGGCCATCGGCCCGATCCAGACGTTGTCGCCGATCGTGCACCGGCCGTCGAAGCGTCCCTGGATATAGGCCTGAGCCCCGATGAACACCCCGTTGCCGATGTCGAACGTCTCCGGGTGTTTGAAGCCGGCGCCGCCTGCGACCTGCAATCCCGTGCCGCAGCTCCGCGTGATCGCTTGCCAAATGGCCTTGCGCATCATGGTGTCGACGACACCATCCCCCGTCGCGAAGCGACCGTAGAGTTCGATCAGGCCGGCGCGCCCGTAGGATTGCCTGAGTTCTTCGGCGAGCCCCGCCTGGTAGGATGGATCTGCCGGCCTTTCATGACGGCCGTGGACCGCCTGCACGACCCTAGCCTCGCCCGCACGCTCAACTGACATAGGCGTATTCCAGTGCTGCGGCCACCTGATCGACATGCCATGCGGGCATCTCGGGATAGATCGGCAGCGAGAGCACCTCCCGTGCGGCCGCTTCCGAGATTGGGAAATCGCCGGCCTGATGACCAAGGTCGGCATGGGCCTTCTGCAGGTGAACCGGGATCGGATAGTGCAGCCCGGACTGAATGCCTTCCGCACTCAGCATGCGCTGTAGCTCGTCGCGATCGCGGCTTCTGATGGCATAGACATGGTAGACGTGGCGCCGGTCGGCCTTCTCGACAGGCGTGGTCAGATGCGCCGAACCGCCAAGCAGCAACGAGTAGCGGCGGCCATGAACGCGACGCGCCTCGGTCCAGGCTTCGAGATGCCGGAGCTTGATGCGCAGGATCGCGCCTTGAATGGCATCCATCCGGTAATTGAAGCCCTTCAGCAGATGGTGATAACGCTGTTCCTGCCCCCAGTCGCGCAGCATGCGCATCGTCTTGGCCTGATCGTCGCTGTTGGTGACGACGATACCGCCCTCGCCGCAGGCGCCGAGGTTTTTGCCGGGATAGAAGCTGAAGCAGCCGGATGCGCCGATGCTGCCGGCGCGCGTGCCCTTATATTGCGCTCCGTGCGCCTGGCAGGCGTCCTCGATCACCGGAATCCGATAGTGGTCGGCAATCGCCTTGATCGCGTCCATATCGGCCATCTGACCGTAGAGATGGACGGGAACAATGGCCTTGGTTCGGGGTGTGATCTTTGCCTCGAGCTGAGCCGGATCCATCGTCAACGTCACAGGCTCGACATCGACGAATACCGGTCGTGCACCCGCGTAGCAGATCGCCGATACGGTGGCGACGAAGGTAAATGGCACGGTGATGACTTCATCGCCGGGGCCAACGCCTGCCGCGAGCAGCGACAGATGCAGGGCACTCGTCCCGGTGTTGACGGATATCGCATGTTTGACGTTGCAATAATCCGCGAATTCCTGCTCGAGGCGGGCGACCTCCTCGCCCAGTATGTATTGCCCCGAGGCGAGCACGCCGAGCACGGCGGCGTCGATTTCGCTCTTGATCGATTGATATTGTGCTTTGAGGTCCAGGAACGGGATCATGCGATGCGCCTCGCCTCTTCGAGCTCGATGATACGACCGCGCTGGGCAAGCGACCGGCTTGCGGCTTCCAGGATGCGAACGACACGCAAGCCGGCCTGGCCATCGGTAATGGGCCGCGAATTCTGCTCGATGCAATCGACGAACTGATCCAGTTCGCGTTTCAACGCCTCGGTCATATCGAGCTTGGGCGCCCACATGTCGCCGCTGCGGTAGCCGACCATCATCTGATGCACCTTCTCGCCATAGGCCTGAGAATTCGGGTTCAGCGTGATGCCCTTGTCGTAAACCTTGATCTTTTCGCTGGGCTCCAGATCGTCGTAGACGACCATCTTGTTGCTGCCGCCGATCAGCGTGCGGCGCACCTTGACCGGCGCCAGCCAGTTGACGTGGATGTGGGCGATAAGCTTGCTTTCGAAGAACAGCGTCAGATAGGCGATGTTCTCCGGCTCGCCGAGCACATGGCTCATGCCCGTCGCAGAAACAGCCACCGGCCTTTCATGCACAACGTGGTCCAGGATGGACAGGTCGTGCACCGCGAGGTCCCAGATGACGCTGACATCATGCTGGAAGAGCCCCAGATTGACCCGAACCGAGTCGTAGTAATACATGTCGCCCAAGCCGCTTTCGACCAGCTCGCGCATCTTGCGGACGGCGCCGGTGTGGACGAAGGTATGATCCACGGCCAGCACCAGGCGCCGGCGCGCGGCTTCCTCGACCATCCGCGCGGCTTCCTCCGTCGTCGATGCCATCGGCTTTTCGACGAAGACATGCTTTCCGGCCATCATCGCCTGCATCGCGAGCTTGAAGTGGGTCGAGACCGGCGTTGCGATGGCGATTGCATCCACTCTCGGATCGCGCAGAACTTCCTCGAAATTGTCGGTGATCGTTACTGCGGGATACCGGCTTTTAACAGCCGCCAACCGTTCGACATTCAGATCACAGACTGAAAGGAGCTGCGCGCCGGCCGCTTCCGAAATGTTACGAACCAGGTTCGGACCCCAATACCCATACCCAACGACAGCAATGCCGATCATCGCATTCCTCCCAACGCTTGCATGTCAACTGACCGGTCATGAACGCGACCGGTGATTCTCGCCGGAACGCCGGCGACAATGGCGCCGGCAGGCACATCCTTCGTTACGACGGCGCCGGCGCCGACCTGTGCGGCCTCTCCGATGGTCACGCCGGGCAGAATGGTGGCGTTGCTGCCGATCGAGGCATGCCGCTTGATCAGAGTGGGGATGACGACCCAGTCGGCCTCCGTCTGCAGACTGCCGTCCGAATTGACGGCGCGCGGGTAGGTATCATTGGTGAACATGACGCCGTGGCCGATAAAGACGCCGTCTTCCAGCGTCACGCCCTCACAGAGGAAGGAATGGCTGGAGATCTTGCAGTCTTTTCCGACGAGGACGTTTTTCTGGATTTCAACGAAGGTGCCGATGCGCGTTCCCGCGCCGATCGTACAGCCGTAGAGATTCACAAGATCCCGATGGTGGATAACGCAGCCCTCACCCAGGTTGACGTTCGATGCAATCATCCCAACTCGCCCCCTACGCTTCAACAGGCCCTGATGTGGGTGAAACCGGCCATCGCAAGAATGCATCCAAGGTTTCGTTTTGTCAGAGCAAATATTTCTTCCCCTTCAAAAAGAATTGTTTTCTTCATCTTAGTAAAGAAACAAAACGTTGAAGCTCATTCACCTAAAGGCGTATCTGCTTACGAAAATTGGATGACGATCGCATGCGAACGTCTATGACCATTGACCATCGGCAGCGACAGGCCACTCGCCGAGCGATCCTGAGCCCCCACGCCGAAGAGGGGCATAGTTTACATGGGCTTAGCGAGTTAAACTGAATATATGTAGCAACCTGATGGATTGATATACAAATGAATTAGCCACAGATCGATCAGTTTCAACGATGTAACCATTTGTATCTGTCCGTGGAACTTATGTGCTGGGGTAACCACTATTAATTAGTTTAACATCCTTGGAACTGTGGTATTAAATTAGCACTTCTGGTAATTAAACTCCCATATTTACAGAGGAGTTTGATATTCGACTTTGAAGTACCGCGTAGAAAAAGGCTGGGAGGATGGGGCGTTGGATACAATAAATATAAGCCACAGGCAGGAAAACATATCTCTTCCGTTGGAGATAGACCATGGTTCGACAGCGTTTGCCGGACCGTCAAAGTCAAAGCACTCGCTTGTCATTCTTGACAAGAGGGAACTCGATCGGCACTGCCTTGCGCAATGCATGGCCGCCCACACGGCGGATTTCGTGATTCTCGCGTTCGGATCGATTGAAGAGTGGAAGCAAAAGCGCGAAGAATATCCTCCGCTTTCGGCAATCCTCTTGAACGTCGGCGGCAAGACGGTCGACGACCCTGTCGTTTCGGAGCAGATCAAGAGTCTCTCGTCGGAATTCGTGTCGACACCGGTCATCATATTGTCCGATAGTGACGACTTCGCCCAGATCGTGAGGGCGATCGATTACGGCGCCAAGGGCTACATACCTGCCACCGTCAGCATTAGCGTCTGCATGGAGCTGATTGCGCTATCGGTAGCAGGAGGACTTTTCGTGCCGGCAAGCGCCCTGTTCGCCATGCGTCACTTGCTGCAGTCGAACAACCCGACGGCGCACCCGCTGGCCGGAATCTTCACGGACCGCCAGGCCGAAGTCGTAGCGGCACTGCGGCGTGGAAAGGCTAATAAGATCATTGCCTATGAGCTCAACCTGCGAGAAAGCACCGTCAAGGTGCATGTCCGCAACATCATGAAAAAGGTCAAGGCAACAAACAGGACGGAAGTCGTGTTCAAGCTCAACGACTTGTTCCAAAGTGGCATTCCGGCATGAGCGCAAATAAGGCCTGGGGCTGATCTTTAGTTGGTAGGGCAAATATTCTTCACTTCACAAGAGCAGCTGCCTTAAGCTGTCCTTGGCGGCGCAAACGCAATTGGGCGCCCAACAGCGAACTACGGCACTCAGGCCTTTGTCCAACGCGCCATTGCCCACGCGGTACATGCGGCTGTCATAGAAATGGTCCGCGGTATCGGGCAGGGACCGCGAGCGAAGCTCTGCTCGCCGATCACGACATCGAGTGCCGTTTGGGCCGGGCGATGGTCGACCATCGCCCGGCCAGTACCGCGGCCTCGCCTGCAACATCCCGTTTGTCTAGCGCCATCTTCCGAGCCTTGCCCCCCGGTGCGGCTGAAAATATCTTAACTCGGCGCAAAACAAGTATCCTCATGGCGTGCTCCGTGCCTTTTCCTCCTTGCCATGCCTTGCCCTTGCGCTTTCGCCGTTCGCTCACTCTTTTTGCGCGGCGTCGACTCGACGAAATAGCTCGCGTCGTTCGCGCCGCGCCTTCAGGAACCGGCGCGTGTCGGCTGCGAGGCTCCAAAATGGGGTCTTATAGATGGCGCGGCGCACCTGCCGGACCACGTTTCGCAGATAGTCGAGCTCTCCGGTTGACGGGACGTTCGGTCTCAAGGCAGTCAAGCCCGCCCGTGTCAGTGTGAACTCCGTCGCGTGGGCCAAGAGTTTTCTTACCGTCGCCACTGCGGCACGGCGCGATACCGCCGGTGCCCGTCCACTGCCCGCCGGAACGCTTCGGGAGGACCTCGGCTGGGAGAGCTCTGTCAGCAGGTCCGCCCATCCTCGTGCTTTCGTCACGACGAACCCATCGTGGATGCTCGGTCGCCTCGGCAGATCGTTCGCGGTTTTCGGCCCGGTGTGGGGCGGCGCAAAGAGGAGGCCACGAATGTAATCAAGCGCGGGATGGGACAGTCGCGGATACCAGTCCGCGAGGCGTCGGGCCTCGCCGTCCCGTCCGAGACGGGAAAGCGCAAAGAGATAAACGGCCCATTCGGCCGGGTCGGGATCCTGCGCGCCGTGGACGACGGTGATCGTTTCGATCAGGCGCCCAAGCCGGATGGCGGCCTCGGCCGGGTCGCCGCCCGCCAGATCGCAGAGCGCCAGGCCAAACAGGCCTTCCGGGAGATCGCCGACATAGGCGAGGCAGTCGGAAAACCCCTTACGCGCGGCTTCAAGCTCTCCGCGCAGGAGGCTGGCATATCCGTTCGCGAGCAGTGCGCGGTCGGCGCCGCGGCCGCTCCGCACCGGAAAGCGCGCCGCGGCCCGTTCGACCGCCACAACATTGCCGAACGGGCCCTCCTGCTCGATCCGGCGGCCTGGCGGCAAAGCCTTGTGCAGTTGAAACCACTGATGGATCTGCGGGCGATGTGCGATCGTGTGGCGGGAATGGACGAGATCGTGCCCGGCGGCGGTTATACGCCGGAGCCGGTCGCGATCCTGGATGAGGCTGTCGACAAGATCCAGCACGTCGCCACTGTCGGCGAAAATGCAATTCTCCATATGCACGAAGCCGGCCGCCTCGGCCATCGGTGTGCGTTCGGCGATCAGGCAGGATCCGGCGCCGGGGATCTCGAGATGCTTGCGCACGACCTCCCCTGCCATCGTCCCACACGAGGGAACGAAGAGGCTGGCGTTCAGCGTCCGAGCGTAGCGTTCGCCGGTGAGGGCCAGCGCGGCTCTGGCATCAGCGTAGGTGTGCGGCGGGCAGATGAGGCAGGGATAACTTTGTGAAAGCAGCGGGAAGACGCGCCGGCGCCAGGGATAGAGCGCGACCTGTGCGCCGGTCAGCATGATCGGGACGGACTTTTCCGCCCCATAATCGCGGAACACGACCGGGTCGATGAAGTTCGGCCATACGTAAAGCCCGTCCAGATTAGGTGGTAGGTAGTCGTGGACCGTCGTACAGATAGAGAAGCACACGCCGATCCCCCATCGATCCAGGTCCGACAGGATGCCCGCGCGCGTCCACGACCAAGAATCGGCGTTGAGGAGGCCGGCCTTCGGAACTTGCGGATGGGCCGATGCATTCCGAATGTCGATCCGATGCGAGACATTCAACTGGTAACCGAGCTCGAACAGCGTGAGGTCCGGCTCGTGACGGTCGCAGATCCGGCCATAGTCGCAATCCTCGTTGACGACTACGACCTCGAAATGCTGCTCTAGGCAGCGTACATGATCCAGCGTGTGCTGCATCATGTATTTTGCGTATCGAGAATACGGGCTGTGGTCCCACTGAAAGAAGACGAGCTTCGGCTTGCGATGATCGACGTTGCTGTTCATGTCTCTATCGTGTGGTTTCCTGAACAGGAAGGCTGACGGCCGGGGTAGGCAAATGCGTGTAAGCCGTCCGCCAGGACCGGGCGCCAGACGTGCTCTTGGCTCCGCCCGAAAGCTTCCACTCGAAATACGCGATGGTTTTCTCGAGCCCTTCTCGCAGATTCACCGTCGGCTGCCAGCCCAGGTCCTGCTGTGCGCGGCGGATGTCGGGCTTGCGCTGTGTCGGATCGTCAATCGGCAGAGGATTGTAAACGATGCTTGATTTCGATCCCGTCATCTCGATGACCATTTCGGCCAGTTCCCGAACCTGGAATTCTCCCGGGTTACCGAGATTGATCGGACCCGTAACGCCGGCCGGCGCCCCCATCAGGCGGATGAAGCCCTCGATCAGATCGTCGACATAGCAGAAGGAGCGCGTCTGCGTGCCGTTGCCGAAGATGGTGATCGGTTCGTTTTGAAGCGCCTGAACGATGAAGTTCGAGACGACGCGACCGTCATTGGTCTGCATGCGCGGCCCATAAGTATTGAAGATCCGCGCCACCCGGATTTCCACACCATATTGACGATGATAGTCGAAGAACAATGTTTCGGCACACCGCTTGCCTTCGTCATAACATGCCCGCGGGCCTATGGTATTGACGCTGCCTCGATACTCCTCGGGTTGAGGGTGGACTGCCGGATCACCATAAACTTCGCTGGTGGAGGCCTGGAAGATCTTCGCCTTGGTGCGCTTTGCCAAGCCGAGCATGTTGATGGCCCCGTGCACATTGGTCTTCACGGTCTGCACGGGGTCGTGCTGATAGTGAACCGGAGATGCCGGGCAGGCGAGGTTGTAGATCTCGTCGACCTCCACATAAAGCGGGAAGGTAATGTCGTGGCGAAGAATCTCAAAGCGCGGGTCATCGAGAAGGTGCAGCACATTGTCGCGCGAACCGGTGTAGTAATTGTCCACGCAAAGGACGTCGTTGCCCTCTCGCAAAAGCCTTTCGCACAGGAACGATCCCAGAAACCCGGTGCCGCCGGTAACCATAATTCGCTTGTGTCCGTGCATTGGTGTGCTCCGTTGTTGATGGTTGTCTCGTGGAAGCGAGGATGGTCAGCAGGCTCCCCTGCGCTTGAAGACCGCCGGGATCGTGCCGAGAAGAATTTGGCAGTCGAACCACAGGGACCGGTTGTCGATGTAGAACTCGTCGAGTTGCTGCTGCAGCTCGATATCCGCATCGCTTCGTTCGGATATCTGCCAAAGGCCCGTGAGCCCCGGCGTGACGGAACGGCGCTTGTTCCGAAATTCGCCGTCCATCGCCGAAAGGTGATATTCCGGGAACGGGCGTGGTCCCACAAAGGCCATCTCGCCCGCAATGATGTTCGCCAACTGCGGGAGCTCGTCGATGCTCGAAGAGCGCAGCATATGTCCTACAATCGGCAGGACCCGCGGATCGTCCTTGAGCTTGAAGTGGCTCAGCCACTCGGCGCGCATGGCAGGGTTGTCTCGGAATAGTGCTTCAAGGCGCTGTTCTGCATCCTGGTACATTGTCCTCAATTTCAGGACGTGCACCGGCTTGCCGGACCGCCCTTCCCTGGCATGCCGAAAGAAGACAGGACCTGGATCGATGGCATAGACTGCGGCCGCGGCAATCGCGATGAATGGCGCGACCACGATCGTTGCAGGGATGGCGATTGCGAGATCGAGGAACCGACGAACCGGATCCGAATTGAGCGAACGCCCCCCGGTGGTGAGGCGAATACCGATCTCTCCGCCGATATCCGCAGGTCGCAATCCGCTTACCTTGAGGCTCGGCGTGTCGGACAGCAATATGACTTCGGCGAACTTCCGACGTAGCGTCGCCAAGCCGGACACCAGCGAGTCCGTGTCGCCCGCAATCACGGCAATGCATGGCCCGCCACCCGGCAATGCCTCCGCAGTATCAGGGGAAAAGGGCTCCGGCCTGACGCCATACTGCCAGTGGTCGTTGAAATGTGCGACGAGCGCGGGAACAAGGTTGCATCCCCCGATGACAACCGCGCGCTCCCCCCAAATTCCAAGTCTCCAGCAAAGGCCCCGTGCAATCCAATGCACAAATGGCTGAACAATCAGCCCGAGACCGAGGAACACAACAATGGCAACCAGCAGTCGTGTCCCCTCCGGCAAGATAATTGCTCCGAATGCCGCCAGGACAGCCACTTTGACGGCAGCCATCGTGCGCCGCCGCAGATGTTCGTGGTCATGCAGCCGATATCCAGGATAGAGGCCGGCCGATGCGTAAAGAACAATCGCAGCCAGTGCGGCGACCGTGAACGCACGCTCCGCTATCGTACCCTCTGAACCACTGGGAAGAATGGACAGGAGAACGAAATAGACAATCAAATAGCTTGCAATGTCGCCGGCGACCAGGAAGGACGACGTTGCAAGCCGAGGAAGCCGGCGCTGCAGTGCGACGGGAATATTCAGCCCTGCCCGTACAAAGGCATCGGCGGTCTTGGCTGCGATGGGCGGCACGGACCCTGTCGGAATCGCCCGCGATGTCATGTCATTTGGTGTGGGTGCCTTCGATCGACCCGGTGTCGTCGCTGACGGCGCAAATGAGAACATGACGCTTTACCCCTCTACTGCATTTGTCCCGATGCACTCGATCCAGAAACGCCGTCTTCGATCGGAAACGTCCGAAGGCCCAGTCTCTGGAATGCTGTCAGTGAGATGAAGGTCGGCACGACGAGCGCATAGCGCCGCCACAGCCGTCGCGGCTCGCACAGCAGACGAAACACCCATTCGAAGCCGCTTCTTTGAATGAACCTTGGAGCCTGCCGCTTGAGGCCTGCGTGGAAATCGAACGCAGCTCCGACACCGATGAGCATCGATGCTTCCAGACGATCGCGCATGCGCGCCATCCAGAGTTCCTGCTTGGGACTGCTCAACCCGACCCAGATGATATCGGCGCCCGACCGATTGAGCCGGTCGGCAATATCCGCTTCCTCCTGCATCGACAGCTTGCGAAACGGCGGCGCATAGGAACCGACGATCCGCGCTTGCGGAAATTTTGCGAGAAGGCGCGCCTGCAGTTGTTCGAGCGTTTCAGCCGTTGCGCCATAAAGGAAGTGGCGCAAGCCCTTGGAACTGCCGGCGTCGAAAACGGATAACATCAGATCCGGTCCATAGACCCTGTCGCTCTCCGAATGACCGGCACGCTTCAATGCCCATACCAACGGCATTCCATCGGGGGTCACGAGGAACGCCCTGTTATGTATCGACCGCAGCTCGGGATCATCTTGACATCGGACGATGCCGTGTGCGTCGCGAACGCAGACATATTCCTTCCTGCCGTCTTCAATCGCTTCTTGAATATATCCAGTCGCGCTCTTGAGATTGACTGCCGAAACACGAACACCAAGGACATTCGTCCATCCTAAGGAGCCCTTGGGATGAAAGACCGAAGTTTGGCTGATGGCTGCTGGTTGCTTTCTCATGACCTGCTTTCGCGACCGAAACTGTCATCAGAATATCCCGGCAGACCGATTGTCTCCATACTTGCGGATCCAGCTATTGGACGTAGAAGAGCCTTCACATTTACGTCTTATGCCGCGATGACGTACAATATTCGAAGTAAGTCTACATACCCCCACGACTTGCAACGTTGCTCTTTTTGATGACCGTTGTCCCGAAATAGCGGTTTGACCCTCGCAGCGCCGGAGAGGATATTCGCTGTCGCGCAACCAAAGCTGGTAGTTTAACCGTGAATAAGCCGGGAGAGAGACTATCTCCAGGATCAGAATGAAGACGCGCCGGCGGCGTTGAAGGTGCTACCGAAATCTCATCTCAAAGGCCTGGTAAAGAGTATGCCGGAGAAGAGCCTGGGCGTACGGGCGGGCGATGCCATCATCTTCGATGTGCGGATCGAACATGCCGGGCAGATGCCGACGTTGGTCGACAGGAGTCTGCGCAGGATCTTCGATCGGGTCTTGGCCGCGGCTTCACCTGGACGCTCAAAAGGCCTTCACTTTGACGCGATCGATCATCCGACGGACCAGCAGGGGGCCCGACCGCGTCGCGGTTTTCATGACCTTTGGTCCGTCTGAGCCGTGGACCCATTCCTATGCCGAGGAAGGCTGCAATCGCCATCCTGAAGTTCGGGGAACGCTCAGTGCAGAGGTGCTGAGACAACTCGCGGCCAATAATCGCCCCGACCATTATCGGGGAGTCTGGCTCGCTCCACAAGATCTCCAGGATGACGCCGAAGACAAGATCGAGTTACTCGGGCGGCGCGACTACGCTTCCGGTGTCCGCCCCAGCCTTCTGAAGATCCCCCAGACTGCCAAATTCTCCCGAACCCATGATCTTCGGATGTATTCGGAAACTCTCTCCGTTCAAATTGCCGATGTAGCGATTACCGGCGAATTGCACGTATCCAGGCCCGTGGTCAGGAGCGTAGACGTAGGCTGCGAGCCCGTTGCTACTGTCGATCGACACGATATTGCTCTCGATACGATTGGGGCGTGCCCATGGCGGACGCCAACCTCTGCCGGTCGCGTCGTCAACGCGAAAAGCGGCGCCCGATCCGTGTGTGATGACGTTTCCCGTCACCAGGTTGCTCCAGCCACCGTTGATGCCGATCGCCGATACGTTGTCCGAGAGCGTATTTCCTTCGATGCGCACACCACTGGCCTTGCCATCGGTGTAGATCGCCCAACTGATGGGTGTTGGCCATTCATTGGTATTTTCATATCCGGAAGGCCAAAACGTCCCATCGACCCGGTTCATCAGTTGAACTGTCCCGGTGACCAGATTGTAGCGGATGCTGCTGTTCATCAGGTCCGCCTGCTCGCCCATCAGCTTGATGGCACCGCCATCTGCCGTCTGCTGATTGGCATTGCGGATCTCGTTATGTTCGATGACGGCGTCGTGGACTGCGTCTTGCGCGCCCCATAGCGAGCCGCCAGCGATACCGAACTGCGCAGTATTTTCGACCAGGTTATCGGCGATCCTGATACCGTCAGTCGCCTGGAACCATATTCCGGCGGTTTCAAAGTAGACCCTTCCGATGTCATGGATATGGTTCGACAGGATCCTGGCACCGTTGGATTTGCCGAAGGTGCCATAGGTTGTGCCGATGTAAATCCCGTTGCCAGCCACGTCTCCGATCACATTGCCGGCAATGACAACATCCTCGCTTTCACTCACGTGGATGCCGACACCGACATTTTCCACGACGTTGCCGAGCAGCCTGACGCGGTCCGCGTGCTCGAGCCGTATGGCGCCAAACCCTCTGGTGTCGTTATAAAACTTACTGCTCCCCAGCGGAGCTCCATCACGAAACTGGAGTCCCGACACAACCATGCCATCGGCCCCCTCCAGCTTGAAGAATGTCGGCAGGACGGCGGCGACAACCGCGGAATTCGGGGACAGTCGGTCGGCAGGAATGTAGACGAGTTGCCCCGCAACGGCGTCATACCACCATTCCCCAGGGGCATCGAGCAAGGCCGCTCCCCCGGTCAAGAAATAGCGGCTGCCTTCCGCGGTGAAAAAATAGCTGGTACCTTTGGTATGAACAGTCCGGGTCGCCGCATCGACCGAAACCACCGGGAGCGTGTCACTACCCCATTGGCTTCCCGGCTGGAAGCCGCCGACTATGTGGACGACAAGCCCCTTTGGATCTCCCAGCGTCGGAAGATCGCCAGCACGGAAGCAAAAACGTGTGTTGCCTTGCCAAACATCCTTGTCCTGCCCGCACTTGGCCGCGAACAACCATCCCTTACGCGGATCTCCGTCAAGGGGTGCGTTGGGAAAGCGGGCCCGAGGCTGGAGGATCCCATTGACGAAAAGATCGCCCACCGCCGCCTCAGGCAGCAACCTCAGCGGTGCCGTCCAGCGGCCGTCGGCCTGAGGCGCCCAGTTCCGCACAAGCGGGCCACCGTGCAAAACCGGCGTCTCGTTACACCGCGCTGTGATGATCAGGCCTGCATCGCGAGTGTCGAAGACGATTGGGTGAGCGAGATAGTAGTCCCCATTGCCCATCGCAATTGTGCTTTGGCCACGCTTGGCGCGCGCAGCATCACGCGCCCTTTCGATGCTGGCAAAAGGACCGTCCGTGTGCCGGGGATTTGGGTTGGAGAGACGGCCGCTCCAGCTGTCTTTACCGTCAGGAGAAACGTAGAAGATTGCTTGAGACGAGGATGGGCTGGGCACCAGGTCGCTCAAGGAAGTCCCACTCAGCTTGGCGGGCAAGGTCGTCGCCCCCGAAGCTTCCACGCAAGTCGCTTCCCGGATCGTTCGATACATCAGGTCGGGCGCATCGGCGTCCAACCCCACGGATGCCGATGCGCCTGGCTGCGGAAAAAACACGGCAAGCAAAATGCTCGAGATCAGTGCGAAGCGCGGCTTCATCGTATCTGCAACTCCGCTGCTGTGCTGCATAAAGACCTCCGGGACGGAGGGCCGGGGCGGGTAGACACCACGGGCGCGTAAAGCGAGAACATGATGATGGCCGTGGTGAACAGGATGAAGATGGCATCGTTCTGGACGAAAAATATGCTTTCGGTCAGGTTCATCACCAAAATCATGATCGTGAAGACATTTAACCAGAGCCAGCCATATTGCGGATCACGGCATTGAAGAACCGCGCCTTGGCGCACTGCGCGGAGAAGTATCAGGACGAACAGGCTCATTCCAATTATTCCGAAGCTCAACATAGTGTCGCGAAATCCATTATGGGCGTGGGGGGCCATCCATTGGATTTTTGACCAGATAACCCACGCTTCGGGATTCGCTTCTGTCCAAAACGCCTGGTAGCCGAAGCCGAGCACCAGATGATCGGCTATCTGACGATCGACCAGCTCCCACAACGGCACTCGGCCCGTCAAAGTGGCATCCTTGCCAAGCGCCTCCAGAAAGGGCACCAGAAATTCGTGGAGCAAAATAAGCAGGCCGACCGACATTTGAACGAACAGCAGGACGATGACGATGCGGCTCATGCCGGGGGTTCTCTGCAAGATGGAATAGAACCCGATCAAGCAATATGCCGATATCGTCGCAATGATCGCGGTCATCGATCCGGAAGCGACAAGACAGACCACACCCGCTGACAGCAAAGCGAAAGCGGTTCGGCGTAGGCCTAAGGTGCTGTCAAACAGCACCGCAGTGGCCAGCAGTACCATGAGGCTGGCATACCAACCGAGACTGTTCTTGTGGATGAAGATACCCCGCATTTGGTCATCCGAGGGCATGCGGGCGAGATGCGGTGATACCGCGAAAATGCCCAGGCTGAGGA
>NZ_LFIO01001239.1 GCF_001187535.1 Rhizobium ecuadorense
GCGCCGGAACCTGGTGGCGGGATGAGCGGCGGGCAATCTGCCGGTTCCGCCGCCGAAGAGCTTCTGCCGCAAGGGCCCTTCGGAATAGGCCGCCTTGAAGAGGCCGCGCTCCTGCAGCACCGGCACCACCAAATCGACGAAATCCCGCAGGCTCTCCGGCGCCACCGTCCGCGCCAGGTTGAAACCGTCGATACCGCCCTCCTCGATCCATGTCTGCAGACGATCGGCGATCTGCTCCGGCGAGCCCACCATCGGCTTCATCCGGCTGCCGAGCACCATCTGGTCGATGATGTCACGCAACGTTACCGGCTTCGCCGCCTGTTTCGTAATGGCCGCAAGTGCGGATTG
>NZ_LFIO01000598.1 GCF_001187535.1 Rhizobium ecuadorense
CCGCATAGTCCAACGCGATTTTCTCTGCTTCCTTCAACGATGACAAAGGCGTGCTCTGCGCCCGCGCGGTCGGCAGACCCGGTGACTGTAGAATGGCGCCCCGGAACAGCCCGCGTGACAGTGGCGATATCATATGCGCCATCACCGAGCCGCCACCGGCCGACTCTCCGAAGATCGTCACTTTCTTCGGATCGCCGCCGAAGGCTTCGATATTTTGCTGGACCCATTTCAGGGCGGCCAGCTGATCCATGTAACCATAGTTGCCGACGGGCTCGTCAGGGGATTCCTTGATCAGCGCCGGATGGGCAAAATAACCCAGTCGGCCCATGCGGTAGTTCATGCTGACG
>NZ_LFIO01001770.1 GCF_001187535.1 Rhizobium ecuadorense
GTTCGGCGCGATCACCGGCTTCTTCGATCTTCTGGCGGAGCAGCAGCATGACTAGCGAGGCGACACGCGGGCTGGCGCTCGACTTTGCCTCCCAGATCGCCCCAGCCGGCTCAATCGATATCAGGCGCTTCTTCGGCGGATCCGCCCTGGTTCGAAACGGCGCGCAGTTCGGGTTCGTCATGAAGGGCACGTTGTATCTCCGCGTCGACGAAGCGATGCGCGCGGAGTTCGAGGCAGATGGCTCCGAACCGTTCAGCTACCGCGCCGCCGGCAGGGAGGTGACGGTTCGCCGCTACTACGCGGTCCCGGCACATGTGATCGACGATCCCGCGCTGCTGCACAGCTA
>NZ_LFIO01000712.1 GCF_001187535.1 Rhizobium ecuadorense
AGCCCGCCCGGTGCCGTTTGCTGCTCCGGGGACGACGGCTGCTTCTTCGGACATGATCGTTAACTCCACTTCCATATCTGCTTTCGAGTGGATCTGCGCCGAGACACCGCCGCGTCTTGGCGGTCGAAGCTCGCGTTTGGATCACAATGAAGATTGCCCGGTGCCGGTGCGGTATAAAATTCCAGCAATGGGAACGACTGCTCCAATGTCGGAGCAGTCATTTACGGCCTATCCGCTGATGGTGCCATCACGCGAAAATTTCGCGTTTCGGTCGACGAGAAAGACCACCAGCTCCGAATCCACGCTGGCCGTCACGTTGAAATGCGGGTCATCCGGGCCCACGATC
>NZ_LFIO01000338.1 GCF_001187535.1 Rhizobium ecuadorense
GGGTAAGGCGGGTCCGGGTCGAGACCGGCCGTCGCACCGACGGCGAAGTCGAGATCGTCTCCGGCATAGATAAGTCGGCGAGAGTGGTGACGTCGGGCGGAGCGTTTCTGTCGGACAACGATCTCGTGAAGATTGCGGGAGAAGGTTGATGAACTTTTCCGCATTTTCGATCCGCAATCCCGTACCGGCAATCCTGCTCTTTGCGATGCTTGCCGTCGGCGGTTTGCTGGCCTTCAAGCATCTGCCGGTCCAGAACTTCCCCGATATGGACCTCCCGACCATCAAAATTACCGCGACGCTCGATGGCGCCGCGCCGGCGCAGCTCGAGACGGAGGTCGCCCGCAC
>NZ_LFIO01001106.1 GCF_001187535.1 Rhizobium ecuadorense
ACATAGATCCGCCAGATGGGAATGCCGTCGATCCGCGCCGCCTTCCATTGCTCGGCCTCGATGCCGCGCATGCCGGCGAGCGCAATGACCATGACGAGCCCTGCGCCCTGCCATACGCCGGCGAGCACCAGCGCATAGATCGCCATGTCGCGATTGACCACCCAGTCGAGGACGAAGCTTTCCCAGCCGAGCGAACGCACGCTCGCCTGGATGCCGAGCGTCGGATTGAGCATCCATTGCCAGATCAGCCCGGTCACCACGAAGGACATGGCGTAGGGATAGAGGAATATGGTCCTGAAGGCGCTTTCGAAGCGGATCTTACGATCCAGCGCCGCAGCGAGAAAG
>NZ_LFIO01001438.1 GCF_001187535.1 Rhizobium ecuadorense
CGGATGCACGATGACGACGCCTGGATCGGTCGTGCCTTGAACATCGCGAAGCGCGTGGAAACATGTGCCGAGCCCGATACCCTCTTCGTCACGCAGACCGTACTCGATCTCATCGATCTGCCGGTCTATCTCTTCCACGAGGTTGACGTATTCGAACTCAAAGGCGACTACCTACCGAGGCGGCATCTCTATCGGGTCGTATCAGTGAACCACACGGCACTTGCTGCACGGTCCGAAGAGCGGATGACGGCCGAGGACTGGTTCTTAAAGGGGGCCGGGATCGCAAGTACGGATACACGGGAGCTGGCAAAGGAACTGCATTGCTACGAAAAAGCATTGGAGCTC
>NZ_LFIO01000269.1 GCF_001187535.1 Rhizobium ecuadorense
TCGCGCTTGCCAGCGATCTGGTCAAGATCATCGTCGGTGAGTTTGCCCCACTGCTCCTTGATCTTGCCCTTCGCCTGCTTCCAGTTTCCTTCGATCCGATTCCAATCCATGGTCGATTTCTCCTCTTTGTTGATGAGAAGAAAACGGACCGCAGTGGAAGTTGGTTCCTGTGTCTCAGCGGATTTCTGCGAAGCTCAATTCCTGCGGCAAAGACGCGAAGCGCTGCCGATATCAAATATCCACACCCGAATGAAGAAAAGCATAAATAATTCGTGAAGAACGAATAGATGTATAAAATATTTATTTATGTATGAAGCAAATATTCCCCTGTTCTTGTGTTATAC
>NZ_LFIO01001609.1 GCF_001187535.1 Rhizobium ecuadorense
ATCCCGACCTGGCCGTGATCTCCCGTCAGACGATGATCGCCTACAAGGGTTGCGAGAACGACGTCGTGTCGATCGGCAGGGAGTTGAAGGCCGACTACGTGGTGGAAGGAAATTTGCAGGCGACCGGAGATCGGGTAAGGATTTCCGTCCAACTCGTGGATGCTTCCAGCGGAGCCAGCCTGTGGAGTGCCCGGTACGACGAAACGGCCGGCAACGTCTTCGAACTGCAGGACGCCGTCACCGCGAGCGTGGTCAACGTCCTCGGGAATTGCTGCGGAAAGCTTCTAAGCTTCCGGCGCGACGTCCTCCGGCGCAAGAAGCCTGCGAGCCTGCAGGCCTACGAC
>NZ_LFIO01000819.1 GCF_001187535.1 Rhizobium ecuadorense
CGCCCTATTGGCGGTGGCCTTATCGAGCGCGCCGATATCCGTGGCCTCCTGGGCTGCGGTCGCCAAGGGAAAGCCCAGACTGATGAGCCCGGCAAGAATCAGCTTCACGGATGTGTTTTTCATCGTTCCCCCCTTTTTCTTCCGCGTCATACCGACATCGCCTGACGGGGCATCCTTTGATCTGCCTCAACGACAGGACCCCTGCCTCCCGGTCCTCGGTCATCTCTAGGCGTGTTGTCGTGAATGCGGCCTCAATCATAGCACGCCGCCAAAACCTGTTCAGTCTCTCATTTTACAACCTCCAGAAGAAATCTAACTCATGTAGCATCTGGTTTCTGCAAACG
>NZ_LFIO01000637.1 GCF_001187535.1 Rhizobium ecuadorense
TTGGAGCCAGATCGATTCATCATCGATCCGATCCATCAAATGCCGGGACTAAACACCTAGGCCACGAGTATCACGTGACCATAAACGGGAAGCGGACCAGCTTCGCATTCTTCCTAGATAGTGATGGCTATATACAGTTCATGTCGCCCTGACGAAATCTTTCATGCGAACCCATGGCAGCTCGACGGCGGCAATGCGGTCGAGCATGCTGAGCGCCGTGCATGGGCTTCTGGCGATGGCGAAGCGGTGTCTGGCGCCGACCGCGCCACGCGTCTGAAAAGACCTGCAAAGTAAGCGAGGGTGAGTTTGGCGGAAACGTGTCCCCCACTCTCCGTCGTCCTCGGGCTTGACCCGAGGACCCATGCCGCGGCTACTGGTGGGTGCCGTATGGATGCTCGGCTCAAGGCCTGCTATAACGGAGGACGAGGTGGCGGAAGTAGCAAATCATAGCGTGGACACCCGCGTCAGAAATGTGGTCCGCATGCCTCAGAGAGCTGCGGCGGCCGCTGTAATACTTTAAATTATGCAGCAGACAGCCGGCATGACGCACCCACCCTTCACCCATCCAGCCCCTTGAATCGCACCGGCTGGTAGCCGCGCATCAGCAGGCTGCCGAGTGAATAGGTATTGCGGCAGACGCGGCCCTTGCAGGCGTTTGGCGAAGCCTCCATCACCTCAACCTTGCGGTCGTCGGTGAAGCGCATGAATAAGAGCACGTGCGAGCCGGGCTTGTTCAGCGCGTCGCCCGGCCGCATCGACCAGGGGTCGGAGACGCGCTTGGTGATATCAGGGATGGCGCGCGTCGAGACATGCATCTTCAGGCCCCAGGCGTCGCTGACGAAACCGGAGCAGTCGACGCCGAGGATATTGGTTTGCGGCGCGCTCTTGGTGCAGACATTGCCGGCGGTCTGGCCCTTTTCGACGCCGTCCATGAAATCCTCGAGCCGGGTCTTGCAGCCCCAGCAATAGGGAACGCCCTTCACCGTCTGACCGCGTTTGCCGATCAGGTAGATCGGCCGGCGCAGCCGGTTCATGTTGATGCAGCCAGGGCCTGGGTCCCTGCCATAGGCTGTTGACGTCACCAGCCAGTTCAGCGTCTCGAAGCCGATCGCCCGCTCGATGACATCGCTGCGCGATTTCGGCACGATCGCCACCTTCGGCGCCTTGCCGGGCTTGCCGGCTACGAGCGGCTTGGCGGGTCGCGCGACGGCAAGCTTTCGGCCAGGGTCGCGGCCGTCGAGCCGCAGCACCTGCGCCCGGCTTTCCTGAGATCTCAAATAGAGCACGTCGCCGCGCGGGCCGATCGCCACGAAGCGCCGGGAAAAGACCGTGCCGGGGTCGATCGGCAGGTCATAGACCCGGTCCACCGCCCCGTTCGGCGTGAAGCGCACCACCAGCATGCCGGTCCGCTCCGGCTGATCGGCCGGCACCAGCTCGACCAGCGCATAGGGCCGGCCGGTCGTGTCGATGTCGAGAAGTTCGACGGTGCCGATGCGGCCCTCGGCGGAGAGCTGCAGCGACAGGAAATTCTCCTCCGAGCTGCTGCGCCGCAGCAGGATTTCCGCCTTGTCGTTTGCCGCCGAGACTTCGGCGACGATATCGCCGAGCCCGCGGCTCGGCACATATTGAATGACCGGCGGGCGGGCCGCCGGCCGGCTGGTGCTGCGGCCGATCTCGTCGACGATGCTGTTCAGCGGCCCCGGCGGCACCGAGCCCATCGAGGCGAAGACCGAGCGGGTATAGTCGTCGGCATCGCCGCCATCGACGGCGCGCAGCGTCTGGGACCTTCCATCGGCTTCGGTGGCGCGCTCGAGTGGCACGACGCCATCCGACCAGAGATAGAGTTCGTTATGGACGACGGCGAGATCTTCGGGCGCGGCATTTTCCGGCAGCGGCAGGATTTCGGGCTCGGCCTGCGAGCGCTCGGCATCGATGGCGAGCACGCGGCCATTGTTCTGGTCGAGGATATAGATGGTGCCGTCGTCGCCGACGGTGATCGCCGCCGGCCCCGATGCCTCGACTTCCTCATTGGCGGAAATGATGCCGACCGAGCGGCCGCCATTCCCGCTGCGAAGCTCGATCATCACAGTGTCTTTGGCGAGAACCGGCGAGGCGGCCGCAAGTGCCGCGGCAAACAGAATATGCGACCCAAGACTACGCATGTCCTCGACCCCCGAACAGGACGATGTCAGGCCGGCTCGGCCCTCTATGACCGTCAAGTCTTCGAAATGGTAAGATAGATGCGCCTTGTCAGCAAGCCGTTGCTTTCCAAACGATTTGGAGATCTGCGCCTGGAATAGTACAAGATCATGGTCTCCAAGTTTTGCGGGCAGGGAATGCTTATGCTGGAATGGAACGGTGACGAACTGGCGCTCGACATCAGCCTGCTGGAGCAGGTGCGCGCCGCAAGGATAGGCTTCTCCGATCGCGTCTGCGCGGCCTCGCAAAGCGCCGACGACAAGCATCTGGCGCAGCTGCGCTCCGAGCCGACCTATCTGATGGCCGAGTTCCTCTATTCGATGAAGGTCTTCGGCATCAACACGGCCGAGGATATCGAGCGCTTCGCCGATCTGCACAATGATTACGTGGTGTCGCTGACCCGCGACCCGGCCAAGCTGCAGCGCCTCGGGCTGTCGCAGGATCGGGCGCTCGCCTCGATGTTCACCGCCGACACCAAGCCGCGGCTGATCCAGAACTGGGCGGAGAAAGCAGGCGCCATCGACCAGTCCAATCTCGCCCGTTTCCTGGTGGCGGTGATGTCGAGCGAGACCTGCCGCAAGACGCTGATCGATTTCGAGACGGCGGGCTTCATGCAGCGCAAGCGCTCGCCCTATGGCACCATGGTCGTCTGGTCGACGGGGAAGATCGAGGAGATTTTCGGCGAAATGCTGCGCGATCTGCGCCTCAGCCTGCAGCAATTGAAGATCCTCTAACCAGCCGATTTCAGCCCTCCCAATCGATGGGCACTGCGCGCCGTTGCCTTCCTTTCGGCCTCTCCCTATTGTTTTAAGCAACTTCGCGCGAATGGCGCCCATAGGACGGATGTGACGACGATGACGAAATCCCGGCTCATACCCCTGTCGATCTGCCTGCTGCTGGCGCTTGAACCCCAGCTTGCCCATGCCGGCCCGGCCGAAGACGCGCTTGCGGCGCGCAACCCCTCGCTTGCCGCACTGCGCCATCATGACGAAAAGGCCTTTGCCGCAGCGACCGCGATCATCGCCGAACACGAACGCGCCAAGGGGCTGACACCCGGCGCCGACAAGCTGCCGGATGCGACCTCGCCCGGCCGCGACATGGGTTCAGCGCCCGGCAAGGAATTCACGATCGATAATCCGGATATTCTCTGGCTCTACAATTCCTCGCCCGAAGGCATGAGCGACCTGATCTCGATTTTGAAATCAGCCGGGCAGAAACCCAAGAACTAAGCATCGTTCGCAAGTCGAAAAGACTAGATCCGGCGGCGGATATTGCCGATCAAGAGTCTTGATCACGTCTTTTCCGGGACGGTTTCTTCCTGGCTCCAAATAATTTGTAACCCTCCCTCAAGCAAGACAGGCAAAGCCATCCCAATTTCGCCGGTCAGTGCTATTCTCATCTTCAACACAGTGTGAGATTGTTCGAAGAGGAGGTTTTTCCATGTTGCACCGCAAAGCCATCCTAGCCGCAGCTACCTTTCTCTCGTTCTTTGCGGTGGTTCCCGCCGTCGAGGCGCAGAACGAACGCACACTGACCGAAGCGCCGGCGCAGACCGGCCCCGTCAGCATCACCTTCGATCGCGCCGAAGCCAAATACGCCATCGGCGAAGTCGTCGGCCTGTTCATCCAGTCGACCGAAAATAGCTACGTCACGGTGCTGAACGTCTCGCCGAACGGTTCCGTCATCAAACTTTTCCCGAACAAATATCAGACCGATGCCCTCGTCGGGCCCGGCAAGCGCGTGCAGGTGCCGGATCCGGCCAGCGGCGCCCGGCTGCAGGTCTCCGGCCCTGTGGGTCAGGAGCAGATCAAGGTCTTCTATTCCTCCAAGCCGCTGACCATCTTCGCCGATCTCGGCGGCAGCGGCAGCGGCATGTTCCGCTCGGTCGACGGCGGCATGGATGCCGTGTCCCGCAGCCTGGAAGAGGCCCGCAGCCTCGGCACCAAGATCAGCAGCAAGACGCTGATGCTGACGACGGTCGACAGCCCGGCGGCCCTGCCGCCCGCAGCCGCCCCACCTGTCGCAGCCGCCCCCGCCGCCAAACCGGTCGAACAGGCGGCCAAGCCGCCTGTTGCGCCGAAGCCGAAGCCGGTGATCAAGCAGGAAGTCGCCAAGAAGCCGGACACGTTGGTGGAAAAACCCAAGCCCGTCGCCCCGAAAAAGGTGGCGCCGAAGCCTGTGGAGCAGGCGACGACGCAGCCGCCGAAGAAATACAAGATCGTCACCAATCTGGCGCCCGGCCAGGAGCTTGCCGCCGACGAACTGCAATTGATCGGCCCTGCCGACACCACCGCATCCACCCGGCCGACCCAATATAAGCAGCCGGCCCAGTCATCCCAGACCAAGATGCCGAAACTGCCGATGCCGCAGCTCAAGATGCCGCAGTTCAAGCTTCCCGGCGGTTTCAGCATCAAGATGCCGCAGCTCAACCTCGGCCGTTCGGCCGAGCCTGGCCAGGCCGGCGAGGAAATCGAGGTGGCGAATGCCGACACGCCTGCCTGCACCGCCCTTCTCGACAAGCTGAACACCGCCGTTGCCGCCAAGGATATCACAGCCGCCGCGTCCGAGGCCGATGCGATTGCCGTCAGCGCCGAATGCGGCCAGTTCCAGGTCAATGCCCAGCGCCGCGTCGCAGCGCTTAGGCTCGCCGCCGCCCAGGAGATGATGGCCGCCAACCAGCCGGTCGCCGATTACGAGCCGCTGCTGGTCGCCGCCGACAGTCCGCAGGTGCTCTGGCAGGCCTCCGCCACACTCGGCGAGATCTATTTCTCCGCCCGCCGTTTCGCCGATGCCGCCGCCGATTATCAGCAGGCGATCGAGATCATCAAGAACGAGACCCGCACGCCGAAGGCGCCCCCCGCCGACACGATCTCCGATCTCATCCAGCGCGCCGCCCAGGCCCGCATCCTGGCCGCCAATCCGACGAGCGACAATCCTCAAGGCAGCTTCGTGCCGGCCGAGAAGGATCACCGCAGCGGCGTGCTCGGCGGCATCTATTCCGAAAATGTCCGCGGCATCGTGCCGGTCTCCATTCCCGTGCCGATCACCTTCGACTTCGACAAATCGAGCTTCACCTCGATCGGCACCGAGGCCGCCGAGGAATTGCTGGAGGCGCTGAAGGAGCAGAAGCCCGGCCGCATCATCCTGATCGGCCATACCGACCGGCGCGGCGGCGACGATTATAATCAGAAGCTCTCCGAGCGCCGCGCCCAGGCCGTCGCCGATTTCCTCAAGAGCCACGGCATCGATGCCTCGATCGACGCCGAAGGCCGCGGCGCCTCCGAGCCGGTCGATGTAACGGCAACCGCAAACCTCACCGAAGACGATGTCGATGCGCTGAACCGCCGCGTCGAATGGCGCCGCGAATAGTGGGGGCGAGGGGAGTTTGGCCATGTCCGCATCCGTTTCCATGGCCGCCGCATTCGCCCTCCTCAGCCTGGCGGCCACTGAAAGCCTGGCAAGGACGATCGAGGCGCCGGAGCGCGGCGCCGTCCGGGCCGTGCTGATCGGCATCGATCTCTACCGCAACGTTCCGCCGCTGCACGGCGCCGTCGCCGATGCCGAGGACCTTTCGCTTTCCCTGCGTTCGGTCGGCGTCGAGGACATGACGCTGCTGAAGAACGGCGCTGCCGACCGCGAGGGCATCTTCCATGCGATCGAAGCCGTGACGGAACGGGCAGGGGCTGGCGATCTCGTGGTGCTCGGCATCGCCGGCCACGGCTCGAGCGAGCCGGAGCGCGTCAAGGGCTCGAAACCGAGCGGCCGCGACGAGGTCTATGTGCTTGCCGGCTTCGATACACGGCTGCCCGGATCGCGCGAGCGCATCTTCGGCGACGAGTTCAAGGTGCTGATCCGCAATCTCGAGACCAAGGGCGCCGATGTGCTCTTCATCGCCGATACCTGCCATGCCGGCGGCATGACCCGCGATGTCGATCCGCGCGGCGCCGAGATCACCTGGCGCCAGGCGCCCTCCTATACGATCGAGGAGGACGACCTCGCGCCGATCTCGACGACGGCGGACGCACTCTCCACCGGCTTCGATTACAAACGGCTGACCTTCCTCGCCGCCGTCGACGACAACACCAAATCGCCCGAAATCTCCATTCCCGGCATTCCGCAGAAACGCGGCGCGCTGAGCTATGCCACCGCCCGCGCCTTCGAAGGGGCGGCCGACCGCAACGGCGACGGCGCCGTCAGCCGCCGCGAACTCTTCGAATATGTGCGGCAGTCGGTCTATCAGTTCACCGACCAGCGGCAGAACATCTTCACCGAAAGCCCGCCGGGAACCGATCTCGACCGCGCGGTCGTCTATAATTACGAAGGGGCGGGAACGACGGCAGAAGCAGCGAAATCATCCACGCCGCCGCCGGCCGAGCCCGCGCCGATCAGCGTTGCCGCCCTCGGCGCCGAGCCGGTGCTGCAGGGCATCGACCAGGCCGTCACGCCGTTCAAGCTGACGGAAGGTGCGGATGCCGAACTGGTCTTCGATCCGGAAAAACGCGAGGCGATTGCGGGCGGCGATGTCGTCGCCTCCGGCATCGGCGCCGGCGACATGCCGTTCGTCGTCGACCGGATGGCCGCGCTCGACACGCTGAAGCGGCTGTCGGAGGGTAACCCGCAGACAGTGCGCGTCACCCCGTCTGATACGGTCCATCGCGAAGGTGAACGTGTCGGCGTCGCGGTTTCCGATCTGTCCGGCCGCAAACTCGTGCTTTTCGACATCACCGGCGACGGGACCGTGCAGTTCCTCTATCCCGGTGAGAAAGAGGTCGATGCTGAGATGCCGGCGAGTTTTGATCTCGATCTCTCCGTCGTCGCCCCGTTCGGCACCGATCTGCTCGTCGCCGTCACCTCGGAAAAGCCGATGCCCGATCTCGTCGAATTCCTCAAGCAGAACGACAGGCGCCGCACCGCCGGCAATATCGCCAGGCGGCTCGGCGACGTCCTGCCCGAGGGCGCCCGCGTCGGATTTACGGTCCTCTATACCTCCGCCGGAGCCAAGCTATGAGCGCGTCGATCAGCAGGATCCTCACTATTGCCTCGGTAGTACTGCTTCTGGCTGCCCCTGCGCTGGCGCAGCAGGATACCGATTTTGCCGGCGAGGATGGCGGCCGTGTGATCGGCGGCCAGGCGGCGAAGAAGGGCGAATGGCCCTGGCAGGTAAAAATCCTGGCGCCCGATCCCGAACAGCGCGGCCGCTTCGGCGGCCATTGCGGCGGCTCGCTGATTGCGCCGCGCTGGATCCTGACCGCCGCCCATTGCGTCACCAGCGGCCGCTCCGGCAAGCAGGATCTCTTCGCCCGCGACCTGTTGATCGTCGAGGGCAAGTCGAAGATCGACAAGGTCATTTCGGTCGACGGGCCGGATAAGCCCGGCCTTGCCGTCGAAGACGTGGTCATCCACGAGGATTTCGACCGCAAGGTCTTTGCCAACGACATCGCCCTGATCAAGCTGGCCGAACCTGCCGTCTCCAGGCCGGCAGTCCTCGCCTCGGCCTCGGACGAAGACGTCGAGGTCGCCGGCCACAAGGCTGTCGTCACGGGCTGGGGCTACACCAAGGCCGATCACGGATGGGACGACAAATACCTGCCGACCGAGCTGCAGGAAGTCGAGCTGCCGATCGTCCCGCGCGAGGATTGCCGCGCCGCCTATCGCGACAGCTCGATGCGGATGAACCCGATCGACGAGCGCAATGTCTGCGCCGGTTATGCCGAGGGCGGCAAGGATGCCTGCCAGGGCGACAGCGGCGGCCCGCTGGTCGCTCAGCGCCCCGACAAGAGCTGGATTCAGCTCGGCATCGTCAGCTGGGGTGCGGGCTGCGCCGAGGCCGAACATTACGGCGTCTATACACGCGTCGCCGCCTTCCGCGACTGGATCGCCGCCAAGACCGATGGCGACGTACCGAATGTCGAAACGCCGGCCGCCGGCGATCAGGTCGCCTCGACCACCACCACCGGCGCCGGGACGAAGCCGAGACAATCCGGTCAGAAACTCGCCAACCTCTCCATCACCACCCCGCCCGCCGGCGATACCGCCCCTGCCGCCACGACCGAAACGCCTGCCGACGATTCCGCACCGGCTGGCAAGCCGGCTGCCGAGGAACCCGCCGTCCAGCCGCCCGCTGTCGAGACACCTACTGTCCAGGCCCCTTATGGCCAAACGCCCGGGATCCAAAGCTCACCCGGCGACCGTGTGCTGCTGATCGGCATCGACGACTACGAGATGCGCGAGGCAAAACTCACCGGCTCCGCCACCGATGTGAAGGCGATGCAGCTCTTCCTGGTGAAGACGCTCGCCTACCGCCCGGAGCAGATCCACACGCTGACCAACCGCAAGGCGAGCCGCGAGGCGATCCTTGCTGAGATCGACGACTGGCTGGTACGCCAGTCGACGCCCGGCAGCCGGGTCTTCCTCTATTTCAGCGGCCAGGGTTCAGAGGAAATGGGCGCCGAGGAGACGACCAGCCCGACGCTTGTCGCGGCCGACGCTAAGCTGGTGCGCGAGGCAGGCAAGGTCACGGTCACCAACCAGATCCGCGAAACGGAAATCGCCGCGCGGCTGAACAGCCTCAAGGACCGCCGCGTCACGCTGCTGATCGATGCCTGCCATGTCGGGCCGGGCAGCCGCAGCGCGGTGGCCGCCCCCTCCGGCAATGTCCGTTGCCTCGGTCCGGCGCTGGCCGCGCTCGAACCGCCGAACAAGTCGGGCAAGGAAGCGAAATTCTCCTTCGGCGGCGAGAACGCCATGGTCTGGTCGGCCGTCAATTCAGGCCAATGGGCGCTGGTCGACCGCGAGGCCAAGCCGCCGGCCGGCGTCTTCACCCGCCGCTTCATCGAAGGCGTAGAGGATGGCGTGGCGCGCGCCGCCGACAAGCCGAATGTCAGCAATGCCGCCCTGCTCGATTATGTCCGCCGCAAATCCGACGAATATTGCCGGACGCATGCGCAGGATTGCCGCTTCACGCCGGTGCCGCAATTCTACGGCCAGCCGGATGCGCTCGGCCGCGATGTCGTCACCGGCGAGGAAGCGAAAACCCCGGTCGCCGCCGTCGAGAACACGCTGAAGACGGACAATGAGGCCGGTGTTGCCGTCGACGTGCTGCCCGGCACCTCGGTCGGCATCGGCGACAAGGTGGCGATGCGGGTCTCGACCAAAAAATCAGGCTACCTGATCCTCGTCGATATCGATGCCTCCGGCAAGCTGACCCAGCTTTACCCGAACAAGCGCTCGATGGGCCTGAAACCGACCGCGAAAAGCGGCGACAACCGGCTCGACCCGGCCCGGCCGGTCGTCGTGCCCGATGCGCGCAATCCCTATACCGGTTTCGAATATGTGGTGGAGGGGCCGGCCGGCGTCGGCATGGTCGTCGCCATCCTCAGCGACAAGCCGATCGAGGTGCTCGACCTGCCGGATGTGCCGACGCCGCTCGTCGGCCAGCGCGCCGCCTTCAACTATGTCTACGATCTCGCCCGAACTTTGAGGATCGTCGGCGACGACGAGACCGGTGCCCAGGGCAAATGGTCGTTCGATTCCAAATTTTACCGCATCCGCTGAAGAGGAGGGAAGCATGCTGAAATCCACTCTGCTGGCCGGCCTTGCCGCTTCCCTGCTGACGCTTGCTCCAGCTCATGCCGGCGACGGCAAATCGATGCTCGCCGCGCAGGCCGGGCTCGCGGCCGAACTGATCGACCGCACGCTGGCAAAGGAGGGTGCTGCCAATATCATGGTGTCGCCGGCAAGCCTTGCCGCAGCCCTTGGCCTTGCCAGCCTCGGCGCCTCCGCCGAAGGCAAGGCCGCAATCGCCAAGGGCCTCGGCTTCGGCAGCGAGGTGAAGGGGCCGCAGACGGTGCTTGACGCAATGACCCCGGAAAAGCCGGCAGCCGCGGATACGCCCTTGGCGACGGCGGTTGCGATCGTCTTCGACGACAAGCTGGCGCTCGCGCCCGACGCGCTTTCCATGCTCGCCACCCACCGGATCAAACCGTCGATTGAGGATCTCGACGGGCCTGAGTCGGTCGAGCATATCAACCTCTGGGTCAAGCAGACGACGCGGGGCGCCATTCCCGTTATGCTCGACGCGCCGCCCGGCGGCGGCTTCGTCAGCCTGGGCGCGCTGTCCTTCAAGGAGCGCTGGAAGACCTCCTTCGAGAAAGAAAGCCCTCCGGCCTCCTTTCAGCGGCCTGATGGTTCGACAATTTTGGTGCCGATGATGCACCTCACAGGCGAGGGACAGAAATTCCGCTTCGACGAGAAATTCGCCGCCGTCGACCTTGCCTATACAGGCGAAAGCTACAGCATGGTCGTGGTGGCGGCGCGCTCCGGCAAGGGTGTCGCCGCCGCCGACCTGAAGGCGCTCACCTCCTGGCTGCAGGGGGAAAAATTCGAACCTGCCAAGGGCGAAATCTTCCTGCCCCGCTTTTCCCTGAGCGACGGGCGTGATTTGATGCCGGTGCTGAACGCGATCGGACTGACACCCGAAAAGGTCAAGCATTCGGCCTTCCCTGGTTTTACCAAGGAAAACATTCGCTTGTCGCGCGTTCTTCAGAAGACGATGATCAAGGTTGACGAAAACGGCACGGAGGCGGCGGCAGCCACGGCAGCGATCACCGAACGCAGCATCGATCCCAAGCTCGTTCGCGTCGTCGCCGATGCCCGTTTTGCCTTCGCGCTCAGAGATACCAGAACCGGCCTGGTGCTGGCCGCAGGCCTTGTCGGCGATCCACTTCTGGCCGGCGAATAGAAATGCCAATGATTGCAGGGGGACATGTGCATGAGAAGTGATCTGATCGCCCGCTACACGATCGGCGAGCCGGTCTATGAGAACGAGTTCATCGTCTATCCCGCCCAGGACAAGCGGATGGACCATGCGGTCTTCATCGTCGCCCCCGATGTGGCGCTGAAACTGGACAAGGCGCGTTTCGAGCGGGTCTGGACCTCGATCAACGAGGCGAAATCGCTGACCGCCCGGCGCTTCGTCGAAATCGAGGACCTGATCCCGCCATCGCCGGAAGACGATAATTTCTATATCGTCGAAAAGCGGCCGTCGAAGACGCTGCACCAGTATCTCGACGAAACCGAGATGGTGGCCTATGAGCGCGCCGCCGAGATCGGCCGCCACATCCTCGAAGGCCTGGCGACGCTGCACGGCGCCGGTTACGCCCACAATGCCCTGACCGACCAGTGCATCTACGTCTCCGAGGATTATTCCGGCCTGTCGGTCCGGATCGGCAATCTGCATCTGATCTCGAAGATCGGCGAGCACATCATCCCGCCCTATGTGCCGGAATTCGGCGCGCCGGAGATCTATGCCAGCGGCACCTTCTCGGCCTCCGCTGCCCTCGATATCTACGCCATGGGCATGATCGCCTACAAGCTGTTCCTGCCGCGGCAGACCTATAACAGCGTCTTCGACAGCGTCATGGTCTGGGAAGACGAGCACCAGCGGGAGCAGAGCTGGAAGAATATCCATCTCGATCCCTCCAACGTCTTTCCCCGCCTCGACGTGCTGATCCCCGGTTTTCCCGAGGGGCTGGCAAGCCTGATCGAGCGGATGCTGAGCCGCGACCCGGCCCAGCGCCCGCGCACCGGCGCCGATGCGCTCGGCGAATACACCAGGGTAACGACAGGCATTCAGCCGATGTCCTGGGATCCGCGCGGCGGCATGCCGCAGCAGCCGGAGGCGGCGAAACCGAAAAAGTGGACGCCCGTCAAAATCTCGATGATCGCAGCGCTGCTGTTGATCTGCATCGGCGTCGGCGTCGTCACCATCCCAAAACTGCTCCGCCCGGATCCGAAACTCGTCGCCGATGTCGGCACCTGGAAGAAGGAGGCCGAAAGCCGCAAACAGAAGGCGATCGCCGCCAAGGCGCCGGAGCGCCCGGCCAGTGACCAGGCCAAGCTTTCCTATGACACGGGTGCGGCGGCGCTGACCTCCGCCGATGCGCTGCTCAAGGACGAAGACTACGAAAAGGCCCTTCCGGGCTACCAGTCCGCCGCCATCAATCTCGGCAATGCGCTGATCGCCATCTCGAAGGAAAATGCCGAAAAGGCGAAAGCGTCAGCTTCGGCTGCCGGCGGCGACAAGGCGCCGAGCTTCGCCGAGGCAGACGCCAAGATGAAGGCTGCCGCCGACAGCGCCGCCGCCAAGCAGATGCACGGCGCCGTCGACAATTACGACGCATCGAAAACCGCTTTCGACGATCTCGCCAAGGCGCTGACCGCGCTGACGGCGGCCGAAAAGAACGCGGTGGAAAAGCGCGAAACGGTCAACCGCATCGGCGCCGGCGACAGCCCCGACGTCGCCAAGGCGAGCGGCCTGATGGCGGAGGCCAAAACCAAGGCCGAGCAATGGCAGATGCCGGCGGCGACATCGGGCTATGGCGACGCCGCCAAACTTTTCGACGCCATCATCGCCGACGTCATGGCGTCGAAGGACGAGGCGACGGGCCTGAAGCAGAAGGTCGCCGATCTCAACGCCTCGATCGCCACCCGCGCCGGCGCCGCCGATCCGACGCTTGCCGCACTCGCGCCGAAAATCGGCGAGGCCGATGGCCGCTACAGCGCCGAGGCCTATAAGCTGGCGGTGGTTGCGTACAAACCGATCCTTGCCGATCTCGAGGCGCTGTCGGCCCGCGGCTTCTGCCCGGTTTCACCGACGCTCGCCTTCGAGACCGTGCCGGCGGGAAGTTATTCGCTGGAGAATGTCCGGCTGATGACCGCCTCGATGAAGGAGCTCGGCGGCATGCTCGGCGTCGCCAATGGCGCCGTGAAGGTCGAAAAATCCTTCTGCATGCAGGCAAAGGCCGTCACCCGCGCCGAAATGGCGGCCTATTACGCCGCCAACTCCGATCCCGCTAGCGCCCAGGCATACAGCGACAATCCCGAGCTGCCGGCCGACGACGTGCCGCTGGCCGTGGCACAGAACTATACCGCCTGGCTGTCGAAACAGCTGAACGCCCCCGTCCACCTGCCGTCGGCAACCGAATGGATGGCAAGCGCGACGCAGATCGCCACGGAAAAACTGCCCGACAATGGCGACATCATCCTGCAATGGAGCGCCACGCCTTGCGAGGCCGGCGGCAACGTCGCCTTCATGGCGCAGGAGGGCTCGACCTTCGTCGTCTGCTCCGACGCTTCGGCCGGCGGCATCTTCCGGGTGACCGCCGAATTGCGGTGAATGATCGAAAGGGTGGAGACCGAAAAGCAAAGCGGTCTGCCGCGCGTCACGGGCAGGGCAATTTGTCACAAAGCCCGTATGCCGCAACCGATGCAACCCTTGTCGACGCAGGGCAGGGCGCGCCTCGTCAAAAGGTCGTAGAGCGCCTTTTTTCCTGATTCGGCAACCTCGCGCTGAGGCGGTACGCCTCACCAAATTTCAATTCCAACTTTCATAAAATGCGGTATATTAGAGATGGGGACTGAGTATCCCCGCCTTGAGGGGTCGAGGACAATGTGCTGGAATACATCAGCAGCATTCACGCCGGTCGGTTTTGCTTTGCGAGGTCCGGCATCTCGCAAGATCGTATGGACGCTTGGAGACGCGGCGCGTCTCCTGATGAACGACTGGCCTTTCGATGACGGCGAAGAATATGTGGCTGCCGTCAAAGCCTGCGTCGACGCCATCAGCGGAAAAATTGCCCCGGAACAATTCCGGGAAGCGCTTCTGCGTGCGGCTGAAGAGGCCGGTATCGCCGCTCTCTGTCTCGTCCCGCAGGGCGTGGCAGCGCGACAACCGGACCTGCCGTCGAAGGCGCAAAGATAGTCCCAATTTCGAGACGCTAACGCAGGTTTGCGCCACAAGCGATCATTGCCGGCATCGCGGAGGAAACGACAATGAGCGACCACCAAGAGCACAACCCATTTGATGGCCCTCAGATGCAAGGAATGCATTACGAGCGGGCCGATTTGTCAGGCGCTAATTTCGATGGCGTAAACCTCGCAGACGCACAGTTTTACGCTGTATTGACTAAGGCAAAATTCACCGACAGCAATTTAAGTGAAGCGGTTTTTGACGATATCAGCCTTGCGGATGCGCGCTTTAACAACGTCAACCTGTCTGGAGCCGCCATCACCAATGCAAATCTATCGCGATTGACCATAAGCGGCGTTACGTTGGCAGATTCAGACATCAACGATGCCGATTTGACTGGGATGCGGATCAATGGCGTTCTCGTAACCGATCTACTCATGGCCTATGAAAAGGCGAAAACCTGAAGGCCATTTACTTCCGAGACAACGCACAACGTTGCGTTAATCGGGATTTTGCCACAACGGGGCCATATCCCTTACTCATCGGCAGGGGCTTCGCGGACCTGCATGATCTTGTCGATCAAGCCCCATTCCAATGCTTCTTGCGACGTCATGAAGCGGTCGCGGTCCATAGCGCGTTCAAAATCCTCATAGGAGCGCCCGCAATGTTCCGCGTAGAGCCGTGTCATACGCTGCTTTGTTTTCAGGATTTCCTCGGCGTGAATTTGCATATCGGACGCCTGCCCCTGAAAGCCGCCTGACGGCTGGTGGATCAGCATGCTTGCATTTGGCAGGGCGGCCCGCTCGCCCGGCTCGCCCGCCATCAGTAGAAACGATCCCATAGAGCGGGCCGTGCCCATGCAGAGCGTGTGAACCGGCGCGCGGATGTAGCGCATGGTGTCATACATGGCGAGGCCGCTGGTCACGACGCCGCCCGGCGAATTGATATAGAGGTAGATGGGTTTTTTGGGGTTTTCTGCTTCCAGAAACAGCAGCTGGGCGCAGACGAGGGCCGAAACGGTGTCGTTCACCTCGCCATTGAGGAAGACAATCCGCTCGCGCAGAAGCCGGGAATAAATATCGAATGATCGTTCTCCCCGACTGGACTGCTCTACGACCATGGGGACGAGTTGCATCGCTTCGCGCATCGGCGACCTCCAAACTCTCAGCATGTTAGGGGTAGGCTCGCCGCGTCAGGCGGCGAGCATGAGGAGCGGGCTGTTGCTGTTCGCCGCCGCCCTCGCCATTCGGTCGGTTCTTACATCCGTCAGTTCGTGGACGATCCGAAGGCAGGTTCCGCCCGTCGCGTTCGGTGTGATCGTGAACGTCACGGTGCTTTCGAGGAATGGCGGGCTGTCGTCGCGCAGCTTGTAGCGGACTTCATGGCCGGGGGTGACGGTGATCGCATCGGGATCGGCCAATGCCTCCTTCGGCAACCACCTTTCCCGAAGTTCGGGAACGGTGATGGCACGCCAGACCTTTTGCGGCGGATCGCCCAGCTCAAACTCCAGCTCGACGCCGCTATCCCTCTCCTTGGTCTTCGCTTCGTTCATTGATCCATATCCTTCAGCAAGACTTTGAGTGCTGCGATACGCTCCGGCCAATAGGCGCGGTATTTTGCGAGCCACTGGGCGATGAGAGCCAACCCATCGGGATCGACTTCGTAATTCACGAAACGCCCCTGTCGTTCTTCCCTCACGAGCTTTGCACTGCGCAGAACCGCAAGGTGCTGCGACATTGCCGGCTGGCTGATCTCCATGCCTTCACGCAAGGCGCTGGCGTTCATGCTGCCTGCCGCCAGCTTCTCAAAGATCGCGCGGCGGGTCGGGTCTGCCAAAGCTCGGAAAAAGTCATGCTCGATCATGCCAATACATAAGCACACACTTATCTGATTCGCAAGTCTGTTTTCAAGACGACCGACCTTTCCGTCATCGCCATAAACATCTGACAGCCGCCGATCACCGCGATATTCATGCTGCCGCTATGGCGGTGTGGAGCGAAATCGCCTTGTCGACGGCCGCATGAAGCGGCCCCATCGTAGGCATCTCTGCCCAACCCAAGTTAAGGCGACGCTACCGTTTTCCTTCATGTATGTGGAGCGCCGATGCCGGCATTGTGCAAGGTGTGTCGCCGTTGTACCATGTGGGGATAACACGCGCGCAGAATGTTCAAGTATAGCCAGAGCCAACGTTCGGCCGCGCGTTTCACCGGTGAAGTAGCCGCGGATCATGGAGCTTATTGTCACTCTTGGGCTGATCGTCTTCAAGGTCGCGTTGCTGATCGCGATCCTGCTGCTGTTGCCCTTGCCGCTCACTTGGCTGGAGCGCAAGATCGCCGGGCATATCCAGCAGCGGATGGGACCGATGCGCGTGGGGTGGCACGGGCTGCTGCAGCCGGTGGCGGACGGGATCAAACTCCTGACCAAAGAGGACCACATCCCGGCCGAGGCCGACCGCTTCCTGTTCAAACTGGCGCCGATCCTGGCGCTTGCCCCGCCCTTTGTGGTGTTCGTCGCAATCCCTTTCGGCGAAACCGTCTCGGTGCCGGGCGCGGAGATCACGCTTTACGCCTCGAACATGAATGTGGCGCTGCTTTTCGTCTTCGCGGTGATCGGGATCGAAGTCTACGGCGTCATCTTCGGCGGCTGGGCCGCCAACAGCAAATACGCGGTCCTCGGCAGCCTGAGGACCTGCGCGCAGATGATCAGCTATGAGATCCCGATGGGGTTTGCGGTCATCGGCGTGGTCATGCTGGCGCAATCCATGAGCTTGCTCGACATCGTGCGGGCGCAAGCCGATGTCTGGAACGTCGTCTACCAGCCGGTCGGCTTCTTCGTGTTCTTCGTCGCCGGACTGGCGGAAGCGCAGCGCATTCCCTTCGACCTGGCGGAGGCGGAAGGCGATCTGGGGGCCGGGTTCCATACCGAATACAGCGGTATCCGCTTCGCTTTCTTCATGGTCAGCGAATATGCCATCGTCCTCCTTGTGTCGGTCCTGGTGGTGATCCTGTTCTTCGGCGGCTGGAACGGAGTTCTGATCCCCTTGCCACCGTTGCTGTGGTTTCTGCTCAAGGTCGCGTTCTTCGTCTATGTGTTTATCTGGTTCCGCTTCACTTTCCCCCGCTACCGCTACGACCAACTGATGGCGATCGGATGGAAAGTCTTGCTTCCTCTGTCGATGGCGAACATAATTGTAACCGGTGTACTTTTAGGGGCCATGGCGGCTCCGTAGCGAGGCGGCGATGTCGCGCGCACAGGACAAAGTTGGAACATGGATTGGCTGGGCGTTCTTCGCCGATCTGGCGAACGGCTTGGCTCTGACATTCGGCTACATGCTCTCTAAGCCGGTCACCATGCAGTATCCGGACAAGGAAAAGTGGTTGCCCTATTCCCGCTATCGCGGGCACCACTTCCTGACGCGTGACGAAGAGGGTGAGATCAAATGCGTGGCCTGCGAACTCTGCGCGCGGATCTGTCCCTGCGACTGCATTGAAGTCGTTCCCTACGAGGACGAGAAGGGCAACCGGCACCCGGCCAAGTTCGAGATCGACACGGCTCGCTGCCTGTTCTGCGGCCTGTGCGAGGACGCTTGCCCGGCGGATGCAATCGCGCTTGGCCAGCAGTACGAATTCTCGAGTTTTTCCTCAGCCGACCTGGTGATCGGACGAGACGATCTGCTCGCCAAGCCTGGGAAGGCGGCAACCGGCGGCGGCGTGGTTGCCGCGCGCCTGAATACGAAGAAGGACGTGCTCGTCGAAACGAAAGTAACGCAAGGCTACAACTGGTGGCGGAATATCCGCAGAACGTGAGCGCGCGCCAGCTGTCAGACAGAAGCGCTCGGACAGGAGGTTTAGATGTTTGTCGGCGATATAATGAAAAACAAAGGTGTCGGTGTCATCACGGTCGCTCCCGATCAGACGATGGTGGAAGTTCTGAGGTTGTTTCGAGACAACAATATCGGCTTCGTCGTTGTCAGCCAGTCGAACGACGACTACCTGGGAACGCTGTCGGAGCGGGATTGCTGCAATGCGGTGGCGGAATACGGGGCCGAGGCGGCGATGATGCGGGCCGCTGATGTCATGAACCGCAGTGTGGCGACCTGTTCGACCCACGATTTGCTACCGGTGGCGATGGGGATCATGACCAATCGACGGACGCGTCATGTGCTGGTCATGGACGGAGGCGACGTTGCCGGCGTGGTCAGTATCGGCGACGTGGTTAAACACAGGCTCGAGGAAGCGCAGCGCACAGAGCAGGATCTGCAGGATTACATCTGCGGGACCAGGTATCACTGACGTCGCCAGATCGATGTAAGACACCGGGACACGGCGGCTTGCCGGGAGCCTTGCGATGGAAATCTTCAGACCCCACGCCAGATCCGGTCCGTGCGGTCGATCTCAAGAGCGGTATGATCCTTCTGGATCTCCACCGGGCATGGGTATTCGCCCCGCCGCATCAGGCTGTTGAGACGCAAGACTCTGTAGTTTTCCGGAACGAAGACGAGGCCTTTGGGAAACCGCCTGTCGACCTTGAGCTGTGCCGTCAGTTCGCCCTGGGCTGAACGCACGATCACCTGATCGCCATCCGAAAGGCCAAGCTCTGCGGCATCCTCTGCGCTCATCGCGACATAGGGATCGTTGGCGACCGTGTTCAGGATGTCCGACCGTTCGGAAAGATATCCGTTGTGGAACAGGCAGTCGCCGGTGATCAGCATGAGCCGGTCGGCGGCTGTCGGGACGGGCGGCGGCGCAGGGAACAGGCCGGTCGGTGCTGTTGGCACTGCCTTGGTGAATGCGCCGTCGGCGCCAAGCCCGTCCTCAGTCAATCCCTGACAGAGCGGAACCAGTCGGGCAATCTCATCGAAAATTTCGCCTTGCGTCGAAGGCTGCAGCCCCTGATTGCGGAGCGCTGCGATGAAGTCGAAGATCGCCAGATTGCCTCGCGCCTCGAAAACCAGCTCCCGGAATTTGCGCACCTTCTGGATCCGGCCCTCGTTGTTGGTGAACGTGCCGGGCTCTTCGCCGTAAGCCGCCGCGGGCAGGACGACCTCGGCCAGCCCGGCCGTGTCGGTAAGAAAGGCGTCCTGGACGATCAGGAGATCGGCGGCGCCAAGCGCCCGCTGTACGAACGCCCGGTCGGGATAGCTGATCAGGGGGTCGGTTCCGGCAATGTAGAGCGCACCCATCCGCCCGCCGACGCAAAGTTCCAGCATGGCATCGAGACCCGCGCCCGGTTCAGACGGGATTTCGACGCCCCAGTTCCGTGCAAGAGTTGCGCGCGCCGCATCATCGGCGACCGGCCGCAGCCCCGGCAGAGCCGCCGGCAGACCCCCCATGTCCCAGGCGCCCATCTGGTTGGCCCGGTCGAAGAGGAACTGCATCGCCGGGCCTTTGCCGAGCAGGCGGAGAAGCTGCAGCAGGTTGTTGATCTGCTGCAGCGTCATGCGCGCGTCGGGTGATCTCAGGAGATCGACGCTGACAAGCACGGTGACGCTGCCGGCCTCCTTGAGCGCGGTCGCCAGACGACCCGGCCCATCGCTGCCGGCATCCGCCGCTGACCTCCCGATTGTCGCTTCGATGGCCGCAAGCGCGTTGCCAGGCAAGGCCTGACCGGCCGCTGTCGCGAGCCCGGCGACCACCGCCGCAATACTCGCCGCCTCTCCGCCCGGCGGTGCGCGAACCACCATTCTGGCATCGGCGTCCAGACGGGATGGCCGCGCCGAGAGCATGAGCAATCCGGCCTGGCGCCGCCGCGCAGCGTCCCGCAACAGGTATTCGGTGACCGGGTTCTCCTCGGTCACGTTTCCGCCGACGATGAGTATACAGTCGTTGCCGATCACCTCGCCAAGCGGTGCGCGGCTGTAAAACCCTCCGAGCAGCGGGCCGAGCGTATCGAAGGGCGCGGACCAGCGAGAAGAGCAATCGATGTTGTTGGTCCGGAACACCGTCCGCAACAGCTTCTGGAACTGATAGAGCACCTCGTTGGGCAGTCGCGGCGAGGCCAGCCCGCCGGCTGCCTTGCCCTCGACGGCCGATAGCCGCCGGCGCAGATAGTCGCCGGCTTCGTCCCAGGAAACCGGCACCAGGGCGCCGTCACGACGGATCATCGGCCGCTTGATCCGGTCCCGGCTGGTGACGAAATCGAGACCGAAGCGTCCCCGTACGCAGAGCGTTTCGCGGTTCACACCCTCGTCCCACTTCGAGTGCACCCGCATGAACTCACCCTTGCGCGTGCCCACCGTCAGCTGGCAACCGGTGCCACAATGCGGGCAGACCGTGTCGGTCTCGGTGAGATCCCAGGGGCGTGCCTTGTAGCGATAGGGGAAGCTCATCAGCGCGCCGACCGGGCAGACCTCGACGCAGTTGCCGCACTGATCGCAACTTGCGAGACTGCCCTCGAAGCCGGTGACGGCGGTATCCATGCCTTTTTCGACGGTGCCCAGCGCCACCGCGCCGACGACCTCCTCGCACATCCGCACACAGCGCTGGCATTGGATGCAGCGGTTGACGTTCATGATGATGACGGGGCTGAGACGGATGTCCTGCGAGTGGAAGACACGCTTGGGGTCGTGGAACTGGCTTGTGCGGGGTCCGTAGGCCATCACCATGTCCTGAAGCTCGCATTCGCCGCCCTTGTCGCAGATCGGGCAGTCGAGGGGGTGGTTGGCGAGCAGCATGTCGAGCATGGAAGAGCGCGTTTCCTCGATCTGAGGCGTGTTCGTCCGCACCACCATACCGTCGGTGACCGCGGTGGCGCAGGACGGCTGCAACCGCCGCAGCCCCTCGATCTCGACCAGACACATGCGGCAGGAGGCCAGCGCCGGCAGGCGCTTCATATAGCAGAAGGTCGGGATATCGATACTCAAACGCTGGGCAGCCTGCAGCACCGTCGAACCGGGCTCGACTTCCAGTATTTGCCCATCGATCGTAACGCTAACCATGCTTCCTCGCAGTCTGTGCCACGCAATCCTTCAGTGAAACGGACACCTTCGTTCCTCGATATGGGCGACGAACTCTTCGCGGAAATGCTTGAGGGCGGCCCGCAATCCCATCGCGGCGCCGTCACCCAAAGCACAAAACGTATTGCCGAAAATGCCTTTGCAGAGCATGTCCAACTGCTCCAGATCGCCGGCGGCACCTTCCCCGGCCTCGATCCGGCGCAAGATCTTCACGACCCAGTTCAATCCTTCCCGGCAGGGCGTGCACTTGCCGCAGGACTCATGGTGGAAGAACTCGATGATCCGGGTGGCGACCTTGACCATGCAGGTGGAGTTGTCGATCACGATAACGCCGGCCGAACCGAGCATCGAGCCGGCAGCAGCCAGCGAGTCGAAATCCATACCCACGTCCAGCCCGTGCTCCGGGATGACCGGTGCCGATACACCGCCGGGGATCACCGCTTTGATCCTGCGCCCCAAGGGGGGGCCGCCGGCGTGATCGACCAGTTCGTGCAGCGGTATTCCCATCGGCAACTCGTAGAGGCCGGGTTTGCGCACCTGCCCGCTGACGCAGTAGAGCTTCGGGCCGGGGCTCTTCTCCGGGCCGATGTCGCGAAACCAGTCCGGCCCCCGCACAACGATATGCGGCACACAAGCGAGCGTCTCGACATTGTTGATCACTGTGGGGCTGGCGTAGAGCCCGGCCACGGCCGGAAAGGGCGGCTTCAATCGCGGCTGCGCCCGCTTGCCCTCGAGCGACTCGAGCATCGCGGTCTCCTCGCCACAGATATAGGCGCCGGCGCCGCAATGGATGTGGACGGTGAAATTGAAATCCGAGCCTAGAATGCGCGATCCCAGATAACCCTTTGCGTGAGCCGCGGCGATCGCCTGCTCAAGGTGACGGATCGCCGCCACATATTCTCCACGGATGTAGACATAGGCGGTTTCGGCCCCGATCGCGTAAGCGCTTACCGCCAGCCCCTCGATGAGCTGGTGCGGATCGCGCTCCATGAGGATCCGGTCCTTGAAGGTGCCCGGCTCGCCCTCATCGGCGTTGCAGCAGAGATATTTCGGCTTGCCCGTCTGCTTCGGCACGAAACTCCATTTCATGCCCGTCGGGAATCCGGCGCCGCCTCGACCGCGCAGATTGGACCGTTTGACGAGCTCGATGACCTCGTCGGGCGTGTATTCGCGCAGCACCTTCGCCAGCGCCCGGTAGCCTCCGCCGGCTTCGTAGGTCGACAGCAAATGACCGCCCGGCACGTCGATATTCTTGAGAAGAACCGGCTCGAACATGGCGCTACGCTCCGGGCGGTGCGGCGGCGGCGAGATCGGCACCGGTCGCTTGCCCCGCCTCGGTCCGCAGCCTGTCCAGAAGCGCGTCGATACGCGCGACATCAAGGGCGCCGTGGTAATCGTCGCCGACCTGCATCACCGGAGCCATCTCGCAGGCACCGAGGCACTCCACGGTCGAAAGCGTGAACAGCCTGTCCGGCGTGGTCTCGCCCTTGCTGATCCCCAGCGCCGTTTCCAGATGCTTCAGCAGGGTCTCGGCTCCGCAGAGCATGCAGGAAACATTGTCGCAGAGCTGCAGGTGGAACGTGCCGACCGGCTCGGTATGGAAGAGCGTGTAGAAGGTCGCCAGCTCGTAAACCCAGATCCGTTCGACCCGGAGAATGTCGGCGACCTCTTCCAGCACCGGACCCGGCAGATGGCCATGCTCCCTCTGCGCGATCAGAAGTGCCGGCATGATCGCCGAGCGCTGGTCGGGATAGCGTGCTGCTGCCTCTTCGATCTTTTCGCGCATGGTCATCGCGTCCAAATCTCCCGCTATTTGTCCACCTCGGCCATCACCGGGTCGAGGCTGCCGAGCACGGCGATCATGTCCGCCAGATAGCGGGCGTTGGTGACCCCGAACAGCCCCTGAAGGTTGACGAACGAGGGGGCCCGCACCTTCATGCGAAACGGTTTTGGCGACCCGTCGCTGATGATGTAGAAGCCGAGCTCGCCCTTGGGCGCCTCGATCGCCGAATAGACCTCGCCCTTCGGCACGTCGAAGCCATAGGCTGAGAGGTCGAAATGCTGGATCAGCGCCTCCATCGAGCAATGCACCCGATGCTTGTCCACCGGAAAGGCGATCGTCGGCATGTCGATCTGGAACGGCCCTTCGGGCATCTGGTCGAGGCATTGCTCGATGATCCGGATGCTCTCGCGCATCTCCTCGACGCGGCATTGCCAGCGCGCATAGCAGTCGCCCTCGTCGCGGGTGACGACGTTGAAGTCGAGCCGGTCGTAAATCTCATAGGGCTCGTCGCGGCGGATGTCCCAGTCGACGCCCGAGGCGCGCAGGTTCGGGCCGCTCAGTCCGAGATCGATGGCGTCCTCGGCGGAGATCACGCCGATCCCCTGTGTGCGCTTCAGGAACACCCGGTTGTTTTCGAGCAATCGCTCGTAGTCGCGGATCCGGTTGGGGAAGATGTCGCAGAACTCCCGGATCTTGGGGAGGAACCCGTCGGGCAGATCCTCGCGCACACCGCCGACCCGGCAGAAGGACGTGTGCATCCTCGCCCCGCTGATCATCTCCAGCAGGTCCATGATCATTTCGCGCTCCCGCATGACGTAGAGCAGGGCGGTCATGGCGCCGAGGTCCATCGGCAGCGCGCCGGTAATCAGGACATGGCCGGAGATTCGCGCCAGCTCGGCCATCAGCACGCGGATATATTGCGCGCGGATCGGCGCTTCTATGCCGAGGAGTTTCTCCACCGCCAGCGCGAAGGCCAGGTTGTTCGACGGCGGACAGAGATAGTCGAGCCGGTCCGTCAGCGGGAAAATCTGGGTATAGGTGAAGCTCTCCGCCAGCTTTTCGGTGCCGCGGTGCAGGTAGCCGATATGCGGGTCGACGCGCTTGACGTATTCGCCGTCCAGCTCAAGGACGAGCCGAAGAACCCCATGCGTACTGGGGTGCTGTGGGCCGAGGTTGAGAAGCACGTCCTTGGTATTGAGCGCTTCGCTCTCTGGCCTGCAGAGTTCGGTGACTTCGGTCATCTCAACTTTCCAGCGTAGAACGGCCTCCCGGGATATCTTTAGTGGCAAGATCGGGCCGTGTTGGCGGCGGACCTTCGGCACCGAAGGGATTCAACTCGTCCTTGTAGCCCCGCAATGGAAAATCCTTGCGCTGGGGAAAGCCCTCGAAGCCTTCCCACATGTAGATCCGGCGCAGATCGGGATGCCCGTCGAACCGGATGCCATACATGTCAAAGGCCTCGCGCTCATGCCAGTTGGCGGTGCGCCAGACCTCCGTGACCGAGGGAACCTGCGGGGGATCGCCAAGCCGGCACTTGATACGGATGCGCCATTTGTTCGGCAGCGAATAGAGGTGGTACACCGCCTCGTAGCGCGGCGTTTCGGGGTAATGATCAACGCCGCAGATGTCCGACAGGAAATTGAACTGCAGCGCCGGATGCTCTTTCAGAAACCGGCAGAACGCGACGATCTTCTCAGGCGGAACAGCAAAGGCGTGAATGCCGTGCGCGGCGCCGAGGTCCTCGATTGCTTCCCCGAAACGCTCGATGATCAGAGCGCGATAGAGAGACGGCTCCGCACTCATGGCACGGCAACCCGATCCAGCGGCGTCCCGGCCAGCGCGCGGGACCGCTTGATCTTTTCTTGAAGCAGCAGGAAGCCGTGCATCAGCGCCTCGGGCCGCGGCGGGCAGCCGGGCACATGCACATCCACCGGCACGAAGGTTTCCGATCCCTGCACCACCGCATAGGTGTTGTAGACCCCGCCCGAGATAGCGCAGGTGCCCATGGCGATGACCCAGCGGGGCTCCGGCATCTGGTCATAGAGCCGGCGCACCACGGGCGCGAACTTCCGCGTTACCGTGCCGGCGATGATCATCACATCGGACTGGCGGGGCGATGGCCGGAACACCACGCCGAACCGGTCGAGATCATAGCGGGCGCAACCGGCCGAGATCATCTCGATGGCGCAGCAGGCAATTCCGAACGTTTCGGGCCACAGCGCCGAGCTTCGGCTCCAGTTGATAACGCTCTCGGCCGTGGTGAACAGCACGCTGTCGCGGATCGCGTTGTTTACGCCTCCCATTCCAACGCTCCCTTCAGCCAGGCGTAGGCGAAGCCCACGAGAAGCAGCACGATGAAGACGAACATCTCGACAAAGCCGACCAGCCCGATGTCTTTCAGGACGACGGCCCAGGGAAAGAGGAACATCGTCTCGACATCGAAGACGACCAGCAGGATCGCAAGGACAAAGAACTGCACCCTCATGCGACCCCCGGCGGCCTCGCCGGCCGCGTCCATGCCGCACTCATAGGGCATGTTCTTTTCGGGATAGGGATTGGACGGGCGCAGCAGCGAGGAGACAAAAAGCGTCGCCCCCGTCACCAGAGCGACTCCGGCGATCATAAAAAGAACCGGCAGGAATTCCATTGCAGCCATATCGCACTGCACCGGTTGCCCACTGAGCGCTTTCCTCAGGCCGCGACCGTCCTGTTCAGGGCCGTCATGCGGTCGCCCGGGAAGCGACTTGGGCAATCCTTTCTCGAGCTTCGAGTTTAGTCCGTCGGACAGATCATTGCAAATTCAATCGCTCAGCCGCCAAACACGGAATGCTGGGCAAGTCTCAGAAACCACGCGGGAAACAGGCCGATGCCGATGGTGCCGGCAGCCGTGAAGGCGAGCGTCGCGCGCACCAGGGGCGTCAGCGCCGGGTCGAACGTCCTTTCCGGCTCGCGCATGTAGATCACCATGACGATGCGGATATAAAAATAGGCGGCAACCGCACTCAGCAGCACTGCGATCACCGCCAGCATGACGAACCCTCGCTCGACCAGCGCGACCAGCACGTAGAACTTGGCGAAGAACCCGGCCGTTGGCGGAATGCCGGCCAGCGAGAACAGATAGAGCAGCATCAGCAATGCCAGCCCCGGATGCGACTTGGCGAGACCCGCATAATCTTCGATCACCTCGCCGGAAAAATCGCCGTTCCGCATCAGGATGACGATGCCGAAAATGCCGAGATTCATCAGCGAGTAGATCAGCAGATAGATCATCACGCTGGCGATGCCGTCCGCGCCGCCGGCCACCACGCCGAACAGAGCGAACCCGGCATGGGCGATGCTGGAATAGGCCAGCAGGCGCTTGAAATTATCCTGCACCAGCGCAACGAAACTCCCTAGCGCCATCGTCACCACGGCAATGACCGCGACGATGATCCAGACATTGGAGGTTGCGACCAGAGGGTTGAGGAACACCCGCAGGATCACCGCGAACCCCGCCGCCTTGGGCCCCACCGACATGAAGGCGGTGATCGTCGTCGGCGCGCCTTCATAGACATCAGGCACCCACATGTGGAACGGCACCGCGCCGACCTTGAAGACCAGCCCCGCGACGATGAAGACCACCGCCAGCAGCAAGCCGGGATCGCGCGGATCGCCGGTCACGGCCGCAGCCATCGCGGCCAATTGCGTCGTGCCGGTGAGCCCGTAGATCAGCGAAACGCCGTAGAGGAAAATTCCGGTGGAGACCGCACCAAGGATGACGTATTTCAGCGCCGCTTCGTTCGACCGCCGCTCACGCCTGAGAAAGCCGGTCAGCACGTAGGTGCAAAGCACCATCAGCTCGAGGCCCACGTAGATCGACAGGAGATCGGTCGCCGAGGCCATGATCATCATTCCCGAAAGGGAAAAAAGCAGCAGGACATAGTATTCGCTGCTGCCGATCCCTTCGATTTCGGCATATTTCCGCGAAAGCAGGAATGTCAGAATGGTGGCGAGGTAGAACACCAACTTGAAGAAGACCGCGAAGCGGTCGGCGATGAACATGCCCGTATAGGCCGGCCGCACGTCTCCCGCCAGCATGAGTGTCGCCAAGGCGGCAATCAGCACGACCGCGACGGAAGCCCAGACAAGCAAATACGCCTGCCCCTTGCGCAAAAACTGTCCCAGGATCAGCAGGATGCAGGCTCCGGTGACCACCACGATCTCGGGCAGGCTTGCGAGAGCCGACTGGAAAAGTGCGGCGGCGGTCATTGGCCGCTCCCCTTGGCGTGCACCTGCACCAGCAGATGTTCCACCGAAGCGTCGATGATAGCGAGAAAGGGCTTCGGATAGAGCCCGACCCACAGCACGAAGACGGCCAGCGGCAGGGTCGCTGCCAGCTCGCGGGCGTTCAGGTCGCGTATCTTGAACCGGACGCCGACGCTGGCCGGACCAAGCGCGACTTTCCCATACATGTTAAGCAGATAGGCCGCGCCCAGCAACGCGCCGAAAACGGCGGCCGCGCCGACGGCCAGGTTGGCCGCAAACCCGCCCGACAGGACCAGCAATTCGCCGACGAACGAATTCGTTCCCGGCAGCGCCATCGACGCCAGGGTGAACAGCGCAAGAAACGCGGTATAGACGGGTGCCGACTTCATCAGCCCGCCATAATCAGCGATGCTGCGGCTATGGGTCCGCTCGTAGATCAGGCCGACGAACAGGAACAGGGCGCCCGTCGTCACGCCATGATTGAACATTTGCAGGATGCCTCCCTGGAGCCCGCGGAGGTTCAGCGCAAAAATCCCCATGGTCACGAAGCCCATGTGGCTGATGCTGGAATAGGCCACCAGCTTTTTCAGATCGTCCTGTGCCAGCGCCAGCAACCCGCCATAGACGATCGCCAGCGCTGAAAGCGAAAGCATCAGTGTCGAATAATATAGCGACGCCTCTGGCAGCATCGGCAGCGAGAACCGCAGGAACCCATAGGCGCCCATCTTCAGCAGCACGCCCGCGAGGATGATGCTGCCTGCGGTCGGCGCCTGTACATGGGCGTCCGGCAGCCAGGTATGGACCGGGACCATCGGCACCTTGACCGCGAAGGCGATCAGGAAGGCGAAGAACAGCCAGGATTGGACCCGGAACGGCAAATCCTGGGCGGTGAGGGCGAGGATGTCGAAGGTCTCGCCGCCGTTGAAATAGAGCACGATGACACCGACCAGGAACAGCACGCTGCCCGCCAGAGTGTAGAGGAAGAACTTGAACGCCGCATAGACCCGGCCGTCGCCGCCCCAGACGCCGATGATCAGGTACATCGGGATCAGCATCGCTTCCCAGAAGACGTAGAACAGGAACAGGTCGAGCGCGCAGAACACCCCCAGCATCAGCGCCTGCATGGAGAGCAGACTGACCATGAACGTCTTCACCTTGCGGTCGATCGCAACCCACGAGGCGAGCACGCAGATCGAACCCAGCAACGCGGTCAGGAACACGAAGAGCGCGCTTATCCCGTCGATGCCAAGCGCATAAGTGATCCCGAGCGCCGGCACCCAGGGGCGCTTCTCCGTGAACTGCATCGCGTGGGTCGTGGTGTCGAATCCGGCCAGCATGGCGATGCAGAGGGCGAGGTCGAGGATGGTGACAGCAAGCGCCGTCCAGCGCACCGCATCGTCGCCGCGCAGAAACATCAGAACCGCTGCCCCGGCGACGGGCGTGAAAATGATGAGGCTGAGCAGCGGCAATCCCATCGCGCCCCCTACCGCCATACCACGGCGAAGACCACGGTGGCTGCGATCACACCCGCGATCATCGCCAGCGCATAATGGGTCACGACGCCGGTCTGGAGCCGCCGGAGCCGCCCGCCACCGCGCAGGATCGAGCGGGCGACGCCGTTCACGACGGCGTCCACGCCGGTGAGATCGATCCACAATCCCGCCCGTGCCGTCCCGTGCAGAAAGGGTAGGGCGGCTGTCTCGGACACGTTGCTGACCGCCTTCTCATAGCGCGCCAGCGGTTTTTCGGCGAACCACATGAAGAGCCGCGCCCCCTTGCGGTAGAACCAGTCGGTGTCGATGCTGATCGTGTTCTCGGGGTCGAGCGCCCGGAGGAAGATCACGAATCCCAGTGCGGTGAACATCAACAAGCTAAGGCTCTCGGTGAGATGGACGCCCGTATAGGGTTCGAAGTCGACCGGATAAGGGAGAAGCGCGTAAAGCGGCTGCGGGAATACCCCGATCGCAATGCAGAGCACCGCCGCCATGCCCATCGCAACCAGCATGTTGCGCGGCGGCTCCCGCGCCTCCAGTTTCCGGTCCACGCCGAAAAACATGTAATAGGGGAGCTTCAGGCCGGTGTGCAGGAACGTCCCCGACGACGCCATCGTCAGCGCCAGCACCACCAGCGCCCGATGATCCTGTCCGGCGGCGGCAATCACCATCGATTTGGTGACAAAGCCGGAGAAGAACGGAAACGCCGAGATTGCCAGGGCGCCGACCATATAGAGCGCCACCGTTATCGGCATGGTCCTGTAGAGCCCGCCAAGCTCGGTGAGCTTACGGCGGCCGGTGACGTGGATCACCGCTCCTGCGCCCATGAACAGCAGTGCCTTGTAGAGGATATGCGCGAAGGCGTGGCTGGAGGCGCCGTTCACGGCCATCTCGGTGCCGATGCCGATACCCGCCACCATGTAACCCACCTGGCTGACGATATGATAGGCGAGCAGCCGCCGGCAGTCGTTCTCCAGCACCGCGTAGATGACACCGTAAAGCGCCATTGCGGTGCCGAGCCAGACCAGAAGCTCGGTCCCCGGAAACGTCCGCGCCAGGACATAGACGGCGGTCTTGGTGGTGAAGGCGCTCATGAACACCGCCCCGGTGACAGTCGCCTCCGGGTAAGCATCGGTCAGCCAGGCGTTCAGCGGCGGCACTGCGGCGTTGAGCATGAAGCCGGCAAGGATCAGGTAGGCGCCGGCGCCCATCCCCCCCTCGATCGGGCCGACGAGCAGCGAACCCGTGGCGAGCCCGTGGAGAATGAGACCACCGAGCAGAACGACGCCGCCGGTGATGTGGACCATGAGATAGCGGAAACCGGCGGCAACCGCCTGCCGGCCGCCCTGGGCGAAGACCAGATAGGCAGAGGCGAACGCCATGCCTTCCCAGAACAGGTAGAGGGTCAGGTAGTCGCCGGCGAAAACCACGCCAAGCGCGCTGCCGACATAGACGAACGCAGCGACATGCTGGCCGGGGCGCGTCAGGTGCAGAGCGTAGACCGTTCCGATCAGCGCCATGATGGTGAAAACCGTTGCGAAGACGATGCTCAGCTTGTCGACCTTCGCGATGAGGATTTCCTGCCCGATGAACGATGCCGCGCCGTAGCTGCCCGGCTGCATCGTCAACACGGTGAGGATCGCCAGTATCGGGATCAGCAGCAGATAGGCCTTGCGGATCGACCCGTTCAGAAAGGGGATCGGCAGGGCGCCGAGAATGAACAGCAGGGCGGGGTGGACGAAGTCAGTCATAATAGTCCTCGCGCCGCATGAGCCCGGCCCGATGACCGAGGAACTTGGAAACGAAGATCAGCAGCACGCAGGAGAAGAAGCCGTAGACGGCCGACCAGCCCGGCAGGCGGTCCCACAGGTATTCGGCGTGTTCGCGCGGCACCAGGAAGTCGGCGATGACGATCAGCACGAGCACCAGATAGAACAGCCGACGCCGTTCGGTCGCATGGTTTCCGTCGCCGAAGAAATCGACCACGCGCTTTATCATCTGACAACTCCTTCCGCCAAGGCGACGAAATAGTCGGGGAAGATGCCCATCGCCACCGACAGGATGGCGGTCGCAACCAGCGGGATCGTCATCATCGGAATTTCACGGATCGTCGCCGGGCTGCCTTGCGCCTCCGTCCCGAAAAAGGCGACATAGCTGACCGGCAGGAAATAGGCGGCGTTGAGGACCGAACTCGCCAGGAGCACGATCAGGAACGCGATTTCCCCCGCCTCCACCGCGCCTCGCGCCAGATACCACTTGCTGACGAACCCCGCCGTCGGCGGCACGCCGATCATGCTGAGTGAGCCGACGAAGAACGCCCCCATCGTCCAGGGCAGCCTGCGGCCGATACCGGCCATGTCGCTGATGTTGCGCTTGCCGGACGCGCAATAGATCGAGCCGGCGCAGAAAAACAGGGTGATCTTCGAGAATGCGTGCGCCGCGATGTGGATGATCCCGCCGACCATCGCGACCGGCGAGAGCAGAACCGCGCCCAGCACGATGTAGGAGAGCTGGCTGACCGTCGAATAGGCGAGCCGCGCCTTCAGGTCGTCCCGCGTCAGGGCGTAGACCGACGCCATCAGGATCGTGAACGAGACCAGATAGGCCGTGGCGATGCCAAGTCCCAGCCCGTCCACCAGCCCCGTGCCGAAGACATGGAACACCAGCCGCAGCACGCAGAACACGCCCATCTTGACCACGGCCACCGCATGCAGGAGCGCACTGACCGGCGTCGGCGCCACCATCGCGGCAGGCAGCCATGCGTGCATTGGCATCACCGCAGCCTTGGCGAAGCCGAACAGGTAGCAGAAATAGACGACTGTCAGCAGCGCCGCCGAAGCATCGCTGCCTGCCAGCAGGCCGCCCGGCACAAAGTCGAGCGATCCCGCAATGTGGTAGGTCAGCGCCAGCGCGGCGAGAAGCACGCTTTTTGACGCCCCCATCAAATAGACGAGGTACTTGCGGCTGCCCGTCCATCCCTCTTCGTCTTCGTGGTGGTAAACGAGCGGATAGGTCACGAGGGTGAGCATCTCGTAGAAGATCACCAGCGTGAACAGATTGGCGGCGAAGGCGCCGCCGACCGCCGCCGCGAGACTGGCGGCAAAGCAGGCGAAGAACCGGGTCTGCGCGTGCTCGTTCAAGTGCCGCATGTAGCCGATGGAATAGATCGCCGCGACAATCCACAGCAGCGACGAGACGGTGGCAAACACCATGCCGAGCGCATCGACCCGGAAAGCGAAGTCGATCCCCGGCAGAACCGCAAACAGGCGCAATTCGACCGTCCCGCCCGCCAGCACCGTTGGTGCCATCGACACGACAATTGCGAACATGGCGATTGCCGCCAACGGCGAGACGATATCGCGGAGTTTCTCGCGCTTGTTCAGAAGCAGAACGGCAAGGACCGCCAGGCCGGCGACGGCGACGGCAAGCAGCGGCCGGATCGATATCACCGGGTCCAAGCCACTATCCTTTCATCATGGTCACGTCGTCGACCTTGAGGGTGGATTTGTTCCTCACGAGGGCGACCAGGATGCCGAGGGCGACGGCAACCTCCGCAGCGGTGATTGCGATGACGAAGATCGCGAAAATCTGCCCGCGGAAATCGGCGTGGTAACGTCCGAAAGCGATGAAATTGACGTTGACCGAGTTGAGCATCAGCTCCAGCGACATCAGCACGACCAGAATATTGCGCCGGAGCAGCACGCCCGCCGCTCCGATCACGAACAGCGCCACTCCGAGCAAAATGTACCACCAGAGCGGAACCATCATCCCTGCTCCTTCTGCGCCAGCACGATGGCCCCGACGAGCGCGGCCAGCAGGATGACGGACGCAACTTCGAACGGCAGGAGATAGTCGGCGAACAGTGTTGTGCCGAGCTGCCTGACCTGATCGCCACCGCTGACGGTGACAGGCTCCGTCAGAGAAAAGCGGCCGCTCCAGAGCACCAGCGCAAGCATCTCGATCCCAAGCAGGACAAGCAGCACCAGAGCCGGCATGTTGCCGCCCGGCAAGAAGCGTTGCAAGACCGCTTCGCGCACATCGATCATCATGATCACGAAGACGAACAGGACCATGATCGCGCCGACATAGACGAAGATCTGGATGACCGCGAGCAGCGGCGCCTCGAGCAGGACGAAGATTGCCGATATCTGCAGGAAGCACGCCATCAACGCCAATGCGCTGTGAACCGGATTGCGCGCCATGACCAGCGTCAAGGCGGTGATCACGGACACCGTAGCGAACAGAAGAAAGAACCCCTGATCCATCGACGCCGACCCTCCGGCGCCAACTGTCACCCGGCGCCAAACGGCCGGGTGTGAGATTGCGCCGCAACTTCCGATGCGTTCAAAAATTGTGCCCTAATATTGAATTTTTCACAAGATTATTGTCATCGGCGAGGCAATATCAGGCCGGTCTGGGGCGCGACCGCCGGCTGAAGATCAGACCGACGTGGATAAGGGCCGCATCACTGCGCCAGTTCGGTCTCGCCTTGGCCTGTTCGCACCAGTAGCAGACATCCATGGACAGACTAACCGTCGTTGGTGCCGTGCCTGCGGCCCCCTCATCCGACCCTGCGGGCCACCTTCTCCCCGAGGGGAGAAGAGGGAGCAAGACGCACCGACACTGCCCAAACGAACCTACCTCTCCAAAGGCACTTCCTTCAATGGAGTCGTTGGCGAACCGGGAGCCTCCCTCTTCTCCCCAGCGGGGCTATCAGATTCACACATTGTCGAAAGCGGATAAGAGGAGGCCTACGCCGCGTTTGGCCGCCTGGAACTGCTGCCATCCGTCGAGCATGACGATTGGCCCAGGCTTGCCATAGTAGCCGGTCCAGCCGCCGAGGCGGGCGCAGACCCAGGCGGCGTAGGCCAGCGACCCTTTGGGATGCGGGTTCTTCTGTTTGGCGGTGTTGCCCTCGAGCTTGGCGCAGAAGGCTTCCAGCAGCGGCCGGTCGCTCGGCTCGAAGGCGTCTTCGATGGGACGCAAGGTGTCGCCGGGCGGAGCGCCGTCGCGGGCATGAACCAGTTGCTGCACGATGACAACGCGACGAAGGCGGCCGTCACCAGATTGCTCAGTGCCCCCTCGTCCTCGATGCCCAGGCCTTCGATATCGAAGCCCTGGGTCTTCAGGGTGCGGAACAATTGCTCGATCGTCCAGCGGCGGCGATAAAGGGCGATGACAGCCGCCGCTTGGTCCACATCCGACACCGCGTAGGTCGTCAGCAGCCGCCAATGGATCGGTGCCTCGCCCGGTGGTGTGACGGTCTCGCGCACATCCACCAGATAAAGGCGCACCTCATCCGGGGTCTTCTTGTAGATGCCGTTCTTCGGGTGCGGCAATGTCACCGCGCTGAAGCGGATCGCCAATTGCGTGTCGCGCTCCTTGCGGCCCGGCTTGGCCGGCAGGGTGAAGGCAAGGTTTGCCGCAACCGGCAAGGCATCGGCCATGGCAAACAGCGACGGCTGGTCTTTGCCGAAACTGCGGTCTTTGGCGGCGCGCACGACAAGGTCGACATTGGCAGGCCTTCGGGTGAAGGCCTCATAGATATCGCTTTCGCGGTCGGCAATGACGGTGATGTGGCGCGCGGCGGCGCAAACTTCTGCCGCCCGGTCGGCGCCCTCCAGCCAGCGATAGCTCTCCTTCTCCTCGATCGGACGCGCGCGCTGGGTGCCGCGCTTGCCCTGGTCCCGGCTTAGAAACTGCCCGTGGATCGCCCCGACGATCGCGCCATCGTCGGCGTCGACCCCGATCATCGCATGCAGATAAAGGCCGCCACCGCCGCTGGAGCGGACCACCGTCGTATCCTGAATGGCCAGGATATGCCGATCCGCGCAGCGGCCGGCCGTGCGCAAGGCCGCCTCATCGATCATCGCCTGCGGATCGACCGCTCCATTGCGCAAAAACCGGGTCAAGCGGATCTCTCCGGCCCGATTGCCGCCGAGCTTGCGCACCCGCATTCCCTGGCCGGCCGTCGCGACAAGGCGCTCCAGCAAGAACGCCCCCCTTTTTCCAGGCGACGGTCGCCAAACCGCCCCAGGCTCAAATCACCCATCGCTCAATTCTCCTGCTTGCAGCAAGAGAATCAGAACCCAATTCCATAGGCAATTCTAAATGTGTGAATGCCATAGCCCAGCGGGGAGAAGGTGGCCCGCAGGGTCGGATGAGGGGGCCGCAGGGCACGACTTTCGCTATCGCCCTTCGCTCCTTCCATCGCCTGCGGGGCGTTTTCTCAGGCCTCGGATTTCAGCTTGCCGCCGACCGCCCAGGCATCCTTGGCGATCTCGGTGATCAGGATTTCCACCGATTCCGGCGGGCACGCCAGCGTTTCGACGGCGGCCTTGGTCGCTTCGCGGGCGAAGGCGCGCTTCCGATCGTCGGTGCGGCCGGGATGCATCTGCAGGTGAAGAATAGGCATGTTTTCTCCTTGGTCATGTTGGCAATATCCGTCGCCTGGCGCGGACGTGACCACTGTGTTGTAAATGCTGCGGTTGATAAATAAGCTCCCGGTATCGTCATTCAAAACCAAGAGGTAGGCAATCATGGACAAGCTGGCCGGCATGGCGATGTTCGTCAGGGTCATCGACAATGGCAGTTTCGCGGCGGCCGCGGAGATCGCGCAAGTGTCGCCTGCCATGGTTGCCAAGCACATCAAGACCATCGAGACCCGGCTCGGGGCGAAGCTGATCCATCGCACCACGCGACGCCATCAGCTGACGGAGGTTGGCCAGCTCTATTACGAGCGCTGCAAACGCGCGCTTTCCGAAGTGGCGCTGGCCGAGGCTTCGGCGAACGAGCTGCAATCGGCGCCGCGCGGCCGGCTTCGCGTGGTGGCACCCGTCAGCTTCGGGACGCAGGTCCTGGTGCCGGCGCTGATCGATTACCAGAACGCCTATCCCGACGTCAGCATCGAGCTATCGCTCGACAATAATGTCCATGACCTCGTCGGCGAGGGGTTCGAACTCGGTATCCACATCGGCCCGCTATCCGACGACAGCCTGGTCGCGCGCCCGCTGACGCCCTACCGGCGGATTCTCGCTGCCTCGCCTGATTATCTCGCCCGCCATGGCCGGCCGGCCTCGCCTGAGGCTCTGACGAACCATCTCTGTCTCGGCCACTCCTATTGGCGCATGCAGGATCGCTGGCACCTGGTCGGGCCGAGAGGCGAAATGCGGGATGTGTTGATTTCCGGAAAATTCTCCACCAACCAGGGGGCAGCCCTTCGCATGGCAGCGCTCAGCGGTGCCGGAATTGTGCTGCAGCCGGAACTGCTGCTCGCCGCTGATATTGCCGAAGGACGGCTTGAACAGGTGCTGCCGGAATGGTCCTACAAGCCTGTTCCGATGTCCCTCGTCTACGCGCCGAACCGCCGGCCGACAGCGATGTTGCGGACGGTGATCGATTTCCTGGTGGAACGGTTTGGCTAGTGATGGTCGAGGCCGACGGTCGTTACAGCGCGGAGGCCTATAAGCTCGCAGTCGTCGCCTACAAGCCGATCCTCGCCGATCTCGAGGCGCTCTCGGCGCGCGGCTTCTGCCCGGTTTCGCCGACCCTTGCCTTCGAGACCGTGCCGGCGGGGAGTTATTCGCTGGAGATGGCTGATGACCGCCTCGATGAAGGGACTCGGCGGCATGCTCGGCGTTGCCAACGGCGCGGTGAAGATCGATAAATCCTTCTGCATGCAGGCGAAGGCCGTCACCCGCGCCGAGATGGCGGCATATTACACCGCCAACTCGATCCCGCCGCGGCCCAATCGTATGCCGATTGTCCAATTGAGCATTTAACCCGGTGGGATACGCAAACGGGATAAGCCTGATGTGCGCAAACTCCTTCGGACAGACCACCCCCTTATGTGCTCAAATTTTTTTGGCGAAAGGCTGGATCGGAGAGACCGTACACGGCGGTGGGCACGGTTTAATGCCGCCATACAGCCCGCATCGCGCGGGGGAAACGGCAGCATGGATGGGCTTGAATACCCTTCGCCAAAATTTTCGTAAAGATTTCTAAAAAGGATACGCGTAAATGGACAGCAATAAGCTTGAATACATGCTGGAGCAGCTTGATTTACCCAGCTTAATGTAGCTGAATGCGCCAAAGCAACCATGGGTAGGGTGAATAGTGGCTAAAGTTGTGACGGTTATGAATATGAAAGGTGGCGTTGGAAAAACTACGGTTACAATGCATCTAGCAGGCGTTCTTGGAAGGTGGCACGCTTACGGCTCAAAGCCAACGAAGGTGCTGGCAATAGACTACGATCCACAATTCAATCTATCTCAAGCACTTCTTCCAGCCAAAGATTATTTTGCGCTCGAGAAACAGAATAAGACAGTGCTTTCCGTATTAGTTGAGGACGAAAGCGATCTTGATCCGTTTAAGATACAGGTCCCCGGAAACTTGAAACCGCCCAGCGTCGGTAGTTTATCAACTCCAATTTTTAACGGCAGCAAAAAAGGCGGTGGGCTCGACTTGATCGCCTCCACCTTGGATTTGATGTACGTCGCGCTAGGAGAGGCAAATTTGAACGTAAAGCCAATCGAGGAGCGATTCACTAAATTTATAGAAGAGGCGCGGAGCCTCTACGATATAATATTAATTGACTGCCACCCAGCAGGATCGATATTCACTCAAACGTCGCTTCGACATTCCGATCATGTTGTCATACCTGTTGTTCCGCAAAGATATTCAGTTCGCGGTATCGGTCTGATGATGGAATTTATCGGGGCTAAAAGTGTAGGAAAACAACCTGCGACGCCCCACATTCTTTTCAACAATGTCCCTCGAATCGGTGTCTCCTCCGAAGAAGCGACGATCCGAGCGGATAAAAAATTTGCGGCGCACTGCATGACCAATACCCTCAAAAAATTTAAAGCTTTTACCGAACCTGAAGCTGGAAAAAATTTCGTTTGGTCAAGTGGCAAAGCATATAGCACCGAGGCTTTAAACAACCTGGTCAGGGTTTCCAGAGAATTATTTACAAGAATTGGAGGCTGATATGAAGGCTAGAGTAAGACAAAAAGCACTCCGATTGATAGCTTCCCAGTTGATTGCTTCCGACTTCTCTCCGTCAGACTTGCGCGACATCGGCTACGATATAAGATTCGGCAGCCTCGGTGAGGACCTCAATTATCTTCTGGAAGGATTTTACCATCAGCTTAGCCGGCAGGAAGAATTTAAAACCGCGGAGCCTCAAGACGACGATTTGTTTGAACTCGTGCAACGCAAAAGGATGACCAAGAAAGCTCTTTTTGAGCGGATGCACCAAGTTGATGGATTTAGGTACGGGGGTGTATCTACAGATATGACAACGAGGGAAATGATTATGCATTTTTTAGAGTTGGCGGAGCCTTCTCAGATTCAAATGCTTTACTCATTGCTCAACGGAAACGACAGTGAAGATCCCTATCTCTCAGGTATCATGAATCGAAAGTGAGGGCCTTTCAGTGTCCACCAGCAAGCTTTCTGCTGCCCTAGCTCAGGTAGATTGGGAGCAAAACATCTCAACCATGATGGCAGCTAGCGAGCGGCAGGAGACCATTACAGCGGCGACCTTGCATTTGGCGATTTGGTCGAAACAACTAGAGCAGACTGACGAGCGGAACCCTGCTTTGTGCTTTATCAGAGAGATGCAAAATGCCGCGCACAACACAGCAGTGTTAATACCACTGGGTTTGTATAAGCCAGCGGCAGCCTCTATGCGCGCGATTTTAGAGGGCTCAATGTATTACACCTACTTTCGCTCTCATCACGTGGAGTTAGCTACCCTTGCAAGGGAAGAAGGATTTTATGTAGAAAAGAAAGAAATTCTTGTTTTTCATAAGGAGCATACTCCAAATTTTGTAGTGAGAGAAAGAAAATTAGGCGTCATCAGCAGACTCGAGACTACCTACAGTCAACTTTCAGCCGTAATACATGGCCAGATCCCTGGAAAATGGGTAACGTACACGGCGGTTTCTGATATCTCGTACAATCAGAAAGTTTGCGATGAGGCTATAGTGGTTTTTACTGAGGTGATGGAGATAGTAAAGCGTCTGTTTCTATGTACCGTGGCGCAAGAATTTTGGCACTCCTTCTCGAAGGCGGCTAAGGGCAAAATTCTTCATGGGTTGTCCGGCGAACAGAAGCTTGAACTCGGATTAGATTCTGCATGAAAAACGGGCGCCTATCTCTCCGAGTTAAAACCATGTTCTGTTAATTCCCTACAGCTCAACACGGACGGAACTGGGTCAGTATACGCATACGGTAACTCTTACACCTTCTGCTGAGGGGGCCTACGACGCCTCCTTCATCATTTCTTCGACACTAAAACGCAACACTTCTTCGAATACTTTGTTTCGAGCCTTTGCATCTTTAATGAGGGCAGACGCGGGCATTACATACATATGAAGTGGAACGCCGCTGCCACTCCCCGCCACAAAATCATTGTATACAACCCGATCACTCAGCGAAAATACGTCCTTGAAACCGGTCTGCTTCATATCGCGATAGAATTCGTCGTCTATATCAACTATTGAGAACGCGAATACCTCCCGAACCGTTTCAATCTTAGCAACAAGCTCATTTGCATAAAGCCTGCATTGAACTAGTGCTTTATTGTTATCAAACAAATCAGCACCAGGCTTCTTGAACTCAATAATAACAAGCTTGTTCGGCCGATTATTGTTGTCTTTAGAAAAGAACGCCGCTACGTCTGGCTTTCGATTCTGATTGCGTTCGACGCTCTGATTTACTTCACCAATTATTCTCGAAAGCGTGTTGTCACTAAAGACACTTGAGTAAGAGAGAAATTTGTCATCGACAAGCCAGATGTTGTTTTCTCTAATATCCCTGCCATCGCTCCTTTTAGGTAAAATAGCGTTGTGAATAGCATTTTCCGCCTCGTTGCTTGGCATCTTCGCTAAAGAGTCGATTACCAACGCACGGTGCACAATAAATCGAGCGAGGTCGTCGCTGGCGAGATGGGAAACATCATCCCACGACACGGCCTTCCCGTGTTGCAGCGCATCAACAAGTTGATCTTCTCTGCGCGATTGCTGAGCGCGGTAGGTCCTCACAATTTCATCTGCGTCAAGGAGCGCGGCGTTTCCACCGAGCGACGAAACGTCGATGAACGGATAGTACCGCTTTAACTTTTCAATATTTCCATTCTTAAATGCATCGACCTCGCCTTCATCGGCTGCGTTAATCATAGCCATGCATTCCTCATGGATGCGTCGCAGAAGATTATCGCGGCTGATTGGGGACGCCAAATCGACTTCCTCGTCCGTCTTAGGAATCTCGAGTCTCTTTCTCTCAATATTTGACCGCATGTTGAAATATTTCGATGTAACCGAGATTTGATAGCGGCAGCTGTCGAATCTTTTGCTTATAGTATATTCTTCAATACAGAGCTCATCAGCACAAAGCATCGCCACAATACCCTTTGATGGCGGAGCATCTTTGAAAAGATAGCAGTCAAAAATTTCAGAATTTATCTGAAAACTTTGCTCTTTCTCTGTCTTAATATCTGAACCAACCAATTTGAAGGTTTCCTCAAATGGTTGCCCAGAGTTGTGATGAAACGTAAGGGTTATACTTTGACCGCCTTGGTGCTTAAGAAACACAAGCAATCGAAGATCATCGCAAAGAGACGTGATAAGATTTCGTACTTGGCTATTGATTTGCTCTCGCAGTTCGCTGAGCGCGATGACGGTTTCCCTTCTTCCGCTGATCGCATCCCGGTTGACGTCTGAAAGCTTGAAGTCGGGCGTGTAAAAGAACTGAACAAGCTCACCTTCCAGTTGGCTGCGAACGCTCACCTGCTTTGCATATTTCAAAAAAGATAACCGCCCTACACCCTTGCCTCCGAGGTGGTCCTTGTGGCCGGTGCAAATTTCGTCAAAGTAATTTAGGTTCTCGGTCGTAAAGCCTTCCCCGTTATCCGTGATGGATATTCCCTCCAAAACCACACGCTCTGAACTTTCGCTGAACATTTCAGCTTGCCTGTCTGAAAAACGAAGATCAACGGTGATTTCTGTTCCACCTGCATGGATTGAGTTTGTGACTGCTTCCCGAATTACATCCCTAGCCGTGACACCGCCCTTGTAATGCTCTGCAATAAATTTTCTTAGGTTAATTCGTGCCACTGCTGAGCCTCAAAGCGGGATACGACCAATCACGGGGGCTTAGGGAGACTCATTATTGATCACCCTCTTTTCCGTTGTAAAGTAGGATGTTACGAGGATTCAGGCAACCCATACCGTATTGCAGCATGCTTGTATGAGGGTGGTACGTTGAGGTCAGGACAACGTGTTTCACTGACTGCCCGCAGAGCCCTTAGTTTGCAATGCCTTGATCTCAGGAAACGCCTCCTGCTAGGGCACCTTTCGTATCTCCCATTCGTATCGAGATTTTTAGACGTCGACACTTCCGTCCGCGAAATGGATACTCATGTCTGGTGGCTGCCCGGTTATCGTGTGCAATGCAGAAGACGTAAAAAGAGGGGACATCGTATCTTCTGGCTGCCCTAGAAGCCCGGCTTTTAAGGGATGGTGGACGCTCCCTCCGGACCAACCATATTCCGCGTCGGGATCAATCTGGGCGATGTCGCCTTGGTGGATGGCGATGTCTATGGGGACGGGGTGAATGTCGCCGCGCGGCCGGAGCATTTGGCCGAGCCGGGCGGGGTGGTGGTGTCGGGCACGGCCTACGATCATCTCCAGGGCAAGCTCGCCTGGCCGCTCGATTTCGCCGGCGAGCAGCAGGTCAGGGCCAAACGGTCCTGCAGCTCGATAGATGGATTATTAACTTCGAAATTAACTCGGCGTGCAAGCCCATGGCAGCGAAGCCAATTGATCGTATGATTGCCGCAATTGTCGAAGCTCGGTAGCTTGGGAACGGACCCGTGCGTATTCGCATTATCTGTGTGCTGATCCTGTCTATCGCGTTTGCGGCCTTCATGCCTGTGGTGATGGAGTTTGGCCGGGCGCTTTACGTAGACGACGATTTCGGAGCACCCGCTTCACTTGACCTCGTCTTCATCGCCGTGTCGGTCATCCCAGGTATTCTCGCGGCAGCGGGCCTCTGGCTGGCGGATGTTCGGCAGCACAGGTTACCGCTGCTAGAGCAGGTCCTGCGATCGATGAATCGAATGTGAGGTGACGTAGCGAGCCGCA
>NZ_LFIO01001540.1 GCF_001187535.1 Rhizobium ecuadorense
GCTTCCTTGACCTCTGTAAGAAGTGCCGCGATGGCCTCCTCGCCGCCTGTTTGCCTTTGGCCTAGGTCGAACTGGACCATGACGCCGCGTGGGAGAATCCCCTTCAACGCGCGAAGCACCTGAGGAATCGAAGCATCCTTCGGAACGCTTTCCTCCCCCGGTGGGAACGGAAGGCCGGCGACAAGCAGATCAATCTCGGCGCGCTCTTGCGGATTCACATATGAGATCTTGGCAATGTCTTTGTTCACGACATTCCACGTCGGCCAGTTGCGCTTGAGTGTCTGGGCGCGGATCGGGCTCTTCTCGATCAGCGCCGCATGCTCGAATCCTGCGCTCATGAGACC
>NZ_LFIO01000200.1 GCF_001187535.1 Rhizobium ecuadorense
CCATTATTCCGTCGCGTTCGACGGAATGGCCGACCGTCATTCTCGCACTCGTCATCCATGGCGGATTTCTTGCGCTCACCTGGTGGTGGCAATCATTGCCGCTGATCATGGCCGTGATCGCCGGAGGCTGGTTGATTGCCTGGCATGGATCCCTTCAGCACGAAGTCATTCACGGCCATCCGACGGGAAACCAAGGCATAAACGACGCGATCGGGTCGATACCGCTGTCGCTGTGGCTGCCTTATCCGATCTATAGGGAAAGCCATCTGGAGCATCATCGCGACGAATATCTGACCGATCCGATCGAAGATCCGGAATCCTCCTATTTTACCAAGGCCTCCTGG
>NZ_LFIO01000109.1 GCF_001187535.1 Rhizobium ecuadorense
GTGTCGCCGACGCTGTAATCCTTGCCATCGTCGAGGCGCCGCATTCTGATCATATGCTTAGTGAAATCCTTTCGGCCTTCGTCACGAGTGCGTGCCTGCCGTGCGCCAACTGGCATAAAGCCTTTGCGCATGAGGCCGCGGAGTACTTCAATCGTGGGGATGGGCTGGAACCGCTCGGAGCGGCTTTCGTGAGCCTCGACCGCGAAGATGGACGGCGCAACGCGGCGCATCTCGTCTTCGGTCATCGCGCGCGCCGTGTGGTCGAAGCGGGCCGTATTCGGGGCATAGATCATATTCATTAGTCCGGTTCCTTATGGCTGGAAACGCAAAAGCCCGGCACGAT
>NZ_LFIO01001046.1 GCF_001187535.1 Rhizobium ecuadorense
CGACCTGCTCAACGCGGGCAATGTGGCGATGAACCGTCCTGCGGTCGAAGCAGGACTGGCCATGCTGGAGGCGGGTGGCGATTTTGCAGATGGCGTGATCGCCCATGAAGGAGCATGGCTTGGCGGCGAGAGCTTCGTAACTTTCGACAAGCAGGCGGTCGAGCTGGTAATCCGCCAAGGCCAACCCGCGCGTCTTCTCGCCTGAAATTCCGCAGGCTCATGAGCGAGACGGCGGGCAGGCGTTAGCCTCAGAACCGATGTTCCGCTCCTTCGACCGGATTTGCCCAGACTGTCATTCCAGGCGCAAATGGCGTCTCGCCTTCGGCGCGCACCACCATCTCAC
>NZ_LFIO01001334.1 GCF_001187535.1 Rhizobium ecuadorense
GCTATGTGGGCCGCCGAACCTTTCGGGCCCATTCACTCCGTAAACGAGCAAGTGCGATGGTGTTGAAGAGTGTTTTGAGGGAGCCGCTGGTCCACTTCCTGCTGTTCGCGCTACTAATTTTCGCGGCCTATGGGGCAATCGGCACCGACGCGAAAGACAGGCCGGACAGCATCGTGGTAACGGCACCGAAGATCGAGCAGATGGCCATCTTGTTCACCAAGACCTGGCAGCGTTCACCGACTGCGGAAGAACTCAAGGGCCTCATCGACGACTATGTGAAGGAGGAGATCCTCGTTCGTCAGGCGCTTGCGCTTGGGCTCGACAAGGACGACACGGTTGTTCG
>NZ_LFIO01001176.1 GCF_001187535.1 Rhizobium ecuadorense
GCATGATCGCTTCGTCGCTTGCGCATGCGCTGGCCCAGCCGACCAAGAACTCGACGCCGCGGATTGACTTGTTCGACACGGATTTTTGCTCCGGGATGCTTGGCTATTATCTCAACCTCGTCAACGACTACGACTTAAAACCAGTCATCGCCAATCCTTCCCGGGTCGATCTGGAATTCATCGATCTGGTTCGAAAGCGTCATTCGGGGGGCTTTTCACTGCTGTCCTTCAAGCAGCCAGCAGTCCTTCTGGCACCCAAGGGCCGGGAACTCGTGCTGCGTATGCTCGACGTAGCCGCCTTCGAGAGCGACCACACGATCATCGACATTCCCTATTATGACA
>NZ_LFIO01001238.1 GCF_001187535.1 Rhizobium ecuadorense
GCATTGACCTCGGTGCGGTCCTGCACGATCGCCAGGATTGCCGCTCGGCCCTCGAAACGCACTTCTCGGCCATAGGTCAGCACTTCGAAGGTCTCACCACTCGCCTTGAGGTGAACCCAACGCTCCGCCTTTTCCATGTCGGTACGGCCGCTGACGGCGTCGACCATCCGTTCCCGCTCATGCTCAGGGCGGATATCCAGAACCGTCATGCGCCGGTATTCGTCCGCGCCGTAGCCGTAAAGTGCTGCCGCCGCCTCGTTGACGATAAGAAAGCGCAGCGATGCCGGATCATAGACCCACATCGGCGACGGATGCGTTGCAAACAATGACCGGAAGTCGTC
>NZ_LFIO01000877.1 GCF_001187535.1 Rhizobium ecuadorense
CCGATCCGCAGCACATCCGCTCTTGCCTGGCGGGAGGTGTGGAACCGTTGCTGAAGAGCTTCGGTCTTGGCCAGGATCTCCCGCGCGCCTTCCAGGAAGACGAGACCGTCTTCCGTCAGCGACACGCTGCGTGTCGTTCGCGCCATCAGCCGCGTCCCAAGGGATTCTTCAAGCAGGCGTATGTGCCGAGATAGCGATGCCGGCAGGACGCCAAGCTTTTGAGCCGCCCGCCCGAAATGAAGCTCGTCCGCTACCGACACGAAACATCGAAGCTGGTTCAGGTCCACGAACGTCTGCTCCAGAGTTCGATTATATCAAATTTTAATATATTCCTGTGTCGC
>NZ_LFIO01001082.1 GCF_001187535.1 Rhizobium ecuadorense
GTGTGGTGTCGGCGTATTTCTCACGCTTTTCCAGCCATAAACGCTGGGACTCGTCGATCAACTCGCTGAGTTCATCCATGATCCAGGGATGCTCCTGGACGATATCAGCCTTGAAGCCGATCAGATGCATGCCCGGGATATAGCCGACCTCATTGAGGTAAGTGACTTCAGCGGCGCGGAAATCATCCAGCACCTGTCGCAGGGGCGATTCCTGATCGAAGAAACCCTTCGGCATGAAAGGCGTGAACACGGCGTCGAGCCCGCCATCCAGCAAAAGATCGACCATCGGACGCTCGCCGGGGACAGCCTCGATGCGGCCAGGCCGTCCAAAACCATCAAGG
>NZ_LFIO01000862.1 GCF_001187535.1 Rhizobium ecuadorense
CCATCACATAGGGCAGGTCATTGATCACGAATTGTGGATTGAGCTGACGCATGATTTTGGGAAGAGCTTCCAATGGAAGCATCGGCGCCATGGTCCGCGTTGTCAGCTCACCAAGCAAGTCGGACTGCAGATCGAGGGCAAGCGCGTCGGTATGCATAAGATTGTAAACATGAAACCGAGCCATCAGAACTGTCGATATTTCTGAAACGGCAGACCGTGCTTTTCGACATAGGCATTGGAAGCGGCAATAGCCTCGGCGTTCTCGATACGCCAAAGCCGCTCGCGCTCCGCCTTTATGGCCTGTGCGATACCATCTTCCGCCGCCCTGGATATGTTGATCT
>NZ_LFIO01000325.1 GCF_001187535.1 Rhizobium ecuadorense
GGCTGCGCGGCGCGAAGGGGCGGCCATCGAGACTGACCGTGCCGCCATCGGCCGGAAGCACGCCGGAAAGAATCTTCACCAGCGTCGATTTGCCCGCGCCGTTTGCACCCATCAGCGCCACGATCTCACCGCGCTCCATCGAAAGATCAGCGCCGGCAAGCGCCCGCGTCGACCCGAAACTGCGGGTGATGTTTTCAATGTGAAGAAGCGGCATCAATAGTGTCCGGGGCTGCATTCGAAGCCGGAGTGTGCCCTGTCCGGGCGGTCGAATTCCAGGCACGCATTTCCCTTGCGAACTGCTCTCGGGAAACAAAGAATCTCCCGCAGCCCGCAAAATCGGATCATTTAATCTACTAAAAGCATAGATATTATATCTAATAAATCGACGCGTCGCGAGGGCTGAGACCTGTCAGACGACGCCTCCGATTGTTAGAAGGAACGCGACGATGAAATCCCTCGCACGGCTCGCACTCTCCGCTGCCGTCATTCCGTTCATTTTCATTCAGGGCGCGCAGGCCGACGGCCTGTCCGGCGCTCCGGCTCCCTTCGACAAGGGTGGGGTCAAGGTGGCGCTGATCAGCTACATCTCGGCCGGTGATTTCTTTCAGGCCTACCAGGCGGGCGCCGAGGCCCAGGCCAGGGCTCTGGATATCGACCTGCGCGTCTTCCCCGGCCGGCAGGATGCCGCCGAGCAGCGCGAACAGATCCTGCAGGCGATCAATCTCGGCGTCTCCGGCATCGTCATCGACCACGGCCTGCCTGAATCGCTCGGCGACGTCGTCCAGCAGGCCCTCGACAAAGGCATCAAGGTCGTGGCCTTCGACGTCAACCTGAACAACCCTAAAATTCCGCAGGTGGAGCAGAGCGATCACGAGCTTGCCTCGCTGGCCCTCGAGCAGGCGGTGAAGGACAACGGCAAGGACTTCAAGGCGGGATACGTCTATGTCGCAGGCTTTGCGCCGCTCGACCGCCGCAACGAAGTCTGGGACAAGTTCAAGTCCGAAAATACCGGCGTGGTCGAAAAGGCTCGCTTCGGCAATGTCAGCGATACGACGGCGACCTCGACCGCCGACCAGGCGAAGGCTGCGCTCACCGCCAATCCCGATATTTCGGTGGTCTTCGCCCCCTATGACGAATTCGCCCGCGGCGTGAAGCTCGCCGCCAACGATCTTGGCATATCAAGCAAGCTCAAGATTTATTCGGCCGACGTTTCCACAGCCGATATCCAGGAGATCACCGAGGAAGGCAGCCCTTGGGTGGCCACCGTCGCGACCAATCCGGCTGTCGTCGGCGCCGTCTCCATCCGCGCCGCCGCCCTCGAAATCGCCGGCCAGACGGTTCCCCGAGAGATCACCGTCAAGCCGACGCTGCTGACCCAGGAGAGCCTGCGCGCGGCCGGCGTCAAGACAATCGAGGATCTGGCTGAGAAGATCCCGGCCTTCAGCACCAGCGACGCCGCGACCGCCAGCTGGATCCCGGACAAGCTGTTCTGAGACGTTTCTGCTCGATCCTTCCGGCGGGAGCGTGCGGCTCGCGCCGGATCATCTTTTGAAGAATTGGAGTTCCGCCCATGAGCCAGTCCAATGTCGTCTTCGCGGCCCCCCGCAACCTGACGCGAGAAGACCTCTTTGCCCGTGCCGAGACCATCTCGGTCGACCTTTCCGAGCGCGCCGCCGAGCTCGACCGCGACGGCCGCCCGCCGCTTGCGGAAATCGTCAAGCTGAAGAATGCCGGGCTGCTCAATGCGCTGCATCCCAAAGAGATCGGCGGCGGCGGCCTTGACTGGGTCGACGGGCTGAGGCTGGTGCGCATCCTCGCCCGCGGCGAGAGCTCGATCGGCCAGTTGCTTGGCTACCACTTCGTCAACAGCCAGTACGTCTACTGGGCTCTCGATTCTGCGCGCGCCCATGCGCTGGGCAGCGAGACGGTGGCGAAGAACCTCTATTGGGGTGCGGCCGTCAATCCCCGCGATCCCGGCCTGGTGCTGACCCGCCGCGGCAACGGCTACGTGCTGAACGGGCGCAAGTCCTTCTCGACCGCGGCGCGGGTTTCCGACTACATCAATGCCAATGCCGCGCTCGACGACCAGATCGCCGGCTTCGCCGTGCCGACAGATCGCCCGGGCTACATCGCCAATGACGACTGGGACAATATCGGCCAGCGCCTCTCCGACAGCGGCAGCGTCGAGTTCCGCGATTTCCCTGTTTACGAAGAGGATTTCGTCGGCGCGCCCGCAGCAGCCGATGTGCCGCCGCCGGTGCTGTCGACCTTCAACACACCGTTCATTCAGCTGGTCTTCGTCAACTTCTATCTCGGCACCGCCGAAGGCGCGCTGCAGGCAGCCGTCGATTATGTCCGCACCACGACCCGGCCGTGGATTACGTCAGGCGTCGAGCGGGCAGCCGACGACCCCTATATCCTCGAACGCGTCGGCGAATTCACCGCAGCCCTGAAGGCCTCGGCCGCCCTTGCCGACAGTGCGGCAGCCGCCGTGCAGGCCGGCCTTACCCGCGGCCGCGACGTGACGGCGCGCGAGCGCGGCGAAGCGGCGGCGGAAGCCTATGCCGCCAAGGTCCACGCCACCCATGTTTCGCTCGACATCACCTCGCGCGTCTTCGAACTGACCGGTGCGCGCTCGACGGCGGACAAATACCGCTTCGACCGGTTCTGGCGCAATGTCCGCACTCACACACTGCATGATCCGGTCTTCTACAAGGCGAGGGAAGTCGGTGAATTCGTGCTGAACGACAGGATACCGGAGGTCAGCCTCTACAGCTGAGGCACAGGCCGACCGTCGAAAGAAAAAAACCACCGCCGGCGCCGGCGGTGGTTTTTTTTCATTTGGATGAGATGCAAACTCAGAGCGCACCGTTCTTCGGCGGCGTCACACCGTTCAGATGGTAGTTGCCGACGACGTGATATTTCCAGCGCACGGGATCGTGCAGCGTATGGGTGCGGGCATTGCGCCAATGGCGGTCGAGATTGAGGCCAGCCCGTACCGACGAGGTTCCGGCAAGCTCGAAGAGCGTGTTCGAAGCCTCGAGCGCCACCTCTGTTGTCAGCACCTTGGCCGCGGCGACCGCAAGCGTTGCCTCGATCACCTTCTGCTCCGTCGTCTCGACCTGTGCGGCATCGACCTTGTGTCCGGCGCGCTCGACAAGGGCGGTCGCGGCTTCGAGCCGGATGGCGATCTGCCCGACCTTAGCGATCGTCAGTGGATCGTCGGAGGCACGGTCGAGACCGCTATCCATCCAGGGGCGCGATTTCGTCCTGACGAAATCAAGCGTTTCGGCGAAAGCCGCGCGCGCAATGCCGAGATCGACGCCGGCATGGATGATCTGGCCGACGGAGCCGATCGTCGTCGGGCGCTCGAAGCCCTTATGATGGAAGACGACGGAATCGGCGCTGACATAGACATTGTCGAGCACAGTCGTGCCGCTGCCGGTGGTGCGCTGGCCGAAGCCGTCCCAGTCGTCGACGATCTCGACGCCTTCGGTGCCCTTCGGCACGAAGGCCATGGTCAGCCGCTCCTCCGCATCGAGCGCGAAGACAGTGATCCAGTCGGCGAAGAGCACGCCGGTGGAATAGAACTTGCGGCCGTTGATCCGGTAGCCCGGACCGTCGCGGATGATGCGCGTGTTGTAATGCCCGACCGTCTTCGTGCCGCGCTCGGAAAGCGCATTGCCGAAACGGTCGCCGGCAAGCACCCGGCCGAAGAAATAGCGCTGCTGCTCCTCGCTGCCGTCGGTGCGGAGCGCCTCGAGAATATAGAAGTGGTTCTGCGGGATCTGGCCGATCGAACCGTCCGCCTGCGACAGGATCGCGGTGATCTCGGCAAGCACTGCGTTCGAAACGTCGAGGCCGCCATATTGCGCCGGCACGGTGATCGCCAGGAGGCCGGACTGCGCGAGCAGGTCGAGTTCGCTGAAGGGCAGGATCCGGTCGGCGTCGCGCTCGGCAGCACGCGCTGCAAATTGCGACGCCAGCCTGCGGGCGGTTGCGATCGCTTCCTCTTCGCTGCCGATACGGTCGGCCACGGGCCGGATCTGATCTGCTTGCCTCAGCACGGTATTCATCGATGTCTCCAATTCTGACAATCCTATCGGTGAAAGAAATCGAGCGTCGAGATAAGAGTACAAATTCTATAGATGCGATAGAAAATAAAAAGTGTTTGCTTATCGGCCTTCGGCGGCCGGGATTAGGGTTTCGGTCCAACCTTCGCGCGGCGACGCGCCCGGGGACGATGAGATTTCCGCCTTCCCGGCCTCGATTTGATTTCGGCGCCCTCCTACGTAACCAATGTCAGGTGCGTCGCCGCACCGATGGAAAAACGCCCAATGCGGAGCAGGCGGCCGCCTTGCCCGATCCATGAGGAAAATCATGACCCGTTCACGGCAATTGCGCCTCGGCGCCTTCATGCGCCCCGTCAGCCTGCATACCGGCGCTTGGCGTTATCCCGGTTCCTACCCCGACGCCAACTTCAATTTCGCCCATCTGAAATCCTTCGCGCAGGCGCTGGAACGGGCGAAATTCGACGCCTTCTTCATGGCCGACCATCTCGCCGTGCTCAACATGCCGGTCGAGGCGCTCAGGCGCAGCCACACGGTCACCTCCTTCGAGCCCTTCACATTGCTGTCGGCGCTGGCCGCCGTGACGGAGCGTATCGGCCTCGTAGCCACCGCTTCCACCACATTCGACGAGCCCTATCATATCGCCCGGCGTTTCGCCTCGCTCGATCACATCAGCGGCGGCCGCGCCGGCTGGAACATCGTCACCACGTCCAACCCCGATGCCGCGCTGAACTTCGGCCTCGACGAACATGTAGAGCACGGCGAGCGTTATCATCGCGCCCGGGAATTCTACGATGTCGTGACCGGGCTGTGGGACAGCTTCGCCGACGATGCCTTCATCCGCGACCGGGAAAGCGGCCTGTTCTTCGATCCCGACAAGATGCATGTGCTCGGCCACAAGGGGGAGGAGCTCAGCGTCCGCGGGCCGCTTAATATCGCCCGGCCACCGCAGGGCTGGCCTGTCATCGTCCAGGCCGGCCAATCTGATCCCGGCCGCCAGCTTGCCGCCGAGACTGCCGAAATGGTCTTCTGTTCGCCGCGCGATCTTGCCGCCGGCAAGGCGCTCTATGCCGATATCAAGGGACGCATGGAAACGATCGGCCGCAACCGCGACCATCTGAAGATCCTGCCCGCAGCCTTCGTTATCGTCGCCGATACGATCGAGGCGGCACGGGCCAAACGCGCCACTCTCGACAGCCTCGTGCATTACGACAGCGCCATCGCCTCGCTTTCGATCGCACTCGGCCATGACGCTTCCGACTTCGATCCCGACGCGCCGCTGCCGGATATTCCCGACACCAATGCCAGCAAGACTGGCCGCGCCCAGGTGCTGAAACTTGCCGCCGAGGAGAAGCTGACCGTCCGCCAGCTGGCGCAGCGCTATGGCGGCTATGCGGGCCTCGCCTTCGTCGGCACACCTGCAAGCATTGCCGACGAGATGGAACGCTGGTTGGAGGAGGAAGGCTCGGACGGCTTCAATATCGTCTTCCCCTATCTGCCGCAGGGTCTTCTTGACGTCACCGAGCGACTGGTTCCGGAGCTTCAGCGCCGCGGCCTGTTCCGCAGCGAATATGAAGGCACGACGCTGCGCGAGCATCTTGGTTTGCCGCGGCCGGAGAACCGGTTTTTCACAGCCCCCACTTGAGGCGTGTCAACCGCTCGGGCTCGAACTCCTTTTCGCCGTCCCGATCTCAAACGCGTCGCTTTCCCCCGGCATCAATTCGAGCGGCCAGACGACGTTGCGGCCGGCATCAGGATAGAACGCGCGATAGGCCGGCACATTGGCGAGAAGCGTCTGTCCGAGTGCGACGCCGAGATCATAGAGCGACATACGGAAGCAACTGAGCGAAGGGTTCAGGAACCGTGCGCGCGGGGCATCGCGGAAGCCGATCACGGCAAGGTCGCGGCCGGGCACGACGCCCGTTTCCATCAGGCGGCGGTAGAGGCCGATCGCCATCAGCTCGTAGATCAGGATCACCGCCGTCGGCCGCTCTTCGAGGAGCAGCAGCTCATGGGCCGCCTGGTAGCCGCCCTGTTCACTCGATTTGACGCGGATGACGAGCGACGGATCGAAGGCGATACCGTGCCGCGCGAGCGCGCGGCGATAGCTCTCGATAAAGACATAGCCGAGGTTAACCTCGCTCGACGGCGCCGTGATCGCGATCCGGCGATGGCCGCGCGCGACCAGCCGTTCAACAGCACGGTCGGCCACGCCTTCGAAATCGAGATCGATCCAGGGGAAATTGCCGGGGGAAAGGCTGCGGCCGACCGCAACGAAGGGGATCTTTGCCCGCGACAGAAGATCGATGCGCCGGTCGATGCGCTGCATATTCGAGATGATCATCGCATCGACGATCCGGCGCGCCACGATCCGCTTCAGATATTCGTGCGGATCCTCGTCGCTCGGGCAGGGCAGCATGATCAGGTCGAGCTTATGGCGGGCAAAGACGCTCTGCAACCCGCTGGTGACGCCGAGAAAGAAGTTGTCGGCATTTTCGACCGCCTCCGCGCTGGATTCGATCATCAACCCGATGACCTTCGTCTCTCCCTGCCTCAGGCTCCGGCCCGATTGGTTGGCGACGTAGCCCAGCTCCTCGGCCGCCGCCAGCACGCGCCGCCGCGTTTCCTCGTTGACATCGGGCTTGCCGTTCAGCGCCCGGGAAACCGTACCGATCGAAATATCCAGGTGTTCGGCAAGCTGGCGAATCCCTTTCATCGGCTGCGTTTCCTTCCCATGCGTAATTTCGCATTTGGCGTCTCTTGACATCGCAAAATGTTTCCGCCAACATTCGTAAACGTTTACGGAGTGCGTGTCACGAGGAGAGTTGGCGCCATTCCTTGGAGGAAATCGTGAAATTCAGTGCCATTCTGTGCGGGTGCGGAGCTATGTCCAAAGGTTGGTTGCGCGCCATCGCTGCCAACCCTGATCTCGCCGACTCCATCACCATTGTCGGCCTCGTCGACCTCAATCGCGAGACGGCCGAAAAGCTCGCTGCCGAGTTCGGACTCGACAGCGCCGTCATCGGTTCGGATCTCTCCGCGGTCATCGCCGCCACCAAGGCCGATCTGGTCTTCGACATCGTCATTCCGGCCGCCCGCTACGATGTTGTTTCGACGGGGCTCAAGGCCGGCTGCCATGTGCTCAGCGAAAAGCCGATGGCCGCCTCGCTTGCCGAGGGCGCCGCGCTGATCGACCTTGCTGCCAAAACCGGCCGCATCCACGCCGTCATTCAGAACCGCCGTTTCATCTCCGGCATCCGGCGCCTGCGCCGTTTCGTCGATAGCGGCGCGATTGGTGAACTCACCGGCATTCATTGCGATTTCTTCCTCGCGCCGCATTTCGGCGGCTTCCGTGAAGAAATGGACAATGTGCTGCTGCTCGACATGGCGATCCACACCTTCGATGCGGCCCGCTACGTCGCCGACCGGAAGCCGCTCACCGTCTATTGCGTCGAGCGCAATCCGAAGGGATCGTGGTATCGCCACGGCGCCTCGGCCAATGCCATCTTCGAATTCTCCGACGACATCGTCTTCACCTATCGCGGCTCCTGGTGCGCCGAGGGCGAGCGCACCAGTTGGGAAAGCCAGTGGCGTCTCGTCGGCTCGAAGGGGATGCTCACCTGGGACGGCGAGGAGAGTTTCAAGGCGACCGTCGCCAGCGAGGAGCCCGGGCTTTTGCGCGGCTCTGCTGCCGTAAACGTTCCCGGTCCGGAACATGACGCGGAAACCCACGGCCATGCCAGCGTCATCGCCGATTTCATCGCGGCAATCCGCACCGGCAAACAGCCCGAAACGGTCAATTCCGACAATATCAGAAGCCTCGCCATGGTCTTCGGCGCCATCGAAAGCGCCAAGAGGGGCAAGCGCATCGAAATTTCAGCATAGGAAGACGTCACGTGAGCAACCCTGCAAAATCCATTCGCATCGGCACCATGGTCAGCGGCAACAAGGGCGATGCCGCCACGCGCATCGGCCAGATTGCCGACTTGGGCTTCGAAAGCTTCGAACCCTTCTTCTGGCAGACGACCAAGGGGCAGAACCTCGCCGAACTTGGCAAGCGCTGCCTCGATGCGATCGGCGACCGCGACATCACCATCTCGACGCTCGGCATGTTCGGCAATCCTCTGGAAGAGAGCGCCATCGACCTGGAGACGTTGCAGGGCTGGAAGGACTGCATCGACAATGCCCATCATTTCGGTGCGACCTGCGTCGCCGGCTTCACCGGCCGCATCCGGGGCAAGCCGCTGACCGACAGCCTCAGCCGCTACAAGCAGATCTGGAGCGAACTCGCCAGGCGTGCCGCCGACAAGGGCATCAGGATCGCCTTCGAGAACTGCGCCATGGACGGCAACTGGGCAAGCGGCGACTGGAACATCGCCCATAATCCTGATGCCTGGGAGCTGATCTTCAACGAGACGCCGGATGATCATATCGGGCTGGAATGGGAACCGTGCCATCAGATGGTTTATCTGATCGACCCCATGCCGCAGATCCGCAAATGGGCGCACAAATTCTTCCACGTCCACGGCAAGGACGCGACCATCCGCTGGGAGGTCATCAAGGAACACGGCATCTTCGGCAAGGAGAAATTCGTCTTCATGCGCACGCCGGGCTTCGGCGACAGTAACTGGACCGACATCATTTCCGAGCTGCGACTTGCCGGCTGGTCCGGCTCGATCGACATCGAAGGCTGGCACGACCCGGTCTATCGCGACGAACTCGAAATGACCGGCCAGGTCTATGCGCTGAACCACCTCAAGCATGCCCGGGGCGGCGAATTCGTCGTCGATCCGGTCTGATGATATCGTTTCCGGCAAGGAGGAATTGCCGGACACGGGATAACCACAAAGGAGGAGAACCATGGCTATCCGCAAATATGCAATTCTCGGCGCTCTGGCGCTTGCAGGCGTTTCGCTCTTCGGCCTTTCGGCCAAGGCCGAGGACGTCACGCTGACGCTCTGGTCGCTGGATAAGGACACCCAGCCGGCGCCGAACCTCGTCAAGGAGTTCAACGCCCAGAACAACGGTATCAAGATCGAATATCGGCTGATCCAGTTCGACGACGTCGTCACCGAGGCCATGCGCGCCTATGCCACCGGTCAGGCGCCCGATATCATCGCCGTCGACAATCCGGAGCATGCGATGTTCTCGTCGCGCGGCGCCTTCCTCGACCTCACCGACATGATCGCCAAGTCGACCGTCATCAAGCCGGACAATTATTTCCCCGGGCCGTTGAAGTCGGTCGAATGGGAGGGCAAATATTTCGGCGTGCCGAAGGCGACGAACACCATCGCGCTCTACTATAACAAGGACATGTTCAAGGCCAAGGGCCTCGATCCGGCGAAGCCGCCGCAGACCTGGGACGAACTGGTCGAGGATGCGCGCAAGCTGACCGACCCCGCCAAAAACATCTACGGTCTCGCTTTCTCAGCCAAGGCCAATGAGGAGGGCACCTTCCAGTTCCTGCCCTGGGCGCAGATGGGCGGCGGCAGCTATGAGCATATCAATGCCGACGGCGCAGTGAAGGCGCTCGGGATCTGGAAGACGATCATGGACGAGAAGCTCGCTTCTCCCGATACGCTGACGCGCGGCCAGTGGGATTCCACAGGCACGTTCAACTCCGGCAATGCGGCCATGGCGATCTCCGGCCCCTGGGAACTCGACCGCATGACGCAGGAAGCGAAATTCGACTGGGGCGTCACCCTGCTTCCGGTTCCCAAGGAAGGGGCTGAGCGCTCGTCGGCCATGGGCGACTTCAACTGGGCGATCTTCGCCAGCAGCAAACATCCGGCCGAAGCCTTCAAGGCGCTCGAATATTTCGCCTCGCAGGACGACAAGATGTTCAAGAATTTCGGCCAGCTTCCGGCCCGTTCCGACATCTCGATCCCCGAAAGCGGCCAGCCGCTGAAGGACGCCGCCCTCAAGGTCTTCCTCGAACAGCTGAAATACGCCAAGCCGCGCGGCCCGCATCCGCAATGGCCGAAGATCTCCAAGGCGATCCAGGACGCCATCCAGGCGGCGCTGACCGGCCAGATGAGCCCGAAGGACGCGCTCGACCAGGCCGCGGACAAGATCAAGGCGGTCTTAGGCTGATCATCGGCGGCTTCCCCCTTCTCCCCAGCGGGGAGAAGATGCCCGAAGGGCAGATGTGGGGGTGAGGAGCGAAAGCTACGAACGTTCTGAACGCAAGTGAAGAACAGCAAACGCCGAGCCTGCCGCCCCCTCATCCGGCTGCCGCCACCTTCTCCCCAGCGGGGAGAAGGGGACTACCCACCGATGGCGAAGGCCATCAACCATTTCCTCCCGGCAGGGGCCGTCTTCCGCGTCACGCGCTAGGCGGCCCCGATCGGAGCATCGGAGGACGCATGAAGAGGATCCTGATGAGCGTCAGGGACGGCCGCGGTTTCGACATCGTGCTCGTCGCTTTCCCGCTCGGCTTTCTGTTCCTGATGGCGGGGCTGCCGCTCATCTACAACGTGGTGATGAGTTTCCAGGAGGTCGACATGTTCAGCCTCGGAACCTTCTCACGCCCCTTCGTCGGCTTCAAGAATTACACCGACCTTTTCGCGCAGCCGGAAACGCTGCCGATCCTCTACAATACCATCATCTTCGTCACCGGCTCCATCGCCGGCCAGTTCCTGATCGGCTTCGGCCTGGCGCTGTTCTTCTGGGTCAATTTTCCCGGCGCCTCATGGATGCGCGGCCTGTTCCTCGTCTCCTGGGTGATGCCTGGCCTCGTCGTCGGCGCCATCTGGAACTGGATTCTCTCGGGCGATTTCGGCGTGCTGAATTTCATCCTCAGGGAAGGCGGCATCATCTCCGGCAACATCTTCTGGCGCTCGGACCCGCATTATTCGCTCTATGCCGTCATCATCGCCAATATCTGGCTCGGCACCTCGTTCAACATGATCCTGCTGTCCGTCGGCCTTGCCGGCATTCCCGCCGATCTCTACGAAGCCGCCGAACTCGACGGCGCCAATGTCTGGCAGCGTTTCTGGACGATCACGCTGCCGATGATGCGCTCGACGATCGGCGCCATCATCGCGCTCGGCCTGATCTTCACCCTGCAGCAGTTCGATCTCTTCGCCGCGATCACCTCGGGCGGGCCGAACAATTCGTCCAACGTCACCCAATATTGGGCCTGGGACCTGTCCTTCCGGCAATATGATTTCGCCAAGGGCGCGACGATCTCCGTCATCATGATCGTCTTCGTGATGTTCGCCTCCGTCGTCTATGTCCGCTCCACACGTCACGAGGTGCGCGGATGACGACGACCAATCGCGACCGGCTGATGCTGGCGATATCGATCGTCATGGCGGCGATCTATCTCTTCCCGCTCTATTGGATGTACATCACCGCACTGAAAAGCGGCTCGGAGATGTTCGCGACGCCACCGAGCTTCTGGCCGGCAGCACCCCAATGGGGCACCTACACCTATGTCTGGGAAAGCCGCGACATGGGCCGCTACCTCTGGAATTCGCTGGTCATCGCTCTCGGTTCCATGGCGCTGATCACCGTGCTCGGCGTCGGCTGCGCCTATGTGCTGGCCCGATACCGCAACGTCTGGGTGGACATCGGCCTGTTCCTGATCCTGATGCTGCAGGTCCTGCCGGCCTCGCTGATGATCACGCCGATCTTTGTCGGCTTCTCGCAGATCGGGATGCTCTCCACGCCGCGGCTTGCCGTCATCATCGCGGTCGCGGCCAAAAGCATGCCCTTCTTCGTCATCCTGGTGCGCGCCACCTTCATGAGCGTTCCCCAGGAACTGGAGGAGGCGGCGCTTGTCGATGGCAATTCGCGCGTCGGCGCCTTCTTCAACATCGTGCTGCCGCTCGCCCGCAACGGTATCCTCGTGAGCGCCATCCTGATCTTCATGCAGGCCTTCGGCGAATTCGTCTATTCGAAGTCGATGATCCAGGCGGTCGACCTTCAGCCGGCAAGCGTCGGCCTCAACTCCTTCATGGGGCCGAACACCAACGAGTGGAACAACATCATGGCCTACGCCACGATGTATGTGACGCCGATCCTCGCCATCTTCGTTCTCTTGCAGCGCCGCATCGTATCCGGCCTCACCTCTGGAGCCCTCAAATGACCACGCAGATCGAGCTCAGAGGCGTCAACAAATATTACGGCGCCTTCCACGCCCTGAAGAACATCGACCTGTCGATCGCCAAGGGCACCTTCGTCGCGCTCGTCGGCCCCTCCGGCTGCGGCAAGTCCACGCTGCTGCGTTCGCTTGCCGGCCTTGAAAGCATTTCGACCGGAGATTTGAGGATCGCCGGCGAGCTGATGAACGGCGTGCCGCCGCGCAAGCGCGACGTCGCCATGGTCTTCCAGTCTTATGCGCTCTATCCGCACATGACGGTCGAGGAGAACCTGACCTACAGCCTGCGCATTCGCGGCATCGCCAAGGCGGAAGCCAAAAAGGCAGCCGAGGAAGTGGCGGCGACGACGGGTCTTTCGCATCTGCTGAAACGTTACCCACGCGAGCTTTCCGGCGGCCAGCGCCAGCGCGTTGCCATGAGCCGCGCCATCATCCGCCACCCCAAGGCCTTCCTGTTCGACGAGCCGCTGTCCAACCTCGATGCGGCGCTGCGCGTCCATATGCGCAAGGAAATCCGGGCGCTGCACGACCGGCTGAACGCCACCTTTGTCTATGTCACCCACGACCAGGTGGAAGCGATGACGATGGCCGACCATGTGGTGGTGATGCGCGACGGCATCATCGAACAGCAGGGCGCGCCGCTCGATCTCTACGATCGGCCGTCAAACCGGTTCGTGGCGGGCTTCATCGGCTCGCCGGCGATGAATTTCATTCCCGCGATCGTCGCCGAAGATGGGACGAGCCTGGTGCTGGATTTCGGCGGGGCAAAGCCGAAGCTCGCGACCTCTCGCGCCCTTGAACCGGGACGCAAGCTCGTCGCCGGTATCCGGCCGGAACATATCGGCGTCGTCGAGCCCGGACATGGCAGTTTCGACGTGCCGATCGCCTTCGTCGAATCGACCGGCTCGTCGACCTTCATCGTCGCGGAGACCCAGCCGGAGCTGACGATCGTCGAGACCCGCCGCGACAGGGTCAAGACGGGAGACAGGATCGGACTTTCGATCGACCCGGGGCAGATCCATCTCTTCGATGCATCGACGGACCGTCTGGTATAACATCGACAGCGCCGGGGCGCTGATGGCTTCATAAAACCATCATCCGCCTCTGCGAAGGGATTGCTCCCGCACGCGTCATTCCGTTCATCTGCAGCATCCGGATTTTCTTCATGGCATCCTCCCCGATTTCAGCGCGCCTTTCCCCGGCCGCGTCATCCCGCCTCCTCGTGCTTGCCGAAACGGTCGTGAAGGCCGGCGAAACCGCCCGCGTCTCGCTGCGGCGGCGAACCTCTCGGGAAATGCTTGCCAAGGCGCCGCGCGACTACCAGACCGAGATCGATGTCGCGGTCGAGCGGATCATCGTCGACGAGATGGTGAAGGCCTTCCCGGATTACGCCATCCAGGGCGAGGAAGCCGTCGGCAATCGCACGGCCGGGCCGGAAACGCCGATCATCTACATCGATCCGATCGACGGCACCACCAACTACGCCTGGGGCCTCCCGCATTTCGGCATGACGATCGCAATTGCCGAAGGCGGCAGGCTGGTCGCCGGCGTCGTTTACGACGCCATGCAGGACGAGCTGTTCAGCGCCGAGCGCGGCGGCGGCGCGTATCTCGACGGCCAGCGCATCCGTTGCTCCGATGTCGGCGACATCGAGAACGTCCTCATCGGCGCCGGCCTGCCGATCCCCGGCCAAGTGCAGGCGGTGGCAGAAGAGACCTATTTCGACGCGATCAAACGGCTGATGGCCAACACGGCAGGCGTGCGCCGCCTCGGCTCGGCGGCGCTGTCGATCGCTTATGTCGCCTGCGGCCGGTTGGATGGATTCTTCGAGGACGGTCTTTCGATCCATGATTTCGGCGCCTCGGCGCTGATGGTCGAGGAGGCGGGCGGCATCGTCACCCGTTTTTCCGGCGCCGCCGTCGACGGGAAGGGCGATATCCTTGCCGCCAGCAAGGTGCTGCACCCCTGGCTCAAAGAAGGCTTCCGTATCAAAGCCTGATTGACCTGGGGATCTGTGGGCATTTCCGCTGCGGTAAATTGACTTGTTTGTATTGAAGTGGTTGGCACGGATTGGCCTGAATCGTTCGAGGGGGCGGTCAATTTCGTTCCAGAGGTAGTCGCCGATGAGCGCGATATAAACCAATGGCAGCGGTGCGACCTGGGACACAAGCCCGCCGCCCTGCCTCCTCTGCGTTCCGGCCGCAAGCGGTGCGGGGTCGATCGCGTCACGGCCAACGCCGCGCCATCGAGACGGAGCGTCTCCCCCGGTTAATCCTTGTCAGTTCGCCGGATTGCGCGCGGTGACGATCCAGGCCGCGCCGTCGAGCATCACAGATCGCTCGCCGGGGCGGTCCGCGAAGACGGCACGAACCGCGGCCGAGGCGCGGGCGCGGATGTCTTCGGGCTGATCAGCGAGAGCGCGCGCCAGCGGGCCGACTTCGAGTGTCATCTTCACCGCGTCGTCGATCGCCGCGTCCCGCGTCCCGCCCTCGCCGAACGGGATGGAAGCATCGAAGGGCGCGATAGCGATATCGGCGAATCCGGCCGCCGTCAGAATACGCGCCACCCGCCCCCGGTCGCCGAACGAGAACGGGCCGGGCGCTTCGGGATCGGGCGGCGCCGTCGGGGGGACGATGCCCTTGATCGCGCCCATCGGCAAGCGCACCCAATCGTTCTCGGCCATGCCGCGCCAGCAGACGAAAGCGATCCGCCCGCCCGGCTTGAGCGCACGGCGCATATGGGCGAACGCCCCTGTCGGATCGTCAAAGAACATTACGCCGAAGCGCGAGAACAGGATGTCGAACGCGCCCTCAGGCAACTCGGTGCTGCTGGCGTCGGCCACCTGGAACCGGGCCGGCGTATCCTGCGGCGCTAACACGCGCGCTCTGTCGATCAGCGGTTCAGATATGTCCACGCCCAGCACTTGGCCCCCCGCGCCGACGCGGGCGGCCAAATCCAGGCTAGACGCCCCCGCGCCGCAGCCGATGTCCAGCACGCGCTCACCCGTGGCGGGCGCGGCGGCTTCGATCGCGGCCTGGCCGAACACCGCCATCATGGCATCGAGCCGGGCCTGGTAAGCGACCCAGCGCTCCCCGCCTGGGCCATTCCAGTCGGCTACCTGATAAACATTTTTCTCTGCCATGATGCCATAACCTTGTTCTGATCCGTTCTTGACTAGGCTATCCGCCCGCGTGGTCGCTGCCACCGTGCGCGGCGATGAACATGGCGACGGCCGACCGGCAATAGGATTCGATTTCGTTGTCGTCCTCTGCCCTTGCCTGATCGAAGCGCGCAATAATCAGGAGATCGGATCCTTTGAAAAGCGCGCCAAATAAGCGGGCGGACTGGAGAGGATCGGGCACGTTCAGAACCGCCTTCGCGTGCAACTGACGCAACAGGGCCTCGATTTGGGCGATGACATGGGCGGGGCCGGCTTCGTAATAGAGCTTGCTCAACGACTTTTGATTCGTCTTGTCGGCCATGACCATGGCTTCGACACTGCGGACGTCCGGGCTCAACAGCGTGCGAAGCAAGGATGATCCCACCGCCATGAGCTGCTCTTCGGCCGAACCGTCGACGCCTTCAAAAAGGGCCTGTGGTGCAAACTGATGGCAGCGGTCCGCGATGGCCGCGCTGAACAGCGCCTCTTTGTTCTCGAAGTGCCGATAGATGCTGAGCTTGGATATCTTCGCACGCTGGGTGACCTTGTCCAATGTCGTCGCTTGAAAACCCAATTCCACAAAGAGTTCGTATGCTGCGTCGACTATCGTTTGGCCAAGCGCCTCGTTGGCTGGCCGGCCGCGCCGACCTCGACTATTTTCGGTCACGACCATTAGGATCCTTGACAGTATCGTTATTCATGCTTTACGATACCATGCAGTATCAAAACTATGCAAGTCAAAGAGTGGATTTTATGCTGTCCTCCAAATCAAGTTTCTCCTGGCCGCCCAGCGATATCGAATGCGGCATTGTGCCGACGGCCAAAACAGTGATGGGCGACTTTCTCGCCGATGCCGAAGCCCTGCGCGCTGGCCGTCTCGGGCGCGAGTCGCTGGACGATATTGCGCGCCAACCCCAGCTCAACCCCCTCCATCCGCAATACGGAGCTTATCACCATGGATGACGTCATCATCATCGGCGGCAGCTTTGCCGGTCTCGCCGCCGCCCTGCAGCTCGGCCGTGCCCGCCGCAAGGTCACCGTTCTCGATACCGGCCTGCCACGCAATCGCTTCGCCGGCCACTCGCATGGTCTGCTCGGCCACGATCACAAGCCACCACTGGACATCCTGGCCGAGGCGCGGCAGCAACTGACGCGTTATCCCACGGTCAAGCTGGTCAATGCCCGAGCCGACAGCATCTCCGGCGCCATCGATGATTTCTCCGTTCTCACTGGCGATGGCGAAAGTCTTGGGGCGCGCCGCCTGATCCTGAGCTATGGCGTCGCCGATCAGATGCCTGATGTTCCCGGCTTTGCCGAAAGCTGGGGCACATCCATCGTGCCCTGCCCCTATTGCGATGGCTTTGAGGTCGCCGACCAGCATTGGGGCCTCGTCTGGTCCGGCCCGCCGTCGCACAATTATGTCAGGCTGTACCACGACTGGACCGACACGTTGACGGTCTTCGCCGATGGTCACGACATTGCACCCGATATCCGCGCCGATCTGGCGCGCCGCAACATCCCTGTCGTCGATGGCCGGATCGCCGAAATCGCCCATCACCGGGGCCATATCACCACCGTTAATCTCGAGAGCGGCCGCAATGCCGGGGTCGATATCCTGTTCGCGCATCCGCGCAACAAGCCGTCCGCAAGCCTGCATGACTCACTGGGCCTCGCCACGGTCAATACGCCCTTCGGCATCGCCCTCAAGGTCGACGAGCGCCGCGAAACCAGCATGCCGGGCATCTACGCCGCCGGCGATCTCGCAAACCCAGCCATGAACTCGGTCACCACGGCAATATCGCAGGGCGCGACGGCAGGTATCTCCGCCCAGCAGTCGATGCTGGCTTGAGAGCGTAGTTTGCTTTCTCCGGTTGCCGCGGGCAATCATGTTCAGAATCCGGTCGATCCGCAGCAGGCCCATCCTTTCGCCGCCGCCTGGGCGGCGAAGCCAGCCTTGAATACGATGCGAAATACGGCAAACGGCCGGGAGTCCGAGACCAGGGTATCGTTATTGCGGACGAGTTGCTTTCTCAGGTCGCACCGCTTCCCTGGGCCCATATCGCGCCCACCGGCGATTATCTCAGGCCGATCCGCGCGAACCGCTTCAATCCAAACAACTTCAATTCCCTTAGCGGCATTATTGTAGAAATGCCCACGGAGCCCCGACCTCATCTTCCCTTGGGGACGATAGCAAGGCCGCGTCTCATTGCGCCTTATGGAAATCGGCTGCACGAGACACTATCTCTGGGCAAACAAGGAGACATCCAATGACCGAAGAACGTGCAGTGCTCGCCGGCGGCTGCTTCTGGGGCATGCAGGACCTGGTCCGCCGATTGAACGGTGTGAGTTCGACCCGCGTCGGCTATACCGGCGGCGACGTGCCGAATGCGACCTACCGCAACCACGGGACCCATGCCGAAGGCATCGAGATCATCTTCGATCCGGCCAAGACCAGCTATCGCGACATCCTCGAATTCTTCTTCCAGATCCACGATCCGAGCACGCGCAACCGCCAGGGCAACGACGTCGGCACGAGCTATCGCTCGGCGATCTTCTATACCAGCCCCGAGCAGGAGCGTGTCGCCAAGGATACGATCGCCGATGTCGACGCATCGGGCCTGTGGCCCGGCAAGGTCGTCACCGAAGTCGTGCCGGTGAGCGATTTCTGGGAGGCCGAGCCCGAGCATCAGGATTATCTGGAGCGGATCCCGAACGGCTATACCTGCCACTTCGTCCGGCCCGGCTGGAAGCTGCCGGTTCGGCAGAAGATCGCCTGAGCCATCAGGCCTCCATCGCCGCGCGGCTGGTTTGCAGAAGTGCGGCGATGAGGTTTGCCCGCGGCGACGAACGCGTCGCGACGATGCCGACAGTGCGCATGGCCGACGCACGCGGCAGGGGCAGCTTGACGATATCGAGCCCAGCCGGCCACGGCGGCGCCCAATCCGGCACGATCGAGATCCCGAGACCGCGATTGACCATCACCGCGATCGCCTCGAGCGCGTCGAGTTCGTAACGCTCGATGGGGCGAATGCCGATCTCGCGCAGATATTCGTCGGCGATATGGCCGCCCCATTGGTTGCGGTCGTAGCGGATGAAGGGTTGGGTCCTCAGCAGCTCGAGCGGATCGGCCCGCTGGAAGCTTCGCGGCGCGATCAGCACGAGGGGTTCCTGGCGCAGCGTATTGAAGGTCAGCGTCTTCTGCATCGGAAATCGCGGTTCGATGATGAAGGCCGCATCCAGCGCGCCGTTCAGAACCTCGGTATAGAGATCCATCCAAGCGCCCGGCCGGATGAAGATCTCGATCAGCGGAAAATCCTGGGCAAGACGGTGGAGAATGTCGGGAACAAGACCCGTCAGAGCCGTGTTGATCGCGCCGAGCCGCATCTCGCCCGAGATCGTCGCGGTACCGGCCATCGCTTTCAGGTCGCGTGTATCGCGCACCAGGTCCCTGCAGCGTTCGAGAATGGCAAAACCCGCCTCGGTCGGCCGCATGACGCGGCCGGAGCGCACCAGCAGCCGCACCCCCAATTCAACCTCCAACGCACGGATGCGCTGGGCGACGGCGGCCGGCGTCAGGTTCAGCCGCTGGGCGGCCTGCGCCAGCGAGTGCCGCTCGGCAACGACAATGAAGGTTTCGAGAAAACGCGTGTCCATCGATAGTTTTTCTATCTCTTGAACGAAGCAAAAGCGATATTTTATTTACAGTTCGATGCTCCGAAAGATGGCTCGACCATCTGAGGAGACGAGCGACATGGATTTGGGCCTCACGGATAAGACAGCTCTTGTGCTTGGCGCCGGCGGCGGACTGGGCAGTGCGATCGCCGCGAGGCTTGCGCGCGAAGGCACCAGAATTGTCGCTGCGGATATCGATCTCGCCGCCGCGCAAAAGACCGCAGCGACAATCGAATCCGAAGGCGGCAAGGCGCTGGCGTTGCAATGGGATCTTGCCGATCTCGCCTCGATCGATGCGCATGTCGCCGCAATCGAACGTGACGTCGGACCGGTCGATATCCTCATCAACAATACCGGCGGCCCGCCGCCGACCATGGTTTCCGGCCAGGACGCTGATGTCTGGAACCGGTATTTCCAGAGCATGGTGCTCTCCGTCATCTCGATAGCCGATCGCGTCCTGCCTGGGATGCGGGCGCGCAAATGGGGGCGCATCGTCACCTCGACCTCGTCGGGCGTGGTCGCGCCGATCCCCAATCTCGGCATCTCGAACGCGCTGCGCCTGTCGCTGGTGGGATGGTCGAAAACCTTGGCGCGCGAGGTTGGCCGCGACGGCATCACCGTCAACATCGTCCTGCCGGGCCGCATTGCCACCGGCCGCATCACCTTCCTCGATGAGCAGAAGGCCAAGCGCGAAAACCGATCCATTGATGACGTCATCACTGAAAGTACCGGCGGCATTCCGCTCGGCCGTTATGGCCGGCCGGAAGAATACGGCAATGTCGTCGCCTTCCTGGCGAGCGAACCCGCCTCCTATCTCACCGGATCGGTGATCCGCGTCGACGGCGGCATGATCCAGAGCATCTAGACGAAACCTGATTGGAAACGATACAATGGCCCTCGACGCTCAAGCAATAGCAACCCTCAACACCGTCTCGACGGCGACCCTGACGACCGTTCTTCTGAAGAAGGGACTACGGAACGTCTGGATTCGCGGCGCCGTTCCGCTGAAGCCCGGCCAGCCGCGCATCGTCGGCCCGGCCTTCACCCTGCGTTTCGTTCCAGCCCGTGAAGATCTGGCGACACCCGCCTCCTGGGCCTCGCCGATCTCGACACGTGGCGCAATCGAGGCGATGCCTGAAGGTTGCGTTGCGGTCGTCGATGCGATGGGTGTCACCGATGCCGGCATTTTCGGCGATATCCTCTGCGCCCGCATGCAGAAGCGCGGTGTCGCGGCCCTCGTCACCGACGGCGTCGTGCGAGACGTCGCCGGTGTGCTCGACAGCCACCTGCCGGTCTGGTGCCGCGGCGTCGCAGCCCCCCCTTCGGTCGCCGGCCTCACATTCGTCGCCTGGCAGCAGCCGATCGGCTGTGGCGGCGTCGCGGTCTTCCCCGATGACATCATCGTCGTCGACCAGGACGGCGCGGTGCTGATTCCGGCCGATCTGCTCGACACCGTGCTCGATGAAGCGCCGGAACAGGAGCGTATGGAAGCCTGGATCATGACCAGGATCGATGACGGCGTGCCGCTGCCCGGCCTCTATCCGATGAACGCCGATACCAGGGCGCTCTACGAGGCTTCGAAGAAATAATTTTCAGGCCAAATTGAATTGAAAGGGTCGCTGCGTCGCGAGCCTTTTTGTTTTGGCTCAAATTGAAACTGCCCCGGAAAGCCGGAAACCCGTCGCATCTCAATGACCCGGCGTGTAGTCCAGGCCGCCGTCGATCCGCGTCGGGCGCCCGTCCAGGAAAAGCTCGCCGATGCGCGGCGCTGAACGGGCGATGACCTTGCCGCGGCGGATCACCGCCAGCCGATTGGGCTTCAGCCGCAGCGCTTCCAGCGTGTCGCTTGCCTGAAGGATGACGAGGTCGGCATTGCATCCTTTCTCCAGGCCGTAGCCTGCAAGCCCCATCGTCTTCGCCGAATTGACGGTCAGGGCATCGAAGATCTTCTTCTTGTCGTCGATGCCGGCCATCTGCGCGACATGGATCGCCATATGGCCGACCTCCAGCATGTCGCCCGATCCCATCGAATACCAGGGGTCCATGACGCAATCGTGCCCGAAGGAGACATTCAGCCCGGCGTCCATCAGCTCGCGCACCCGGGTCATGCCGCGGCGTTTCGGATAGGTATCGTGCCGGCCCTGCAGCATGATGTTGATCAGCGGGTTGGGGATGACGTTGATCTTAGCCTCCGCCATCAGCGGGATGAGTTTCGAGACATAATAATTGTCCATCGAATGCATCGATGTCAGATGCGAACCGGCGACGCGTCCCTGCAGGCCGAAGCGGATGGTTTCAGCCGCCAGCGTCTCGATATGGCGCGACAGCGGATCGTCGGTTTCGTCGCAATGCATGTCGACCGGCAGGCCGCGATCGGCGGCGATGCGGCAGAGCGCCTCGACCGAGGCCGTCCCTTCGCCCATCGTCCGTTCGAAGTGAGGAATGCCGCCGACGATATCGACGCCCATGTCGAGCGCCCGGTTGAGCGCATCGACCGCGCCCGGCGAGCGGTAATAGCCGTCCTGCGGGAAGGCGACCAACTGCAGATCGATATAGGGCGCGACCCTCTCGCGGACCTCGATCATCGCCTCGACGGTCACCAGCCTGGGATCGCTGGTATCGACATGGCTGCGGATGAAAAGCAGGCCTTGCGTCACCGCCAGATCGCAATAGCGCAGCGCGCGATCGACCAGTTCCTCCTTGGTCACGATCGGGCGCAGCTCCCCCCAGAGCGCGATGCCCTCGAGCAGCGTACCCGACACGTTCATCCGCGGCAGGCCAAGCGATAGCGTGGCGTCCATGTGAAAATGCGGATCGATAAAGGGCGGGCTGACCAGCCTGCCGGTTGCGTCGATTTCCTCCGGCGCCTGCGCCTGCAGATTGCGCTCGACGGCGATGATCCTGTCGCCCTCGATACCGATGTCGATGCCGGTTCGGCCATCAGGGAGATTTGCGTTTCTGACGATCAGATCGAACATCGGAGCCTCTTTGGATGTGGACGGTCTCAGCGCTCGCCGCGACGATAGGGTTGCATCAGCGCCTGCGGGACGCGGGCGCGGCGGGCCATGACGGCTAGCGCGGCAATGGAAAGGATATAGGGCGTCATCAGGAAGAGCTGATAGGGTACAAGTCCGCTCAGCGCAGTTTGCAGCCGAAGCTGAAAGGCATCGAAGAAGGCGAAGAGCAGAGCGCCGAACAGCGCGCGTCCCGGCCGCCAGGAGGCGAACACGACAAGCGCGATGCAGATCCAGCCGCGCCCCTGCACCATGGTCGGGAAGAAGCTGTTGAACGCCGACAATGTCAGAAAAGCGCCGCCCATTCCCATCAGCGCGCTGCCGATGATGATTGCACCGTATCGCACCTTCATCGGATTGACGCCCTGGGCTTCGGCTGCATGCGGATTTTCGCCGGTCATGCGGATTGCGAGCCCCACGGGAGTTCGGAAGATGATGTAGGCCATCAGGAGGGCAATCACGATCGCAAGATAGGTCGGCGCCGTCTGCGTAAAGAAGGCCGGGCCGATGAACGGCAGCGTCGAGAGGCCGGGGATGGCGATCGGCTGGAAGGGCACGATGGTGGGCGGCGTATTGGCAAGCGGCACGATCAGCCGGAAGACATAATAACTGAAACTGGAGGCAAAGAGCGTGACGCCGAGACCGGAGACATGCTGGGACAGGCCGAGTGTCACCGTCAGCCCCGCATGCAGCAGGCCGAAGATGCCGCCGGAGACCGCGGCGATCAGCAGGCCGGTCCACAGATCGGCGCCGTGATAGACGGAAAGCCAGCCGATCATCGCGCCGAAGGTCATGATGCCTTCGATACCGAGATTGAGCACGCCGGCCCGTTCGCAGAGCAGGGCGCCGAGCGTGCCGAAAATCAGCGGCGTGGCGATCCGCAGGACTGCCGCCCAGAGCCCGGCGGAGGCGATGATATCGAACAGTTGCGTCATCGCCTTATCCTGTATTGGGTGAAGAACAGTGCGATCAGCATCGTCAGCAGCGACAGCGCCACGGTAACGTCGGCAATATAGGTCGGGATGCCGAGACCCCGGCTCATGCCGTCGGCGCCGACGAACATCGTGGCGGTGAAAATGGCGGCGAAGACGACGCCGAGCGGATTGAGGTTGGCGAGCATGGCGACGACGATGCCGGCATAGCCGAAACCGGGCGACAGGTCCGTCGTCACATAACCCTTGACGCCCATCACCTCGATCGCTCCGGCGAGCCCCGCAAGCCCGCCCGAGAGACAAGCAACCTTCACCAGTGTTCTGCCGAGCGGCACGCCTGCGAAGACCGCGCCGGCGGGACTGAGGCCTGCTGCGCGAGACTGCATGCCGAAGACCGTGCGGGACTGGACGAAGTGGACGACGACCGCCAGGGCGATCGCAATCGCCAAACCGATATGCAGGCGCGAGCGGGCGATCAGCTTCGGCAGCATGGCATGATCGCTGACGGATTGCGACTGCGGCCAGCCGAAGGCGAGCGGATCCTTGAGAACGCCGTCGATGAGCATCGAGACGAAAAGCACGGCGATGAAGTTCAGGAGCAGGCTGGTAACGACCTCATCGACGGAAAAGCGCAGCCTGAGCCACAGCGGAACCAGGATCAGCACCATGCCGGCAATCGCGCCGATCAGCAGCAGGAGTGGGATAAGGATGGGTGCCGGAAGATTGCCGAGCAGTTTCGAGCTTGCCGCCGCGACGGCGATGGCGCCGAGGTAGAATTGGCCCTCGGCGCCGATATTCCAGAGCCGCGCGCGAAAGGCGACGGCAGCGGCAAGTCCGGTCAGCATCAGTGGTGTTGCCCGCGTCAGTGTTTCGGTCGCCGAAAGCCGCGAGCCGAAGGCACCGGTCAGGATGCGCCAATAGGCATCCAGAACAGGTGCGCCGGCGATCGAGATCAAGATGCCCGCCAGCGCCAGTGCTGCAATGACCGCGACGACAGGCGTGAATATCAGCAGGGAAAGCGGACGGTGTTCGCGGCGCTCAAATCGCATGATCGGCCTCGCGGGTCTCTTGCCATTCCCCAGCCATCATCAGCCCCAGCCTGCGGGCGTCGGCGCCATCGGCGTCGACGGGCGGCGACAGCCGGCCGCCGACGATCGCCTGGATACGGTCTGCGAGCGCGATCACCTCGTCAAGATCCTCCGAGATCAGCAGCACGGCGGTCCCCTGCCGGCGGGCTTCGAGCAGGCGCGCATGCACGGCGGCCACGGCCCCTTCGTCGAGGCCGCGGGCAGGCTGGGCGGCAATCAGGATGCGCGGCCGCCGATAGAGGCTGCGCCCGAGAATGAGCTTCTGCATATTGCCGCCGGACAGCAGCCGCGTGCGGATCGCCGGGCCGCCGCCGCGAACGTCGAAGCCGTCGATGATCTCGCGCGCGAAGGTTATGCCCGCCTTGCGGTTGACGAGACCGTGGCGGGAGAAGGCCGGCGAGGCGAGGCGCTCCAGCACGGCGTTTTCCCAGATCGCCATTTCGCCGATCACGCCCTCATGGTTGCGGTCCTCGGGAATGCGGCCGATGCCCGCGTCGACGACATCGGCGACGCCAAGATTGCCGACCACTTCGCCAAACAGCCTGAGGTCGCCGCCGCTGCGCGCCAGCGTCCCGGAAAGAAGATGCGCCAACGCCGCCTGACCATTGCCCGAAACGCCGATAATGCCGAGGATCTCTCCCTGGTGCAGCCGAAAGCTGATCGATTTCAGACGATCGATGCCACCGGTTCGCGCGGTCACGCCTGAAGCCTCTAGCGCAACGGCGCCGGGGGTCGACGGTTCGCGAACGGGCCGCGTTACGCGGTGCCCGACCATCAGCTCGGCAAGTTCCGCCTTGCTCGTTTCCGATGCTCTGCGCTCGGCGACCATCCTGCCTGCGCGCAGCACGACGATGCGGTCTGCCGCCGCCATCACCTCGTCGAGTTTATGCGAGATGAAGATCAGCGACAGGCCCTGGCGGGCCATTTCCTTCAGGGTCGTGAACAGCCGCTCGGCTTCGATATTGGTCAGCACCGCCGTCGGCTCGTCGAGGATCAGGATGCGGGCATCGTTGTAAAGCGCCTTGAGGATTTCCACTCTTTGCTGCTCGCCGACCGAAAGGTCGCCAAGGCGGGCATCCGGATCGACTTGCAGGCCGAAGCGCTCGGAAATGGCCAGCAGTTTCTTGCGCGCCGCCGATGTTGCCGATCGCCAGGACCACAGCCCTTCCGTGCCGGTCATGACGTTTTCGAGAACGGTCAGATTGGGCGCGAGCGAGAAATGCTGATGCACCATGCCGACGCCGGCGCGGATCGCCGCGCGCGGCTTGCCCTGCAGCAGCTCGGCGCCGTCAATCAAAATTCGGCCGGCATCCGGCACATAGTGGCCGAAAAGGATGCTCATCAGCGTGGTCTTGCCCGCGCCGTTCTCGCCGAGCAGGGCAACGACCTCGCCCCTGGCCAGCATCATGGAAATATCGTCATTGGCAAGGTTGGCGCCGAAACGTTTGCTGACGCCGACAATTTCCAGAACCGGCCCGGTCATGACGGCAACCCCGCCACTGGAAAACGGTGCTGCCATCGCCCCTCGGCTTCCAGGCGCGCCGCCAGCGACAGAAGTTGCGGCTCGTGCCCCATCGGCATCATGAGCTGCACCGGCAGCGGCATGGCGTGCTCATCCTCTCCGAAAGGCAGCGTCAAAGCAGGAAAACCCGAAACATTGGCAAGACAGGCAAGCGGCGCAAACGCGGTCATTCGCTCCAGATGCAGATCGGTGTCGGCATGATCGGACGGAAAGGAGCCCATCGCAAGGGGGGCGGAGGCGAGCATCGGCATCAGGATGCAATCGACCTTGTCGAACAGCGCCCAGAGGGCGTGGCTCACCAGCACCGCATCGTTCAGCGTTTTCCAGAGTTCGGTGGCCGAAAGCGCTCGTCCGCGCATCGCGAAAGCCCGGGTGAGGGGCTCGGCCCTGCTTTCCTCAAGAGCTGCCGCCTCGATCAGCGCGGCGAGGTTGACGGAAACGATATCGGCGAAGGCACGGCTGCTGGCGGCGGCGCTCCATTCGAACTCGGCCCAGGCCAACGGAACGATAGCGTGTCCGTCCTTCTCGAGCACACGCGCGGCATCCGCGACGGCTGCAAGGCGATCGTCCTCGATCGGGTGGGCCGATCCGGTATGGGTCAACAGGCCGATCCGCAAACGGTCGGTGTCGACATCGGCGGGAGAGGGATCCGGAACGGGTCCGCGTGCATTGCCGCTCAGACTGCCGAAGATCAGTGCCGTATCCCGCACCGAGCGGCAGACCGCAAGTTCACTCGCGATGCCGGCAAGGTGGTTGCCGAAAAAAGGTCCGCCGGGGATGGCGCCGCGGGTCGGCTTCATTCCGACGAGACCGCAACAGGCGGCCGGCACACGGATCGAGCCGCCGGCATCGGTGGCATGGGCAATCGCGACGATTCCGGCGGCAACCGCTGCCGCCGCACCGCCCGACGAGCCGCCGGCGGTGCGGGCCGGATCGAGCGGGTTGCGACAGACAGGCCCGATTGCCGGTTCGCTGGCGAGCGAAAGGCCGAATTCCGGGCTCGTCGTCAGACCGAACAGACAGAAGCCGGCCTCGCGGAACCGCGACGCGAGATCGGAGTCGGCTCCGCCGCCTTTTCTCTCGAAGAGGCGGGAACCGGCCGTTACCGGCAATCCGCGGAAGGGACCGCCAAGATCCTTCGCCAAGGTCGGCACGCCGGCAAAGGGTCGCGCCGAGAAATGCTCGGGCGCGCTCTGCCGCTCCCGGTCGCAGGCCTGCGCCGTGGCGAGACCCATGACGCCGTCGAGATAGGCGATCGCGCCGAGCGGCTCATGCCGCGCGGCGGCCTCGAGGGAGATCTGCATCGCTTCTGCAGCGCTCAGGCTACCATGCCTGATCGCTGCCGCCAGCTCCGTCGCATCGCCCTGCATGGGGCGAACTACTTCGGCTCTTCCATCATCTTCGGAACTTCGAAGGTGCCTGCCTTGATCTCCGCCCGCTTGGCCTCCATCGCTGCCTCCGCCTCGGCAGGCGCCACGCCCTTGACGAAGACGATATCGCTGCCGCCTTCCTTCATCAGACCGTAGGACGTGTAGTTCCTGCCGACCGGTTTGCCGGCAGCGACGTCGGCGATCGCGGCATCGAGGATCGGGCGGAAATACCACATGGCGTTGGCAAACACCGTATCGGGATAACGCGGCGTATAATCGACCAGCGAGCCGACCGACTTGATGCCGCGTTCCTTGGCGGCATCGGCCGTGCCGATGCGCTCGCCGAACAGGATATCGGCGCCGGCGTCGATCTGGGCAAGACCAGCTTCGCGGGCCTTCGGCGGATCGAAGAAGGTGCCGATGAACGAGACGAGGTGTTTTGCATCCGGGTTGACCGCCTTGACGCCCGCGGCAAAGGCGTTGATCAGCATGTTGACCTCGGGGATCGGAATGGCGCCGACCGAACCGACGATGTTCGACTTGGTCATCTTGCCCGCCAGCATGCCGGCCAGATAGGCGCCGTCGTGGTTCCAGGTGCCGAAGACGCCGAAATTGTCGCCGGCCTGCTCGCCGCTTGAACCCAGCACGAAAGCGGTATCGGGATAGTCGGCCGCGACCTGCCGGGCCTCCTTCTCCACGGCATAGGCCTCGCCGATGATCAGCTTGTTGCCCTGTTCGGCATATTCGCGCATGGCGCGGGGATAATCGGTGCCGGAGACGCCTTCGGAGAAGACATATTCGATGACGCCGTCCTTGGCCGCGTCCTGAAGCGCCTTGTGAAGACAGGAATTCCAGGCGTTTTCAACCGGCGACGCATGAATGCCGGCAACTTTCAGCGGGGCGGCAGCCCTTGCGAGCGGGGCGAAGCTGCTGACTCCGAGCGCAATGCCCGATGCGATCACTGCCCGGCGTGAAATCAGGATGTCTTTGGTCATCGATTGCTCCCCTTTTTTACCATCTGGTTCAAAAATCATAGTAGCGCCTAAAAATGTGTCAAGGAGAGAAGAGGCTTAAAAATCAGGCTGATCGACCCCTTGGGCTCTTTCCTCGACCGCCGAATTTTTACGTGGCTGCTCGGCGTCGCGACTTGGCGGAAAGACCGTGGCGTGGCAGGCTGCACCTCGATGCCGCAGCGCTTCTCGGTTGAGAATTTCCATACCAATAATCGCCTCCTTCGTTTCGGCGCAGGGAGAGCTCGGACCGGATCTGCAGGGCTTGGCGCGGCGATATTTGCAGGATATGCAGAGAACTGTTGGGTGGGGAAACAAGAAAATGGGTGAAGAAGAAGACGCCTCGCGGCGACCGATCGCGAGCCGGTCATCGTCTTGGGCGATCGGCCTGAGTGCGTGGCTGGTGCGCACCGGCGTCACGCCGAACTGCATTTCGCTTTTCTCGATCCTGTTTGCCGGCATCGGCGCGGCGCTGATCCTGTTCACGGCCCATCCGATCGCCATGCTCTGCGCTGCGATCGCCGTGCAGATGCGGCTCGTCTGCAATTTGCTCGACGGCATGGTCGCGATCGAAGGCGGCAAGAAAACCAAGAGCGGCCCGATCTACAACGAATTTCCCGATCGGATCGCCGACAGCCTGCTAATTGTCGCGGCCGGCTATGCCTGCGGCTTTCCCTGGCTGGGTTGGCTGTCGGCGCTGCTCGCCGCGCTCACCGCCTATATCAGGGTCTTCGGTGGATCGGTCGGTCTGCCCCAGGATTTCAGCGGCATCATGGCCAAGCAGCGCCGCATGGCGGTGCTGACCGCCGGCCTGCTTGCCCAAAGCATCGAGACGCTGATATCGGCCAGCCGCTGGTCGCTGCTCATCGCCTCCATCATCATCGCGGCCGGCAGCCTCGTCACCTGCGTCACGCGCACGATAAGCCTCAGCCGCTCCCTGGAGAGCCTATGATTGCCATCATCCGTCGTCTTCTCGTGCTGTTCGTCCGTATCATGGTCGGCGCCCGAAGCGAGTGGCGGGGCTGCGTGCCCGACCCGCGCCGCCGCATCTATTTCGCCAATCACAACAGCCATGTCGATACCGTCGCCGTCATGGCCGCCCTCCCATGGCCGGTCCGCCGGATGACCCATCCTGTCGCGGCGCGCGATTATTGGGGAACGAGCCCGTTACGCCGCTTCATCGCCGAGAAAGGCCTGCGCGCCGTCCTAATAGACCGCAAGCCTCTGCCGGACAGCAATCCGCTGGAACCGCTCGAGCGGCTGCTCGAAGAGGGTCGTTCGATCCTGATCTTTCCCGAGGGGACGAGAAGCGCCAATGATGAGGTCGCCCCGTTCCGCAGCGGCATCTATCGCCTCGCCTGCCGTTTCCCCGATGTTGATCTCGTGCCGATCCATCTCGACAATCTTCAGCGCATTCTGCCCAAGGGAAGCTGGCTGATTGTCCCGATCACCTGCACGGCACGCTTCGGCAAGCCGCTGCGCGTCGAACCGGGCGAAGGAAAGGACGCATTCCTGGCCCGCGCCCGTGCAGCGGTTATCGAGCTTGCGGACGGAGTGCGTATCGCATGACCAACCTTTTCTCCATCGTACTTGCCGCAATCCTCGGCCTGCTTGCGGTCGCCTCTGCCATCGGTTTCACCCTGCAACGGCGCGCGACCGAGCCCGGCTCCGTAGCCACCGTCCACAACCTCAATGCCCGCATCCGCTCCTGGTGGATCATGGTCGCCGTCTTCGGCGGCGCGATCCTGCTCGGCGATACCGCGGTGGTCATCCTGTTCGGGTTTCTATCCTTCATGGCGCTTCGCGAATTCTGGACGCTGACGCCGTCGCGGCGCGGCGATCACCTGGCGCTGTTCCTGTCCTTCTTCGTGGTCCTGCCGGTGCAATATGTGCTGCTCGGAACGCTATGGTACGGCCTATTTTCGATCTTTATTCCGGTCTATGCCTTCCTGATCCTGCCGGCGGTGGCGACCCTGACGGGTGACGTCAACGAATTCCTGGCGCGAACCGCCAAGGTGCAATGGGGATTGATGCTGACGGTCTATTCGATCAGCCACGCACCGGCCCTCATGATGCTGCAGACCGGCACGCCGTCCGCGCTTCTTCTCATCTATCTCGTCATCGTCGTGCAACTCAGCGACGTCTTCCAGTATGTGTGGGGCAAGCTGCTCGGAAAGCACCGCTTCTCACCGAACATCAGCCCGTCGAAAACGCTCGAAGGCCTGATCGGCGGCGGCGCCTCGGCCATCCTCGTCGGAACGCTGCTCTATCGCCTGACGCCGTTTTCGCCGCTGCAGGCGGCGGCCGTCAGCACCGTCATCGTCGTCGCCGGCTTCTTCGGCGGTTTCGTGCTGTCGGCCATCAAGCGCGACCTCAACGCCAAGGATTGGGGTTATGTGATCGAAGGCCATGGCGGGGTGCTCGACCGTCTCGACTCCATCACCTTCGCCGCGCCGCTGTTCTTCCACATCGTGCGCTACTGGTTCACCACCTGAGGTGAAGGCATGCGGCCGACCGTTCAAGACCGGCCGATGTCCTCCAGGCTCTCGAACAGCCGGCGCTGAACATCCCGCTCCTGCCTGCCTATCGCCGTCATCAACTGGCCCATCGTTCCCCGCAGGCCGTGCAATTCGTCCACCAGCTCCATGACGATATCGACGCCGGCTTCGTTGACCCCCATGTTTCCCATGAGGTCCAGGATCAGCCGGGCGCGCGCGACGTCGGCGTCGTGAAACTGCCGTCCTTCATCCGACATCTCCGGGATCAGCCAGCCCTGTTCGATCCAGAGATCGAGCTGGACGACGTCGATTTTCAAGCAAAGACGGAATTCAAGATCATCCATGATCAGGCCTCCATGTTCTTCCTCGGATCGTATGGATTTGCCGTCGCCCATTCCTTCATCAGAGATATCAGCCGTTCGTCGGGATTGTCGGGCAGCACGATCTTCAGGGTGACATAGGCGTCGCCGTGCCCGCCGCCGCGTGTGGCGACACCCTTGCCCTTGAGACGCAGGACCTTGCCGGCATTCGAGTGCGGGGGCAGCGTCAGGTTGACCGGTCCCGACGGTGTCGGCACGCGGACCTTGCCGCCGAGCACCGCTTCACCGAGCGAGATCGGCAGCTCCAGGCGGATGTCGTCGCCGTCGCGCGTGAAGAAGCGGTGAGGCCCCACCCGGATTTCGATGAGGGCATCGCCCGGCAGCCCGCCTCCAATGCCCGGCTCGCCCTTGCCGCGCAGCCGCAAAGTCTGGCCGTCGCGGGTGCCTGGCGGGATCTGCACATCGAGCTGCGGCCCGTCCGGTAGTTTGATCTCGGTCCGGGTGCCGTTGACCGCCTCGAGAAAATCGACCTCCATGGAGAACCGCCGGTCCTGGCCCTGACTGCGCATCCTGCCGCCGCCGGCGCGGCGCGAGAAGAAATTGGCAAAGGAATTGTCGGCATCGGCGAAATCGGCAAAACCGGAACTGTTGCGGTAGGGATTACCGGGACCGCTCGCCGAGGCATAGTCGCGGTAATAGCTGCGCTGCGCCCGCTCGGCGCCCGTCATGTCGATCTCGCCGCGATCGAAGCGCCCGCGTTTTTCCTCGTCGCTCAAGATCTCGTAGGCGGTCGAAATTTCCTTGAACCGCTCCTCGGCCTTTTTGTCGCCGGGGTTAAGGTCGGGGTGAAGTTTCTTGGCGAGCTTGCGGAAGGCGCTTTGAATATCCTTCTGCGTCGCATCCCGTTTCACGCCCAGAAGCTCATAGGGATCCTGGCTCATGCATATCTCCGGTCAGGGCAGTCAATACTGCCGGTTGGCTTAGCAGAGATATAGGCTCTTAGGCCGCCGCCGGGGAGGGGAGACCGCATTGGATTAGAGCAGCGCCGTGTCTTCCGCTTGCGACTCCGCGCCGGAGTGCCTGCAATCGAAACGCCGATCAATGAGAACCGAGCATCCGGCGTGGCGCACGACCTTGTCGACGATCGAGGAGAAGACGTAGTCGGTGATATCGAGCACATGCGATGACAGCAGAATAAGATCAGCCGACGTCTCCCTGGCGACTGCGACGAGCAGGGAGGCGGCGGTGCCGACGCGAACTTCGATCGTCGCCGGAATCCCAAGCTCCTTGCAGAGCGCTGCAAGTTTTCTTTCCGCATCGGCCATGGCAGTCGTTTCGAATTCCTCGGGAAGCTCCACCAGGTGACGATGCGGGATGTTTTCGACGACGTGCACGACAACGATGCTGCCGCCTTCCTCCACCAGTGCCGCCGCCCGGCGCAGCAGGCGGTTTGCCGTTTGCCTGGAACCCATGCCGATGCCGCAGATGATCGTCCGATACATTGAGATCCATGTCCTGAGAATGCAGATAGCCGCTCCGATCATACCCGTATCGACCGCGTCTACTTTGACCAAAATCAAACCGAAATGCGCAACCACCATCGGCGGGCCGGACGGAAAACGCCCCTTCAACACGAGAGTTCTGCCGACGTGTCGCAGTTGACGGCGGCGCGATCGGCCATAGCTCTCATGCGATGCCGTCACACCATGAGGTTCACATGCCGGATTTTGCGATTATCGGAGCGGGCGCCATGGGAAGCGCTGTCGCCAGACGGCTTATCGACCATGGCGCCACGGTGCTGACCTGTCTCGAAGGTCGCAGTGAACAGACGATCGCGCGGGCTGCGGCAGCCGGCATGGTGCCGGTCGGCAGGCAGGATCTGGCGAAGGCCGCGCTCATCCTGTCGATTGTTCCGCCGGCGGAAGCGATCGGCGTTGCCGAGTTCGTCGCCGACATATCGTCGGGATTGCCGACGCCGCCGCCTTTCATCGACCTCAACGCGATTGCGCCGAAAACCATGCAGGCATTGGCGGCGCGGTTCGGCGGCACCACTATGGACGTGTTGGACGGCACCATCATCGGCGGGCCGCCGGCTCCCGGTAAACCAGGTCCGACCCTCTATGTCAGCGGCGATAGCGCGGAGCAAAGCAGGCTGCTCGAAGATTACGGCCTCAAGGTCCGCAGACTCGATGGGCCGCTCGGCGCGGCTTCGGCGCTGAAGATGTGTTACGCCGGCATCAACAAGGGCTTTACCGGCCTCGGCGCGGCGATGCTGCTTGCCGCATCGCGCTCGGGTGCTGCCGAAAGCCTGAAGGCCGAACTCACCGAAAGCCTTCCCGACGTCGACCGAAAGCTCTCGAAATCCATTCCCGACATGTATCCGAAAGCCTATCGCTGGGTCGCCGAAATGCAGGAGATCGCCGATTTCCTCGGAGAAGACGATCCGGCTGCGACGATTTTTCGGGGCATGGCGGAGGTTTTTGCCAGGCTGGCGGACGACGTCAAGGGCAGCCGTATGCTCACCAGTCAGTTGGACGAGATCCTGGCGGAAACCGGCGGCTGACCACTATGGCTCTTCGCCGTCGGCGCCCCCAACGGAGACGCCGACAGCTGGCGTACGGCCGGTCCAAACCGCGCCTATATCTTGGCGAAATCCTCGACCTGCGCCCGGATCGCGACCTCGGTCGGCAACCGCTCCATCGAGCTTGCGCCGTAAAAGCCGTTGCACCCCTTGCAGCGGGCGAGCACATGGGCCGCATCCGCCGGCATGGCGATCGGTCCGCCATGGCAGAGCACGATGACGTCGTCGCGCACCGACCTTGCGGCATCCGACCATGCGTTGATCTTCTCCACGCATCCGTCGAGCGTCAGCGCCGTTTCGGCGCCGATCGCGCCGCCCGTGGTCAGGCCGAGATGGCAGACGACGATATCGGCGCCGGCTTTGGTCATGGCTATGGCGTCCTCGCTGCTGAAGACGTAAGGGGTCGTCAGCATGTCCTTGGCATTGGCGCGGGCGATGATGTCGATTTCCAGATCGAAGCCCATGCCGGTCTCTTCTAGATTGGCGCGGAAGGTGCCGTCGATCAGCCCGACGGTCGGGAAATTCTGGATGCCGGCAAAACCCATTGCCTTCAACTCGTCGAGGAAAAGATCTGGCAGCATGAAGGGATCGGTGCCGTTGACGCCGGCAAGCACCGGCGTGTGGTGCACGACCGGCAGCACCTCGCGGCCCATCTCCTTGACAATCTCATTGGCATTGCCATAGGCGAGCAAGCCGGCCAGCGAGCCGCGCCCGGCCATGCGGTAACGACCGGAATTGTAGATCACGATCAGATCGATGCCGCCGGCCTCCTCGCTCTTGGCCGAAAGGCCGGTGCCGGCGCCGCCGCCGATGATCGGCCGGCCCGCGGCGATCTTGCGGCGAAGCTTGGTCAGAATGTCGTTTCTGTCGATACGGGTCAAAACTCTCTCCTTCAGGCATGAATGTCGTGGAAATTGGAAACGAGCACAGCCGCAAATTCCGGGCTGTTGATGTGGGCGTCGATCTCGACGAGGCGCCTGTTCTCCGCATCGCGCCAACCGGTACGGATGGCTGAAAACAGCGCCGCATCGGCGTCCGGATCGTGGAATGGCTGACCGACGGCATCGATGGCCGAAACACCTCGAAGCGGCAGCAGGAAGCAGACCGGACCCTGCATCCGGTTCAGCCGTTCGACGATAAAGGCACCGATCCGGGCGTTTTCCTCCGGCGTGGTGCGCATCAGCGTCACCTGCGCATTGTGGACGTGAAGTCTGCGGTCGCGAAAAGGCGCCGGCACGGTTTCCCGCGCACCGAAATTGACCATGTCGACGGCACCGACCGAGCCGACATAGGGCAGGCCGGTGCGGATGATGGCACCGAAGCGATCCTCGGTCGCCGGAAAGACGCCGCCGACCAGGAGGTCGGGAACCTCCGTCGTCGTCACATCGATCACGCCCTGCAGCAGACCGGAATCGGCAAGTTTCTCCATCGACTGGCCGCCGACGCCGGTTGCATGGAAGACGTAGATTTCATGCGTTTTGCCGAGCATGTCGCGAACCTGCGTGACGCAAGGCGTGGTGACGCCGAACATGGTCATGCCGATACCAAGCCGATCATCGCTCGAAGCGGCGATCGGATTGCGGGCCATGCCGGCGGCGGCGTTCGCCGCATTGCCGATCACTTTGCGCGAGATCGCGTTGAGGCCGGCGACATCGACGACCGAATACATCATGGTCAGATCGTTCGGCCCGACATAGGGCGCGACATTGCCGGAGGCGACCGTCGAGACCATCAGTTTCGGCAGGCCGATCGGAAGCGCACGCATCGCCTCGGTCACCAGCGCGGTATTGCCGGTTCCGCCAAGGCCGAGGACGGCGCCGATGTCATCACGCGATCTCAGGAATGCCGTCAGCGCCTTGGCCATGGCTGAGACCGCCGTTCCCCGATCGCTCTGCCCGAGCACGGCCGCCGCGCCCTCGGGATGAAATTCAGCGACTTCGCGCGGCCGGATGTCGGCGCCGGCATCCTCCCCAAGCGTGCCGACATCAACCAGCACGGCATCGGCGCCGGCCGCATGAACCACCTCCCGGGCGTAGTTCAGTTCCGCTCCCTTGGTGTCGCAGGTGCCGACGACATAGACCTTTCCCATTGGTTTTCCTCCTCTTTTTGAACTTTCTCTGTGTGTTTTCGATAAAATTTCCGATTTTGTATTTTCCATATTGTATATTCTTTCGCATATTGCATACTTAAATCATGAACGCCAGACGGAAATGGAGACCATGAACGCACCGCGCCACCTCACCCTTCGCGAGCGGATCTACGAGGAAATCGTTCGCCTGATCGTCTCCGGCGAACTGCCGAGCGGCGTCTCGATCGATGAAAAGGAACTCACGGAACGCCTGCAGGTCAGCCGCACGCCGTTCCGCGAGGCGATCGGCACGCTGGCCAAGGAAGGGCTGATCGAGATCAAGCCCTATCGCGGCTTCTTCGTGCGCAGCTTCACGCCGAAGGAGATCGATGATCTCTACAATCTGCGCAAGACGCTCGAATGTTTCGCCGTCGAGCTCGCCGTCCCGCAGATGAGCGACCGGCATATTTCAGGCTTCGAACGCATCCTGGACGAGGCGGTGGCGGCGCTGCGCCGCGGCGACATGGAGACCTATGGCATCCGCGACAAGGAATTTCACGAGACCATCGCCGAGCTGTCGGGAAGCCTGCCACTGATCGAGACGCTGGCGCGGCTGGCGCTGCAGATCCAGATCTGCCGCTCGATCGCCAATGAGAGCCGCGACCTGGCCGAAAGGGCGGCCGAGGAGCGCGATCAGATCCTGCAGGCTTTCCGGGCGCGCGACATTGGCCGCGCGAAGGCGCTGATGCACGCGCATATCAGCGACGTCCAGCAGGCGGTCATGGCGCGCTTTCAGAAGGGTTAGCCGAAGGACGTGAAGGAGAGGGAGGTCTCCTTTTCAACAGTAAAAACGTGGCCGAGGAGCGGCCCGGAGGAGGGAACAATGCTGAAATTTCTTGCCCGCAGCACGGCACTGGCGGCGATGCTTGCCGCAAGTTCGCTGGCGGCACATGCCGAGACCCTGAAGATGTGGGGGCCGGAACAGATCACCGAACCGCTGGTCGCGCAGCTCTGGAACGGCATCAAGGCCGATTTCGAGAAGGCCAATCCCGGCGTGACCGTCGAGTTCATGCCGCCGACCGGAACGATCAGCAATGGCGCGGTGCAGGCGGCGATCCAGTCGGATGCCGGCCCGGACGTGATCCTCACCAATTCAGGCATCGGCCGCATCAGCGTCGTCAAGAACGCCAAGCAGGTCATGCCGCTCACCAAGCAATATGAAAAGCGCGGCTGGAAGGACCAGATCTATCCCTGGCTCTACACCGAGCTGAAGGGCCAGTTCGGCGGCGAGATCTATGAGGTTCCCGATGGCCTCGATGCGCTTGGTATCTGGTACCACAAGGATATTTTCGCGCAGGCCGGCTGGAAGATCCCGGCGAGCTGGAGCGAATTCGAAGCGCTGATGAAATCGATCGAGGAGACCGGTCTGCAGCCGATCGCCATCGGCCCGCGCACAACGGGCAGCGCCGGCCATCTCTTCGGCAACCTGCTGCAATCGGCAAGCGGCAAGGAGGTGATCGGCAAGGCGCTGCGCCGCGAGATCGCTTGGGACGATCCATCGGTCGCCGCCGGCGCCATCCGGCTGCAGAAGCTGGTCGAGGCGGGCTATATCAAGAAGGAAATGGCGGGTCTCGATCTCGATGGCGCCTCGCGCCTCTGGTTCAACAAACGCGCGGCCATGTTCGTCGCAGGCCCCTGGTTCACCGCCAATGCCCGCAAGGCAGGCTATGACCTCACTAACGCCGGCTATGCGCCCATGCCTTCCGACATCCAGGGCGCGGCGATGCCGACCGGCGGCGTCGGCTGGAGCTGGCTGGTGCCGGTCAACTCAAAGCAGCCGGAACTCGCGATGAAATGGATCGACTTCATGCTGTCTGATGCGGTGATGAAGAAACGCGCCCAGGATCCGGCAAGCACGATGATCTATCCGCGTGAAATCACAGGCGTCGAGCCGCCGACCCCGGTGCTGAAGGATATCTTCACGGCCGCGGCCGGCGGCGTCGGCTACAATCCGAGCGTCTATCTGCCGGGCACCGTGCTCGACACCTATTTCCAGGTCATCCAGGGCCTCATCTCCGGCCAGATCGGCGGCGAGGACGGCATGAAGCAGATCCAGGCGAAGATGGCAGAGGCGAAATAGTGGTCATTCCAGAAACGCCCGGAAGCAAGGTCGTGGCTCCTCTCAGGGATGCGTCTGCCGTGGCGGGACATGCGGGCGGCCTGTCCGCCCGTATGTCCAAACGCCGTACGGCCAGGTCCGCTTCGCCCAACGGCGATGCCGGCACCGCGTTCTGGTTGATGGCGCCAGCACTCGGCCTCTATGCCGTCTTCACCCTGCTGCCGATCGTCGCCACCTTCTGGCTGAGCTTCAACAGCTCGGCCGGCTTCAACACATCCGCGAGCTTCGTCGGCTTCGGCAATTATGCCAAGGCGGCGCATGATCCGATCGTCTGGAAGAGCCTGGTCCATACCTTCGTCTGGCTGGCCTATCATGTGGTGATGGCGGGCGGGCTCGGCCTGCTGCTGGCGCTTGCCGTCAGCAGGCTGAGAGTGACGCAAGTCTTCTTCCGCACCGCCTTCTTCCTGCCGCATCTGGTGTCGCTCGCCGTCGTCGGCGTCATCTGGGCCAATATCTACGATCCGTTTTTTGGCCTGCTGAACACCGGCCTGACGCGGATCGGGCTCGGCGCCTTCACGCAGGGCTGGCTTTCCGACCCGGCGCTGGTGCTCTTTTCCGTCAATCTCGCAAGCTCCTGGCAGGGTTTCGGCCTCTACATGCTGCTCTTCATCGCCGGGCTGCAGAATATCGACCGCTCGCTTTACGATGCGGCTGAGGTGGACGGCGCCAACGCCTTCCAGAAGCTGATCCATGTGACGCTGCCGGGGCTTCGCGAGGTGACGACCTTCGTCGTTTCGCTGGCGATGATCAACGGCCTGAAGGGCTTCGCCACCGTCTTCGTCATGACCAATGGCGGCCCGTTCTATCAGAGCGAGCTGATCACCACCTACATCTACCGGCTTGCCTTCCAGTCCCAGGATCACGGGCTTGCGGCGGTGCTCTGCATCCTGCTGAGCCTACTTGCGATCGCCATCACCATCGTCTTCAACCGCTGGCGCGCGAGGCTTTCCCAATGAGTGTGCGCAATCGCGAATGGCCGGTGGCGCTGGCGCTGACCCCTGTTCTGATCCTGATCCTCGCCCCCTTCGTCTGGCTGCTGATATCGAGTTTCAAGACCGAGGCCGAGATCGGCCGAGCCGATCCCTTCACCTGGCCCGCCGACCTGATGTGGCGGAACTATCTGGACGCCTGGCAGATCGGCGGCTTCGGCGACCTCGTCGGCAACAGCCTCATCAACCTCATCGGTGTCGTCGCCCTGTCGCTCGTCACCTGCGCGCCGGCCGGTTATGCGCTCGCCAAAATCCGCTTTCCCGGCCGGGAATGGCTGTTCTATGCCTTCATCCTCGGCCTCACCGTGCCGGTCCAGGCGATCGTCATTCCGCTCTACCAGGTGCTTTTCGGACTGAACCTCGTCAACACGCTTGCTGGTATCGTGCTGGTGCAGGTCAGCAACGGCATTCCCTTCGGCATCTTCCTGATGCGGAGCTTCTTCATCGGCGTGCCGGATGATCTGATCGAGGCCGCCAAGATCGACGGCGCTTCGCATTTCCAGATCCTCACCAAGGTCTTTCTGCCGATCTCCACGCCGGCGGTGCAGGCGCTCGTCATCATCAGCGCGCTCTCCACCTGGAACGATTTCTTCCTGCCGCTGATCGTGCTGATCAGCCCTGAGGTCCAAACGCTGCCGCTCGGGCTGGTCCGTTTCGCCAGCACCTATGCCTCGGATTACCGCCTGGTCTTCTCAGGGACCGTGATTTCGTTCCTGCCGATCATTCTTCTCTACATCCTGATGCAGCGCCGCTTCACCGAGGGGCTGACGCAGGGAGCAATCAAGGGCTGACCATGTCGCACCACGTCCAGCGGGACATCCGCTACAATTTCGAATTCGACCATCGCATCAGGGCCTGCTTCATCGGCGCCGGCGGCCATGCCTATCGCAATGTCTATCCGGCACTGCGTTATGCACCGGTCGAGCTTGCCGGCATCTGCGATCTCGATCTCGGCCGCGCCGAAAAATTCGCCAAGCTTTTCGGCGCCGGCAAAGCCTATACCGATCACCGCGATATGCTCGAGCAGGAAAGGCCGGACCTGGTCTTTCTCGTCACCGCCTATCATCCCGACGGCCGGGTGCAGGCGACCGATCTGGCACTCGACGCGCTGGCAGCCGGCGCGCATGTCTGGATGGAGAAGCCGACGGCGGCGAGCCTGGAGGATATCGGAAGGCTGCAGGCGGCAAGTGCCGCGGCCGGCCGCATGGTGATGACCGGTCTCAAGAAGACCTTCTTCCCCACGATCGAGAAGCTCAGGGATTTGATCGGCTCGCCCGGCTTCGGCAGACTGACCTCGATCAACGTCCGCTATCCCCAGAGCCTGCCGAGCCCGGAAGACCGTGCCGATCTCGTCAAGATGCAGAGCTTCCTCGACCATATTTACCATCCGGGAGCGATCCTCAATTTTCTCGGCGGCGAGATCGAACGCGCCGGCTACGAATGGGAAGCGCTGACCGGAGCGACCGTCACCAGCCTGCGCTTCCGCTCCGGCGCGATCGGCACGCTGCATCTTGCCGCCGGCCAATCCGGCGGCAGCATCTTCGAGCGGGTGGAGATCATCGGCGAAGGCGCCAATGCCATCGTCGAAAACGGCAGCCGGCTGACCTACTTCCGCAAGGCGGAGCTGCCGTCCTATGGCCGCGCCGCAAGCTTCATCCAGCCGGACGAGAATGCCGCGCTCATCTACGAGCCGGAGCATTCGCTCGGCCAGCTCTACAACAACAATCTCTTCTATCTCGGCTATGTGCCCGAGATCCTGCATATGACGGATGCGATCCTTTCCGGCACATCGATCACCCGGGGCACGCTCGAAATCGCCCGCGAGATCATGAAGCTCTTCGAATTTTACCGACGCACGGATGCCGGCGTCACCACCAATCTCTGACGGGGAGGGACCGCCTTGAGCGAGACCGATATTATTTTCAGGAAAGCCGGCGGCGAATTCATGCCGACCACATGGGGCGAACTCAATTGGAAGATCACTGGCGACGGCACGCCCGGCGCCGAGATGACCTTCGGCACCTGCCGCATCAATCCCGGTGAGCGCAACCAGCTGCATTCGCATCCCGATTGCGAGGAGATCCTCTACGTCGTTTCCGGCCTTTGCGAACACAAGCTCGGCGATGCGCTTTACCGGCTCGAAGCCGGCGACGCCATCCGCATTCCCCGCAATGTCCGTCATTGGGCGCGCGCACTCGGCACCGAACCGCTCTTCGCCCTGATCATGTTTTCCTCCGGCACCAGGACGGCGGTCAATCATGAAGGCGAAGGCGCGGCCTGAGCGCAACCTGAGGAAAATATCATGGCGTCGATCGCGCTTCACAACATCCGCAAATCCTACGGCACGCTACCCGTCATCCATGGCGTCGATGTCGACATCGAAGATGGCGAGTTCATCGTGCTCGTCGGCCCGTCCGGCTGCGGCAAGTCCACGCTCTTACGCATGATTGCCGGCCTGGAGACGATCTCGGAGGGCCGTCTTTCGATCGACGGCCGCATGGTCAACGGCCTGCCGTCGAAGGAGCGGGACATTGCCATGGTGTTCCAGAGCTACGCGCTCTATCCGCATCTGACGGTCGCCGAGAATATGGGATTTTCGCTGAAGCTGCGCGGCACGGCCAAGGACGAGATCGGCCGGCGGGTGCAGTCCGCCGCCAGGATCCTGGCGATCGAACCCTATCTCGAC
>NZ_LFIO01001363.1 GCF_001187535.1 Rhizobium ecuadorense
GCCGGCCGAAGCCGCGCAAATGCCCGCCACCAACAGAACGGCACGCAAGTATATGGCTTTCATGAGAATCCCCCGATCTCGTTTCGCCTCGGCACTGCTGTCCCGAGTCGGCACTGTGCAGCGAGAGGTAGATTTCGACAAGCTCAAATACCTATTTTTCGTTGATCGCCTGCGTCAACTGCCCGATGAGGCCTGAAATCTGCTGGTCCTCAGGTCTCAGTCGCGCCAGATCCTCGGCGTATTTCAGCGCCTCCGGCAAGCGTCGAAGCTTGAGACTGTATTGGAGCGCCAGGCCGATGATATCAGCGTCTTCGCCCGCCGCCCAACCATCGAGCTTGTCC
>NZ_LFIO01000982.1 GCF_001187535.1 Rhizobium ecuadorense
GCTGCATCTCGGTCGTCGCACCGCCGAGCACCATCGGCACCGCATATTGATCGCCTTCAGGCACGGAACCCGCGGTGGCGAGGATCCTCGCTCCCTTTTCCACCGCATCGTCGACATGACGCTTGATCTTCTCGATCGCCGCCTTGTTGATCATCGGCCCGATATCCGTACCGGCATCCGTGCCGGCCCCGACCTTCATGGCCGATACGCGTGCGGAAAGTTTGGCGGCAAAGGCCTCATAGACTCCGGACTGGACGAGAAGGCGGTTGGCGCAAACGCAGGTCTGCCCGCCATTGCGGAATTTCGATGCGATTGCGCCTTCCACGGCAAGATCGAGATC
>NZ_LFIO01000519.1 GCF_001187535.1 Rhizobium ecuadorense
GTTGGAACGTTTGGGCGAAAGTCCTGCTCGCGTCGCAGCCGCAACGAACTCATTGCGGGTGAGTGGAGGCATGACCGTTTCGTCGTGATTGTCCCCGTAGGCAGAGTTCACGAATGGAAACTGTCCCTTTTCCGCGAGTTCCCGGCGAAGGGCCTGATAAGTGATCGGTGAGATGGCAATCGTTGTCAGATTGCCGTCGTGCTCAAGCTGCCGCAAGGTTGAAAGGACGGACAGCAGATTGTCGTCGGCGATGGCAGCGAAAGAATGGAACCGATTTATGATCAGTACCGGGTGGCTGCCGTCGGATTGGGTCGCGGCTACTATGTTTTCGATCCAGTCG
>NZ_LFIO01000366.1 GCF_001187535.1 Rhizobium ecuadorense
GTCAGCAGCTGGTCATGCGATAGCTTGCCCTCGGCGCCGTGGCCGTCCTCGGCCTCGCCCATGCCGGTCTCGAGAGAACCGAGAACACCGAGTTCGCCTTCCACTGAGATGCCGCCGAAATGCGCCATGTCAGTCACCATCTTGGTGACGCCGACATTATAGGCCCAGTCGGCGGGCGTCTTGGCGTCCGCCTTCAGTGAACCATCCATCATTACCGAGGTGAAGCCCGCCTGGATCGCCGTCATGCAGTTGGAGGGATCGTTGCCGTGATCGAGATGCACGCAGACTGGAATATGCGGATAGATTTCAACGACGGCATCCATCATGTGCTTCAGCATGA
>NZ_LFIO01000140.1 GCF_001187535.1 Rhizobium ecuadorense
CCTCGATCTCGGGCATCGACGAGGCTCTCGTCGTCCGTAACGGCTCCGGTATCGAAAGCCTGAATGATCTGAAGGGCAAGAAGCTTGCGGCCGCGCCTGTTTCCACCGACCACTATCAGCTTCTGGCGCTGATCAAATCGCTCGGTCTGACCGAAAAGGACGTTCAGGTCTTCGCAATCCCTCAGCCTGAGATCGTCGCCAGCTATAACCGCGGCGATATCGATGGCGGCTTCGTCTGGGATCCGGCACTCACCGAACTGAAGAAGAACGGCAAGGTCCTGGTGACCTCCAAGGAGGTGGCAGACAAGGGTGCACCGACATTCTCCGCCTGGGTCGCGAC
>NZ_LFIO01001544.1 GCF_001187535.1 Rhizobium ecuadorense
GTTCCGGCTGGAAGTACCAGGCAGTCTCCCGCAACCACATCAAGCTCTTGACCGTCGGGACCGCCGATCAACAGCTTGGCGCTGCCACGTGCAATTCCCAGGACTTCATGGGCACCGGAATGGTAGTGCTGATAATCGAAGACACCGTTTATCCAGATGCCTGTCCAACCGTTTGCAGCGAAACGACGGTCGAAATCAGTAGGTTCAGCGTCAGCAAAGAGCCCTCTGTAAAGCAATACAGGAAGATGCGGATTGTTCGGGACCCAGTCGCTCGGCTTGAAAAATATCGTCTCGATGTTCATGTTGAAATTCCCAAGCGAGTTGTCAATTGCCGCGAGC
>NZ_LFIO01001185.1 GCF_001187535.1 Rhizobium ecuadorense
CCCTGGACGAACGAGGAGATGGTGGGCGAGGCGCTTGCTCCGGTTCGCGACAAGGTCAAGATCGCCACGAAATTCGGCTGGGACATCGATCAGGAGACGGGCGAGCACCGCGGTGGCGTCAACAGCAAGCCGGCGCAGATCCGCCGCGCCATCGAGGGCAGCCTAAAGCGCCTGCGCACCGACCACATCGACCTTTATTATCAGCACCGGGTCGATCCAGACGTGCCCATGGAAGATGTGGCCGGGACGGTCAGGGAGCTGATCGCCGAGGGCAAGGTGCGGTGGTTCGGTCTGTCCGAGGCCGGTGCCCGATCGATACGCCGTGCGCATGCTGTACAG
>NZ_LFIO01001196.1 GCF_001187535.1 Rhizobium ecuadorense
CGATTACCGAAACTCCGAGCAGCTCCCACCGGGGGCGGTCCTCGTTGTCGGTAGCGGTGCTTCTGGTTGTCAGATTGCCGATGAACTCAATGCCGATGGCCGTGTCGTGTATTTCAGCGTGAGCGCCCATCGCCGAGTACCGCGCAGATACCGTGATCGCGACAGCTTCTGGTGGTTCATGTCAATGGGCCGCTTCGATCTTCCGATCGACAGCTTTCCAGGGCGCAAGTATCCAACCACAACGGTGATCACGGGGGTTGACGGAGGGTATGACGTTGACGTGCGTCGCCTTATTCTAAAGGGGGGCGTCGCTCTCGGGCGGCTCAAGGGCGTCGCGGG
>NZ_LFIO01001502.1 GCF_001187535.1 Rhizobium ecuadorense
GCTCGACCTGGCCGAGCCGATCGAGAGTCTTGCCGGAAATTGACATCTCCTGGCATCGCCTGCGCCAGGTCAGGTGGGCATCGGGTTCACTGACACACGGGGACCCAGCCGATCGCACCATTTTGCCAGGGCCGCTGCCCCAGCTTTACATCGGCGGCATCGTCTCGAATTTCGGCACCGCCGGGTCGACCCGGTCCCAGGCGACGCCGCGCACGGTGTAGGTCACCATCTGCGGCTGGTATCGGGTGGGATCGTCGAGGCTGGCGGCGTGAATGGTGAAGAGATCGGGCATGGCAGAGAAGGTCAGATAGACGGGCGTGCCGCAGGCGGGGCAGAAGC
>NZ_LFIO01001153.1 GCF_001187535.1 Rhizobium ecuadorense
GGGGTTTTATCGACTTCCGAGATCTCATCCGATTTTTGCATCGATCATTATATAAACCCATTGACACCCCATCGCAACGTGCCTAGCTATTTATGTGTCGATCACTACAGAAAGAGAAGATCATGACAGAACTGGCTGGAAAGCGTGCCCTGGTAACGGGTGGCTCGCGTGGCATCGGTGCCGCCATCGCATTGGCGCTTGCCGACAAAGGCGCTGATGTCGCCATCACCTATGAGCGTTCGGCCGATCGCGCCGCCGAAGTCGTCCGGGCGATCGAGCGCAAGGGCCGCAAAGCGCTTGCCATCCAGGCCGACAGCGCCGATCCGGCAGCCGTGAAG